>NZ_JBQAGP010000002.1:0-752511 GCF_051916425.1 Bacillus cereus group sp. MYBK222-1
TGTGTTCGAAGCCGGATTGGTTTTTATCCACCCTCTATTACGATCATAAACACCTGGAGCAACATAGATAATCTTAGCGTCTGCTTGTTGTAGTGCTTTTGAAAAAGATTTGAAAGCTGTTGCCGATGTTAGCCCATCGTTTGTATCAATTCCCGTGTTAGCATCAACATAGTAAGCTTTACCGACAGCTGGCACAAACTTTTCAATATCAAAATTCACGTTATATCTACCAAATATATCTTTCTTAATCATTATCGGTGGGTTTTTCCAAGGGAATTTCGCTGGAGGTGGAATAACACCAGGTCTTTCATCTGTTTTCTTTGATTGTTCAGTAACATTTCCGGATAAAATCCCAATTTGATTAGTAAGTTGAACCGTCGCTTCTTTTGCTTCTGTTGCTACCTTTTCAGATTCAATTAAAGCTGGTACATTTACATCTTTTAATACTTTACCAGTCTCCAAAATTTTATCAAATACTTGAAACTCATTAGTTGATTCTATACTTTCATTTGCAGAAAATGACGAACGCACTTCAAAACTAAAATCATATGTGTTTATCCGCTTTTTCACTCCATTTTCTTCACGTTCAATGGATATCTCTCCATACACCTTTCCAGCTTGTATAAGTGTTTGAGTAGTCAATAAAACATTAATTTTACCTTTTGCTTTGTCTATTACTTCAATTTGTTTATCTTGAAATACTACTTTTTGATCAGGTTTCTTAAAATACACAATAATCTTATCTGAATCAAGCAACGTGAATTCTTTCCCACCATTAGCGATGTTGATATTTAATTCCGAAGTGTTCAAGCTATTTTGAGAAAATTTAATATCAGTATGATTCGTTTCCTTTTGTATATCTACAGTGATTTCAAACATTTGTTTCATGAACTACACTCCTTTCAAATAAAAAAAGACCCATACTATGGTCTTAGTTTCTAATAATGTTATTTATTTGTGCGAATTCACGCTGCAATAGCTTTCTTACATCCAAACGTGTTGTTCCAAATGTTACTTTTAACTCCCGTTTGTTGTTCTGATACACCTCTTCCACATCTGTAACCCTAGCATCCATTTGAACACCGATTTCATCATCTTCACATGTTACGATATCCCCAAGTGTCCAATCTTTTTCATATTCCATCCCGGGTTTTTCGGTCACATAAGAAACAAATGAAACAATCTTACTAAATTCATTTTCTAATTTTTGTTTCCCACGATCTTTTAGCATTTTTACAATTTCAGATTCAGGTTTCTCTTGCTTATCTTCAGTTTGATTACTTATATCTCGAGCATCAATAAAGACTTCTTTACGAGCAAGTCCAGTTGCTACTTCTGTATATGTCTCAACAATTCGTCTATCCTCACCTTCACCCTGTCCACCAACATACGCTGTGTTTTTATAACTGGATGTATCTTTTTCAAATTCTCGTTTTAATACATTTTCTAAACTTGTTGCAAAAACAACGGGTGGATATGTTTGTTGGTTCCTAGTTAGATTTTTTCCTGCTTGTACATCGAACACAAATTGTCTTGCGTGTTCATCTAAATAAACATCCCATCCTAAACCTGAAGCCAAAGAAATTTCTTTTAATTGTTCCGCTAAATTTTTCAAACGGCTCTCAACTTGAAGATAATTACCACGTTTCTGATTTGCTTTTAAAACTAAATTTGGTATCAATCTAGCGGAATCTGTTGGATATACGGCATGTCTATCTACATAATGCTTCATAACAGTTTCTGCCTCAGCATATCTCCTATCGTGAGTTGTATGAGAAGGAGGGAGAATAATCCGATTTCTTAATATCCCTTTGAGTTGATATCCCTTAACGGTTCTTTTATCATTTTCATCAATATGGTAGTTAGTAATGATACCCACACGTTTTTCATCAATTAAAACGAAGTTGTCTTCAAATAATGTAATTGCATATTGTGCATCGTTAGGAATTTTTAACTCGAATGTCCCAACATCTTCCCACACTCTCTTGAAATTCAACGATTCATAATCATTAATTTCTCCGATTTTTTCTAGGTCTGGTGTGTATATAATCATATAAGATTTCTCCTTTCTATACTCCTGCTGGCCTAAAGGAAACAGGACCCATAATCATCGATGCTGTTGTACTGGAAAAAACAGCTGTAAACACTAACATTCCATTCGACTTTAATTCCATAAATTGTGGCTTACCATCAACTGAAGTTGTTGAAAAATATAGATTACCTTCTGGTCTATAACCTTCATCAAGTTGTAATACAGCAATCTGATTTCCGTACATACCACCCCATGCGGACCCTTGCATATGGACCATTCCAAAATCATCTTTCCAATATCGGAATTTCTCATGCGCTCCCCCAATGTATTCAACATAATCTACCCATTGGTTGTAGAATTTTGGTGTTTTTCGAGGCTCTAACTGTTTCTTTGCATACAGTCCAGTCTGCCCTTGTAAATCTCCATATTTTCTTTCGTCAGTAATTTGAGTCACATCAATAAATGATTTCCCTTTTGTTATACGAACCTGTGCAAGGCTAATCTCATAAACAACTCCACCTCCCCACCATATATCATCCTGCTGTAAACTTGGAGGTACTGGAAGTCCTGCTGGTACGCCTTTTTTAACAAGCAATTCCATTTTTCTTGTGGCAAGATTCATTTGTATAACTACTCGATCTATACGATCTAGTGTTGCGTGTGCCGTATCATGAGTAAGTAGGAATGCTTCATCATTTATATACCCCTTACCCATTATCGTTGCGGCTCCAGGGCTTATAATAGTTTGCATGGTATTACCGAAGTAAGGAGAAACTTTTAAATCATTTATATATCCTTTAGAAACCCCGGTCCCAAACCACATATCGAATAATCTTGCGAAATCAGAAGAATTATAATCTTTTCCATCCATAAAAAGTGCATGTTGCGTCATAATACCGTCACCTCATTTTCTATATACCTGCAAAACGCTCTCTAAAACGTATCATTACTGTAGTGCTATCTTTTCCGATATCTGCGCTATAATCTAAAATATTTAACCCTCTTTGAAGTCGAAACTCGTTAAGTCTTACTCCTGGAGCTATCCAGTTGTATGCGTTTATTCTCGTTCCATCACTTTTTATTAGTTCTACTGTGTTATGCCCATATGTTGTATCAATTTCTAACCTCCATCCTGCTGGAACTTCTCTTTCTACCTTTATAGATTGCATGGTTGTTAAATTTGTAATTACTGGGGTCGTACAAGGTCCATAAATTGTAATATGCAATGGTGTTTCAACATCTCCGTCATTTGTTGCAAATTTTTGTTCACCTTTTACCCCAAATTTAACAGTTGGATCAAAAGAAAAAGGAAACCTAAAAGTTGGTTTCCATGAAATCAATGGTATTTCTCTATCCTTTTCATTCTTCCAGTATGGATCAGGTGTATTAATATGGAGTAATCCTTGCTGTAAAATTTTATACTGTTCATCTTCCACACGATACTTTGGTAATGATTCTATAACAATCTCATTTTGAAAAGTTCCGTGCGGTAAAGTGATGGTTAAAATAAATGGACCTAGTTTTGGATTTAATATCCTATTTAAATGTCTGCGATATCCATAAACATCTGCAAGACTTTCTCCCTCAATATAAAATTCTAGTGGATATTGCATCTCCCTCATAGTAACAGCGCCTGTTGTAACACCGTCTTGCATATACCCTTGTGTACGAACTATATCTGCTTCACTTCCAGAAAGGTCGATTGAAACTAGTACATATGGTGGGAATGGTCCGAATTCTACTTTTTCACCTAAACGATTTTCAATCACTACACGTTTTCTCACATCGACCCTCCTAACATGAAAGCAATATCATTAATTGCTTTTTTCTGTTGCCTAATCACTTCAGATGTATCTTGATTATAAAAATGATTTACGATTTGTGCTGGCTGCCTTGTTGGTTTATCCTGATTATTGTTGCTCTGTCTATATTGAACAACATTCGGGTTATCGGATAATACTTTTCTCCATCCAGACAGATTACCCAAATCATTGATTGAAAGACCTTCAAAACGCTCCATTTGACGCCCGATTTCCGATACCATCTTGCGCATACTCTCAGGAATGTGTGTTATCCAATCGTTTTGCCAATCTCCATCTTCAAAAATTGCATTAAAATACTTTGTTAGTGGATCATCACCTTTAAAACTAAATATTTCTTCTGGTTTAATAGAACGAATACCATCCATAGCATCCGATACTGTATCTTGCAAAGCATCTCGTACTACAGAATATTGGCTTTTAATTCCTGTAGCAATACCTTGCGCCATACGAACCCCGGCAAACGTCATGCTATTTGAATTACTATTCAATTGTAATTCATTTACAAGGGCCTTATTTGCTTTCAGTGCCAGCGAGCGACTTTCTTTTTCAGCCATTGGAGTCGACTTTTGAATACCCACTGCAAATCCTTCTCCAAACGGTAAACCACCTTTATCTCTTACAAGTCTCGATGGTGAATTTACATTAAGTGTAGCGGTTAATGCATTGAATGCGGCGCTAGCTAATGATGCCGCTTTCGCTCTAACTTGACCAAAAGCTCCATCCATACCATATGCAAATCCTTGTGCGAAAGCTAGTCCCACTGAATTCGCGATAATAGAACCAAGTCCACTTAAACCTCCACCAGCAACATTCGCACCACTTCCTTGTGCTGCCCCACGCTTCGACCCTAAATCATCAACAAACTTATTACCCGCTTTTGAACCGCCACCGCCATCAGTCGCATTACCCAGAGTACCTTCGACACCTTGTTTTACATTTGTGGCTGCACCAACTACACTACTTCTATTTCCGTTAATCATACGTTGCATGATATTAGTTGAGGCCGCGCCACCATTTCCATCTGTTGTGCTCCCTAAAGTCACCTGTACACCTTGTTTTACTCCTGCGGCCGCTCCATTTACACTTCCTTGATTGTTTGCAATCGCATTTCGCATCATAGAAGTGGAATTATTACCACCGTTATTATCCGTTGTACTTCCTAATTGTTGCTCTACACCTTGTTTAATCCCACTTGCTTCTCCAACGATGCCAGGCTTATTTTGAGACATAAATTGTCGCATAAGCAATGTGGACATCGCTCCGCCATTTCCATCTGTGGTTGAACCAAGTGTTTGTTCTACACCTTGCTTAACTTCGCTAGCTGCTTGAACAGGTTGACCGCCATTTTGACGAATACCATCGGCTGTTGTTTGAGATATATTTGCGCCTTGCTGCGTTGTATCAACATTTGTTTTTTGTACAACCATTTGTCTAATAACTTCAAGTGCCTGATCAATATTAAATTGACCATTCTGCATACCTTGAACAAGAGATGAAATTGTTACTTGCCCGTTTGGACCAAGATCATATTTTGTTTTATCTTCAATACTGACACCAAGTTGTTTTAATATATCTTGGATACTAACAAATCCCATTTCCATGCCTGTTTTTAAGGTAGACATGATTTTTGTTCCGTCTTTAGATAAATCAGTGGCCGTTAATTTAGATAAATGCTGTTGGAAGAAAATAAACACAGCGTCAATACCCACTGTGCCTTCTTTTAAACCTTGTACAAATTGTGTTGTCGTCATCTTTCCAAGTGGGCCCAAATCAATCTCTAGATTTTTCTTAAGATCGATATTTAATTTAGCCGCAATATCCGTAACATTTAGTTGCTTTAAACCTTCCGCGAAAGAAGTCATTACTTTAATACCTTCTGCCGTTAATGGCTTACTTCCCATTTCAACACGCATAGTATTAATAAGAGCAATCGCTACATCTTGAATTTTATATTTACCTGTTTTGATTCCTTCCACAAATTCGTCTACTTTTACAACGCCTTTTTCACCTAAATTAACAGCTTTTGTACCGTCTTCTAGTGCATAAGCGATATCACTACCAATTTGTACAGCTTTATCGCGAGTCGATTGAAATAGACTTTCATACACACTATTAGAGTTAGCTATGAGTGATTCTCCATATGTTTTTACTTCGTCAGCACTCTTTTTGCGTAAATCAGATTCTTTAGCTGCTCGATCTTGAAGACGTTTGAAAAGATTTTCGTTTTTACTCTCAATTATTTCAGAGTTCTTAACATACTCCCCAAACCCTCGACCTTGGATTGTAATCCTTTCTTGCTCAGCTTTTGTAATACCAGTTGTTAAATCCATCTCAACGCCTTTAGATTTCAATACTTCTTGCGCTTGTTGAAGTTGTTGTTTATACCCTTCTGTTAAGAGAATGGATTGTTCTGAGTATTTCTTATTAATTTGAGCAATAGCAACTTTTTGTCCTTCTGCATCCGCTATTTTCGTTTTTGCAAACTCGATTTCTTTCTGTCTTGCTTTATCTAAATCATTACTTAAATTCGTGTATTCTTTCCCTAAATCTTTAACTTTATTTTGAATGGTTTCAACAGAAGTATTTTTGTTGAAATTATCCATTGCTTTGCCTATTTTTTGAATCTCATCTACACTCTTAGCTGCTGATTTTCCAACTTCAGCATCAATAGATTTTAAGGCTGCTAAGAATACAGATTTATCCGCTGCACTCATTTTGTAAATCTGTCCATTATACTGTGTAAGTAGGCTTTGGATTTTTTCGTTAGCCTTAATTACAGCTTCTTCTTGTGCGCGGAATACTTCCATTTGATCATTAACGATTTTCTCTTTTGCTCTTAATACAGCTGAATCTGTTTCCCCAGCAAACCAACTATCCAAATGAGCTTGGAACTTACCTTTATCTTTATTAATCGCTTGAATCGCTTCGTCTGCTAATTTACCAAATTCATCATGTGCTCGTTGTACGGCTTCTTTTGCTTTTTCGCCCGTCATAGTTGGTATTTCATCTAGAGTTTTAAAAGCTTTCTCTTTCAGGTTTACATATCCTTCAAGAGCTTTTTTCGTCCCTTCACTTACACCATCACCAAATCTACGACTATCTTCTTCTGCTTTTTGTGCCTTTTTACCAGCTTCCGCAAAGGCAAAACCTAACGCACCAAGTCCAATTACAACCCCACCTATTGTCGCAACAATTGGATTCGCGATAATTGCACCGATACCAAAAGAAAGTAGCCCAAGCGCACTCACAACACCCATAACCGCTGGTGCTAATAATAATGCTGTACCGTATACTTTTTTGGAGCTATCATCCAACCCATTAAACCAATCAGCTACACCTTTAATTGATTCTTTTAATTCAGGTATTGCCTGTTTGGCGATATCTAAAATAACTTTACCAAGTGGCTCTAAAGCAATTTGTAGTTCTCTCGTTACGGATTTCCATTGCTTTGCACTTGTATCATAACCGTCAACCATTTTATCCATTGCACCACTATAATTTCCTAAACCAGTTTCCATATTGTTTAGAGATAACATAGTAGTTGCTTCGAGATCTTCCCATTTCGTCCCGAAAAGCGAAACTCCAAGCTGGTTAACTTTGATTTGGTCGTCACTTGTTTTTAATTCATTTAATACGGCATTAAAGACGTCTTTTACTGTACCTTTACCCTTTAAGAACTCTTGCCATACTTTCTGTGTTCCTTTTGACATTTCTCCCATTGCGTCTGAAGTAGATTTTGAACCATCCTTCACACGAATTTGGAACTCTTTCATTACGTCATTCACATAGTCGAGATTGTATGCACCATTTTGACTACCATTAATTAAAATGGTGAACATTTCTTCAGCGCTAAATCCCATTTCGTGGAACAAGGGACCGTATTCACTCAAATTATCAAATAACTCATTAGAATAATTTAATCCTTTGGCGGAACCTTGCGCTAATAAATCAAAAGCTTGTTTACCAGATAAACCAAATCGACCCATTAATTGAGCTGCACCACGAGTTACCTCGTTTACATCAGACTCCATCGTTTCAGCTAAAATTTCACTATCACGGGTTACTTGTTTTAATGTTTCATCATCATTAATATCTTTGATATTACGCTTTACTTTAACTAAAGAATCGCTGACACTAGCTAAATCTTCACCATAACCTTCTCTCCACACTTCTTTTGCTACTGCGCTGACTTTTAAGCTCTCTTCCCTCGTTAATCCTAAACCAGCTTGTACTTTCTTATTTGCTTCTTCAAATTGAGACGCATTAACCACTAATGCTCCGACACCTGCCGCTACACCAACTGCGGCTGCTCCAAATCCTTGACTAATTCTTGAGCCAGTATCTTGCATTGTGTTTCCAACTTCGTTCATGCGTTCTCGCAATCTTCCAGAAATATTACCTAACTGTTCCATTCTTTCTTGTGTATCGCCTAATTCATTCCTATAACGATGTAATGCTGCTGAAGCATTATTAAAAGCTGTATCATTTCGAGAAACTTGAGCCGTTAATCGTTGTAAAGCTTGTGTACCTTGCTTGTATTCTTGTTGCAATTGATTGTATTGAGTTTGTAGGTCTTTTGTTTCTTGCGCATTCTTTCCGTATGCCTGCGTACTTTGCTGTATCTCTCGTTCCAACTGTTGCATAGATGTAGCTAATTGCTCGCATTTTTGGCGCATTTCTTGCTGTTTTTGTTGAGATGTCCTTAAAGCTTGCTCATAATGCTTCATCTTTTGCGTTTGCGCGTCTATTTTTTGATTTAAATGATTTGCTTTATTCTCCAGTTGATCCATCTCAGAACCAACACCACGCAACTGTTCTGAAGTATTTCGGAATTCCGCATCGATTCTTTTCAAACTTCTATTAATGCCTGCGATTCCATTTTCAAACTGATCTGTATCCAACCGGACGCGACCGCCGATTGTATTATCACCTAGTGCCATTCAATTCTCACCTACCTTTATAACCATGCGGGAGCTTGGTTTGCTGTAGTCACTCGATTTACTTTTTCCTTTTTCGCTAAACAGGTAAAGTAAAACGCAATATCCATTTCATTGATTTGATTTTGTGTCATTCCTGCATCCATTAATAAGTTATAAATGTTGATTACGATGTCTTGGTATTTGAATTTCTTTTCTTCGGATTCATTTCTAGTTGTTTCATTAACTTTTTTTTCGCATCATCAATCGTTCCCATTACTTTAAGTGCATCATTTAAACGCCCCATAATTGTTAAACAAATAGAATGAATCGTAAGACTTAAAAACCACACATGAGTGCCATCAACAAACTCCTGTGCCGTAAACTGATTTCCATATATACGGGCTACGAAATGAGCCGCTCTTTCAATTGTTTCTTTTGGTACAAGATCTGCTTGTAATTCATCTGCTAATGTGGAAGCTTCAAAAGTAGCTGATCCAGGAATAAACTGTGGTAAATAATAATCTTTTGTACCTTCTTCGTTTTGTAACGTGATTTTCATAAATAATTTCCTCCTAGAAATAAAATAGGGACAGCGTTAGCCATCCCTGAAAATACTTTTATTAAGCTCCTAATGCTACAGGTGGTGTTGGAACTGCTTTAAACCAGTTCGCTGCAACCGCTGCATCAAAACCAACTTCTTCTTCATCTAATCGGTGTCTCCAATTCCCATCAGCACGTTGGATTGCTTTCCCTTTAATTTTTGCACTTTGGAATGTCGGTTTATCTTCTGCTGTTTTATGTTCGTCACTTGGAAGTTCAAATTTCATTTTGTAATAACATACAAATAGATTTTTCCCGTTGTCGTATGGCAAACGATATAATAATGCTACATAAGGCGCTACATCATTTGTATTATCAACAACTTGTCCCTTTATAACTTTTTTACCTAATAACTCTGCATACACAGTTAAAGGTAATGTATCAACTTCTAATTCAATTTCTGTTCCGCCAAATGCACTAGCTGTTGCTGCTGGTCCACCTTCAGCATAAAACGTTACTGATTCTGCTTTAGGAGAAGCCTTTCCACTAACTGTTTTACCGATTCGTTTTGGTGTTCCGTAATTGAATTTACCATCTGGTGTTTCTGTTAAAAGCGCGTAATGCAAATCTCTAAAATCAATTGTCATTGCCATATTTCATTTTCCTCCTTAATTCATGATTTCCGTTACAAAACGAAAACCATATCGATAAATTTTTGTATCCATTTCATAATCTGGATAGGTACTTAAACGCTGAAAAGACAGCTTTTTCATAGCTGCCTGAACTGCGTTTTTTAATTGTGTTTTAATTGGTGACATTGACCAGATATCTACTTGATATATAATCTGTGAAGTTTTTTCCTCATTCTCTGCATATAATCCTGGAGATGTATTTAATTCGGAAAAGGTAATCCATATAGGCGTATTGTCATTACCTTTTACAAATTGATATATGAATTGGCCACCTAGCTCAGAGGTAATGACTGCATCTTTACGTAATATATCGAATACGTCTTTATTAAAATTCCTCATCGCCCTGTAACCCTACGCATAAACTCTCTTTCCATTGCTTTCAACACCTCTTTTTCACTCTGAATCAGTGTTTTTTCTGCAAATCCTTTATGTGGTGGATTAGGATTTTTGCTTGTTCCCCAGTTCTGAAACTTCATGTAGAAGTGGGCCGTTCGATCTGTCTTATCCCATCCTATGTTAATGAAATAAGCTCCGCCTTTTTTAACGATTTTACCTTCTTCGATAGCATTTTTAGCGTGTTTCCCATCCCACCACGGTTGCTTGGGTGTCGGTTTATTTGGTTTAGGTCCCTCTGGAGAGCTAATCTCTAACTTTTGTTTAAATACTCCAGCACCCGCTTTTAATGCTTCTTTTGTGATTTTAGGTACGTCTTGACCTAAATTCTCTAATTCACGAATCCATTCTTCTATTCCAAAGATCTCTAACTCTGCCAATTGGATCGCTCCTCACAGATTAAACACATGTCTTTGTGCTTTTCATCGATATCGATTACTGATTTAATTTCGAATAATTTACCTCGATACCGTACACGCATATCAGAATGAACTCCTTTCCGATATGGAATCGTAAAGTTTATTAACTTAATAACAAACTCTGCATTTCCCTTAAAGATTTCAGAATTAAATCCTGAACCTACAGGAGTTTCAGCCTTTGCCCACGCTTTAGAAAAAACTTCCCAACCTGCCGGGAGTGCGTTTCCTTCCTCGTCTTTTCTTTCGGTTTTATGTTCAATCACAATTCTTTTGTCCCTTTTCCCCGGGTTCATACCGTTTCCTCGCTTAATTGAAGCTGTAATACCATACTTTTAATGGTGTAACGCACTTTTTCATCAGCTTGACCTGAAAGATCACGATTGTCGTACCAATTCGTGACTAAAACCAAAGCAATTTTTTGTGACTGCTTTCGGTTTTCTTCAGTGGCATTATAATGCTTACCCACCGCTTTTTTTACATAAATTTCAGCATTATCGATTAAAAGACCTAAAATATCGTCTTCTTCTGTATCCTCTTCTTCTAATCTCAGCCACTTTTTAGCCAAATTTAAATCTAACAGCATGAAACCCCTCCTTATAAGAGGGGAATAGCCCCTCTACTATTAAACAAACGTGATTTCGCCAGTAACAATCGCTTTTTTATCAACAGCTTTTACATCTAAGCGCTCACGTACCTTCATACCAACTAAATCTTTGCCCCACAGGTCTAATGCTTGCTCTGAGAACTCGATGAATAAAGCCTCTCTATCAAAGATAGTAATAGCCTCTTTAAAATCACCAAAATATAATGGTGTTGTCTTCTTCACCGCATCTGTTTTTAATGTTTTATTACTAACAACACGAATTGGATATTTACCAAATAACAGCTTTTGTGTTGTCATTGTTGGGTTTGGTTGAAGAATATATTTACCATCCGTATCTTTTAATTTATCAAGATAATTAAAAGCATCTTGATTCATGATCGCACTTGATGTTGGCTCAATACCTGGATCAAGCTTCACATTAAAAATATCCTTTAAATCGTCAACTGTTTTAACCGCTACCTTTGTGGCACTGAAATTATCGGTTAAAGCTTTTAAAATTAAAGCATTACGAGTAGCTTTAGATTTTTTAAATGTCCATTTTTTAATGTAAGCTTGAATATTTTCTGCCGTATCTGCAAGTAATTCTTTTGAAAACTTCAAGATACCACCTTTTTTCTTAACGCTATATTGAATATCTTCAAACTTCGGTGCTTCCAACAATGGAAAATCTGCTGCCTCATCCACATTGTCAAACGGGATATATTCTGCCTCTACTTCAATAACTCTAGATCCAGTTAATGTAGAAACAGACTCAACATTTACGTAATTTTCAAGTGCATCTGGACCACTACGACGTAATTCTTTAATAGCTGTACGAATATCTTTTGGTACAGTTAAACCGCCATCAGATGGCACACCTTCAGTCATAGTAGTTGCATTCAATACCTCTTTTTCGTCCTCAGATAGTTTATGTTTTCCTACAGCTGCTTTCATTGCATTAACAAACGCCTCATTAGGCTGTACTGTATTTGCTTGTGGTTGAGGAATTGGGTCATTTGGAATATTATTTACTTCTTCTTCATACAAAGCTGAAGCGATATCGAACTCCTTCTGTAAATCCTTAATTTCATTTGTAAGTTGCTCCGCTTCTTCCAGCTTTTTTTGAGCTAAAAGTTCTCGTGCTGCTGCTTTCTTATTTTGAATCTTAGCTAACAATTCTCTTAATTCTTTTGGCATTTTGCTTCCTCCTTAAAATTGAGCAATAAAAAAAGAGTTAGATCAAATCTATCTCTCTCAGCAATTTATTAATTTTTTCTTGTTCAGCATTTCGAGGTGATTCATTCTTCGGTTCTTTAAAAGCTTTCGGTGTATTCTTATACTCATTAAAGAGATTACTTGTACAAGCTACCGCTGTATTTTCTGCTACTACTTCAATATTGAAATACTCACTTGCTTTCAGACCATTTAACCACGTCTCATTTTGTACCATTTCTCTTATTTCTTCGATGTCTACGCCTTCTTTTAGATTATCCTTATATACATTGATAATCCCTTCTTCAATTGCGTCTAAATCATCCGCCATTTTTCTAAAATCATTCGCATTACCATATGTGCCATTCCAAGGTTTATGGATCATCAAGTATGCATTCGATGGAACTATCAACTTATCTCCAGCAAATGCAATCACTGAAGCAATCGAACCCCCAAGCCCATCAATGTGAACTGTTTTATAGCCTTCATGACGTTTAATCATATTATAGATGGCCATCCCTGCAAAAACAGATCCTCCACCACTGTTAATATAGATATTTAAGTCTTTCCCTTTAACACCATCGAGGATATTCCTTACATTCTCAGGGTATTGATCTTCATCTTCCCAAGCACCCCACCAAGAAGAGACAATGTCACCATAAAAATAAAGGGATGGTGTATCCTCAGTTTGGTTTTTAATCTGCAACCAATCCACCTTCATCACCTCCTTTCTGAACTGATACTAGTGGAACATAGTTTCCATTACACATTAATTCATCTCCACCTTCTTTACGTGGCAAATCTACAAATTCTCGCGCTTCATTAGGTGTGTAAATGGCGTTGTTCACCCCTTTTGAGAGTCCTTCCATTTGTATCGCAAAATCAGCACGTAAAATGCCATTAACATTAAATTTACAGCAATAACCACTTTGGAATTCATCAGTAAGAAGGAGTTTATAACTCATTTCTTCCTCATAATGTTTCAAAATATATAAAAGGGTATCTACGTAAAATGAACGCTGCTGCGTTTCAACATTTGCATAGTTACCCTTATCATAGTTATTTACTTGTGCCGGCTTAATCCCAAAAGCTCCGGCCACTTGAAGTGCCGTGTACTTATTGATTTCTAAGAATTGAGCATCAGCCATATTCACATTCAACGGTGTAAGTTGAAATCCTAATGGAAGAGGAACTATTCTTCCCGCGTTTTTCAATCCATTACTAAACTCTTCAATCTTTGCTGACATTTTCCTTGCTTTTTCCTGATCTAAATCACCAGTATACTGTACAACTGCTTTCCCCATTAAACCATTCGAAAAATAGTTACTAAGATACAAAGCCCCACTTTGTATGTTTTCAATTGAGACTTTTAATATATCCTTTACAGCTAAACCGGTAATTCCATCTAACGATAATGATGTTTTAAAATGCATGATCTGATCAAAACGAAATCTATATTGCTTACCGGATTTATTATCTCCCCAGATATACCAAATAGCGTTTTCTTTTTGGAAAGCTCCTGCATTATCAATCCATATTTGCACTTGTTCACTTGGTAAAATCCATAAATCCTTTACTTTCGTCTTATCTGTATTGATATAGACATATGCATTACCATAATGGTTTTTATTCGCTTCAACTGTGGACCAAAAAGTGCTTGATGTCATGTATGGATTAGGTCGCATTTTTAAAAGTGTATATAAACTATGATCTGTCGCCTTCTCAAGTCCTTTGTTTGTATCCTTATACAATTTCAAAGGTAATTTCCCTACACTTTCAGACAGTAACCTCAAACAAGTAAAATAAGTAATCTCACTTAATTTATTTTTATTTACACTTCCAATATCAATGCCTAACATCTTTAAAAACTCGTCTGAGTCTAAGGCTACAGAGTTCTGAACTTTCTTAGGTTTAATTTTGTCGAGCCATTTCCACATGTATTCACCTCCTTTACCAACCCCATGTATTAAGATTCTCATCCGTAACATATTGACTCAGATTTAATCCTACTTCACCTTTCATTGCCATCTTGTGTGCATCGATAACAGCATCAATTGGGTCAATTCTTTTTTCTTTTAAGTGCTTATCAATTTTGATTTCACCGAAACTATTTGATACTGTTTTGGCGTTTGCTACACTCCATGTTAACAATTTATTTTTACGATTGTATTGAACATTCTCCGCTTCAACTTCCAATCTAAAATCAATTGTAGCATCGTTTAAATTCTTCGCGGATTGAACAATCATAATGCTGTTCCAACCAAGCTCTTCAAGATCACTTAAAAAGGCATCTGCATTATGCGGATCGTAGGCTATTACATTTACAATCAAGTCATAATCTTCTACAATCCGTTTTAAATAAGCAATTATATATTTATAATCCGTTTTAATGCCCCCTAGCGTCTCTGTAACGGTTAACAATCCATCTCTAACCCAAATATCATATGGAGCGTTATCCGTCTTTATATGCTCCGCCACACGATTTTTAGGGATAAAACTGTGCGAATGAACAAAGTAATTCCTCTCTTCTTCTTTTAAATATGGGAAGACAGCCCCTAAACTCGTTAAATCACCGCCACTAGATAAATCGAGACCTATATAACACTCTTTCCCTCTAAAATCCTCTAAATCCAAATCTGAAGCGCATTTTTTCCAGTGCTCCATGTTCATATATTGGTTGTCTGTAAATTGCACCCAAATATTTAAATGCTTTGTAAGGAAATTACGAAGTTCACTTCCACCCCTACGTTTTGCTGCGCTTGCCATTGTTTCTAGGGTTTCAATTCCTTCTTCATCTCTTGCTACTAACGGATTTGCCTTTATCCAATTACTTGAATCCCAAATATCATCATCTTTATCCAATTGAGCAATGTATACAAACTGTTTTTCGTCTTCGTATACACCTTCAAGAAGTCTACAACAGTCCTCATATAACTCATAGCAAGGGCTATTTAAATCAAATCCTGCTGTTGTGATAACTGATATTAGGCATTCTTTTAATTTTGTTGTTCCACCCTCCAATAATTTATACATTTGATTTGTAGGGTGTTTATGATATTCGTCCACAATACCAAGATAAGAACGGAATCCATCAATACTTTCCGTATCTCTTCCAAGAGCACGAACAACTCCGTTTGTTACTAGTGCTTCAATGGTATTCTTATATTCTTTCACCTTGAAACATTCACTTAAATCTTCATCGGTTTCAATGAACTTAATCATTTCTTTGAGAACTATATTTGCTTGGTCCTGTTTCGTAGCTGTACAGTATACTTGAGCATAATTATAGCCATCAAAATTACTATAATATGTCCCTAATACACCATTCATCATGGATTTACCATTTTGTCTGCCCACTTGAACATAGCTACTTCTAAATCTACGATAACCCGTTTCTTTATGGACCCAACCATGCAATGATCCGAAAATAAACGCTTGGAATTCCGCTAAGATAAGTGGTGATATCTCTTCACCTTCACCTATCATTAAAGTTTCAGCATACTCAAGTAACCGGTCTGCCTTTTCTTCATCGAAATAATAAACAAACGGCGCTAATTTACTTTTTTCTAAATCATCTAAGTGCCTTTGGCAAGCTAACTTAACGTACTTCCCTGCAATTTCTCGACCTTCTAATACATCAAGAGCATACTGTGTGACTCTATTCATATAACAAACCTACATAAACTTATTAAATTTATTTTTAGGCTTTTCATCGTTTTCTTTTGGAACTACTAATCTACATCTTGATGTAATTGTTAGGCCTAAATCACTGGAAGCTTGTCTACATTGCTTAAAAAGTTTGTCTTGATTTATAAGTAAGTCTGAATAAACATCATTTGATACGGTGTATGTTCTTTCAGATATGATGTTACCTTCCGGATCTTTTTTTACATCCACCACTTCTTCTAACGGACTAAGTTCAAGCATAGCATTTGTAATTTCCACATACATTTTCCTCGCTATTAAAAACCGCGCCAAAGCATCAATATCAAGGTTGGACATGATTTCAATCCTGATTAGTTCATCAGATATTTTTTTAAAGTCTCTTCTTAAATCTTTTGGCAAATAAGAAGGTGCCCTGATTTTATCACTAGGCGCCTTAATTTCTTTTGATTTACGATTTTCAATTTCTGCTTTTGTTAAATGCTTTTTTCCCTTTAGTACAACTAAATCAACAGGTTCTCTCGGTCTAGCCATTCACCTTCCTCCTTTCGGAATTTTCATTTAGGGAGTTTTCGCGAAAAAAAAGACCACCCGGCGACTCGTCGCCCTCCTTGAAAAGTTTTCAACCTCCCCCTACCCTATCAAGCTTCTTAACTTCTTCTGTATATTGAACTTCTCCGTTCTAACGTCATACAGCTTATGAACTTTCTGGTGGCATTTCTCACATAGCGAAATTAAATTACTTCTTACTAAAGCTAATCGATTATTTTCTTCTAAAGGAATAATATGATGTACTGTGTTCATTGGTTTAACCTTGTTCTCACTCCAACACAGTTGACACAATCCATTGTCTCTATCCTTTATGCCTGCTCTAGTTATCAGCCAAGGCTTTGAGCTATAGAACTTCTGGTTGTCCGTATCTGTTCGCTTCGCCTTGTAATCTCTGTGTCTTTGCTTCCTTCGTTCTTCAGCAATAACAGTACATGCCTCACACATACCTTGTTCCATTGATACAGTCTTACCACATTTGCATATCTTAAGTAACATGTTCTTTCACCTTGGCAAGCAAACCATTATAAGCAAGTTCCTTATATTCATCAAAACCTAATGTTAATGTACCAGTTAATATATTGTTTCTTTTGGTCAATGTATAACTCACAGTAACTACACTCTGTTCGTTATACTGATATCCATTACAATATGTTGTAATGGATTCAAAGGATATGTTACTAATATCAATATCCATTCGCCTTAAACCTCCTCCAAAATAAAAAGCACCCGAATGGATGCTTTAAGATTAATTATTTATTTACATTTTAATTACGGTATGTGAAGTTTTATTCTTCTCTCAGCTAACGAGCACGACAGACACTGACACTATCAGTCCATCTACCTAGGATGTTGTTAGCTCAAAGAAGAGCAAAAGCTCTCCCTAATCGTGGTAGCATTTAATCGTTACCATCTGCTGGTTTCGGATTTTTAATCCTGCCACATATATGAAGCCATTTAGAAATATAAGAACAACATAGTGAGGTGTGTTTTCCGCCACTTCTCACAATACAAATATATCACGTTGATTCCAAAACAACCGGCACATTTCCTGCCAAAAAGCGGTCACGACTCTGCCACTTATTTTATCTTTTCTAACTACCTCTTAGCCTTATTTATTTTTTACTAATGAGTTACCCATATCTTATATTGTGTGTAACTGACCCCTTCGCCAAATCCCTTGATATCATTGACTTAATTAAACTTTCCCTTTTGAGTTACACAGTATAAAATTTATGAGTAACTGTATAGATTTAAAAAGAAAAAGCAATGCTTAGATTTTAAACCTAGTCATCGCTTTATCCATTGCATCTTGGTTTACCCCTATATAACGTAATGTGACCTTCTCTGACGAGTGATTGAATATCTCCATGAGTAATGCTATGTTTTTCGTTTGCATGTACATATGATACCCGTATGTCTTTCTCAGCGTATGTGTCCCTATTTCATCTAAACCAAACTCTGCCGCTGCTCCACTTAATATCTTATATGCCATGCTACGACCAATCGGGCGATTCCTACCTTGTCTACTTTGCAATAAGTACTCATTATCTTCTCTTTCTTCGATAAACCATTTAAGCTCTCTTTTCAATGCTGCAGTAATTTGTATTCTTTTCTGTTTACCTGTTTTCTTTTCTCGCATAGATATATGACTGCCTTTGACATCTCCTACCTTCAATTTTAAAATATCCGAGATTCTCAAGCCTGTATTGATTCCCATAATGAAGAGAATGTAATTACGCAAACTCTTCTCCTTAAAATAATCTTTTAGCTGCTGTATTTGCTCTGGATCACGTATCGGTTGAACAAAGTTCATTATTCATTACCTCCCGTTTCTTCTGTCTCGTAAACTTCTAATCCAAGAGCAAAAGCAAGTTTATAAAATGCTTTAGATTTCCAACGTCTATAAGTACGCTCTGACATCCCTATCTCGTTATAGACCATGTAATCACACACGTCCTCATCTTCTAAATAACGTTTATAAATGATGTCTCTCTGAATACTTCCTGCACGTCCGTTCCCTAATCGATTTAAAAACTGATCAATACGTAATGACATTCTTTCAAGCCACTCTTCTCGTTTACTTTGTTGAATATTTGCTATAGCAACATCTTCTAATGGCTTACCAACTGCATGTGTAGGACCGTGTTCGCGTATTTCATAAGAAGGAGTGACTTTCATTTCTTTACGCATCATCCCAAACTGTCTATGTATACGCACACTTTCCAACACACCCTCTAATTCCTCTTGTGTTGCTGTTCTATCGATTTTTGGTAAGAAAGATAATTGTTTAGTCATGTAAGACCACTCCTTTTTATTTTTAAATTACTTTTGTCTTAAAGCTCCACGTCTACGTTCATAACGTGGGCCATGAATTCCCATTAAACCTTCAATGTCCCGAGTGCTTAACTTCTCTTTTCGCTTTTTCTTGGTTTTCTTTTTCGTTTGATTTGATTGTTTTTTCCACTCACGTAATTGGTCCTTAAGTGCCTTCATATTTCCCCATCTCCCTTTTCAAAATAAAAAGGACACCTATTCCTAAAACAGCTTTAATTGCTGTTCTAAAAATTGGTGTCCTCTAGTTTTCTAGCCGGACTATATTTAGTTTCTCTTCACTTTAAAATACCAGCTTGTACAAAGATGTTTCTCCAAGCTTTATTAACTTGATGCTTCTCCACTTCTTTTGTGCGACGAGCAATTGCTTTTCTAATTTTTCTTTTCTTCAAAGCTTTCATTCTCCCAACCTCGCTTTAAAAATTTATTTCATTACCTTTAGTAACTATTTACACCATCTTTTATATTTAATTTGCTGTCTTTTGAATAAAACAGCACGTTTATATTTCTTTATCGCTCTCTCACATCTAATTACAAATTCTTTAAACCCCTGACTTTTGTCGTCCATTTTCTTAACCCACTTTCTATTCAAAGGATTATTTTGTTTAGTTTTTGATCAGTTCAGGATTTTCATAGATATTCCCTACAACCTCTACATCGTCGTAATAATTACCATCTTTATCTTTCACCCCATGCAATCTCCACATCTCTCCATGTTGAAACGCTGGATATAAAATGAAACAAGGCGAACCATCTTGTCTCCAACGAACCTCGAATGTACCGTATGAACCAGTAGACCAAGCTTTTACAATGTCACCCTCATAGATATCAGTGCCGTTTTTATCTTTTAATCCTGTGTATTGAGTTACTTCGTATTCTGGATTATCAATAAATTCACCGATGTGGTAGTCTCTGATAAGGTCTCCTTCGTGAAAATGCTTATATACTTTATCCCATGCACGAAACTTAATTTCTTTCATTTCCCTCTTCCTCCCCTGAATAAAACTCAATATTCCGTCAATACTGTAGATGGAGGAATTTTTATATACCCATTAATTCCTCCCTTTCTTTAAGGGTTGGACAGTTAGTTTTCGCTAACTGTCCTTTATTCATTTGAATAATTAGCACAACTTTGTGCATACTATCTATAAGCTGCTTTCTTAACAGTGTTGGCAGCCCGGAATCTTTTGTCAAAAGGAGCAGTTAGCTTTTGCTAGCTGCTCTTTTATTTCGTATTATTCCAGCCTTGTTCTGTTAATTCCCACCCTTGATTACGCAATTCTAAAGCATCTGACTCTCTTCTTTGTGAAGCTCTTTTAATTGCTCTCTGTAAGCATTGAATTTCTTTTTGTTTGTATTCCAATTGGCGTTCAAACAATTCAATGTTTTTATCTTCATTTGTCACATATCTTTTATAAGCTTCAATTCTTTCTTCAGGCCACTTTTCCATATCCATTCCCCTTTTCAACAAAATGAAATTTTTGTTTTATTTTCCACTTCTCCAGCATATTTTTTACCTAAGGGTGTTTATCTAAAAAGTTACCTCCTTATCGATGAGCACTCACTTATGTAGTGCTCCTTTTCATGCTGTATAATTCTGTTTTACTTGTATAAACTACAGATAGTTTCATTTTTGAAACTCCCACATTCTTTTTCTTACAAGTTGCAATGGAACAGTTGGTTTTTTTCTAACTGTTCTTTTGTTAGTTGTCACTTTTTAGGCAAACGTTCATATATTAACTGTGAACAATGGCCAATAGAAGATTGACCCTACCTCTCTAAGAGCACTTTTCACAGTGCTCTTTTTCATTCCTTACAAAATATTTATCAATTTAAATATTCTTCTCATCAATGTATGAAGAATATCACTTTTTCTTTAAGTATCTTTATGAACAAAATTTACAACCTTTACTCCACTTGGATTTATATTAAAAGTAATGGTTTCTATGCCATTCGGAGGGTTATGAGCCCCTGTATAAGTTTCATATTGAACTGTAACGATAAAACTAAAGTTTTCTTTTGGAAATCGTTCAACTTTTAAAATTTTTGCGTCCGTTAAACTATACTGGTGATCTGGACCCAGCCTATTTCTGATAACTTGACTTGCATATGGTGCTAATAAAGTATTATAAGAATCATAAAAATCTTGATCATCAGTATTAACTGCTTTGGTATCTAACGGATTTAAAAATGAAACTGCTACTATAATTCCAAAAAACAAACTAATAACCTTATTTTTTAGCATATTATCACCCTTAATTAATTTGGATATCCGTTAACCTCCCCAGCATAAGAGATGACTATTCTCATCTTATCTAACTTATTTTTATTCAAATAGCGTTTTTATAAAAAACTTTGCACCCTTAAATCAGACAAGCATATATTATTGTATGGGGCACTCCAGTCCATACGTTCAAACCTTTTAGGCTAAAAGCACACTTATATGTGTGCTCTTTTTTATTTACTTTCAAATAAAGTTTTCGTTTTATTTCTCCCAAGGCGCTCTATTCATTTATTGTTGGTTTCGAAAAATACTTTTCACCTTTTAACTGGACAAGCATATGTTATTGTATGGAGAAACTCTCCACTCATAGAAATCTACCTTTCTTGTCCAAGAGCACAATATATATGTGCTCTTTTTTTATGTCTAAATAACGTTTTTGTCTTACTTACTGCCTTTACCAAAACACTTATATCCGATTTTACGCATTAATGAAATTTTATTATTAGCTACATACTTAAAGTTCTTATGACCCAATTTAACCATTTGTCCATTTCTTGTATGTCTCATCCGTTCCATTCCCCTCCAAAACAACGTTTTTGTATTAATTAATTCCTTGCAATGCTTGCATTAGCCCAAAAAACAGCTTCTTCGAGTTTTGTTAAAGCTAATGATTTCTCGCGACTATTCGGACATGATCCATCAATCAAATTTGCGAAATGTAAAGCTTCATTTCTAATATCTACAAACTTTTCTATTTGTCCCTCTTTTGGCGGATGATAAGTAAAATTCTTTTTAATTTGTTCTTTCATAATTTGTAGCTCCTTTTTCAAAATAAAGATTTTATTTAATTCCCATTCATCTTTTAGATTTCTTTGAATACATTAATATCATAAGAAATTCAATATGGTGCTCTGGTCCAGTTACCTTGAATTTCTTGCAGACCTTGAGAGAAGAATCCGTTTATAGCAAACGGGTTCTTTTATTTTTGGTCATACAATAAGAATTTTGTTTAAATTTCATTAACCGTTTTCCCCATTTTACATATAGTAATATCATCCAAGTGAATACCTAGATTGCTCTGGACCAGCTTCCTGGTGTTCCTGGTGCACCTGTTACGAAGAACTCGTTTATAACCAGCGGGTTCTTTTATTTATTCATCACAAAATAACTATTTTATTTAATTTTAATCTAACTATTTTTGAAGTCTTACAAATTTGTAAGGTTATTGTCATACTTTTAAATAGTAAAAAAATTAATGAGTCTATAGAATACAAAATGTTAATTTACAAACTAGAACAACATACTTGAAAGGTGAAAATTCATGAAGAAAATTTTATTACACCCTTTATTTTTATCTTGTAGTATTATAATTCTTGTTCCATTTATCTGGATTTATTTTGTTTTATGACAAGATAGTTAGCCAGCGCTAGCTGCTCTTTTTCTGTAGAATAACGCTTTTGTTTAGTTTTACTCTTCAAAACTTCATCATATAAACTCATAAAGGTAATTTATTTATTACTTGTCTGCAACTTAATATCTGGAATAATTTCTTCCGGTCTAAAAAGTACTTTGTAATGGTATGCATCTTCGTATTTAGCATCTGTTTGTTCTATGAAGTAACTCACATTATCACTTAATCCAAGGTAATGTTTCTTATATTTACCATCACCAGTCTTGCAAGTTACAGTTATCTTTTTCCCATCACCAGCGTCTAAAGCGCATAATCCCTCAATACTTAAGAGGTATTTATCAGTTATACCATTGAAGAACACTACTCTTCGTTGAACCTCAAATGAATCAGCTGATTTAGATAAATTTTGTGAAACTGTATCTGCTTCTGTACTACAACCCGCTAAACCCGTTATTGCTATAATAGACATTAAACCTGCAATTATTTTCTTTTTCATTTTCCGCTCCCCATTTCTTAATAAAATTCAAATTTGGTCTTACTTCACATCTACACGTGCTTGACTTGCTTCTCGACTAAATCCATCCGGATATCTTTTAGCTAATTTTGCAATATTCATTTCAGCAATATCTTGTAACGTATATCCCAGTTCGTGCGCCATAATTGATAAATAATACAGAATATCTCCAAGCTCTAAAGCTAATTTATAAGTGTTTCCGTCCTCTTCTCCTGGACAATGCGACGGTTGAAAACCATGTCCATGATAAATTGCTTTTTTAACAATATCAGCAACTTCACCCGCTTCTCCCGTAAGCCCTAGCGCCGCATTTGAAACACGTCCTCCAAAATCAGTTTTGTTATTCCAAGTACGTAAAGTTGCTTCCTGATAATCGTTTAATTCACCGATTGATAAAATACTTGCAATTTGTAAAACTGTAGCTTCTTTTATAACTTGACCTTCTTGTCTCGCTTCGCTAATTAATTTAGTTGCTTCTAATACACCATTTTCCATAATGTTCATTTTGTTTTCCCCTTCCTATTTAGCAAATTCCTAATCCTATCGGACGATTTTCAATTAAATACTTATCAGCCTGATCTATTACAAGAAGCGCCACCTCCGCTTGGTGCCTCCTTAATGCTTTTGCCATCTTTGGTAAACTCATACCTTGACTCCACATTTCACGAAAACGAACTACATCTCTTTCATCCCAAATGAAGTTAGCTTCTTCTAAAGCAATGTATATTTTTAACCGCGTTTCTTTCATCGCTTCATGATTTCTTGCTACACTCATAAGCGAACCTACTTTCTAAAAATGATTATTTTATCTTTTCAGTAAACTTAGTATCCACACGATCAACTTTACCGTTTACCCAAACCGCGACTTGTTCACCAAATCCGCTCATTGGTGGATTTACCGCTGTTACATTTCCATCCTTTACTATTAAAAGCTTGTTGCTACTAACATCAATTTCTATTTTTTTCATATGTCCCTCTCCCTTTTACTACCGCATGTACTCGACAACATCAGGTTTAAAGCCACTTCCTAAATAAATCCTTACCGGGATAATTTCTTTTTTATCCCTTGCTGCCTTACATAACTCTTCCGCTGTATCCCAACTAAAAAACTTATCTACAGCTCGTTGAAACCTCCAAATTGCCATTACATATTGTTCAAAGATGTCATAACGATCATCTTGTTTAGTTGTGCGTGGTAACTCATCCGTACCCTTTGCATTTCTTGGAACTTGGACACGTACATCTGTATATGTAACGCGTCCATTTCCTTTTTTTACATTGGCTTTCATTACATCGAACTCACAAATCGCTGGCTCTACATCGAAAATATTTAGTTGCTTAGGCATGTACCTTCACACTCTTTTCAAGAGCATCAAGTAACTCATTTGCTCCCGCCTTACTCAAAAACATTCGACCGCCCAACAATTCCATGTTTGATTCAGAAACTTCACCTGTTACAAAACATGACTTTTCATGTTTTCTTAAAACGATGTTTTCCCCATCAACATGAAAGTCTAATGCTGTTCCTTCAGCAATCCCCAAAGTTCTGCGTAACTCTACCGGAATTACCACACGACCTAACTCATCAACTTTTCTTGCAACACCTGTATTTTTCATGGCTTTCTTCCCCCTTGTTAACTAACTTTTTGTTGTTTGCTTCTTTCTAATTCTTGTTTCATTGATTCAAATTTTATTAACCATGCTTGCCAACGCTTATCGTTTTCCTCTTGCTGTTGCTTTGCTACTTCACAGTTACAACCTTCCGTTAGAGTTACACCTGGATATGTTTCTTTACGAATAATTCCTGTATTACGACATAATACACACATGCTTATTCCTCCTTAGAAACCAATATCTAAATTTAAAATTCTTTTATCTGTTGTTGTTTTAAACACGATTGTTTCATCTTTGGATACTCCATTTAACAACCTACTCGCTAATTTCGGATCATATTTTTGAAATAGCTGCTTACTTGATAAATTTGATGTAGTAATCGTTGTTTTGTTTGCTCCTTGCCGTCCATTAGCAACACCGTAAAGTATTTTATGAACAAAATCGCTCGCTTCTCCGTTTCTATTCATAGAGCCACTTTCAGCTCCTAAATCATCAATAACCAGAAAATCCGCATCGACCATCAAACTAATACAATAATCCATCGTGTATTTTGACTCCTTATTTCGAAATGAGTCTTGTATTAAACGAATTAGTTTCTCTATCTCTACAAACAAACAACTTTTCATTTCCTTAAATGCGTATTCATCGTTAAGTGCTTCGCCATCAGAGATTGTCCAATAGTGTCTTACTAATTCGTATAGCATCGCATAAGCTAAATGGCTTTTCCCTACACCTTGAATTCCTGCAATATACACGTTTAGAGTTTCACCCTTTTTAATACGCTCCAAAATTGCTATAGCTTTTTTCTTATTTGCTTTAGTTTCCGGGCAATCCGTTTCATATGATTCTAGCCTTGATTCTGTAATTGACTGATTTTCGATAACACTATGTTTAAAAAGAAGATTCTTCTGTCGTTCTCTATTGATCTTCTTATAGTAATTGTTTGCTTGCTGAAATAGGATTGAATCCTGCTGTTCTACTTTGCATCTTGGGCAATAAATTGAACCATCATTTTTATCAATTATCTTTCTTACTGGCTTTACAGTTACTTGTCCACCTTTACTAAATGTATGGTTTTCGCAATATTCATCTGCAAATTCTAATGCCGCTATCTTTTCAAATGATTTCTGCATTTTTTGCATTTCTGTTCACCTCGTTAAAATGGCATGTTCCCTTTAAACCCCGGAATATCTATGTGATTACCGTATTGTTGATGAGATTCCTTACTTGGTTTTTCATTTAAATAACTTTCAAATTTAGTTCCAAATAATGTGATTGGTCTCAAGTATCCACACATTTCTGTGTTGCCGATCCATTGTGAAGTTTTAGTATCAATTACTTGTTGGAAATGAGATAATTCGAACCCTTCTTTCCACCTTGCTTTGATTAGATCCTGTGTTTTTTTAGATGTATGTTTATAATTGGTTTTTGCTTTTATGTTGAGATAATCAACAATTTCTTGATATGGAATATGTTGAGCGTTGTCCTGAATGATTTCAGGACTATGTTTTTCTTTTAAATCTTTATCTAAATCTTTATCTAAATCTTTATCTATGTCCGTTACTTCTTCGTTACATGTAACGTTACAACTAAGTGTTTTTTGTTTTTTTCTTTCTCGATGTGCCGCTACGCGTTTTCTAGTGTCTTCCTTAATCTTTTCTAAACGGTCTAGATTCTGATGGTTTCCCCAATTAACAACATTGATGTAATGATTATCATCAATATCAATCATTCCGAATTTCTTGAATACACTTAGTGCCATTCGAACTGTATTTAAAGGTCGATTAAAAAGTGTTGCTAGCATATCCTCCGTATATGGGATATTCTCGTTCAGAAAGATATACCCACTTGCATTTGTCTTACCAGCTTGAGCCAACAACTTAATCCAAATTATTAACAATGTATCAGCTTCAGGCATACTCTCTATTAAACGTATTTTTTCATCCTCAAACATTGTTGTTGAAAGTTTAATCCACTTCACTTTTACTTCAGACATATTCCTTACCTCCTTACGCAAACCGCTATATACGCTTGTCCACTTTTGATTATTCGTTGAATTTCATAATGCGGATAACCAACGCTGAAATACTTTTCAACCATTTGTTTTAATTCTTCTTTGCTTTTTGCTAAATCCCAAAATTTATTAGGTAATAGCACTTGATATTCAGTTAAATGCATGTACTATTTCCTAACTTTCCGTGATATACTTATAACAACTTATTTTTTCTAAAGGACCCACTGCCATGGGTCTTTTTATTTTGTTTTACATCACTCCAAGCCCATCGTTTTATTGGTTCGTAAGTAATGTAAAGTAGCAATATACTAACTGCGATAAACATTGCGAATACTACTAACGACGTTGTATCTTCCACTAAATCACCTCCTTATTTATCAAACGGTAATTTTGTTAAAAATCCGAAATTTATTTTAACTAGCATTTGCTCCCACCTTTTGTGCTTCTACCCATTTAAGAAAATCTTCCGCTTTAACCCGTTTACTTTTTCCAATCACAATTGTTGGGAAATCCTTTCTCTTCATAAGTGCATATGCTGCTGATCGGGAAATATTTAAGAATTCTTGTACATCCTCTGCTTTCAGTGAGAATGGTAATTGTTTTATTTGGTACATGTTTTTAGCCCCTTTTCATTTTTTATTTAATTCATCTTACAATTGAACTTTTTAAAATAAAGTTTGATTTTCTTGAACTTCTACACCTGAAAAAAGATTATAAATATCTTCTTCTAATATTTGCGCTATTTGCATTGCATCATCTAATGTTGGAGTTGCGTAACCAGTTTCCCAATTACTGATTACCGTTTTCTGTTTATTTATCAATGCCCCTAGTTGTTCCTGGGTAAAATTTTTACGTTTGCGAGCTTTAATTAAATTATGTCGTTTCTTTCCCATGATGACACCTCCTAAAATCCAACTTTCTTGAACTTGTTACACTCATTATATATCCAAGTTTTTTGTACTGTCAATAATAATATTTGAGTTTTTTGGATTTTTAAACAAAGTTTCAAAAAACTAATGCAAAACTTTTACAAACAAAGTACAATTTAGTTGTACTTTCAAATTAGAAAAACAGTTTACAGTTTTGGATATAATATATATGGGGTGAATTTATGACTATTTTAGGGCAAAGGATAAAACTTTCTAGAAAAAAACGTGGATTAACACAAGATGCATTAGCGTTAAAGATAAAAGAAAAGATGGATTCAGAGACTAAAGTAACAAAAACTACAATTTCTAATTATGAAACAGGCTATAGTTCGCCATCTAATGAAACTTTAGTTATCATTTCAGATGTATTAAACGTATCTGTCGATTATTTATTAGGTCGATCTGATGATCCAGAATTAAATGCAGTTCAGTTCACTGAATTAAGAAAAGAATTTAACGAGCTAATTGACATGTTAGAAAAAATGCCAAAAGAAAAGCAAGATATGTTACTAGATATGATGAAGGCTGCTGTAGGCCATAACAAAAAATGATTGTCAGCAATTGGGCTAACAATCATTTTTTTCTTTTTTAACTCTATTTTTTATATTCTCTACCAATTTTTTTTCATTCTCATCTGTAGTTAATACTCCTAATTTTAACATTTCCCATAATGTGCTCTCTAGTACATTTTCCATCGTCGGTTCCCCCATCATCCTTAATTATTCAAAAATATCAAAATGTAGAAAATGAATAACCCCTTAAACGTACGAAATGCCATTGCACCCTTAGATGCAATGGCATTTTCATTTATTTATTATCCTAAAGTACCTGGATCCATTTTCATTAGTTGTACTTCTTTTACTTTTCCTGCCGCTTGATTATCTTTAGCTGGTACCGAACTAATCGATAACACTGATAATGCGAGCGCACATGTAATAACTACACTAGCAATTATTTTTTTCATTCTCACTGTCCCTCACTTTAAAATATCAAAAATTTTTATGTAGAATAAGTTTCCGTCCTTTAAGAATCGATGATATGCCTTTCTTCTCAATTCTTCATCATTCGTCGCAATCGATAAATAGAAATCTTGAGTTGCAGTTCGATTGCTGATTTGATTTAATATTTTGCAAGCTTCACTGTTCTTGTTTTGACGAATGCACTGTAACGCAATTTCAGCGTCGTCATGTATATATTCTAATTTTACAGGAATATTATGAATAATACAACAAAAATCCGTTGTATTTTCCACTAATTTTCTTTTTAGTAATGATTTGTTATTCTTAATCTTTCTTAATTCTGAAAGCGATAATTCAAAAAAATACAATGCTTTATCAGGATTACTGAAAATATAACTCTCAGCAAAAATACTAAGTGCTGTAGCTTTCAATAAACGTGGAATCTCTTGTTTATCTAGTACATGCAGTAATAATTCCCTTGCTGTTTTTACTTCGTCTTGCATTAAACTTGCATATGCACAGATTATATTTAATTCCACTTCGTTCAATGTCTTTTCTAAGCCTTTTGGCATTTCATCAATTTTCTCTTGAATAATTCCTTGGAGAACAGTTAATACATTATATGCCCCTAAATCAAAATAACCATATACGCTTAAGGTATTCACAAGAATATTCACACCTGTTTTATTTAAATTCACTTTTGTACGTACTGTTTCGATTTCTTTAAGAAACGCTCCCGATCTCAATGATTGAGTTTGTCTATCTAAACAAACTCGGAATATATCTCTGTAATTATTAGTTACAGATTGTTTATAATTCTTCTCAACAAGTTCATGAAGTAATTCCGTATAACCTGACTGATATAAATAATACATTGCAGTTCTTATATCCGCTTCTTTATCTGTATACTTTAAAAACTCTTTTACTATTTCCATCTTCTGTTCTTCAGATTCAAGACCACTTAATATCTTAACTAACTTTGCGAAAGTCATAGGTACTTTTCCGTTTAGTGTTTTCCATAAATTTGATTGCGATAAATTCGTGATTTTTGAAAGCTTTACTGAATTTAATTCATCATCTAAAACAATACCACCTAAACCAGATACTTTATTCATAACGAAGCCTCCTTTGAACGCGAGACACCTTCCCTGAATTTTCTCAATAGAAAAACTATACCATTTAAGTTTTTTTAAATTTAATATGTTATACTTGAGCTGACTCATGGCAAGCGTTTTCCCTACCGTATTAGGGGAACAGCATAAGAGTGGCTGCACACTACTTTTGCTGCGCTATGGGTCTTTTTTGTTCTTATTTTTATATTTAAAATCAGTTTATCACAAGATTTAGAATCTTCATTCCTTTTATAGTCAAATCATGTTGAGAAAGTTTTTTTCTAAAATTCTATTTTTCACTAAGAATATTTTACCATCAAAAGAACGCATGTTCTAGTTTATTTTTAAGTTAAGTCCAAAAAACCACGCAAATATAATATTTAAGACAAATTACTTGGTATATATAGTCTAAAAATAATGCCTTATTTATAATAAAGACATGAATACATTTGGAGAAAATTTAAAAAAATTTAGGAACTCTCGTGCTTTAACGCAAGCTGAATTCGGCGATAAAGTCCAATTAAGCCGTAGCCAAATTAGTAATTTGGAAACTAATTTTAATGAGCCGGATTTGGATTCATTGGACCGTATCGCGTCATTCTTTAATATCTCTGTCGATACACTAATGGGTCGGAAATTCACGACAAGTGAAAAACAATTAGAGGATGTTCTCGATGAAATTCAAACGGTTTTCGCAGGCCTGGATGAATCCCAACGAGAACAGTTCTGTAAACAACTCAAGTTTTACACGCAATTCTTAAATGAGAAAAAAGAGTTGTTATGAGTCGATTGTAGTAGAAAACATTTCCAATCGCAACGGTAAAAATTAACAAATTTTCATCAACAAAAAAAGAGAGCGCTTAGCTCTCTTTTTTTATATTCCTGTGCCTGGATCTTTTGTATATCCCCCGCCTGGACCTGGATCGAAAATACTACCCATTCCTGTCCCCGGATCGTATAACTTCCATCCTGTACCAGGTTCCTGTGATTCTTTAGAGGATAATAACATAATTACCATCCTCCTGGATCAGTATTATTCTTTAAACCTCCACCACCTGGCTCATTCATTCTATGTCCACCTGGTTCTATTTTTAATCCTGTGCCCCCATTACCTGGATCAAGTAATAATGGACCCCCACCTGTTCCTCCTGGATCAGAAATTACCTTTGAACCTCCTGGGTCTTTTATGTAACCTTTCATAATCTCACTCTCCCCTTTCTTTTATATACCTGTCCCCGGACCATAAATTGGTTTCCATCCTGTTCCTGGATCTTCGTCGTATTTCCAACCACCACCACCACCTGGTTCGTTATGCCAACCTACACCAGGATCAGCTACTCTGTGACCACCAGGGTCCTTTGTGAATTCCTCCATATTTTCCCCTCCTTTATTTAATATACAAATATTGTAGCTCACTTCTTTTATATCTGTAAATTTCCTTTTACAGAAATTAGGCTTACATGCTATCATTTCTTATACCACTACCACATATCACAGCTTGTATCTAGAAAACGACTATGACGAGGTGAAAAATCATGGCATACTTTCGTAAACGTGGTGAGAAGTGGTCTTTTACCATGGATGTCGGCAAAGACCCTATCACAGGTAAACGGAAACAAATCACTAAAGGTGGTTTTAAAACAAAGAAAGCTGCTCAAGAAGAAGTGGCTAGGGTAACAAATGATTTAGCAAATGGAGATTATGAGAATAGTGATATTCGCTTTTCCCAGCTCGTAGAAATCTGGATGCAAGAGAAAGAATCATCATGTAGACCATCAACATTGTATCAGTACAAACGCATTCTACGCTCGCGTGTAATGCCTGAATTCGGCGAGAAGAGGTTATCAGATATAAAACCTCTAACCGTGCATAATTTTCATCAGAAGTTGCTTAAAGAGGGTCTAACTACAAAATACATTTCATCTGTTGATGTTATGTTAAAACAAATTCTTGATAAAGGCGTAGAATTAGAGATGATTAACTCTAATCCTGCTAAGAAAGCAAAACGTCCGAAAGTAAAAAAGAAAGCGCAAGCTAGTTGGACAGTTGAAGAAGCGATGAAGTTTATGGAGTATGCAAAAATACAAGGAAGCTACTATATTGCTTTTGTTTTAGCTTTGCATACAGGCATGCGGATCGGAGAAGTATTAGCTTTACAGTGGGATGATATTAATTTCAAAAACAAGACTATTCATGTACAAAGAACATTAACGCTTGTTGATGGAAAGTATGAATTAGGTGAGACAAAAACTGAAGCATCTAATCGTATAATCCCGATGACAGAAGAATTAATGGGAGAGTTGTTAGAATATCAAAGTCATAAGAAGGAGAACTCTTTCGACTTGTTAATTTGCACAAGAAATAAAAAAATCGTGCATCCATATACGATACGCTACCAAATGAAAGCTTTGTGCGAAGCAATTGACGTACCGTATATTAGATTCCACGATATCCGAAGAACGTTTACAACTATTTTAATCGATTCTGGCGCAAATGCAAAGGTTGTTTCAAAATTGCTTGGTCATACAAATGTTTCTACAACTTTAAATATTTATACTGATGTTTATGAAGAACGTCAAATTGAAGTAACTGAAATGCTAGGAAATGTACTTAAAAGTGGTCAACGTGGTCAAAAAGTGGTCAACGAGGAAAAACAAGATGATTAAACCCTGCGGTATAAGTGATATAATGCATTTATAGTGTAAGTTTTTTCTTTACACTATAATGAAGTCATCATAGTAAATAATATATAGAGTATCACGTTTTTCAAAAAGATGCTACATCGAAAGGAGAGATTACCATAAAAGCCAGTGGTATTGTTGTTGAATATAACCCTTTTCATAACGGTCATGCTTATCATGTGCAACAAACAAAAAAGTTAACACACTCTGATATTACAATCGCTGTTATGAGTGGCCCTTTTTTACAACGTGGTGAGCCAGCACTCGTATCCAAATGGTATCGTACCAAAATGGCCTTAGCATGCGGTGTAGACCTCGTTGTAGAGCTTCCTTATGCCTTTTCAACGCAAAAGGCCGAAACCTTTGCAAATGGCGCTATTTCTATTTTAAACGCCCTACATGTTTCTGAAATTTGTTTCGGCAGTGAAGATGGACAAATCGAAAATTTTTATAACACCATCTCTGTGCAGAAAAATGAAGAAGAAACTTTTAATCGTCTTGTAAAGCAATTTATGAACGCAGGTAATAGTTACGCAAAAGCTACATCTGAAGCTTTCCTACACATTTTATCTTCTGAAAAAAATATAGACATGTCTCAACCAAATAACATTTTAGGCTTCCAATACATAAAAGCAATTCTAATGCAAAATAGTTCTATGCAAGCACAAACGATAAAAAGATTTGCATCTCATTATCATGATGAAACATTTAACGACCAACATATTGCAAGCGCAACAAGTATTCGCAAACAACTTTTTAGTGAAAATAGTTCCTTTACAGAAATTGAGCCTTTCATCCCAAAAGCGACTGCTTCTCTTTTAGCGAGTTATAAACAAAACTACGGGACATTACATAATTGGGAACAATACTTTTCATTTTTTAAATACAAGCTTATGACGATGTCTCCAGAAGACTTACGACATATATATGAAATTGAGGAAGGTTTAGAGCATCGTATTTTATCAAAAATACAAACCAGTTCCTCCTTCCATTCATTCATGGAAGCGTTAAAAACGAAACGTTATACGTGGACTAGATTACAAAGAGCTTGTACACATATTTTAACAAATACAACAAAAGAAGAAATACATTGCGCAAATATAGAGCAACATGCACCATACATTCGTCTATTAGGCATGTCACAAAAAGGACAAACGTACCTTTCAAAAAACAAGAAAAAAATAGAGCTTCCAATCCTTACCCATACAAAAACATTTGACCATCCTACTTTACACATAGATCGAAAAGCCAATTCTGTATATTTCTCCATCATACAAGAACCATTACGAACACAACTACTAAAACAAGATGCAACACATCACCCAATTCGTTACGATGAAACAACTGCAAAATTCCTATAAAAAAATCTCTCTGAAAAAGAGAGATTTTTTTATTTATTGCCCATTTTTTCCAAATACATTAATGCATCATCCAACGTATCAACTGGCACAACTTTCATTTTCGTTTTAATATCTTTCGCAGCCTCAAGTGCATCTTTATAATTCGATTTCTCTGCACCTTTTTCATTTGGTGCAAAGAACACTTCAGCACCAGCATCACTTGCAGCAACCACTTTTTGCTGAATACCGCCAATCGGGCCAACTTCTCCCTTTTCATTGATCGTCCCTGTTCCAGCTATTTCATGCCCTCTTGTTAAATCATCTTCCACCAGTTGATTATATATTTCTAATGTAAACATTAGGCCTGCCGATGGTCCGCCTATTTCATGAGAGTCAATTTTCACTTTCGGATCTACCACTAATTCTCTTTCCGTAACGATAGAAACACCTATACCAACACGTCCATTTCCATTCGGAATAGTCTTTACATTTAAATTTTCTTTTAACTGTTTCCCATCCCTCTTGTACTCAATATTTACTGTATCTCCTTCTTTTTTCCCTGTCATATATTCAATAAATTGTTCTGTCTTTTCAAATGTTTTTCCGTCGACGGCAATGATAACATCTCCAAGTTTAAGCTTTCCTTCTGAAGGCATCCCTTTCGCTACACCAGCAACCAACACACCTTTATTTTCAAAAGAAACAGTACGATTTGCACGTTTATAAGCATTATAAATCGCTGCATTTTGCGAATCTTTCATCGCATAATTTTGGCGAAATTGATATTCTTCATCACTTTCACCTTTTTGCAATATTTCTTCCGCTTTTGAAATATGTGTATATTTATTAAACTGTGCCGCTATTAAATTCACTACATTTGCCGGTCCCATTGAAACCGTAACAAGCATAAAATCACCTGATTCTTTTGTTCCCCCTTCAACTTGAACGTAAGGCTCTAATTTGGCAGCCATTCCTGGTTTCGTTACATAATACGGCAGACGTACATAAACAAGTAACATTGCCAATATAACCCCTATTAAAATTGCATATATAAACCGAAAACGCTTAAACATTATGTTTCTCCTTCCACTGCTCAATTAATAAATGAATATTTGCAACATGCTTTTCCGCTTCTACCTCTCCAACTCGAATAATGTCTTCAATGTTTGTAAAAGCCCGGGAACTAAATTGTTCTACAGCTGGTCGCATCATTAAATCAGATGCAATTTGCCGATTTATCACAAGCTCATGTTGCATAATTTCAATACTCTGCATAATTACATCATAAATAGACGTAACCTCTCCATTTACTTTAATCGGGGATACATCAACAGCAATGACAATATCGGCACCTAACTCTTTCACAACCGATACTGGGATGCGATCAATTACTCCGCCATCTACCAATAATCGTCCATCTATTTTCTCTGGCACAAACACTCCAGGTACAGAAATACTTGCTCTCACCGCCTCTGCAACTGGACCACTTGTAAAAACTACTTTTTCCCCCTTTAAGATATCAGTAGCCACAACAGCCGTCGGGATATCTAATTCTTCTAAATTTTTATTATATGTAAACATTTTAATCATATCTTTGACACGTTTTCCAGAAATAAATCCCATTTTCGGAACCGTAAAATCTAAATAATATTTCCTCTTAAAAACATTTGCCAGTTTATACAGTCTTTCAACGTTTGAACTAGCCGCATAAAATGTACCTACTAAAGCCCCCATACTACTTCCTGCAATCATATGAATCGGTATATCATTTTCCCTTAAAACCTTTATAACACCAATATGAGCAAAACCTTTTGCGCCCCCAGATCCAAGAGCTAAGCCAATTTTCGGTTCTTTCACTTTTCTCACCCTTTAATTTTTTTCGTTCCTTTTTCATACTTATGGTCTAAATTCACTACGTATCCACGTATACTGAAATGAACGTTTTTTGGGACAAAGGGGGATTTACTTACATGTATGAAAAATGGAAAACGGCTTTCCTTACCATATCAACACTTTTTTTAACCTTTTCTCTTGTACTCCACCCCCAAGCTGCTTTACAAGCTTCCATTCGAGGGTTAAATATATGGTGGGAAGTTGTATTCCCTTCACTTTTACCGTTTTTCATCATTGCCGAACTTCTCATTAGTATTGGTGTTGTAAAATTTATAGGCGTTATATTAGAACCACTTATGCGACCACTTTTCCGCGTTCCAGGAATAGGCGGATTTGTTTGGGCAATGGGAATGGCTTCAGGCTTTCCCGCTGGCGCCAAATTAAGCGCTAGACTGCGCAAAAGCAATCAGCTAACACAAATTGAAGCAGAGCGCCTCGTATCTTTTACAAACTCATCCAATCCACTTTTTATTTTTGGCGCTGTTTCTATCGGTTTTTTCAATAATCCGAAATTAGGAATCGTATTAGCTGCTGCACATTATGTAAGTAATTTTGCTGTCGGGTTACTGATGCGTTTTTATGGCAATAACAACAGTTCCACGCATGATAAACATGTTACTAAAAAACACCCTTTTCAAAACCCTTTTTCAATTCTACACGAGACACGTATGCAAGAAAAAAGACCAATAGGAAAATTACTTGGGGACGCTATCGTTTCTTCTATTCAAACGCTACTTATGATTGGTGGATTTATTATTTTATTCTCTGTTTTAAATAAAATGATTACTGTATTTCATATTACAGCAGCCCTTTCTTTTATTATGCAACATATTTTATCATTCTTCCAACTAACTACTGAATTTAGTATCCCAATATTATCTGGCATGTTTGAAATGACACTTGGAAGCCAAATGATTAGTCAAATAACTGAAACACCCCTCCTGCAGCAAGCTATGGTAACAAGCTTTATTTTAGCATTTAGCGGCCTTTCTATTCAGGCACAAGTCGCTAGCATATTAGCTGAAACAGACATTAGATTTAAGCCCTATTTTTTCGCACGAATTATCCAAAGTATTCTTGCCCCTATTTTTACTTTTATATTTTGGAAACCATTTTATGAAAAAGTAAGCTCTTTCTCACCTATGCAAAAAGATATCCCTGTCTTTTTATCGAATCATTCTTCTATTCTGCATGAATTTTGGACATCTTTTATACACTACGGACCGATATTTACATTATTTTGCTTATATGTATATGTCATCTTATTATTTTTTCGGAGCAACAAAGAAAAACCCCGTTCACTTTAACGGGGTTTGAAACTTTTCTTTTAAAGCACGTTCTACAACAGGAGGTACAAGATCTACTACACTTCCTCCATATCTCGCAACTTCTTTCACAATGCTCGAGCTTAAAAATGAGTATTGATTGTTTGTCATAATAAAAAAGGTTTCAATGTTTTCATCTAACTTTCGATTCATAGAAGTAATTTGCATCTCATATTCAAAATCAGAAACTGCGCGTAACCCACGTAAAATCGCGTTCGCATTACGCATTTTTGCATACTCAACTAATAGTCCACTATGTGAATCTACTTTGACATTAGGAATATCCTTTGTTGCTTCTCGAATTAAATCTAAACGCTCTTCCACTGAAAAGAACGGTTTTTTTGACGAGTTGTTTAAAACTACTACGTATACCTCGTCAAATACTTTTGCTCCCCTTTTAATAATATCCAGATGCCCAAGGGTAATTGGATCAAAACTTCCCGAAGAAATAGCTATACTTGTCATTCCGTCCCCTCACCTTCATACTTATAAATCGATATCGCTGTAATGCCATAATTTTCAGCTCGCACTTTTACAAGTCTTCCTATAGCCTCAGGTAAAACTACATCATTACCATGCTCCGCCATAATTAAACCATCGTTATGTAGCAATCCATGTTGATCCATTACACTAATTAAAGATACAATTTTTTGATCTTTATATGGAGGATCAATTAATATAAGATCAAATGATATTTCACGTTTTATAAGTGCTTTTATCGCACGTTCTGCATCATTCCGATATACTTCAGCTTGTTCCTGTATTCTACAACTTTCTAAATTTTGATGGATTACCTTTATCGCTTTATTGTCTCGATCAACAAAAATCGCTTTATCAATCCCTCTACTTATAGCTTCGATTCCAAGACCACCGCTACCACCAAATAAATCAAGAGCGACACCCCCATCAAAATAAGGTCCTATCATATTAAAAATGGATTCTTTTACTTTATCAGTCGTTGGACGTGTTGTATTACCTGGCACCGCTTTAAGTGGGTGTCCTTTACATTTTCCTGAAACTACTCTCATCTGTTGTCACTACCTTTATTTCAATCTATAGAGCAATTATAGAAAGCCCTTCTCCATTCGGTAACCGCTACCAAACTTTACGATTCCATTCATCTTCCAACGAAGACTAGAAGAACTTAGCTTAAAATAACCGCTCTGCATTTTTATGTATTCATCTCACCATTCGCTAACACGAACTATTCGTTTCACTTTATCTTTTTTATCCTATCATAAAATAAAAAAAAGAAAAATAAAAAGCCCAACATAAAATTTAATTTCATCATGTATATCTTCATTTAGATTGGACATAAATAACTATAACAACATCACCTTCGATGTTGTTGCCAACCGCGGAGAAGACTTACGTTTCCCCATAAGTTCTTCCTCCGGTTTCTCCTCTCCCTTTGCCTTCTTACTAGTACATGCTAGTATAAGAAGGGCCCTGCTTTGCAGGGTTTTTTTTCTTTGTCTACTTTTCATTTAAAAAGTGAGATGGTACAGTAAAAGAAAGAGGAGGAAAAGATATGATTCAACGCTTTATAGAACTCGGAGAGGGCTACTCTGATTTATATGAATTACTTGAAATTGCCAAAGCAAATCAAGAACGTATAACACATATGTTACAATTTGAAACAATTAAAAATGAAAAAAAAGTGTGCTCACTTGTTGTAATATTAAAACCAACTACTACTGGTGATTTCCAACCATTATACATATGTCGTGAAGGCATTCCTGTACTTGAAAATAAAAAAAGTAAACGCGTCATTTTATTTGAAGAAACGGCAGAACAACTTGGAAAAAAAGTGACTACCTTTACGGTAAAACCATCCACAACTTTCCCAGAAAAAGAACTGTTTTTCAATCATTTAATTGGTATTTTACGAATGAATAATTTTATTCCTCCAATGAAATAATGTGTTATTTCAAATAAAAAATCCCCTGTTAAAATTAGCAGGGGATTTTTTCTATTAGCTATAATCGTATTCTTTTGCCCGATCAGGACGTGAATTTTCAAATTCCGTTTTTAAATACGGGCGGTACGACTGTTCTATCTTTTTCACAAAAGGAAGTTTGTTCAACTTTTGCATCATATGCTCAATTTGTTCCATATCACAATATACTACTGCATATTTTAAACGTTTTGATATGTAATGTATGTTACCATATTTTCTTAAAATCTTGGCATGTTTCAATGAATGTAAATAAACAATCATACTTTGTCGTTGCCCGAACATAATCTTCTCCATCTTCTCCTTTTAAAAACATATATTTTATATTTTATGAAAACCAATCAGAAATTTATGACATTACAGGACAAACTCTGTATACGTTTTCTTCTACCTTCTAAAAAACGGGGTGATTTACCCCGTTTTTTTACAACCGCAACCTCCGCCGGTACCACAACCGCCACCACAGCCACCAGCATCAAAAAATGGATTTCCTGTTGGAACTTTGATGGAAGAGGACACCTCAGAACCGATTGCTACACTAACTTCATCTAACAACTTTTGTAAAGCCGTTTCTACTCGTTTAAAAGCTGCAATCTTATCATGTAAATCTACAGAACGCTTCAATTCCCTCATTTTCGTCGAAACGAAAGTATAGTCAGGATGATATTTACCGAAACGTTGCACTTCCTCATATCGTTCTTTCATCGCTGTAAATTGCTGAATTAACGTCTGAACTTCCATATCTTCATGCAAGTCTTTATAACATTTACGGTAATCTTCTGCTATATCTGAACAGATGATCGCTTTTGCAAGCTGCTCTGCCTTATCTAATATTAATACGCTTTCTAGCGTCGCTACAATCATGAGAGACACCTCCGAGTATTTATCATACCACATTTAGAATAGAACTACTAATTGAAGTGTCTCACTAAACAGAAAGATATCATTCTAACTATTTTTTAATAATTTCAGTACACATTTATACATTAATATGTTCCGCGATGTTGTATTTAACAACATCCCACTTCCCACTATTTTCATTCACATAACTAATACATGCGTTTTTTAACGGTGTTTTAAACGAAATATCTTCCGGAGCAATTGCATGTAAAATTGCTTTTATCGCATGAGAATGGGCTACAATAATAATACGTTTGCCAGAATGAGTTTCTGCAACATCTTTTACCGCAGCAAAACAACGAGCTACAATTTCTTCATCTTGCTCCATACCTTCTACTTTACCTTCTGCAATTAATTCCCTAACAGTCGCAACTGGCTTCCCAGAAGCTTCACCAAAATTACGTTCAACAAATCGCTCATCTAATAAAATTGATTGTAATCCAGTTGCCTCTGCAATTTCCTTAGCTGTTTCTTGCGCTCTAATTAATGGGCTACTTATAATTATATCCCATGCCTCCGCTTGCAAAGCAGCTGCACTTTGACTCGCTTGCTTCTTCCCCACTTCATTAAGCGGAATATCTTCACGTCCCTGAATAATCTCTTGAAAATTCCAATCAGTTTGTCCATGTCGTACTAAACAAATTTCCGTCATGCTCATGCTGCAACTCCTTTTTAAATAATCCGCTTCTATTGTATCAAAAGTTCTGCATGACGGACATAGTTTTCCCTTCCAATTATGTTGCATTTTGCTGCTTCATATACTGAAACATATCAATCATAATGGAAGCAACTGCCAATTGATTTTGAAATTTCTCAACTTTATCTGGTATCGTTTTTTTGAAATGTTGCATAGCTGCTAACTCAAATGCCTCTTTTTCTTCAGGGTTTCGCGTTAGTTTTCTATACCAGTAAGGTTGCTCCCTAATATAGCGAGATAAATCCTCATCAGCCTTTATAAACTCCATAATTTCTGCTCTCATCCGCTTTCCTCCTAATCCTTCTGAAAGAAAAATGGATTATTTTCGGAAGTACTCTCTTCTTGCTGCGTGCGTTTTCCTTGAAATTGTTGAAAAACTTGTTGCACACTCCCAATAGCACTCGTCACATTGGCTAAATGATGTTGCATTTGTTCCACGTCTAACTTTTTAAAGAAAGAAAGCATTTGCCCCATCACATCAGCAGTTTTTTCCTCTTCAGTTCGAGTATCCTTTTCTTTTCCATTTTCTTTTTTCTTTTCTTTTACCGAAGAAAAAGCAGGCGCTCCATCCGGTCTAAAAGTTGCCCATATTGGATCTTCTTCACCAAGTAAGTACCATTCCTCATAAAACTGTTGCCAAGTTTTATGACCACTTCGAACTTCATGAAGCATTTTAGGGTGATGGTTTACAAACTCTTTAAACTGTTGAACCGATGGATGTAACGGTCCTTTTGTTGTCGGCATAATCCTCACCTCTTCATGTATATCTACTATATAATAAGAAAAAAAAGGCGCATGGTTCGCCTATTTTTAGACGATTCATGCACCTTTTTATCCTACTATTTGCATAGGGGAAGATTCCCATCCACAATTTACAGTTTCATTTTATTTCCGAATAAAGTTTTGTGTATAAAACTTATCGTATACGCCAACACCTAATCCTGTAAATTGTTCATTCAATAAATTTTTTCGATGTCCCTCACTATTTAACCAACCTTGCAATGCCGCAACCCCATCACTATGTTGCGCCGCTATGTTCTCACCGGCAAGTTGAAATCCTACTTTCCCGCGCTGTAAACGATCTCCTAACGTACCTAATGTAGGTGAATCGTGTGAAAAGTAATTATTATCCTTCATATCTTTACTATGACCGATTGCCACCTCTGCCGTTTGTTGGTCCCACGCTAATAACGGTAAATTATGACGACTTCGAATAATATTTGTTAAATCAAAAATTTGTTGCATATTCCCATTCTCTATTTGTTTCATTTTATCTGGAGTTAATGGTTGTTCTGCTAATAATTCACCCGAATAAACGAGCTGATACGGTCTTTGACGCAATAACGTTTCGTCATCCATATAACGAACACCGACAAGCTCATGCGTAAAATGATCAAAATATAATTGTGCCCAACCATCTTCTACTGGTACTAATGGTTGTTCCATCACTTCGGTATCAGATAACTCAAATTGATAACTATTCTTTCCTCTTTTTAACGAAATCTCATGAGAAAGTGGATTCTTTTTATACACATCTTCATACTTTTCATTTATATAATAAGGTGGCACCTTAACTTGCTCACCAGCGACATACGCCGTTACAATTTTACGTTCAGCAACCCCAAATTGAACATACTGAGCTAAATCTTGATTGTATACCCACCATTCATATCCGTAAGCAGATGGTTCTATTCGAGAAGGTTCGCCCCATTTTGCTAATAAATTTTCAGAGTCCCCACCAATCATATTTAAAACCGTATCAGAAGAGTCTTCATTTACTTGTTTTTTCTTTTTCACAATTTTATTTTCTTGCTTTGATTGAGAAGGGGTTAATATATATTGTGAAACGAGTAATTTCCCGTATAAATCAACAGCTAAAATTAAAATTGTAATCATTACGATACGCAATAATTTCTTCAATCGATATACCTCCTGCAAAAAACATAAAATTGAGATATACACAAATCCTTTTCTTTCCTTTTTTTGTGTGTACCGTACTCTTTTCACTATATCATATTTTCGCAAAAAAAGTCTGGATTATCCCTTTTCTCTCAATATGAATTGCACTTTCTTATTATTCATACTATTATAAAAATAATGGTGTAACATTAAAAAAGGAGGTATTTTATGCAATTTACAAATACGAAATTTAATGGGGCAGTCGTTGATTTAACACTATTAACAGAGATTATGGAAAAGAACCATTTTGTACTTGCTGGACAGTGGGATTATGAACGAGTTACATACGATTATAAATTCGAAATATTAAACGATGTTTATTATTTACGTGTACAAGGTTTAGCTGTTGAAGGTGACATTGGCAGCAGACACGCTGAAATAAAGCTACTCCCTCCCTTATTAGGTAAACATTATTATCCTCACGGCGTTGAATATGGTGATGGTGAAACTTTCCCAACGAATGTAATTCAAAAAAGCGAACAACTCCTACAAAATATCGAAAAAGAGTTAAAAGAATTCCAAATCATTGAGTAAATAGAACAAGCGCATCAATATGATGCGCTTGTTCTATTTATCTTACTTAAGAATGAATCGTCTTTTTGACTGGATACCCATAAATAGTTCCATCCTTTACTTTAATCTCATCTTCCCAAGGAACCTTATATTTACCTTCAGCTAAATCTTTTACAAACGTATATGGGTTTTCTTTCACCCCACCAGGAGTCGCTACATATCCCCTTGAACCTAGATTATATATATTATTTTCGAGACCCCATCCTAATCTAGCTTGATCTGCTAGCTCTGGATATACTTCAGCAGTAACAATCTCCCAAGGATTTCGGTGTCCCTGCACTAAAGTAGTCCCATCAAAATTACATACTTGTCCTTCACCAAAATAATAAAATACACCATCATAACCGGCTAAGTTCACCGACAATGTATACATTAAATTTTGCCATGCATTCGAACGATTAGTTAACATCCATTGTTCACTAACTTGTGTGCTATATCCAGAAATACGAATCAAGACATTTGCACCTTTATAAGCTGCTTCACGAGCTACTTCAGGAAACATACCATCATGACAAATACAAACAGCTAATTTACTTCCTCCTGGCCCATCACAAACAGGTAAACCTAAATCTCCAGCCTTCCAAGGTTCAACTGGCACCCAAGGATTTAGCTTACGATACTTCAAAATCATTTCACCTTGTGGATCAATAATTATTGCTGTATTATACGGTTCTCCACCATCAGGATTTCTTTCCATTATAGAAAAAACACCATATACTTCAGACTCTTTACATGCCTCAGCAAACAAGTCTGTTTCTGGCCCAGGGACCGTACATAAAAACTCTTCTGTAGTCCATTTTTTTGTATTAAGCCCTTGCGTACTATATTCTGGAAATACTATCAATTCCAATCCAGGATACCCTGCTTTAGTTGAATGAATTGTTTTTATGATCTGTTTAATTTGTTTATCAATGTCTGCACGTGACTCTACTACCGGTACTGGATATTGTATTAATGCTGCTAAAAAACCACTAATTGGCTTTACCATACTTCCACTACTACCCATTTAAATTCCCCCTTAAAATAGTCCTTGTTTTATTAAAGATAACAATATAAATTTGTAACTCTCTAAAAAACTTGTACTACACATGGAATTATTATGCATTAAAGCTAGTAGTAAATCTTATATCCACTTTAGTACATGCCTACACTAACTTAACATAAATAATTAGAAAATTCAATCTATTAAAGTTTAGTAAAACTAAAAAAGTGTATGGAAACCCATACACTTTTTTACTTCGTTTGTAAATACGGCGGCAATTGTTGTAACTGCTCTTTATCCTTTTCACGCTCTCGACGCGCCCATCGAAAGAACACATAACCAATAATTGTACCGTACACTATTTCCTGGACAATTTTCATAATGATGCCGCCTGTTTGTTGGTCTTGTACGATCGGCATCCAGTGTAAAAATTCTGGTCCAGTTATATTTAAATCAGATAAAGTTCCCGCCGGTACACATAGTTCCATCGCCTTCATCCAAGCAGCCGGATCCGTATACGTTGCAAACAACGGCGCCGTTGCAAAAATAATTAACGCGCAAGCTGGCGTTAATAATATACCGTTAGCAAACATATAACCAAGTTTCTTTATATCACTTAACGTTTGATATTCTGGTAATGGATTTAGCATCGGCCACCACATCATGATTGCCGTAAAGAACAATATAGCGAGACAGATAGGATGAGCAATTTGACTTTGTTTTACTGCATCAAAAACAACTGGTAAATGATAAAAAGAAAACAGGCCATTAAATACAAACAATGCAATAAGTGGCTTAGCAAATATCTTTAATATAATTTGAACGAACTTAAAAGAAGTAATATAACGATATAACCAAACTGGTATACCAAGCAACAACAAAGGCGGAACGGCAATATACATAACTGCCATTTCAAACATATGTGCACTAAATATAATATGACCAATTAAATCAATAGGCCCTCCCTTTACAAAATACAAAAGAACAATTCCAGTCGTAAAATAAAAAACTTGCTTCTTACTTACCTTTGTCGCATGTTCAAATCGCATTCTATACGGCCCAATAATTAAAAAATATCCAATGAGGATCGAAAGCATAAATAATAAAAAGATTGGACTCCATAGCGCTTGAAAACCAAATATCCACAAGTTACTCATTTTCACACCTACCTTCTTAAGGTTATCCGTTCACATAATATGAAGAGGGAGCTGTGTCAACACAAGCTCCCTTATTCTTCACTTTTCAAATCCACACAATTGTCATAAAAGCTAAAATTGTAATTAATCCGATCAACAGACCAGAATAAAGAAAGAAACTTGCCGCTTCATGTCCTTTATGACTCATATGCATAAAATAATACAATTGAAAAATTACTTGTACCACCGCTAATAGTAAAATAAATGGTACTGAAAAAGTCGGACTAAAAGTTTTCGGATATGCTACCGCTGCAAATGCAACTAATGTTAAAAAAATCATTAATGCAAATGTAATAACTTGATGCTTCATTTCCTCCGCACTTTTTCTTTTCCGATAAACAAGATCAACTTTAGGATTATTCGTTTGCTTTATCGCCATTGTTTATCCCACCATTCCCATTAAATATACTACAGTGAAAATAAACACCCAAACTACGTCAATAAAGTGCCAATAAATCGATGCAACATAAAACTTCGGTGCATTGTATAAATTTAGACCTCTCTTCGCATTCCTAAAGATTAATGTTAAAATCCAACACAATCCAAACAATACGTGGAGTCCATGTGTACCAACAAGAGCATAAAACGCGGAACCAAATGCGCTACTTCTCATAGTATGCTTAAATTCATGCGTATAATGATAAAACTCATATATCTCAAATCCTAAAAACCCTAAACCTAGCAGCACTGTTACTAGTAGCCAAAGTTGCATTTTCTTAAAATTAAAGTTTTTCATATGATACATCGCATATACGCTCGTTAAGCTACTCGTTAATAAAAGCATCGTCATAATGAAAACGAGTGGCATTTGGAACATCTCTTGAGATGTTGGTCCGCCATTTGTAGAATTCTTTAATGCTAAATATGTGCCAAATAAGGAAGCGAACAATACTGTTTCGCCTCCAAGAAATAACCAAAAACCGACAAACTTATTTTTCCCCTCAAGGGTTGCTTTTTCAGGCTCTGCTGGAAATGTTTCATTCGTTAATTTTTCATCTACATGCATTACGCCTTGCCCCCCTTATCTTCTAAATCTTCTTTATGAATATGATATCCATGATCATCAATTACTGAACGTAGGAACATTGTACCAAACGTAATAATTAAACCGATAATTGCTACTAATAACCAAAACTTATCTTTTCCACCCTGCATATACATTGCACCGAATGCCGCTATAAACAATCCTAAAGAAATGATAAATGGTGAAAATGATGGATTTGGCATATGAATATCACCCACTGGTTCCGCCGCTGTCATCTCTTTATTCCCTTCACGTTTTTCAATCCAAAACGGATCTAACCCGCGAACAAATGGTAATTGTTTAAAGTTATATTCTGGTGTAGGTGCTGGCATTGTCCATTCTAATGTACGTCCATCCCACGGATCACGACCAGCCTTTTCTTTTGATACTGTTGTTTTAATTACATTGAATAGAAGAACAATCGTTCCAAGAGCCATAAATACCGCTCCAATAGAACTAATCATATTGCCCATTTCCAACCCTTGACCTTCAAGATATGTGTAGTAACGACGTGGCATACCAATTAAGCCAAGGAAATGCTGAATGAAGAACGTTAAATGGAAACCGATAAAGAATAACCAAAATGTTATCTTTCCTAACGTTTCATTCAATACTTTATTAAACATCAGCGGCCAATAATAATGGGCTCCTGCAAGTAAACCAAATACAACACCACCGACAATTACATAATGAAAGTGAGCTACTACGAAATAGTTATCATGAAATTGATAATCAGCTGGTGCAGATGCTAGCATAACACCTGTAACTCCTCCCATTACGAATGATGGAATGAAGGCTACTGCCCACATCATCGGTGTCGTAAAACGAATACTTCCGCCCCACATTGTAAAGAGCCAGTTGAATATTTTAATACCGGTCGGAACGGCAATCGCCATTGTTGCAACTGAGAAAATAGCATTTGCAACTGGACCAAGCCCAACAGTAAACATATGATGCGCCCATACCATAAACCCTAAAAATCCAATTAATACTGTCGCAAACACCATCGACGAATAACCAAATAATCGTTTTTTCGAAAACGTCGCGAAGATTTCTGAGAATATTCCGAAAGCTGGGAGTATAAGAATGTATACTTCTGGATGACCGAAAATCCAGAATAAGTGCTCCCATATAATTGTATTCCCGCCCAGTGCTGGATTAAAGAAACTTGTTCCAAATAAGCGGTCTAACATTAAAAGTCCTAATCCTACAGTTAACGGCGGAAAAGCAAATAATATTAATGAAGATGTTACAAATGTCGTCCACGTAAACATCGGCATACGCATATACGTCATCCCTGGCGCACGCATATTAATAATGGTTACAAGGAAATTAATACCTCCAATTAATGTACCTATACCGGAGATTTGCAAGCCAAGCACATAAAAATCAACACCATGGCCTTTAGAGGCTAAAGCTAAAGATGCATAAGATGTCCATCCTGCATCAGGCGCTCCACCTAAAAACCAACTTAAATTTAAAAATACTCCACCAAAGAAAAATAACCAAAATCCGAGTGAATTCAAAAACGGGAACGCTACATCACGTGCACCAATTTGAAGTGGTACAGCGGCGTTCATAAATGCAAACACGAGTGGCATAGCTGCGAGGAAAATCATTGTTGTACCGTGCATAGTTAATACTTGATTATAAGCATCCCCAACAAGAAAAGCGTTGTTAGGAATCGCTAATTGAAGGCGAATAAATAGAGCTTCTATTCCGCCTATTATAAAAAACAATCCACCTGCAATTAAATAGAGAATGGCAATCTTTTTATGGTCTACTGTCGTTAAATAATCCCATATGACAGCACCCATCCCCTGTTTTTTTGCTACAGAACTCACGTTTTCAACCTCCCCTTCGCGAATAATCCCTCTTTACTTTTCAACTTTTAACGTTTGTAAGTATGCATTTAATGCATCAATTTGATCGTCTGTTAAGTTGCCATATTTACCAGTCATTTTATTTCCTGGTTTCATATTTTCAGGATCTTTCAGCCATTTTTTTAAGTTTTCTTCATTGTTTTCAGCAATGCCGGCAACTGTATCGCGATCCGCAAAGTTTGCTAAGTTTGGTGCGATACGAGCGGAAGGTGGTCTACTATCATTAGATCCAACTGCGTGACAACCAATACAGCTTTTATTAAATATTTCTTGGCCTTCTTGCGCCTTTGTTGAAGCTACTTCTTTCTTCCCATCAATTTTCTTCATATCAGCAAGCCACTTTTTGTACTCGCTTTCATCTAAAGCTTTCACTTTGAATTGCATTAAAGAATGTGATGGGCCGCAAAATTCTGTACAAAAACCATTATAAGTGCCCGATTTATCTGCCTTTAACCACATTTTGTTCACATTATCTGTATTTGTATCCATTTTCCCAGCTAAAGATGGAACCCAAAACGAATGTTTAATATCGGCACCCTTCAAATTCAAATACACTTTCTTACCTGTGGGGATGACTAAATCTTGAGAAGTTACTATCTTTTCTGATTTATAAGAAAATTCCCACCAATAAAGATTCGCTGTTACATCAACAACGATAGTATCTTTATCAATATTCTTTTTCTCCATCGCACTTACATCAGCAAGTTTGAATGTATATGTAACCGTCGGAACAGCTAAGATTAGCAAAAGAATAATCGGAATAACTGTCCATATAATTTCTAGTTTGTGATTCCCTTCAACTTGCTCCGGAATATAATCTTCCTGACCTTTCTTTTGTCGGAAACGCACAATTACATATAAGAAAATAATAGTAACTACTAGTACTACTCCTACCATGATCGCACTTGCTAGTAAGAGCAGATCATATTGCATTTTTGCTACTTCTCCTTGCGGAATTAAAGTAGATTGAAAGGCTTTACCGCATCCCCCTAACAGTAAAGCCAGCAGTGAAACGAACGAAAGCAGTCGCCACTGTTTCTTCATACAAACAACCCCCACTTTCCTTGTGAATTAGATTGTACTTTATAGTTAAGTAAAGTAAATCTCAACGTAAAGAAATCCAATTATGTCGTTGTCTTAGAAGAATGTAACTACAATCATTGATACAAATAAGATTGTTAAATAATTTAGGGAATAAACAAACATTTGCACAGACCATTTGATGTCATCTTTCTTACGGAAGCCATAAAAACCTAAAACGATCCATCCGATGTTAAGCAGTGTTGCAATTACCATAAATGTTATCCCTAGTCCACTCATATAAAATGGTAGTGGTAATAAACATACTGTCCAAATCATAATTTGGCGTTTCGTAATTTCAAATCCATGAACTACAGGAAGCATTGGAATTCCTGCGTTTCGATATTCATCAACACGTTTCATTGCTAATGCAAGGAAATGTGGGATTTGCCAAATAAACATAATTAAAAATAACATCCAAGCAATTGGATGGCCTAAAGATGGATCGATTGCTGCCCATCCAATTAAAGGTGGAACTGCACCAGATATACTACCTACAACAGTATTTAGTGTATACTTTCTCTTTGTCCATAAACTATATAGAACAACATATGTGAAAGCACCAATAAATCCCATTAAGACTGCCATTGGTGTTGTTAATAATAAAAATACAAAACCAAGAAGTAATATAACTAGTCCAAATGTAAGTGCAAATCCTGGTTTATACTTTCCAGTAACCGTTGGACGGGTCTTTGTTCTTTCCATTAATGGATCGATGTCTCGATCAATGTAGTTGTTTAAACAACATACCCCTGCCATAACTAATCCAGAACCAACGATTGTAAAGAATAACTTATCCAGATTGTCCATTACACTTAATCCATTAAAGTGTAATGCCAACCAAAATCCTGTAAATACAGTAAGTGTATTTGAGTTTACAATCCCCATTTTAACGAGCGCTTTTAAATCTTGTAACCGAGTTGTTTCCGGTACGCTTGTAACAGCAGACTCATCATGCAGCTCACTTGTTGCATGGTTCATCACTTTAACCCCCTCTTAAAACTTTCGTCTTTCTTTTTGCGCCTATTTCAAATTGAAATATTTCGCTTCTATATAGCAATATTATTACAGTAGAAACATTGTTAACCCATTCTACTACTAATCTACGCCCATACTCCAATATATTAAATCATATTTCCCGAACATTTTGTGAAGAAAACATGAACTTTTTGTGTCGAACATAAAAAACTTAATTGTTACTTATCCATATCATAACATGATGTTACCTTCTATAATAAACTTTTTTGTCATATTTAACACGTATTCTTCCCATTTCTTTTCAAAATAGCCTATTTTTCACCTAAAAATTTCCTTATAAACCTTATTTCCACACCCGTTTTCTCTTCCCTGTCTTCCCCCTCCATTTCTTTGCTATTTTATTATTTTTTATATATCATAGGAACTAGCGCGTTTTATTCTATACATAATGGAATGAAAATATTTCGCAATAACTTCATAGCAGAAAGATGGTGAAAGAGATTGCAACGCTTTATTAAATGGTTAGCAGTCATTACGAGTCTTGATTTATTAATAGTTTTATTAGGAGGCGCCTTAGTTACAAAAACAGGCTCTGGCCAAGGATGCGGTAAATCATGGCCACTTTGTAACGGTGAATTTGTTCCATCTAATTTATCAATGGAAACTATTATTGAACTAAGTCATCGCCTTACATCAGGATCAGCAGGAATTCTTGTCACTCTCCTTTGTATTTTGTCCTGGAAATATTATAAACATGTGCGCGAAACAAAAACGTTAGCAATTTTATCCTTCGTATTTTTAGTTGCACAAGCATTAATGGGAGCCGCAGCGGTTGTTTGGGGGCAAATGCCAGCTGTACTTGCTATCCATTTCGGTATTTCCTTAATTTCATTTGCTTCTGTCATTTTATTAACGTGTCTTATCTTTGAAATTGACCAAAAATTCGATGCACGTTCACTTATTATGGACAAAAAAATGAAATTTCATATTTATGGTGTAACAATTTACAGTTATATTGTCGTCTACACAGGGGCTTTAGTACGTCACGAACGAGCTAGCTTAGCCTGTCCAGACTTTCCTTTATGCAGCAAAAATAGACCTATGCCAACTCAATTACATGAATGGGTTCAAATGGGACATAGAGTTGCAGCGATGTTAATTTTCGCTTGGATACTATACGCGATGATTCTCGCTATCCGCCATTACAAACAGCAGCCTGTCGTATACTGGGGATGGATCATCTCATTTATCCTTGTTACACTTCAAGCTATCGTAGGAATTTTAGTCGTATTTACAAATGCTAGTTTATCAATGGCATTATTACATTCCCTATTCATTTCTTGCTTGTTTGCTGTACTATGCTATTTAGTTATGTTAGGTACAAGAAGTAAAGTGAATGCAAAAGAAGCTGCATCAATTTCTAAACAAACAAAATAAATGAAAATACCTTGCCCGAATTGGCAAGGTATTTTTTTCGTAATAAAAAAGAGTTGTGTTTCCACAACTCTTTTTTATTTTAGTGATCTAATTCAATGAGTAAGTCACCCGTTTGAATTGCATCTCCATCGTTAACATATACTTTTTTCACTTTACCATTAAACGGCGCTTGAACTGTCGTTTCCATTTTCATCGCTTCTGTAATTGCCATAGAATCGCCTTTTTTCACTTCATCGCCTTCTTTTACAACTACTTTAATAACCGTTCCTGGCATTGTTGCGCTAATGTGGTTTGGATTTTCACGGTTTCCTTTCACACGTTGTGCAACTGTCGCTTTCACACTTTCGTCTTTCACAACAATCTCACGTGGTTGACCATTAAACTCCAAGTAAAGCACACGATTTCCATCCGGCTGAGGCTCTCCAATTGATACTAGTTTAACCATCAATGTTTTACCTTGTTCAATTTCCACATCGATTTCTTCACCAAGTCTCATACCATAGAAGAATGTCGGTGTATCGAGCACAGATACATTTCCATAAATCTCAGCAACTTTTTCGTAATCCATAAATACTTTTGGATATAATGCATATGCAACTACATCAAACATCGTCACTTCGCGTCCAAGTTTATGGAATAGCTCTTCTTTTAACGCGTCGAAATCTACTGGTTCTAATAATTCACCTGGTCTTACTGTTAATGGTTCTTTCCCTTTTAAAATAATTTCTTGTAACTTTTTCGGGAAACCACCATATGGTTGTCCTAAATCTCCAGAGAACATTTCAACAACAGATCCTGGGAAGTCCATAGAATGTCCACGCTCTAAAACATCTTGTTCTGTTAAGTGATTTTGAACCATGAATAATGCCATATCACCAACAACTTTAGATGATGGTGTTACTTTAACAATATCACCAAACATGTCATTCACACGGCGGTACATTACTTTCACTTCATCGAAACGATCGCCTAAGCCAACCGCTTTCGCTTGTTGTTGTAAATTACTATACTGTCCGCCTGGCATTTCGTGCATATATACCTCTGTATGAGGAGCATTCATACCACTTTCAAACGGTGCGTAGTATTTACGTACATCTTCCCAGTAATGAGATAATTTTTCTAATGAATCTATATTAACATCTGGCTGTCTTTCGTTTCCACCTAACGCATAGTATAGCGTGTTCGCACTTGGTTGTGACGTTTGACCAGCCATAGAACTTACTGCTACATCGACAATGTCAACACCTGCTTCAATTGCCTTCGTATACGTTAATATACCATTTCCACTCGTATCGTGTGTGTGCAGGTGAATCGGAATCGATACCGTCTCTTTTAATGCTGAAACTAAATCATATGCTGCATTTGGTTTTAGTAAGCCCGCCATATCTTTAATACCTAAAATGTGAGCTCCTGATGCTTCTAATTCTTTTGCTAAATTTTTATAGTAATTTAAATCATATTTACTACGCAGTGGATCATGAATATCCCCTGTGTAACACATCGTTGCTTCTGCAATTTTACCAGTATCTCGTACAGCATCAATCGCAACTCTCATACCTTCTACCCAGTTTAAGCTATCAAAAATACGGAACACATCAATTCCAGCTTGGGCAGAACACTCCACAAACTTTTGAATTAAATTATCCGGATAGTTTTTGTAACCAACCGCGTTTGAAGAACGAAGTAACATTTGGAATAAAACATTTGGCATTTTTTCACGAAGATCTAGTAATCGTTCCCACGGATCTTCTTTTAAGAAACGATATGCAACATCAAACGTTGCACCGCCCCACATTTCTGCTGAGAATAAGTTCGGTAACATTCTCGCTGTCGGCTCTGCAATTTGGTGTAAATCTTTTGTGCGAATACGCGTTGCAAGTAATGACTGATGCGCATCACGGAACGTTGTATCCGTTAAAAGTACACGTTTTTGATCTTGTACCCATTTTACTAATCCGTCTGCCCCACGCTCATCCAAAATTTGTTTCGTTCCATTTTGGATTGGCTCTGAGTGTAATACATTCGGTATACGAGCATCTGGGAAAATTGGTTTCTCTTTTTTCCCTACCCCCGGGAAGCCATTTACTGTTACTGTCCCGATGTAATTTAACATTTTCGTTCCGCGGTCTTTACGTTTCGGGAACAAGAATAGTTCAGGTGACGCATCAATAAATGAAGTGTCATATTCCCCTGATAAGAAGTTTTTATGTTTTACTACATTCTCTAGGAATGGAATATTCGTTTTAATACCACGGATACGGAATTCTTTTAAGTTACGTTCCATTTTTGCAGCAGCTTGTTCAAAAGTAAGCGCCCATGTTGTAACTTTTACGAGTAAAGAATCATAGTACGGTGTAATAACAGCACCTTGGAAACTATTACCTGTATCAAGACGAACCCCAAATCCACCACCTGATCGATATGCCATAATTTTTCCTGTATCCGGCATGAAATTATTTAGTGGATCCTCAGTCGTTACACGAGATTGTATTGCAAATCCATGTACAACAACTTCCTCTTGCTTTGGAACACCTACCATTTTACTATGTAATGCATGTCCATCAGCTATTAAAATTTGTGATTGAACAATATCGACTCCTGTAATCATTTCTGTAATTGTATGTTCTACTTGAACACGCGGATTCACTTCAATGAAATAGAAATTATCATCTTTTACAAGAAATTCAACTGTTCCTGCGTTTAAATAATTTACATTTTTCGTTAACTTTACAGCAGCATCACAAATACGCTGACGCAAATCATCTGAAAGCGACACACTAGGTGCAATTTCTACTACTTTTTGATGACGACGTTGTACAGAACAGTCTCGCTCGTATAAATGAACAACATTGCCCTCTTCATCTGCTAAAATTTGAACTTCTATATGTTTAGGTTTTTCAACGAATTTTTCTACGTATACTTCATCATTACCAAAGGCTGCTTTTGCTTCTGACTTTGCTCGATTATACGATTCTCTTAATTCTTCACTAGTACGTACAATACGCATACCACGACCGCCACCGCCAAGGGAAGCTTTAATAATAATCGGGTAATCATACTTTTCAGCAAATTTTTCGACTTCTTCTAATGAATCTACTGGCCCATCACTACCAGGAATAACTGGAATTTGTGCTAGCTGCGCTTGTGTTCTTGCTTTCACTTTATCTCCAAACATATCTAAATGCTTACTTTTTGGACCGATAAAGATAATCCCTTCTTCTTCACAACGTTTTGCGAATTGAATATTTTCTGACAAGAAACCATATCCAGGGTGAATTGCATCTACATGATTACTTTTCGCAATCTCAATAATGCCCTCAATATCTAGATAAGCATCAATTGGCTTTTTTCCTTCCCCAACTAAATAGGATTCATCGGCTTTATAACGATGATAAGAACCACTATCCTCTTTAGAATAGATTGCAACTGTTTTTAATCCCAGTTCCGAACAAGCTCGAAACACACGAATTGCAATCTCTCCACGGTTAGCTACCAATACTTTTTGAATACGTTGCAGCTTTGTCATGATTTTCCCCCTCTACTTTCCTACCACTCTAGAGATAAAATATATACACACCATAAAGAGCGTGAAGTTCTTCACTTTCCACATTATATTATACTTAGAAAGCTTCACTTTATTTTTATCCATCATACCTTATTTTTTAACAAATGATAAGTTTTCTGAGCAATTTGTCTCACAAAAATAGTATAGCATACCTCTTCCTTTTCTAACAACTTAATTGTATATCACTTTTTATTAATGTGATATACAATTTACCTGAAAGATAAATTAATACATCATATTTAAAACTACTTAAAAATAAAAAACACATCATGCTCTAAAGCACAATGTGTTTTATTTTACAACTACAAGATGTGGTCCACCTTGTTCTCTTTCTTTAACTGTCTCGTTCTGTTGCTTCTCTTGTCGTTTTACATGACTAGCAATATTGAGTAATATCCCCATCGCGAGTAGATTAGCTAATAAGGAACTCCCGCCATAACTAACAAACGGTAAAGGAACTCCTGTAAGTGGTATTAATCCAGACATACCACCAACATTAACAAATGTTTGGACTCCAAACAAACTTGCAATTCCGATAGCTATTAAACTTCCAAATGGATCTTTACACTTTTGTGCAACTCTAAAGGCCCGAATAATTATAAGTAATAAACAGATTAAAATAATAGCCACACCTATAAAACCAAGTTCTTCAGATATAATTGCCATTATAAAATCCGTTTGTGGTTCTGGTAAGTAACCATACTTTTGTACACTATTTCCTAATCCTCTACCATTTAGCCCTCCCGAAGCAATTCCAATAAACGAATTTATTAATTGAAATCCATCCTTTTGCGGATCGCTAAATGGATCAAGAAAAACAGAAAACCGTGCTTTTTGGTACTGACTTAATTTATAACTCCCAAGAAAATACAACGCCGGAGCCCATACTATAGATGTTAACAAGAATCTCTTTATCCATAAATTTACATTAACTCCTGAACAAAGAAACATAATTCCTACTGTTCCCGCAATTAACATATCGGTACCTAAGTCATTTTGCTTTAAAATTAAAAACATGATTAAACCAACACCTAAAAGTACTGGTCCTGATCCTTTAAAAACAGACGTATTCGTTTCTTGCCTTTTCGCAAAGAAATGGGCCAATACGAGAATAACTGTTATCTTAACAAATTCCGCAGGCTGTATTCCAAATATCCATCCATTTGCACCATTTACCGCTTTAGCAAAGAAGGCAGCTGCTGCTAATAATGCTACACTAATTCCATAACTCCCCAATAAAAAGATTCGTTTTCTCCACACTTTATATGGGATAATAACAAGAATTATTAATACTATTGTCCCAGCAGCTAAAGTAATTAATTGTCTTTTAAAAAAGAAATTTGCTGGTTTATCAAACCTCGAAATCGCAACAATGGAACTAGAACTATATACCATTATAACTCCCAGCACACATAAGATAACAAGAGGAAGTAATAATGAATAATCCATTGATTTCCATACTCTTTTCATTTCATTTCCTCTCTCTGTTTCAATTTAATTATTGTTGTATTCCATATGTACATTGATTCTTCCTGCTTTATTATACAAATAAAAAGCTCAAACTTTTTCAGTTTGAGCCCCCTTATTTGAACCCGTTATTGTTGTTTGTTTGTAAATGCTTCATGAAGTGCAGATAACTCACGTTCAAGCTCTCCTAACATTGCTTTCCCTTGTTCTTCTGCAATAAGACCAAGGCGAACTGCAAAATCGACTTCGCGGGATAGTCCAAACATTTGTGTGTCTAACACTTCTTCATATAATGGACATTGCGGCATTGTAAGATGGTCCATTTGCACCTTAATAAGTCTTAAAATCTTCTCCGCATCCGCTTGTAGAAGGGCTAGTGCCTTTTCCTGATGATTTGATACTGTCTCAGACGCCAAATTGATTCCCTCCGTTTCCGTCCTACTCTCTCCTATCTATTAATATTAGCGATAGTTTTAATAAATTGCAATAGAAACATTTTTTGTGACAATAGTGTCTAATACTATTATACTGAAAAGTGGGAGTATAACACAAATGGGGGAACAACAATGAGCGAAATTTTATTTATTAATGGAAAAGTTCGTTTTCCAATCACTATCGATCCAACCGTTTGGATCTTTGATGATCGAAAAGTAGATTTGACAACTTACTTTGATGAAACGAGAGAAAACACTTCAGAACTAGAAGCTTATTTAAAAAACACTTCGGAACATTGGGATCGCGAAATCCGTGATGGTGCTGCTTTCCCGCCGATACAACAAAGTGTAAAGAAATTTAAAAAAGAACAGCTAATTACTGGAACGTTCGGTATACCATTTCAACCTTTTCTTGCTAATGCCGAAATTTCAGATGACGCTACGCAAGTCGAGATCGAAACAGTAGATGATACAATAATGCTTCCATTAGAAACTGTCAAACATGCTATTCTTGGTTTTTCAAAAGAAGGAAAACCCTTAAAAGAAGATGGACCTGTTCATTTATATTACAATGATGGATCTAATAGACAAAATCCAATCCGTAACATCCGCAAATTTACAATTATTTAAAGAAAAGGAGTGAGCTTTTGCTCACTCCTTTTTATAGTAAATCTGCGGCTAGTTGAGCTAAATTAGATCGCTCCCCTTTAACAAACTTTACATGACCACTAATACGTTGTTCTTTAAACTTCTCTACAACGTATGTTAAACCGTTATTATATTCATCCAAATACGGATGATCAATTTGCTGAGGATCTCCCATTAATACGATTTTACTTTTTTCTCCTACTCTCGTTAGTATCGTTTTCACTTCATGCTTCGTTAAATTTTGTGCTTCGTCAATTATAATGAATTGATCTGGAATACTTCTCCCGCGTATATACGTAAGAGCTTCTACTTCTATCGAACCCATTCCAGCTAAAATAGCATCTAACTCTCCTGGTTTTTTCGTATTAAATAAATACTCTAGATTATCAAAAATCGGTTGCATCCACGGTCTTAACTTTTCTTCTTTTTCTCCCGGTAAATAACCGATATCTTTCCCAACTGGAACAATTGGCCGTGCAACGAGTAGTTTTTTATATAACCCTAAATCTTCCGTTTGCATGAGCCCCGAAGCTAAAGCTAGTAATGTCTTTCCTGTACCAGCTTTCCCTGTTAGCGTAACTAGTGGAATATCTTCACGAAGCAACAATTCTAATCCCATAATTTGCTGCACATTTCGTGGTCGTATTCCCCATACTTGTTCATTTGGAAAAATAAGTTTCTTTACCTTCTTACCTAAATGATCCACAATGCCTAGTGCTGAACTAGATCCACCTAACGCATCTTTCATTACTACAAACTGATTTGGATAAAAAGGATGATTTGCAATTTCGGATAAAGGCAATTCGCCTTTTTCATAAAAATAATCCAATTGTTCTTTTGATATATATCCTTCTAAAAATCCTGAATATATATTTTCCACTTCAATAACCCGATCACTTAAATAATCTTCCGCCTTTAAACCTATTGCATCTGCTTTTACCCTTACGAGCACGTCTTTACTTACTAAAATAACAGACTTCCCGTCCTCTTTTTCTTGTTCTTCTAAAGATAGATTTTTTGCTACAGCTAAAATTCGATTATCATTTGTTTTTTCTACAAAAATATCTTGTAGTTGGACAAACGAACGATGATTTAATTCAATACGAAATGTACCGCCGTTTTCTAGCGGAATACTTTCATGCAGTTTTCCTATTTCACGAAATTTGTCTATTAACTTAGATACATAACGAGCGTTTCGTCCTACTTCATCCATATAACGTTTTTTCGAATCAACCTCTTCTAATACAACTGCTGGAATCACTACTTCATTGGTTTCAAATGAAAAAATAGATAAAGGATCCTGCAAAAGTACATTCGTATCTAACACATAAATTTTATCCAACCTGTTACCCCCTGACTCCACTTTTAAATTTGTAGAACAAGGGTTTCATCCATAAAATATGGACGAACCATTGTTATAATTATATGTACCGTATAAACGAGGTAGAATCGAAATTTATAGCCATTAAACCTTTTATTTATTTTTTATTCATTTCTATTCAATATATTACTTTTAATTATAATTATTAACATAAAATCACAATAAGCGATTACAAAAGTTAATAACTGACTTTCTTATTTATCACATTTATAATTCTTTCATTCCTGCTAACACTTGGTTATCGAGCTTTTTAGCTGCACGAAGATCATACGTTTTTTCATATGTTGGCTCAATTGCAAGTTTTGCACCATAAAACATAACATCACGTACTTCTTGTACATTTACTTCTATTACAGTTAATTTTAGAGGAATGCCTTCCATTCTATCAGTCAAAATTTCACCTGCACCACTTATGGAAAATACGGACTCATTCGCCATTATAGTCAATACCACTCCAGTACTATGTCTTATATTTTCCACAATACGTGAACGTTGATCTACTGCAAATCGAATACTAGTTTTACTCACTGCATACACCCAAGAAATAGCACTTACGTTAGGAACTTGTTTTTCAAAATCTGTTGTTGCTACCATAACAATACACTCTTTACGTAACGTTTGTACTAAATCATCTGTTAATGTGGGCTCTACTACATTCGCCATATTTCCACCTCCAAATATACTTCATATATCCTTATCATAACCTATTTTTTGAATTGCGAAAATATTATTTTTTCCCACTATTATTCAAAAACATTACACTTCCATGATATACTTATACTGATAGAATTCGTATTGAGGTGACGAAATGAGAGTCAAATGTATGATTTGTGATAAAAAAGATATGTTAGATGATGAAAATCCTATGGCAAAAAAGCTGCGTAATCGCCCTATTCATACATATATGTGCATGGAATGTTCGGAACGAATTGCTGAACGTACGATGGAACGTCATGCAAGTGGTAATTTCCGATTATATCGTGATAAAAAAGTCGAAGACGATTGGTAAAATATAAATAAGTCCTTTATCAATATGATAAAGGACTTATTTATATTTTTCAGGTTCACGATTCATTTGATCCAAAAAACAATCAATAGCTTCTAATGGAAACCTTGCAGATTTTCTTTCTCCATTTATTTCATATGTAACTAAATACATTTCCTCGTTCTTCTTAACTTCCACATTTCTCAATTTATGTTCTTCATATATCATATTTTGAAATAACAAATACGTTTCTTTTGCAGCACTATCATCCGGACGTGCTTCGGCAACTGTTTTAATTGTTAACCAATTATATAACGCATCTTGTACGGAACGCATAAAACTCCCCCTCATCCTGCTTTTTGTTGTCTTGCTTGACGTAATCGCAACCTATAAATCCCAAGTACAATTGCTGCTACAACAAGCCCCTCTCCAACAGGTAAAAAAACTGCAAAGAAAGTTAATACTGTACACCCAATCGCTAACGATATATATATCACTATATTTTTTATTATAGATAGTTTTCTTGCAAAACCTAAATTATACACAAGTGCACTTAATATAATAATGACGCCATACAGTAACCACATCCCTAGCTCTGGATTTTCATCGACTTTACATAACTTCGCAAAAAACGACATTCTTTCTAACACCATTTATCCCCCTTCCTCATAAATCAAACCATTTTTCTTTATGTACTTAATACAAGAGTAACCTGTGAAAAAAATACTGTCCACAAAAAGAGTAAATATTCTAAAAAATAAACATAAAAAAACAGCTACCTTAATTAAAGGTAGCTGTTTTACTATTTTACGCTTCTACAGATTTCTTTTTCTTAGCAGCTCTTTCACGTTCGCTCTTATCAAGAATCTTTTTACGTAAACGAATTGATTCTGGAGTTACTTCACAGAACTCGTCATCGTTTAAGTACTCTAATGATTCTTCTAAAGTCATTAAGCGTGGTTTTTTCATTGTTGAAGTTTGATCTTTCGTCGCAGAACGAATGTTAGTTTGTTGTTTCATTTTCACAACGTTAACTGTTAAGTCATTCTCACGAGTGTGTTCTCCGACAATCATACCAGCATATACTTCTGTACCTGGTTCAACGAAGATTACACCACGATCTTCAACTTGCATAATACCGTATTGTGATGCTTTTCCTGTTTCAAGTGAAACTAGAACACCTTGACGACGTCCACCAACTTGTCCAGCGTGTACTGGTTGGTAGCAATCGAATGTATGGTTTAAAATACCGTAACCACGAGTTAATGTTAAGAATTCTGTTGTGTAACCAATTAAACCACGTGCTGGAACCATGAAAGTAAGGCGAACTTGACCGTTTCCGTTATTCACCATATCTAACATTTCACCTTTACGAGCACCCATAGATTCCATAATAGAACCAGTGTATTCTTCAGGTACATCGATTTGTACACGCTCTACAGGCTCACATCTTACGCCATCAACTTCTTTAATAATTACTTCTGGCTTAGATACTTGTAGTTCATAACCTTCACGACGCATGTTTTCAATTAAGATAGATAAATGTAGTTCCCCACGTCCAGATACGATCCATGCATCAGGAGACTCTGTATTATCTACACGTAAACTTACATCTGTTTCTAATTGTGAACGAAGACGCTCTTCGATTTTACGAGATGTAATGTATTTACCTTCACGACCTGCAAATGGACTGTTATTTACAAGGAACGTCATTTGTAGTGTTGGCTCATCAATACGTAATAATGGTAACGCATCTTGATGTTCAACTGGACATACTGTTTCACCAACGTTAATGTCTTCCATACCAGAAACAGCTACTAAGTCTCCAGCTTTTGCTTCTTCAATTTCTTGGCGTTTTAATCCCATGTAACCAAATAATTTTGTTACGCGGAATTGTTTTACGCTTCCGTCTACTTTCATTAAAGCAACTTGTTGTCCAACCTTCATTGTACCGCGGAATACGCGTCCAACTCCAATACGTCCAACATAGTCGTTGTAATCAAGAAGTGCTACTTGGAATTGAAGTGGCTCTTCGCTGTTATCAATTGGTGCAGGAATATGTTCAATAATTGTATCAAATAATGATTTCATATTCTCTTCTTGATTTGCTGGGTTTGAATCTAAGCTTGCTGTTCCGTTCATTGCTGATGCAAATACAACTGGGAACTCTAATTGATCTTCGTTTGCACCAAGTTCGATGAATAAGTCGATTACTTCATCAACTACTTCATCAGGGCGAGCGAAGTCACGGTCAATTTTATTTACTACTACGATTGGAGTTAAGTTTTGCTCAAGAGCTTTCTTTAAAACAAATCGTGTTTGTGGCATACAACCTTCATATGCATCAACAACAAGTAAAACACCATCAACCATTTTCATAATACGTTCTACTTCTCCACCGAAGTCAGCGTGACCTGGTGTATCTAAAATGTTAATTCTTTTATCTTCATAGTGAATCGCAGTATTTTTCGCTAAAATTGTAATACCGCGCTCTCTTTCTAGATCATTTGAATCCATTGCGCGCTCTTCAACGTGTTCGTTCGCACGGAAAGTCCCCGCTTGACGTAATAACTGGTCAACAAGTGTTGTTTTACCATGGTCAACGTGGGCAATAATTGCTATATTACGTAAATCTTGTCGTTTTTTCAACATGTCCAACTCCTAATGTCTTTTTAATCCTTCTCTATTATAAGAGCGAAGGGGATACAATAGCAATTAAAATAAAATCAAGAATGAAAATATAGTTGTATTCTTACTTTTGTGAAAGTAAAATGAGATTGGAGGGTGAAGAAATGGAACACATTCAATATCGCTTTTTATTAACTGCAATTATCGGTGTTATTTTCTTAATTGGTATCGGCATTATGATTGCTGAAAATAGTCCAATCGGTATTATTATTTGCATTATCGGCACATTTGTTACAGTTGGATACGGTTTTGTAACAAAAAGAAAAATGCGTAAATCGCAATAACGTCAAAAAGTAAGAAGCCTGTATACAGCCTCTTACTTTTTTTGTTACTTGGATATAAAGTGAAACTTTAATCAGTGGTTTTTTTCTTCATCCCCCACTGATTATCAGCCCTCACCAATCGGGATAAACGATAACACTTCTTCATACACCCCTGGCTTCGCAACTAATACGCTACTCTTCTCTACGATAGAAAGTGGCGCTCCGGAGAATGTTGTTACCTTGCCTCCAACTTCCTCTACAATTATCTGTCCCCCGCCAAAGTCCCATGGTGATAATCTAGGTGTTACATATGCATCGATTCTTCCAGTTGCAACGTATACCATCTCTAATGCTGCACAGCCATATGATCTCGTGCCTCTTGCTTTCTTAACAAGTGCCATCATACTTTCCATATTAAGCAATGGATTGTCGGTAAGCCATATCGCATTTAAAGCTACAATACCTTGCTCTACAGTACCTTTTTCTAATAAAGGTATCGGTACTTCATTACAAAATGCTCCAGCCCCTTTTAACGCATGATATAATTCATCATGAACTGGATCATAAATAAGTCCAATCTTTCCGATACCGTTCTCATAAATTCCAATTGAAATTGCAAAATTTCTTTTTTGGTGAACAAAGTTCATCGTGCCGTCAATTGGATCAATTAACCAAACAACCCCGTCAGAAGAAGTTACCTCGTCTCCATAGCCCTCTTCACCTAAAATATGATGATGTGGGAATGTTTCTTTAATTTTCCCAATTAAAAACTGTTCTATTTCTCGGTCCATATTTGTTACTAAATCAGCTGCATTTGATTTTGTTTCTATAATAAGTGCTTTTTTCATTGATGCCATTAAATGCTCTCCCGCATCCCGAATCCACTGTTTGGCGTGTGCATCGATGTCTTTCCATACTTCTTGCATGTTTAAACACTCCGATCTATACTGTTCACAGAAAAAACGAACCCTTTATAAGGTTCGCACCAACTAATTTTTTATACATATACTATTATTACGCTTCTAAACGAATCATTTCAAGTCTTAACACTTCTAACTTTTGTACACACTCTTCTTTTTTCTGTTTATCATCTTCCATCATCGCATCATATAAAGTTGCTAATTCATAATCTAGCTCCAAACGTAGCACCGGTATTCTCTTTTCAGCATCTGTTCTCTTTAACGCATTAATCACCTGTCTCATATTATTTGCCTCCTCCCAATATTCGTCTGCCCTCGGACTAGAATTAATTTAATTTTCTGATTTTTTGTTTTATACTATACTATGTTGGATAAATCATCTATGCAACAAAATTATATTTTTTTATTTAAATTTTTTTGTGCTGTTTTTTTTATGAATAGTACAAGCTATGCTAAAATAAAAGCAAAATAGGAGTTGGAGGAACAATCATGACACTACAAACATTCAAATCAACTGATTTTGAGGTCTTTACAGTTGATGGTCTCGAAGAACGAATGAGTGCAATTAAAACGAACATTCATCCTAAGCTAGAAGCTTTAGGGGAACAGTTTGCAGCGTATTTATCCAAACAAACTGATGAGAACTTTTTTTATCATGTAGCAAAACACGCACGTCGCAAAGTCAATCCACCAAACGATACTTGGGTTGCTTTTTCAACAAATAAACGCGGATATAAAATGCTACCACATTTCCAAATTGGATTATGGGGTACTCATGCCTTCATATACTTTGGTTTAATCTATGAGTGTCCACAAAAAGTGGAGACGGCTCACGCCTTCTTAGAACATATAAATGATTTAAAAACAAATATTCCAAATGACTTCGTTTGGTCCATTGACCATACTAAACCAAGTGTAAAATTACATAAAACACTTGAAACAAATGATTTACAAAAGATGATTGAACGTCTAGCTACTGTAAAAAAAGCAGAATTATTAGTTGGTATTCATATATCACCAGAGGAGTTTTCAGCAATGACCAACGAACAATTCCTTGCTAAGATTGAATCTACGATGCAATCACTCCTTCCTTTATATGCACTTTGTAATCGATAGTAGAAAACGGACAATTTATATTGTCCGTTTTTAGTTGTTATCACATTATATCACTTCAGTTTTTATTTTTCAAAATATTTTTTACATTTTCACAAGCTTTTCTTCTTCAATTTCTTTAGCCTTCTGAATCGCACGGTATATAGAATATCCACTTACTTCTTGAAACTCTTTATCAATTTTCTTTTCTTCTGCTTTCGATGGAACAATCTCTTTAAAACGACGATATAAACCCATTAATTCTTCTCTTACAATTCCTTTTTCATATGCTTTCTCAATCGCTTCATAAAACTTCACAATTGTAACCATTTCCTCATTTGACCAATCATAATCTAACGGATATTGATATTCCATTTCGCACCTCATTTATCATTTCTTCTTATTTCAATACGCTATCTTAAAGTGATTTTTTCTACTTCACTATAGTCACTTTGCATTATACACTATTTATTCATTTTAATGGAATTGCCTTCCACTAGAAGTTAGTAGGCAGCTACTATTTAACATACTCACCGTAAAAATATTTTTTGCTATACATCTATAATTATTGGTGATATAATGCTTTTGTTTTATAGGAAATAAAGTGAAGCTCCCATCTCAAAAAAGCTTTTGTGAATGGCAGAAAAACAAGTCTCATTCTAAAAAAGAACGTAACTTTTTTAGAACAAGATTATATAAAACAAACTCTAATAAATATAAAAAAAAGAAGGGGTGTATAGATTGTCCCAATACGAAACACCATTGTTTACCGCTTTAGTTGAGCACAGTAAGCGAAATCCAATTCAATTCCATATTCCAGGTCATAAAAAAGGGCAAGGCATGGATCCTGAATTTCGCGAATTTATTGGGCATAATGCATTAGCAATTGATTTAATTAACATTGCGCCGCTCGATGATTTACATCATCCAAAAGGTATGATTAAAGAAGCACAAGATTTAGCAGCCGCTGCATTTGGTGCGGATCATACTTTCTTTTCTATTCAAGGTACAAGTGGCGCAATAATGACAATGGTGATGAGCGTTTGCGGTCCTGGTGACAAAATACTAGTGCCACGAAACGTGCATAAATCAGTAATGTCAGCTATTATTTTCTCAGGTGCAAAACCTATTTTCATGCATCCTGAAATCGATCCAAAACTTGGTATTTCACATGGAATCACAATCCAATCTGTCAAAAAAGCACTTGAAGAGCACTCAGATGCGAAAGGCTTACTTGTTATTAATCCAACATACTTTGGCTTTGCTGCGGACTTAGAACAGATTGTACAATTAGCACATTCTTACGATATCCCTGTACTCGTTGATGAGGCTCATGGTGTTCATATTCATTTTCACGATGAACTGCCGATGTCAGCGATGCAAGCCGGTGCAGATATGGCAGCAACGAGTGTTCACAAATTAGGTGGATCTTTAACGCAAAGTTCTATTCTTAATGTAAAAGAAGGCCTTGTGAACGTAAAACATGTTCAATCTATTATTAGCATGCTTACGACTACATCAACGTCTTACATCTTGTTAGCCTCCCTAGATGTTGCTAGAAAACGTCTTGCTACAGAAGGAAAGGCGCTCATAGAACAAACAATACAATTAGCGGAACAAGTTCGTAATGCTATAAATGATATTGAACATCTTTACTGTCCAGGGAAAGAAATGCTAGGTACGGATGCTACTTTTAACTATGATCCTACAAAGATAATTGTATCTGTAAAAGATTTAGGTATTACAGGCCATCAGGCTGAAGTATGGCTTAGAGAGCAATATAACATTGAAGTAGAACTCTCAGATTTATACAACATACTATGTCTTGTCACTTTTGGGGATACAGAAAGTGAAACGAATACACTTATTGCGGCATTACAAGATTTATCAGCAACATTTAAAAATAAAGCTGATAAAGGTGTTCAAGTGCAAGTAGAAATTCCAGAAATACCTGTGTTAGCACTTTCTCCTCGAGATGCTTTTTATTCGGAAACAGAAGTCATCCCATTTGAAAATGCAGCAGGTCGTATTATAGCTGATTTCGTTATGGTTTATCCGCCAGGGATTCCAATCTTTACTCCGGGGGAAATTATTACACAAGACAACTTAGAGTATATTCGTAAAAACTTAGAAGCAGGTTTACCTGTACAAGGTCCTGAAGATATGACATTACAAACATTACGCGTGATTAAAGAGTACAAGCCTATCAGTTGATAGGCTTTTCTTTCACCCTTTTGGCCTTTTCTCATACGATATTATGTAATGTAACGTATAGGTGGGGATACTATTATGATTGTAATAGGCCGTTCTATTGTACATCCTTATATCACAAATGAATATGAGCCATTTGCAAATGAGAAACAACAAATTTTATCTATAATGGCAGGAAATCAAGAAATCTATTCCTTCCGAACATCTGGTGAACTCAGCTTTGATCTAAATTTGCGTGTTAATATTATTACTTCTGCATTAGAACTTTTTCAAAGTGGTTTTCAGTTTCGTACATTTCAACAATCTTTTTGTAACCCTCAGTATTGGAAAAGAACATCTCTTGGAGGATTCGAGCTCCTTCCAAACATACCCCCTTCCATTGCCATACAAGATATTTTCAAAAACGGAAAACTATATGGAACTGAATGTGCCACCGCTATGATCATTATTTTTTACAAAGCTTTACTAGCATTATATGAGGAAGAAACTTTCAACCGTCTCTTTGCAAACCTTTTACTTTATACGTGGGACTACGATCAAGATTTAAAGCTCATAACAAAGACAGGTGGTGATCTTGTCCCAGGTGATCTCGTTTACTTTAAAAATCCACAAGTGAATCCAGCTACAATCGAGTGGCAAGGAGAAAATACTATCTATCTAGGAAATTTCTTTTTTTATGGGCATGGCGTAGGTGTAAAAACAAAAGAAGAAATTATATACGCATTAAATGAGCGACGAGTCCCTTACGCTTTCATTTCCGCTTTCTTAACCGATACTATTACCCGTATTGATAGCCGTCTCATGAGCTACCATGCTTCTCCTAGCACACCACAGACATCCATAGGATTTATTCCGATTAGAGATGATGCAATTGTTGCAACAGTTGGCAACACAACTACAGTTTATTAAAAAAAGCACCTACATATGTAGGCGCTTTTTTTATTTAAGCTTTTGAATGTTCTTTATGGTCACAGTCGCAATGAGATCCACATTTCCCGTATAGTACTGTTGATTTTTCATCTTCAAAATGTCCGATTGTTCCTTCACATACTTGGCATACGATTGTTCCCATTTTTCATTTCCCCCTGAGTTTTAATAGTAATCTATTTATTTATTTATCATTAAGCTTTCGCATTATCTCTACTAGCACAGTCACAATTTGTTCCGCATTTTCCGTAAAGCACTGTCGTTTTTTCATCTTCAAAATGTCCGATTGTTCCTTCACATACTTGGCATACGATTGTTCCCATTTTTCATTTCCCCCTAAGTTTATGGTCCTAAAAACTTTCAGCTGTCCATTTCCTATCAATTATTGGGCTTTTGTATGCTCTGTGTGATCACATCCGCAAGATCCACATTTCCCGTAAAGTACTGTTACTTTCTCATCCTCGAAGTGTGCAATTGTACCTTCACAATCTTGACATACGATTGTTCCCATTTTTCATTTCCCCCTAAGTTTATAATCCCAAAAACTTTTTGTAACCGCTTAACTTTCTGTCTTTATTTTAATATGTTATACTTTTTACGTCAATAGGTTTTTAGTATAACACATTAAATATTTTAAATTTAAATTAGTATGCGATATTCAAACAAAAAAACAGCCATATTTATACGTACGACTGTTTTACATTATTTATTCTTCGTATTCCGCATGCAAAGATGTAGATGGAACTAGAAATGAGAAAAACTGAGATAACTCAGCTGCTTCCTCTTCTGAGCCTAATTTGAAAACTTCCTGTAAATGTTGAACATTCTCTACATCATCTCGTCCAAGTAAAGTAGACCTTCCTGTTTGCATGCAAACAATAAGTGGCTTTCCAAAAAACATATTTGTATAAATAACACCAAAATCATAACGATTATCATGTGTCATAAACCCCAAAAATCGTACCTTCACACTTTCATGCTCATCATACAATTTTTCAAACATCGGTTTCCACCTTTCTACATCACCTTTCATTAGTATATTAAACAAAAAAAGGAATACTCCTTTTAATTGTCAAAAAATTCAGTAGGATGTAGAATGAGAGTATTCTACTAAGTTAGGGGGAACTTATATGCAACATGCCTTTATTACGCTTGTACCTAAATCCAATCAACAATCTGTTTCAATAGATGATATAAAACAACTTTTTCATTATTATAAAACAGTTACTTCCAAAACCGGTGTTCAAATTAATTACGCTTATACAAATACCGCTTTTCCGTATGAAATTTTAGATACATCAGCAACAACATTCAAACTACAATCTACTCACGATCGATATGACTCCATTTATGTCGGTGTCGGTATAGAAAAGGAACAAACTTATATTCAAGTTTCTTTACCACCTAATGCAACATTTGGTGATAAAGGAAAAGCAAATGAATTTTGCCGTTTTCTAGCGAAGAAATTAGAAGGAGAGTTAAAATTATTTAATGGAAGAACAATGTATTTCTATAAACGTTAATTTAAAAAATAGAAAATATAATTAAGAAAAGTATGCAATTTGAACACGTAAGGAATAATGCCTGCTTTCTAATTTGCAATACAAAATATGCGATCACATATGCTAAATAAAGAAATACAAAAAATAGAATAACTTTATAATGCAACTTATCACCATTTGACAATGATAATACAACGGAAAAACCACTCCATAATAAAAAATGATAAAATATAACATGTAATATTCTCATGGAACCTTCTCCTTTGACATGCTCTATTTTATTAATATATGGTATTAAGTTTGAATCAATTACATATTACACGAAAGCATATATATGGCTTTTGGATTTATATATGTTTTAACAATTCAATTAAATTATTATATATTCATTCGACAAGTACGTATAAAGACCTTGCAAGCCACTTTTATTATAAAATAAAAAATAGCCCATCTCTTTAAATAAGAGATGGGCTATTTTCATTACTTAAATTATTTTACAATGTGAATTGGCATTCCAAGAGCAACTTCAGCTGCTTCCATTGTGATTTCACCTAATGTTGGGTGAGCGTGGATTGTTTGAGCGATATCTTCTGCTGTCATTCCAGCTTCGATAGCTAAACCAATCTCAGAAATAATATCAGAAGCGCCTGCACCTGCAACTTGAGCACCTACAAGAAGACCATCTTCTTTACGTGTTACAAGTTGTAAGAAACCGTCAGTGCTGTTTAATGATAATGCACGACCGTTAGCAGCGAATGGGAACTTAGATACAGTTACAGTCATTCCAGCTTCTTCAGCTTGTTTCTTAGTGTAACCAACAGATGCTAATTCTGGATCAGTGAAGCATACTGCAGGAATTCCGATGTAATCGATAGCTGACGCATGGCCACTAATTGCTTCTACAGCTACTTTACCTTCGTAAGAAGCTTTGTGAGCTAATGGTGGTCCAGGAACGATATCACCGATTGCATAGATGTTTGGTACATTTGTACGACATTGCTCATCGATTTCGATGATGCCGCGGTCAGTCATTTTAACTCCAACTTGCTCAAGACCGATTTCTTGAGTGTTTGGACGACGACCTACAGTTACTAATACGTAATCTGCTTCTACAGTTTGGATTTCACCTTTAACTTCGAAGCTAACTTTTACGCCAGTTTCTGTTTCTTCAACGCCTTTAGCCATAGCTTTTGTATGGATTGTTACGTTACCTTTTTTCTGTAGAGCACGTTTAACAACAGAGCTCATAGCTTTTTCGAAACCAGCTAAGATTTCGTCGCCAGCTTCTACTACAGTAACTTCTGTACCGAAGTTAGCATATGCAGTACCTAATTCCATACCGATGTAACCGCCGCCGATTACAACAAGTTTTTTAGGAATTTCAGGTAAGCTTAAAGCACCTGTAGAGTTGATAACACGTTTAGAGTATTTGAATCCTGGAATTTCGATTGGTGTAGAACCAGTTGCAAGAACAGCATTTTTAAACGTATAAGTTTGAGCTGCATCTTCAGTCATTACGCGTAATGTGTTAGCATCTACGAAGTAAGCTTCACCGCGAATGATTTCAACTTTGTTACCTTTAAGAAGGCCTTCAACACCGCCAGTTAATTTCTTAACTACGCCGTTTTTCCATTCTTGAACTTTTGTAAAGTCAACTTTTACGTTCTCTGCAGTGATACCCATGTCATCAGAATGCATTGCATTCTCATAACGATGACCTGCATTGATTAACGCTTTTGAAGGAATACATCCAACGTTTAAGCATACGCCACCAAGGTTAGCTTTTTCAATAATCGCTACCTTTTGACCTAATTGTGCTGCACGAATTGCCGCAACGTATCCACCAGGACCTGCACCAACAACGACTGTATCTAATTCAATTGGGAAATCTCCTACTACCATTGTTATTACGCCTCCATTACTAATAATTGTGGGTCATTCAATAGACGTTTAATTTGGTTTAATGCTTTTTGAGCAGTTGCGCCGTCAATTAAACGATGGTCAAAGCTTAGAGATAATGCTAATACTGGAGCTGCAACGATCTCACCGTTTTTCACAACTGGTTTCTCAGCGATACGGCCGATACCAAGGATTGCTACTTCTGGGTGGTTGATAACTGGAGTGAACCATTGTCCACCTGCAGAACCAATGTTTGTAATTGTGCAAGAAGCGCCTTTCATTTCAGCAGGAGCTAAACGACCTTCACGTGCTTTACCAGCAAGATCATTGATCTCGTTAGAAATTGTGAAGATAGACTTGCGATCTGTATCTTTAACAACTGGTACTAATAGACCTTTGTCTGTATCAGCTGCGATACCGATGTTGAAGTAATGTTTATGAACTACTTCTTGAGAAGCATCATCTAAAGAAGTGTTTAACATTGGGTATTCACGTAATGCAGATGTTAAAGCTTTAACAACGTATGGAAGGTAAGTTAATTTAATACCTTTGTCAGCTGCCACAGCTTTGAACTTCTTACGATGAGCAACAAGTTCAGTTACATCTACTTCATCCATTAATGTTACGTGAGGAGCTGTATGTTTAGAGTTAACCATTGCTTTCGCAATTGCTTTACGGATACCACTCATTTTCTCACGAGTTTCTGGATATTCACCAGCTGGGATTGGTTGTGCTTTTGGTGCTTCTTCTTTCGCTGCTGCTGGAGTAGCTTCTACTGCTGCTGGAGCCTCAGTTGCTGCTACTGCTTGTCCACCATTTGCAAATGCATCGATGTCAGCTTTTACGATACGACCGTTCTTACCAGAACCAGCTACTTTATGAATGTCTACGCCGTTTTCACGAGCATATTTACGAACAGATGGCATAGCGATTACGCGCTCATTTACTACTTCTGCAGTTGCTGCTGGAGTAGCTTCAGCTTTAGGAGCTTCTTCTTTTGCTTCTTCAGCTTTAGGAGCTTCGTCATGATCGTCGCCTTTAAATTTAAGGTTTTCGTATCCAGGAGCATCAAATTTAATTAATGTATCTCCAACTACTGCAACCGTACCTTCTTCTACAAGTACTTCAAGTACTTTACCTTTAACAGGAGAAGGAATTTCTACTACTGCTTTATCATTTTGTACTTCAAGAAGTACGTCGTCTTCGTTTACTTCGTCGCCTGGTTTAATAAACCATTTTACGATTTCACCTTCGTGGATACCTTCACCGATATCTGGTAGTTTAAATTCAAATGCCACGGAATTCAGCCCCCTGATTCATTTCTTTATTATGGAATATGGCAAAAGAAATCAGCATGTGCTGATTTCTTTTGCACATGAATAAGTAAAAATTAGAAGTTCATTACTTTGTTAACAGCTTCAACAATATCTTTATGGTTTGGTAACCATACGCTCTCAGCTTGAGAGAATGGGAATACTGTATCAGCAGCTGCAACACGTACAACTGGAGCTTCTAAGTTTAAAATTGCACGGTCGTTAATTTCCGCTACAACGTTAGCTGCAATACCAGCTTGTTTTTGAGCTTCTTGAACTACAACTACGCGGCCTGTTTTTTCAACAGAAGCGATGATTGTTTCGATATCTAATGGTTGAACTGTACGTAAGTCAACAACTTCTAAAGAGATACCTTCTTTTTCAAGTTCTTCAGCAGCTTTTAATGCAGCGTGAACCATAGCACCGTAAGCGATAACAGATACATCTGTACCTTCACGTTTGATGTCAGCTTTGCCTAAATCAATTGTGTATTCACCTTCTGGTACATCTTGACGGAATGAACGGTACAATTTCATATGCTCTAAGTAGATAACTGGATCGTTGTCACGAATCGCAGAGATTAAAAGACCTTTTGCATCGTATGGAGTAGATGGAATAACAACTTTTAGACCAGGTTGTTGAGCCACTAAACCTTCTAAGCTATCAGCATGTAGTTCAGGAGTATGAACACCACCACCGAATGGAGAACGAACTGTTACTGGAGCAGTCCAACGTCCACCAGAACGGTAACGCATACGAGCTAATTGACCAGAAATTGAATCCATTACTTCATAAACGAAACCGAAGAATTGGATTTCTGGAACTGGACGGAATCCTTCAAGTGCAAGTCCAACTGCAAGTCCACCAATACCAGACTCTGCAAGTGGAGTATCCATTACACGGTCTTCACCGAATTCAGCTTGTAAACCTTCAGTAGCACGGAATACACCGCCGTTTACACCAACGTCTTCACCAAACACAAGTACGTTAGGGTCATTTTTCATTTCAACGCGTAAAGCATCAGTGATTGCTTGAATCATTGTCATTTGAGCCATGGCTTACTTCGACTCCTTTTCTTTGTAAATTTCATATTGTTCAGCTAAGTTGTAAGGCATTTTTTCGTACATGATTTCCATTAAATCAGTAACTTTTTGTTTTGGAGCTTGGTCAGCCTTAGCAATTGCTTGTTTGATATCTTCTTTTGCTTCTTCGATTACTTTCTCTTCAACTTCTTGAGACCATAGGCCTTTGTTTTCTAAGAATGCACGGAAGCGTACGATTGGATCTTTTTGTTCCCATTCGTTCTCGATATCTTTTGTACGGTAACGAGTTGGGTCATCACCAGCCATTGTATGTGGACCGTAACGGAATGTTAAAGTCTCGATTAAAGTAGGACCTTCACCATTTACTGCACGCTCACGAGCGAAAGCAGTTGCTGCGTATACAGCTAATGGATCCATACCGTCTACTTGAATTCCGTAAATACCTGCTGCTACTGCTTTTTGTGCTACAGTTTTAGCTGCAGATTGCTTTTCTACTGGAGTAGAGATTGCATAACGGTTGTTTTGTACAACGAAGATTGCTGGAGCTTTGAATGCACCCGCAAAGTTCATACCTTCGTAGAAGTCACCTTGTGAAGCACCACCGTCACCAGTGTAAGTAATTGCAACAGATTTTTTACCACGTAATTTCATACCTAACGCAACACCAGCAGTTTGGATGATTTGCGCACCGATGATGATTTGTGGAGCAAGTGCATTTACGTTCTCAGGCATTTGGTTACCCATGAAATGTCCACGAGAGAATAAGAATGCTTGGTATAATGGTAAACCGTGCCATACTAATTGTGGCACATCACGATATCCTGGTAAGATGAAATCTTCTGCTTCAAGTGCGAAATGACTTGCTAATTGAGAAGCCTCTTGTCCAGCTGTTGGTGCGTAGAAACCTAAACGTCCTTGACGGTTTAAAGAAATAGAACGTTGATCTAGTACGCGAGTATACACCATACGGCGCATTAATTCTTTTAATTGATCATCAGATAATTCAGGCATAGCTGCTTCATTCACAACTTCGCCTTTTTCATTTAAAATTTGTAATGTTTCAAATTGAGCTGCGATAGCTTTCATTTGCTCATCAACATTAAATAGGGTCTTTTTTGTTTTAGTACCCATTCCGTTCACCTCTTCCTCTCTTGAACCATATTCTGAAACGCTTTCACTATCTATTAGCTAGATGGAAACCGCAACAATGTAAACCAACAAATTTATTTGTCGGTTGAGAATAATTTTGTGTACCTAACAATCTGTACTAATGTTTTTTCAGAAACATATTAATACAATCTTGATCACGTTTTTTAGTTTACAACTATTCTAATTACGATGTCAATTACTTTGAATACGTTTTTTTATAAATAATCTGCAGGTTTCTCCTACACAAACGTGTTTTTATTTTTCACATCTGTATTAGTAAGCATTAACCTACTGTTATATTATTCCCTTTTTAACTTGTTTTTTCTCTTAGAATAATATGTAAACGATTTAATTCCCTTTAGTTTTTCTCTCTTCTTAGCAAAAATATACAAACTCTTCTTCCTTTTATAGGTAATTACCCATACATTTCTACTCTTCCCTCCATACATTATAGTAACCGCAGTATTAGCGGGAAATGATAAAGGAGGTCATCTCATGTACGGATATTCATATTGCTATCCAACTTGTTCATATCCTTCCTACGGTTATGGCGGTTCTTGTGGTGGGTCTGGACGCGGCTTCGCCTTAATCGTTGTGTTGTTTATTCTTTTAATTATCGTTGGTGCTGCTTGCATTCGCTAATGTAAAATGAAACAACTATGGAAAGAAAGAGACGGCTCTGCCGTCTCTTTCTTTTTATTCCTACATAACCGATCTATCTTCCCCTTACTTGCCGATGACTTTTTCCATCTCCTTTGGTAGACTAAAAAGGAAAGGAGAGATTACATATGCTTACAATGAAAGATGTAATTCGCGAAGGAGATCCTATTTTGCGAAACGTTGCAGAAGAGGTAGTACTACCAGCGAGCGAAGAAGATACAAATACTCTTAAGGAAATGATTGAATTTGTAATAAATAGCCAAGATCCTGAAATGGCTGAAAAATATAGTTTACGCCCTGGAATCGGATTAGCGGCTCCGCAAATCGGTATTTCAAAAAGAATGATTGCGGTTCATGTAACAGATACGGACGGTACGTTATATAGTCATGCATTATTTAATCCAAAAATCATTAGCCATTCTGTTGAACGTACATATTTACAAAGTGGTGAAGGCTGTCTATCAGTAGACCGTGAAGTACCTGGTTATGTCCCTCGTTATACAAGAATTACAGTGAAAGCAACTTCTATTAACGGCGAAGAAGTAAAGTTACGTTTAAAAGGGTTACCAGCAATTGTATTTCAACATGAAATTGACCATTTAAATGGTGTTATGTTCTATGATCACATTAATAAAGAAAATCCATTTGCCGCTCCTGACGATTCAAAACCTCTAGAGCGATAGTAAAAAAGGCGGAATATACTCTTCCGCCTTTTTACTATATGAAATAGATTCCATATTCACTTATAGCAATCCAGCCCATTTTAAACCATGATATATACCGTCTTCACTAACATCCTTTGTCACATGATTTGCAAGTTTTTTCAAGTCTTCATGACCATTCCCCATCACAATACCTGTCCCAACTGCTTCAATCATTTCTAAATCATTTAAGCCATCCCCAAATGCATACACTTGTTCACGGTTAAATCCTAGCTTTTCAATGAATTTCTCAATCCCTTTTGCCTTAGAACCACCATTTGGAATAATATCCATTGAATACGCATGCCAGCGAATAAAATGAAAGTCTGGGTACTGATTTATAAACTTTTCTTCTTCATTTACTTCACAGAAAAGAAGTGTTTGATAAATATTACGCTTCTCATAAAAATCAGGTTCATATGCCGGATGCTCAAAATGTAAACTGCCAAACCCTTCTTTCACATAATCATGATATTCCACTGATGCTCTCATTTCTTGATGATCAAGATATACAAGTGGATATCCTTCTTGTTTTGCAAACTGAGTAAACTTATGTAGAGCAGCTGGATGTAATGGGTTATTAAATACTACCTCATCTTCAAATACAACGTACTGTCCATTAAAGCTAACATAATTGTGGATATTAAGTTCCTTACGAATATCTTCGAACATAAATGGCGCACGTCCTGTCGCAATTGCTACATGCACGCCTTTTTCTTGTAACTGCCTTACTGCGTCTCGCGTAGATTGCGGAATCTTCTTATCATGATCTAATAATGTTCCATCAATATCAAAAAAGACAATTTTATCATTCATTTGTCAAAATCCTTTCTGTTACTCTATATTCCTATTTTGATTATCGCTTTTCAAATACTAAAAAAAAGTATAACATATTAAACATCTGTGAAGAAAGCGTTCACTTTCTGACCTTATTTATGAAACCTGCATATATATATTAGTAAAAAATGTGGATACTTGTTCGTATGAATTTTCTTTTCTATTCTTTCTCATACTATAGCTATAACTAACGGCTACTAATCGTTACTATAGAATAACTTTCTCTGTATGAGAAAAGACAAGATTCAACATTCACTTTTGTCCTCTTTCTTATATCAGAGACGGCGTTTTCACTAGTAATATGCATGTTTAAAATAAGGAAAGGAAGGAGTAATCATGCTGAAGAAGCTGAAGAAAAAGCTGAAGCGTTATTTAAAAGATCTAGTCCGTAAAAAGACGATCGCTTAAATTGTGCCCATTTCGGGCTTTTTCTTCATTCTCATTCGAAAAAACATGAAAATCGTGACTGTTTGCTTTATAATAAGTAACAGATAATGCAAAACATAGACAAGGAGAGGTTTTCCAAATGATTTTTAAAGTATTTTATCAAGAAAAAATGACTGAGGTTCCAGTACGTGAAAATACAAAAGTTTTATATTTAGAGGCTACGTCTGAGAAGGATGTTCGTACAAAATTAAATAAGTTCGCATATAATATCGAATTCGTTCAGTCTGTGACTGGCAATCATCTTGAATATGAAAAAGAAAACGCTGATTTAACATTAGCGGAAATCGTATAGTCATATGAAATTTCTAAAGAATGATCAAGCAGCCGTTTTTGCTTTAGGTGGTCTTGGTGAAATCGGTAAAAATACATATGCTGTTCAATTTCAAGATGAAATTATTATAATTGACGCTGGAATTAAGTTTCCAGAAGACGAACTCCTCGGAATCGATTATGTAATACCAGATTACACTTATTTTGTGCGAAACGAAGATAAAATTAAAGGGCTATTCATTACACATGGTCACGAAGATCATATCGGTGGAATTCCTTACTTATTACGTCAAGTGAACATTCCGATTTATGGCGGAAAATTAGCAATTGCACTAATCAAAAACAAATTAGAAGAGCACGGATTACTTCGTAAAGCAAAGCTTTATGAAATTCAAGAAGATGATGTTATTAAATTTAAAAAGACATCTGTTTCCTTCTTCCGTACAACTCACAGTATCCCAGATTCATACGGAGTTGTTGTGAAAACACCTCAAGGACAAGTGGTTCATACTGGAGATTTCAAATTTGACTTCACACCGGTTGGTGAACCAGCGGACTTAACAAAAATGGCTGAAATCGGAAAAGACGGTGTACTTTGTCTCTTATCTGACAGTACAAACAGTGAAGTTCCAAACTTTACAATGTCTGAGCGCCGTGTTGGTGATAGTATTCAAGATATTTTCCGCAAAGTAGAAGGTCGTATTATCTTCGCAACCTTTGCATCAAATATCCATCGCTTGCAACAAGTCGTTGAAGCGGCTGTTGAAAACAATCGTAAAGTGGCTGTATTTGGCCGAAGTATGGAGGCAGCGATTGAAATCGGACAAAACCTCGGTTATATTCGCTGTCCGAAAGATACATTCATAGATGCATCTCAATTAAATCGTCTACCGGCTAATAAAGTTGTTATTTTATGTACAGGTAGTCAAGGGGAGCCAATGGCAGCACTTTCACGTATTGCTAATGGTACCCATCGTCAAATTCAAATTATTCCTGGCGACACAGTTGTGTTCTCTTCTTCACCAATCCCTGGTAATACAATTAGTGTAAGCCGTACAATTAATATGTTGTACCGTGCTGGTGCTGATGTAATCCACGGAAAACTGTCAAACATTCATACGAGTGGACACGGTGGACAAGAAGAACAAAAACTAATGCTTCGTCTAATTAAACCGAAGTATTTCATGCCAATTCATGGTGAATATCGTATGCAACGTATGCATATGAAATTAGCAAATGATTGTGGTATTCCAGAAGAAAACTGTTTCATTATGGATAATGGTGATGTTCTTGCCTTACGTTCAGATGAAGCAAGTGTAGCTGGTAAAATACCATCTGGATCTGTTTATATTGACGGAAATGGTATTGGAGATATCGGTAATATCGTATTACGCGATCGTCGTATCCTTTCTGAAGAAGGACTTGTTATTGTCGTTGTAAGCATTGATATGAAAGAATTTAAAGTTGCAGCAGGGCCTGATATTATCTCACGTGGTTTCGTTTATATGCGCGAAAGTAGTGATTTAATTAATGATGCTCAAACATTAATTACAACTCATTTAGAAAAAGTAATGGAACGTAAAACAACGCAATGGTCTGAAATTAAAAATGAAATTACAGATACATTAGCACCATTCCTATATGAGAAAACGAAACGTCGCCCAATGATTTTACCAATCATTATGGAGATATAAGAAAAAGGACAATACCTTTATGGTATTGTCCTTTTCTCTTATCTTAAAAAGTGCTTGAAACGATCTACTTCATCGTCATGACCAATTACAATTAATATATCTCCCGCTTGAATGTTTTCCGTAGCTCGAGGAGATACAATAACTTCTTTACCACGTTTAATCGCTACAATATTCAATCCAAACTTCGCACGAATATCTAATTCGATTAAAGAATGACCATCGATTTTTTTATTTGCAATAATCTCTACAATACTATGCTCATCTGAAAGCTCAAGATAGTCTAATACATTACTTGATGCAATATTATTAGCAATCCTTTTTCCCATATCACGCTCTGGGTGCACAATGTGATCTGCTCCTATTTTACTTAATACTTTTTCATGGTAATCATTTTGAGCTTTTACAGTAATATTTTTTACACCTAACTCTTTCAGAATTAACGTTGTTAAAATACTTGAATTCAAATTGTCCCCAATCGCAACGACTACATGATCAAAATTACGAATACCAAGACTTTTTAATACCATCTCATCTGTTGAATCTGCAATTACAGCATGTGAAGCTATATTTGCAAACTCATTAATTTTATCCTCATCTGAGTCAATTGCCATTACTTCCATACCTAATTGAGCAAGTTCTCGACAAATACTTCCACCAAAACGCCCAAGCCCAATGACAGCAAATTCTTTCTCTTTTTCACCCACAGGAATTCCTCCAATAACATCGAATACTATGTATTTTTATTGTAACATACTTTAGATTTGCTACAAAAACCTGTATATCATTCTTTATTTTTGTTTTTGCATATAAAAATACTGTTGTAAATAAAATGCGATACTGAAAATTAACATACCAAATACAAATATGTTTCCAAATGAACTAAACGTTTCAAAAACGAATAATAACGTTTCTTGTCCGAAGAAAGCAAATAATAGTTGTGTGAATGCGAATAGCAATGCCAATATATAATGGTGTTGATGAAATAAATAATGCGTTGCACCTAAAAAAGCGATAAACGAAAGAATGAAAATCCACCAATTTTCTAAAAACAGTTGCCAATTCGTAAATTGATACCCATTTACTAATATCGCAATAATTGCTATAACCGCCATCGTTGGCACACTCCATAACAATGCACGCCCTCTAAAGAAATGCGTACCTTTTACATCTCCCTTTTCATTTGCAATGTATGTTAGCACGACAGTACTTATATACAACACAGAGAGAATTGTTAAAACAATTATGAGCCAAAAATGCAACTGATAATATTCATGTTCTATATTCGTCACGATAGCAGCTAGCATACACGGTATTAGCATTCCCGTCCAACCATCTACTTTTCTCTCATTCCAAAATACCGTATTACCAATACGAATTCCTAATAGCATAAAAATAATGATACCTAGTACAAATAATGTAGTCTTATTTCCTACTAAGCTCGTTGAAAAAGCAATTAATCCAATAAATAAAAAAAGAACAAACCCATTCATAATTTCTAGTACAGGTGATAAATACCTTTTCACCCAGTTGTATGTCTCTTCATATTCATTATTATTCGCTAAACGGTAGGCATAAAAACTTATCCCAAAATAAACCGCCGCAATAATAACATATGTATATAAAACAAAACATAAAATCGCACTGCTAATCTGCACGTAATTCCCCACCCTTTTTTCTACGTTTCACCTTGATTTTACACACTTTCCACACGAATTGTAAACATATATAAGCTAGTTAACTAATCATCTTCTCAATAAGCGATAATGAATAATGAGCAGCGGCTCAAAACCACTGCTCATTATTTTATCCATTTGTATGCCGATGTGTACTCAAAACAAATATGAAAGATGTTTTCACCTTGGAACTAACGAATACCCACCAAGTTGGCGAGCAAATTTACTTTCTAGTTCCCTTCCATTTTACATATTGATCTAAAAATACGATAGCTTTCTCAATAGCCTCTTCATCTGGCTTTAATTTTGCATGATGTAAACCATATTCTGAATTTACCCCAAGCCAAAACATAAATCCAGGAATCTCTTGAAGCATATAACCAAAATCTTCACCTGTCATTGCCTCAGTACATGTAATTACTTTCATATCAGTTTGTTCACTTACAAATTGCATAAACTCTCTCGTTAATGCTTCATGATTGTATACTTGATGATACATCGCTCCGTAGTCAATAACGGCTTCACATTGGAAGGAAGCTTCTATACCTGCAACAATTGCCTCAATCCTACTTTTAACACGGCTCATCGATTCCACTGATAACGTTCGGATCGTTCCCTCTAATCGAGACTTTTCTGCTATGATATTTTGAACTGTACCGCCTGTTATTTTTCCGATTGTAATTACTGCACTATCAAGTGGGTTTACATTACGACTAATAACAGACTGAAGCTGTGTAACAAGGTGACTAGCTGCGACAATCATATCATTTGCAGTATGAGGATAAGCTGCATGTCCACCTTTCCCCTTTAAATCAACATATAACTCTGATGTATTTGCAAATAATAGCCCCTCTTTTGTAGCAATTGTCCCTACAGGGTATTCAGGTGCAATATGAAGGCCGAGAATAATATTTGGCTTCCATTCTTTTAACTCTTCACTCTCTAACATAGGAAGAGCCCCTCCAGGCCCTTCTTCAGCTGGTTGGAATAGAAATACAAGGTCATCATCTATTCTTTCTGTTACAGCTGCTGTTAGAAGGCCTAAACCGATTGTCGTATGTAAGTCATGTCCACATGCATGCATCATTCCTTCATGAACAGAAGCGAACTCATATCCAGTTTCCTCTGTAATTGGTAAACCGTCTATATCTGCGCGATAACCTATAACTTTTTCTGGATTTTTTCCCTTTACTTTAACAATGACACCCGTTCTCCATACTTTCACTTCCACATGTTCATTCGAAAGCGTTCCTATGTAATCTAAAATATACTGTTGTGTTTTCCACTCTTTAAATCCAATTTCCGGTATTTTGTGTAAGTCTCTACGAATTTGAACGAATTTGCTTACTGCCATTTTTGCACCTCTATCTATAAAAAGCGTAAGAGCCTGTTTATGCTCTTACGCTTTTTTGTTTTTATTTCTCTGGGTTTAATTGACGAAGTTCTTGTTTAATTTCAGTTTTTGCTTTTGTCTTCTCATCAATCTCTTTAATTACACGTGCTGGAGTACCTGCTACAACTGTATATGGAGGTACATCTTCTGTTACAACAGCTCCTGCTGCTACAACTGCACCTTTACCTACTGTAACTCCCTCTAACACAACTACGTTAGCACCAATAACAACATCGTCTTCAACGATAACTGGTTTTGCTGAAGGTGGCTCAATAACACCTGCAAGTACTGCGCCTGCACCTACGTGACAGTTCTTACCAACAGTTGCACGTCCACCAAGTACCGCGTTCATGTCGATCATAGACCCTTCACCAATTACAGCACCGATATTAATTGTTGCATTCATCATAATAACAGCGTTGTCGCCGATTTCAACGTGGTCACGAATAATCGCACCTGGCTCAATACGAGCTTTAATACCTTTTAAATCAAGCATTGGAATTGCAGAATTACGACGGTCATTTTCAACAACGTAATCAACAATGTACTTGCTATTTTCATCTAGAATTGTCTTAATTTCAGACCATTCTCCAAATAATACACCAGACTTTTTATTTACAAATGCTTGTACCGTTTCAGGGAATGTTACTTCTTTTAAATCCCCTTTTATGTATACCTTTACAGGAGTTTTCTTTTCACTTTTTTGAATAAACGAAATAATTTCGTTAGCGTCCATCATTTTCATTCTTGTTGCCTCCTAAATCCATTTATAATGTTACTCTACCAAACGATAGGGCGAGTAGCAAGATAATAATCCTATTTTTCCATTTGAATTTCTTCTATAATTTCTAAAAATGCTCGTACTTGCTTCAATTGTCTAGCTGATTCACTCGTCAATAACCATGTTTCTCTCGTTAATTGGACAGGTGTTTTATACATATTTTCCTGTACTTCTTTTAGAACAGTAGAAGGTAAAAGAGCATAACCTATACCATTTAAAACGAGTTGTTTGCAAGTCTCAATTTGATCAACGACAATCGTTCTCTTAGGTGGATTAGAAAATAAACCATACCACCAATTTTGTATTTGTCCATAATAAGTCGAATCACTTTTAAATTGAATAAATGGTCTATTTGTTTCTTTTAACATCGAAATATCTTTTATTTCTTTATCCACTAAATAAAGTTCATCTTCAAATAATTGTTGCTTCTGGCCTTTATATTCTTGTGTTCCTCTCAATATAGCAACATGCACGTCTCCTTCATAAAATTGCTTTTGCACTTCACTACTCCAGCCAGTAAACAGCGATATTTTTACAGAAGGATATTTATGTACAAACTTCTTCAAAACAGGAGGAAGCCAATATTGACCAATAACTGATGCGACAGCAATTTTTAACGTCCCGTGAGTTTCTGTTCTAAAAACAGCTAGTTCACTTTTAATATCCTCTTCCCTTTGTAGCATTTCTTTTGCGTAATTTGCAACTTTTTCCCCTTCAGGTGTAATTGTCAATCCTTTTTGCGAGCGAATAAAAAACTTCATTCCCCATTGTTTCTCCATAGATTGTAATCGTTGACTAAGCGCAGGTTGTGAAACAAATAAACGTTCCGCCGCTTTTCTCATATTTGATTCCTGTGCTAACACAACCATCATTTGAAAATCATCAATTTGCAACTTTCTCCCTCTTTCCTTAGCTTCCATACACCTTATCTCAATAAGCTTTTCATCCGTAATTTAACTACATACGCTTATATTTTTTATCTTTTTAAATATAATACATACACAACTGATATGCACGAAAAAAAAGTGACTTCTTCGGTTCTATGAAGTCACTTTTCTCACATTATCGATTATGTTGCCTTACTTTTTTATTCAACAATTTTAAAATCGCTCGACGTGTTAAAATCCCCTCAAAATACCCATCTTCATTGACAGCGCAAATAAATGGATGATCAATAGTCATTTCTAATGCTTTTGCAAACGAATCTTCTAACTTAAGAACCGGAATATCTTTCTTCATTACTTGCTCTACTTTCATCTCTTCAAGTCTTTCAAACTCAATGCGTTCTAGCCCTAACATACCGTCTAAAATCATAGCAGTACTAATTAACCCGTGCAATTTGTACATCGGGTCCAAAACAGGTATCGCCGAATATCCAGATTTCACAAGTACGAGTAAAGCATGCTCTAAACCATTCCCTATTTGAACGTGTGCTACTTTTTCTGATGAAATCATTAAATCTTTTACAAAAATTTGTTGAAACTCGTCTTTTGGAATACTAATCATATTACATCCCCCATTTTCCCTTTTTCCTGCTTATAATCACCGGCTCTATTCACATTTTATGACAGCGTTTTCATATTATTATTTTGTCCTTACATTCTTTCAGTAAAAAACAAAATTACACAGCTATTTTAGCATATAACACAAAAAAAAGACTACCATTCCGGTAGCGCTTAATACCCTTTATTTTTTAATCTGTAAAATAACCTTGTGATTTTTTTATATTGCATCACGTCTGTCTTTTTTAAACCATTCTCGATATCTGTAAGTTCCACAGCTAAAATTTCACTCGCATAATTTTGCTGAAATAAAATATCTAGTAACAAACTTTCCTCTTCTTCCGTTAAAACAAAATCCCTTTTCATATACCCCTCTCCTTATACTCACATCGTTACCATTATTATATAAAATTTTCAGCCTATTTAATAGATGTAATATTCAGTTTTTAGTAGAAGAAATATATAAATTGTTTTTATTTCGTATATCGATTCGCATAACTAAACGCCGCATAAGCATCTGGCTTAATTTTTGCAGTTAATCCCATCGCTTGAATTTTCGCTGTCATATCTAGAATAAATTCTTTTGTTAAACCATCATTTCCGATATCTAAGTGAATCTCCATTATAAAACCAGCCCCATCTTGAGCATATGGATGCAATAAATCCCATATTGTTTGTATATGATTTGGAGTAAATAGGCATGCGATTTCTTGACTAAACTGCGTCTCTAAATATATTTTCTCACGTAAAGTTTCTGGCTTATCTTTTACTGATTGATGGTGTAAACACCCCCAGGCTCCTTTTCCAACGCGATGAATATGAATTGCCGTAATAAACCTCGTATCCTTTTGATGTGCTTGTGAGTCTGTCCCAATGGATAAACGATATAAATTTCGCGGATCCTTTTCAATAAAGTTACAAATACGGGTAAAGACCATATCAAAATTTAAATGTCTCTCTGAAACATTATAAAATTTATGTTCACCGGCCACATAGTCACGTCCTTTCAATTAGACAGACTTTTCGTATTCTCATTGTATGGGACAAAAACAAAAATTATAACTCCCTACCCTTTATTCGTTTCAATATTCCGAATTACATAATGGCAAACTTGGCACGTATAAATTACGTTTTGATTCGATTGAGCCGTTAGTACATGAATAATCTCAGCAGAATTGTGACAATTAGGACAAATCACAACTGGTAAACGTTCCATATAACACACCTCCTCACTATTTTCATCCCGCTATTTACTATCCGTCCTCAATTGGTGATGGATAATAAGCTGTATAGGACGAAGAAACCCTACTAATTACACTTTCACTTTATTACCATTGTAGGAAAAATGAAAAATCCTTATACATATATACTAAAAGTAATAGAACTAAAAAAGGTGTTGCCCCATGGCAACACCTTTTTTATATGTATCAAGAAATGATATCGTAAATCTCAATTGCAACCATGTCGATATTATCGAATTGATACACTTGAGGTTTTTCACCTTGTTGATACACTTCTAACTCATACATTTCACTTTTATCGAAAAATTTCACGCTACATTTGCGCTCACCGTTCACTTCAAAATAGCGTTGTGCTACTTCACCGCTTTCAGCTTGTTCTTGTAGACTAACAAGTCGAGTTAAAATTCCTTGGAGTAGAGACATGAAATCTCTCCTTTCTCTGATCTTCCTACCAATAGGTTTTACAGCTATACTCATTCTATCCGTCATAACAGAAAAAATGTTCCACACTCTAGGATAAAGGTTATTGGCCAGAAACTCAACTAAAAATTTGTCGAAATACGAAGGAAAAAACAGAAAGAACATCTTTTCCCTTCTTTATTGCGATTTTTATACTGGAAGAATATAATAAAAAACAGTAAAAAGGAGGAATTGCAATGAAAAAAATTGAGGTTTACACACAACCTGATTGTCCGCCATGTGTTATTGTGAAAGAATTTTTAAAGCATAATAACGTTGTATACGAAGAGTTTGACGTAAAAAAAGACGCCGCTGCTCGCAATCGTCTTTTATATGACTATGATTCTTATTCAACTCCGACGGTTGTAATTGATGGAGAAGTTGTTGCTGGTTTTCAAATTGAAAAATTACAACAACTTCTTAATATAGAATAGGAATAGGTAAAGACCTATTCCTATTTTTATCCTGATATATTTTGGAAGTATGCATCTGATTGTGGCAAGTTCATATTAAACGGGATATGCCCCTGATTAAAGTTTCACTTTATAATTGTTGTAACCTTTTTATTTCAGTTAAAAGTTCTTGACTTTCATGATATCCAGCCAATTTCCACTTCCCTTGATCTCTTTGCAATGTTACAATTTGATATTGTCCACTTTTCGCCCGCTCATAAACATATAAAATTTTATGCTCTTCATCATATGACATTTTCGTTTCTGAATTAAAAGAAAATGGCGCTTCTTTTGCTGGAAGTAAATATTCACCACTTTGTTTATCACTTCTACTATTTTCATCTGTAAATACTTGAAGGAAATTCTCTGTAAAATATGGTGATAACGTTTCTATCATCTTATTCATCGGCAAATGCTTCCCACGAATTGAAAATTGGCTTTCATAGCCTTTTTGTATCGTTACAAACACTTCTTTCCGATCGACTTTCACTTCCTCTTTTCCTAAAACAGTTGTAACACTATAACCAACTAGAAAGGCAACGCATACAAATAGAACTAACCATATTCCATATTTTCTCATTTTTTCACCTTCCTTTTAAGAAAACTTGTCTTTGTAGTATTCATTGTAACAATGATTATGCAAAGAAAGGGCTGGTTTCGTTCGTAAAATCTTTACAACGATAGACAGCATTTTCGGCACCATTTTCACTATTACCAATTTATGATAAAAACAAACAAAAAATGCACGAATCTCTTCGTGCATTAAAATAAAACATCTTCTTCATATAAATATTCATACGATAAATCTATAAATAAAAAGTTTTCATCATCAATCGGGAAAGAAAATGTTCGTACCATCTCACCGGTTTCAATATCAGCATATAAATCTGAAAGTCTTGCCTTATTCTCAAAACGCATTTTCATAATATTCTCTAGAAAATACGGGCGCCAACTCCAGTTCTTCATATAATACTCAGGCATCACAATCCATTCCCCATCTTTTTTCATAACGTTTCCTGATTGTTGGAAACCATCTTCGTTACAAATAAATATACGAAAACTACATTGTGATACACTTTGGCTAAATTGTAATAACCAATCATTTATATCTTCATTCTTTTTCTGTTTGGCTAAAACATCGCCAATTCGATCACGTAACATTTCTGTTAAATTATAAATCTTTTGTAGTTTTTTCTTCTCATGTTGAATAAATTGATGACACTCATTACCAAGTCGTTCTTTCAAAACGTTCGTTTCAATAAAATCAGGTAAGCATTCTTTCAAATAATTCCCTTGATAGTACCTACCACCGTTTTTCCATGCATATTGTAATTGATAAAAAGCATCTATTTCTTCATATAACAATGTCGCACCAATTCTTCTAGCAAGTAATGATAAAGAATATAAAATATCTTGATAAGATTGTAAAAGTGCAGTTTGCCTTAAATTTGTTAAATCTACTTTTAAAATATCAGGTGCTAACACGCTAATACGTTCTAAATTACTTGTACCTGTTCCGACTTTATTAATCGAAATTTGAATACCATATGTACGATAATACATAAGCAAATGATTAAATTGCTCTATATCTTCTTTACATTCATGTTCTGTAATCTCTAAAACAATGTTTTTCAAATTTAAACCTTGTTTTTCATACATCAATAAAAGTTGAAGCAAACTTTCATCATCATCGTTCATTAATACGTTAGCATTCCGATGTATAAATAATAATAGTTTTTGATCACTTTCTAAATAACGATTTAAAGCTTTTTCTACTATAATGTTATCCGCTTCTAGTTGAAACTCACTTGGAATAGAGTCATCATGAAAGAAAGAAGCTAAACTTTGTATGCCCTCTTCTGTTTGAATACGCCCTACTACTTCATATCCAATTACAGTATGTTCATCAGCACTAAAAATTGCTTGATAATAAGGAAGGACTTTATCCAAGTTACTCATTACATCTAATGCATCTATCAACGTGCTTCCCTCCCTTTACTTTTCAAAAATTATAACATGATATTTACGGAAAAATAATAAAAAATCCCTTCAGTTTTCCTGAAGGGATTAGAGGGGTAAAATGCTAAGGGGAATTAGCAATTCTACTATGAAGAAAAAAGAGGTCTTAAATATAACGTATATATGACCTCTTGTAAACACTTTTCTTTCATATGTCACAATTCCGTCACATTTTTCTTATCCCTTTTAAAATGGATATTGATGTAAATGTTGTCCTCCATCCATTGTCATGCACGTTCCATTTATGTACGCAGCTTCATCTGAACATAAATAATAAGCTAGACCTGCAATTTCTTCTGGCGTACCCAGTCTTCCAAGCGGAACACTTTGTATCGTACGCTTAGCCATTTCTTCTGAAATCCATAATTTATCAGCACCGCCCGTACGTTCAATTGGTCCTGGCGCAATAGCGTTAACTCGGATTCCATATTTACGTCCCCACTCAACAGCGAGTGTTTTCGTCATTGCTAATACTCCAGCCTTCGCTGCAGCCGAATGAATAACTCCCGGACCTGCATCCCACGCATATGTTGCTACCATGTTAATGATATTTCCTTTTATACCTTTTTCAATCCAATATTTTCCGACAGCCTGGCTACAGTAAAATGTACCGTTTAACACAATATTAATAACCGAATTCCAGCCGTTCACGGATAAATCTTCTGCTGGACAAATAAAGTTTCCAGCTGCATTATTTATTAAAATATCAATTCGTCCAAACTTCTCATCAATCTGTTCAATCATTTTCTGAATATCATCCGTATTTCTTACATCCATTTGTACCGGTAATATTTGTCCTGGAAATTGTTCAATTTCCAATTTTGTTTCCTCTAGTTTTTCCTTTGTACGTCCTGTAATAACAACTCGTGCCCCTTCTTTTGCAAAACGAGTCGCCATTCCTTTTCCCATTCCACTCGATCCACCTGTTATAATAACTACTTTTTCTTTCATATATATCCCCTCCAAAAAATGAATACACATTCATTTTATCATTTTATTTAATAGAAATCTTTATATTTTTAAACTTTTCTGATATTTTAACGTAAAGAGATTTCTTTTCATTCGTTTTTTCGTAATCAATACTACTTTTTTATTATTTAAAATATATTTCAAATAAACTGAAAAGGAGGTTTGAGTAACCTGTAAATAGAGCGAACATATATGATATAAGTCAAATAGGTATACTCATATTTTTATGAAGAAAATTACAAGAAGAGATTTTTTAAAAACTGGAATGCGAACTTGTCTATATTCATTTATAACGACTAGCATCGGATACTATTACGCTAAATATATTGAGCCTCATCTACTCTCTTTTACAGAACATACACTGAAATCACAACTCATACCAAAAAGTTTTCATGGTATGAAGATTCTTCAATTCAGCGATTTACATCTCGGATACTATTTCTCTCTCCACCATTTATCTAAAATCGTTTCTAAAATTAATGCTGTAAAACCCGACATTGTTCTTTTTACTGGCGATCTCATTGATAATTATCAAACATATACTGACACTCCTTTCGTTGCATCCATTTTAAAAAATATACAAGCTCCCTTCGGTAAATTTTCTATTTATGGTAACCATGATCACGGCGGATATGGAACGGAGTACTACGAACACATCATGCGTGAATCTGGATTTGAACTATTACTAAATAGCGAAAAGAAAATCCGTCTGCTGGATAATAGTGAGATTTCCATTTTCGGTCTTGATGATATACTATTAGGCAAACCAAAAATAAAGGAGACACTACAGCGCGCTCGGAAAAACACTTATAACATTGTTCTTGTTCACGAACCAGATATTGCACCGCAAATCGCTAACTATCCAGTTAACTTACAGCTTTCTGGTCATAGTCATGGCGGACAAGTACAAATTCCTTTTTTGGGCGCTATTATTACCCCAGCACTTGCTAAAAACTATGTAGAAGGTTTCTATACGATCCAAGATTTAGCTCTCTATGTCAACCGAGGCCTCGGAAGAACTCGTGTCCCCTTCCGATTTATGTCAAAACCTGAAATTACGATTTTCACGCTCCAACATTCGTAATCATTCGCCTATTTTCTTACATATCCTTTCTTGTACGCGCTCATCCACGTTTCATTTACCATATGATAAAAGTGAGTCCAATAAAGGAGGTTTGTTCATGTATCCATATTATCAACCAATCCCAGTCCGTTCAGCACCTATTGGTCCAGTAGGCGACTCACGCTTCTTTCCATTTTTTGGAGTTCCATTTCTAGCTGGTATTGCTGGTGGACTGCTTGGCGGGGCATTAGCTTTCGGTCCTAGACCATATTACCCACCATATCCACCACCTTTTCCACCGCCAGCACCTTACCCTTGTTATGGTGGACCTTGTCAACAGCCATACTATTATTAATGTACCGCAACAATTCTACCAATGTTATTCCCTCTCTTAACCGATTCATAATCCATTAACATGCTTACAATAAAAACTATTCTCTCTACGCATGCTTCTATTTTGAGAACATACAATAAGTAGAGAACAAAGTAAAAACCTCTTTTTAAAAAGAGGTTTTTACTTTGTTCTCATTATTCGGCATCTGTGTTTTGATACGCCATCTTAAATAACTTCACTTGGCTATCAATCTCTTCTGCCCCATTATTAATAACATAATAATAGTCACCGTCTTTATTTTGTTCACGTGTTTTCACATTATCAGCTAAAGTAAGCTGTAAAATCGCCTTAATTCGTGCCTTCATTTCAATATCTAATATCGGGAAAGATATTTCTACACGTTTCTCCATATTTCTTGTCATCCAGTCAGCTGAAGATAAATATATTTTCTCTTCTCCATTATGATGGAAATAATAAATACGGCTATGTTCTAAATATCTCCCGACAACACTAACTACCCGAATATTTTCACTTACATTTGGAATACCAGGTCGTAGGCAGCATGTTCCTCGAACGATGAGCTCTACCTTTACTCCAGCTTGTGATGCTTCATACATTTTTTTAATGAGTGGTTTATCAGTTAACGAATTCATTTTAGCAATGATATATCCATTTCCATATTGCCTATGATAACGAATTTCTTCATCTATTAAATCGATAAATTGCTCTCTTATATCAAATGGCGCAACCGATAAATGATGAAAATGCGGTTTTGTTGTATAACCACTCAAATAATTAAAGAAATTTGTTGCATCGACCCCAAAGTCTTTTCGCGATGTAATATAGCCAAAATCGGTATATAGCTTTGCGGTTGCATCATTATAATTTCCAGTCCCAAGATGTACGAACCTTTCGATTTTTCCGTTTTTTCTTCTTACAACTAGTGTAATTTTACTATGTGTTTTCAAATGACTTACACCGTAAATAACATGACATCCCGCCTGTTCTAATTCTTTAGCCCAATGCACATTATTTTCTTCATCAAATCTTGCCTTTAATTCAACTAATACTGTCACTTGCTTCCCTTTTTCAGCCGCTACCTTTAGCGCCTGAATAATCGGCGAATCCCCACTTACTCGATATAATGTTTGTTTAATTGCAAGTACATTCGGATCGTCTGCCGCATCACGAACAAAATCAACTACTGGCTGAAACGATTCAAAGGGATGATGTAATAAAATATCATGCTCAATCGCTTTTTCAAATACATCTTCTGCATCCCCTAAGTCTTGAGGCCGTTGCGGAATAAGAGCCGGATATACTAGATGCTCATATAAAGGAGCTAGTTTTTTATATAAAGAAAATAGACATGTTAAATCTAACGGTCCATCCATTATATACACATCTTCATCCTTTACTTCCAACACCTCATATAATAATGCTAATACTCTTTCATCAATATGCTCTTTGCCAACTTCTAAACGTACAGCAGCTCCCCACTTACGCTTTTTTAATTCTTTTTCAATTACCTTTAATAAATCTCTCGCACCTTCTTCGTGAATTGTTAAATCCGCATTGCGTGTAATACGGAAACGAGTAACAGATGATACTTTATATCCTGTAAATAATTTATGAGTAAAACTACTAATTACGTCTTCTAATAAAATAAATTTATGCTTTTGTCCTTCACTCGGTAAAAATATGAAGCGTTCCAGTAGTGAAGGAACTTGTACAATTCCTAACTTCGTGCGGTTTTCTTCTTCCACTTGTTTCTCATCATATAAAAGAGTAGCTAAATTTAAACTTTTATTTAATAACATCGGAAATGGACGATATGCATCGATAGCAACAGGTGTTAAGACTGGGAAAATTTGTTCATCAAAATACTCTTCTATAAATTCTCTCTGTTCTTTCGTCAAATCATGGAATGTTAAACGCTCAATCCCCTCTAACTCCAGCGCTGGCAACACATAATTTTTAAACGTACCATACTGTACGGTCATTAATTCATGTGCTTTTATCGCAATTTTATTTAGTTGCTTTTTTGGTGTTAAGCCGGCCTTATTTTCTGGTTGGTTAAAACCGGCACTCACTTGATCCTTCAATCCTGCCACGCGTACCATAAAGAATTCATCTAAATTTGAGCTAAAAATGCTAATAAACTTTAATCTTTCTAAGAGTGGATTCGTTTCATCTTGTGCTTCTTGTAGTACACGTTCATTAAATGCTAACCAACTTAACTCTCGATTGTTGTAATAAGCTGTATCATTTAAATTTACTATATTCCCCTTCGATAATTCCATTCTCTTCACACTTCCCCTTGAAACTTTTTTACTATAATTTAGTTACTTTCATTTTAGCAAATTACAATATTATAAAGTGTAAATTTTTTGTAAAGACATCCGTACAACTCAATGCTTTAATTTAAATAATAAGTTAATATTTGTTTTCAATACTCTTTCTAGCTGTTTCTTCTGCTTTTCAGCTTGCACTTTTTCCGCTAACGCCGATTGTTCACATACAATTTCAAATGTTAATCCTTCTTTACTTTCTGTTATAGATATTGATTCAACAAGCGATCTTTGTCTTATATTTAAAGCTGCTGAAAATTGTAAAACAGCCCCTAAAAGGCGAATTTTCTTTTGTTCATTTTTATGAAACCATCCTTCAAATGGTGACAAATGTTGTTTGAATAACATTTTTGATTTATAAGACGCAATAAGCGCTAATCTTACTCTCTCTTTGTGCATCATACCATCAATTGTTTTATTCGCTAATAAATAAAACGTATGTAAGCGGCTCGCTTCTTCGTCTATATATTTGCCTATATTAAATACTTTCGCTGCTTGATGGAATACTTCCCAGTCTTTTACTGACATAGAAATCAGCCCTGTTTGTTCAAGTTGTTGACAAATCAATCTTCCATGTTTAATAAGCTGCATTACAAATTCCATATCCATTTCATATTCATGTGATAATAAATACAAACTTTCTTCGACCACGTTCGGATAATATGAAATCCCCAAATCTTTTGTCAACTCTTCATAGAAAACACCTTCTCGTAATCCTTTTCTACTTAATACAAATGATGGCGCCTCTATAACATTAACAAGCGTATGAAATACTTCGACTGCTGGAACAATTGTATCTGCTCGATCTTTTGCCAATCCTTCCAATTTTTGAAGTTCTATGAACGACAATGCTTCTAATTCTTCTTTCACATTTTTAATATCTTCTTCTTTCATCTTATATAAATGTACCCCTGCTATAGGATAACAAATTAAATTTTGATGAATTTTCACTAAGTTCCTCGCACTACCACCAATTGCAATAAGAGGCAACTTCTTATCAATTAACCATGGTAATGTTCGAAATTGATATTCTAAGTACGTTCGAATCTTTTCCAACTCTTCTTCAGTAGGTATGTCCTCTTTAATAAACTGCTTTAAAGAAAGTGCTCCAAAAGGAAAGCTATGATACTCTAAAATCTCTCTATTTCGAAAGTATGTAACTTCCGTACTTCCTCCACCAATATCTACTGTAATTCCTTCAGAGAACGAAGTTGAATTCATAACTGCTAAATAGCCGTAACGTGCTTCTTCATATTCTGATAATACTCTAAGAGTAAAGTCTGTTTGTCCTTCAACAAGTTTTTTAATTTCCTCTTGATTCTCAGCCTGCCTAATTGTTGCTGTTGCAACACAAAGTACATGGCGCAACTGATGGAATCGTGTACTTTCTTGAAATTGAAATAATGTTTGTAACAATACCTCTATTCCTTCTTCAATCAACACACCATCGACTAAGTAATTCCTTAACCTTGCAACCACTTTCGTATTTTCAATCTCTTTATAAAAACCTCCGTTTTGCTTTTCATAAATAACTAAACGCATTGTATTAGATCCAATATCTATAATGGCATATTGCTGTTTTAATATTTCTTTCAAACTTCTCACTCTTTCATTATCAAATTTCTAAAACACATTCTATTACTATTATACAAAATAGTTGTTTTTTGTAACAATATTGCTTTAATATTGAAAATATATACAATCACTTTTTGCATATAATAAAAATCGCTTTTACTTATGGTATAATAATGAAAAATTGAAAGGAGATTTAATATGAAACCTTCACAACCACAATCTCAATTACAAAACCAACATTCTATTAATCGACTAGCTCAATCTATTTTCGTTGTGAATCGTCATGCTAAAGCTGCAACTAATCCGAAGTATTTATACTGGTTAAAAAAGACAGCTTTAGAACGCCTAATTACTGAAAAAAAAGCTATTAAAGAAGGATTACATTTCTCTAGAAATCCACGTTTTAGCCAACAACAATCTGATGTTCTTATACGTTTAGGTGATTACTTTTTCCATATTCCTCCTACAAAAGAAGATTTTCGAATCCTACCACATCTCGGTCATCTTGAATCCTCCTATCGAAATCCGAAAACAACCTTATCTTTAACAGTAGCAAAAAAAACACTTCAAGATTATATTGGTCCTGAAGCGCTAAAACAAGAAAAAAAATTAAGTGAACCTGTCCCATGGTATAGTCGTACCTATACAAAAAAATAAAACAGTTTGGCCAATTGTAGGCCAAACTGTTTTATTTTTTCTCTTCTTTAATTTTAATATTTGCTTGTTTATAAAAAGCAATTTTTTCTGTATTATAAGACTTCGTAAATTCATTAAACTTGTCTTTTTCTGATTCAATATCTTTATAAGACTGATTTACTACTTTTACTTTTTCACTAATATCTTTTAATTTCGTACCTTTATCTTGTAACATTGTATATAATTCTTTTTCTTGTTTTAACGATTTATTATAGCTATCATACATTTTGTTAAATGAATCATGTCGTTTCTCATATGTGCTTTTCACTTTATCCGCTTGATCTTTCAATTTCTTATCTTCAATTTTCTTCACATATTTATCTGCCGATTTCACTTCTTCTTGTGCCTTATTTAAAGATTCTTTTTCTTTTTTAAGCACTTTTTCTCGTTCATCTGTATTTTTCACTGCTTGGTTTAGTTTTTCCTTAACAGTTTGATTATTATCTTTTCCTTCTTGAACAATCTGGTTATATAATTCTTGTCCCTCTTTCTCTAAAGTTTCAAGTTTTTTTGCATCTTCAAACATTGTTTTTTCTTGCTTTGCAGCATTTTCAAATGCAACATATAATTCCTCTTCTGGTTTCGGTCCGAAACAACCCGCTAGTAAAGTCATTGATAATGCAGTTACAATTGCTAATTTACTATATTTCAACATCTTTTTCCTCCTACTTATATACGATCATCGTGTAAAAAGCTATGAAATTATATAACCTTCTATAAACTCCACACTCGCACCTTTTTCACGAAAATCATTCATATTGTTTATAATGCTTGTACAAATTGTATTACTTGAAATTACATTTTCCGTTTTTGAACTAAATAGTAGTTCCATATCCATCTTTTACTTGGCACTTTTTAAAACCTATTGATATTATGTATTACACAAAAGTACAACGGAATTCATCACAACCATAATAATTTGAAGAACAACAGTAATCATTCACCTGATAAAAGATGTTCGTTGTTCTCACACGTCTATCATTCTATCATTCCCTTTCCCGCTTTCTATCAAATAATCTCTTCGTTCATTTTACACAGTATAAATGCTATCTTGCAACAACTTACAATTATTCTTGCCATTCCCTAAAAAGGAAAAGTGTAGAGTATACTTTCCTCTACACTTTTAAAATGAAACACATTGTGCAAAATGCATTGACACATCCATCATAATTATATGCCTATTTCATATATTTTTAAAGACTTTTATTACAAAAAAAGTTCTTTTTGTAATAAAAGTCAAAAAAATGTTACAATAAAAACTTCTTCATATCATATTTCTTCAAATCAAAATTTCACTTATTTTTTTACAAATTTCTATGCTGGTACAATTGATTTTGTGCCTTTCTTAACAATTCTTCAAACGTTTTTCCTTCTATAGGATAACTAGCAGCCCCAAATAATAGAGTCATACTTACCAAACCATTTTCTATTTCACTTTCAATATTTTTCATTAATCGGTTTGTTATTGTCGACTTTTCATGTCCGTTATCAATCGCCACAATCACATACTTATTTTCATCCCACTTCGTAACGACATCGCCTTTACGAATTGTCTTTACAATCGTGCTCTCCAATTTTTGTACTAACACCTCCAATTTTTTTTCTTGCACTGTTTCTTTTAGTCCTTTCCATTCTTTCACAGAAAGAATGTACACTGTAATATTATGAGAATCTCGTTCTGATAAAGCAGCTACTTTCTCAAAAAAATCAACTACAAAATCATTACTTGCCATTCCTCCTACTTCCGTATCCATACGCCCACTCGCTTTTTTATCATACCAATGTCCAAAATAATAGCTGAGTATCATTTGCAATATATAAATAATAAAGACGGTATAAAATGATCGCGAATCCAGTTTTGTAATTACATCCTGAAGCGCAATCCATTCTGTAACTGCCACTGTATTCCCAAGTAATAATCCACTAATTTTCCCTTTATGTTTCATACTTCACCTCCCTTCTATACCAATATATGTTTCTATAACAATTATGTTTTTCTACAAAATAAAAAATGTACATATTGAGTGTACATTTCCGCTTAAGCTTGTCTACCATTTCTATTCTATTTCATATATATGCCATGCATCATTTTAGAAATATGGTGACCTACATGCTACAAAAGAAAAATCTATCAGATATTATACGTTTACTATCGGGGTTTCTGTAGTCGCTAAAATTACTATTTAATTCTTTCGGAGTAAACTTCATTACATACAATCAAATCGACGCTATTGTAAATATGGATCGAACAAAAAAGGGAATCAAAAAGGAACCTTTCATACAGGTTCCTTTTTATCATTGCCGTACAACAACTTCATTTGTTTGCAACGGACCATATGATACTCCGTTATATTGAAATGTATATGTAGCCTGAAATAGTGTGTTTTTGAGTTCTTTATCTTTATTTGCTTTTATTTTACAAATTAATTCTACCTTCTCATTTGGTAATAAATTATCAATTCTCCACCTTACAAGCTGGAACAGAAACTCGCTCATCCCCTTATCAACCTTTAATGAATTTGGAATATAGGCAAAATAATCTCGAATCATATGACTTACTACAACTCGTGAAATCATTTCCATTCCTTTATTTTCAACTTCAATTCGAATAATAAGTATGTCGTTTACATCATAGGTCAGTTCATATGAAAATTTTTCTTTATACATACTACGGATTTGTAATGTAACTGCTACGTTAGGACATTCATTTTCCTTTTTTGAGCCATCAATCCATAATACCGGTTGTAGCGGTATTGAACGCCTTCCTTGATCCGGAATTCGTTTCCATATTTTCATAATAATATTCACCCCATTTCAGATGCATCATATCCATACGACCTTATTCTGCCTCTCTACACAATATTAATAAAGCTCGTTACAAACGATATATAGTTATTACTCTTCCTTTTATCCTATTCGACAAAGTAAAGAAAAAACCATTTTTCATCTGTTAACAGCAGGTATTCTTACTGAAATATTTTTTTACAATTTCCTTCATTGACTTTTTACCAATACTAAGTATTACTCACTCTTTCGCTGTCCATACAACAGAATATTTTGACGGAAGAAAAAGTTTGCCTTTTAGTCAAACTTGACTATAATATTCTTTATGGCTTTATCAGTGCACTTGTGTAAATTGATTTTTAAAAATATATTTATAATTTTTATGCGCTGCACTCAAAACTTAATATAGTTTACTTATTATTAAAGGAGGGTTATCTTTGGAATCTCAATTATCAAAAAAAGACTCCAGCAAGACAAAATTTGTTGTTGCGGGTTTACTACTTGGTATTTTAATGGCGGCAATGGATAATACAATCGTTGCAACAGCAATGGCAACAATCGTTGGAGACCTAGGAGGATTTGACAAGTTCGTTTGGGTCACGTCTGCATATATGGTAGCAACAATGGCAGGAATGCCTATCTTCGGAAAACTTTCTGATATGTACGGACGGAAACGCTTTTATATTGGTGGCCTTATTCTTTTCTTGTTCGGTTCTGCACTTTGTGGAACAGCATCTAGTATTGAGCAATTAAGTATTTATAGAGCAATTCAAGGAATTGGTGGCGGAGCTCTTATGCCTATCGCCTTCACTATTATGTACGACATATTCCCACCAGAAAAGCGCGGAAAAATGACAGGGCTATTCGGTGCTGTTTTCGGAACATCTAGTGTATTCGGCCCTTTATTAGGTGCTTATATTACAGACTATATAAGTTGGCACTGGGTCTTCTATATTAATATTCCATTAGGACTTATCTCCTTCTTCTTCATTACGAAATATTATAGTGAATCTCTAGAATTTAGAAAACAAAAAATTGATTGGGCTGGCGCTATTACACTTGTTATTAGTATCGTTTGCTTAATGTTCGCATTAGAACTTGGTGGTAAAGAATACGCATGGGATTCCACTGTAATTATCGGCTTATTTACAACAGTTGTTATTATGCTTATTATTTTCTTCTTCGTAGAACGAAAAGCAACCGAGCCTATCATTTCTTTCCATCTATTTAAAAAACCTTTATTCGCAGCTAGCCAAGGTGTTGCCTTTTTCTATGGTGCCGCTTTTATCATCTGTACAGTTTATATCCCAATCTTCGTTCAAGGTGTTCTCGGTGGTTCAGCCTCAAATGCTGGATTAATTTTAACACCTATGATGATTGGCTCTGTAATTGGAAGTCAAACGGGTGGACAGTTAGCTTCTCGAACAAGTTATCGTAACATTATGATGGCATCTGGAGTTTTCTTCGTTCTTGGCATTTATTTACTAAGCACTTTAACAATGGACACACCTCGCCTACTCGTAACACTATTTATGGTTCTCGCTGGACTTGGTGTTGGTTTCTCATTCTCAGTTTTAAGTATGTCTTCGATTCACAAATTAGAAATGAGAGACCGTGGTTCTGCTACATCAACAAACTCATTTTTCCGTTCACTCGGTATGACTCTTGGTGTAACGATTTTCGGTACAATTCAAAATCATATTTTTACAGATAAACTAAACACTCTCTTCCCACCCGAACTAGCAAAATTAGCTCCAAAGGGTGGAGACACAAGTTTCTTATTATCACCAAGTGCTACCGATAAAATACCAACTGAAATATTAACTGGTATTAAAGAAGCTCTAGCTACATCTATTGCCAGTACATTCTTCTGGGCACTGATCCCGGCTGTACTAAGTATTATTTGCATTTTACTTATGGGAAATGAGCGTCTTTTTACAGGACCAAAAACGAAACAAAAACAAAAGCAGGTAAGTTAGTATAGAAAAAAGAAACGGCATACCCTTTATGAAAAAGGGTATGCCGTTTATAATATATAAAGTAAATCTTTGATCAGTAAGGAACCATTCCTACTGGTTATTATCCCTCACCAATCGGGATCAAGTTTCTATATACAGGAGAAAGAAACAGTAAACAAAAACATAGACAAAAGTGTGCATATATAGCAAAAAAGTAATTATGAAACAATATAAACCAAAAGAATTTTCAGAAATGCTTAATGTCTCTGTTAAGACATTGCAAAGGTGGAACAATCAAGGTGTTTTAACTGCTTACCAAAACCCAAAAGGAAGATATTTTGTATCTGTACTTTGCGAATTGGAAGAAATGGCAACAAAGTTAGCACTCAATAAAATAGGTCTAGGGATTGATTTAGGAGTGAAGGATTTTGCTACACGTAGCGATGGTATCGTTCATGAAAACATCAACAAAACAATAAAAGTAAAAAAGATAGAAAAACGGTTAAAACGTGAACAACGCTCTTTAGCACGTAAATTTGAAAATCTAAAAAAAAGAGGTGAAAAATCTGTTACTAATAGAAGAGTGAATATAGATAAAAATGTTCTTAGAGTGCAAAAGTTGCATGCTCGATTAGCGAATATTCGAATAGAATATGTAAAGTCTATTGTAACGAATGTGGTGAAAACCAAACCAACGTTTATTACAGTGGAAGATTTGAATGTGAAAGGTATGATGAAGAATAAACATTTATCTAAAACAATTGCCAAGCAGTCTTTTTTTACTTTTAAAACGTGGCTTTTGACGAAATGTGAGGAATATGGAATTGAATTACGTCAAGTAGACCGGTTTTATCCATCGTCAAAGTTATGCTCATGTTGCAGTCAAAAGAAAGCGGATTTAAAGCTATCTGACCGAGTATATACATGTGAATGTGGCAATGTAATGGATAGAGATTTGAACGCAGCGATCAACCTTTTACAAGCAAAAGAATATACAATACTAACGTAAATAGTTTGTATATATGTACGGTGGGCTACATCGGAATTTACGCCTGTGGAGTGTCACAGCAAACTGTAGTAGCAAGTGATTAGCGAGGCAGGGCACGTAGAAGCAGGAATACTCTAAGAATATACATTTGTCTATATTTTTAGTAGCAGTTGAGACAGCATGAGCATGAAATTAGTCATTCTCGGCTTACTACTCGAAGGAGATAAACATCCATATGAAGTGCAGCACATCATGAAAGAAAGACAAATGGACTGTTACATTAAATATGCAAAAGGATCACTTTACTATGCCTTTGAGCAATTAGAAAAACAAGGGGCAATTCGTGTTACAACTATTGTTCGAGATACAAATAGACCAGATAAAACAATTTTTCATATAACAGACGAAGGTAAGCGGTTATTTCACACATTACTATTAAAACAATTCGAGGCAAAAAATCAAATATATAAACCAATTTATTCGGCACTCTCTTTCGCTCATTTTGGTAATGATGAAGAGTTAGTTCCTATTTTAGAAAAAAAGAAAAATGACACCATTCAATATTTACATAATATGCAAACTATATATGATAGTAGCAAAGGACACATCCCACGTGCACAGCGATATATTTTGCAAAGCGTTATTGAACATATTACAGTCGAATTGCAATGGTTAAACACCCTTCTTGCAGATGCTGTTGCCGGGCGACTTTCAGAAATTGATATAGATACGGATTAAACTTTTAAAATAGAAACTGTAAAATGACAATATAGTTATTTTATTTCAAAGTCTAAAACAAGTATAACCCCATTCTAATTTAGGTTGGGGTTATGCTTGTTTAATTTTCTATATAAGATAAACCAATTATTTAATAACATAACTGGCATCTTATGTATGTATAGGTACCCATTTCTTTATAAATTTAATTGCACTTTATTTCAATTCTCCTCATGTTTCTTCACTCTAAAAAATCAGAAAAATACAAATAATTAAAATAAAAAACTTTAGAATTTTCTTATTTCAAAACAGTAGACAAAATTCCAAAAATTGTGTTAGAATTTGTTTCAATATCATATCGCTTGTTAAATTCCTTTCAAAAGGAAAATGGGTACACGAACAGTTTGTTTCGTGTTTAAAAGGGAAGCTTGGTGAAACTCCAACACGGTCCCGCCACTGTAAATGCTGAGATTTCTTTTTAATGCCACTGTGAAAACGGGAAGGTGAAAGAAATCATATGAAGCATAAGTCAGGAGACCTGCCTGTTTTAACAACACTGATAGATTCACGGATGATGATGAGGTGTTAAAACAAAAAGGAAGGCTTATTTTCTATGCCTATATGCTTTTTGTTATAGGTATTTCCTAGTAAACGGAAATGCTTACTTTCAATTAGGGAGGAATTTGAAATGGCAATTCAAACAAGTAACTTAGGTTATCCACGTATCGGACTACAACGAGAGTGGAAAAAAACATTGGAAGCTTTTTGGTCTAATAAAATTGATGAAGAACAATTTTTAACAACAATGAAAGAAATTCGTCTTCAACACGTTAAAGCACAGCAAGAAAAAGGGATTGAACTTATTCCAATTGGCGACTTTACATATTACGATCACGTTTTGGATACTGCTTATATGCTAGGATTTATCCCATCACGTTTTTCTCAGTTTACATCTTACCTTGATGTATATTTCGCAATGGCGCGTGGCTCTAAAGATCACGTAGCTTCCGAAATGACAAAATGGTTTAACACAAACTATCATTATATCGTTCCAGAATATGAAGAGGGATTACAAATCTCTTTAAAAGATAATCGTCCACTTCGCTTATACGAAGAGGCAAAACAAGAATTAGGAGTAGATGGAAAACCTGTTATTTTAGGACCATATACTTTCTTGAAATTAGCTAAAGGCTATACACAAGAGCAATTTGCTACTATTTTAAAACAGTTAGTTGCACCTTACGTACAACTGCTTTCAGAACTACATGCAGCTGGTGCACAAATCATTCAAGTTGATGAACCGATTTTCGCTTCTTTAACGAAAGAAGAAGTTCAACAAGCAAAAGAAATTTATGAAGCTATTCGTAAAGAAGTTCCAAATGCGAATCTTCTTTTACAAACATATTTTGATAGTGTAGAAGAAAACTATGAAGAAATCATTACATTCCCAGTATCAAATATTGGATTAGATTTCATTCATGGTAAAGAAGGTAATCTACATGCTATTTCAAAATATGGATTCCCAGCTGATAAAACTTTAGCTGTTGGTTGTATAGATGGCCGTAACATTTGGAGAGCCGATCTTGATGAAGTTCTTACGTTATTTACAACGTTACAAAAACAAGTCCAAACGAAAAACTTCATCGTTCAGCCTTCTTGTAGCTTATTGCATACGCCAATCGATAAAACAGAAGAAACTCACTTATCGACTGAGCTATTTGACGCGTTGGCATTTGCAAATCAAAAATTAGAAGAGTTAGTTCTTATTCATTCCGCTCTAACTCAAGGTACAGAAAGCATTCGTAATGAGCTGGAAACATATCGAAATGTACATCATACAATTCGTTCATCTGCTGCACGTAACCGAGAAGATGTCAAAGCAGCACGAACAGCACTAAAAGAAGAAGATTTTTCACGACCTCTTCCATTTGAAAAACGATATGAATTGCAACAAGTTGCTTTGAAGTTACCGTTGTTACCAACAACAACTATCGGTAGCTTCCCGCAAACAACTGAAGTTCGCCAAACGCGAAAAGAATGGCGTAACGGTGTTATTTCAAATGAACAATATGAACAATTTATTGAAAAAGAGACAGAAAAATGGATTCGTTACCAAGAAGAAATTGGTCTTGATGTTCTTGTACATGGTGAGTTTGAAAGAACTGACATGGTCGAATATTTTGGTGAACGCCTTGCTGGTTTCTCATTCACTAAAAACGGTTGGGTGCAATCATACGGTTCCCGCTGCGTAAAACCACCTGTTATTTATGGTGATGTAGCCTTTATTAACGGAATGACTATTAAGGAAACTGTTTATGCACAAAGCTTAACAGAGAAAGTTGTAAAAGGCATGTTAACTGGACCTGTTACGATTTTAAATTGGTCCTTCGTTCGAAATGACATTCCAAGAAAAGAAGTTTCATATCAAATTGCATTAGCTCTTCGTCATGAAATTGAACTACTTGAATCTTCCGGAATTCGAGTAATTCAAGTCGATGAGCCAGCACTTCGTGAAGGAATGCCACTAAAAGAAAAAGATTGGGACGCTTATATTACATGGGCAGTACAATCCTTCCTTTTAGCCACTTCATCTGTAGCAAATGAAACACAAATTCATACTCATATGTGTTACAGTAACTTCGAAGATATCGTTGATGCGATTCGCGCATTAGATGCAGATGTGATTTCTATCGAAACATCAAGAAGTCACGGTGAATTTATTGATACATTAAAACATACAACATATGAAAAAGGCATCGGTCTAGGTGTATATGATATTCATAGCCCACGTGTACCAAGTAAAGATGAAATGTATAAAATCGTAGAACAATCTTTAAAAGTATGCGATCCTAAATATTTCTGGATTAATCCTGATTGTGGTTTAAAAACGAGAAGAACAGAAGAAGTTATTCCAGCTTTAGAGCACATGGTGCAAGCGGCAAAAGACGCTCGTTCCTTGCTAAAAACAAACGCATAATAAAAATGGGGTATCCTTTTTGAGGATACCTCATTCTTTATTCTTTACTTTCAAAAAAGAATTCATATTGTATTTTATATAATTCATCATCCGTTGGTTCTTCAAGGGGTGTTGCCTGTAATACAACCGTATACTCACCATTTGGAATAGGAATTTGAAATTTATTTGAAAGAATACTTGTTACAACGATACATTCATTTTCAACTGTAAAAGGAACTGTAACCGTTCTAATTACTTCTTCTTTCTCAATATGTTTCCCTGGGGTCACTTTTACTTCACAAGTATAATCAGAAAGTGCTTCAAAAATAACAGTTCCATCCGTCTTCGCATAACCTCTCTCAAAATCTTCATCCGTCCAGTCAACGTAAGGCTGATCACCGTCATAGTTCATCAACATTAATTGCGAATACGAAATTGTTAACTCCATCGTTTCCCTCCTCCTTCATTATGAAATATACAACTACTACTTTACGTCAAATTTTACACGCGTACCATCTGGGTATTTATCTAACTTATTTCCTACCCAAGAGCCTGCTCCGCGATTATCTGCTGGACTTATATATTCGATGTGCGCTCCTTTTCCGCCTTCTTTACACATCGCCATTGGCCATTCATCACGATCATACCCTTTTTTTGATGGGTATGGAGCTAACGATAATTTTCTTCTATCCGCAGCGCCACCACGGTCGATTGTACACACTTCTGAATGCCCTTCTTTTATAGCATCCGTAATATGTTTCCCTGTCTCTGGGTATCGATCTTTCGGAAATTCTAGAACTTGATCATACGCATTTGTTTTTTTAATACTTGTTTCCTCTGGAACAAGCACTTCATACACCGCTACTACAATAGAAAGAATTGCAATAATTGAAATGATAATACCTTTTAATTGCTTCATGTATACCTCCATGATTCTACCAGTTTCTTTTCCTCAGTTATTATAACAAACTTCTCCTGTATATGTTTTCAGACATTATTTTAGCTCTTCTTCGCCATTCCGCCAAAAACTCTCATTTTTCTTCATCTTTTCACTAATGCTGTAGAAAACTAATAACCTTCCGACATTCTTTTTCAAAGGAAGTCCTCATAAAAGATTGAAATGATATATACGATACTTTTTGGGGAGGAAATATTATGGAAGCTACCTATAAAACGAAAGATGTGACGAATAAAACAGGCATCCCAAAACATATAGTCCGCAAATATAGTCAACTGTTAGAAGAACATGGTTATATAATTTCCAAAACAGCTGATGCTCGTATTTATAAACTTGATGATTTAAAACTATTGAAATCTATACATGAAAGAGCTGCTACATTGCAGGAAGATATTTCAGAAACGATACCAATTATTTTAAAAGAAAAAGAGGCCCCACCTGTACCAGTTATACAAAATACGCAAGAAATACAACCGAAAGAAAAAGAAGATGGGCGCAACTTCGAGGAATTCATGTTAAAACTTGAAATGCTCGCTCAACTAAATGAAGCCATTATTCATCAAAATTCTACCCTTATTACCCAAAATCGTTTAAAAGATGAAAAGCTAGATGAGTTGATGCAACAAGTTTATGTAAAAGAAGGATCTCAGGAAAAAATGCTACAAGAGTTAGTGGATCATGCCGCTCAAACAGATGCTCTGCAAAAAGAAAAGATGGACTTATTAATGAATCATATGTATAAACGAGAATCTAAACAAGAAGAAAAAATGAATAAACTCGTAAATCAAATTTATAATAAAGATAGCAACCGTGATGCACAACTTATGCAAGTAATTCGCGAAATTCAAGAAACAAAAAGATTAGTCGCCGCTTCAAAAGAACAAAGCTTTTTCCAATCATTTAGAAGTTTATTTAGCCGAACAAAACAAGAAAAAACAACTGAATAGCATAATATATTTTTTCTAATATAAAATAAAAAGTTACCTTCTATCGGTAACTTTTATTCCTTATTTCTTACAGCTGGCAATATAATAATCGCTTCAGTTCCTTTCCCACTTTCACTTTTATATTCCAGCGTACCATTATGCGCTTGTAAAATACTAAATGTTACCATTAGTCCTAATCCTGTCCCTTTTTCTTTTAAAGAATAATACGGTTGTCCGAGCCTTGCTAATTGTTCTTTCGTCATTCCAACACCACTATCTTTAACTCTTATTACAATCGTTTCATCTTTTTGTATAGCCGTTACTTTTAAATATCCTTTATTTCCTTGAATTGCTTCAATACCATTTTTAACAACATTCATAATAGCTTGCTTCAATTTCGTTTTATCACCGATCGTATAAAGACTTTCAGAAATCTCAACTTGCAAATATACACCTTGCATCGCTGCAAATGATGACATAAGAGTCGTCATTTCTATTAATTGAGCTGATAAGCAAATATGTTCTTTTTTCTCAATTTGTGGCCTTGCTAAATTTAAATAATCTGAAATAATTTGTTCTGCCCGGTCCAATTCAGCTAATACGAGACGCATATAATCCTTGTTCTTCACATCTTCCGTACTTTCTAGCAATTGAATAAAACCACGAACAACAGTGAGCGGATTTCGAACCTCATGTGCAACACTTGCTGCTAACTCACTTACAATATTAAGTTTCTCTGACTTTTGCATCTCTGTACGTAGTATTGCATTTTCATTTAAATATTCTGTTAAGTACACCTGAAATACCATTGTCATAACCATAATAAGCGAAGCAAATATATATCCGCTATATAAGTGCGAAACATATGGTGTAAACCCCGTTTCTAACAGAACGTTAATCATACCAATCACTAAAGAAACAAGTACGTACAATGATGAAATCATAAATGCTAAAATTAGCTTCTTATCCCTTGAAAATAGAGACCATTTCTTTGATAAAAATAATGGAACTATCAATAGAAATATTACTTCTATGACTGGAAGAAGGTTTATGCCCTTTAGCGCCCATTCATAGATAACAAAAATAACGGCCGGGATTAAACCAACAATCCCACCATATAAAAAACCACTAACAATTGGGATTGGGTGAAAGTTATACCCGCAAACGTCCCCAAAACAAATAGAATATGTCATAGAGAGAACGAGTGTAATGCTAGATAAAAACATAATAAAGTAGCGGTTCGGCTTCGGAGGCATTTCTTGATAACGATTTAAACGAATCGCTTCGTATAAAAATAGTGGCAAAATAATGATTGCAATTTGGATCATTAAATCACGGATAAGCTCCATAGCCTCTCATCCCCTATATGTATTTTGATATGATTATATCATTTTACAGGTTTGTTTGTTTTAAAATTTTGATTTTTCTTAACATATTTGTTAATTCTTTGTTAACAACACATAATAATTGTTACAGATTTTCGAAATGAATGTAAACCCTGTACCAAATTTCTGCCCGACAGTATACAATGAATACGGATTACAAAGAAAATAAAAAATACTTCATAAGACGGACAACTATAGCAAAATACAGCATATAATCCATACTATCTATGTTTACAAATAAGTGATCATTATTTTAGTAGGAGGAAGATAAATATGGCGGGTACTACGCTTGTTTTAAAAGAAGAAAATTTGGTCGTTCTAGAAAACGTTGAAAAATCAGTGTATGAAGAGTTACAGCATAAAACAGGAGAAGAAAATTGCACATGCGCTGTGAATGAATCAGTTGTTCACCTTGGCAAAGTATCCTCTGTACTTTGGAATGAAGATGAAATAGATTGGGAATACGGATATTAAAAAGTCGCTTACAGCGGCTTTTTTTCTATTATTCCTCTCTTTCTACATACCATATACGCAAGCGAAATGATAGAAAATATGTTAAAATGAACTTAATTTTCAAACGGAAGAAAGGGAGATACAATGGAACAATTCATTAACCCTAGAGTAAAGGACATCCAAATTTCTGGAATCCGTCAATTCTCTAACATGATTCAAAACTATGATAATCTTATCTCTTTAACAATTGGACAACCTGATTTTCCTACACCTTCTCTCGTAAAAGAAGCGGCAAAACGGGCTATTACAGAAAATTATACAAGCTATACACATAACGCTGGTTTACTAGAGTTACGCAAGGCAGCTTGTAACTTTGTAAAAGATAACTATGATTTACATTATTCACCTGAAAACGAAACCATCGTTACAATCGGTGCTAGTGAAGCAATTGATGTTGCATTTCGAACGATTTTAGAGCCAGGAACAGAAGTCATTTTACCTGCCCCTATTTATCCAGGGTACGAACCGATTATTCGATTATGCGGCGCAACACCTATTTTTATCGATGTTCGTGAAACTGGCTTCCGTTTAACAGCCGAAGCACTGGAAAAGGCCATTACAGAAAAAACAAGATGCGTCGTACTGCCATATCCTTCTAATCCAACTGGTGTAACTTTATCAAAAGAAGAACTACAGGATATTGTAGATGTTTTAAAAGATAAAAATATTTTCGTTCTTTCTGATGAAATTTATAGCGAACTTGTATATGAACAGACACATACATCGATCGCTCATTTCCCAGAAATGCGTGAAAAGACTATCGTCATTAACGGTTTATCAAAATCGCATTCTATGACTGGCTGGCGTATCGGTCTATTATTCGCACCAAACTATTTAGCTGGGCATATATTAAAAGTTCATCAATACAACGTAACGTGCGCTACTTCAATCGCTCAATATGCTGCAATTGAAGCTTTAACAGCTGCTAAAGATGCACCAAAAATGATGCGTCATCAATACAAAAAACGACGTGATTACGTATATAATAGACTTATTCAAATGGGCTTAACAGTTGAAAAGCCAACAGGTGCATTTTACTTATTCCCATATGTTGGCCATTTAACATCTTCATCATTTGATTTTGCACTTGATCTTGTGAAAGAAGCTGGACTTGCCGTCGTTCCTGGAACAGCATTCTCTGAATATGGTGAAGGCTACCTTCGCTTATCCTATGCATATAGTATTGAAACTTTAAAAGAAGGCTGTGACCGTTTAGAAGCCTTTCTACAACAAAAAGCTAAGAGTTAAACTCTTAGCTTTTTTTATGCATAATGATCGCAAGTTTGACGCTTCAGTAATTTATGCGGAATAATGATACACTTTGCAGTAGACTCCGCATTCTCTACTTTATCAACTAAAGCTTTTGCTGCCTCATATCCTAGCTGATATATATTCACGTCAACTGTTGAAAGCGGAGGACTCGCAATTTCTGATAATAAAGCATTATTAAAGCTTACAATTGAAACATCCTTCGGTACAACGAATCCTTTTTTAGAAAGTGCACTTAGCACACCAAGTCCAATCAAGTCATCCGTTGCCATAATTGCTGTCGGTGGTTGCTTTAGCCCCATTAATTCCTCCACGGCTTGTTGACCACTTTCTCTTGAAAAATCAAAATGTAAAATATACTCTTTCGGCAATACAATGTCTGCTAATTTTAAAGCATCACTCATACCAGCCAAACGATCTCTCGTCACAAGTAAATCTGATCCACCGCCGATGAACGCGATTTGTTTATGACCTAATGAAATCAAATATTCTGCTACTTCTCTTGCAGCTGTATAATTGTCATTATCTACATATGTAATTTCTTCTTTACGATCATATGGTTTCCCGATTAATACGAACGGGAAATTTTGTTTATGTAAATATTGAATAATCCGATCATTCTCTCTTGAATATAAAAGAATAATGCCACCAATTTGGCGCCCCTGCACCATCTTTACAACACCATTAAAAATTTCATCTTCCGTTTCACCTGTCGACATATAAAGCGCATACCCTTCCACATGTGCAAACGAACTAATTCCTCTTATAACTTCTGGGAAAAACGGATTTTGAAAAGCTTTACTTGCAGAACTTGGCATAACAAGGCCAAGTGTTTTTGTTGTTTGGTTAGCTAGGTTTCTTGCGTTTAAATTAGGATGATACCCTAGTTCACTCATTACTTTCCGAACACGACGCTTTGTTTTTTCACTTATACTTGGATTATCAGCAATTACACGAGAAACGGTAGATGGTGCTACATTCGCCTTCTTCGCCACATCTTTAATTGTAACTGTCATAAAAATCCCCCTCCTTTCACTTCTCTGCCATTTTATATATTTTCATCTTGCACCCGTTGCAAGTAATAGGGGAAGTTATAAACTTTCATTGATTCTATCTTGTAAAACCTATCATATTCTCCCTCTCCATGTATTGTAAGGGATAGAGCTCTTTTTTCCTATACTATAATATACTATTTATTTCACTTCTTTTCATCTCCCTATAAAATGTTTTATAGGAAGATGAAAAGAAAAATGGGACATAATGTCCCATTTTTCATCCTTTCGTACCTCCAGCAGTTAAACCAGAGATAAAGTATTTTTGTAGTGATAGGAATAAAATTGAAATTGGGATTGCAATCAATACGGAACCCGCTGCGAACGTTGTAAATTCATTCCCAAATTTCTTCGCCACCATTTCATATAATCCAACTGCTAACGTATAATTTTCTGGTGTGCGCAAAATAATACTCGCTAAAATAAAATCTGTAAATGGGCCGATGAAAGTAAATAACGCTACAACCGCTATGATTGGCTTTGCAAGTGGCATAATGATTTGCCAAAAAATACGAAAATGCCCTGCTCCATCCATACGAGCTGACTCATCCAATTCTTTCGGAATCGTATCAAAATACCCTTTCATAAGCCATGTGTTCATTGGAATTGCCCCGCCTACATAAATTAAAATTAATGCAAGGTGCGTATCAATTAATCCTGTTAACTGTGCTAATACGTATAAAGCGATTAACGCTGCAAAGTTTGGAATCATTTGCAAAATTAAAAATGTTAATAAACCATTTTTTCTTCCAACAAAACGGTATCTCGAAAATGCATAAGCAGTAAAACTAATTGCTAACACTGAAAAAATCATCGTTAAAACACTTACTTTTAATGTGTTTTTATACCATAGTAAATAATTACTATTCTCTAAATCTAATAACTTACGATAATGATCTAGTGTTGCATTTTGCGGAATAATACTTGATCCAGATAAACTATCACCCGGATTAAACGATGAGCCAATAATCCATAATAATGGATAGAAAATGATGGCACACATTACGAAAATAACGAGATAACTTAATGAGAGACGTAACATCTTTTGTCTTTTAATATTCATTTACATCATATCCTCTTCTTGGAATGATTTTGTTCTCTTAAATTGCCATAACGCAACTGTAATAACGATTAACGATAAGATCATTGTAAGAGCTGCTGCTTTTCCGTACTGCGCGGAAGTCATCGTTAACTTATAAATCCATGAAATTAAAATATCTGTTCCACCTGCGTCTTGTCCAGCTACAGCAGGACCTCCGCCGTTAAATAGATAGATGATACTAAAGTTATTAAAGTTAAACGTATATTGCGTAATTAATATTGGTGCTGTTGCATATAGAACAAGTGGCAATGTAATTTTACGAAACTGTTGCCAAGCTGTAGCTCCATCTACTGTAGCCGCTTCGTATAATTCTCCTGGAATCGATTGCAGTATACCTGTTGTCATTGCAAAGACGAACGGGAATCCAAGCCACGTTTGAATCATAATTAAAGCAATCTTCGCCCAAAATGGATCTGTCATCCAAGCAATCTTTTCAATTCCGAATAAAGCTAATACTTGATTGTTAATCGCTCCAAATGTTTCATTAAACATACCAGAGAAAACAAGAATAGATACGAATGCTGGGACCGCCCACGGTAAAATGAAGATTGTTCGAATAATCGCCTTCCCTTTAATACCAGGCTGATTTACGATAATCGCTAAGAAAATACCAAGTGCAACTTGTAATGTCGTTGCAACGAATGTCCAAATGACAGTCCAAGAAAATACACTTAAAAACGTTTCTCTCCACATCGGTAATGTAAAGATATCAATAAAGTTTTTAAATCCTACCCAATCTACTAATTTAGCTGGAGGAGAATGATATAAATCATAGTTCGTAAATCCAATTAAAATTACGAAAATGATTGGAAATACAACGACAAAGATAAGTAATAAAAACCCTGGTGAAACCATTAAATACGGAAAACCTTGGTCTAGTAAATTACGGTATTGCTCTTTTACAGAGTTTAACGGTGTTCCTATATCCCGTTTCTTTCCGTTTTGGTATGCATCATATAAATTAAATGCATATATTCCGAGTCCAAACACGATGACAATGAGTGCCAAGATTCCTTCTACTAATAGAAAGACAGAATGGTCACGTGGAACTTCTGTACCAAGCGTTACAATTCCCCATAATCCCATATTTAATAAATCAGCAAAGGCTACAATAAATGAACCTGTTAATACTAGAAAAATAAGACCTTTTACAAATTGTTTATTATACATTTGGCCCACGCCTGGAATGATTGATAACATGGTTGCCATTTTCCTATGTTTTGAACCGTTTAAGCCGTTTGCTGGTTCCATAGATGTTTGCATGTTCCTTCCCCCTTTTTTCTTGGGAGAGAATTCGTGCCCCTCATATTAGAGGCACGAATTTCACCTTATTTTTTCTTACTATGATTTGCCTCAATATTACCTTTAATTTGCTTCACTGCATTATCAAGTGCTGCTTTTGGTGCCTCTTTATCCGTAACAACTAATTGAAGCGCATCTCCAGCTGGTTTCCATACTTCTTGCATTTCTGGAATGTTTGGCATTGGAATTCCATTTTCAGATTGTGTTGCAACTGCTTTTGCAGCTTCGTTATCTTTAATAATTGGATCTTCCATTACTGCTTTTACTGGAGGAATTTCTTTCGTCTTCTCAAATCGAATTTTTGCGTTTTCTTCATTCGTTACCCATTCAGTGAACTTTGTAGCTAAATCATTTTGTTTAGAGAAACTTGTTACATGCCATCCTTTAACCCCAACAAACGTTTTCATTGGTTGACCATTTGGTAATTTCGGCATTGGAGCAACGCCATAATCAATTCCGTTCTTTTCCATTGCTTGGAACGCCCAAGGGCCGTTCATGATAGATGCTGCTTTTCCTTCATTAAATAGCCCATCAGCAGCAGGTCCACCAGATTCACCGATAATACCTTTCGGGAATAACTTTTCTTTGTACCATTTTTGAAAATACTCAGCACCTTGTACTGCTCCGCTATTATTTAATCCAACATCACTTGCATTTGGCTTTCCATCTTTTTCACCAAACACATAACCACCCATACCTGCCATGAATGCATTAGCAAAGTAGAAGTTATCTCCTAATGCTAAAAATCCGTACTTGCCATCTTTCGTAAATTCTTTTGAGAAGTTAAACAGCTCGTCCATCGTTTCTGGCGCTTTTGGCATTAGTTTTTTATTGTAAATAAAGACTGGTGTCTCAATTGCTTTTGGTAAACCATATAATTTTCCGTTATATGTCTGTGCTTCTATTGATGAATCAGTAAATTTACTCTTTACAGCATCATCAGCTTTCACTTCAGAAAGTAAACCTTCTGTTACTGCATTTCCGATTTGATCATGTGGCAATGTTACAACATCTGGTCCCGTCCCCGCTGGTCCATCAAGGCGTAACTTCTTCACTTGATCTGTCATTTGCATTTCAACAACTTTTACTTTTACTTTATATTTTTCCTCAAAGCTTTTCACTGCTGGTTCTAAACCAACACCTTTTTTATCATCTTCCCAAACGAGTAGATCGTAATCTTTCTTTGCTTTACTTTCTTCTTTTTTCCCTGAATCTTTCGGTCCACATGCAGATAACATACCAATTGATAATGCTGAAACCGTTAATAATGATAATGCTTTCTTCATCCCAAAAACCTCCCTGAATTGTATATGTACCTTACTAATTGAAAACGTTTGCATTAAATAGTTTAATAGAAGCACAAACGATATCTCAATCTATGAAAACGTTTGCGCTATTTGTCTATCATTATACATTCTTTTATTCATTTTGCAAATATTAATTTTTAAAATATTATTACTACACTCTTTATAGATTGACTTTATATGAAATGAATACTACTCTTATAAGCAATATTAAAGCTATGCAAAAAGCAATCGTTTGCAACATATGCTTTATTATTATACTTAAGGGAACAATATGCATAGAGATAGTAAAGGGGGATTTTTTATATGCTTAAAGACGCCATCTATCATAGGCCAAAAGATAATTACGCATACGCTTACGATGAAAAAACGATTCATATCCGAATACGTACGAAAAGAGACGATGTTCAAAGCACCAATCTTATTTATGGTGATCCTTATGAATGGACAGACGGGAAGTGGATTTCTTCAAGTACACCGATGAAAAAAACTGGTTCTACTGCATTATTTGATTATTGGTCCATTTCCATCGAGCCAAAATTTAAGCGCTTACGTTATGGATTTGAATTAAAAGCAGAGACAGAAACGCTTATTTATGCAGAACGCGGATTTTTTTCTAGCATTCCAAATGATGACGTTGGTAACTTTTTCTGTTTTCCATTTATTCATGCAAATGATGTATTCAAAGCACCTTCCTGGATTAAAGATACTGTTTGGTATCAAATTTTCCCAGAACGGTTCGCTAATGGAGATCGTACGTTGAATCCAGAAAACACCCTTCCTTGGGGCAGCGCTGAACCAACTCCAACTAATTTTTTCGGCGGAGATTTTGCTGGTATTATGCAAAACCTCGATTACCTTGTTAAGCTTGGAATTTCAGGAATATATTTCACACCTATTTTCAAAGCACATTCAAACCATAAATATGACACAATTGACTACATGGAAATCGATCCTCAATTTGGCACAAAAGAAACATTCAAAGAACTCGTTGAGGCATGTCATACACACGGTATAAAAGTAATGCTCGATGCCGTATTCAATCACAGTGGATACTTTTTCGATAAATTTCAAGACGTACTAGAAAATGGTGAACAGTCAGCATATAAAGAATGGTTTCATATTCATGAGTTCCCAATTAGAACTGAGCCACTTCCGAATTATGATACTTTCGCGTTTACACCGTATATGCCGAAATTAAACACTGCACACCCGGATGTAAAAGAATACTTACTTGAAGTAGGGCGTTATTGGGTAAAAGAATTCAATATAGACGGTTGGCGCCTTGATGTAGCAAATGAAGTCGACCATAAATTTTGGAGAGAGTTCCGAAGTGAGATAAAAGCATTAAATTCTGAAGTATATATTTTAGGAGAAATTTGGCACGATGCACTTCCTTGGCTACAAGGAGATCAATTTGATGCTGTAATGAGCTACCCTGTTACAAACGCTCTACTGTCTTACTTTGCTAACAATTCCATTAAGGCAAATGAATTTATGAAACAAATTATAGAATCTCTACATTCCTACTCTATGAATGTAAATGAAGCAGCATTTCATTTATTAGACAGCCATGATACACCAAGAATATTGACAACATGTAACGGAGATAAAAATAAGTTAAAGTTACTTTATGTATTCCACCTTTCTTTCATCGGCTCTCCTTGTATTTATTATGGAGACGAAATTGGTATGGATGGCGGTATGGACCCTGATTGCCGCAAATGTATGGTTTGGGATACGAAAGAACAAGATCATCTATTATTTACACATGTACAAACATTAATTTCGTTACGAAAGCAATATAAAGCATTTGGAGGACATGGTACTTTCCAATTCATTGAAGCAAATGATGAACATAATTATATTTCTTATACAAAAACATATGAAGATGAAACTATCTTTTTCGTTTTAAATCCGACTAATAGTGATATTACAGCTTCACTGCCTCTCCATGTTACTGGAAAGAAAATCATTAATATTTATACAAACGAAGAATTTTCAGCGGAAGCAAGTGTATTACAAGTTACACTTCCTCCATATGGATTCTCCATATTAAAATGGTAACCAAAAAAATCCTTATACCAAAGTGGTATAAGGATTTTTCTTATTTCAATTTGAACACGATTGCTTCATACGGACGTAATGTCATGTTATCTATCGGTCCATTCTCTACGTCGTAATTGTGTATAAATAACTCTGCTTCACTATAACTAATGTCCTCAGGCAATTCAAATACACATTCTTCCGCAGTAAAGTTTGCAATAACAAGAAGTTTTTCTTCTCCATACGTTCTTACATATGCAAAAATAGATGGATTATTCTCCAATATTAAATCATATGATCCATACACAACTATTTCGTTATTTTTGCGTAACTCAATTAATTTTTTATAATAATAAAAAATTGAATCTTTATTTTGGATCGCTTGTTTCACATTGATTTCTTTATAGTTAGGGTTTACCGTAATCCAGGGCTCACCTGTTGTGAATCCAGCATGATCTTTATCATCCCACTGCATCGGTGTTCTAGCATTATCTCTGCCTTTTATATAAATAGACTGCATCACTTTATCTATATTTTCACCGCGCTCTATCACTTTTTCCTTATACATATTTAATGTTTCAATATCTCGATATTCATCAATCGATTCAAATCGAACATTTGTCATTCCGATTTCTTCGCCTTGATAAATATAAGGTGTTCCTTTCATCATATGAAGCACCGTCGCTAACATTTTCGCAGATTCAATGCGATACATTCCATCATTACCAAAACGAGATACAACACGAGGCTGATCATGGTTATTCCAATACAGACTATTCCAGCCTGTATGTTCTAATGCTTTTTGCCACTTCGTTAAATTCTCTTTTAAAGTAAGAAGTGAACATGGTTTTACATCCCATTTTCCGCCTTCTCCTGAGTCTAAATCCATATGTTCAAATTGGAATACCATCTGCAGTTCTTTTCGTTCCTCCCCGGTATACAATTTCGCTTCTTCTGTCGTTACACCAGGCATTTCACCAACCGTCATAATATCATAATGAGACAATACTTCTTCATTCATTTCATGTAAATATTTATGAATGTTTGGACCGTTCATAAAATACTTATGACCTGAAACATACCCCTCTTCTTCTGTTTCAACAGCTGGTAATCCCTCTTCTTTAGAAATAAAATTAATAACATCCATACGGAAGCCATCAATTCCTTTTTCTAACCAAAACTTCATCATTTCATAAACATCTTGTCTTACCTTTTCATTATCCCAATTTAAATCTGGCTGTTTTTTAGAAAACAGATGTAAATAATATTCATCTGTCATTTCATCATACTGCCATGCAGATCCGCTAAACGCTGCTCCCCAGTTATTCGGCTCTTTTCCTTCTTTTCCAGGGCGCCATATATAGTAATCTCTATATTTATTATCTTTTGATTTACGTGATTCAATAAACCAATTATGTTCATCAGAAGTATGATTAACAACTAAGTCCATCATAAGTTTCATATTACGTTCATGCATTTCATGTAATAGCTCATCCCAATCTTCCATTGTTCCGAACTCATTCATAATTTTACAATAATCACTTATATCATAACCATTATCATCATTTGGAGATTCATAGACTGGTGATAACCAAATTACATCAATCCCTAATTCTTTTAAGTAATCTAACTTTGAAATAATACCGCGAAGATCCCCGATGCCATCACCGTTGCTATCCATAAAGCTACGAGGATAAATTTGATATACTACGCTTTCTTTCCACCACTGTTTTTCCATTATGCTACCCCATTTCATTCATAATTCGATTTTCTCTTTTTCAAGGCGCAAACGTTTTCATTAATGAATGATAACAGATTCTATCTTAATTTAAAATAGCGCTTACAACTTTTATTCTTATTTTTCTAAGAAAACATACGAAATTTACTAATATTATTCCAATTCATGAAAACGTTTTATTTTTTTGTTTATTTTTTGAATCTATTCGTTTATAATGAACTCAAAGAAAACGTTTGCATAATTATTTCTAGGGGGAAATACCATGGCAGAACTGAAATTAGAAAACATTTATAAAATATATGATAATAATGTAACAGCTGTAACAGACTTCAATTTACACATTCAAGATAAAGAATTTATCGTATTTGTCGGTCCTTCTGGATGCGGAAAATCTACAACATTACGAATGGTTGCTGGACTAGAAGATATTTCAAAAGGAGAGTTTTCAATTGATGGTAAGCTAATGAATGATGTCCCTCCAAAAGATCGCGATATCGCAATGGTCTTCCAAAACTATGCCCTATATCCACATATGAGTGTATATGATAATATGGCATTTGGATTAAAACTTAGAAAAATACCAAAAGATGAAATTGATCGTCGTGTAAAAGATGCAGCAAAAATTTTAGGACTGGAACAATATTTAGATAGAAAACCGAAAGCATTATCTGGTGGACAACGTCAACGTGTTGCGTTAGGGAGAGCAATCGTTCGAGACGCGAAAGTGTTCTTAATGGATGAGCCATTATCTAACTTAGACGCTAAATTACGTGTTGCAATGCGCTCAGAAATTTCTAAGTTACACCACCGCCTTGGTACGACAACAATTTATGTAACGCATGATCAAACTGAAGCGATGACAATGGCTTCTCGTCTTGTTGTTATGAAAGACGGAAAAATTCAACAAATCGGTACTCCAAAAGAAGTATATGAAACACCTGAAAACATTTTTGTTGGTGGATTTATCGGCTCTCCAGCGATGAATTTCTTCCGTGGTAAATTAACTGAAACCGATTTCGTTATAGACAATGCTGCAAAAATTAAAGTAACTGAAGGAAAAATGAAGATATTACGTGAACAAGGCTATGTAAATAAAGACATTGTTTTAGGTATTCGTCCTGAGGACATTCATGATGAACTATTATTTTTAGAAGCTTCACAATCTACTGCCTTCACAACAAAAATTGAAGTTGCTGAGTTATTAGGTGCTGAATCTATTTTATATATGAAACTTGGAAATCAAGATTTTGCAGCACGTGTTGATGCAAGACATACATTTTCACCTGGTGACCAAATTAAACTAGCATTTGATATGAATAAAGCGCATTTCTTTGATAGTCAAAACGAACAACGCATTCGTTAAAAAATAATTTTCATACAAAAAAACCGTCCACATATATTGAGGGCGGTTTTCACTATTATACGAGGGCTTCTACTGTATGAAATGATTGTCCTTTCGTGCTAATAATACCGAAAATCGGTAAGTCACTTAGCACCACTTCTTCTTGCTGTTTCATAAAAGATGACGTTAATTGTTTTATCTCTATCCATACGTCATTAATACAAAGTACATTGGAATCGTTCTCTTGTTGGCGTGAAAATATAGAATCTATTTTATATAAACCAGCATTTTGAAAAAGCATATCAATGCGACTGAATGCATTCAAAGTAATGCTGATTACGCGTTGCCAATCTCCTTGTTTTTCCATATTATAGGATACAAAAAGTGCTTCTCCGCCTAGATTCGTAATTTCCTCCACTGTTGCTTGTCCACTTTCTTGATCAATGTCCGTCACAATTACTTTTGCGCCTTGTTTAGCCAACAAAAGAGCTGTATTACGTCCAATACCGATGCCACCGCCAGTTACGATAGCAACTTTTCCTGCAAGCTTCATTTTCATTACCCCTTCTATAAGTCTTACCGTCATTCAGTATACTCCTTTATGAGATTAGTCTGCAAGCAAGAAAAGTTGCTTATTCATTTGTAAACGGTTACTTTTTTACTCCTTCTTTTTTCTTACTATTACGCTGATCGAAAACTAAACCGATGAAAATTAAAATCCCCCAAAAGATTACGCTACCTCCAGTCACTTCAATTTCCCCCTTATTATATAAACATATTATTTTAATCATTATAACATTTTCTTAATTTTCAATCTATTAAATTCAAAAATGATATAGATTAACTTTTTCCCTATTATATATCCACTAAAATATATTTGTATAACAAAAAGAGACCTTTTTACATAAAAAGGTCTCTTTTTGTTATACAAGACTTATCACTTTCGTTTTTGTAATTAAATCCTGAAAACCACAATTATCTTTGCGGAATAACATCATATATACGTTACATAATATCGGAATTCCAAGCAGTAATATGTTCGGTAATAACAATACAAAAAATCGAATCGTTAATGTTTGTAATGTTAACTTTTCACTCTTCAATGAAATTAATTTTATTCTCGTTACCTTTTTACCAAGTGTTACACCGTTCCAAATAAAGGGTAGCAAAATAAAATATATCGCCATTAATATAAAAACTACTGCAAGATCATATCTATAATCGCCAAAACTAATATTAAAGCGATTAAAAATAGCACTATAATTTCCAGTCATAACAGCTACTACTGCACCATACATAACCGAGATTAAAAACATGTCAATTAGGGAAGCACCTATGCGGTTCATTACAAGCGCTGGACGATGCATCTTTAACTTCATTTTTATGTCGACTCCTTCATATCCTTCTTTACCCGTCTCATCGTACCACTTCTAAAAAACATTGTAAACTAGCGTTTCTCTTACTTTTCTTGTACAATGTGTTACAACAGCATTGTAAAGGAGGTTCCCATATTGAAAAAATGGATAATCCTATTCGTCGCATTCCTATTAGCCGGTTGTGCTGGAAATACAAATCATATAACATATACGATTAACGATGAATACGAACTCATACGTACTTCTGGAAATGCATTTGAACTTTTCCCCACGCAAGATGCTGTATATGCCACACAATACATTCCTGCAAAAATTACAGACATAGCCTGGGATGATAAATACATTATTGCAAAACAAACTGAGGAAAAGTCAGATCCTAATAATCCTGACGCAGCAATTGCAAATAAAAAAAGCGAGCATTATTGGATTATTGACGTAAAGCATAATAAACGTTTTGGCCCCTATAATGAAAAACAATTTCATGAACAAAAAGATGCGTTTAAAATTAAGGTACCTTTTCAAAGTGTAGATTCATACATAGAAGAACAGAAAAAACAGTCAGCATAATAGTTTGAGCGCTGACTGTTTTTTCTTGCATATATTTAAAAACAACTTACTCAGAAAGTGAGATATTAAAAGTTTGTGGCTCTTTTACAACATCTTGCGTTTCTGTATTTGCTGCGATTACATTATCTGTTGTAAATTTAATATCCTTTACCTTTTCTTTTCCATCATCAAGTATTAGGCCGATAATACCATCTCTTGTTTCACCTGGCTTATAGTCTTCCCTTGATACATTTTTTGTACCAACGAGCGTATCTTCATCATATAAAAAGTTTTGCGTTGCTACTTTAAAATGTTGTTTATCATTAATCGCAACATCATTCATAGAGAAAAATTGTATATTTTTATTCCCGCTATTTTCCACCTTATATGTAATTTCAACGTAACGAATCGTATCACTAATCTCTGTACCACTTAGCGATGCATATAACTCCGCATCTTCTTGACTGACTTTATCTCCTAATCTACGCTTTACTTCTTCAGGAGTTAATGCCGTATATACTTTTAATGTATTTTTTGCATCTTTACTCATCTGCGATAAAGAGATTACTTTCACATCTTGTACGTGAATTTTCATTGGTGCTACTTCAAATGTTTGATTCACAGAATGAATTTGTTCTAATTTAAAAGTACCCCATCCTGTTTCTTTCACTTTTTGTCCTACTTTTTTCAGCTCACGCCCACCATATTCTTTTGTTTCAGGAATAGATTCTTTCTTCTTCGGTTCAGCTTTCTTTTCTTCTTGATGGAAGCAACCACTTAACATAAGAAGAAAACTACATAAAACAAAAATACTTTTCCATGCTTTCATCATATAATTTCTCCTAACACTATCATTCATTAATATTAATTAGTCCTTTGCTTTGTAAACTATAGAAACAATGAGAAGTCCACAAAACGAACTTGTCAGTCCAGATACTATTATACCCCCTATTTGGAAAATATGAAAATAGGGATCTACGAACGCGTGCACGATAAATATAATAGTTGCCACAACAATTACCGAAATCCAATATTTTATTTTTTCCGAAGCTAAAATAAGGTCTTTACCCATTGCATTTCTACACTTCCATAAAACGTATACTAATAACAGAAAACCAATACATGTACTTCCATGTTGCATATATTTATAAACAGAGATACCGTACCATTCTCTTTGCAATAATGGTATTTTCATAACAAAATAGCCTGTCTTATGAGTGAATGCATCCCAAACAACATGCGTTAACATACCGAATAATGCTGAATAACAAAATACAAAGAAATCTTTCCTTGTGTAAAGCCCCCACCTCTCATCTACTGCATATGTATAGTAGCCAGCAAATGGTTTAGGTAAATGTGTTATAAACGGCTTTTTTAAAATGTAGTGATATATGTATGCTAATAAAAATACGAGTGGTAAATTAAAATATAAGAATCCAAGCCACGTATGCCCAATTACACCATACGGTCTAAAGTGTAGGAAATATTCAAAGTCAGGCGCCATACTACCTAATATAAGAGCCGTTACTGAAATATGTTGAGAATACTTTTTTGCAAAAGGAAGAACTGCTGCTGGATGTGCAAATGTAAACGGCATGTTTTAACTCCTTTTTATAATTACAATAGATTACATACTATCATAACGACATGAATAATCTCCATGCAATATTTATTTTCACATTGGAATATGATAGTTTAAATGATATAATCCACATAAAATATTCAGAAAATAAGGAGGGATTCACGTGTCATTAACACTTGTCTTTTTTCTTGTTCTGTTTACCTTGTTTTTAAGTACATACATTGGCTTCTATCTATGGAAGCACTACAAAATTATAAAATATATACCTGCTCTCGTTGGTTTTATAAGCATTCTTTTTATTTTCATATGGAAGAGAATGACTTTCGGCTGGGAAGGTCTTGGCTTTGGCGCACTTCAATATACAATACTATTTGCAAGTTGTCTTACCCTTGTATTTGCTGCTTTTTTAGAATCAAAATCCGTTATGAATTGAGGTTTCTATATTGATTGACGTACCCTTTTTACAAAATGTCACATTAAAAAAAGAAAATATCCCTAGTTTCTCCGCATATCCTTACTGTTTACCCGCTATTCGAACATTACAATCACTAGCTTTCCATCCAAATGTAACATTCATTATTGGAGAAAACGGAACGGGGAAGTCAACATTACTCGAAGCGATTGCAATTGCTTTAGGATTTAATGCAGAAGGTGGGACGAAAAACTTCCGTTTTAGTACAAACGATTCACATTCATCTTTACATGAACATCTTCGAATTTCCAAAAGTTTCAATACACCAAACGATGGTTTCTTTCTTCGTGCTGAATCGTTTTATAATGTTGCTTCTTATATTGATGAAATGGATGCCGATTCAGAAGCACGTGGAAATCCAATTATTGACTCATATGGTGGTACTTCACTACACGCCCAATCACACGGTGAGTCATTTTTCTCCTTATTTATGAATCGTTTTTCAGGACAAGGCTTATACATTTTAGATGAGCCCGAGGCCGCTCTATCACCAATGAGACAACTTTCTATGCTCATTCGAATGCATGAACTAGCGGAACAAGGTTCACAATTTGTTATCGCAACGCATTCTCCTATTTTAATGGCTTATCCTGAATCCACTATATATTCTTTAACACAAGAAGGGATTCATGAATCCACATTAGAAGAAACTGAGCATTACCAAACGACGAAACTTTTCTTTGAAAATCGTGATCGATTATTTCATCATTTATTTGAATCATAAAAAAAGAAGCAGCGATTGCTGCTTCTTTTTTATAGTGCTTCTATAAATAATGCTACTCCAATACCGCCGCCGACGCATAGAGAGGCAATTCCTTTTTCTAACCCGCGTCTTTTTAATTCATGAATTAAACTTACAGTAATACGAGCTCCTGTACAACCGATTGGATGTCCAAGTCCTACACCACTACCGTTTACATTCACCTTTTCACGATTTAAACCTAATTCTTTCTCTACAGCTAAGTATTGTGCAGCGAAAGCTTCATTAATTTCCAGTAAATCTGCATCTTCTAATGACCAATCTACTTTTTCTAACCCTTTACGAATTGCTGGTGCTGGTCCAATACCCATAATTTTAGGATCTACTCCAGCTACTGAATATCCAACAATTCTAGCTAACGGTTGTAAGCCTTTTTCTTTCGCTTTTTCTTCGCTCATTAATACTAGAACCGCACTTCCGTCATTCAGGCCAGATGCATTCCCTGCCGTTACAGATCCGTCTTTACGGAAAGCTGGTTTTAATCCTGCTAATTTTTCTGCTGTAATGTCAGCACGTGGATGTTCATCCTTTGAAAATACTACTTCTTTTCTACGTTCTTTTATTGTAATAGGAACAATTTGATCGTCAAAGTATCCAGACTCGATTGCCTTCAATGCCAATGTATGACTACGAAGCGCAACTTCATCTTGTTCCTCTCTTGTAATTTCATATTGTTCAACTAAATTTTCCGCTGTTTCCCCCATCATAATATGATGAATTGGATCTTCTAATACTTCCCACACCGTATCACGAATTTCTCCGTGTTGTAGGCGTTGTCCCCAGCGGTGTTGTTTTAATGCATAAGGGCTTGAACTCATTGCTTCTACTCCACCTGCAACGACAACTTCACTTACACCTAATTGAATTTGCATTGCAGCCGACATAATTGCTTGCATACCTGAAGAACATTGGCGTTGGATTGTATAACCTGTAACTGTGTCAGGAAATCCTGCCGCTAATGCAGCCGTTCTTGCCGTATTTGCTTCATCAGTTCTTTGAATACAATGACCTAAAATCACTTCATCAACTTCGTGTGGTTCTACCCCGCCTCGTTTTACAGCTTCCTGAAGTACAGGAACAGCTAATTCTACTGGCGTTACATTTTTTAGCGCTCCCCCAAAAGTTCCAATTGGCGAACGAACTGCAGCTGTAATAACAACATTATGCATTTTGCACTTGCCCCTCTCTTATGTACCCTAGTCAGTTTTTAGGTGAAATTCCATAAGATGTATGTCTACACCTATCATACTATAAACATACTAAAAAATCAAAATATTTAATATAATAAAAATAGAAGGAATTAACCTTCTATTCTGTTAATGCATATAGAAATTTTTGTAAAATTTTCTCAGTTGTTTTATTCAAATTCGGTAACTTATCTACAGGAAAATATTGAAGCTGTAATCCTTCATGGTCAAGCCTTAATTCCCCGCTCACATGATGCCCCTGATACAGATGAATGACATTAAAAATTTCATCTCCATTTGGATATTGGAAGTACACTTCTTTTCCCGAAAGAACCCCGATAAATTGCATAATTTTCGCATTTAGTCCCGTCTCTTCAAATAGTTCTCTACGAGCAGTTTCTTCTGTCGTTTCTCCTAGCTCCATCGCCCCGCCAGGTACACCCCAATCATATGTATCTGAACGATATTGAAGCAATACTTCTTGATTATCATTTAAGATAATAATTGCTGATCCTACTAGAATAAGCGGCCTTGTACCAACGACTTTGCGTAACTCTTCAATATACCCCAATATGTAAACTCTCCTTTCCTCACCCTCCCTTATCATAACAAAATTTTTCTCCTTTTGTTGATGTAATTTTAAAGAAAAAAGGAAGCTTTCGCTCCCTTTTTTCACCTTTATTTCTTAAAACTTTCATATTTTACAGCTTCAAAAGCTTCTTCTATTTCATCATTACGATAATGGACATATGTAAAACGCCCTAATTCTACTAATCTTGCTATTTCTTGTAACGCTTTATGTTGCTCATATGTTTCCTCAAGCTTAATATGTACATAAAATTTCATTAAAGGATGTTCATATAAAGGTTCTCCCACCTCTACATATACATCTTCCACCCCTTGTACAACTCTTACATAACTTGCAAATTGATACAGTGCTTCTCTGTCTGAAACGATTTTTAATGTATACATATATTCTCCCCCTTTCCTTTACTATATCAAAAAGACAGCCAAACCATGTTATAGAACTATGAAATTTTTTCGACTTGTAATAAACAAGGCGTTTATCCATACATAGGATCTTTTCCCAACATATATTATAGAAAGAATTTTTTCAGTTGAGGTGTTCCTTATGGATCCATACGTCAATATATGTATTTGCATTACGCCAGGCGCCGATATTTCTGATGACCGTATTGCAAAAGATTTAGCAGTTGCAGAATCAATTTGGCACCCCATTACATTTCAAATTCAAGAAGTAATTGTTTTAAATGAACTTTTTCGTTTTTCTGACCGTGAAATTAGTTATAAAGATTCTATTCAAAGTCAGGAAAAATTAGCATCCTTTTTTCAAACTTGTGTAAATGAAGCTCCTGAATGCGACCTTTACATTTGTTATATTGGCAGTGATTATTTCAAAGAAACAGCAGTAATTGCCTGTGCCTACTCTTTAGCAAAACAACAGCAACTTACAGGGTATATCGTTTTAACAAACTCGGCTGCTCCTATGAAAAATATATATACGCTCGCTCATGAAATTGGTCATATTTTATTTACAAGACGTGTTCACGGAAAACTTACTCACGCAGATCCTCATTCCCCAACTGGCTCGGAGCACCATCCTTCTCCAACAAATCTTATGTATCCGATCGTCCCTCGCCCTGAAAATGTCCATATTCAGTCTCTATTAACGAACGAACAAAAAGCACTCTCTTTACAAAGCTCTTTATTGCAAAGAAAAAAACAGTAACGATTTTGTTACTGTTTAAAACAATAGATTCCAATCAATAAACTACATTCCGGCTGCAACGGATGCAAATATACAACTAAACATAAATACAATTACTCTAAAAATCTCTATATAATATTTCTTTGGAAATATTTTTTTGCATATCCAGAGCAGCCACTTTCCTATTAAACTGAAGAACAAAACATAACCTGATGTGTCATCTAATAAAGTATCGAAATAGTCATCGTGTACCTTTTTAGAAAAGGTAGTATATAGCCCAAAAATCGTTAAACCTAAAAATGTAATAGACAATATACCTAGAAATATACTTTGCATATTTGTTCTCCTCTTAATAAAAAATTCAGTTCGTTCGCTATTAATATAAAGCTAGCTTACAGTTTTTTTCTCCTCAATTTTCAAAGACCATCTCATTAATACATATAAACTTCCGTACAGAAGTAACGGCTCTAGCATTCCCCAATATGGGTTGTTCTTCCCTAATTCTTTAAATACAAACATAATGAATAGCGGGACAATAACAGTTAATATCCCAATCCAGCCAAGTATGTATGCTTCTCCAATTAACAGTACTAACAAGATAACTCCAGCTAGTATATAACTTTGTATAGTCGTTAATTGTAATACAGGTGTCCCATACCATTTATTCATAAACATTAATAATACTAGTAATAAAATCGGTAGCAATGCTGCTACATAAATAATGCTAAATTCTTTTATTTTACTCTTAAATGATGACATTTTAAAAGCAAATATAATTCCTACAATCGTAATCATTAAAACAATTGGGTATCCAATTAATTGTACATTCGTTAATGTAAATTCATGATTTGGGCTTTCAAATAAAATATTTGTAAGTAACCAATATCCCCCTATTCCAATTATCATTCCTAAAATAGTCTTTATACTCCCGCCTTTATCTTTCTCCATCTCTTTCGCTAATTCTTCCGCATACTCTTTTGGCGAATCACCAAATATATCACTTACCGTTTTCCCTTCTTTCTCACCTTCTATTAAATGAAGCTCTGCATCTTCTAAAAAGGCATCCACATCTTCTTCTTTCATTCCTTTTGTTGTTAAATACACTTTCGTATCGATTAAAAACTTTTCTCCTTCTTTAGAAATCTGCATGATACTCCCTCCCTTATTTAATCGCTTCTCTTCTATTCGTCTTCATCATAATTTCAACAAAAATTAAAATAAACAAACTTCCGTATAAACATATAATTTGAAATAACATTGGAACAAGGTCTTCTGATGTAAATATTTTAAACACTAACATAATAGAAAGCGGGATGATTAAATATAAGTTTTTAAACCATCCATTAAAATATATATTTATTGCTACTGTAATGATGAAAATACTACCAGCTAATATATAACTTTGCATTTGGGTGAATATAAACATTTTTGTAGGATAAATCACATCTAATATCGTTACAGCCCCTATTAGAAACATTGGTGCGATTATGACTAACGACCACATAGCAAACCATGTTTTTGTAAAACTTGTTACGAAAGTCATTTTGCGAAGTAGAAAATTAGGACCTATCACAACTAAAATTAATGACAAACTATATCCAACGCACTGAATAAGTGACATCTGTAATAGTCCGTTATTTACTATTAGAACAGAAGCAATAATCCAAAACGATACGATATTCATTACTGTAAAACCAATTTGCTTCCACGTTTCCTGTCTATCTCTTTCCATCACTTTTACAAGTTCATTTGCGTATTCTTTCGGTGAGCTTCCGAAAATTTCTTCTACGCTTTTTCCATTACTCTCACCTTCTATTAAATGAAGTTCTGCGTCTTCAATAAAGCTTTCAATATCGCTTTCTTTCACACTCTTTGCAGTCAAAAACAACCTCATATCTAATAAAAACTTTCGTGCTTCATTTGATAGCATTATTTTCTTCTCCCCTTCCCTTCAAGTAGACGTTCCACACTACTTTGCATCGCTTCCCAGCGATCCATAAATTCATCCAGTGCATCTTCGCCATCTTCTGTTAACGTGTAATACTTCCGTTTTGGACCAGATGGGGATTCCTTCATTACACTTTTTATGAATCCTTCTTTTTGCATTCGTATTAATAACGGATAAATACTTCCCTCACTCGCCATTGTAAAGCCATACTTTGCTAGCTTCTCACTCATTTCATAACCGTATATTTCACCTTCAGAAATAATAGCAAGTAAGCATCCTTCTAAAATCCCTTTCAGCATTTGACTTGTCGACATAATTCAAATCCTCCTACTATCTTGTTTTACAAGATAGATAAGCGTAAGTATCTTGCTTTACAAAATAGTATAGCAGAGACTATTTTGCAAAACAAGATAGCTAACAATATTTTTCCAAATCTTTGCAGGATTTTTCTTATCCACTCTCTAAATAGAGCAATATGAGAACTTTATTACGAAGGGATGTTTTTCATCATGGTTACAAATCGAGTTGTTTTTTTAACAGGTGCTGCAAGTGGTATTGGATATGAAATGGGAAACGCTTTTGCAAAAGAAGGGGCAAAAGTTGTTATTACCGATCGTCTTGAAGAACGTGCAAAAGAAGCTGCTGAACAACTACAAAAAGAGGGCTTTCAAGCTATCGGCTTAAAATGTGATGTTACATCCGAAGAAGAAATAGAAGCATCCATTTCTCAAACTGTTACTCATTTCGGTTCATTAGACATATTAATTAATAATGCAGGCATGCAACACGTTTCACCAATTGAAGATTTTCCAACCGAAAAATTCGAGCTACTAATTAAAATTATGCAAATCGCTCCTTTTATCACCGTTAAGCATGCCTTTCCCATTATGAAAAAGCAAAAATATGGCCGAATTATTAATGTAGCTTCCATTAATGGCCTCGTTGGATTCGCTGGAAAAGCTGCTTATAATAGCGCAAAACATGGTGTAATTGGATTAACAAAAGTTGCCGCTTTAGAAGGAGCTACTCACGGAATTACTGTTAATGCGCTTTGTCCCGGTTATGTCGATACCCCTCTCGTACGGAATCAATTACAAGACTTGGCCACTACACGAAATGTACCACTTGAAAATGTTTTAGAGGATGTCATTTATCCACTTGTCCCACAAAAACGCTTATTACAAGTACAAGAGATTGCTGATTATGCGATGTTTTTAGCGAGCGAAAAAGCTAAAGGTATAACTGGACAAGCTGTCGTTATCGATGGTGGTTATACTGCTCAATAAAAAATAAAGTTTGCTCACGAAGAGCAAACTTTATTTTTTATCGCGAGGATCATCATACTGTAGTAATTGCCGTGGCAACTTCTCTATTGCAACAATTACCCCATCTAATTTACTTTCAATTCGATGAAGTAAATATAATGTTACAACAATTGGAAACCCTACATTACCTATCATCTTGATCCACTCTTCCATCTTTTTCTCCTCCTTTCATTATATAAATAAGAAAAAAGAACACATTTAGGCATAGAAAAACAAGCTATTATGTATTAGCTTGTTTTTTCGAACAATGATGCAATTTCTCGCTTATAATCTCCACGTATAATACCTTGCTCAGTAATAATACCTGTAATTAATTCATTCGGTGTTACATCAAATGCAGGATTATAAACAGTAGTTCCAACTGGCGTTACCTGTTTCCCAAAAATTTTCGTAACTTCTGTTTCATCTCTTTCTTCAATAACAATTTCTGCACCTGTTTGTTTCGTAATATCAAATGTAGATAGTGGAGCTGCAACGTAGAACGGGATATCGAAATACTTTGCTAATATAGCTAAATTCATCGTTCCGATTTTATTTGCTGTATCCCCATTTGCGACAATTCGGTCCGCTCCTACAATAATTGCGTTGATTTCTTTCGTTTGAATAGCATGAGCTGCCGTATTATCTGTAATAAGTGTTACATCAATACCTGCCTGTTTTAATTCCCAAGTCGTTAAGCGACCGCCTTGTAAAACCGGTCTCGTTTCACATGCATATGCATGTAAATGTACACCTTTTTCTTTCCCAATATAAAACGGTGCTAATGCAGTACCATATTTAGCAGTTGCAATACTGCCAGCGTTACAAATTGTTAAAATGTTATCACCGTCTTTAAAGCATGTTAATGCATGTTCTCCAATACTCCGGCATACCGCTTCATCTTCTTGCTGAATACAAAGCGCTTCTTCTTCTAATATTTTTTGCGCTTCTTTTATTGTAGTAATTTCTTGAATAGATTCTCTCATACGATCGATTGCCCAAAATAAATTGACTGCTGTCGGGCGTGACGTCCCTAAATAATTACAATCTCTATTAAACTTCTTTTGAAATTCTTCAATATGTAAAGTAGTATATTTTTTTGATGCAAGCGCCAAGCCAAATGCAGCTACAATTCCAATTGCAGGTGCTCCTCGTACTTCTAGCATGACAATACTTTTCCATACCTCTTCAATCGTCGTTAATGTTTTGTATTCTGTGCTATGCGGCAACTTTGTTTGATTTAATACTGCAATGGCATCACCTTTCCAACTGACAGACCTCGGAATCGTAACAACTGTACTCATGCTTTTACCCCTCCAGAAACTGTCTGTTGGAATAATAATCGGAACAGTTGAATATCAGCGTTTTTAGATTCATATTTTATTAGTTCTCTACCTAAGGATAACGCTTGTTTCTTAGCTTGAATTCTCGTTTCTTTATTTGCTATTTCATCTAAATCAGCTACATGTGCTAAGCCAATTGTTCTTCGGATAAGCTCACATCCAGCAAATCCGACCACATCCGTAAAAATATTTTGCAAAATAATCGGCAACCATTGTTTCTCTTTCGTATATGCTTCTACACCTTCTCCAATCCATAACTTCGTAAAAGTGTCTACGAAATAGCTCCATGTTTTCTCAATATGGAAAAATAGCACACTTCTCTGTTCTTCCTCTCTAGATAGAGCATTTAATAATAGATTTGCAATAAATTGCCCGATGTCAAATCCAAATGGACCGTACGTTGCAAATTCTGGGTCAATCACTTTCGTTTCAGAAGGTGATGAAAAAATACTTCCAGTATGTAAATCTCCATGAATGAGTGCCTCTTTTCTCGTTAAAAATTTATATTTATATTGCGCTACTTTTAGTTTTAAAGTTTTATCACTCCATAGTTCATCTACAGCCAATTGTAACTCCGACTCATAATCATTCGTATCGTAATGCCCAAACGGATCTGTAAACACTAAATCTTCTGTAATTTTGCAAAGGTCTGGATTTACAAATGTACCTTCTAGTACCCTTTTTTCTTCTGACTGTAAACCAAAATCTGAAGTATAAAATAAAACATTCGCTAGAAAACGACCGATATGCTGGGATAGAAGTGGATACTCTTCTCCATCTATTAATCCTTTTCTTGTAATAGTTAATCTTGATAAGTCTTCTATGACTGTTACTGCTAACTCTTCATCATGACTGTACACTACCGGCACATATTCAGGTACATACTTCGCGAAAATTTGTAATGCTTTACTTTCAATCGTTGCTCTTTTTATAGACAATGGCCAGCTCTCACCAACTACTTTCGCATATGGCAGTGCCTGTTTTATTATAATAGACTTCTCTCCATCATCTAATTTGAACACATAATTTAAATTTCCATCTCCAATTTCATGACAAACTACATTTGCTTTCTTTTCAAAATAGCCATGTTCTTTCGCATATTGTACAGCGGTTACTTCTGTTAATGAATAATATCCCATCGTCTTCTCCCCCTTTTTTTAATTCAGAGGTTTTTCTAACACAGAAAAACCTCTTTCCACTAAGAAAGAGGTTTGAAGTTTATCTTCTCCCCTCTTATCTGCCAGAAAGTTTTACTTTCTGCTGGAATTAGCACCGTGCCTTTTGGCGTCATAAACGCCCCATTTCACAATGGTATTACGGTCGGTTGCTGGGCTTCATCGGGCCAAATCCCTCCACCTGCTCTTGATAAGAGTTGTATAATTTTTTAGAATTTTTAACTTTATGTTGAAGACTATACCAAGAATAAAAATCACTTGTCAACATTTTATTTGTATAATTCTGGACGTCGATCCGCAAAAACTGGAATTCCTTTGCGTACTTCTTTAATTTTCTCGAGTGTAAGCTCTCCAAATAGAATTGATTCTTCTTCATTTGCTTCTACAACAACTTCGCCCCAAGGATCGACAATTAAAGAATGGCCAGCAAACTCATTATTTGGATCCTTCCCTGCCCTATTACATGCTACAACATAACACTGATTTTCAACTGCTCTTGCTTGTAATAGTAAACGCCAATGCGCTAAACGAACTAATGGCCATTCAGCTACAACAAATAAAACTTTTGCACCTTTAGCAGTATGAACGCGCATCCACTCCGGAAAACGAATATCATAGCAAATGGTGCCGGCGCACTCTACATCATCTAACTTAAATTCACCAGTACGATTTCCAGCGATTAAATATTTATGTTCATCCATAAGCTGAAATAAATGCACTTTACTATATTCATTGACTAGTTCTCCTTTATTCGTTACAACATACATTGTATTTGTAACACCTTGTTCCGTTTGCCTTGCTATAGAACCACCAACAATATGTACACCATATTGTTTCGACCATTCTATCAACTTTTCTTTCGTTTCCAATCCATCCCTATCTGCAATTTCAGAGAGTCTCGTTAAATCATAACCTGTTGTCCATAGTTCTGGTAAAACAATAACATCTGGTCTTTCTTTCATCGCTTCACTTATTTTATTTTTAGCATTCTCAATATTTTTTTCTACATCTCCAAAGACAATATCCATTTGAATACATGCGACTTTCATTTTTTCAGCCCCATTCTTATTTTTTTCTTTACAAAATACTGGAAAGATTATATCATTTGTCACTAGAATTGTAACAACTTTCAAAAGAGGTGGAAAGTATGAAATCATTTCAACCTTCTGAGATAGTAACATCATTGCCAACACAATTTTTCGCTTCACTTGTTGCAAAAGTTAACAAAGTTGTAGCAGCTGGTCACGATGTTATTAATCTAGGTCAAGGTAATCCAGATCAACCAACACCGCAGCATATCGTAAAAGCTTTGCAAGATGCTGCAGAAAAGACCATTCATCATAAATATCCGCCATTTCGCGGACATGAAAGCTTAAAAGAAGCCGTGGTAACATTCTATCAACGTGAATATGATGTAGTAGTAAATCCGAAAACTGAAGTTGCTATATTGTTTGGTGGAAAGGCTGGATTAGTAGAATTACCAGTTTGCTTTACAAACCCTGGTGATACAATTCTCGTTCCCGATCCAGGCTATCCAGATTATTTATCAGGAGTTGCTTTAGCGAAAGCACAATTTGAAACAATGCCGCTTATTGCAGAAAATAAGTTTTTACCAGATTATACAAAAATTGACGACTCTATTGCCGAGCGTGCAAAATTAATGTTTTTAAACTATCCAAATAATCCGACCGGTGCTACTGCATCAAAAGATTTCTTTGATGAAACCATTCATTTTGCTAATAAACATAATATATTAGTCGTTCATGATTTTGCTTACGGTGCGATTGGATTCGATGGTCAAAAACCTGTTAGTTTCTTACAAGCAGATGGTGCCAAAGATACAGGAATCGAAATTTACACATTATCGAAAACTTTCAATATGGCTGGCTGGCGCATCGCTTTTGCGGTAGGGAATGAAAGTGTCATTGAAACCATTAACTTATTACAAGATCATATGTATGTTAGTATTTTTGGTGCCATTCAAGATGCTGCCCGCGAAGCACTATTAAGTTCACAGTCTTGCGTCATAGACCTTGTAAATAGTTACGAATCTCGAAGAAACGCTCTTATTTCAGCTTGTCACTCAATTGGTTGGAATGTAGACATTCCAACAGGGTCATTTTTTGCATGGCTTCCTGTTCCAAAAGGATATACTTCTGAGCAATTTTCTAATATTTTACTAGAAAAAGCACATGTCGCAGTTGCTCCTGGTGTTGGATTTGGTGAGCATGGTGAAGGGTACGTCCGCGTTGGTCTCTTGCATACAGAAGATAGATTACGAGAAGCCATTAATCGAATCGATAAATTAAATTTTTTCAAAAAGTAATTGACAACATGAAAAATATCTGACAAAATTCAGTTATCTTAAAAATTTAAACATTTCTAAATACTTCTTATCAAGAGCAGGTGGAGGGACGAGCCCGACGAAACCCGGCAACCGATCTACAATTGTAGACACGGTGCTAATTCTCGCAGCATTACGCTGACAGATAAGGAGCTGGTTGTAAAAAAACCTCTCCTTAGCTGAGAGGTTTTTTTATTTAACTAGGAGGTTATAACAATGAGCGGAATTATAGCGACATATTTAATCCATAATGATTCACATAACTTAGAAAAAAAAGCTGAACAAATTGCACTCGGTTTAACAATTGGCTCTTGGACTCATTTGCCGCATTTATTGCAAGAACAATTAAAACAACATAAAGGCAACGTCATTCATGTTGAGGAATTAGCTGAACATGAACATACCAATTCGTATTTACGTAAAAAAGTAACACGCGGGATTATTAAAATTGAATATCCGTTATTAAATTTCAGTCCAGATTTACCAGCTATTTTAACAACTACATTCGGAAAGCTATCCCTTGATGGCGAAGTAAAATTAATTGACTTAACTTTTTCAGACGAGTTAAAAAAACATTTTCCTGGTCCAAAATTCGGGATAGATGGTATTCGAAATCTTTTACAAGTACATGATCGTCCCCTTTTAATGAGTATTTTTAAAGGAATGATTGGACGAAATATTGGGTATTTAAAAACGCAATTACGCGATCAAGCAATTGGTGGTGTAGATATCGTAAAAGATGATGAAATATTATTTGAAAATGCATTAACACCACTTACGAAACGCATCATATCTGGAAAAGAAGTTTTACAATCCGTATATGAAACGTACGGACATAAAACGTTATATGCCGTAAATTTAACAGGACGAACTTTTGATTTAAAAGAAAATGCGAAACGTGCAGTGCAAGCTGGAGCCGATATTCTATTATTTAACGTATTCTCTTACGGACTAGATGTACTACAATCACTTGCAGAAGATGATGAAATCCCAGTTCCTATTATGGCACATCCTGCTGTAAGTGGTGCTTATTCAGCATCCAAGTTATATGGAGTTTCATCACCATTATTACTTGGAAAGCTACTCCGTTATGCTGGGGCTGACTTTTCATTATTCCCATCTCCATACGGAAGTGTTGCGCTAGAAAAAGAGGAGGCTCTTGCTATCTCAAAATATTTAACTGAAGACGATGTATTTTTCAAGAAGAGCTTTTCTGTTCCGTCTGCTGGTATTCATCCTGGTTTCGTTCCCTTTATTGTACGAGATTTCGGTAAAGATGTTGTTATTAATGCTGGCGGCGGGATACATGGACATCCAAATGGGGCGCAGGGCGGCGGTAAAGCTTTCCGTGCTGCAATTGATGCTACTTTGCAAAATAAACCACTCCATGAAGTAGATGACATAAATTTGCATAGCGCACTACAAATATGGGGAAATCCCTCTCATGAGGTGAAATTATGAGTATTCAAGTATTTTGTGATTTCGATGGCACGATTACAAATAATGATAACATTATGTCCATTATGGAAAAATTCGCACCACCAGAAGCTGAAGAAGTAAAGAATAAAATTTTATCACAAGAGCTATCTATTCAAGAAGGTGTTTCTCAATTATTTCAATTCATACCTACTAATCTGCACGATGAAATTATTCAATTTTTAATAGAGACTGCTGAAATTCGTAACGGTTTTCATGAATTTATACAATTTGTAAATGAAAACAATATTTCCTTTTATGTTATATCAGGTGGAATGGATTTCTTCGTCTATCCACTCTTACAAGGACTCATTCCAAAAGAGCAAATTTACTGTAATGAAACAGATTTTTCAAATGAATACATTATGGTGAATTGGCCTCATCCTTGTGATCGTCTTTGTCAAAATCATTGCGGATTATGTAAATCATCACTCATCCGTAAATTGAGTGATACGAATGACTTCCATATTGTAATTGGAGATTCAATTACCGATTTACAAGCTGCGAAACAAGCGGATAAAGTGTTCGCTCGTGATTTCCTTATTACAAAATGCGAAGAAAATCATATTTCTTATACAGCATTTGAAACGTTTCACGATGTTCAAACTGAATTAAAACATTTGTTGGAGGTGAAATTATGAAACAACTTTTTCGTCAATGGTATGACTTAAGCGAGATAAAAAAAGAATTAACAACACGAAATTGGTTTCCAGCAACGAGTGGTAATATTTCTATAAAGGTTAGTCATGAACCACTCACTTTTCTCATTACAGCAAGCGGTAAAGATAAAACAAAAACGACTCCAGATGACTTTCTACTAGTAGATCATCTAGGGGTTCCCGTATTAGAGACTGAATTACGCCCTTCAGCAGAAACAATCTTGCATACACATATTTATAACAATACGAATGCTGGGTGTGTCCTTCATGTTCATACAACTGATAACAATGTTATCACAAATTTATATAGTGATGCAGTCACACTTCAAAATCAAGAAATTATTAAAGCTCTCGATATTTGGGAAGAAGATGCAACAATTCACATTCCTATTATCGAAAACCATGCTCATATCCCAACGCTTGGAGAAAACTTCCGCAAGCATATACAGGGAGATTCGGGGGCAGTATTAATCCGTAACCATGGTATTACCGTATGGGGCCGAGATAGCTTTGATGCAAAGAAAAGATTAGAAGCTTATGAGTTTTTATTCCAATTTCATATAAAACTATTATCAATTCAAGGAGGCGTTTCTAATGGCGCAAATTCGTATTCATGAAATAAATACTCGCATTGAAAATGAAGTGGAAGTATCAAAATTTCTACAAGAGGAAGGCGTTTTATATGAGAAATGGAATATTTCCAAACTTCCTACTCATTTAAAAGAAAATTACTCATTAACAGATGAAAACAAAGCTGAAATATTAGCTGTGTTTTCAAAAGAAATTGCTGATGTTTCAGCACGCCGAGGTTATAAAGCACATGATGTAATTTCACTTTCAAATAGCACACCTAACCTTGACGAATTATTAATTAATTTTCAAAAAGAACACCATCATACTGATGATGAAGTTCGCTTTATTGTTAGTGGTCATGGCATCTTTGCCATTGAAGGAAAAGATGGGACATTCTTTGACGTTGAACTTGAGCCAGGCGATCTCATATCTGTTCCTGAAAATGCAAGACATTATTTTACCTTGCAAGATGATCGTCAAGTTGTAGCTATTCGTATTTTTGTTACAACTGAAGGTTGGGTTCCAATCTATTAAGGTAGTTAGTTGAATAAAAGGTCTTGGACCCCCTTTTCCAACCTTTTATTCACTCTACATATATACATCCTCCTATGGAACAGGCTTATTTCATTTTGAAATAAGCCTGATTTTTTATGGTTCTAACCGTATTATTCCTTCTTTTCAGTACAATCTCTCCCTTCAATTTTTCAAGTATATTTATTAATACTTTTTGAACATTTATTGAACTTTTTTTGAATTTTTTCTGAAAATTCTGTTTTATATATGATATACTACAATTAACTAAGAAGGAAAAAATATCGCAAACAGAGGGGGATAATCATGAGTTTACTTATCGCACTTATACTAGGGGTTACGTGTGGAGCACTTCCTATTATTCTAGGAGCTATTATGGAAGAATTAGAAGTTGGTGTTTTAGGTTTTGTTGCATCTTGTGTAAGCGCTTTATTTTTCGGGTTGTTCGGTGCTATTCCTGTTTCAATTCTGTGTGCATTTTATATAATACGCCATGCTCGTACAAAACAATTTGGTCCTAATCACATCGCGCAAGTTATTCCATTCCCAATGGAACGATGCCGCCGGGCTTCTAGCTTATAATTACAAAATTAAAAATAAAAGTCCTCAAATGAGGACTTTTATTTTTTTTCTTCTAGAAATTGAAACAATTCTTGTAGGTGCAAAGCGTCTTCACTATAGCTAACAGATACATGATATATACCATCAATCTCCGCTTCCATGTAAAGGTCAACTCCATCTCGATCATATTTCAATGCCAAATAAAATTCCATTTCTTCTAGCATCTTTTTTGAAGTTCGAATAACGTAATGCCCTTTCTCATCTCTTCCATATTCGAAATTCGGTTCAAAATCATATTTTTGTTTAAAAGCTTCTTTTTGTTTTTCATTAATTTGTATACATGTTGCTCTTTGTACAGTATCAATCATCTCATCAAATTTTTGAAGATCCATCTCATTTACCCCCTTACATATTTTTTGTATAACACTTGTGTTCCGCTATTTTCTTCCCCATCTTTTATTAGCTCTTCATACAATTCCTTCGCCAAACTTAAACCTGGTACTGGTAATTGTAATCTTTCAGCCTCATCTAACGCGATCTTCATATCTTTCATAAAATGCTTTACATAAAAACCTGGTTCAAAATCTCCCTTTAACATTCGAGGAGCTAAATTACTTAATGACCAGCTACCTGCTGCTCCCGTTGAAATACTCTCCAATACTTTATCAGGATCTAATCCAGCCTTTTTTGCATAAGCAACAGCTTCACATACTCCAATCATATTAGAAGCAATCGCAATTTGATTGCACATTTTTGTATGTTGTCCACTTCCAGCAGGCCCTTGCAACTGAATATTTGTTCCTAGTTTTTCAAATAACGGTAAACATCTATCATATATTTCTTTCTCTCCACCGACCATAATTGCGAGTCTTGCTTCTTTCGCACCAACGTCTCCTCCAGATACAGGTGCATCTAACGTATATACATTCTTACTTTTACCGGCTTCATTAATACGTTTTGCCAATGTTGGTGTAGATGTCGTGAAATCAATTGCAATCGTACCTTCATTTGCATTCTCCAAAATTCCATCTATCCCAAAGTACACTTCTTCTACATCATGTGGATACCCAACCATAGTCATTACAACATCAACTTGCTTTACTAACTCTTTCGGTGTATCACACCAATTTGCACCATCTTGTACTAAAGAGTCTGTTTTCGATTTTGTTCTATTATATACATATACTGTATGACCGTCTTGCATGAAATGACGCACCATACTTTTTCCCATTACACCAATACCAATGAAACCAATTGATACATTTTTATGTTTCATTTTCTCATCCCCTTTGTTCTAATAAATCACTTACCATCTTTCGGAAATCTTTATTGAAGTCATCATCCATACTATTTTTCACATTTGAAAATAAAATAACAAAAGTCCCTTTTTCTTTATTAAAATTATTGAAAGTGTTCCAACCAGATAGTACACCATGATTATGAAAATAATCCGGATATATGTAAAAACTAAATGCATATTTTCGTTCTGGTGAAGGTGAAAACATCGCTTGTATACTTTGTTCAGAAAGAAGTTTTCCATTTATAATTGCTTCGTCTAATTTCTTCATATCTCCAACTGTCGTATACATCTCACCACAACCATATAGCCAATCTATGCCTACCTTCTGCGCTGGTACAAGCTCTTGATTTTTTTTCACATAACCCTTTGTAAAATTTTTATCTCCAGGTACCATATTTCCCATACCAGATTCATACATATCTGCTTTTGTAAATATATTTTCTTTTATATAATCTCCTAAAGGTTTTTTCGATATATGTTCTATTATATAGGCAAGCACCATATAATTATAATCTGTATATCTCCAACCTGTTCCTGCAGGAAATTCTAAATTTTGACGTCCAATCCAATTAATTAACTGTAAACGGGAAGCAGCATTAACATTGCCTTTTGCGTGTTCAGGTAAACCAGAGGTATGCGTTAATAAATGATATAACGTAATATTTTTATTCTCCGGAAATGAAGGAATATATTTATTTACATTATCTTGAATATTTAGCTTACCTTGATCCTGCAGTTGTAAAATAGATGTGGCCACAACTGTTTTCGTAATAGAACCGATACGATATTTTGTGTGAGGCGTATTTTCTATTTTATTTTGAACATCAGCATACCCATATCCTTTATTCAATATAACATGCTCTTTATCTGTTACCAAAACTGTTCCATTGAATTGCTTTCCGACTAAATATTGATCTAATTTTTGAGATATGCTAGCGTAATCAATTTGCTTTTCTTTTTCTTCTTCTATATTCTCTTGTACTTCTGATTCAACAGCAGGATTCACCTTAGTTGTTAATTCTTTATTTTCCTTTATATTAGAATTATAGAGAAAATAGTATACTCCTCCACAAACTAAAGCACATATTGAAACTATCATCATTATTTTTTTTATCATTTTGTTCCTCCATAATTCCTTCGTTCAAAATCCCCCCTACACTCTATTATCAAGTAATAAAAAAAAATCGCAACAATTTGTTGCGAAAAATCACTTTTTTTCTTTTCTATATACACACACTTGATTTTTCCCATTTTTTTTCGCTTCATATAATGCAATATCCGCTCGTTGCATTAATTCTTCTCTTGTAATCCCTTTTTCATATAATGCAACTCCAAAGCTCGCTGTTAATTTCGAAATCCCTGAGAATTGCTTTGTTTCAATGAAAAATCGTAATGATTCCGCAACTTGAAATGCTTCTTTTTCTACTGTATTCGTTACTAAAATAATAAATTCTTCTCCTCCCCACCTAGCAAATACATGTTGCTGCTCCACTTTAGATTTCATGAGCTCTGCAAGCTCAATTAATGCTAAGTCACCAAAATCATGGCCATACGTGTCATTTACTGCTTTAAAATTATCTATATCAAATAAAATAAGTGCTATGTTTTCATTATTACGCATCGCATTATCCCATTCTGCCTCGAGTATTTGTTGGAATTTCAAACGATTATAAATCTCTGTTAACGAATCTATCATAGCAAGTCTTTCTTGTTCTTGATAGATTTCATCTAATTCGGTAATCTCTGTACACTTCACAATAAATCTTGATAAATCTTCTGGCAATGGTATCGCACGCAATAAAAAAGTTGACACTTCCCCTTCATAGTTGGACATCTTAATTCTTCTATCATATGATAATGTATCATCTAACCATGTTATATCATGAGTTGTTGAATAGTATCCATTTTCTCTAATAAGATGTTCAGCAAATACTAAATGTTGCTCACGATAAGCAAACAAATTTTCATATCCGAAAAACTCTAAAAAATTTGTATTACAATCAACAATCTCATCGTCTTCTACTATAAATAATAGATCATTTCGAAAATCAAACATCGTTTGAAGTAGTTCTTGTTGCAAACTTACTTGCCGCACTAAAGAAAGCTGATATAAACTTTTATTTACTTCCTCTAACACCATTTGCGGAGTCACAGGGGCTATCACAATATTACGTATTCCTAACGTAAGCACCTCTGCAAACTCGCTTGTTATTTGTTGATCCCAAATGACAATAAATGTACTCTGTGGATTATACATATTCTTTATATATTTTATTTGAGAAAAATCTGTTACATACATAATTACAATATGTGGTTTAGTCCTCTGAAATAATACTTCTCCTTCTTCAAAACTATTTGCTATAAACATACATTTTGGATGGATATTTTCTATCGTTTGTTGATGTGTGCATCCATTTTCTATATAAAGGACATTTAACTGAAGATCTTGTAATACATTTTGGAAAACCGTATTCTCTAATAAAAAATGTAGTATGTTCATCACTAGTCTTCACTCACTTCATATATCTTGTTCTACAGAATTCCTCACAAACATTTTATAAAAAACTGTTCTCTAAAAACTTTAATGAGTGAGGGATACATGTTAACAAGCTAATTGAGAATGTTATCTTTGCTTTTTCACTCTATAAATTCCTTTTTTAGTGTATGATTATAGGAATTGTATCGTTTGTATGAATGCCCTAGCTTCCGCTTGAAAACTTGACAATTAAAATAAAGATATTATATTCTTAAATTCGATAACTTACAAAATGTAAGTAGAATATATTACATGTATTTTTTTCATAATTTGATATGTAATTTGGAGGATATATAATGACAAATGAAAACTTTTTTAATGTTTTATATGAACGCACATCTACACGTGCATTCAACCCAGAGAAAGAAATTTCATCTACAGAGTTACACGAGATTTTAAAGGGAGCTGCTCAAGCACCTTCCGCTTGGAATTTACAGCATTGGAAATTCCTTGTATTTCAAGGTGAAGATGTACAGAAACGATTACATCCAATTGCTTATAACCAACAACAAATTCTTGATGCTTCTGCTGTAGTCGCTATTTTAGGTGATTTAGAAGCTTATAAAAACGTTGAACCCGTTTATGGTCCAATTGTAGAACAAGGATTTATGAAAGAAGAAGCAAAAGAACGCTTAGCTAAAAATATTGAGTCTGCATATGCCCGTGAGCAATTCCCAAGAGATGCAGCCTTTTCAAATGCATCTTTAGCAGCAATGCAACTTATGCTTGCAGCTAAAGCAACTGGCTGGGATACTTGTGCGATTGGTGGTTTCAACCCACAAGCACTTACAGAAGAATTCAATGTTTCATCTCGCTATGTACCAATTATGCTTATTACAATTGGGGAATCAACTTTAAAAGGCCATCCTGCACCACGAATGAGCGTAGAACAAGTGAGTGAATGGGCAAAATAATAAAGCGAAACTTGAATCAGTGTGAGGGTCTTACTGCCCTTTCATACGAATAAAAAAGAAACGAAGGTAATTTCATTACCTTCGTTTCTTTTTTATTCTGTCACACATCCGTAATACTAAAATGTATGATTCGACATCCACACATAAAAAACAGTAAATTTCATGCTATTCACATACATATAAATGACGTTTCGTGTCGAATTTTGTTAAAGCATCGAAATATAACCGTGTGTTTTTGTTACAATTATGATACAATGATAACAAATAGATAACAAGAGAGGGATTTTCATTGAGTTCATACGGAAGCTTTATTGCACTTTTATGTTACATAGTAACTGTACTGCTTCTATATTTTATTGGCGATGCTGCAAATATTTCAGTTTTACAATTTCCAAAAGAAGAAGCATTCCAATTAGAATCAGAAAAACATACTGCACGATCCATTGTACCGCTACTGTTAGCTCTTCCTGTATATATCATCGTTTTATATAAAAGCAAAAAAGTGTAAAGGCTACCTATTTCATTCATTTCGGTGGTCTTTACACTTTTTTGTGATATCTATCCTATTTTAAACATCATTCCGTAATAAACACCCAGCTAGTCTTTTAAAATGAGAAATTCCCCTAGAAAAAATTCCACTCTCTGTCCAGTCACTCACTACCGAACTTACATAGATTATAAGTGTGAAGGGGGTGATGAGGATTATGTTTGGATCATTTGGATGCTGTGATAACTTTAGAGACTGTCATCATCATGAAAGAGAGTGCAGACATCATGAGAAAGAGAAAGAGAAAGAAGTAGTTAGACCACAACAACCAGCTGTATGTAACGTACTTGCTAGCATTTCAGTTGGAACAGAGCTTTCTCTATTAAGCGTTAAAGGTGTTGGATCTTTCAACAATGTAATTTTTGAAGGTTTCTGTAACGGTGTTGCTCTTTTCTCTGCTTTAGCTCGTAATAACAATGACAAAGATAACAAAGATAACAATAAAGACGATAAGCACAATCAAAACCGAAATACTTTTACTGGTATTTTACGTGTATGCCCAGCTGATATCGTTGCTATCGCTATCTAATTTTGTTCCTTATCTTCAAAAGTAAGAAAATAAGTTTTACTTTTCTCATAGAAAAAACCTGAGACCGATTTCAAATCGACTCAGGTTTTTTTATTGATTATATACTTTTAACTAGTTCAACAACTTCTTCAGCAGTTGACATCATTAATGCTTTTTCTGCTAATGTTTCCATTTCTGCTTTTGACAACTTGCTTAGTTGTGTTCTTGCAGGAAGAATAGATGTTGCACTCATACTGAACTCATCTAAACCTAATCCTAATAATAATGGGATCGCAAGTGAATCTCCCGCCATCTCACCACACATACCAGCCCATTTGCCTTCTTTATGAGCAGCATCGATAACCATTTTTACAAGACGTAAAATAGATGGGTTATATGGTTGGTATAAGTAAGATACTTGTTCGTTCATACGGTCTGCAGCCATTGTGTATTGAATTAAGTCGTTTGTTCCGATAGAGAAGAAATCAACTTCTTTTGCAAATTGATCTGCTAATACTGCTGAAGCTGGGATTTCAACCATCATACCCACTTCAATAGAATCAGAAACAGTTGTACCCGCTTCTACAAGTTTCGCTTTTTCTTCTAATAGGATTGCTTTCGCTTGACGGAACTCATCAAGAGTTGCAATCATTGGGAACATAATTTTTAAGTTACCGTATACGCTAGCACGAAGTAATGCACGAAGTTGTGTACGGAACACATCTTGCTCATCAAGACATAAGCGAATTGCACGGTATCCTAAGAATGGGTTCATTTCTTTTGGTAAATGTAAGTATGGAAGCTCTTTATCTCCACCGATGTCAAGTGTACGAACAACAACAGGTTGACCTTCTTTTACACCTTCAAGAACTGCTTTATACGCTTCGAACTGCTCTTCTTCTGTTGGAAGATTATCACGGCCCATGTATAAGAATTCTGTACGGTATAAACCAACGCCTTCTCCGCCATTATCGATAATACCTTGTACATCATTTGGTGTTCCGATATTTGCAACAAGCTCAACGTGATGTCCATCACTTGTTACAGTAGCTTGATCTTTTAATTTTGCCCATTCAGCTTTTTGCTCTTCAAATTTCGCTTTCTTTTCTTCAAACGAGCGAAGAGTTTCTTCTGATGGATTAACAATTACTTCTCCATCTAAACCATCGATGATTACGATATCGCCGTTTTGGATTTTCTCCATAACAACTTTCGTACCAACAACAGCTGGAATTTCCATAGAGCGAGCCATAATTGCAGAGTGAGATGTACGTCCACCGATATCAGTTGTAAAACCTTTTGCATACTTACGGTTTAACTGAGCTGTATCAGATGGTGTTAAATCTTCAGCAATAATGATTACTTCTTCAGAAATTGTACCAGGATTTGAGAAGTTAATGCCTAGTAAATGTGCAAGAACACGTTTTGTTACGTCACGAATGTCCGCAGCACGTTCTTTCATATATTCGTTATCCATGTTTTCAAACATAGAAATAAACATTGATGCAACTTCATCCATTGCAAATTCAGCATTTACTTTTTCACTATTTACTTTATCTTTTACTGGGTTTACTAGTTCTGGATCATTTAACACTAATAAATGTGCTTCAAAGATCGCAGCTTTGTCAGCACCTAGCTCAGCAAAAGCGTGGTCTTTAATAGCTTCTAATTCAGTTTTTGCTTTCTCAAGCGCAGCTTCTAAGCGTGCAATTTCTGCAGCTTCGTTTGTAATTGATTTCTTTTCAATGTTAAATTCAGGATTTTCAAGTCTGAAAGCCTTTGCAATAGCAATCCCACTTGATGCAGCGATCCCTTGAATGTTAAGAGTCATTATTCTCCTAATCCTTCGTTTTTCATAGTTTCTTCGATAGCTGCTAGTGCTTGAGCTGCATCATCACCATTTGCAGTGATTTTAATTTCCGCGCCTTGTTGAATACCTAAAGACATAACGCCCATGATTGATTTTAAGTTAACGTTCTTTCCGTTATACTCTAAGTTAATGTCAGAACCAAATTTGCTTGCAGTGTTTACAAGTAGAGTTGCTGGACGAGCATGAATTCCTGAGTCGCTAGTTACTTTAAAGATTTTTTCCATGATAATTTATCTCCTTTAAATTACAGTATTTTTTAGTTGTATAGACGTGAGTACTACATCATCTATTGTATATAATAGGCGATGTTCGGTCAACCACATCACCTATTATAATTATAAACATTTTGCGTCAAATTCCTACTGAATGTCAATAATAGCGTTTTCGCCCTTCTTAACATTTCCATCTTTTTTCAATTCGACTTGCTGCCCTTGCTGTAAATTCGTAAATACAATTGGTGTAATGATAGATGGTGCATTTTCTTTTACAAATGCAAGATCTACTTTTAATAATGGTTGTCCTTGTTTCACTTTGTCACCTTGCGCTACAAGTGCTTCAAAACCTTCACCATTTAATTTTACAGTATCAATACCGAAGTGGATTAAAATTTCTTTTCCACCTTCAGATTGAATACCAATTGCATGCTTTGTAGGGAATACGTTGACAATTTCACCATTAACTGGAGAAACTACTGTTCCTTCTGTTGGCTCAATTGCAAATCCATCTCCCATCATTTTTCCTGAGAATACTTGATCCGGCACTTCTGTAATAGGTAGGATCTTCCCTTCAATTGGTGAAACGATTGTTTCGTTTTCATCAACTTTTTGAGGAGCTTCTTCTACTTTTACAGGCTCTGCTTTTTCAACATGAGGTGTACGACCTGACATAATATCATGAATTTGTGATTTTAATGTGTCAGATTTCGGTCCAAAAATAGCTTGAATGTTATTTCCAACTTCAAGTACACCAGCTGCTCCAAGTTCTTTCAAGCGATCTTTATTTACATTCTTTTGTTCGTTAACTTGAACACGTAAACGAGTAATACAAGCGTCTAAAGAAGCAATGTTTTCTTTACCACCAAGTGCTACTAATACTTCACGAGGAAGTTCACCAGCTTCTGCTTTTCCTGCACCTTCATTCGCATTTGCAACTTCACGGCCAGGTGTTTTTAAATCCCATTTACGGATTGCAAATCGGAATCCGAAGTAGTAAATAACCGCTAGTACAAGACCAACAATAATTACCCACCACCATGCCGTACGGCCTGGTAGTACACCGAATAATAGGAAGTCGATTAAACCACCAGAGAATGTCATACCAATTTTAACACCTAAAATTTGCATTGTCATAAATGATAGACCAGCGAATACAGCGTGAATTCCGAATAATACTGGTGCTACGAATAAGAATGAAAATTCAAGTGGCTCTGTAATACCTGTTAAGAAAGATGTTAATGCAGCAGAACCTAAAATACCTGCTGCTAATTTTTTATTTTCTGGACGTGCTTCATGGTACATTGCTAAAGCTGCCGCTGGAAGACCGAACATCATGAACGGATACTTACCAGTTGTAAATGTACCTGCTGTTAATTCTACACCGTCTTTTAACTGTGCCATAAAGATTTTTTGGTCACCACGAATTAATTCGCCAGCCGCATTTGTATACTGACCGAATTCGAACCAGAACGGTGAATAGAAAATGTGATGTAATCCAAATGGAATTAGTGAACGTTCAATTAAACCGAAAATAAATGCTGCTAACGTTCTATTTGCATCAATCATTTGATGTGAGAACGTGTTTAAGCCACCTTGAATGTATGGCCAAACGAAGCACATGATAATACCTACTATTAAAGAGAATGTTGCAGTTGCGATCGGTACGAAACGCTTACCTGCAAAGAAACCTAAGTATGATGGTAATTCAATGTTGAAGTATTTATTATAGCAATATGCCGCTACTATCCCGACGATAATACCACCAAACACTCCAGTTTGTAGCGTTGGAATTCCTAATACGTTTGCATACGCTGGATCTGCAAATCCAACTTTTACTGGGTCTGCTCCAGAACTTGTTACTTTCACTAGCTTATCTACTTCTAAGAACACACTCATCGTTTTGTTCATAATTAAGTAGCCAACGAATGCTGCTAAACCAGCTACTCCGTCTCCACCAGCTAAGCCAATTGCTACCCCAACTGCGAATAGTAATGCAAGGTTAGCGAAAATAATATCACCAGATTGTTCCATAATTTTTGCTACCATTACGAACCAATCTGCTTTTAAAGCAGGAATAACATTTGTTAACTGTGGATTTTGAAATGCATTACCAAATCCAAGTAAAATACCTGCTGCCGGTAAAATCGCTACTGGAAGCATAAGCGCTTTTCCGACTTTTTGAAGAACACCAAAGATCTTCTTAAACATGGAAACCCTTCCTCTCTTATCTATATTGATACCTTCCGACAAACGCCAAAAAGGCATGAGGAAAAAAAGATAGAACGATAGCTATACAAAGGGTAGTATATCCCTTTCTCTAGCTTACATTCCTTACTTTTCTCCACTCATGCCTGATCGAATCAGTAACACGTGTCAAAAATAGGTTTACGTATAAGTTCACTATAATTAAGGCAAACGTTTTCGTTTTATACCTTAATGTGTTTGTCGAAATTTGTATAACTTTGCAATAGTTATTATACATAACTATTGTAAGCGATTCAATGATTTTTTTTAACGTTTTCATTTTCGACAAAAATATATGTCATTTTACACATGCTCTGCCTTCACTAAGCGCTGCAGGTGCATCGTTAAATATATACTCTCTGCTTCATAAACAGGAAGTTGCAATTCTTTTTGCATAACCTTAACTAGCTTCCAAGCTAAATTATAACAGACAGGATATTCCGCCTTTAATAAATCAGCAAAACTTTGCGATTCCTCTACTTTTTCTCCTTTTTTCACCCTCTCAATAGCATATTGAAGATGACGAATAAGGCGTAAATAGTGAATACTTTCTTGGTCTAATGTAATTTGTAAGTTCGTCTCAATTAAAGATACAAGCTGTGCGATGAGACGGGAGTTTTGATTAACTGAAGATAAATCTGAATTTGTAAGTGAACTGTAAATATGCAGTGCAATAAACCCGATTTCTCCTTCTGGCAATGTAATTTGCAAACGAGAATTTAAAAGGTTTACAACACCTTCAGCAATTTTATATTCCTCTGGATAGAGCATTTTCGTTTCAACTAAAAAAGGATTATCAATTGTAAACCCTTGTTTTAAACGCTTAATTGCAAAAGAAATATGATCTGTTAAAGCGATATGAATATGTTCATTCAATGAGGATTTTGCTTTTTCTTGAATATAGAACATAATATCATTCATTAATTCAATTAATTTTTCACTCACATGCGGAACTAGCAGTTTGTATTGTTCACGATCACGTTCATTTTTTAGAACAAACATTTTTTCAATTTGTTCTTGCTCCAATATATCTTTCGCTTTTTTCCCAAATCCAATTCCTTTACCAATCACTACTACTTCCTCATGTTCAGGATGGCTAGCAATGATGACATTATTATTTAAAACTTTTTTAATTTCTAGATAATTACTCATATAACACCACCCTCGTACTTAAATAGCCTGCTTTTATGTTACAGAATATTCTTCTTTGTCGTCAATGTAAAACATCTACCATTTCATAAAAATTCATTTTTTAGACATGTTTATATATGATGCGTATAATGTAAGAGCAACTGTACATAGAAAGGAGATAACAACATGATTAAAATGTTTGTAAGTGATATCGACGGTACAATGATGCAACACGGAGGTTTAATTGACGAACAGGATATTGTAGCACTTCGTAGTCTTGCTGAACAAAATGTGATTCTTTGTTTCGCTTCTGGCCGACTTGATAATGAAATTGCAGACTTAATGAAAGCTGTAAATACAAATTTCCACCGCATTAGTGTTAATGGTGTTTTTGTATATACAAATGAAAATAAGCAGCTATTATCTGCAACTTTTGATTCCAGCATTCTTCCTGAATTGTTACACATGACGAATGAAGATCCTTATTTCCGTTATGTTAGTGATGAACATAATTACTACATTGAAGAAAAAACACCGTTTATTCACGAACTTGAGCAACAAGTAACGATGACTTCTGTCGAAGAACCAAATTTATTACAGAAAATAGATGATACAATTTTCCCGAATAAAATTTCTGTCGGTGGCACAAAGGAGAGCTTACAACTCCTTCAGAAAAAAATTGATGAAAAATTTCATGGAAAAGTTAGTACGTTCATTTCAGCAGAACAATGCTTAGATGTAATGCCACCTAATATTAGTAAAGGTTCTGCTATTTCTGTTTTATTAAAAGAGTTTCAATTACAACCAGAGGAAGTTGCTTGCATAGGGGATTCTTATAATGATATTCCAATGTTTGCTCTAACTCCTCACAGTTTTGCTATGGCTCAAGCAGATGACGCAGTAAAAGAACACGCTCACTATGTAGTAAATACAGTTAAAGAAGCTGTTAACCACGTAATTGCTCATAATAAAAATACGACTCACTCCTTGTAAGGATGAGTCGTATTTTTTCTTTACATGTTAAACAATTTGACATTTACTGTACTTCACAAACTGAAATATATTATTTGTTACGTGCGATGTTTGTAATAAACTTATAACGATCTCCACGATAAATACATTTCACATACTCTAACGGTACTTCACCTTCTGAATATGACCATTGACGCATGACAAGCACTGGCGCCTTTTTAGGAATATGCAGATGTTCCGCTTCATTATCCGTTGCAATTGAAGCTTCAATTGATTGAGTAGCGCTAACAAGTTTGAAGCCCAGTTTTTTCTCTAAATGTTCATATAAAGATTGTTGCAATATTTCTTCGTTAATATCTTTTACAAGAGCTGGCGACAAATATGTCGTCTCAAAAGCAATCGGTTCATCGTCAGCTAAGCGAATACGCCTCACTTCATAAACCGACTCTCCCTCCTGTATTCTCAGCCGGTCTGCTATTTTCACAGTAGCTGGAACTAGGCGGAAACTTAATAATTGACTACTTGGGTTCATCCCACGAGAAATCATATCTTCCGTGAATCCTGTCATTCCTTGCAGTTTTTGTTCCACTTTCGGAAGTTGGACAAACGTACCGATTCCACGTTTCCGATATAAATAACCTTGTTCCACTAAATTATTAATCGCCTGTCTGATTGTCATACGACTCACTTCGAACTTATCGCAAAGTTCATTCTCAGATGGGATTTTATCTCCCGGCTTCCATTCGCCGTCCTCAATTAGCTGTTTCACCCACTCTTGAATCTGATAATAGATCGGAAATGGTGAATACTTGTCGATGTTCATCAGCAATCGCCTCACTGCATAAAGATAGAGCTTCTTGATCAGCGATTACGGTTACATTCGGATGACGTTGTAAAACTGTAGCAGGACACGCTTCACTATATGCACCTTGCAATAATTCTTTAACAGCTTCTGCCTTTTTAGAACCCATAGCAACAAGTAGAATTTGTTTCGCTTTCATAATGCTTCCAATTCCCATTGTAATTGCATGAGTTGGCACATCTTCTTCTTTTTCGAAGAAGCGAAGGTTTGCTTGGCGTGTAGATTCTGTTAATTCAACAATGTTTGTTGGAGAATTAAACGGTGTTCCTGGTTCGTTAAATCCGATGTGACCGTTTTCACCGATTCCAAGAATCTGTAGGTCAACTGGGTTAGCAGCTAGAATGCCCTCGTAACGTTTGCACTCTTCCTCTAAATCACTTGCCATCCCGTTTGGTACATAAGTTTGTTTAAATGGAAGATGATCAAACAACTGTTCTTGCATGAAATAGTGATAGCTGTTTTTATCTTCATGTGGTAAATTTACGTACTCATCTAAGTTTACAGTGGTTACACGGCTTGTATCAAGTTTATTTTTTCGCATTTCTGCATAAATACCTAATGGAGAGCTTCCTGTAGCCATTCCTAATGTTGGATTTTCTTTTGTTTTTACAACTTCTTCAATTAATTTATAACCTGCTTCTGCTAGTTCTTCTGGAGTTTTTACAACAAGAATATTCATTTCATTACTTCCCTTCCTTCATATGAATTCCTAAACGAACCGTATCATATACATGTAAATCTTCATTCATCACAACAAAGTCTGCATCTTTTCCTACCGCTAATGCACCTTTATTATTTAATCCAAACTCTTCTGCTTGGTTCACTGATGTCATTAGTACTGCATCTTCGATTGAACAACCTGTAAATTCAATTACATTTCGGAAAGCTTGATCCATTTTTAGAATACTACCAGCTAACGTTCCATCTTCTAATCGAGCACTACCATCTTTTACATGTACTGGCTGTCCGCCAAGCTCATATAATCCATCTTCAAGACCTTTTGCACGCATTGCGTCAGTAATAACACTTACTTTTTTCGGTCCTTTTAATTTATATGCTAATTTCACCATATCTGGGTGAATGTGAATACCATCTGTAATTACTTCAACCATTACATCTGGATTTAATAACACATGACCAACAACTCCTGGTTCACGGTGATGTAATCCACGCATTTGATTGTATAAATGCGTTGCATGTGTAATGTTTCTATTTTTTAGTTGCGCATCAATTGCATCTGTATGCCCCATTGTGCCGACAACACCAGTTTCAGCAAGATACTGCTCAAACTCTAACGCTCCTTCTTCTTCAGGTGCGTATGTTACTAATTTAATTAAATTTCCGCTTGCTTCCTGCCATTGTTTAAATTGTTCAATATTCGCAGGAACAATATGTTCAAGTGGTTGTGCACCTGCACGTTTTTTTGAAACATACGGTCCTTCTAAGTGAATATATTCGAAATGCGCTCCTTTTTCTTTCGCTTCCTTCGCAGCATGTAGTGCTGCTTCAATTGCTTCTGGAGCTTGTGTCATTGTTGTTGGGAAGTAAGTTGTAACTCCTTCTTTTAACATTTCTTTCCCTAGAGTTACTAACCCATCGCTATTTGCATCCATCGCATCAATATCGTATCCACCATGAATATGAACATCAATCATACCTGGAATCACAATTTTCCCTGCCGCATCTAAAACAGTTTCATTTTCTTGTGATACATATTGAGCCATCAAACCAATTTCTTTAATTGTTTCTGCGTAACGAATAAATCCGTTTTCTACTACTTCTTGACCTGTATAAATTTTGGCATTGATGACAACTTGCGTTTTCATTTTCATCGATCCTTTCCCATGAAATACCTACTTGTTATTATTACCTTATTCGCCTAATTCCATCTTAATATATGCACGAGTAGTTGTCTATACATTCTAATGAAATTTCCTCTTTGCTTAACAAAAAGGAAGCTTAGTACGTCTCTCGCAATTATAATATATGTTATTCATTTTTTCCAAAAAGGAACTATATCATCTAACGTATGAATCACTTAAGTAATGGCATTAATCCGCTAGACCCTATTGTAATATGTTCGCCGTCTGTTTCCATTTCTACCGTACGTCTATTTGTTCCATACATCATTATACCACGCCGTTTTAATCGTCTCACTACACTTTGATGCGGATGCCCATACGGATTTTTGCTACCATAAGAAAGAATCGCGAACTGTGGTTCTACCTTCTTTATAAACCTTTCACTTGTTGAAGTATATGAGCCATGATGTCCCACCTTTAGCACATCTGCATGTACATCAAATTGCTTTAATATTTCAGTTTCCGTCCGCACATCAGCATCACCCATTAGTAAAAAATCTGCCTTACCATACCGAACCTTTAATACAATTGAAGATTCATTATTTTCATCTTTGGACTTCCCATTGTTTAATACTTGTATGGAAACATGCGGATCTAGCGGTATGTATTGGCCCTCTTTTACTGAAATGAAAGGGATTCCCCTTTTCTTTATATGATTTCGATACGTATGATAAGTAAGAGAACTATATGTTTTTCCACTATCTAATATAAGTGATACCGGCATTTGCTCTACAATCGGAATGAGCCCTCCAATATGATCCATATCAGGATGAGTACTGACGATAGCATCTAAATGGTTAATTCCTTTTTCAATTAGCTTTTGGATGATAACCTCACCAGCTTCATAAGGTCCTCCATCAATTAACATCGTTTGTCCATTTGGCAATATAATAAGTGTTGCATCACCTTGCCCAACTTTTAAGAAACTCACTTTCATTTTACCAAAATGTTGCCGCTGCATATGTAAAGGAGACGCGGTATGAATAGACATCATATACCTTTTTGCCGATGCACTATTTAAAGAAAAGCATAACAAAACAGAAACTAATAATAAAATACTTCGTATACCTCTCATAACTCGTCTCCTTTTTTCAATTAGTATGGCACGGTATATAATTGATATACAAAAAAAGCTTAGCAAAATGCTAAGCTTTTATTTCGATATCTCTTGTAAAGAACCAAAGAATAAATCCGCTTCATTCATTTGTTCGTTTTCTTCAGAAAGCGGAGGTAAATCATCTAATGTTTTTAATCCAAATGTGTCTAAAAATTCTTTCGTCGTTCCATATAAAATCGGACGCCCAGGTCCTTCTGCTCTTCCCATTTCTTTTATAAGTAAGTGTGATACTAACGTTTGTAACGCCTTATCAGTTTTTACTCCTCTAATCTCTTCCATTTCTGTTCTTGTAATGGGTTGACGATATGCAACAATTGCTAACGTTTCTAGCGCAGCCTGAGAGAGTGAAGCAGCTGTTGGGATATCTATTAGTTTTTGATAGTACGACGCATGTTCTTTCTTTGTAGCAAAACGATATACTTTTGCATACTGTACAATTTGCAAACCTCGGTGTGCACCTTCACATTCTTTTTGCATTTCTTCTAAAATATCGATTACTTCGTTTCCTTCAATTTCAAGGACTTTTGCTATTTGTTCAGGAGAAATCCCTTCATCACCAGAAACAAATAAAAGCCCTTCAATGATTGATTTCTGTTCTGTTCTATCCATCTTACGAGCTCCTTCCTCCTATTTTCTCCATAAAAATACACATCAAAAAACCGAATCACAATCAATGCGTTCGGTTCAATATTTTTTCTCTTGTTCCAAACGATACATTCAAACCTAGCATGAGATATACTATTTCTATCCCATTTTCCATACTAACTCTATGCAGATTTAGTATAGCTTGATACGAAAATTTCATCAAAATTATGTTCTTGTTCAATTACGATTTGTTGATTTTTCATAAGCTCAAGAACCGCTAAAAATGTTACAACCATTATTTCCCGTTCATCATCAACAAACAAATCATAAAAACTTTGACGACCACCTTGTATTTCTAACAGCTTTAAAATATCCGTCATACGCTGTTCAATTGGTATTTCTTGACGAGTAATACGTGTTGTCACAGGTTTCTTTGCTTTTTTACGGCGCATTAATTTTTGAAATGCCGCTAGCATATCATATAACGTAACATCAAGAGGCAAGCTTGTCTCCTCTTCTTGTTGCAACGATGTAAAATCAATTGGCGGACGTGTATATAGCTGTGCTCTTTCTTGTTCTCTTTCTTTTAGTTCAGTAGCAACTTGCTTATATTTCTTATATTCAATTAACCTCTCCATCAATTCTTGACGAGGATCATCTATAAAGTCATCACCGTTATCAAGTACATCTTCTTCATGTTTCGGCAACAACATTTTACTTTTAATTTGTAATAACGTTGCAGCCATTACTAAATACTCACTTGCAACATCTAATTGTAGTTCTTTCATCGTATGAACATAAGATAAATATTGCTCTGTAATTTCCGCTACAGGAATATTATATATATCAATTTCATAACGATGTATTAAATGTAACAATAAATCTAAAGGCCCTTCAAAAGCCTCTACTTTAAAATTATACTGCACAAAGCATCCCACCACATTTTTTCTATAACAACATAAGTATAGAGCATACTCATGTTCTATCCAACCTTTTTAAGAAATTTAATTAAAAATAGACCTATGCCTATAGCATCATGCCCACCACTTCATATGATAACAGTGTAGTAAGAACAATGTAGGAGGTCAAAAAACTATGGGTCACGTTGATTGTGGTTTTAGCGGTGGGTTCGCATTACTTGTTGTATTGTTTATTTTACTCATTATTGTAGGGGCAGCTTGCTTCTGCTAATATGAACAATAACGACTAGGGAGAAATTCCCTAGTCGTTTATTGTTCATATTTCTATGATAAACTTATACTTATAACCGTTAGATAGGGGCGAAGAAAATGTATCCTACGGAATACATACAGTTTTTAATTCATTTTCACGGAGATTATGATTATTTTGAATGCCACGAAATACTGGAAGAATATTGGAAAACAAAACCGAGAGGAAATCGGGATCATTATTTAGTCGGCCTCATTCAAATTGCAGTTTCTTTATACCATCACAGACGCTCTAACTGGAATGGCGCAGAGAAGATGATGAAAAGCGCCATAACGATTTTAGAAAAAAACAGTGCACATTTACTTCGTTTAGGAATAAATGAGGCACAACTTCTGTTCTTACTCAAAGATAAATTGCAATCTATCCAGAAAAAAGAAAGTTTTACACCGTTATTTTTACCATTGTCGGATACAACATTAGAAAAGTACTGCATAGAATTATGTCAGAAACAAAACCTTCCTTGGAAAGACGTGAATGCTACTTCTAATGAATTTATAATACATAAGCACACATTACGTGATCGAACAGAAGTCATCGCTGAACGAAACGAACAATTACAAAAAAGAAAGCAGAGATAATAAACTACTTATCTCTGCTTTCACGAATGTATATTTTGTTCAAGCCCTTTACACTTTTTGCAAAAACTTGCTGTTTGCTCATTTCCGCAAATTGTAAATTCAAGAAATTTACTCTTTAACTCTTGAACCATCTTCGTCCCAATACCCATATGACGGTGAGATGGATTCACACTCAAATGCTGAATTTCCAAAACTTGATTCTCTTTTTTTACAATCCCCATTATCCCAACAAAATCTTCGTTTTGTTTCCACAAATACAATTGCCAATCATCCTTTGCTTCATAATCTTTCATAGTCAATTGTAATGTTTTCACATCTTTTTCAGTTGGCATAAATGAAAGAAGCCCCATTGCAATCTTTTCATAACTTTTTTTAAAACGAATTAACATAACCCTTATCCCTTCTTACAAAAGTTACAAACTATTAAATCCCCTCAATCACTCTTTTCATATCACATTCATTTTACAATATTTTCAACAGAGTGAGAAGAGCTTAAAACAACTTGATAATCATACAAAGCGAAAAGAAGAAAGTCAAATATACATTTCATTACTATTTTTGTTAAGTAGATAAAAGAAGAAACACTGTTATATGAAAGTGAAAAGAAACATCCACCGCTCATTATCACTTCACTATTCATCACCTTAGAGCAGATGAATTCTAGCAAAATGAATGTAATAAACAACTTTTATTGAAATCTGTAATCTAATGTATTCTATGTAATTTGTTAATATTTTGTTCTCATAAGCGACTTATTTTCACTACAATCACATTACTACTTGTATCATGTACCGTAAACGAAATACCCATTCCTATTAAAAAAAGAGAGCAATAGCTCTCTTTTCTCATTCACTTATTCTTCCCAAACTTTAACTTCTTTCATTACATCACCTTGACGCATGTTTAATACTGTTTCAATACCGCTTGTTACTTTACCGAATACAGTATGTACACCATCTAAGTGTGGCTGTGGCTCATGAACGATAAAGAATTGGCTACCGCCTGTGTTACGGCCAGCATGAGCCATAGAAAGTGATCCTACAAGGTGTCTATGAGGATTTCCATCAGTTTCACATGGGATAGAGTAACCTGGGCCACCCGCACCTGTTCCTGTTGGGTCTCCACCTTGGCTTACGAAGCCAGGAATAACGCGGTGGAATGTCACACCATCATAAAATCCTTGCTCTGCTAGTTTTTTAAAGTTTTCTACTGTTTTTGGTGCCTCTTCTGGGAAAAATTCCAAATCGATTTTTTCACCATTTTCCATTACTATGTATCCTAAAGTTTTCATACGTATATGTCTCCTTTCAACTATCTCAGCACTATATTACCACATTCATGACTAGAAACAAAAAGAATCCGACAATCTACATACTTCTTTTTTGAAATGTGGAAAAAGCTAGGTGACAAATAAGAAATATATACTATAATAACTGTGTTGCCCGAAAATTTTAGAAAGAGAAAGGGAGCGATTTTTCGTGAAAACGAAATTACTAGCTCTGCTATTAGCTGTAGCAGTATTTATTATGCCAACAGCTTCGTTTGCAGACATCATCGAAGGAGAATCAATTGTTACACTAGGAGAAAACTTGTCTGAACAACAAAAACAAGATCTGTTAAAAGAAATGAAAGCACCAAAAGATGCTACAATTATTACTGTGTCTAATGCGGAAGAACATAAATTTCTAGAAGGGATTGTTCCAAAAGCGCAAATTGGTACGAGAGCAATTTCCTCTTCTATGATCACATACACAAAGCCAGGTTCTGGTCTCATTGTACGTTCAAAAAACATTAATTCAATAACAGATGCAATGTACACAAACGCACTTATTACAGCAGGTGTGAAAGATGCAGAAATTCAAATTACTGCACCATTTAAAGTTTCTGGAACTGCTGCTTTAACTGGTTTAATGAAAGCCTATGAGACAACATCAAACAAAGCAATTCCTGAGGAAGTAAAAAAAGTAGCCAATGAAGAAATGGTGCAAACATCCCAGCTTGGCGATAAAATTGGTGAAGAAAAAGCAGTTCAACTTGTTGCGAAAATTAAAGAAGAAATTGCGAAAGAGCAGCCAAAAACGACTGAAGATTTACGTTCATTAATTAAAAAAATTGCGGATCAACTTGGTATTACATTAACGGATGAACAGTTAGATAACTTAGTTGCTCTATTTGATAAAATGAAAAATCTTAACATTGATTGGAATCAAGTTGGCAGTCAGTTAAATAAAGCAAAAGAACACGTTTCTGCCTTTTTAGGATCTGAAGAAGGGCAAAGTTTCCTAGATAAAGTGAAAGATTTCTTCTCAAGTATCATTGATTTTGTTAAATCGTTATTCAAGTAAAAAGAAGCTCGCTAGTAGCGAGCTTCTTTTTTATACAAGTAACGGCAATTTCATAATAGCTTCTTCAACCGAACGAACAATATGATTCGCTTTCTCCTTCACATATGGATGAGCATGGTGCAGAGTAAATGAATGCGGGGTTACTTCAAACATAGAAATATCATTGAAAGAATCTCCAATGCATGCAACTTCATTTGCTTCAATTTGCAAATGTTCCATTAGTCGTCTTAAAGCACTCCCTTTACTTACTCCCCTTGGCATAATGTCAACATAGCGTTTACCAGACATAAAAACTTCCGCTTCATTCTGAAATGTATCTCGTAATTCTTGATCTAATGCTTCAATTGTCTCTTCTTCCCCAAAAACAAACAATTTCGCAGGATGTACAGTTTTACCAAATTCCTCTTCTAACGCTTCAATTTCAGCGATATGCACGCCCATATACGCTTCAAAATTATGGTGATGTTCATTCTTCCTTTTTGTATATCGCTGCTCATTTGCACAAACAATATCCGCTAGTCCTTTTTTATGTATATATCGATATATTTCCTGGGCAACCGTATTTTCAAAACTCGATTCATAAAACAAATTCCCATCCGGAAGTAACATTGTCGCTCCATTTAAGCCAGTTGTGTAATATGGGAATTCAAACCTATTTACGACTTCATCAATTCGATGAGTAAAGCGGCCTGAGGCAAAACAAATATTTGTCCCTTTTTCAGCTAACCAACAAATTGCACGTTCATCTTCTTTTTGCATATGATTTACATTGTAAACGAGCGTGTCGTCTAAATCACTTACAAATAATTTAATCATGTCCTCTTCCCCTTCCATACACAATATCTACTCTAAGTGTACACAAAAAATGTTTGATTTTTGTTAAAAAACAATAAATTTTTGCTAAAAAAATAAACGGGTGTATAATCCCGTTTATTTTTGTCTTTTTACATTTTGAGGTCTTACAATACTTGGTCGTACTTTTAAACTAGACATCGTCGGACGGAGTAGAATTTTTGTTAATGCGCCCCAATCAAATGGTAAAAACGGCCATAAATAAGGGGTTTGCAAACTTTTTATAGACGTTAAAAATAAAATCAATATCGTCATACCAATTACAAAGCCCATCTCATGGAAGAGACCCGTTAAAATAATAACAAATAATTTTCCAACCTTATTCCCTAGCCCTAATTCATAGCTCGGTGTTGCATAAGCACCGATCATAGAAACTGCTACATACAAAATAACTTCTGGTACAAACAAACCTACATCGATTGCTATTTGACCAATTAATATGGCAGAAATTAATCCTGCTGCTGACGATAACGGCGTTGGAGTATGAATGGCTGCCATCCTTAAAAATTCAAGTCCTACTTCTGCCATTATCACCTGTAATAAAATTGGTAAATGTGTCATCTTAGTCGGTCCAATAAAAGCAAGATTTTCTGGTAAAAGAGTTGGATCAAATACAAACACTAACCAAAACGGTAGTAAAAACAAGGAGAATAAAACACCTAAAAAGCGTACCCAACGTAAAAATGTTCCGACAGCTGGATTTTGTCTAAACTCTTCTGCATGCTGTAAATGATGAAAATATGTTGTTGGCGTAATCATAGCACTCGGTGATGTATCAACTAGTACTAGAACATGTCCTTCTAATAAATGATTTGCTGCTACATCCGGTCTTTCTGTATATCGAATAAGCGGGAATGGATTATAGCTTTGCTTTACAACAAATTCTTCCACTGTTTTATCCGCCATCGTAATGCCATCGACATCGATGTTATTTAATTCTTGTTTTATAATCTTTACTAAATCTGGATTTGCAACATCTTGTACATATGTAATACAAATATCCGTTTGCGATCGATCCCCTACTCGAATAATTTCATTTCGAAGACGTGGATCTCGAATTCTTCTACGAATTAACGCTGTATTTACAACGATATTTTCAACAAATCCATCCCTCGCACCGCGTACTACTTTTTCAGTATCTGGCTCTGTCGGTGTTCGTCCTGGATAGCTACGAACATCTATCACGAACGCTTCTGTTTCGCCTTCCACAAATATAACAATAAGCCCTGATAACGCTTGAAGCATTACTTCATCCATCGTTTTCACTTTACTTACTTGCTGATGAATTAAACGATTCTCTAAAAGCTTTACAGTATCTTCTTCAACATCCCTTATTTCATTCGTATCCACAGCTTCTTCTAAAATAGGAATAATATAATTTGTATCACAAAGTCCATTTACGAATAACACTGCAATTTCTTTATTCAAAATTTGAAATTTACGAATACCAACATCAAATGTGACGCCTAATCCAGCCGTTTGTTTTAAATAATTTTCATTGTCACTTATGAAAGTTGAAATCGGAATATCTATTTTTTTAGGCTTCGTCATAAAATCCACTCCTTTCCAAAATTAACTGAATTGCTTTTTTCGTAATTGGTGAGCCTCTCTCCCATTCATCGTTTCCACACATCTTACCAATATCACCAACACCAACAATGACGGGAACATTCAAATCATCTAAACAATAAATTGTATCTCCGCTAATTCTGCCAATTTCACCATCTGGAAGTCCAAATTTATCAACACCATATTCCGTTAAATTCCCGTTCCGATCTACACTTACATCTACACGTGCCCATTCCCAATGGTGTGTATTAGACGCTACTGCCAAAATCCCAAGTACATCAATTTGTTTATGCGTGGCTACATATTTTAAAGCTTTTTCACCAGATCCTTCTCCAATAAATCCACTGTCATCAAACATGACAAATACAGGGTCATATGGCGTTTGCATAATAAGCTCAACAACTTTCTTCCCTGTCAATTTGGTTGGATTACTTTGTGATGCTGAAATACACCTTCCCCCAAATTCCTTCGTTAAAAGCTCAATTGTTCGCTTTGCATATTCATCTCCATCTGTGACCAAAACAACCCTTCGTCTCATTTGATTTATCCTTTCGGTTTACATATAAGTGCTACAAAAAATGAAAATAATATTGCTGCTGAAATACCTGCAGACGTTAAACTAAACATACCCATACCAATCCCTATATATCCGTGTTTCTCTGCAGCATGCATTGCCCCGTGTAATAGGGAATGTCCAAAACTTGTAATAGGAACTGTCGCCCCAGCACCAGCAAACTTTATAAGCTTATCGTACAATCCGAATCCATCTAAAACTGCTCCTATCACTACAAAGGTAGCCATTAAATGGGCTGGTGTTAACTTTGCGAAATCTAACAATACTTGCCCAACTACACAAATAGCGCCTCCTACAAGAAATGCATATATATAATCCACAATTCACTCTCCCTTCACTCTCTCAAATACGACACCATGTGCAATTGTTGGAATTGTTTCTTTTTGCTGCATCATCATCGGGCTTAATAACGCACCAGTAGCAACGACAAAAATTCGTTGTAAATTCCCTTTTTGCATCTCGCTTAATAAATGACCATATGTGACAACAGCTGAACAAGCACAACCACTACCACCAGCAAATACTTCTTCTTGACCGGGATCATAAATCATTAATCCGCAATCGTTATATATATGCCCAATATCATAACCTTCTTCCAGTAACAGTTGTTTCGCAATTGGTGTCCCAATAGCTGATAAATCACCGGTAACAATCAAATCGTAATCGGCTGCACTTCTCTTCAAATCCTCAAAATGTTGCTGAATTGTATGAGCTGCAGCAGGTGCCATCGCCGATCCCATATCTAAAGGGTTCGCAATTCCTAAATCTTGCACTTTTCCAATCGTAGCCGCCTTGATTTTAATGGCACTTTTTTCTTTACTAATTAATATGGATCCCGCACCTGTAACAGTGGAATTTGCTGTTCCTGGTTTTTGTCCCCCATACTCTGTTGGATAACGAAACTGTCTTTCAGCTGTTGCATTATGACTACTTACCGTCGCTAAAACACGATTTGCGAATCCGCCATCTATAAAGGCTGATCCGACCGCTAAAGTCTCCATCGAGGTCGCACAAGCACTAAACATGCCTAAAAAGGGAATTCCCCACTTACGCGCAACGTAATTTGCTGTTACTGTTTGATTTAATAAGTCACCCGCTAAAAAGAAATCAATTTGTGATGTTTCTACATTTGCTTTTTGCATGACTTGTTGAATAGAATCTGACATTAATCTTCGTTCCGCAAGCTCCCAGTTTTCCTCTCCGCAATGTAAATCATCATATGAAATATCAAATTCCTTTCCAAGAGGGCCTTCAGCTTCTTTTGGACCGACGGCAGTACCGGTTGCATTCACATAAATATCATTTTGAAATACCCACGTTTGTTTTCCTGTCAACCTCATACTAGCCCCTCCTTTAAGACATAAAAATTTTAAAAGTATATCTTATTAACCCAATAATGTACGCACCGACAACACCAAAAACGATTACACTTCCCGCTAGCTTAAACATGTTTGTAGCAACCCCAAGTACAATTCCTTCACTCTTATGCTCTAGCGCAGCACTTGCCATAGAATTCGCAAATCCCGTAACAGGTACGGCCGAACCTGCTCCAGCAAATTGACCGATTTTATCATATACACCACAACCTGTTAAAATCGCCGATAATAGTACAAGAGTTGCGACTGTTGGATTCCCTGCCTCTTGTTCACTAAAATGAAAATAATGTATATAAAATTTCATCAATACTTCTCCGATTGTACAAATGAATCCACCTACAAAAAATGCCTTAACACAATTTATAAAATAATTTGGCTTCGGATGGTATTCCTTCACTTTATTTACGTAATCGTTCTTTAGTTTTCGCCCTGTCATTTATATATTGCCTCCTACTTTACGAAATAAATCCAGTGAAACAACGAGCCTATTACTTTTCCAAGTACAAGAGCAACGAGTAAAACAACAATCTTCCCCTCTATCCCTACTCGTTTCGCTAAAATAGGTAGAACATTTAACACTTCCGTTAATGCGGCAGCGAGCATTCCAATGAATGTACCACAAAATATTCCTAATATAACAAGCCAATATTGCGATGTTTGAAATGTAATGTTTTTCAAACTACACCAAGCTCCTGTTAATGTACCTGCAATAACTGCCCACTCAAAATATTGAATGTGCTTTCCACTTCTCGTTAATTGAGCTAGACGAGGGATTATACCAAGTACAGCTAAAAACGCAACATATCCGCTACCTACAGCAATTCCTCCTGCTAAAGCAATTAAAATAACGAATCCAGACTCAATCATCGGTAAGTTGTTTCATATTATCCTTGTTTTCATGAACAATTACATATTGGTCAAGTGATTGCTGGTATTGGAACATCTCCACTTCTAACGGACTCGGCTCTTCATTAATACGCTTTTGAAATACATGATTAAAAAATAAAACCATGCCTAGCCCAAGACCTAATGAATAAGGAATTTGAAATAAAAGTGGTTGCGCCTTAAATTCTCCCGTAATCATGTAATATAACCGTTGGTGCACTTGTTGCATGCTTACATCTTCATGAAAATATATGATGGCAAGAGCTGCTCCAATGAAAAGTAACAACCATACAAGTCCGAAAAAAATCGGATGTACTTTCTTTTTTTCATATATAATTTCAACAAGAGTTTGTCCAGAACCGAGTAAATTAATTTGTATATGAGCGGTTTTTCGCCTAATAATCTCAATTATTTTCATAACATCAATTACAACATGCGTTTTATCACGCGCTGTAATTTTATAAATTACCTCATCCTGTAACGACTGAACTACTGCAGCATCTCCGGCAAGTTGAGCAACATCTCCCAGCTTTACTTCATACGTAGGAGAAACTTTTAATCGATTACGCATTTTAATATAAATTGTTTGTTCCAATTTCCATTCACCTCTTCACTCTTCCTCGTAGTTGTAGTATGGTTATTCAATTTTTTTCTAATACAATTTTTTCATAAAAAAACATCTGTACCATTTCGGTACAGATGTTTTTTAGTTTATGCTTTTTTCTTAAATAAATTTGCAATGCTTAATGCGAGCCCTCCCCAAATGACTACTATTCCAATAACCATCATCATAATCGCTGATCCACTCATTATGAAACACCTCGATCTTTCCATTCTTTTTCAAGCTTAGCAGAATCTGAATGTATTTGTGCATTCCATTTCTTTAAACTAATGATTAGCGCAATGATAAGGAACGCTGCTGCAATTGACCAACCATATGTTACGACAAACTCCGTTGGGTAACCTCCATAGTTCTTTTTAATATTTTGGATTGTACCATCAATTAACATGTACCCTAACATAAGCGGAGTAATAACGAGTAAACTCACTCTCCAAAACGTCCCTAACTTAATATCAGATACGAAGTTTGCGTGATTTTGATAAACTGGTAAACGACGTAAAATGAGTCCTATCGTAACTACTTCCGCTAGAGCAATTGTAATTAATCCGAAGTTATTAGCGAAGTAATCCACAACATCTAGGAACATAAGCCCGCCACGTGTCGCAAAAACGAGAGAAACGAGTACGAGAAGCGTCCCCATAATTCCAATTGTTTTTTGGCGACTTAAGCTGAACTTTTCAGATACAGCAGCAAAACATACTTCCGCAAGCGAGATGAGGGATGTAATTCCGGCAACCGTTAATGATAAGAAAAATAATACGCCAAATAAAGGTGACATCGGTAATTCATTAATAATTTGCGGGAATACTACGAACGCAAGCCCTACACCAGCACTTGCCACTTTATCAACTGGTACTCCCATATTATTTGCCATAAATCCAAGAGCCGCAAAGACCCCAATCCCTGCTAATAATTCAAATCCTGAGTTTGCAAATCCAGTAATAAAGGCATTATTTGTTGTATCTGAGTTTTTCGGTAAATAACTAGAATACGTAATCATAATTCCAAATGCTAAAGATAAGCTAAAGAAGATTTGACCGTAAGCAGCAAGCCATACTTTTCCGTCAAAAATACGACTCCAATCTGGTTTAAAGAATGCATCTAATCCTTGCATTGCACCTTCCATCGTCACTGCACGAACTACGATAATAAGGAACATAACAACTAGTAAAGGGATGAAAATACGGTTCACAACTTCGATTCCTTTTTTAACTCCTTTAAAAGCAACACCAAGCACAATAATCCAAACGAGAGCTAGTGGAATTAATACTTCCGGTACGAGCCCTCCAAACTGTCCCGGTTTATCTGCAACATGTAAATACTCTTTAAATAAAAATGATTCCGTATCTTTCCCCCATGCGCCAGTAATTGCAAAATACGTATATGAAATAGACCAAGCAATAATTACTGCATAATATGTTGAAACGATAAATGTTACACACATTTGCCACCAACCGATAAATTCAGCACGCGGATGAATACGGAAGAACGTAAGTGGTGCTGAACCACGGTGACGGTGCCCAAGAGCAAATTCAAACGCCAATAATGAAATACCAGTCGTTAATAATGCGAATAAGTACGGTAAAAAGAATGCGCCTCCCCCATTTTCATACGCCGTATAAGGAAAACGCCATATGTTTCCTAATCCAACGGCAGAGCCGACCGCTGCAAAAATGAATCCAGCCCTCGTTCCCCATTGTTGCCTCGTTTCCATATTTCCTTCCCCCTTTGTGACAAGTTCATAATTGGATTATATTTTAAATTTACTAAATTATCAATAAATTCTGTTAATTTTTAAGAAAGTTTACAATCTCCTCCTATTAAAGTCATAAAAAAAGATCGAATAGATAACTATTCATCTATTCGATCTTTCATCTGTTTTAATATTTTCTTTTCAAGTCTTGAAACTTGCACTTGCGAAATACCTATTCGCTCTGCTACTTCTGATTGAGTTTGGTCTTTATAATAGCGTAAATATACAATTAAACGCTCTCTCTCATCTAATTCTCTAATTGCTTCTTTTAAAGCAATTTTATCAAACCATTTCGTTTCAGATTGATCTGCAATTTGATCTAAAATAGTAATTGGATCTCCGTCGTTTTCATACACCGTTTCATGTATGGATGAAGGGGCACGACTTGCTTCTTGCGCCAGAACCACTTCCTCTGGCGTTAGTTCTAACGCTTCAGCTACTTCATTAATCGTTGGAGCCCTTCCGAATTCTTTCGAAAGCTCATCTCTCATCTTTCGAATTTTGTTTCCTGTTTCTTTTAAAGACCTACTTACTTTCACTGATCCATCATCACGTAAAAATCGTTGTATTTCGCCAATAATCATGGGAACTGCATATGTTGAAAATTTCACGTCGAAAGATAAATCAAATTTATCTACCGATTTTAAGAGTCCAATACATCCAATTTGAAACAAATCGTCTGGTTCGTATCCGCGATTAAGAAAACGTTGCACAACCGACCATACGAGACGCATATTACTTTGAACAATTGTATCTCTTGCTTGTTGATCTCCATCTTGACTTTTTTGAATTAACGCTTTTAGCTCGTGGTCCTTTAACTGAGGTTTCTTCTTCTCATTTTTGACCTCTATGTCCATAGGCTATTCTCCTTAATTGCATAGAGCGTTACTATTTGATAAGTATTTTGTCAAATGGATTGTTGTCCCGAAAGATTCGTTTGAAATAACTTCTACTTCATCCATAAAATTTTCCATGATAGTAAATCCCATTCCGGAACGCTCTAATTCAGGTTTAGTTGTAAAAAGGGGTTGTCTCGCTTCATCTAAATTAAAGATGCCAATCCCTTCATCTCGAATCGTGAGTTTCACCATTGCTTCTTCCAAAATTACAGAAATATAAACAACACCTTCTGCATTTCCTTCGTACCCATGAATAATTGCATTCGTAACCGCTTCTGACACAACTGTTTTAATCTCTGTAAGTTCTTCCATCGTAGGATCTAGTTGTGCAATGAAAGCAGCTACTGTAACGCGAGCGAACGATTCATTTTGACTTAACGCTGAAAATTGAAGGTTCATTTCATTTCTCATTTATGCCACCCCCAACGTCGCGAGCGCATGCGCTTCACTTTCTTCTAAGCGAACAATTTTAAATAAGCCCGACATTTCAAATAAACGTTTAACAGGCGGTGAAATTGCACAAACAACCATTTCTCCACCTAATCCCTTTACATGCTTATATCGGCCTAATATAACACCTAAACCAGAACTATCCATAAACGATAAGTTCTCTAGGCTCAAAACAATATGATGAACACCATGTGTCTCAATCATATCTGTTACTTTCGTTCGCAACTCTTCAGCAGTATGATGATCTAATTCACCCGCTAGCCTCACACATAGGACGTCACGTTTTACTTCTAATTGCATGGAAAGACTCACACGATTTCCTCCTTATGCTCAAACTTTACTCATTTACATACATAAAGATTTTCGTGATACAACATAAGAATCCTTCCTACTGACAAAAGAAGAACTATTTCGCCATAAAGTGAAACCATTCAGCAATTATTTACTTACATACGAATAGAAAAGCGGCAAAATATTTGCCGCTATTTTGATGTTGAAAACATCCCAAAACTTCTTTTAAATAACTCCCACCAGCTCGCTGCAGCAACATCTTCTTTTGCTACAATTGTTTGTTTTAATAAAACATCTTGATCTTTTTTTATAACAAGTGTACCAAGCGCATCGCCCTTTTTAATCGGCGCTTTCACTTTCTTTTCAGCAATTACTTCTTGCTTTACCTTGTCCATATTTTCGCCCTTCTTCATAAGAAGAGATACATTATCTGACGCAACTAAATCTACTTTTTCTTTTTTCCCTTTTCCTACTTGGACAGTCTTAATTTTTTCGCCTCGTGTATACAATTTCTTTGTCATATATTGACCAAATGCGTAGTCAAGAAGCTTCGTTACTTGATTGTTCCGTTCTTTCGATGTAGGTGCTCCCATAACAACTGAAATAACACGCATCCCATTCTTTTCAGCCGATGCTGTTAAACAATATTTTGCTTCTGTCGTAAAGCCCGTTTTTACACCATCTACTCCAGGATAAAAACGCACTAACTTATTCGTATTAACGAGCCAAAACTTCTTATCCGTATCTTCACGTAAATAGTCTTCGTATTTTCCTGTGTATTTGCGAATAAGTGGGTACTTCATCAATTCTTTCGCCATTATAGCCATATCATTTGCTGTGGAATAATGATCTTTAGCCGGAAGACCTGTCGGATTTTGAAAATGAGTATTTTTCAGTCCTAAATCTTTCGCTTTTTTGTTCATCATATTTACAAAACCTTCTTCTGAACCAGCGATATGCTCTGCTACTGCAACAGACGCATCATTTCCAGATGCAATTGCAATACCCTTTAGCATTTCATTTACGGTCATCTCTTCTCCAGGCTCTAAAAAGATTTGTGATCCACCCATTGAAGCTGCATGCTCACTTGCTCTCACTTTATCGGTCAGTTTTAGTTTTCCTTTTTCAACTTGTTCCATAATTAATAGCATTGTCATAATCTTCGTCATACTAGCAGGCGGTAATTTCTCATTTGGATTTTTATCAAACAAAACTTTACCTGTATCTTGTTCAATTACGATTGCTGACGACGCTTGTTCTGCTAACTTCGGCGTTGTTTCTTCTGTTTTATCCTGCTTCGTCTTCTCAGATTGTGCGAAACTAACTGAAGTACCAGAAAGCAATAACATGAAACAAACAAGTATTCCAAAAACTCGCTTCATGACTAACCCTCCATTCTATATCAAACCTATTTTTTCCAATTCACTGTTTTTTAATACCATATTTTTCTAACATTTTCAGTTGACAAACAAATTCATCACCTTTATTGTATTAAGTGTATTACTCGCAATAGTACACTTAATACAAGTTAGAAAGGAGACATTGCTCTTGCATATTCAACTTGATCCAAGAAGCAACACTCCGATATGGGAACAAATTGTTCAAAATATAAAAGAACTCGTATTAAAGAACATGTTAGCTCCAAGTGACAAACTACCTTCTGTACGAGAACTCGCTTCTTTACTCGTTATAAATCCAAATACAGTGAGTAAAGCGTATCAAGAGTTAGAGCGACAAGGGATTATTGAAACATTACGAGGAAAAGGAACATTTGTATCCCAATCGATTACCCCAACATTAGACGAAAGGAAAATCGCTATGGTTGAAAAGCAATTTCATCAATTACTATTAGAAGCCTCTTATCTTGGTGTTACGAAAGATAAAATTCATGATTGGATAGATTCATACTATAAAGAGATTGGAGGAAATGCGGATGCTGAAAGTGACAAGCTTGAAGAAAACAATTGATAATCAAACGATTTTAGATGATGTTTCTTTCACATTGCAAAGAGGGAGTATCATCGGATTACTCGGAAGAAACGGTGCGGGGAAAACAACTTTATTACGAACGATGGTCGGCATTTTAGACCCTGATGAAGGGACTGTTACATATGAAGATACAAACGTTCATCAGTGTCCTGAAATAAAGCAAAAAATCGTATATGTTCCGGATTCTACTAACATATTGAACGGATATACGGTAAAAGAAATTGTAAAGTTTTACAAAGAGGTTTATACCGCATTTGATGAAGCATATTTCTATGAACTGTTAGAACGTTTTAACTTACCAAACAAAAGAATTCGTAGTTACTCAAAAGGAATGAAAGCACTGCTCGCCATCATTTTAGCTGTTTCTACAAAAGCAGAATATATCATTTTAGATGAACCGACAAATGGACTTGATCCTATCGTGAAAAGGCAAATTTTACAGTTTCTCGTTGGAGAAGTTGCAGAAAAAGAGATTACCATTTTCATCTCCACTCACCATTTAGATGAAGTGGAACAAATTGCAGATACAATCATTATATTAAAAGGCCATACTATTTCGTCTATTACATCACTAGACGATGCCAAATCACGATTTGCTAAAATCCAAGTAGCTTATGAACGTTCACTACCTCAAAAACTAGAAAACTTAAGCAATATTAAAATATTAAATCAAACAGGAAAAGTATATACAATCTTAATCGAGGGAAATGTAGCTACAACACTGGAAAAGTTTTATAAAGAACAACCACTGCTCATTGAAGAATTAACAATGTCGCTTGAAGATGTCTTCGTTACGACACTGGAGGAGGATGGGTATGTTTCATAAGGCGTTATGGATGTGGAATTGGAAGCGCGGGAAATATGCTGTGTTACTATTCTTCTTTAGTTCGCTTTATCTTTTATCTTTAGGATACTATAGAAGTGCTCAGATGGAACTCGATAAATATTACGAATTACAAGAAAAAGGTAAACAGTATTATTATTTTTATATCTTTTCTTCAGGAGAAGGTAATAGTTTTTGGTTAACTGTTCTTATCATTGCTTTAGCCTGCTTATTGATAGGATGGGAACGTAGCAACCAATCTAATACACTACTTATGACGATGCCGTTTAAAAGAAAAGATGTTTTCTTATCTAAATGGGCTTTTGGTTCATTTTGTATTTTAGTCTCGTTACTTATCAATTGGATCCTTATGTATGTTATTTATAGAACAACGATTCATTTTGATTATCAATCTTTTAGTCCATTTCATCGATACTTTCTTTATGCGATTGTTTCTTATGTAGCAGTATACACAGCTGCATTATGCATCGGTACTTTTACTGGAAGTGTTGTTTCACAGCTTGTTTTTTGTATTCCGTGGCTACTAATGGGACTTACATTTATTCCGCTAATATACACTTTTACGCTAAACCATTTAGAGGCTACCAATACTAAAAGTAATAAATTAGATCAACACCTTTATGAATTCAACCAAAAAACAAATATAGTTGCACCAATATATCGTTTTTCTATTGATTATAATTATAATCCAGAATACCGAAAGCAGGACAACGATTCAACTACTTTAAGAGATCCAGCATCTCATCACTATTATTCAGCTAAATCGATGTTAGTCCCTATTTTTTATACAATAGTTTACCTACTACTTGGAACATATTTATATACACGATCGCCAAATGAAAACAGTCAAAAGATATTTATTTTCCAAAAGCATTTACGAATATGTATATGGGGGACAACCATTTACTTTGCATTACTAGGTGGCTATAAAATCAATCAATTTTTTTTCTTACCTAACTACTATATCAGTTTGTTTCTCGCTGGAATCATTACTTATATTGCATTATCACGCTTAACAAATTATAAAGTTTTTTAAAGGAGAGATCCTATGTTTCAAAAAGCACTGTGGCTAAGAACGTATCAACAAAGTAAATATGTTATATGGTTATTTTGGCTCGTCAGCTTCTGTACTTTATCATATAAATACTATATGACTTCTATTCAACAGCAATATTTTCTAAATATGAACAAAAAATGGAAAGCTATATATCATTACAATTTTGATTTAACACTTCTAGATTCTATCATGCTGTTAGGTAGTTTGCTAATCGTTCTAGCTTGTACGTTAATTGGATGGGAAAGACAAAATAACGCTAGCGACTTGTTATGGTCTATGCCCTTTAAACGTTCGCACCTTTATATAACAAAGTGGTTGTTTGGAATCTGTAATATCGCCGCTGTTGTCGTTCTAAACTGGGGACTATTTGCTATTATGAAAAAGTTGACTTTTCATAATAAATATCAAGTATTCTCCCCCTTTCATCGTTACTTTATATACATGTTAATTGTATTAATTGCTATTTATACACTTGCCTTATGTATAGGAACAATCGCTGGAAATGTGATATCGCAAGGATTTCTTACTGCAGCTATATTAATCTTCCCAGCGTTACTTCCATCTCTAATATCAGGAGTCATTGCTGTTCACTCGAGTGCCGACTTTCATGAGAACAATGGTATTATACATAATGTTATGGAAAACATACGTATTTCTAGTCCAGCAGAAGATTTTAATATTTACTTTAATTATGATCCACAAAGCGCTTATACTGATCAAAATGGAGTACGTCATAACGAACCAAACTTTACAAAAATCCCCCCGGCAAAAACATTGCTTGGCCCTATCGTACATACCATTATTTTATTACCACTCGGTATATATTTATATGCCCGTTCAATCAATGAGCGAAATGGTAACTACTTATTATATCCAAAACTACAAAAAGTAGTTTTGGCTTGTGCGATTTTCTTTGGGGGGATCGTTGGAGGTTTAATACTAAGTCGAGCGCACTCATTGTCCAGCTTTTACATCGGATTTTTAGTGACTAGTTTCATTACATATTTCTTCCTACCTAAAATATTAAAATGGAAAATCTCTTGGAATTTTAAATAAAATAACCTCCTCTTATTGAGGAGGTTATTTCACATTCTCTCTTCTTTTCCCATACCCTTTTTCTTGTTTCGTTCCAAACCCGTCACCATTTGCGACAATTTGATCTGTTGGAGCAACTATACTTTCAGCAATTCTCCATTCTCCACCTTGTTGAATAAACACTTGCATAAAATAATTCATTCCATTTAATTGATACGGATTTTCTTTTTTTACTTCATAACGCGCTGCAACATAATACACTTGCACATTCTCAGCCTCAAACTTAGAAATATATTGTGATAATCTCGGGATGTACTGTGATGCTTTTTGAAGTGGAAGTTGTTTTACTTTTACAAGAGAAGACTTCGTTACATTGCTTATCGTATCTTCATGCCGAATGTTATCACTGTGATGAAATAAAATAGCATTCTGCATAGAGCGAATCCATAGTTTTGAATATAAAACAGGTTGCTTATTTGAAATATGTTGTAATTCTTTTTGAACGACTTGAAGAGGTGTTGCGGCATCCGCGAATTGATGAAAGCAGAAAAAACTTCCAATCATAATGAAAAGCGTACAAATACGTTTCATTATTTTTCACTCCGATTCTTTTTAATTAAAGTATTGGAGTTTCAAAATGTTTTTATTCAAAAGAAAAAGGATAGGAAAGCTGTCGCTCCCTATCCTCATTTATTATAATACGCGGCCAAATAGCTCTAACACCATTTCTATTTCTTGGTCGCTCCAACCTTTAAATCTCTCTTTATAATATTCTTTTCGTACAGCTTCTAGTTTTTCAGTTACTTCTCTTCCGTGTTCTGTAATTTCTAAGTACACGATACGACGATCTGAATTAGAACGTTTTCTTTCTACTAATCCTTTTCGTACAAGACGATCTGTAACAGCTGTAATATGACTGGAGGTTACGTTTACTTCACTCGCAATTTGCGAAGCCATCTGTGGACTGTTTAAAAATAACGCGCGTAATACAGAAAATTCATTATATGGCATATGTTCTGCAAAACGTGTATTAATATCATTTTGTAATAAACGTATCATCTTTCGAAATGATCCGGATAACTCTAAAATCAGTGTTTCTCTTTTTTCGTTCACTAGCCTCGTCCCTTTTTTATCATATTTACACATATTATAATCTATAAATACCCTCGTTGTATATGCTTTCTTTCTTTAACATTCCCATTTATGTAACTTTTTCATACAAATTTCTTTTTTATTCACACATATACATATAAAAAGGATGGTGATGGAAGATGCAAGGTGGAATGAATCCTTATTTACACAATGTACGCACAGCTAATACTGGTAAAGAAGCGACTATTACTGTACAAGGTGAGGGTATTGTCAAAGCGAAACCAAATGTCGTTATACTAACACTTGGCATTCGAACTGATAGTAAAAATGTGAAACAAGCGCAAGAAGAAAATGCAGTACAATCAAAACAATTGCTGGATGCACTTAAACAGCTTGGTATCGCTGATAAAGATATAGAAACGATTTCTTATACGATCACTCCTCAATACGAGTATGTAAATGATAAAGCATTACTACAAGGATATCGGGTGGAACATTTGTATGAAATTACCGTTTTAAATGTACAAAAAGCAGGGGAAGTATATGATATAGCCGTTTCAAATGGAGCAAACGTAGCAAAAGGTTTACGGTTTCGAATATCTCATCCAAATAAATATTATGAGCAAGCTCTCATTCAAGCCCTGCAACAAGCTGTAGAAAAAGCTCGTGCTATTGCGAGTACATACAATTTAAACATTAATCCCGTTCCACTCTCATTCGTTGAAGAATCTGCTCAATTACCAAGGGAAGTCGCTTCCTATGCTACTTTACATGCACAAGCAGCTCCTCCCATTCAATCGGGAGAATTAGAGATCATTTCTACAATACGGGCGATTTTTACGTATTTATAAATAATTCTATTTATAAGTAAACGTTATCATTTTCCTTGTTGTAAAAACATGATGTTCTGATATAATAAAGGACGGTGAGCTCTTACGAAAGAGATATCACGGGTGGGAGAGGGATATGAAAAAGAAGGTTTAACATGAAAGGAATACTTGAAAGAACATTTAAATTAGGTTTACACGAAACATCACCAAAACAAGAAGTTTTAGCTGGAGTTACGTCATTTTTTACGATCGTATATATTATGATTGTAAATGCATCCATTTTATCCGATGCTGGCATTCCTCTTGAAGCTGGAATTTTAGCAACTGTTTTCAGTTCATTTGTCGGATGTCTGCTCATGGCATTTTGGGCAAATGCACCTGCTATTCTTGTCCCTGGTATGGGTGTAAATGCATTCTTCACGTACACTGCTGTCCATACGCTCGGATTAACTTGGCAGGAAGCATTAGCAGCTGTCTTCATCTCTGGTATTATTTTTGCAATTGCTGCGTTTACACCAATCGCTCGCGTGCTTTCAGTATCGATTCCAAAGTCACTAAAGGAAGCTATCACTGTCGGCATCGGATTATTTTTAGCATTTATCGGATTGCAAAAAGGTGGTTTAGTCGTTTCGAATCCAAATACTGCTGTTGCAATGGGTAAATTAAGTAGCCCTGTCGTTCTTGCGACCGTGCTTACTCTTATCGTTGCACTCGTATTATTTATTCGTAACGTACGTGGAAACTTTTTATGGACGATTGCAATAGGAACTGGTATTGCATGGCTGTTTGGCCTTGTTGATACAAGTCAAATCGGAAATAGTTCATTCTCATTCGCTAATTACGGCGATGTGTTTGGGGCTATGTCATTTGGCAAACTTTCTTCCTTACCATTTTGGATTGCAACATTCTCCTTAAGCATGGTGCTTATTTTTGAGAACATGGGACTTCTGCACGGTTTATTAGAAGATGACCGTAAATTCCCACGTGCTTACCAAGCCAATGCAATTTCAGCAATGACATGTGGTCTATTTGGCACAAGCCCTACCGTATCAACAGTAGAGAGTGCCGCAGGTATTACTGCAGGCGGAAAGACAGGTCTGACGTCTATCGTTACAGGGTTGTTATTCTTTGCATCACTGTTTGCACTTCCGTTTGTCAAACTAATTCCTGATAGTGCCATTGCACCAATCTTAATTATTATTGGCGGCCTGATGATTACAAGCATTCAACAAATTCCTCTGAACGATTTTTCAGAAGGATTTCCAGCATTCTTAATTATCGTCATGATCCCGCTCACATATAGTATCGCTGATGGCATTGCGTTCGGATTTATTGCTTATCCTATCTTAAAAGTTGCTCTTGGAAAGCGTAAAGAAGTCGCACCGTCTATGTATATCATTACATGCTTATTCTTAGCCATGTTCGTATTACATGCTATTGGTTAAGTAAAAACACCGAGGAATTTTCCCTCGGTGTTTTTTACTTAAACCATCCTTTTTTATAAAACCAAGCCATCATGCCGCCACCAATTAGTGCCATAATAAGTAAACAAATAAAATAACTATATTGTCCACCGAGCTCTGGCATATGCGTAAAGTTCATTCCATATACTCCCGCAATAAATGTTAATGGCATGAAAATAGTCGAGAATACAGTTAATGTTTTCATAATGTTATTCATATGATGCGAGTTTAATGAAAAATAGCTATCTCGAATATCTGCTGTTAACTCCCGGCTTGCTTCAATCATTTCAGTCAATTTAAGCAAATGATCATGTATATCTTTAAAATAAATTTCATGATCACTTATACCGTAAAAACGAGTCGAATTTAAAATACGATACAATAAATCACGCATCGGAATAATTGTACGTCTTAACTTCGATAAATCTGCACGTATATCAAATACTTCTTCTAGTACACTTCCTGCCGTTTCACCCGTTAAATTATCATCAATTGCATTTAAATGATCCTCAATGTAATATACAGGCGCAAAATAGTCATCTACAATTTGATCGATAATTGTATGCGCTACGTGCAGGGGACTATTTTTAATACGCTTCTTTTCTCCAAGCGTTTTCCATACTCTTTCAATTGCATTGTTATGAGAAAAGTGGAAAGAAACAATATAACGATCACTAATAAATAAATCAATCTCGTGAGGTTCTAATCCATCCTCACCAAATGCATGAAGAACTAAAAAGTTATATCCATCATAAAAATCAACTTTTGGCCTCTGTACATATTCTATGCAGTCTTCAATTGCAAGGGGATGGAACTTAAAATGATCTTGCAAAATGTATGTATACTCTTCTTTCGTTGGCTTATATAAATCTAGCCAATACCATACAATATGGTCTTTCTTTGTTTCCTCTAGCGAAACATCATATAATACTTCATCTGTTTTTGTTATTGCACAAATTCTAATCATATTTTCACCCATTATTATTATAAACAAAAAATAGTAAAAAAAGCCAAGGAGAAACACTCCCTGGCCCTTCTTTATTATTCAGTAACGATGCCGTGCACTAATGTTGGTGCATCTACATGCTCTTTAGAGATCTTCATGTTCTCATAAATTTTTGCTTTTACGTCTTCTACATTTTCACGGTTTGCGTAAATGGTAACAAGGGATTCACCTTTTTTCACGCTGTCCCCTACTTTTTTACGAAGCATTAAGCCAACTGCTAAATCAATTTCAGATTCCTTCGTCGCACGTCCTGCTCCTAAAAGCATTGCTGCTGTTCCGATTTCATCTGCAACGATTTCTGATACATAACCGTCTTCCTTCGCTTCCACTTCAATTTTAAATTGTGCTTGTGGTAATTTAGAAGGATCATCAACAACAGATGCATCGCCGCCTTGCGCTGATAAAAACGTTTTAAATGATTCTAGCGCCTTACCGTTGTTCATTACTTCAATTAATTTCTCACGTGCATCTTCTAGAGATGAAGCTTGTCCAGCAAGGTATACCATTTGACTTCCAAGCGTTAAACATAACTCTTCTAAATCTTTCGGTCCTTTACCTTGTAATGTATCAATTGCTTCTTGTACTTCAAGTGCGTTACCAATAGCCTCACCAAGTGGTTGACTCATATCAGAAATAACAGCCATCGTATTACGACCAACGTTATTACCAATGCGCACCATTGCTTCTGCTAAACGTTTTGCATCTTCATCTGTTTTCATAAATGCACCTGCTCCAGTTTTTACATCAAGAACAATTGCATCTGCACCAGCAGCAATTTTTTTACTCATAATTGAGCTTGCAATAAGCGGAATTGAGTTTACTGTTGCCGTTACATCACGAAGTGCATACAATTTTTTATCCGCAGGTGTTAAGTTTCCACTTTGACCAATAACTGCGATTTTATTTTCATTTACAAGACGCATGAATTCATCATTTTCGATTTCAACATGGAATCCTGGAACTGCTTCTAATTTATCAATTGTACCACCAGTATGTCCTAGACCACGTCCAGACATTTTTGCAACCGGTACACCTAAAGCGGCTACTAATGGACCTAATACAAGTGTTGTTGTATCACCAACGCCACCTGTCGAGTGCTTATCTACTTTTACTCCTTCAATAGCTGATAAGTCGATTGTATCACCGCTATTTACCATTGCCATCGTTAAATCTGCACGTTCTTGATCGTTCATATCTTGGAAGAAAATTGCCATTGCAAGTGAACTTACTTGATAATCAGGAATATCACCATTTGTATATCCTTCAACAATAAAGTTAATTTCTTCTGTCGTTAATGCATGTCCGTCACGTTTTTTTGCAATTAGGTCCACCATTCTCATTGTGAGGTCACCCCTTCATTTGTTTTACGATTGCTTTTACTAATGCTAAGAAGTTAGCTTTAACACGTTCTGTCGTTTCGATTACTTCATCGTGGTGAAGTGGCTGATCTAAAATACCAGCTGCCATATTTGAAATACAAGAAATACCAAGTACTTTCATACCAGCGTGACGCGCTACAATTACTTCAGGTACTGTTGACATACCAACTGCATCTCCACCAAGTGTGCGAAGCATACGAATTTCAGCAGGTGTTTCATATACAGGACCTGTCATTCCAACGTATACCCCTTCTTGTACTTTAATATTTAAGTCTGCTGCAACTTGTTTCGCCATTTCGCGAAGCTCTACTGTATATGATGTAGACATATCAGGGAAACGTACACCCATTTCAGAATCATTTGGTCCGATTAATGGATTTGTACCCATGAAGTTAATGTGATCTGAAATTAACATAAGATCGCCTGGTTCGAATGATGTATTTACACCACCAGCTGCATTTGTTACAACAACTGTTTCTACTCCTAGTTCTTTCATAACACGAACTGGGAATGTTACTTTTTGCATATCATATCCTTCATAGAAGTGGAAACGTCCTTGCATTGCTACTACTGTTACACCTTGAAGTGTACCGAATACTAGTTGACCTGCATGGCCTTCTACAGTGGAAACTGGGAATTCAGGGATTTCACTGTAAGGTACTGTTACTGCATTCTCGATTTCATCCGCTAATACACCTAGTCCAGATCCAAGGATTAGTCCTACTTGTGGTGTCTCTTGAAATTTCTCTTTTAAATATGAAGCTGATTTTGTAATAAGTTCACGATTCATTTGTTTATCCCCCTATTTCTTTAGCTCGTTTAAGAAGCTTGTTCCGTATTCTGGCATTTTCACACCGAAGTTTTCTGCTACAGTTGCACCAATATCAGCAAATGTTTGACGAAGTGGTAACTCTTTTCCGCCTTCTTTCATGCTTGGGCTATATGCTAATAACGGTACATATTCACGTGTATGATCAGTACCATGATGCACTGGGTCATTACCGTGGTCTGCTGTAATTAATAATAGATCATCTTCTTTTAGTTTTTCGAATACTTCTGGAAGACGTGCATCATATTCTTGAAGAGCTTCTCCGTATCCTTGTGGATCACGACGGTGACCGAATAATGCATCAAAGTCAACTAAGTTTAAGAAGCTAAGACCTGTAAAGTCCATATTTAATGTATCTACAAGCTTATCCATTCCATCCATGTTAGACTTCGTACGAAGTGATTCAGTTACCCCTTCACCATCATAGATGTCAGAGATTTTACCGATAGCAATCACATCATAATCACTATCTTTTAATTCATTCATTACTGTACGGCCGAATGGTTTTAATGCATAGTCATGACGGTTCGGTGTACGTGTAAAGTTTCCAGGCTCACCAACGAATGGACGAGCAATAACACGGCCTACCATGTACTTCTCATCTAACGTTAATTCACGTGCAATTTTACAAATTTTATATAACTCATCAAGCGGCACTACTTCTTCGTGTGCTGCGATTTGTAGTACGCTATCAGCAGAAGTGTAAACAATTAAAGAGCCTGTTTCCATTTGTTCTTGACCAAGTTCATCAAGAATTTCAGTTCCAGAAGCTGGTTTATTACCGATGATTTTACGGCCTGTTTTTTCTTCTAATTCATCAAGTAATTCTTTTGGGAATCCTTCTGGGAACACTTGGAATGGTGTATCAATGTAAAGACCCATGATTTCCCAGTGGCCTGTCATTGTATCTTTACCAGTAGATTTTTCTTGCATTTTTGTATAATATCCAAGTGGTTTTTCTACTTTATAGATGCCTTTCATTTCACGAATGTTACCAAGACCTAATTTCACCATGTTAGGCATTTGTAACCCATTCATATGTTCAGCAATGTGACCAATTGTGTCAGATCCTAAATCACCAAATTGTTCAGCATCTGGTGCTTCACCGATTCCAACAGAGTCCATTACGACTAGGAATATACGTTTATATTTATTCATAACTGCGACCTCCTATAAGTTCAGTTCTACTTCTTGTAGTATGTTCAAAACGCTATAAAGTGAAACTGTTCTCCATAAGAATTATCTTTCGTTCTCATTATCAAACAGTACTTCTTTAAATCATTCTCTAACCTATTTCGTTTACCTTGAAACGACTCAAAAACATTTCTAGTTTTTTCTAAGTCAGATGTCAGACATCTGATACTGATATCATAACATGTTTACGCTTTCTTTTTAATACATTTTCGTAGAATTTCTCATTTTCTTCACACTTCTATTGTAATCCATTATGCACAGAAGTGCTAATCATTTTATGATTTATTTCTTCATATAAAGTGAAATTTTAATCAGTAGCGGTTTTGTTCTTTCCCACTAATCATTTTCAGAATAAAAATAAAAAAAGCAGCTCTAAAGAGCTACCTTTTTATTTTACTTCTACTGTTTCTTCTTTATGTTCATGCAATTCGCCTTTTTTAACATGAACTTTCACTTTGTAAGAACCCTTTTCTTTGAAAGTATGTTTCGTTTCATACTCCCCTTTATTTCCTTCTTTTGCTGGAATGAATTCGTGTTTTTCCACACCATCTTTCCAAATTTCAAGTTGTACTTCAGCACCAGTTAAAGCTTCTTCTTTTTGTTTTAAATGAACTTTCATTGTTGATTCAGCATTTGCTTTTATGTCACCAGCCATAAGGTGAATCATTGTATCGCTTTTATGATCACCATGTCCTGCACCATGATCACTATTTTCTTTTTTCGCATCTTCTACTTTCGCATTTCCTACAGCCACTTTTACTTCTGGCATAACATGCATTTCACGCGCATTTGTGTGAGCGATAATATGGTATACGCCATCCGTCTCGAACGTTTTCTCTACAGCATAAACACCCTTTCCTTTATGCTTACCTTCTAGCATCTCGTGCTTTTCGTCGCCAGCTTTCCAAATTTCAAACTTTACATCATCAGCATCTGTTACCTTTTCTTTTCCTTGTGTAACAAGTGCTTGTACTTCTGTTTTTTCACCAGGTTTAATTTCTTTCGGATTTGTTTGAACTGCTACTTTTACAGCTTCTAGTTTCTGTTCTTTTTTCGGTTCTTCTTTGTTTGTATTACAGCCAGCCAATGCTAGCATCGCGATAAATAAAGTCATAATAAGTTTTTTCATCATCATTTCCTCCTTCATACTTTATTTAGTATAGAGGAAATACATTGTAATATTCTAGTCTTCTGCTGAAAACAATGTACGAAATGTTTGTGAAGTTTCTGTGAAGTGCTATAGCCTTTTGAATCTATGAAAAAAGAGCATAGTACCTATGCTCTCGGATGAAACTGTTTATATACATCTTTTAATCTAGTTTTTGAAACATGCGTATAAATTTGTGTCGTTGAAATATCTGCATGTCCAAGCATTTCTTGCACAGCACGTAAGTCTGCTCCATTTTCTAATAAATGCGTAGCAAAAGAATGACGCAATGTATGAGGTGTAAGCTCTTTTTCAATATTTGCTTCTTTCGCTAATCGTTTTAAAATTTTCCAAAATCCTTGTCTTGATAATCGATTGCCATGATGGTTTAAAAAGAGTGCATCTACTACTTTTTTCCCCATCAATTCTCTTCTTCCCTTTTCAATATACTTTTGAATCGCTTCCGTCGCTAAACTTCCTAGTGGAATAATTCTTTCTTTATTCCCTTTCCCTATGCATCGAACAAATCCCATCGTTAAATGTACATCTTCTAAATTTAATGCAATTAATTCTGAAACACGAAGTCCTGTTGCATACAATAACTCTAGCATCGCTTTATCACGAACCCCAAAAGCGCTCGTCATTTTTGGTGTCTGCAGTAACGCCTCTACTTCATCAACTGACAATACTTTCGGTAATTTCCGTTCTCCTTGCGGCGTTTCAATATGTACGGATGGATCGTGCTCTACCGCTCGTTCACGAAGTAAAAATTGGTGAAACGAACGAATCGATGCAATATGACGTGCTAATGTTTTCGAAGATTTTCCGTTTTCTTTTAAGTGCTGCAGAAAGTTAACAATGTGCAAGCGTGTCACTTCGTGAAAGCTTTTCGCTTGTTCTACATTTTGCAAATACTTTACATAACTTTTTAAATCACGTTCATAAGATACTACTGTATTTTTCGCTAGTCCTTTTTCAACAACCATATAATGAATAAAATCTTTTAATTGATCTTCCAATCTACACTACTCCCCATTTTCATAGAAAAACATCATTCTATTTACGAAAGCATCCTTTGCCGGCTCTTCATTCCCTGATACTTTTTCTACAGTCTCTTCTTTTGGCTTTTCATAACGATGATAGCTTTCATATTCTTCATTTATCCATAGTATAGCGAAATAAAACAAAATCGTACAACTTGTAAATAATAAAAATACTTTTATCCCATCAAAAGTTAATTTTAAAGCTCGGCGCATTGTAAATTCCTCCAAAATATAAGTTATTACAACATATGCCAAGCTTTCACCAATTTATACCTTATTCAAATAAAAAACCTCTTCCTAGTTAAATAGGAAAAGGTTATTTTTCATCCGTTTCATTTTCTTGACAATTTTTACAAATCCCATGGAATGTTAAACGATGATCCTTCACCTTAAAGCTCCAGTCATGTTCTACTTTCCTTTCCACTTCACCAAGTAAATCTTCTTGTATTTCTTGTACAGCACCACATTGTGTACAAATCAAATGATGGTGGAAACGCTGCGCACCTTCTTGGCGTAAGTCATAGCGTGAAACACCGTCTCCGAAGTTAATCTTATCGACAACTTTTAACTCAGATAATAGTTCTAAAGTTCGATAGACGGTTGCTAATCCGATCTCTGGCGACTTTTCTTTTACAAGGAGGTAAACATCTTCTGCGCTTAAATGATCTTCTTCATTTTCTAGCAGCACACGAACTGTTGCTTCACGTTGCGGTGTTAATTTGTAGCTCGCTGCATGTAATTGCTTCTTAATTCGTTCAATTCTTTCTTCCATTCGGTACTACTCCCTCCTCGCCACTCTTACACCATTATATCAGAAGAAGGGCTTCTGTCAAAAGAAAAACAATAAAAACAAATTGATAATTATTCTCATAAAGTATTTATTGTTTATTAATAGCCTCAACGACTTCTTTCATTAAAACTGGTGATGCATAAGCCTCTACACTGGAAGCAAGAGCTAACACCGCTCCAATTACAAGAAAGAAGCATGTATAACGGATCAATAATGGTAATAGCGGCTCAGTTATTTTTCGGATAAATTGATGCCTAATCATGCGTAAGGAAAAACTTGCGGCAATTGTTGTCATAACGAGAAATACTGGGATGATAATGAGATTTTGTGGCAATACAGAAACGAATGCTAATAATAATCCATTCCATCCATGCTGACTTACTAAGAAACCTACTGTAAATCCGACAACTACTCCTTTTGCAAATAATAAAATAAAAATGAGTGGCAATCCAATAATTGAAATCCCTAAAATCCAAATAAATCCAATGTATTTTAATTGTGAAAAGTAACTTTCTCGAAACATTTCGCCTGCAATAGCAAATTCTCCTTTAGAAACTTGTCCAAAAAAACGTTGCAAATAAAATGATAAATCTTGTTTTTGATTTAATTGTAAACTATTTACAAGAATTGCTCCAAATATTACTCCCATCAATAACAAAACAGCGTTAAATATATATAATGAAGAGTTTTCCTGTATGTGAGACATTACACGGTCTTGCCAAGTTTTTCTCCACATTTTTCTTCCCTCCGTTCACACTCTTACTAAAAATGTATGAAAGAAAGAAAAAAGTATGACGAATTAACATTGAAATTCCGCTCTACTTTGCTAAACTAAAAAGTAGAGAATAGGAGGGATTTCTCTTGAAACCATTATTATTAGATTTTCCAACATTATTTCAAACTGAACGCTTACAGGTTCGTAAGCCATTTCCAGGTGATGGTGCAGAAGTGTATGAAGCAATACAAGCTTCTCTAGAAGACTTAGTACCGTGGATGCCAATTAACGCTGAAACAGAAGAAAGTGCTGAAGAAATCGTTCGTAACGCTCACGGACAGTTTTTACTTCGTGAAACACTTGATTTTCACTTATACGATAAAGTATCTGGTACATTCATCGGAGCTATAACGCTCAAGCCTGAAAACTGGGATATTCCAAAGTTTTCACTTCACTTCTGGCTACATAGCGCTTATACAAAACAAGGCTATATGACCGAAGCTGTGAAAGGTGCCATTCAATTTGCCTTTGATAAGCTAAGCGCTCGAAGAATTGAAATTCGTATTGATGCAACAAATACAAATGCATGTAACTTAGCAGAACGTTTAGAATTTATTCTAGAAGGTACAATGGAAAATGATTTCATAGCACCAGATGGTAGCTTACGTGATGCACGCGTATATGCAAAAATTAATTAAAAACACTCGCCTTTGGCGAGTGTTTATTTTTGTAGTTGTAAATATTGTACTGCAAACATCGTCTTCGCATCGTGAATACGAAGATCTTTCATAAGAGTAGTTGCTTCTTCTAATGATACTTCCATTAATTCCACAAACTCGTCTTCATCTAACGCAGCTTTATTTTCTTTTTTCGTCAAACCTGTCGCTTTATATACATATAAAATTTCATCTGCAAATCCTGGAGATGTATAGAAAGAAGTAATAAGCTCCATATTTTCACATACATAACCTGTTTCCTCTTCTAATTCACGAACTGCTGTCACCTCAGGTTTTTCACCTGGTTCTAACTTGCCAGCCGGAATTTCTATAATCGCCTTTTCAAGCGCTTTACGATACTGCTCAACAAGCACAATTTTCCCCTCATCAGTAATAGCAATAATAGCAACTGCACCAGGGTGATTTACAATTTCACGTTTACTCATTGCTCCATTTGGTAATACTACATCATCAACACGAACTTTTATAACTCTACCATCAAAAATCGGCTCAGTTTTTACTGTTCTCTCTGCAAGATTACTCATACTACTTCATCTCCCTGTTCTATTTCCTATTCTTTCCTCATACATTTTACCACATTGAAAGGAGCGTGATAGAAATGAAAGTTTATATTTTACCAAATCGCGTCACTTTAGTCGGAAAAGCATGGCAAATTCGCCATAAGCTAAAACAATATGGCAAAGAGTATACAACTGTACAAGAGTGGATTACAGCAACTAAAAAGTAAACGTTTGTCAACCTCTTTTCCCTTGCGTACAATAAGGAGAAGGAGGTTGAACTATGAAAAAACGTCAATTAGGAAACTCAGATTTATTTGTGACAGAAATGGGACTTGGCTGTATGTCCCTCGGTACATCTGAAACAGAAGCCCTGCGTATTATCGATGAAGCAATCGATTTAGGAATCAATTTTTTTGATACAGCGGATTTATATGATTATGGATTAAACGAAGAATTTGTTGGAAAGGCCTTAAAAGGAAAACGAGACCAAATTATCCTTACAACGAAGGTTGGGAATCGATGGACAGAAGAAAAAAACGGCTGGTCTTGGGATCCTTCTAAAAATTACATAAAGGCTGAAGTGAAAGAAAGTTTACGTAGACTTCAAACTGATTATATTGATCTTTATCAACTTCACGGCGGGACGATTGAAGATCCTATAGATGAAGTAATTGAAGCCTTTGAAGAATTGAAAAAAGAAGGTATCATTCGCCATTACGGTATTTCTTCTATACGTCCAAATGTCATCCGTGAATATGCACAGCGTTCAAATATCGTTAGTGTTCTAATGGAATATAGCCTTTTGAATCGTCGCCCTGAAGAATGGTTCCAGCTTCTTAATGAACATCAAATTAGCGTCATTGCTCGCGGACCACTTGCAAAAGGAATATTAACTGATAACAATACAAGAAAGATAGAAAGAGTAAAAGAAAAAGATTACCTTTCTTATTCTTACGATGAATTATATGCGACGCTTGCGAATGTAAAAGAAATAATTGGAGAAAACTCCTTAACTGGAACAGCTATTCAATATTGCTTACATAACGAAACTGTTGCAGCTGTTATACCTGGTGCAAGCTCTATTGGGCAATTACGAGAAAATGTACAAGCTAGTAAACAAACAAAGTTAACAACAGCAGAATATACACAGCTTCAGCAAATTGTGAAATGTGATACGTACGCATTACACCGATAAAAAGACGCTACCATACTGGTAGCGTCTTTTTATAACGTATCATATTTATCAGGATTCGTTCCTACATGTAAATTACGATTTAACGTATTAATTTGAGTCATCTCTTCTTCTGTTAATGAAAAGTCAAAGATAGAAAAATTCTCCTGAATGCGAGATGGTGTAACAGACTTAGGAATCGTCACAATCCCGCTTTGAATATCCCACCTTAATATAACTTGCGCAGGTGTTTTTTCATATTTAGTAGCAATGGCCTGAATAATCGGGTGCTGAAATACTTCTCCGCCCCTCATTAATGGACTCCATGCTTCCATTTGAATTTGCTCACCTTGACAGAAATTACGCAATTCAAATTGTGTTAACATCGGATGAAGTTCCACTTGGTTTACCATCGGCTTTATTTTGCAATTTGGTAATAGCAGTTCTAAATGATGTTTATGGAAGTTAGAAACACCAATCGCGCGCACTTTACCTTCTTCATACAGTTTTTCTAATGCTCGGTACGTATCAACATACTTCCCTCTTATTGGCCAATGTATTAAATATAAATCTACATAGTCCATTTGTAATTTTTTTAAGCTTTTCTCAAACGCCTCAAGTGTTTCCTCGTATCCTTGATCATCGTTCCAAACTTTTGTTGTAATAAAGATGTCTTCTCTCGGAATCCCTGATTCACGAACTGCTTCTCCGACACCGCTTTCATTTTCATATACAGTTGCTGTATCAATCGAACGGTATCCAACTTCTAGCGCTGTTTTTACTGCTTGTTTTACTTCGTCGCCTTCTTTCGCTTTATAAACGCCTAAACCAATCATCGGCATTTTTACGCCATTGTGAAGTGTAGTTGTTGGAATGTGCACAGTCGTCTCCCTTTCATCATTACATTTTTTTATAAGCCACCACTTTATTTGAACAAGATTCAACCAAAAAGTCAAAACATATGTACAGTTTACATAATAAACTTATATACTTTCTAAAATAATGCGAACTCATTCATTAACATTATTTCCCATCCATTTCTTCGCTTTTTCATCAACATTACGTACAAACTCAGTTTTCCCTTCCGAATATAACGCACCATCATATGTATACTTTTCAGCTAATTCTTTCTTTAAAGTTGCATATGCCTCAGCTTCTTCACAATGAGCCATCATATAATCACGAAATGCTAAATGCCTTACTATCTCAGGGTTTCCTTTTTCAAACACGTGTAAGTGATACGAGCGTTTTTCCTCCGTTCCATGAATAAAATAACGGCGTCTTGAAATACCATTCTCCCCTTTTACGATATAGCCAAGCTCTTCAAAACGTTCATTCCACCTATCTACTCTTTCGATACTCTCTACTTCCATAATCATATCTATAATTGGTTTCGCTGCCAGTCCTGGCACCGACGTACTTCCAATATGATGGACCTTCACCTTTTCTGGCATCGCCGCTTTTAATCTTTCAGCCTCCATTTGAAATTTTTCACCCCAATGATTTTCATGCGGAACAACTACAATTTTTCTCATTCTAACTCCCCTTTTCTTACAAGCTCGTCAAAAAAATGATCAGCGTTATTCACTGATCATTTTCGTTATTATTTAAAGTCTTTCCAAGTAAGGTTACTTTCACTTAACAGTTCTTCAAATGATTTATTCTTTTCACGTTCTTTTTGTTCTTGGCGCTTTCTTTCCTGTTCAGCTGCCACTTTTTCCTCTTCTCTCACTTGCAACTCTTTCTTCTTATTCTTTAATTGCTGCATGAGTGAATCATTTAATTGATCACCTAATGTAAGCGACTCTTTCTTTTGTTGATTCACTTGCGCCTGTCTTTGCATTTGTCTTTGTTTCTTTTTCTTCATACTACTCACCTTTTACTTTTTTCTCCATTATAGTAGATACACAATGAACTCGACAATAAAAAAGGTCCTTTACTCTATTATTCACTTTTTGTAAATATGTTAATTTTTCGAAAAAACTATTTTTTTGTATAGATATAATCCTATGAATCTATTAAAATTATGTCGTATGATGTCAGATTATAAAAAAGGAGAATTAGATTATGTGGAAAAAAATCATTCCTGCTGTTGCCGTTTTAAGCACCATTACTTTTTCAACCGTATTTGCTGCTCCCCCATCCCAGACTCCAGCTGAACAAAACCGCTACATAGACGTACAAATGCTTGGTATTAATGATTTCCATGGACAACTAGATACTGTTAAAAAAATTAATAACAAAGAAGCTGGTGGCGCTGATTACTTAGCTACTTATTTAAAAGAACGTAAAAAGCAAAACCCGAATACACTTCTCGTACACGCTGGCGATATTGTCGGAGCTAGTCCACCAGTTTCAGCATTGTTACAAGACGAACCAACGATTGAATTTTTAAATGACTTAAAATTTGATGTTGGTACAATCGGAAACCACGAATTTGATGAAGGTATTGATGAAATGAAACGTCTCATTTACGGTGGCTATCACGAAAAAACAGGGAATTTCAAAGGTGCAAATTTCCCTTATGTCGCTGCAAACTTCTATAATAAATCCACTGGCCGCTTATTTTTACCGCCATTTACTGTAAAAATGGTAAATGGTGTGCCTGTAGGATTCATTGGCGTAGTTACAACTGATACACCAAATGTCGTGATGCCTACTATGCTTAAAAATGTAGAAATCACTGACGAAGTAGAAGCAATTAATAAATCAACGCAGCAATTAAAGCGTCTTGGCGTTAAATCCATTGTCGTCCTTGCTCATGTCGGTGGAACAACAGATGAGTCTGGTGTGACAAATGGAGACCTTACTCGAATTGCAAATGAAACAGATCCGGAAGTTGATGTTATTTTTGGTGGGCATAGTCACACGTATGTAAATGGTACTGTAAATAATAAACTAATCGTCCAAGCGAACTCTTACGGAATGGCTTTCTCAGATGTAGATGTAACAATTGATCGTAAAACAAAAGATATTGTAAAGAAAAAAGCTGAAGTTGTTACAACATACCATGAAGGTGTAGAACCTGATAAACAAGTAAAGAAAAAACTAGATCAATATAAAGAAAAAATTGCACCGCTTGTAAATGAAGTTGTCGGAAAATCTACAGCACCTATCGACCGTAAACAAAATGATGCTGGTGAGTCCACTCTTGGAAATTTAGTTGCCGATGCCCAGCGCCAAACGATGCAAACTCAAATCGCACTTATGAATCCGGGCGGCATTCGTAATGACTTAGATGCTGGCGATATTACATGGGGCGAATTATACGGCATTCAGCCTTTTGGAAACCAATTAATTAAAGTAGATTTAACAGGTCAAGATATTCGCGACATTTTAAATCAACAATGGCAAAAAGGAACGACGAGAATGCTTCAAATTTCAGGTATTCAATATACGTGGGATGCAAATAAACCAAACGGTGAAAAAGTTACAAATATACGTTTAACAAACGGTGAAGAATTATCTCCATCTAAAACGTATAGCGTAGTGGCAAATGCCTTTTTAGCTTCTGGCGGTGATGGATTTGTATCATTTAAAAATGGTAAAAATGCAGAGACTGGTCCAAACGACTTTGAAGCGCTAGTCGATTACGTAAAACAATTAAAAGAACCTATTCAGCCAATTATCGATGGTAGAATTCAAAAAACAAATTAAGTACACTCATAATAAACAATCTTAATTTTTCATCGTAAAAGATACACATAAACCTTTTATCCGTCATATATGTGAAACCTAAAAAGGATACTCGTTCTTACAATGAACATAGTATCCTTTTCTTTATTTATCAATATGTGATGTGTTGTTAAAATCATATTGTTGTAAAAATTGTTGTAACGCCTCTTCTACAAGTTTAGATTTTTGAATTCCTTTCGATTCTGATATAACGTCTAGTTTTGCTAATATTTCTTTATTAATAGAAAAGGTACGTTTCTTTTTTTCTGTACTTATATTCATCATGGGGGCAATTACTTCTTCTTTCTTTCTTAATAACTCATAAATACTTTGTAATTGTTCATAAATTAATAGTTGATAATCCGTTTTCGCATATTGAAGGGCTGTCGCTTCTTGGAGTTGTAAGTGACGCGGTTCTTCTCCATCTCCTACAAAAATACGCTTTTTCTGTTCTCCATCATATTCGTATCCAATCAATCTTAATTTCTTCGATAATGTATACGGGCTTATTTCAAGACGTTTTGCTATAATAGCGATGGATTCACGCCTATTTAAACAATCGATAATTTCTCCAATCGTCACAATTTCCCTCCTCCCATATTGAAATGACACTAGTATGGTATGTTACAATGATTTTCTAACAGTATATGCAAAACGAATAGCCTGTGCGATTCATACGATTTTAGAAAAGGAGGTTTTCAATATGCTTTTTCGTAGCAATACCCCGCAGTTCTATAATGAAAATAAAAAACTCATTCCCAATAGTATCGCTACGATGGAAAGCGTTATGATTAACAACCGAAAACAAACTCTCCTTATGCGCGGGCAAAACGTAGAGCAGCCTATTTTATTATGCTGTCACGGTGGACCAGGCATGGCACAAATCGGATTTATTCGTCATTTTCAAAAAGAATTGGAGAAACACTTCATCGTAATTAATTGGGATCAGCGCGGGGCAGGTAAATCCTTTTCAATGAAAGATTTCGGAGCAAATTTTACAATCGAACAATTCATTTCCGATGCAAAAGAAGTGATTCAATATGTACTTAAAAAGTTCAATAAACAGAAACTATTTCTCGCTGGTCATTCTTGGGGAAGTATTATCGGGCTTAACATAGCACACTATTATCCACAATATATCGAGGCTTATATCGGTATTGGGCAAATTGTACATATGAAACAAAACGAGGAATTACTATATCAGCATTTAATTCGTTCTGCAAAAAAATATAATCATAAAAAAGCATTAGCGTCCCTTTTAAAATTAGGAAAACCGCCATTTTTAGATACGAGACGCCTTATTATTCAAAGAAAATGGCTTGGCACATTCGGAGGTGCAATCCAAAACGGATCTTCCTTTTCTTTCATACGAAAAGGCTTCTTTTCTCCCGAATATACACTATTAGATTGGTTCAAGTTTCTCGCAGGAAATTTAAAATCTGGCGTTTTATGGGAAGAAATGTTGACAATCGATTTCTTTTCTTCTATTACGAGTTTATCTATTCCAGTTTATTTTTGTTCTGGTCGCTATGATTATCAAACTCCTTATGCACTCGTTCAGGAATATTGTGATGTAATAGAAGCACCGATAAAAAAGATGATTTGGTTCCCAAATTCAGCACATTCTCCCGATTTAGAAGAGCCAGAATTATTCGCTCGTTCTTTACAATCCATTAAACAAGAGCTAGCTTTTCACCATTAGTAACAAAAGGCTCTTTTACATTTCATAAGAAACAATTTATAATAATATGTCGCAACTATGTATAAATCTAGCAAGGTGATTCATATTTCCTTGCCTTAACACAATAAAATTTTGGGGAGATTACATTTATTATGAATGCTGTACTCATTGCAGTAGCAGTTATGCTATTGCTTAGTTTGTTACGTGTCCAGGTCATTGTCGCCATCATTGTTGGAGCTTTAACAGGCGGACTTATCGGTGGACTCGGTATTTCAGAAACGATTAACACTTTTACAACTGGTCTTGGAAACAGTGCTCCAATCGCTTTAAGTTATGCAATGCTTGGTGGTTTCGCTATTTCTCTTTCCAAAACCGGACTTCCAGATGCTATGATTCAAACTGCATTAAAGTGGATTGGCAATGAACAAGACACGAAAAAACAAGTTTACTCTAAAATACTTATTCTATTTATCATTTTAACGATGGCTTGTTTCTCACAAAATGTGATTCCTGTTCACATCGCTTTCATCCCCATCTTAATTCCAGCACTTTTAAAAGTATTAAATGAGCTGAAAGTGGATCGCAGACTTGTTACATGTATTATTACATTCGGATTGATTACTCCTTATATGTGGATTCCAGCAGGATTCGGAAAAATTTATCATGATGTATTACAAACAAATGCTGCGCAAAGCGGTCTTACATTTGATGTCGCACTTATTCCAAAAGCAATGACCATTCCAGCAATCGGTATGATTATCGGATTATGTGTGGCAGTATTTATTACGTACCGAAAACCTCGTACGTATGAAACAGAACAAATTCATACTACTGAAAATGAAATCGTTCCCTATACAAAACGAAGCATTACTTTCGGGCTAGTATCTATCTTAGCTACATTAACTGTTCAATTAGCAACAGAATCAATGATTTTCGGCGCTCTAGCGGGGATTATCGTTTTATCAGTTAGTGGTAGTCTACCTCTTAAAGAAGCTGATGCAATTTTAACAAGCGGAATGCGTATGATGTCCTTTATCGGATTTGTTATGATTTCTGCCGCTGGGTTCGGAGCTGTTCTTCGAAAAACAGGACATGTTGAATCTCTTGTACAAACGAGTGCACATATAATTGGGAATAACAAACCACTCGCTGCATTTCTTATGCTTGTAATTGGACTGCTCGTTACGATGGGGATTGGATCATCTTTTTCAACCATCCCTATTTTAACAACAATTTTTGTACCTCTTTGTATTCAGCTTGGATTTAGTCCAATGGCCACCATTGCAATTATCGGTACAGCCGGAGCGCTAGGAGACGCAGGATCTCCAGCATCAGATAGTACACTTGGACCAACATCCGGTTTAAATGCTGATGGTCAACACCATCATATATGGGATACGTGTGTACCAACTTTTTTACATTACAATATACCGTTACTTATATTCGGCTTTATTGCCGCAATTACATTATAAAAGGTGCGTTTTATACGCACCTTTTACTTTTTTATTTTTCCCTTTAATTGTTGCAATGCTATTCTCCCATTTTCTTCGATACAACTTTCCATTTGCATAAATGACGGACCTGCCCACTCACTGTCTATACTCCCGTTCAGTCCAATAATTTTCAATTTATCCGGTATACGGATATTTAATTTTTTTGCTGCTCGAATTAACTCAAAGGTAATCTTATCACTTGAAGTTACAATTCCATCTATATACGGATAAGCTTGCAATAATGTAACAAACTGTTTATTCGTATACCCTTGTACACATTCTTCTCGATAAGAGATTCCTTCCTCCCAAACAGCGTCTAAAAATCCTGATATGTACTCTTCCATTTCTTCACTATCTTCGCCCTCACCGAAATAAGCAAGAAAGTGACAACCTTTTTCTTTTAATAAAGAGACCGCTCTTTGGCCACTTTCATAATAATTTGCATGAGATTTTTTTTCATCAATCACAACAAACGGAAGTGGGATTTCTCCTATACTTTTATAAACGGATCTTGTCAAAATAACACCTGCAACGTTATTTTCCTTCAACATATGTATGTATCTATCTTTATTCTCTATATTACAAACAATAATTTGATATCCTTCTTTATACGCTATTTCCTCAATACAATGTAGCAAAGTGATGTTTGATGGGTCATATAGATTATCTACAAGTAATGCAATTATCGTTGAATTCTCTTTAAATAGTGGCTTTGCTGCACTATTTGGCCTATAACGTAATTCCTCAATTGCTTCCTTTACTTGTTTTACTGTGTCCTCATGAACGTATCCTTTTTCATTTATAACTCGTGAAACGGTTGCGACTGAAACACCTGCCAATTTTGCAACATCACGTATAGTTGCCACATCGTCACCCCTTAATATGGTAATAGATTACAATTTTACGGTAACCTAAATTACAATATTCGTCAAGGTTAATAATTTATATTTCTGAAAATTGTTACATCATTACACTAAACTATATTCTAATTGAATTTCATGTAAAATCGGGATATTATCATACCCAATGCGCGGAATTTCTTTCTTTATTTTTCTTGCCTCTTCCACCGCATTTACATATAAATTCGTCATCAAAAAATTACGTTTTTGGTAAAAACGTAACGCATTCATATTATCATTTGTTGTTATAAGCCAAACCTTCCTGCACCGTTCTTCTTCTGCAACTCGTAATACACAATCCACAAGTTTTGTCCCTATTCCTTTTCTTTCTTCAAAGCTATCTAACGATACAATTTCGCACATATTTCCGATCAATTCATACGTTGCAATTCCGATTATTCTGTCTTCTGAGAGCGCAACAAATCCTGGCAACTCTTCTAACTGATGTCCCTTACCACGTGAAACCATCAATGAACTCCCCCAGTTCTCACACATGAACATTCGGATTGTTTCTTTCATCGCTGGCGTAATTTTTTGTATATGCACCATTTCCTATTTCTCCCCTTTTCTATCCTTGTGATACAATATAAGTGTATCACATGTAACGGTATTTGGAGGATGAGGTAAAGTATGAAACGTTTTTTTGCAGCATTGTTTACTATACTAGGTGCGATAACTGCCATTGGGATTTTCTTTACAAATAAGGTGATGTACTTAAAGAAAAAAACAGAGGAAGAAATACTCGAAAGAGAAACGAAAAAACATTTTCGTATAGAGGATTTTGATGCTCTTCATAAAGAAGAAATTCATATTCCTTCGCAATTCGGATATGATCTTCACGGATATTACATTCCTGCTGGTCATTCCAATAAGTTTATGATTTTCTGTCACGGCGTAACTGTAAATAAAATGAACTCTGTAAAATATGCAAGGTTATTTTTAAACAGAGGATATAATGTCGTTATTTACGATCATCGTCGTCATGGTAAAACTGGCGGAAAAACAACAAGCTATGGATACTATGAAAAGCATGATTTAAAATCTGTAGTTGACTGGCTAAAAAGTCGTTTTGGAACAAATATAACACTCGGTATTCATGGTGAATCGATGGGAGCTGCAACACTTCTTCAGTACGCAGGACTTGTAGAAGATGGTGCTGATTTCTATATTGCAGATTGTCCTTTTTCTGATTTCTACGGACAATTACAACATCGTTTAAAGGTTGAATTCCATTTACCGAAATGGCCTTTATTACCTTTAGCAAATGCTTTCTTAAAAGTGCGTGACGGTTATACGATTCGTGAAGTTTCACCAATCGATTGTATAAAAAACATTAACAATCCCGTCCTCTTTATTCATAGTAAAGATGATGATTATATTTTAGCTGATATGACGAAAGCGCTCTATGAAGCGAAGGAAAACAATAAACAACTTTATATTGCAGAACACGGCGCACACGCTTGCTCTTATAACGAAAATAAAGAAGAGTATGAAGCAGCCGTTGATCAATTTTTAAACTCATATGTAAAAGAAACAAAAAACAGGCTTGCATAAGCCTGTTTTTTTATTGCGCTAAAACGTCTGTAACTTGTTCCATATTTTCAGAAATCCACTTTATTGCATCATCTAGCGTTGGAAATTCTGTCGTTTGAAATGTTACCTCATCTTGCAGTAACCAAACATCCTTTGACTCTTGTCCTACACCAGCAATGGACCAGTGTAACAAACTATATGGATGATTATCATTCAAAAATGAAGCCCACGTGCGCTCATTTGCAATATTTCGTAATGTACGTAATTGTTTATCCATCTTTCGTCACCTTACTCTAGTCAGTTATAAAAAATATTATAACACTCTCTTCTCTTCCAAAGAAAGTGCTCTTTTCATATTGTCAAGTACTTCTCTTGATTATATGATGAAATTAAGCGTTTGGGAAGGAGGGATAGCGTTGGCTAAAGTACAAATTAAAGTAAATGATAATGGCTCTTTTCGCGTTACAGGGGACGTGGAATTAGTTGATTCACAAGGGAATGTATTCCCAGCAAAACCGGCATTTTCTTTATGCCGTTGTGGTTTATCAAAAAATATGCCTTATTGCGATGCTTCGCATAAAGGTAAATTCGAATCTGTTGTTAGAGCACCAGAGGCAGAATAATTTTACATGTGACATGCACATTTTTTTGTGCATGTTTTTTCTTTTTAGCAACTCCGTTATATCCCTTCTCCTTACAACATTTCTAATACTTTTGCCTCCATCTCAGCCTACATATATTTTCACACAATTCTTCACATTCGAATACTTTTTACTAGCCTTTTATTTTTTTTGTGCTATAATTTGAGCAAACAGCATCCTTCGGGGTCGGGTGAAATTCCCAACCGGCGGTGATGAAGTGCAAACTTCTAAGTCCGTGACCCGTTTTCAACTCGAAAACGGTGGATCTAGTGAAACTCTAGGGCCGACAGTATAGTCTGGATGGGAGAAGGATATGTTTTCTAGTAATTTTATATAGCGAATACACTTTTATTTCAGTATGCATATTTTTATAGATTCAATTCAAATCTATATATATGTTTTATTTTGTATACTTATCTTTCTATGCTGAAATAAAAAGATACGACTAGCGTTTGAAAAATTTGATATTTTTGCTAGGTTTCTTCCTTATGCCAAAATATCAATCATCGTTAGGTTTCTTTCCTATACTTTCGTATTCGAACTATATTTCTAGAAATCACGTCTCCCAAACCCCAAGGATATTAAAATCCTTGGGGTTTTTTGATTTTTTTAGGAGAGGTGAAGAAAATGACAGATCAAGAATATATGAGGATTGCTCTGCAATTAGCAGAAGGAACATCTGGGCAAACAAGTCCAAATCCTATGGTTGGTGCTGTTGTTGTAAAAGACGGAAACATCGTCGGTATGGGAGCTCATTTACGTGCTGGTGAAGAACACGCAGAAGTTCATGCTCTTCATATGGCTGGTGACAAAGCAAAAGGAGCCACCGTGTATGTAACACTTGAACCGTGTAGCCATTTTGGAAAAACACCACCTTGCTGTGAATTGCTCATCAAAAAAGAAGTCAAACGGGTTGTAATTGCTACTCTTGATTGCAATCCTCTCGTTTCTGGTAATGGAAAAAAAAGATTAGAGGAAGCTGGCATCGAAGTAACTACCGGTGTTCTGGAAGCAGAAGCAGTTTTATTAAATCGCTACTTTTTTCACTACATGAAAACGAAACATCCATTTGTAACAATAAAAACAGCGATGAGCTTAGACGGAAAAACAGCAACCGTAACCGGTGAAAGTAAGTGGATTACAAGTGAAGATGCACGAGCTGATGTTCATCAATATCGTCATACACACGATGCAATTCTTGTTGGAGTGAATACAGTTATAGCTGATAATCCGCATTTAACAACAAGAATTCCTAACGGAGGGCAAAATCCTATACGCGTTATTTTAGATACCCATTTACGAACGCCACCATCTTCTCATGTCATAACAGATGGTTTAGCACCGACATGGATTATAGTTGGTAAGGATGTAAATCCAGAGAAAATAGCTTCTTATGAATCTGAAAATATAGCTATATTCCAAATGAAAACGAAACAGATTGAAATACAGGATGTTTTACACCTACTCGGCGAAAAACAAATTCTTTCTCTTTTCGTCGAAGGTGGTCAAACCGTTCATGCAAGTTTCTTACAAACAAAGTATTTCAATGAAATTGTAACTTATATAAGTCCAAAATTAATTGGTGGAAAAAATGCCCCTACTTTATTTGGCGGCAATGGTTTTTCAACATTACAAGATGCACTTTCCTTGGAAATTCAAGAGATGAAACAAGTTGGCGATGATATAAAAATTGTTGCGCATGCCCGAAGTGAGGTGATGGAATGTTTACAGGAATTGTAGAAGAATTAGGAACGATTGCAAACATGCAACAAAGCGGCGAAGCGATGAAGTTAACGATTCATGCCAATAAAATTTTATCAGATGTTCACTTAGGTGATAGCATCGCGGTTAACGGTATTTGCTTGACTGTAACGAGTTTCACAACAACTTCATTCACAGTAGACGCAATGCCTGAAACGATGCAATCAACATCACTTCGCATGCTTAAACCGCAATGCAAAGTAAATTTAGAACGTGCAATGGCTGCAAACGGACGATTCGGTGGACATTTCGTTTCAGGACATATCGATGGCATCGGAACGATATTAAACAAAAAACAACACTATAATGCCGTCTATTACAAAATAGCTATTTCTGATGAATTGCTACGCTATTGTTTGCATAAAGGGTCCATTGCTGTTGATGGAACGAGTTTAACAATATTTGATATAGACGAATCTTCCATTACAATTTCACTCATCCCGCACACAGTAAGTGAATCTGTTATCGGAGAAAAGAATGCCGGTGACATCGTAAACATTGAGTGTGACATGATTGGTAAATATATCGAACGCTTTATTTCTAAACCAGTAAAACGAACAGGTTCAATGACCGAAAGCTTTTTACAAGAAAACGGATTTCTATAAGGGGGAAGCATTATGTTTCATCGTATTGAAGAAGCTCTAGAAGATTTAAAACAAGGAAAAGTCGTGATCGTATGTGATGATGAAAACCGTGAAAATGAAGGCGATTTTATCGCTTTAGCAGAGTATATTACGCCAGAAACAATTAACTTTATGATTACACATGGACGTGGTCTCGTTTGTGTACCAATTACAGAAGGGTACGCAGAACGTCTACAATTAGAACCAATGGTAGCTCATAATACAGATTCGCATCATACTGCATTTACAGTGAGCATTGATCATGTTTCTACAACAACTGGGATTAGTGCTCACGAACGTGCAACTACGATACGAGAAATGTTAAATCCTGCATCAAAAGGTGCTGATTTCAATCGTCCCGGACATATCTTTCCATTAATTGCGAAAGAAGGTGGTGTCTTGCGCCGGGCTGGTCATACAGAAGCTGCTGTCGATTTAGCACAGCTCTGCGGAGCAGAACCAGCTGGCGTCATTTGTGAAATTATTAATGAGGACGGTACGATGGCACGGGTACCTGATTTACTACAGTGCGCAAAACAATTTGATATAAAAATGATTACAATAGAAGATTTAATTGCTTATCGCCGCCACCATGAAACATTAGTGACGCGAGAAGTGGAAATTACATTACCTACAGATTTCGGTACTTTCCATGCAATTGGCTATTCTAATTCCTTAGATTCGAAAGAGCATATCGCACTCGTAAAAGGTGATATTTCAACAGGAGATCCTGTACTTGTACGCGTTCATTCAGAGTGCTTAACAGGAGATGTATTTGGCTCGTGCCGATGTGATTGCGGACCACAACTCCATGCTGCACTTGCTCAAATTGAGCGTGAAGGAAAGGGCGTTCTTCTTTATATGAGACAAGAAGGACGAGGCATTGGGCTTCTGAATAAGCTTCGCGCTTATAAGTTACAAGAAGAAGGATTCGATACTGTAGAAGCAAATGAAAAGCTTGGCTTCCCTGCTGATTTGCGGGATTACGGTATTGGCGCTCAAATATTAAAAGATTTAGGTTTACAACATTTACGATTATTAACGAATAACCCAAGAAAAATTGCTGGCTTACAAGGTTACGATTTAGAAGTAATCGAGCGTGTACCGTTACAAATGCCAGCAAAAGAAGAGAATAAAACGTATTTACAAACGAAAGTAAACAAATTAGGACATTTACTAAACTTATAATTAAAGGAGAGATTTATTATGGTATTCGAAGGTCATTTAGTTGGTACAGGATTAAAAATTGGGGTTGTTGTTGGACGTTTTAATGAATTTATTACAAGTAAATTACTTGGCGGCGCTTTAGACGGATTAAAGCGTCACGGTGTAGAAGAAGCTGATATCGATGTTGCTTGGGTTCCTGGTGCATTTGAAATTCCTTTAATCGCTAAAAAGATGGCGAATAGCGGGAAATATGATGCTGTTATTACGTTAGGCACTGTCATTCGTGGTGCTACAACACATTACGATTACGTTTGTAATGAAGTAGCAAAAGGTGTTGCATCTTTATCACTACAAACAGACATCCCCGTTATTTTCGGTGTATTGACGACTGAAACGATCGAGCAAGCGATTGAACGCGCGGGCACGAAAGCTGGTAATAAAGGCTATGAATCCGCCGTCGCTGCAATTGAAATGGCTCACTTATCAAAACAATGGGCATAAAAAAAGAGGCTGCGGCCTCTTTTTTTATTTCTTCACTTTTCTCCGTACATCTTTTATTAATTCATCCATTGTCTTTCCTTCTGTTTGTATACGAAGCGTCTGTGCTGTTTTCCATACATTCTCTCTTTTCTTCGCTTCTTCTATAATAGTAATTTCTTTTCGTACTTCCTTTAAATCTTTCCCTTCTGTTTTCAATCCAAAATGTTCAGCTTTCGTTCGAAAATGTTGTTCAATTCGTTGTTGCATCTCTTTTTGTTCAGGATTTTCGGCGGCCTTAACTGGATCAGCACTTATTGCTTTTAGTAAAATGAGACAAGTCATAATCGCTAATATATATTTGTGCATGTAAAATCCTCCAACCCAATATAAATTACATATTTACTATGTACAATTGGGGCTTGGAAAATTCGTCCACCAAAATTCTTTTTTTCGCTCAAAACCCACTAGTATCAAGCATTCACAACTATTTATTACATTTTATTTACAAAAAAAGCAAACTCTTTTACAAGTTTGCTTTTTTCTATCTTATAATGCACATTCTTCAATCTCAAATCCTAAATCTTCAATCATACCCCAGTCTGCAGTCGGTTCTTGTCCAGCTGTCGTTAAGTAGTCTCCAACAAAAATAGAGTTTGCTGCAAATAAACCGATTGGCTGTACAGAACGTAAATTGATTTCACGCCCTCCTGAAATACGAATTTCTTTCGTTGGGTTTACAAAGCGCATCATCGCCAGTACTTTTAAACATTCTACTGGTGTTAACTCTTTTTGTCCTTCAAGCGGCGTACCCTTTACAGCAACAAGGAAATTACATGGAATTGAATCGGCATCTATACGTTGCAATTCGAATGCAATTTCAGCACGCTCTTCTATTGTCTCCCCCATTCCAAAGATCGCTCCTGAACATGGTGAAATACCCGCTTGTTTCGCTTTTTGAACTGTATCAACACGATCGTCATACGTATGAGTGGAGCAAATACTTTCGTAATTATTCGCATGTGTATTTAAGTTGTGGTTATAACGGTGTACACCCGCTTCCGCTAAACGTCCTGCTTGATCTTCGTTTAAAAAACCTAAACAACAACAAATCTTTAAATCTGTCGTTTCACGAATCTCTTTAACTGCTCCAATTACGTGATTTACCTCTTTATCAGTCGGACGACGACCAGATGCCACAATACAATACGTACCCGCTTTACGGCGAATTGCTTCGTGCGCTCCCTCTACAATCTTTTCCTGCGTTAGCCATGCATATTTATCAATCGGTGCTTCTGAAATAATAGACTGTGAACAATATCCGCAATCTTCAGGGCATAATCCAGACTTCGTATTAATAATCATATTTAATTTTACTTTCTTACCAAAGTGATGGTGGCGAATGATATACGCAGCATTCATAATTTCTAAAATCTCTGTATCGTCAGCCTCTAATATCGCTATTGCATCTTCTTTCGTAATCACTTTCTCTTCTACTACGTCGTATGCAAGTTTTTTCCAATCCCTCTTTGTTTGTACTTGTTTCATTTCATCTCTTCCCCTCTTTTGTTATATGCACAAATAAAGCATGATACGTTGCCATTATCCCTTCATTTCCCGTGAAGTCTCTTTCGTATATGCGAAGCATCGCACGAAAGAGTGAGGGACTTTGACAATATGATTCTTCATTACTATTGGTCGCTCCTACTTTACGAATAGAATGTAGAAACTCCCTAACTTCTGTAAATCTCTCTATGTAACACGTTTCAGAAACATGTACATCCCCTGTTTCCATCTCACATATATGGCGCAACTGATTTTCCGAATAAAAACGTTGCCCAATCGATGTTTCATTTTGTATATTTTTTTCTTCTTTCGCCCGCTGGAATGAAGCATGCAATTCTTGAAATGTTTCCTGTCCAAATGTTGAAAAGAGTAATATCCCCTCTATAGATAAATGACGAAATAAATTTCTTATCACTTGTTTTAAATCATTTAGCCATTGAAATGTGGCATTTGAAATAATGACATCATACGTTTCTTCTAGTCGTAATCTTTCGATATCCTCACAATAAAATGTTACATTGTTTATATTTTGTCTAGTTCTCGCAACTGCAATCATACTTTCGGCAAAATCAATAGCTGTAATTTGTGCTTTCGGAAATAAGTTTGATAATTGCTCTGTAACATATCCTGTCCCGCATCCAAGTTCTAAAATACGTATCGATGAATTTGCACTATATCGCCGATTCAATGTAGAAAGTAATGAATGCGCCATCTTTTTTTGTACATTTGCATATTGATCGTAGGATACAGCTGCCACGTTAAATCGTTTTTGTAGTAACGTTTTGTTAATCATGTCGTATCCCCTCTACAAATTGAATGATTTCATTTGCGCAATATTCGAAATTCGTTACGCATAATGCATGTCCAGCCTCACTTACTACCTTGAGTGTGGCAGTTTCATTCTCAGCCATACTACATGCTGCAGACAATGGGCATATTACATCCCTCTCTCCGTGAATAAGTAGTATAGGGACGTTAATTTCTTTCAATGCTGCTCTCATATCTGTTTCTATTAAATAATCCAAACCGAATTGTAAAGACTGCATAGAATCACCTTTAAAATGTTTTACGATGTCTTCAAAACTTTTATTCTCTTTCAACTCATCTTTCGTAAACATATTTTCATAGAACCGCTTGAGCGTATCTTCTTTCCTTCTCTCCAAATTTCTTTTCAGCCGTTCTACATGCAAAGTATTCCATCCACTACTATAGTCACTTGTATTTGTAAATTTAGCAGTACCACCAATTAGCACGATACCCTTTGCCTTAATTTTTTTATAAGCTTGAATTGCCGCTAATGCTCCTAGTGACCATCCAACTAAAATTACATTTTCATCCTGTGCTACATCTATAATCCTGTTCGCAAACTCACTTTGTTCTTTCACGTTACGCCAATTAATGCATTGAACAGGATATCCTTTAAAATGGGGAAGTACTAAATCCCAAATATTTTCTTCCATTCCCCATCCAGGGATAAAAATAATCTTCAGCTCTTTCATACGAAAAGCTCCTCTTCTTTCGCAATGTGAGTAATTCGGTCAATAGCCCATTTTAAATCAGCTATTGTATGTTGCGATGTAACTGCAAAGCGAATTCGAGAACTATTAATCGGTACAGTTGGCGGACGAATTGCAATAGCTGCAATACCTACCTCTTGTAACCTTTTGCTAAACCGTAAAGCATTTTCATTTGAACCGACTACAATCGGTATAATATGAGTTGAACTATTCCCTATATCAAATCCAGCTTCTCGTAATTTGCTCCTGAAGTATTCTCCATTTGCTATAAGATTCTCTCTTCTCTTATGATCTTCTTGTACAATTTCAATTGCTTTTTGCACTGCTCCTAACGTACTTGGCGGTAAAGCTGTAGTAAAAATAAAGCTTCTCATCATATTTTGTAAATAATCTATATAAATTGCATCACCTGTCAAATACGCACCATAACACCCTAAAGCCTTGCTAAACGTCCCCATATGTATATCAATTTTTTGAGAAAGATCTTTTTCTATATGAGACAACCCTGCTCCATCAATTCCATATATTCCACTCGCATGCGCTTCATCCACTAAAATAATTGCCCCGTATTTCTCTTTCAGCTCTACTAACTCCCTCAAATACGCAGTATCACCATCCATACTAAAAACAGTATCTGTTACGATTAATTTCCGCTTTTCAGGTGACGCTGTTTTCAATAACTTCTCTAAATGATCCAAATCATTATGACGATACCTTTTATGCTCTGCCCCACTTAATATAATTCCATCAACAATGCTTGCGTGATTTAATTTGTCACTAAACACAATATCGTGACGACTCACTAATGAAGAGATCACTCCAATATTTGCGGTATATCCACTATTCACAACTAAGGCTTTTTCAGTGCCTTTCCAATCGCATATACTTCTCTCAACCTCTTCATACAGTGAATAGTTTCCTACCACGAACCTTGATGCTGTCGCCCCAGTTCCATATTTTCTTGTACATGCGATAGCAGCTTCTTTTAACCTTTCATCTCCAGCTAACCCTAAATAATTATTTGACGCTAAATTTAGCATCCTTTTCTCATCTCGAATAAGCCATGTCTCTTCTGCTTGTTCTGTTACATGCAAATTACGATACTGCTCTCGCTCATGTAATTGTTGCAATTTAGATTGAAGATGTGTGCGCCATGTTTGATTCATTTCGGATAAGCTCCTCTAATTTTGAAATCATTATATATTCTTTAGCAGATTCCAAGACTTCTTCTCTTGTAAACTCACCTGCAAAGAATGGTAATAAACCTAAAACCGGTACCCCACTTAGCTCTTCAATCATTTCTTTATTTTCTTGCACTCTTTCCATTTCGCATTCTTTGCAGCCAGATAAAATGACACCTGCTACTGTTAAACCATATGCCTTTGCGTAAGCGATCGTTAAAACTGTATGATTTACTGTTCCTAATGTAGGGCGTGCTACTACAATAAGTGGAAGTTGTAATTCTTTTGCGAAATCAATTACTAAAGCGTCCTCTGTATATGGAACAGCTAATCCACCTGCTCCTTCTACAAGTAGACTATTAAAATCTTTCAATCGTTCATTATAGTGATGAATAATGTCTTTTAACGTTACTGTCCTTCCAGCTCTTTTCATGGCAAGTCTCGGGGCAAGCGGCTCTTCAATAGAGTAAGGGCAAATTTCATCTTCTTTTGTCGGTACACCTGATAATGCCTTTAGCCTTGCTGCATCTCCTTCTGGATTTGATGCAACATGTCCACTTTGCAACGGTTTATATACCCCGATGTTATATCCCAGTTCTCTAAATACACCTGCTAATGCACCGGCGACTACAGTTTTCCCCACTTCAGTATCCGTTGCTGTTATAAAAAAGCCACTCATTATTCTCCCTCCGTAACATCCGAGATTGCTTTATACAAAATACGTAACATATCATCAATCTCATCAATTGTAGAAGCAAGAGGGGGCATAAACACAATCGTATTACCGAGCGGGCGCAAAATCATACCTAGTTCTCTTGAGCGTTTACATACTTGAACACCGACTCTCTCTGTCCATTCAAACGCTTCTTTCGTTTCCTTATTCTTCACAAGTTCAATTCCAACCATTAACCCGCATTGACGAATGTCCCCTACATGTTTATATGCAAAGAGGTCTTCTAATTGCGTCGCCACATATTCTGTTTTACGTGCCACCTCTTCTATTAAATTTGTTTTCTCGTATAGTTCTAGATTTGCAATTGCTACCGCACACCCTAACGGATTCCCTGTATAACTATGTCCGTGGAAAAATGTTTTTTGTTCTTCATAGCCTCCTAAAAAGGCATTATAAATTTCATCTGTCGTTACAGTAATTGCAACTGGTAAATATCCGCCTGTTAAACCTTTTCCGGCTGTCAAAATATCCGGTGTTACATTTTCATGTTCACATGCAAACATTTTTCCAGTACGCCCAAATCCAGTCGCTACCTCGTCTGTAATAAATAGAACATTATATTTTGTACATAAATTACGTAGCCCTTTTAAGTATCCTTTTGGCATTGTAATCATACCGCCAGCACCTTGCATTAAAGGTTCTACAATAATCGCCGCAATCTCTTCATGTTTATCTTTCAGCAGCTCCTCCATTTCTTCTAAATGTTTTTTTACAATTTCCTCCTTATTATTTCCATAAGGAGAACGATATGTATATGGATAAGGCATTTTAATTGCTTCAAATAAAAGCGAACTATACACTTGGTGAAACAAGTCTATTGCTCCCACTGAAACAGCTCCAATTGTGTCACCATGATACGCTTCTTTTAATGTAACAAATCTTTGTTTCTTCGGTTTTCCTTTATGCTGCCAATATTGAAAGGCCATCTTAATTGCAATTTCAACAGCGCTAGAACCGGAGTCTGAATAAAACACTTTCTTTAAACCTTCTGGTACAACTTCAATTATTTTTTCGGCTAATAAAATAGATGGAACGTTAGCAAGCCCTAACATAGTAGAATGGGAAATTTTATTTAATTGCTCACGAATTGCCTCATCTAGTTCTGGCACTTGATGTCCATGAACATTTAACCAAATAGACGAAACACCGTCCCAATATTCATTTCCATTTACATCGTATAGCTTTCTTCCCTCTCCCCGTTCAATAATGACAGGATCTTCTTCTAAATAATCCTTCATTTGTGTAAATGGATGCCATACATAGGCTTTATTTTTCTCCGATAACTCTTCATATGTATATGATGGTTTGTCAGTCGTACTCTTACTAAAAGTCACAATTGTCACCCCTAATGTTAACTAGTTTATAAATATAGTTAACATTAAATCTAAATGACTGTCAATTATTTTTAAATCAAGTAGTTCTTAAAAAAGAACAACTTATCATAAGATAAGTTGTTCTACTTTCCATGTTGTATCTTTCCGATTTCTAAAATAATCTCTTCGTCTTTTTTTCCTTCTGTTTCAATTCCAAGTTGTTTTGCATGTTCAATCAATAGATCATGGCGCTTCTCAAATCTTGCGGTATTTACTTCTTTCGCAACCTCTTCTTTTGTTTTTCCTTCCGTAGAAACCCCTAGTTTATCAGCTGCTTTTTCCATCGACTTCTTCTCTTCAGCTTCTTTCGCTTTCTTCACTTCTAACTGCTGTATTTGCTTTTGCTTCGCCTGCTCTGATTCAGCTGCAAAAGCTGTGTAAATGCCAGCACTTCCGCCAATGACTAGTAAAGTGGTAAAAAGAATTATTTTTTTCTTCACTCTTTCCTCCCCTTTCAAATTCATTATAACGCACATTTTCATAGGATTAAAATCGTTCTCCTTTATTTCCCTAAAAAATTATTGAATATTTTTATTGACATGTGAGACGAATATATGATAAAAATTTAACTAACATCATATGAATCGGCATTGATAGGATTTAGTAGTATTTCGATTTCTGCTTTCAGAGAGCTGGTGGTCGGTGCGAACCAGTACAGAGCGAATTATGAATTACCCCCTGGAGCTTCTTTTGCGAAACGTAAGGAGTAGTGAAAGACGGTTATAGACCGTTATATCTAAAGAGTGGTGAAACGACACTGTTTCACAATTTAGGGTGGTACCGCGAACTTTTCGTCCCTGCATATATTGCAGGGGCGTTTTTATTTTATGAGCGCATATCATACGACCCTTTATTTTGTGATACATTCATTTCACAAGCTAGGGTGGTACCGCGATTTCTTCGTCCCTGCATAATTATATGCAGGGACGTTTTTTTATCCATTCATTTCCGTATCATATTAAAGAAACAACAATTACCGGTAATTTGTCACAAAATTCTAAAATTTAGAAGGAAATAAACAATATTGGCGAATTTTATATAAAAAAGAGCTATTTTAGATTACTTAGGAGGGGAAAACAATGGTTTCAAAAATTGAATCTGTTCTTTTAACAGTATTTATCTTTTTCTGCATTGGCTTTAGTGTTATTCAATTAGAAGTTTCACCACACATCCCAATTTTATTTGGTATCGTTTTTTTATTAGCATTTGGATTTATGAAAAAAATTGATTGGTCTACGATGGAAAAAGGAATGATAAGTAGTATTTCAGCTGGTATTCCATCTATTTTTATATTCTTACTTGTAGGCGTATTAATTAGTGTTTGGATCGCTGCTGGAACAATTCCAACTTTAATGGTATACGGCTTCCAGCTTGTATCCCCAAAAATTTTCATTCCAACTGTTTTTGTTGTTTGTGCAATTGTTGGAACAAGTATCGGTAGTGCCTTTACAACTGCCGCAACTGTAGGACTTGCCTTTATGGGCATGGGTAGTGCTCTCGGATACGATCCTGCTCTAATCGCTGGTGCAATTATTTCTGGTGCATTCTTTGGAGATAAAATGTCTCCTTTATCTGATACAACAAATTTAGCGCCAGCTGTAACGGGTGTAGATTTATTTGAGCATATTCGTAACATGCTTTGGACAACAGTTCCAGCTTTCATTATTGCTTTTATCGCATTTTTCATTTTAGGAAGCGGTACTAGTGGAGACGTTGACTTCACAAACTTCATTAGCACATTAGAGAAAAATGCAACGATTTCTATCTTTACACTTATTCCAATTTTATTACTGTTCCTATTCGCATTTAAAAAAGTTCCAGCAGTTCCAACATTACTTGCTGGAATTATAGTAGGGATCATTATCCTATTTATATTTAAACCTAGTACTTCTTTAACTGATTTAATGAAAATTATGCAAGACGGTTACGTTTCTAAAACGGGTATGAAAGATATTGATAGCTTATTATCTCGCGGTGGCCTGCAAAGTATGATGATGTCAATCGCTCTTATTTTCCTAGCTCTTTGTATGGGAGGATTATTACAAGGAATGGGTATTATTACGCAGCTAATGAATATCATCTCTAGCTTCGTAAAAACTAGCACACGCTTAATTATTTCTACTGCTTCAACTGCAATCGGTGTGAACTTCTTACTTGGTGAGCAGTACTTATCTATCGTTTTAACAGGACAAGCATTCGCTAATAAATATGATGAAGTCGGTTTAGAACGTCGTAATTTATCACGTGTATTAGAAGATGCAGGTACAGTTATTAACCCGCTCGTACCATGGGGAGTAAGTGGCGTATTCTTATCGAACGTCCTTGGCGTTCCAACTTTTGATTACGTTCCATTCGCAATCTTCTGCTTAGCTTGTCCAGTTGTAACAATTATCGTCGGCTTTACTGGATTTGGCCTTTCATGGAAGAAGGAAAAAGCTGTAACACTTTCATAATATATCAAAAAGGATTACCTGAATCGGTAATCCTTTTTATATTTCTCCACTATCTATTTGCTTTCTTTCTTCTAAATAACAGAAGGAATCCTGCTCCAACAAACGCCAAACCTGCTCCAATTGTAGAAACAACACTTGTACCTGTTTTCGGTAAATCACGTTCTTCTTTCTTTTCACTTACAGTTGTTGTTTCTTTTACGTTTTGATTATCCGTTGTAGTTTGTCCAGATCCTGTATTATTACCTTCATCTGTTGGTGGTGTCGTTGGATTTTCTCCATTATTTCCTTCACCTGTTGGTGGTGTCGTTGGATTTTCTCCATTATTTCCTTCACCTGTTGGTGGTGTCGTTGGATTTTCTCCATTATTTCCTTCACTTGTTGGTGGTGTCGTTGGATTTTCTCCATTATTTCCTTCACCTGTTGGCGGTGTTGTTGGATTCTCTCCACCAGTTTCTTTATCATCATCGTTCTTCTTCGTTATATCAATTGCATATTTAGCAAATTCATTTTCAGATGGTCCAACATATGATATTTTTCCATCTTTCTTTATATACTTTTGTGCATTTGGTGAAGAATCGAATGTTGTATGTAATTTATCGGCAACAATCGGTTTAAACGTCCAATTTTTATCTGCTGCTGGATCAATAACTGGCGTTTCTTGCATATACTTCACAATGATTTGACGCGTTTCATCTTGTGATTGGTATACAACCTCCCCTTTGCTTACACCCGGGAACGTTTGGCTGCTTCCGCGATAGTTATTTGTAGCGACGATGAATTCTTGATTGTCAGCTACTGGCTTACCTTCATATGTCATATTTATAATACGATTCGTATTTGCATTTATAACTTTTCCATCTTTATCGTATTTCGCCGGTTGTGTTACATCAATTTCGTATTTTAAGCCATCTAAAATATCGAAGTTATATGTAGGATAACCTATATTTACTAACGGCTGTTCTTCTGTTTTCTTTGGATCAATTTGATTAAACTGACCTGCAGACATTTCAAGCCATTCTTTTACTTGTGCCCCATTTACTTTTACAGCATATAACGTATTTGGATATACATATAAATCTGCCACGTTTTTAATCGCTAACGTTCCAGCTGGAATATCCGTATAATATGTAGCACCGTTTCGGCCACCTGCTTTAAATGGTGCACCTGCAGATAAAACTGGAATTCCTTTATATTTACTATACTGTCCATTTTCAGCAAATAACTTTTCTACATACCATTTCTGTGCATTTGTCACAAGTTGTACAGAAGGATCATCTTGTACTAATGAGAAATAACTATTAATTGGCGCTGTCGTTTTTCCTACAGCTGTATTCACATAATCAATTGTCGCTTGGTGATCATCTTTAATTTCATTAACTAAATTTTGATCAGATTGTACGAGTGGGTTTCCTTTACTATCAGCAATCGGACGAAGTTGCGGCTTCGATTGCTCTTTTTGTACTTCCCATTTTCCATTTACTTTTTTCAATTGCATGTCTATAATACCTAAGTTACTTCCAAAGACACCAGGCATTACAACTGGAACACCATTAAATACGTCCTTCACTTCAGTATGTGAATGTCCCATTAATACCGCATCTACATCAGGAACTTCTGTTAAATAATACGATGCGTTTTCCATGCCAACGTTGTAACCACTCTTATCAACACCTGAATGCGCTAGTGCAACGATAACATCGGCACCTTCTGCTTTCATTTTTGGCACCATTTTTTTCGCTGTTTCAACTATATCTTTTGCTTTCACTTTTCCTTCTAGATTTGCTTTATCCCAGTTCATAACTTGAGGTGGAACAAATCCCATTACGCCAATTTTCACTTTTTGTTTTTGACCTGATTCATCTTCTACTTCTTTTTCAAAAACATGATATGGTTTAAAGTAATTTTGATCATTCTCTTCATTATTATCTTTATCATCTTTATAGACGTTCGAGTTAATAACCGGGAATTCTGTTTTACTAATTACTTTGTTTAAATAATCTAAACCGTAGTTAAATTCATGATTCCCAAGAGAGATGACGTCATACTTCATTAAATTCATTAAACGATATAATGGGTGCGTATAACTAGGATCCACAGGCTTCTTCGGATCATTTATTTTATTCGCTACATAATCTCCAAGCGGTGTCCCTTGTAATGCATCCCCATCATCAAACAGGACAGAGTTCTTCGCTTCTTCACGCGCTTTATTCACAAGTGTTGCAGTTTGCACGAGACCTACTTTATTATCGGTTTTCGTTTGATAATAATCGTAATTCATTAAGTTAACGTGAATATCTGATGTTTCTAGAATTCGTAAGTTAACCGTACTCTCCCCAGTTTGCTCATCCGCATGAGCTGTTGCTGGCAATACTTGCGGCGCTATAACACCAATAGCAAGAGTTGCTCCAGCTAGCATTTTTTTTGACTTTTTCACAAAAAATCCCCCTTATACAATTACCAAAGAATAATGAAATGAATTTCTAGCATTCTCTAACCACATACCTTTTTTCTTCTAGTAGATACACGATTTTCATTTCACCCTACACTAACGAGTAGTCTCCTTAAACGATCCATTAATGGAGACTAGCAATTAACGGGAGATAAAGCTCCCACTATGTAGAATTTCACCTTATCTGACATTATCATATATAATGTACTTTCATATCGTCAATATTTTTTGACATACTTCTACAAATTTTCTGTAAAGTTATTGTAAACTTTTCATAAACATATAATATGCCCTTACATTGTTAATACTGCTGAATATGATACAATTACCAATTACAAGGAGGATGAATTATGAAAAAAGTCATCTTAACAATTGTTTGTCTCCTCCTTCTAATCATTTCTTATTCTTATTTTGAAAAGAACGATGAGACAAAACAAAATGAACCCGAAGAAAAAACAGAAAAAACATCTACTCCAAGTTGGATTGATAAGCAAACAAACGATTCCTTTTATCATCTCGTACTAGGTGATTCGCTCGCCAAAGGATATGGATCGACACAAGGTGGATTTACTGAATTAGCCTCTAAACAAATAGAAGCACAAATTCATAAACCAATTACTGTAGAAAACCTTGGGATAAACGGTCTTACAACAGATCGTCTCGCTAAAAAGGTTGAATCAGAAGATGTAAAGCAAAAAATTAGAGCAGCCAATATTATTACAATTAACATTGGGGGAAATAATTTATTTCGCTTAAATCGTGATGTCGGTGTTATAGACGGTATTAAAATGTTAAATAAAGAAAAAGCTCATTTTGAAGCGGATGTAAAAAATATTGTAAAGACAGTCCGAGATCAAAATCCGGATGCTTTACTCATTCTTTCTGAACTCTATAACCCGTTACAACTCGATGACTCCATCGCAAGTTATGCAGATATGTTTTTAGACGGATGGAATGAATCCGTTTATTCCATTGCAAAAGCAAATCAACCATCTATCGTTTTACCAATTCGCAAATTAATATCGAATGATAAGAAAGATTTACTCTTTGACCAAGTACACCCAAATGATAAAGGCTATTCGATTATTGCCGATTCCTTTACAAAAAAAGTGTTGGCCTACAAATATTAAAATTCGCATGAAACAATTCTATTTTTATAACATGTCTTTTTTGTTACAATGAGAGTGGAAGGGGGCCTTTATATGGAATCACGCGAGTGGGAACGTATTGTTGATCATCTTCTTTCGCTAGTGCCTCTTTTTTATCGCAAATTTATGCTTCCTGGAGAATTTTCTTCTCAAAGACATATGCCGCCATCACATACACAAGTATTACTGCTTCTGCATGAAAATGGCACATTAGCAGTTTCCGAAATCGGCAAGCGGCTAGCGATTTCACGGCCTAACATGACACCTCTATTAAACAAACTGATCCAAGAAGAACTAATAGAGCGTCATTATAGCGAAAAAGATCGACGGGTCATTTTAATTTCCCTGACAGCTGAAGGGAAATTGTTAGTAAATCAGTATCAACAATTCATTTTAGACAAATTAAAAGAAAATTTCCAAACGTTATCTGAGGAAGAACGTGAAAAACTCATTCACTCTCTTCAAACCATTCAAAATTTAATTTTGAAAACAAACGTATAAAGCTGCTTCTAAATAGAAGCAGCTTTATGATTCGTAATAATTGCCATAGTATACATTTGAATATGGCCATGTCGTTAAATATGGTTTTTGATCTTGCGTAGGTTGTTGCGATGGTATTTGCGGTAGTTGTTGTCGATATAATTCATATTGCCTACTCGTATCATAAACCGGATAATAATTTACATATGGATATACTTGCGGTACGTAATAATAATACATTCATTCTCTCCTCCTTTTTCTTAAACATATTCAAAGGAGAAAATGAGTGTGACACTCTTTATATTTGCATGAGTGGTTCTCTCACTCTTTTCTTTCTGTTCTTCAAACGTAACTTACGGTTCTTTTCATATAAATAATGCACAACGAAATATGAAACTACACCAAACACAACCCCTAAAATCGTCATTCCAATTAATACATACACTTCACTCTGTAATAAGCTCTTTAATATCGTAAAAATGTGACTTGAAAACAAGTCCGATATTGTAAAGGGTTCATGATGTATTTTTTGCACATGAAATGGATAAATCATTTTCCCTAGCGCATACGCAAGCGGAAATAAAACTACTGGGAGAAACGATATTTTTCCAATAATATTGCCAATCACCGCGGCAGGAAAAGATCCCTTTGCTAACCTGACGATTGGATAAAATATTAAATAGACGAGCGATGCTGTATATATAACCAACATCTCTAAACCAAAACCAATCGCAAAACCTAACGATACTTTCTTCGCTCCTTCTGGTGATCGAAGCAACTTATAATATTGAAACTTTAATATTCTCCACATCCGCTGAAAAAACGAATATGTTTTCTTAGTTGTTTTCACTCTCATCATCTCTTTAACTATATTTTTATACCTAGTATGCCCTTACACACCCCGAAAAACAAATTTCATTTCCTCTTTTATTATAGATGATATCGAAATAGTTAACTAAATATACATATGACATTTCACTGTCAACCACCCCCACTGAGATAAAACCTTTCAGTGGGGGCTTGAGTTCGAACGCTAGGTCTTTTCGTCTATCGCTAGACAGTTTGACGCTCTAGCATTCATGCTACCCTAAGGTAACACCCCAAGTATGTTTTTGGTTGGTACTGACAACGAACGATTGTTTTCCCACTTGCACCACCCTTTCGAAAAAGAGCCGTTCTCCCTTATGGAAGAAGCCACCACTGGGATGAATCCAGCGTGTGCTACAAGCCCCGACAAGTCGCGTACACATGGATGGTTGACGCACCCACTAGGCTATGCGCGAAGCAATAGCCTTACGTTTTTGCACGTCTAATAGAATCGGCGTTTTCACTTTCAGATTGTCATCCAGTTCTACAATTTTTGATTTTTTCAATGTATTCAGCGCACCATTAATATCAGCATGGATACATGTTCCTGCTTTACTTTGGTACAAACCACGCGTAATTCGTTTGCCACTAAAGCGATACTGCGTCTTATCATCCTTAGACCAAACTGGAACCGGATCCTTATCAAGAAAACTAGCTTTTGAAGTATAGCTTTCTTCTTGTTTGAAAAAGCGGATGCCTTCTTTTATGCATTTATTCTCAATTGCTGCCATCAATTTCTCAAATGGGATTTGAACAAATGTTTGATTATTCTTTTTCCCCATATGAGATTTTTGTTTCCAACCAGCGTTATACCCTACAACAATCGTATCTATATCGAATTCTTTCACTTTTTTGAACAATAGGCCTACTGTTTGTGCAATGTAACCGTTTATTTGTCTTTCTCGTTTATGCCAAAGTGCAGCAATTTTATTCGTTACAAGACGTTTAGAAAGCCCGTTTTCCATATTTTTCAGTTGTAGATTACGTATCGTTTTGTTGAAGTACTGGTTAATGGATTTTAGTTTTTTTCCATCAATTAAGAAGGCATAACCTGTATTGGTTACGCAACTTACTAATCTATCTACACCTAAATCGCAACTCAAAGCGTTACTCGTAGTCGTGGGTTGTTTCTTCACTTGAGAGACGTGCATTTCATATGTATAATGCACCTCAAAGAACCGACCTTTTTGCTTTGGTACAATCTCAATGTAGGAGATGTTTTTATTTCTTAAGTTTTTTGGCATACGTATTTTAATGGAACCGAATTTTTTTCTAAATGCAACATTCATCGGAACCATCCAATATCCGTTCTCATCCACTTTTGGCACTTGATAGATTTCAATGATTCGTTTGTCAGTGGAACGAGAATAATTCGGAAACTTCGGACGACCTGTGAACTTATCAGGATGTTTCTTCCACTGTTCCAACGCTTTAAAAAAGCTCTTCATTTCTGTAAATAAGGCTCTACGAATCGCTTGAACAGAGTTTGATTGAACGCCCGAGTAGTTCATATCAGCCTGCATGGCATTGTCCACTTCTTTTACAGTAGCCATTTTATTATCGTTCAAATAACTTTGTTTTATCGTGTACAACCCAACATTTCGCAGTGCTTTTGAACTATGCGCCATGCGCTGAAGTAAACGAAATTCTTTTGCAGTAAGGCAAGCTCGTCCGATATTCTGTTTCTGCGTGAACCGTTGCATGGTTTCTCTTTTCTTTTGTTTCCGTAATACTTTCACTACCTTCTTTCTAGCCATTGTTTTCACCACCTTTCTTAGAAAGTTCATTAAGCGTATTCATTACTTTTGGCTTAAGTAGCTGAATGATAATCATTATCTAATTTCGTTGCCTTACAATCTATTCCCTTCTTATCTACATAATATTGTAGGACAAAAAGAAACAAACATTCGCCCTCAAAAATTGTTATGAACGAAACAAAAGCGTTCAGCCTACCTACTGACGGCAATTCATCTCCACCTGAATTGTTGGGTTTCACCCGTAACACAAATCAGATGGAGTCTTCTTGCCGGAAGAGATAAAAAAGTGCACCTCAAATTGTTATTCATGTCTAACAATTGCGGTACAGTTCAAGTTGAGCAGCTTTGTTCTTATTTATTCTCCTAATGTTTGTCCCATTTCATTTATTTTTATATCAAGACGAAAAAAGCACTTGTTGCCTTTAATCGACAATCAAGTACTTTCAGTTCATATTGTTTTTAAGTTGCACTAGATTTTATCTTAACCTTAAAACTTGTATATCTTAACAATTAATATCCATTTTCTTTTTTGTTCACTTCAAATATATTTTGCTTTAGCTGTATTAGTATTTATGTTTTTATAGCTGTACAGTAACAGACACTTAAAAAACATGACTGTATAAACTACCCCTTTAAAGCTAATATCTCTTCTCTATTATAGTCGATCATTGCTAAAAAGTACTCGTCAAAATTCTCAAATCTATCTATTTCTTCACCCGCAAACCAAATTATCTCTCCTGGTCTAGAAGAATTAGGTAAACATAAAACAAATAAATCCCTATCAAATTCCGAAACTGCTATTGGTAATAGCTCCGGCCTTAAAACACCGCTTTCTTCTAAAACAACATCATCTATAGCTTCTAATAGTACCTGAGCATAATCCATTATAGCTGATTCCTTTAATTGCTCCGTACCAAATAAATCCACCGTTTGATAAAAACCTGCCCATCCATTGGCATATTGAAGAAATTCTCTATACATTAAATCAAGTTTATATCCCAATTCTTGTTCAATAATGCGAATAGATTTTTCATTTGCTCCCACCTCCGGAAAATGGTTTGGCCATATTTTTTCTACATCTTGTTTCATTAGCTCCTGCTTCACTAAAATCATTGTAGCTATCTTATCTTTCCAATTATTCATCGTCTACTCCTCCTCTACAAACTTAAATTTTGTAGGTTTATAACCAATTGAACATATTTTTATATTCTACACCCACTATAATATTTTCTGCATATAAAGGCTTAATCATTTAATTCGTTATCCTCTCTTACTTAATAAGTTTAGAGTTTTTTAATAATATACCAACTATCGACTAATGGGGGGAGGTAATTCTTATGCAACACCTTGAAATACATATTTCCCAATGCATTGTCGTCATATTTGAATATTAATTTAAAATCATAAGTTTTTATGTGAAACTTTTTAGATTACTAAAAAACCTTGAAAGACATATAGCCAATCAAGGTTTCAATAGAATTTTACCCAATTCCATAGTATAGATTATTGATTCTTTTATTTTCTTAAAATATATACTTATATGCATAAAGTTTTATGCTAGTAGATATATAGCTGTACTAATCACTAAAATACCTTCTTAAAAATCTACTTTTTCTCCCGAATCAGTATAAACAAAATACTTTTTATTATTTTCATTTAGTAAAGTAATATCTGTGCCAATTGGCATATTAAAAATATTCATTACCGCTGGTTCTATTTCAATAATAGTTCCCCAATCACAAACTGACATATTTGATGCATCAGCAAGATATTCATCTGTATCTATTTCCGACAAAAATCTCCATCCATTATCGATAGCATTAACTGGTTGTTCTTTAATACACCATTTCACATTCCCTTTATTTTGTAAAATATTCTTAGATACAACGCTACCACCTAATCCACTACTCTTTTTCAAACAATCATCTCCAAAACTTTTTTCATATCATCTGTTCCACGTTCTTCAATTAAATCTCTTAATGAATATCCATATTTATTTTCATCATTAATATTCGGTCGTTTTCCCAAACATTTTACTATTAAATCATTTCCCTCCTTTGTTCTTTTTTTTAATACTTCTTGACATAAAGACCATATTGCAGAATTACCAAATTTTTTATCTTTTAAATTCAAATCTACCCCCATATCAACCAGCCTACAAGCTACTTCAACCGCACCTTGACAATTAATATTTGCTGCTAAATAGTGAAACTCATTACAGTCATCATTAGAAATTATATTAACCTTTGCACCATTATCCAATAGAAAGTTTGCTATATCAAACTTTCTACTAATTAATGATTTTTCAAGTAAACTAATACCATTTTTATCAATTGAATCTACAATCTCTTCAATACAGTTTCCCTCAATTTTTAGCTTCTCTAAAAATAATTTAAGATTCCCGAATTTTATAATAGTCCCATAATCAGCTTTATTAATATCCATTTATACTATCACCCTCTCATTCATACTTATGACTTCGGTTAGTACTTGGCAATTCCGGTCGATAGTTTTCAGGGTTTCTATACCACTTTAAGAACTCTTCTTTTGTAATAATCTCATTCATATACAATTCATGCATATCAGAATATTTCTCTCCTGGTATATGCCCCATATCCCATTGACCACTTCTTGTTTTAGATTTATCCCAAATTATTTCTACACCTGATGGATCATAAACTTTCCCATCGATAGAATCTTTCGCATTTTCCCACACTTCTTCAACCTGACCTTTTCCATAACTAGGCCTGCTTTTACTATATGGTTTTTTAGTAACGATACTATCCTCTGTAGCTTTTACAGTATCCTTAACTCCATTGACTTTCTCCACAGGTACTTTTTTAGCTTTATTCACAGCCTCAGCAGCCTTAGCAGTCATTTTAACTCCTTTACCTACTTTAGCTATCTTTCCAAAGGGTGTAAGCCCTGCTACTGCCATTCCTCCAGCAAATACTCTATCCAAAGTAGATAGTTTTTCGCCAGTAGATGGATCAATCCCATCCCAAGCACGACGAATATCATACTCACCACTTATTTCACCTACTATATCCCTAGCAAGTTTTTCACCATCAAAATCCTCTTTTTCTGACGATAGTGGTCCACACATCGCTCCTTGTTCCATTGTAACATTTTGATTATCTGTATTGCGGAATTTTTCAGCAATTCTTTTCAAATCTTCCTCTACTTTTACAAGTGAATGAATAGATGCAAAAGCTTTTGGTCTCGCATCATTGAACAGTTGAATGAACTGTTGATTAGAGGCACCAATCCACTGAAAACACAACTGATCTATTTCATTACATAAATTATTATGTATAGATTCTAATGCGATTCGGGTATTACTTGCACGATTCGCAACTTCTTCTAGCATTTCAGGTGTTACTTTAATTTGAACCATTTTTTCCCTCCCTCTCCCCATTAAAATTATGAGACAAAAAGAAAAAAAATGTAAATATAGAAATTTCAGAATATCTAAAAATCTTCATGTTACATAAAACCTGCTTAACGGCAAACGAAGTGTATGTGAAGTAAAAGGCCTTCCTGGTAAACTAGGCACAAATGGTTATACAAAAAATTTAGTAGCTGTTTCTCTAATAGATATCCTCCCTCTATCCATATAATTAAGTACATTCAGTATATACTCAAAGTAATATCTTTTTACCGTATTTACTTTCTCTTCTAAAAAGAATTTAACCATAAAAAACACCCCAGTTTTTATTCGTATCTAGCAACTGGGGTATACATCCTTTAGGAAAGCTCTTCTACATTTTTAAATAAACTTACTAATAATGCTTTTTGCGCATGCAATCGATTACCAGCTTGCTCAAATACGATAGACTGTGATCCATCTATAATCTCGCCTGTTACTTCTTCTTCACGATGGGCAGGTAAACAGTGTAAGAAGCGATATGTTTGCTTCGCATGCTTAACAAGTTCGTTATTAATTTGGTATGGTTGAAACAACGTATATTTCTCTTCTTCGCCCTCTTGCCCCATGCTCATCCAAACGTCAGTATAAATGAAATCTGCTTCATTCACCGCTAGTTCAGGGTTATGCAAAATTTCAATTTCAGCTCCTGTTTCCTTGGCAATCGCTAACGCTTTTTTTACAATCTCTTCATTCGGTTCATACCCTATAGGTGTTGCAACAGTCATATGCATTCCAACTTTTGCACTCGCTAACAACAATGAATGACATACATTATTTCCATCACCTACGTAAGCCAATTTTATTCCTTTAAATGTATTTGTTTCTTCATATATTGTCATTAGGTCTGCCAATGCTTGACAAGGATGATGGTCATCCGTTAATCCGTTAATAACAGGTATGCTCGATTCTTTTGCAAGCTCTTCTACATCCGCATGTGAGAATGTACGTATCATAATCCCGTCAATATACTGTGATAATACTTTCGCAGTATCTGAAACGGTTTCTCCTCTTCCCATTTGCATCTCTTTTCCACTTAAAAACATACCATGTCCCCCGAGCTGTACCATTCCTGCTTCAAAAGATACACGAGTACGAGTTGAATGTTTATCAAAGATAAGACCTAATATTTTGCCTTGCAGCAAAGGCTCTTGCTTATTCTTTTTTAAATATATTGCGAACTCAATTAAAGAAATAATTTCTTCTTTCGTTAATTCTTCTAGTGTTAAAAGGTCTTTCGTATTTAATTTCGGTACTTGTACAGTTGACATGAAAATTCCCCCTTATATAATTGATACGTTTTTTGTACAAACTACTTTTTTTATCATATATACTGCCTGTTTTAACTCTTCATTCGTTACAATGAGTGGCGGTAATAGTCTTATAACATTAGGTCCTGCTTGTAATACGAGAAGTCCCTGTTTTTCTAGTTGTTCTATAAAACTTGCAACTTCATGCGTACATTCAATTCCAATCATAAGCCCTTTACCACGTATATTTTGGATACATTCGACATGTCGTAATTCCTCTTGCAACTTCTGTAATACGTACTCGCCCTTTTCCTTTACTTCTTTTAAAAACGATGATCTTTTAATTATTTGCAATACTTCTTTCGCCGCAGCCATTGCAACATAATTTCCCCCAAACGTTGAACCATGTGACCCTGCAGGAAACGATATTCCAAGTTCTTTCCTACCAATCATCGCTCCGACAGGAATCCCGTTTCCAAGCGCCTTAGCAGTAGTAACGATATGAGGTGTTATTCCCATTTGTTCGTAAGCAAATAATGTCCCTGTTCTTCCGATTCCTGTTTGGACTTCGTCTATAATAAATAAGGACCCGAACTTCTTACATAATGCTTCAATCGCTTTCAAAAAAGATAGATCAGCAGGTATGACTCCTCCCTCTCCTTGAACAACTTCTATCATTACTGCCGCAACTTCTTCATTCATTACTTCCTCTAATGCCTTTATATCGTTAAAAGGTGTATGTAAAAAAGAGGGAAGGAGCGGACCAAATCCTTCTTTCACTTTATTTTGTCCCGTCGCACTCATCGTTCCGAATGTTCTACCGTGAAAAGATTGCTCGCATGTTACGACGAGAGATTTTTCAGTATGCTTACGGGCTAGCTTCAAAGCAGCTTCATTCGCCTCTGCCCCGCTATTACAGAAGAACACATAATCTAATGCTATGTTTTCTGTTAATAATGACGCCACTTCTTCTTGTAAGCTGTTTGTAAACAGGTTAGATATATGCCATATTTCATGCAGTTGCTCTCGTACAGCTTTCATAACAGTAGGATGACAATGTCCTAAATTACATACACCAATTCCTGATGTAAAATCTAAATATTGCTTACTGTTATTATCAATGACTTTCGTTCCTTTTCCCTTTACAAACTCAATCTTTCTTCTCCCATACGTTTGAAAAAGATGACTTGTCATGCAATACTCACGCCCCTCGTTACCGTCGTTCCGATACACTCACCTGTAACCTCGGTAAAATCCTTCATCCCATTTACGATACTAACCTTTTGCACTCCCATTTTTAATGATGCTAGTGCTGCCTGTACTTTCGGAATCATCCCACCGGTAATAACACCGTTTTCTATAAAATTAACAATCTCAAATTCGTCGGTTTTCTTTACTAACTTTCCTTCATGCAATACCCCATCTACATCTGTAATAAAAATGAGTTCTTTTGCAGATAACGCGGCCGCAATTCCAGCTGCGGCGGTATCTGCATTTATGTTATAAATCTCATTATCATTTATGCCGACTGGAGCAATAACAGGAATATAATTCATATTTATTAATCCTTTTAGTAAGGCCGTTTCGACATACCTTACTTCTCCCACATATCCTATCTCCTCACTAACAGGTTGAACTTGAAGTAGATTGCCGTCACATCCTGAACAACCTACCGCTCGTAAATTATGCTTTTGTAAATTCATTACGAGTTTTTTATTCGTACTTCCACATAACACCATTTGAACAACATCCATAACTTCTTTTGGTGTTACCCGTAATCCATCTCTTTTTTCTACGTTGATGTTACAATCTTTTAATTGGGCATCAATTTCTGGGCCACCACCATGAACAATCACTACTTTATACTTCTGTTGTAATTTCTTTATGCAATCAAAAAACACATCATTTAATTGATCCAACATACTACCGCCGCATTTCACTACAATATAATCGCTCATCTTCCCTCTCCTTATGTACGATAACAAGCGTTTATTTTCACATATTCATAACTTAAGTCACAGCCCCAAGCTGATCCGGTCTCTTCACCTAAATGTAAATACACATCAATGACTATTTCATCTTCTTGTAATCTCTCTTTCATTTCCTCTTCAGAAAACATTTGAGGTTCACTATTTTTCAGCACAACGATAGATTGAAGAGTAATATCAATTGTATTTGGATTAATCGCTACTTCACTTTGTCCAATGCTGCTAATAATTCGCCCCCAGTTTGGGTCTTCACCATGTATTGCTGTTTTCACAAGACTCGAACCGACTATTTGTTTTGCGATTTTCTTTGCCTCTTCATTCGTTTGAGCTCCTAGCACATTTACTTCTATTAACTTCGTAGCGCCTTCACCATCTTGTGCAATTTTTTTTGCTAAATCTTCACATACCTTCTGTAAGGCAAATATGAAAGTTTCCCAATCTGCATGTTCCATATCGATTGGTTTCGTTTCTGATAATCCACTTGCCATAGCGATGACCATATCATTCGTAGAAGTATCGCCATCCACCGTAATTTGATTAAATGTATGATTCGTTATTTGTGATAATGCGGTTTGCAATACGTCATGCTCTATATGAGCGTCTGTCGTAATAAAACTTAGCATCGTTGCCATATTTGGATGAATCATCCCTGAACCTTTCGCAACACCAGCAATCATCACTTTCTTTCCATCAATCATCATCTCATAGCAAGTTTCTTTCGTTATAAGATCCGTCGTTAAGATTGCTTCAGAAAAAGAATGAGCTTCATTTTCTTCCTTCGCCGGGATAAGAGTTGCAATTCCCTTTCGGATTATATCCATCGGCAACGGAACACCAATTACACCTGTTGAAGCTACTGCAACATAATTTTCTTTCACTCCAAAATGTTCCGCCCCTAATGCACGCATCTCGTATGCATCTTGTAATCCTTTCATCCCTGTACAAGCATTTGCATTTCCACTATTGACGATAATAGCTTGTAATTCCCCCTCAGTCGTTATACTATCCTTCGTTACTTGCAAGGGGGCTGCTTGTATTTGATTTGTTGTATAAACAGCAGCACATGATGCCGGTACATCACAAATGATTGCCCCTAAATCCTTCTTCTCCTTTTTCAAACCAATTGCAGTGCCAATTGCCGAGAAACCTTTTGGTGTTACAATCGAACCATTTTCTAATTTTGTAATAGACGCTACTTTAACCATCATGTCCCCCTTATAAATAAAGCGGCATATGTTGTAAACCTGTTGTTTCTTCTAGTCCCGCTATTATATTTGCATTTTGAATCGCTTGCCCAGCCGCACCTTTCATCATATTGTCTATAACAGAAACGACTGTCACGCTTCCTGTTCTTTCATCGTAAGCTATCCCCATATCACAATAATTTGAGCCCCTCACTTCTTTCGGACTTGGAAACTCTCCTTGCATGCGAATTCGAACAAAAGCTGATTGTTTATACGTTTCTTCATATAATTTTTGAAGTTGTTCTATTTCCATTTCTCGCTTTACTTTCGCATAAAGTGTAACCATAATCCCACGTGATATCGGTATTAAATGTGTACTAAACGTGATTGGCTTCGTTTTTCTATTCCATTCCGCGAGCATTTGCTCAATCTCAGGAACGTGTTGATGCTCATTTACTTTATAAATACGCAAGTTATCGTATAACTCAGGAAAGTGAGTCATCGTTGTTGGCGTTTTTCCTGCTCCAGATACTCCTGATTTCGCATCAATGATAATGGAATCTTCTTCAATTATGCCGCTACGAACTAACGGTAATATCGCTAATAATGCAGCTGTAGCAAAACATCCTGGATTTGCAATTAAATTTGCCTTTTGAATTTCGGACCTTTTCCATTCACTTAACCCATATACAGCTTCCCTAAGGACTCCTTCTTTTGCAGCTGCCCTTTTATACCACTGTTCATATATGAAAGGATCTTTCATACGAAAGTCTCCAGATAGGTCAATTACTTTTAAGCCTACTGCTAATAATTTGGGAGTTAACTCTGCTGATACTCCTGCTGGGGTTGCTAAAAATACAATTTCTACTTCCTTCTCTATTTCCTCCACATCAATTTCTTGTAACGTATGAACAAGAACATTTTGAAAATGCGGATATACATTTGTTATACACTCACCAACTTGTGAAAAAGAATGGAGAGATACTATCGAAAAATATGGATGTTGCTCTAATAACCGAATTAATTCAATACCTCCATACCCAGTTGCTCCAATAATCGCGACCTTCATATGCTCCTCCTCATATCGATTCTTTAAATTAAGTATGATTATAATATTGTATATTTATAGAGTCAATTAAATATTTATAAATTTTATAAACTTAAAAAACTTAATTTTACTAGAAAAATAATATGCACAACCGAATTTTTATACAAAAATAGTGCATAGTAGTTTTTTTATTTCACTTCAAGTACAATAAAACAATACATACGTACATACAGGCGGGGAAAACATGAATGAAAAATTAATTGAGAAAATGATTATAAAAAGTTTTCAGCAATATCAATATAGTCCTATGTCAAATGAGGATCAGGAAATGCTTGTTAAACATATTCAAGCAATAATTCATTCAAATACTAAAATTGATGTATACGAGGCAGTTGAGGATATCGTTTACGATTATGTGACTGGAAAATAAAAAATAGGAGATTTCCATATGGAAATCTCCTATTTTTTACTTAATGATTTACCTGCAACACGCTCAAATAAACCTGGGAATAATGCATAAAGTTTCGGACCAATGCCCATCCATTTCGGTAAATTTACTTCACGCTTTTTCGTTTGCATTGATTTTACAATTTGCTCTGCTACATATGTTGGTTTTAACATGTATCGTCCCATATTTTTCACATATGTACCGGATTGATCAGCTATTTCAAAAAAGTTTGTATCTATCGGACCTGGATTAATCGCTGTTACGAAAACATTCGTACTGGATAACTCCATGCGTAAACTATTGGTAAATCCTAATACTGCATGTTTCGTCGCTGCATACGCACTTGATTTCGGCGTTGCAATTTTCCCAGCAAGTGAAGCAATATTAATAATATGCCCTTCGTTTCTTTTCACCATATAAGGTAGAACTGCTTTCGTACAAGCTACTAATCCAAATACATTTACTTGGAACATATCTTTCACTTCATCCATTGACGCATCTTCAAACGTTTTAAAAATACCAAATCCCGCATTGTTTACTAATATATCAATACGTCCCACTTCTTGTAATACCTTTGAAAAAACAGATTTTATCCCCGTCTCTTCACTTACATCTAATACATAATAATAGCAAGGCGTATTATAAGTTTCTTTAATTTTGTCTGCTAGCGCTTTTAATTTCTCTTCTGTTCTAGCCATTAATACTGGAGTCGCTCCCTGCTCTGCAACTTGCATTGCAACTTGCTCTCCAATTCCACTAGAAGCACCTGTAATGACGATTACTTTATTTTGTAAACGTCCCGTCATTGCTGTCACCTACTTTGCATAATAAATCAATTGTTGCGAAGATTCATCAATCATCACTTGTTGATTATATGCTAAAAAGTCTAATTGTCCAACCGTTTCTGAAATAGTAAGTGGCAATTGTTCCTTATATAATACCGGAAATAGTTTTACACATACTTCAAATGCTGTCATTGGTTTTTCCTTTAATAACTCAAGCACTTTAAATGCACGTGTTTCTTGCTTTTGTAATCTCGTTTCAATAAGTTGTTTCACATTTAGAACATCTTCTCCATGTCCTGATAAAATGCGCGAAATATTCATTTCACTTAAACGCTTTAACGTTTGATTGTATTGTAATAATGGACGTGCCCTTTCTGTTTGTCCTTCATATGGTGGTTCTAATATTGGATTCGAAGAAATATGACTAATGAGAGCATCTCCGCCAATTAGTATTCCATCAGATTCTCTATATAATGAAATATGAGTGGAAGCATGACCCGGTGTTTCAATTACTGTAAAACCAGGCATTGAATCAATACGATCTCCCTCTCTCACAGTATGCGTTAACGATCTATTACAAGAATATTTCAGTGTCCTTGTCGTCAATAACGCCTCGTCTTTCAAAAATGCTGCTGGAACACCAAATTGTAAAGCCGTCTCTCTAAAAAAATCATGATATCGCTTTAAAAATTCTGGATTTTGCGTGATCCACGGCTCATTCCAAGGGTGTCCAATAATGTTCGTCTTCTCAGAAAATATATTTAAAAGCCCACAATGATCCGCATGATGATGCGTAATAACTACTGTTTTAATATCTTCTATCGTATATCCTAATGTACCTAACTGACTTTCTAACGCATTTCTTGCCTCTTCTGTATTCGTCCCTGTATCAATTAATGTTAATGTCTCCCCCTCAACTAAAAACACATTCACAGTTTCAACTGCAAATGGCACAGGAATCTCCATTCGGTGAATCGCCGTCATGCTTAGCCCCCCTGTCTCTTTCCGGTTCAAAAATGAATACTTCTTCAGTTTACAACTTCCTTATATATTTGTCATTATTTTCAGATAAAAAGAGGTGTTTCCTAGAAAAAAACGAATGTATGTACATTTATAAGAATTTCTAACCAAAATTAAAGGAGGAACATCATGTCTATTCAAAACATTTCCTTTCTCGGTGCAGGCTCTATTGCTGAAGCGATTATTGGTGGCTTATTACATGCAAACGTTGTGAAAGGCGAACAAATTACCGTAAGTAATCGTTCTAACGAGACAAGGTTGCAGGAGCTACATAAAAAATATGGCGTCAAAGGAACACATAATAAAAAAGAACTACTTACTGATACAAATATTCTTTTTCTAGCAATGAAACCAAAAGATGTTGCAGAAGCGCTTACCCCTTTTAAAGAAGACATACATAATAACCTGCTTATTATTTCGTTATTAGCAGGTGTTTCTACTCATTCAATTAGAAATCTACTTCAAAAAGACGTTCCGATTATTCGTGCCATGCCAAATACATCTGCAGCTATTTTAAAATCAGCTACTGCTATCTCGCCTTCTAAACATGCAACAAAGGAACATATTCAAACTGCCATAGCTTTATTTGAAACGATCGGTCTCGTCTCTGTTGTAGAGGAAGAAGATATGCATGCTGTCACTGCATTATCTGGAAGTGGGCCTGCTTATATTTATTACGTAGTAGAAGCGATGGAAGAAGCCGCAAAAGAAATCGGTTTAAAAGAAGATGTTGCAAAGTCACTTATTCTTCAAACAATGATTGGTGCTGCTGAAATGCTAAAAGCAAGTGAAAAACATCCTTCTATTTTGCGAAAGGAAATTACTTCTCCTGGTGGAACGACCGAAGCAGGCATTGAAGTATTACAAGAACACCAATTTCAACAAGCACTTATTTCTTGTATTACACAGGCAGCGCAACGATCGCATAATCTCGGAAAAACATTAGAACAACTAACAAAAGAAAAATAAAAAATGGAGCTCAATCTTACTTGAGCTCCATTTTTTTATAAACATATATTGTTTAGTTATTCGTCTTCCCAAAAATCTCTTCTTGCAGACGACGACCAGTCGGTGTTGCTGCAAGTCCACCTTCAGCTGTTTCACGAAGTGCTACTGGCATCGTTTGTCCGATTCTAAACATCGCCTCAATCACTTCATCACATGGAATCGTACTCGTTACACCAGCTAATGCTAAATCAGCTGAAATCATCGCATTTGCAGCTCCTGCTGCATTACGTTTTACGCAAGGTACTTCTACAAGTCCTGCAACAGGATCGCATACTAAACCAAGCATGTTCTTTAATGAAATTGCCATCGCTGTAGCTGCTTGCTCTTGTGTTCCACCAGCCATTTCAACTGCAGCTGCAGCTGCCATTCCACTTGCTGAACCAACTTCAGCTTGGCATCCTCCCGCTGCACCAGAAATACAAGCGTTATTCGCAACAACCATACCGAAAGCTCCCGCTGTAAATAAGAATTCAATCATTTCTTCACGTGTAGGCTGCAATTTTTCTCTTAGTGCAAATAGTACACCTGGCACTGTTCCAGCAGACCCTGCTGTTGGTGTTGCACAAATAATTCCCATCGCTGCGTTTACTTCATTTGTTGCAACAGCTTTACTCACTGCGTCCAAAATCGTATCTCCAGATAAGCCTTTTCCACTCTTCATATACGCCTGAACTTTTACAGCATCTCCACCAGTTAAACCAGTTGGTGATTTCACTCCGCGAATACCACGTTCTACCGCTTGCTCCATCACGACTAAGTTCTTTTCCATACCAGCAATTACTTCTTCACGTGAAATACTTCTTGTTTCCATTTCACATTGAATCATAATTTCTGCGATTTTTACATTTTGTTCTTTAGCTTGCGCCACTAGTTCCGCTGCGTTCCGAAACATGGTGTGTCCCCCCTGCAATTATTCCATAATAGTTACTTGACAAATATTTTGTTGCGCTTTTATTTCTTCAATCACTTCATCTGCTAATATTTCATCTGTTTCGATGACCATAAGCGCTCTTCTTCCTTTTTCCTTACGAGAAACACTCATTGTACTAATGTTAATCTCGTGTTTCGCAAGGATTGAAGCTACTGCTGCAATAGCACCGAAGCGATCGTTATTTACAATAAGTAGTGCTGGACTCGTGCCTGATAATTGAAGATCGAATCCGTTTAATTCTACAACTTCAATTTTACCGCCACCAATTGAGCAAGCAACAACTTCAATTTCTTCTTCACCTTTATACAAACGAATTCTCGCTGTATTTGGGTGAGGTGCATTGGCATCCTCTTCAATAAATTCCACTTCAATTTCGCGCTCTTTTGCTATTTCTAGCGCCTCTGGAATACGTAAGTCATCTGTTTCAAACCCTAATATCCCACCTATTAGCGCTACATCTGTACCATGCCCACGATACGTTTTTGCAAATGATCCATATAATGAAATGCTTACTCTTTCTGGTTCATGACGAAACAGCTGGCGAGCAACTTGCCCCATTCTTGCTGCGCCTGCTGTATGTGAACTTGATGGACCAATCATAACTGGACCGATAATATCAAATACTGAGCGATACTTCATCATAACTCCCCCTAAACCTCTATGAAAAAATTTTTTACTATTCTATTAAGCTACCAAATCGGTTGCTTTTCCAGTTGTACTACGAATTTGTTCCGCTATACGAATTGGATCGTTTTTGAATAACAGTGAAGCGATATATCCTGAAATAATACCAGTTATAATATGAAATAAGAAACTTAGCATTACCTTCATTTACACATAATATAAGATAATCTACAGTAAAGTCTTGTAGCAATCCAAAGTTTAACACAGAACCCCTTACAAGCATAGCATAAACAAGTGAAACGCCCATTGCTTTCATACCTTTTGATGCCTTAAAGCTAAAAAGTGAAAAAGGCTTCATACAAATAATAGTAATGTCCTTCCTATTATAATTTCCATGTTGCCCTCTCACAATTTATTCAACTTCACTTGTTATGATAAACGTCTCAAACACATGTAGCCTACAGTAAATTATAATCTGTCCTCATTATAGCTTGTTTTTAATAAAACGCTTACTTTTAATGAATTTTAAAAGTTCTGAATAACAATCCATTTTTGCTATTTGTACTACTTGTATGTCGTCCGACTTATATAACAGTTTTTCTAAACAATCGATACTATGTTGTTTCATCTTATATCTTTACATCATTAAAACTTTCTGTTTCATCCTATATAAGCGTAAAATGATAACAGTTTTATTTTTATTTTTTTTTAGAAATAAAAAAATGGCAACCTTTCGTCACCATTTTTTCACAACATTATTATCTGTCCACTGGAAATGATTTTAAATCTGTAGCTATTTCTGTATTAGAAAATAGCTCTCTTGCCTCTTTCAATAATTCCTTATATGTATCCCCTTGATAACGAGAACTAATATGAGTTAATATTAATCGTTTTGCATTTGCCTGAAGTGCAATACTTGCAGCTTGCTTAGATGTGGAATGAAAATAATCATAAGCTTGTTGTTCATCTTCTGCTGCAAAAGTTGCTTCATGAACAAGTACGTCAGCGTCTTGTGCTAGCTCTCTACTCGCTTCACAATATCTCGTATCACCTAAAATGGTAATAATTCTTCCCTTTTGAGGTGGGCCGATAAAATCTTTTCCGTTTAGTATCGTACCATTTTCCAATTCAACCACTTCTCCATCTTTTAAACGTTTAAAGAGTGGACCTGGTTTCACGCCCATCTCCAGCAATTTATCGACTAAAAGGGCGCCTTGTATATCTTTCTCTATAATACGATACCCAAAACATTCAATACCGTGTGACAATCTTTTCGTTTCCACATGAAATTCATTATCTTCAAACACAGTACCTTCTTCTGTTATCTCAACAATTTCAAGCGGGTATTTTACATGTGTCGTACTTACTGATAATGCGACTTCAATAAATTGTTTAATTCCTTTTGGTCCATACACTGTTAGAGGTGTAGTCCCTCCTTGGAACGAACGGCTTCCTAATAAACCAGGCAATCCAAAAATATGATCACCATGTAAATGCGTAATAAATATTTTTTCAATGCGGCGTGGACGTACTGATGTATGTAATATTTGATGTTGCGTCGCCTCGCCACAATCAAATAACCAAGTCTGTCCTCGTTCTTCTAACAATTGCAAAGCAATTGCTGAAACGTTCCTTCCTTTCGAAGGAACACCTGCACCAGTTCCTAAAAATACAAATTCCACTTTCTTTCCTCCAGCTCTTTATATAATCTACCTTTCATCTTACGGAATGTTATTTCAAATGGCAAATCGAATTTACATAACCAATCATCTAGACAACTATATATCACGAACGTTATACTCAAAAAACTTAGCAATCGTTCGTGTTTTATGTTAAAATGATTATACTACATTTTAAGGGAGCGTTTTATTATGAAAGAAGCATTTCGTTTACAAACTGATTTTTCATCTTCATTTGATCGCTGGGTAAGTTCTTTCGTGTCTGATCACCCAGCACAATTAGAATGGACGACTTTGAAAGAATTAATCCATGAATATACAACAACACATACAAATGACTCGTTACCAACATATATTTCTTCAGCTTTAACATATTATGCACAACGTGTTTCAACAACAAATCGTTCAGAAATTGTTATTTTTGAAAATGCTACAATCTCATAATCTATAAAAAAAGCACTGTAATCAGTGCTTTTTTTATGTTTATTACGGTATTTATTTTCCAAACTTATTTCCAAAAACCCCCTCTTATTTCCTACTATATAGCCAAGATGAATCTATTTGAGTTTTCAAAAAAATATATTGACACTACAAAATTTCAGTGCTAACATTCAACGTGTAATTGAATATGGTCTCTGTTAGGTGAGGCTCCTGTATAGAGAAACGCTGCTGCCCAAAAATGTCGAGAGACGCCAATGGGTCAACAGGAAAGGTCGGAATGAAGGCCTTTTTTAACGTAGCTGGTTTCAGTACCTATGCTATACAGTGCTAAAACTCAACGAGGGAGAGGTGCGTATATTTTGTCATACACAAAACTGTTTTAATCTATATTTACTAACAGTCTTTGTCGTGGACTCTTTTAACTACGAATTCAGACCTTTACTCGTTTTGAGTAAAGGTCTTTTTACGTATATATGCACCTTACTATGAAACAAACATAGCATATTCAGAATCTACTAAATTGTACGGAGGTGAGGAACAGTTGGCAATTGATGATTCGGCCCAGATACCCATATGTTTTACGTTAATATTTCATCATGTAGGTAGGAAAGAAACTGTTCCTCCTAATTTTAAATAGTCGAGTAACAGCTTGTTTCCTCCTTCATGAAAAAGGAGGAACTACCGATGTTAAATTTACAAAAACAAGAAACGAAACATTCATACGATCAAGATTGTATGAAAACAAATCACAAATTATTAGTGGAAGTCGCAACGCAGGATGCAAACAAAGCGTTACGACTTTTAGAAACAACAGAAAATGGACTCTCTAAAGAAGAAGTGTCTCGTAGACTTTCTTTATATGGCCTTAATGAAATAGCTCATAATAAAACATCACCGTGGTACATTCAATTTCTGCTGGCTTTTAAAAATCCATTTATTTTTGTTTTATTAGCTCTCGGCGCACTTTCTTTTTTCACAGATGACATACAAGGAACGATTGTCGTATCTGTAATGGTAATGCTAAGTGCAACGATTCGCTTTTTACAAGAATTTCGTTCTCAAAAAGCTGCAGATCAGTTAAAGGCTATGGTTCGAACAACGGCGAGTGTCTTTAGAATAGATGGATTTGTACACGAAACAAAAAATGTAAAAAATTTAAAGCAAACTGATACAACGGAAATTCCAATTGAGGAACTTGTACCTGGCGATATTATTTCACTTTCAGCCGGAGACATTGTTCCAGCTGATGTGCGTATTTTATCGGCTAAAGATTTATTTGTGAACCAATCTTCTTTAACAGGAGAAGCACTTCCTGTAGAAAAATACGAAAACTGCTACCATACAGAAAATAAACATCTATTACCGAAAAGCACGAAAAAAAATTACAATCCACTTGATATGGAAAATCTTTGCTTCATGGGGACAAATATTGTAAGTGGTAGCGCAAGAGCGGTTGTCATCTCCACAAGTACCGATACGTATTTTGGCTCTTTAGCAAATAAAGTAAGCGGTAAGCGCGTAGAAACAAGCTTTGATAAAGGTGTAAACAAAGTAAGCTGGCTTTTAATTACATTCATGCTTATTATGGCACCTATCGTTCTTCTCATTAACGGATTCACAAAAGGGGATTGGCAAGAAGCTTTCTTCTTCGCTATTGCAATCGCAGTTGGTCTAACACCTGAAATGTTACCAATGATTGTGACTGCTAATTTAGCTAAAGGTGCCGTTAACATGTCTAAACAGAAAGTAATTGTAAAACAGCTGAATTCTATTCAAAACTTAGGTGCTATGAACATTCTTTGTACCGATAAAACAGGAACTTTAACAGAAGATAAAGTTGTACTTGTTCGCCACTTAGATCCTAATGGTAATACATGTAATCGTGTATTACACTTTGCCTATTTAAATAGCTTCTATCAAACAGGATTGAAAAATTTAATAGATAAAGCCGTTATAAAACATACAGAAGAAAATCAAAAATTTGATCCATCTGTTTTTCAAAAGCTAGATGAAATTCCATTTGACTTTGCTCGTCGGCGTATGTCCGTCATTGTAAAAAACAATTCAGGTGAACATACAATGGTCTGTAAAGGGGCTGTAGAAGAAATTTTATCTATTTGCAACTACACTGAAATATATGGCAAAATTGCTTCTCTTACCGATGACATGCGCTTACATGTAAAACAACTAAGTGAAACTTTGAATAGTGAAGGTATGCGCGTTATTGCTGTAGCTTATAAAAAAAATAGACCAACAAATAATAAAGAGTACGCCGTACAAGATGAAAATGATATGATTCTCGCTGGATATATTGGCTTTTTAGATCCGCCGAAACCATCTGCCGCTACTGCCATTCAAGCATTACAAAAACATGGTGTACAAGTAAAAATTTTAACTGGTGATAACGAAATCGTGACAAAAAAGGTATGTAAAGAAGTTGGATTAAATATTGGCGAGCCTATCCTTGGTTACGAAATCGATGCTTTACCTGATAAAGCATTAGCAAAGCTAGCCGAAGAAACAACTGTTTTTGCTAAACTAAATCCAATGCAAAAATCCCGCATTATACGAGTATTACAAGGAAACGGACACACTGTAGGTTATATGGGAGATGGCATTAACGACGCCGTAGCGTTACGGGAAGCTGACGTTGGCATATGTGTTGATACTGCAACTGATATTGCAAAAGAGTCTTCCGATATTATTCTACTTGAAAAAAGTTTAATGATATTAGAAGCAGGTATTTTAGAAGGACGCACTACATTCGGTAATATTTTGAAATACATTAAAATGACAGCGAGCTCTAACTTCGGAAATGTATTTAGTGTGTTAGTAGCAAGTGCCTTCATTCCTTTCTTGCCGATGCTTGCCATTCACCTTTTAATTCAAAACTTACTTTATGATATTTCACAACTGTCTATCCCATGGGACAAAATGGATAAAGAGTTTTTAGAAAAACCAAGAAAATGGGATACTGCAAATTTACGGAACTTCATTATTTGCATCGGTCCCATTAGTTCCATATTTGATATCATCACCTATGTGGTCATGTGGAACGTCTTCAGTGCAAATACAGCTAGCGAACAATCATTATTCCAATCTGGTTGGTTTGTCGTTGGATTGCTAACACAAACTTTAATTGTTCACATGATAAGAACACAGAAGATTCCATTTATTCAAAGTACCGCATCAGTACCGGTTCTTTTATTAACCGCTTGTATTATGATAATCGGAATTTATATTCCATTCTCGCCACTTGGAGCAGCCGTTGGATTACAAGCATTACCACTTAGCTATTTCCCTTGGTTAGTAGGGATACTATTAGGCTATGCTTTCTTAACACAATTCCTGAAAAATCTTTATATTAAAAAGTTTCATAGCTGGTTATAAAAATGAGAATGAGCGGGTGCTTCCCGCTCATTCTCAAAAACATAACTTGGACTTATATGTATGGAGGTGACCATGATGGTATGGTATGACATTGTACTAAGATTATTTATTGCAATTATTGTAGGTGCTTGCATCGGAATGGAACGACAATGGAGACATAGGATGGCTGGGCTACGGACAAATGCTCTCGTATCACTTGGTGCCTGTATATTTGTTTTATTATCCGTCATGATTGATCACGATGCTAGCCCTTCACGTATTGCCTCTCAAGTCGTCAGTGGGATTGGTTTTTTAGGAGGCGGCGTTATTATCCGCGATGGTTTTAGTATTAGAGGGCTTAATACTGCGGCTACCCTATGGTGCGCAGCTGCTGTTGGTACTCTTACAGGCGCTGGTTTCCTCATTGCAGCTATATTAGGTGCAGCTGGTGTTTTACTAGCAAACATACTACTTCGCCCAATCGCTCTCTTTATGAATCAGAAATCAAAAGAAGAATCACCTGAACAAACGAACTACTTACTTTCTCTCACTTGTTCAGAAGAACATGAAGCCCATATTCGTTTTTTACTTATGCATATGGTAAGTTCTGAAGGCATTGGTTTAAAAGAATTGTATAGTGAAGACGTAGATTCTAATCAAAAAGTATGTATACAAGCGACATTACACTGCAACACAAATACAGCAGTCTTAATTGAAAAAATAGTGAGCAGAATGCTATTAGAATCTGGCGTTACTGCAGCTGGTTGGAAAACTTCATTAGATTTAGAAGCAAGTTGAACATAAAAGGTGTCATGATATTTACAGCTTCATGACACCTTCTACATAAACTTATTTTCTAATTTTTGCTGAAAAGACTTTTCTTGCTTACGTAATAATTGACTACCTCGTTGTAAAAGCGGCATTCCATACTTATCATTAATTTGATCAATGACAGCAAGTAGCGGCTCTTCTTTCGCATCTTCTTCAAATGAAAACAAATCTAATTGCTTCACCGATTCAGTCTTCCACTCTATTTCAGTAGCTGTAACACCTAATAAACGAACGGAATCGCCATCCCAATGTTGCTTCCATAAACGAGAGGCCGCTTGAAAAATATCTCGTTCTTCCCAAATGGCATTTTTCAATTGCTTACTCCTCGTTACTGTCCGCCTATCATGATATTTAATCATAATTTGAATATTATAGCTGACAAGAGTTCGCTTTTGTAATCTTTTACTCACTGATTTTGATAGCCTTTCTAACATATCAAGTAATTCTTTTTCTTCATCCATATCCTTTGAAAAAGTCATCGAATTACCAACGCTTTTATGTTGTCCCATTTGACTCGGATCAACTTCTCTATCATCCACACCTTTTGCCCTTCTTTGTAAATCAACACCATGCTTTCCAATTTTAGCGCGAATGATATGTTCATTTCCTTTTGCTAACTGTTCAATTGTTTGTATATGAATATCTTTTAATTTCTCAGCTGTTTTTTCTCCAATTCCATGCATCGCTCCAACCGGAAGTGGCCAAATCATTTCTGGAATATCTCGTTTTCGGAGCACGGTAATACCGAGAGGCTTTTTCATATCAGAAGCTGTTTTTGCTAAGAAAAGGTTCGGAGCAATCCCGATGCTACACGGAAGCTGCAATTCTGTTAATAACGCCTGCTGAATCATCTTTGCTATTTCAAGAGGTGAACCGAGTGCGTAACAGTCTGTAATATCTAAATACCCCTCATCTATTGAGACTGGTTGTATTTTTTCCGTAAAACGGGAAAGAATTTGAAACATTTGAAATGAAGCTTCGCGATATAATGTAAAATTAGGGCGCCTTACAATTAATTGCGGACATAACCTTTTCGCTTCCCAAAGTGGCATCGTTGTACGTATTCCATATTCTCTCGCCTCATAACTACATGTTATGATAATTCCTTTTCTTTCTTTTTCATTTCCAGCAACCGCTAACGGCTTCCCTTGTAACGATGAGTCATGAGCAATTTCAACAGATGCGAAAAAACAATTCATATCTACATGTAAAATAACACGACCTTTTTTTGGATACATTTCTCGCATAGTACTCACCCCCTAATCAGAACGTTCGTTCTTTTATTATAGCAAATTTTGCACAATAATTATAATTATTACTTGTTCTTTTCCATCATATTTATTGCTATAATTTAAATGAAGTGGATATTTTTGTAATTAGGGGTGATTATTATGAAATCAACTGATAAACTCAATTATACGTTTCTCATAATTATACTAATCGTCGCAATCAATTATTTACTTCTTCCTATATTTGATATAAACATAGCTGGTTTCTTTCCTCGTCTAGTCCATGTAGTAACAACTTACATACTGCCATGGATTTTCTTGTATTGGCTTATCCGCCTTGTAAAAGCAATCGAATCAAAGTAAAAAGCGTGTAAATCACAATTGATTTACACGCTTTTTTGTTATATTATTTCGCTACTTCCTCTATGATTGCAACAACTAATTCTGCTGTTTTCGCTAATTCTTCAACAGGAATCTTTTCGTTTGTTGTATGAATTTCTTCATAACCAACTGCTAAGTTAACTGTTGGAATTCCGTGTCCAGCAATTACGTTTGCATCACTTCCGCCACCACTTTGGTGAAGAGAAGGTGTACGACCAATTTTTTCAGCTGCGCGTTTTGCAACTTCTACAACATGATCGCCATCAGCAAATTTAAATCCTGGATACATAACCTTTACTTCAACATCTGCTTGGCCGCCCATTTCTTTTGCAGTTGTTTCAAATGCTTCTTTCATTTTCGCAACTTGTACTTCCATTTTTTCATTGATTAAAGAACGCGCTTCTGCAAAGATTTGTACATGATCGCAAACGATATTCGTTTGTGTACCACCTTCAAAACGTCCAATATTTGCAGTTGTTTCAGAATCAATACGACCAAGTGGCATTTTCGCAATTGCTTTCGCTGCGATAGTAATTGCAGATACACCTTTTTCTGGTGCTACACCAGCATGAGCTGTTTTCCCGCGAATAATCGCATTCACTTTCGCTTGTGTTGGAGCTGCAACAACGATTTCGCCAACTTTCCCATCGCTATCTAACGCGTAACCATATTTCGCTGTAATGCGCTCACGATCTAATGCTTTTGCACCAACAAGACCAGATTCTTCTCCAACTGTAATAATAAATTCAATTGTACCATGAGGGATATTTTTTTCTTTTAAAACACGGATTGCTTCGAACATGGATGCTAATCCCGCTTTATCATCCGCCCCTAAAATCGTAGTACCATCTGATACGATATATCCATCTTTAATAGAAGGCTTAATTCCATTACCAGGAACTACTGTATCCATATGAGAAGTAAAGTAAATTGTATCAACACCATCTTTTGTTGCTGGTAATGTACAAATTAAGTTACCTGCACCATGCCCAGTAACAGCCATTGTATCATCTTCAAATACTTCTACACCTAAATCTGTAAATTTCTTTGTTAATACTTTGCAAATTTCTGCTTCAAATTTCGTTTCAGAATCTACTTGTACTAACTCCATAAATTCATTTACTAAACGTTCTTGATTAATCATAAGACTGCGCCTCCTGCACTACCATTATGTATGTAACACTATTAATTATAACAGAATTTCGCAAAAGTTTCGAAATACAAGACAAAAAACAGACGGTTTATATGTCTAGATAACCATCTGCTTTCTATTACTCATTTAACAATACCCAGCGCATATGATCTTCCCACACTCCATTAACCATTAACATCTTCCTAGACACGCCCTCATACTGAAAACCTATCTTCGTTACGACTTGTATAGATGCTAAATTTCGTGGCATAATCGGTGCTTCTATACGATGTAATTGAAATTCCTCAAAAGCAACTTGAATCGCTTTTCTAAGCGCTTCTGTCGTATAACCTTTGTTTAACTCTTCCTTATCTAATTTATAGCCGAGTACACAAGATTGGTAAATTCCACGAACAATTAAATTAAATGAAATACATCCAATTATTTTCGTATCATCACCTTTTTTAAAAATCCAAAGTCTGATGATTTTACCTTCTGCGATCTCTTTTCTATCCTTTTGTAACTTTTTCTTTTGATAATCTAACGTAAAAAAATCATCCGGTCTATACTCTTCCCAGGCTTTTAAAAATTCACGATTTCTGTCGTAATATTGAAGAACTTTTTCAGCATACGACTCATCAATTTCCCTTAAATGTAAACGATTTGTTTCATATATTTTCATCATCGTATCTCCATTCTTCAGCTTGCATAACAAAAAACTTATACCCTATCATTCTTATATATTCTCTATGTACATACAAATTTCCTGTTATACTTTACACACACTTCTCGAATTTTGTCATTTCTCTCCCTCTTGTCCACAATATCATTTCTCGTTACAATGATATTGTACTGATTTGCAAGGAGGTTTAACGATGCATAAAAAAGCTCAAAAAGTTATGATTTATGTAATGCTAATTTCTATGCTTGTAACAACATTACTTGCTGGCGCAAGTATGTTTTGGTAAAAAGGACGATCTGTTCGTCCTTTTTTTACTTTTTACACATAGTAAAATAAACCATCTCGAAATCGAGATGGTTTATTTTATGTAAAGCACAATCGCTACAATACTAAAGAAAAATGACATTACAAGTGCTATCACAAAACTTGTATATTGTTTCTGCTGAAATGCCCCAATAACAAAAGTAAGATTAAGTAATGCCATACATACAATCGCTACAAGATAAGAACATATATTAAAAGTTGCCAATATGAATGTAATAATAAATAGAAATCCCATAAAAAACTGCATATACGAAAGTTTTGGATTCAAGTACATATGAGCAACCCCTTTATCTCATTTTATCTTTCTATACTCTCATTAACGCATGGTTATGTACACATGTCAAGACAACTTATTACAATAGAAAAAGCCAACTTTTTCGTTGACTTTTTCATATGCAATGGCTCCTTTTTCTTTTGCCAATTGCTGAAATGACTTTTTCGATTTTACAATCCATACTTTCGTTCCAATTGGAATGCGATCAAATAAATATTCCACATCATTTTTCTTCATTCTTATACATCCTTGTGAAATATACTTTCCAATTGAACTCGGTTGGTTTGTTCCATGTATTCCATATTTACTCCCATCAGTTCCTCTTGCATTGAATCCCATCCACCTAGATCCAAGTGGATTTTTCGGTGATCCCCCAGGAATATTCTTCGCAATATAATATGGGTCCTTTGCTTTCATTACAATATCAAAAGTTCCCTCTGGGGTTAATTCATTTGTTTTTCCTGTCGCGACTGGAAAAACCTTTTGAATCTTTTCATCGTCAATATAAGCTAGTTTATTCGTCGCTTTATTTACAATAATGAAAGGATCACCGGCACGCGGATTATCACCAAGAGGCCAAATAGGCGATAAAGAAAGACATAATAGGAAAGAGAGAAGATACGGCATAGATAATTCCTACCTTCTATATAAGTTCTTTTATATTATCCTTTCCTTTAAAGCGACTTTTAATGAGTAAATATTGTTCCATTTCGTATACAAGTTGAACAAGTTTCGCACGTATCTCAAATTCTTCACGTGTAGCCGGCAATGGCATATCTCTAAATAATTCTCGCATTTCTTGAAGCTGCCTTAAAGAAATAACCCCGGTACTCTGAGGGCTAATAGCATTTCCAATGTTTTCAACCACATCCGCAATCATGTCCGCTTGTTCATATGTCCATGATAAAGAAGCTGCTAACGGAATCATTCGCTCTAAAATTTCGAATTGTTGCATACGCATATTGAAATAGCGATAGTAATAGTCATCTTCTCGCATAAATGCATTCTCAAGTTTCTTAAACGATAAATCTCTAGCTTCATTTAGCATCTGTTCAGTTTCAATAAGTTCTGCCCCGCTCCAACTACTTTCTCGGTTTCGTAAATATACAACCATTTCAAACAAAATCGTTTTAAAATTATTTTCTATTTTACCTTGATACTCTTTTAGCTTATTTTCACTACTTGGCATATACATATTTACTAATAGAGCCACGCTAATCCCTATCGTTAATATCGCAATTTCATTCCCAACAATAAGCCATGTAATTTGTTTCAATGAATATAGATGCATCACAATAACTGAACTCGTAACAATACCTTCTTGAATTTTAAACATGACTGCAGTCGGAATAAATGTAAGTAATAGTACGCTAATTGCTAGTGGTGTATATCCAATTGTTTCAAAAATACAAAACGCGAACACCATTGATAATACACAGGCTAAAAAACGGTGTAACGACACTTGAAGTGATTTACGTTTCGTATTTTGTACGCATAATATAACTAAAATACCCGCTGAACTATAAAATTCCAACCCTAATAACTGTGCAATAAAAACGGCTGCGCCTGTCCCTATTGCTGTTTTTACTGTACGGTATCCAATTTTGAACATAGCATTGCTCCTATATGTATAAACGTATTTACAGTTAGTATAAAAAAAGGATGACACAATGTCATCCTTTTCTACTTATTATTCACGTAACCTTTACATATTACAATATCTTTTGTAAAAATTGTTGCGCACGCTCACTTTTCGGTGCTGCAAAAAATTCTGCTGGCGCACTATCTTCTACAAGCTTTCCACCATCTAAAAAGAGAACACGATCTGCTACTTCTTTTGCAAATCCCATTTCATGTGTAACAATCGCCATTGTCATTCCTGTCGTAACTAATGATTTCATAACTTCTAACACTTCTTTTACCATCTCTGGATCTAGTGCTGATGTCGGTTCATCAAATAACATTACTTCTGGTTCCATTGCTAACGCTCTTGCAATTGCTACACGTTGCTTTTGTCCTCCCGAAAGACGATTTGGATACGTATCTTTTTTATCTAATAAGCCGACCTTTTCTAACAGTTTTTCGGCTTTCTTTTCAGCTTCTTGTTTCGTTACTCCTTTTACATTGATAGGAGCATACGTAATATTTTCTAATACAGTCATATGAGGAAATAGGTGAAAATGCTGAAATACCATTCCGACATTTTCACGAACGTGCATAATATTCGTTTTTGGATTCGTTACTTCTTCCGTTCCAATCCAAATGTGACCATTTGTCGGTGCTTCTAACACATTCATACAACGTAAAAATGTTGATTTTCCTGATCCAGACGGTCCAATAATTGCTACTACTTCCCCTTTTTCAATCGTTGTTGTAATTCCTTTTAATACTTCGTTTTTTCCAAATGATTTATGAAGGTTTTCAATTTTAATCACTTTTCTTCATTCTCCCTTCAATTGCCTTCCCGACTAATGTAAGAATAATGACTAGCATATAATAAATGAGTCCAACAAAAAGTAATGGTTCAAGGTATTTAAAAGTCTCCCCGCCTACGATATAAGCACGACGCATTAAATCCGTTGCTCCTATTACTGTTACTACAGCCGATTCTTTCGTAAGTGTCGCAAACTCGTTTACAAGTGCCGGTAATATATTTTTTAAAGCTTGAGGAAAAATGATATTTCGCATCATTTTTCCGTATGGAATTCCTAAAGCCATCGCTGCTTCTGTTTGTCCTTTATCAACCGCTTGAATGCCGGCACGGATTACTTCTGACATATATGCACCTGAATTTAAGCTAAATGCAAGTACAGCTGCTAAGAATGCCGGTATTTCATAACCAATTATTTGCGGGACACCGAAATAAATAATCATTAATTGCAATACAAGTGGTGTACCACGGAAAATTGATGTATAAAGATCTGCTGCTATATTTAATGCTCGTATTCTAGCAATTTTGCAAAGTGCTAATAACGTCCCTAAAAGAAACCCAGCTAAAGCTGATACTGCTACAATTTTCAAAGTAACTTCTAGACCTTTTAATATATACGGTATCGAAGGCGTAATCGCCGAAAAATCTAAGTTCATTCTTTTCATTCCCCTCACAGAAAAGTGAAAGGCAGCTTATTTTTCGCTGCCAAACCATTTCTTCACTAATTTATCCATTTCTCCATTTTCTTGCATTTTTTTAATTACTTTATTAAATTCAGCTGTTTTATCACTGTTTTTCGGAAGGGCAATTGCTGCTCCAACTTCTTCTGGAGCTTCTTTAATTTCAATTCCTTGTAACTCTTTCATTTTCTCTAAATAATTTTTAGCAACTGTGTCTTCTATAATTGCAGCATCAAAACGACCAGCTTTAATTTCTTGTACGATTTCTGGTATACGGTCACGTCCCTCAACTTTGAAATCTACTTGTTTTTTAAATTCTGCTGCTTTCTCTTCCTGAATAGATCCTGTTTGTACCCCTACTTTTTTCCCTTTTAAATCCTCTACAGATTGAATGTTAGAGTCCTTTTTAGAAACGACCATGTTTTTCGCAACAAAGTAAATATCTGTGAAATCAACATTATTTTTACGCTCTGCAGTTGGCGTCATACCTGCCATTACGAAATCAACTTTTCCTGAGCTAAGAGATGCTAATAAACCACCAAAATCCATATCTTTCACTTTCACTTCATAACCAAGTTCTTTTCCGATATATTTAGCAACATCAACATCAAAGCCGATAATTTCATCACTCTTTGAAGCTTCTACGTATTCATATGGTTTATAATCTGCTGAAGTCCCCATAACGAGTACTTTTTTATTTTTTCCAGTAGCCTTTTCTTCCCCATTACTACAAGCACTGAACATACTTACAATTAAAATAAGTGCAAACGATATTGATAATAACTTCTTCATCTTTCTTCCCCCTAATAATGTATATTTAAAAGTTTAATAGAATATTTATTCGATGTTTGTATTGTATCAGCACTTTTATTTTTATGCAATATATAAAATAAAAATAAATATAAAACGAGTTAAAATACAGTTATCTGTGTATAAAAAGATGCATAAAATAACAAAACTATGCATATCCCAAAAATTTTAATACGAAATAAAAAAGGGCGGTACATCCACTTGAGTGTGGACGTACCGCCTTTTCATTTATTTTTATAAGGACTTATAATCAGTTGGGATGAACCACCTCCACTGATTATAGTTCTTCGCAATTCTCTTCGAAATACGATTGTAGTTTTGCAATAACTTGCATCGGTTCATGACCTTCAATTTCATGACGCTCTACCATCGTTACAATTTTTCCATCTTTTAATAAAGCAAATGATGGAGAAGATGGTGGATACCCTTCGAAATATTCACGAGCTCTTGCTGTCGCTTCTTTATCTTGACCTGCAAACACCGTTACAAGGTGGTTAGGACGTTTATCATAATGTACAGAATGCGCAGCAGCAGGACGAGCAATACCGCCTGCACAACCACATACAGAGTTTACCATTACAAGTGTTGTTCCATTTCTTTTAAACGCTTCGTCTACTGCTTCTGGCGTCGTCAATTCTGTATATCCAGCAGAGACAATCTCTTCACGCGCTTGGCGGACAACATCATTCATAAAAAAGTTAAAATTAATCAATCTTTTCCCTCCTCTAAAACTACCTATTTGTATCTTACCAGTTAATGTTTATGAAATACAAGTAAGTTTACTTGTATTTGGATATAGAAAAGGTGTTAGAACCCTGTTCTAACACCTTTTTGTCACTTTTCCATAATCTTCATATATTCAGCAATCATTTTTTTATGCGACCCAACAATATAGTCAGGTAGTTCTGTTAGTGGGAAGAATTTAAGCTGAACCGCTTCTTCTTTGTTCATAACAAAATCTCCATCGTATTCGTCCGTATAATAAGCGGTCGTTACAGATTGAAATTCATCACCGTTTGCTAATTTTGTAAAATAGTTCGCTCCAGAAAACACATTGATTAATCGTAGGTTCTTCACCTTTATTCCTGTTTCTTCGTATACTTCACGAAAAGCAGTTTCTTCTGGTGATTCACTAAGCTCCATTAATCCGCCAGGCAGCCCCCATTTTCCGTAAGGCTCTGTTCTTTGTTGTAATAATACATATCTATTTTCATTTATAACGAGTACAACAGCACCAACTAAAATTAAAGGGCGATGACCAACTATTTTCCGTAATTCTTCTACATATCCCATCGTATCCCTCCTTTTTCGTTGTCCACACTATTGTATCATATGTATGAAACGACAAAATGCGTATATTTTTCATTTTTTTAACAAAATATTTATTTTATGTGTTTCATCTACTGTAGCTAACAAAATGGATTCAACTTCTGCGTTTTTCTCTAGAAATTCTCTCGCCCATTCTTCTGTTTTCCCTAATAAAGCAAGAACATCTTGCTGAATGCTCCCATCCTTTACTAATACAAAAGAAACTGGAGATTTTTTTCCCGCCACTTTTAGATCAAGTCGGGAAACTGCCTCATATTCTGGATACCGAAATATAGAAACGACACCGTTCGCTTCCCATAATGCTAATTTGATTGTTTGAATATCGCTCACATTTCGCATACGAAGTTCTGAAAATAAATATTCCACGGTAATTCTCGCTTTTTTCAAATTGCTAAAATCAATGGAGCCGTTGTGTATAAGAATGATAGGTGCTGGCTCTAAAAAGCGTCTCCATCTATCCCATTTCAACATTAAAACTGAACTTATAATATGAAGTACAACGAGTATAAACGTTGTAATCATCGAGCCCATTAATCCTACTTTTTCATCAGACAATGCGTTAGAAATATTCCCGCCAAGCAATAACACCAATACAACATCTAAAAAGCGAAGTTGTGCGATGGACCTTTGCCCCATCGCTTTCGCAACTAATATTAAAAATATGTATGCTATAATAGCCCGAATAACCCATTCACTATTAGAAAGATGCCGTGCTCCCTCAAAAATATGCATATGCATCACTTTGCACTCCTTACATCCTAAACTGCTAGTCTGTTTTAGTTTGCAACGTTTATGAGTATATATGTAAAAAAGCTGGTTCGTTTAAAAACGAACCAGCTTTTTTTACTTAACGGAAAACATATACTTTTTATACGTTTTTCGTACCGATAATATGAGACCCATCATAATCATATTCGAGAACAAGGAACTTCCCCCATACGATAAGAAAGGTAATGCAATCCCTTTTACAGGCATTAATCCAACAATCATACCGATATTTTGGAATATTTGAACCGTTAATATCCCAATTGACCCAGCACATAATAATGTACCGAATAAATTATCAGCAGAATAACCGATAATAATTGTTCTATATAGTAGTAATAAGAACAAGAATACAACTAACGCTGCTACGATAAATCCACCTTCTTCGGCAATTGTAGCGAAAATAAAGTCTGTATGCTTCTCAGGGATATAAACATTCCCTTCGCCAAACCCTTTCCCTTCCATACCGCCACTACCTACAGCTAAAATTGATTGCTGTGTTTGATAACCTTGATCTGTATGTTCAAATGGATCTAACCAACCTAAAATACGTGATTGTTGGTGCGGTTTTAGTAGCGTAACTAACTTATTAAAGAAGAAATCCTCATACCTTACGTAAATAAATATTAACGTGGATAGTATGGTGACTGGAATAACTGTACATAACGCTATCAATTTCTTCTGAATACCTGACATAAATAAAATACATGCAATGGCAGCAGCGTATAAGAACACCATCCCCGTATCCGGTTGGCTATATACAACAGCCATAGGCGGGAGGGATACTAGCATAATTTTACCTACTAATTTTAAGTCCGTTTGAAATGTCCTTGCCATATACTGCGCATTATGTTTCACTGCTATACTTGCTACTACGAGAAGCAATGAAATTTTGAAAAACTCAGATGGCTGAATTTGTCCAACTAACGGAAATACAAACCATCTTTTTGCACCTAATTTTTCAGGTGTGAAATTGGAAACCGGTAGTATTTTCAAAAGAATAAGTGAAGCAAATCCAACGATATAAAGTGGCCAAGACAATTTTTGTAATTGATCTAAGTCGATGCTTGCAACAAGCAATAACAATACAACCCCAATTATGTAGTTCAAACCTTGTTTCATCGCAAAGTTTGCCTCTCCATATTGGCCAGTTTGCTGACTGCTATATATAGCAGCTATACTTGTAACACATAATGCTAACAAAATTAAAATTAATTTTACATCTAAACTTTTTAGAAACTCGGTACTTCTTTTCATGACATCCTCCTGAAACATTGTTACAGCAAAATAAAAAACCAGGAGTCAACATTCTTCATGTTTTGACGACTGATTACACATTATCTATAAAACACTTATATAGAATAACTCTCTTTTTCATACAATACAATATATTATACTACAGTTTCGTCAGTAAGATTTGCCAAAAAAATTATTCTTTTCTTATTTTATATCCATATACCATATATCAGCAATGTATTTTCATAAATTCCTAATACATAATGGTTCATTGTAAGATTACTGGGAAAGGTATTATACATATAGTAGGATGTAGATGAAGAAATAAGATGATAAAAAGCTCGCATAAGCGAGCTTTTTATTTAATATACAGATGTATTATTTTCTGACGTATTTTCTAAAATTTCTTTTACACGTCCTAAGAACTTACCACAAATTAAACCATCTAGTACACGGTGATCAAGTGATAAACATAAGTTAACCATGTCGCGAGCACCGAACATACCATTTTCCATAATTACTGGGCGTTTTACAATTGATTCAACTTGTAAAATAGCCGCTTGTGGGTAATTAATAATACCCATAGATTGAACAGAACCGAATGATCCTGTGTTATTAATTGTAAATGTTCCGCCTTGCATTTCGTCCGCTTTTAACGATTTCGTACGTACTTTTCCTGCAAGTTCTGTAATTTCACGAGCGATACCTTTAATTGTCTTCTCGTCCGCGTGTTTAATTACTGGTACAAATAGTTCGTCCTCTGTCGCAACAGCGATAGAAAGGTTAATATCTTTCTTCTGAACGATTTTATCGCCAGCCCACATTGAATTAATTTGAGGATACTCTTTTAACGCTTGTGCTACTGCTTTTACGAAGAAAGCAAAGAACGTTAAGTTAAAGCCTTCGCGTTTTTTGAAATCACCTTTAATTGAATTACGGTATGACACAAGGTTTGTCACATCTACTTCAATCATCATCCAAGCGTGTGGCGCTTCGTGTTTACTACGTAACATGTTCGCTGCGATTGCTTTACGTACACCTGTTACTGGAATTTCGATATCGCCAGGCATTGTTGGTACAGAAACTGGTTTCGCAGCTTCTACTTTTTGTGCTACTGGCGCTGCTTTTGGTGCTTCCGGACGCGCTTCTACTACTGCCGCTACCGCTTCCTCTTTCTTCGCCGCACCTGCTTGCGGAATATTTCCTGATTCCACTAGCTTTAAAATATCTTTACGAGTGATACGGCCGTTTGCTCCCGTACCTTCTACTAGATCTAAATCAACGTTATGTTCACCTGCAAGTTTTAACACAGCTGGTGAAAAACGAGGTTTTCCATCAGTTGGTTGTTTTGCTTTCGGTGCTTTTTCAGGCGTAGCTACTTCTGCCTTTGGTTCTTCTTTTGTTTTTTCCTCAACAGCTGTTGCTGCTACTTCATCTGCGCCTTCTACTTGAATCACACAAACTACTTCACCTACAGCTAACGTATCACCTTCACCAGCGATCAACTCTTTCACAATACCAGTGAAAGAAGATGGTACTTCAGCATTTACTTTATCAGTCATTACTTCTGCAAGCGGATCATATTTGTTTACGTGATCGCCAACATTAACGAGCCATTTACTAATTGTACCCTCTGTAACGCTCTCCCCGAGCTGAGGCATTGTAATATTTTCTACAGCCATGTATAGTCCCCCCGATTAAAATTCCGCAAGTTCACGCATTGCTTTTTCAACTTTATCTGGATTTACCATAAAGAATTTTTCCATTGTTGGTGCATATGGCATTGCTGGAACGTCTGGACCTGCAAGACGCGCAATTGGTGCATCTAAATCAAATAGACAGTTTTCAGCGATAATTGCTGCCACTTCACTCATAATACTTCCTTCTTTATTGTCTTCTGTTACAAGAAGAACTTTACCTGTTTTAGAAGCTGCTTCAATGATTGCTTCTTTATCTAATGGATATACAGTACGTAAATCAAGAATATGTGCAGAGATGCCATCTTGCGCTAACTTTTCAGCTGCTTGAAGAGCAAAATGAACACATAATCCGTATGTGATAACAGTAATATCATCACCTTCACGTTTTACATCTGCTTTTCCGATTGGTAATACATAATCATCTTCTGGCACTTCACCTTTAATTAAGCGATATGCACGTTTATGCTCAAAGAATAATACTGGATCTTCATCACGAATTGCAGCTTTTAGTAAGCCTTTTGCATCATATGGTGTAGAAGGGATAACGATTTTTAAACCAGGTTGGTTTGCAAACATCGCTTCTACAGATTGCGAATGATACAATGCACCGTGAACACCGCCGCCAAATGGCGCACGAACTGTGATTGGACAAGTCCAATCATTATTAGAACGGTAACGAATTTTTGCTGCCTCAGAAACAATTTGGTTTACTGCTGGCATGATGAAATCCGCAAACTGCATTTCAGCGATTGGACGCATTCCATACATTGCTGCACCAATTGCAACCCCAGCGATTGCAGATTCTGCAAGTGGTGTATCTAGCGCACGATCTTCACCAAATTGATCATATAATCCGTGTGTCGCTTTAAATACGCCACCTTTTTTACCAACATCTTCACCTAAAACGAATACTTTCTCATCGCGTTCCATTTCCTCGCGCATTGCTAATGTAATAGCATCAATATAAGACATTACAGCCATGAAACGTTCCCCCCTATTCTGCGTATACGTGCTTCAATGCATCTTCAGGTGCTGCATACGGAGCATTTTCTGCATATTCTGTTGCTTCGTTTACGATATGCATAATTTCGTCTAACATTTGTTTTTCTGATTCCTCAGTTAACACGCCAACCTCTTTTAAATAAGCAGCAAATGTTACAATTGAATCATTTTTCTTCGCTTCTTCTACTTCTTCTTTATCACGATAAACGCGATCATCATCGTCACTTGAATGTGCTGTTAAACGATATGATACTGTTTCAATTAAAGTTGGACCTTCACCACGGCGGCCACGGTCTGCTGCTTCTTTTACAGCTTTATATACTGCAAGCGGATCGTTTCCGTCTACTGTATATCCAGGCATACCGTATCCAATTGCACGGTCTGATACATTTTTACATGCTAATTGTTTTTCAACTGGAATAGAGATTGCGTATTTATTATTTTCACACATAAAAATAACAGGTAACTTGTGTACGCCAGCAAAGTTTGCACCTTCATGGAAATCACCTTGGTTGGAAGAACCTTCACCGAATGTAACAAACGTTACTAAATCTTTCTTTTCCATTTTTCCAGCTAATGCAATACCAACTGCATGTGGTACTTGCGTTGTTACTGGAGATGAACCTGTCACAATACGATTTTTCTTTTGACCGAAGTGACCAGGCATTTGACGACCACCAGAGTTTGGATCTCCAGCTTTCGCGAAACCAGATAGCATCAGTTCTTTCGCTGTCATACCAAACGCTAGTACAACACCCATATCACGGTAGTATGGTAATGCATAATCTTTCTCTCTATCAAGAGCAAATGCTGCTCCAACTTGTGCTGCCTCTTGTCCTTGACAAGAAATTACGAATGGAATTTTACCAGCACGGTTTAATAACCACATACGTTCGTCGATTTTACGTGCAAGTAACATCGTACGGAACATTTCTAATACTTGCTCATCACTTAAGCCAAGCTCTTCATGGCGCTTTTCTTTTACTTCTGCCATTTTTCATAACCTCCTAAATCCACATTTTTATGCGTGTAACGCTTTTCCATCTACAGCTAATGCTGCTTCACCAATCGCCTCAGATAATGATGGATGCGGATGAATTGTATGTGCTACTTCCCAAGGTGTTGCATCAAGTACTCTTGCAAGACCCGCTTCAGAAATCATATCTGTTACATGCGGTCCAATCATATGAACACCGAGAATATCATTTGTTTCTTCATCAACTACAAGTTTTACGAAACCATCTGATTCGCCGTATACAAGCGCTTTTCCGATTGCACGGAATGAGAACTTACCTACTTTTAGCTTATAGCCTTTTTCTTTCGCTTCTTGTTCTGTTAAACCGACAGAAGCAACTTCCGGACTGCTATATACGCATTTTGATACCATAGAATAATCAATTGGTGTAACTTCTTTACCAGCAATATGTTCTACTGCAACAATTCCTTCATGAGAAGCAACGTGAGCAAGCTGTAAGCCACCAATTACATCACCGATTGCGTAAATATGAGATTCTTTCGTTTGATAAAACTCATTTGTTTGAATGTATCCTTTTTCCACAACGATATCCGTATTCTCTAAACCAATATTTTGCGTATTGGCTTGTCGTCCTACAGATACAAGCATTTTTTCTGCTTTAAATTCTTTATTCTCACCGTTATGTTCAGCTTGAATTGTTACTCCATTATCTTTTACCAATGTTTCTGGTAATACTTTTGCACCAGTTACCACTTTAATACCTTTTTTCTTGAATAGACGTTGCATTTCTTTTGAAACGTCTTGGTCTTCTAGTGGTAGTATCGTTTTCGCATACTCTAATACTGTAACTTCTACACCGAAGTCAGCAAGCATAGATGCCCACTCAATACCAATTACACCGCCACCAACGATAATAATCGAGCTAGGAAGCGTTTCCATTTTTAGGGCATGATCGGAAGACATTACATACTCTCCGTCTAATTCTAAACCTGGTAATGAATTCGGACGAGAACCTGTTGCAATAAGTACATTTTTTGGAATTAACATTTCATTCTCTTCTCCACTTGCAAGTTCAACTGAAATTGTCCCTGGCATCGGAGAGAAAATAGATGGGCCAAGAATACGGCCAATACCTTCAAACACATCAATTTTACCTTGTTTCATTAAGTGCTGAACACCTTTATGAAGTTGCGTTACAATCTTCTCTTTACGCTCTTGTACTTTCGCAAAGTTTAGTTCTACATTACTTGCAATAACTCCGAACTCTTCGCTTTTTTTAGCAGTTGCGTATACTTCCGCACTACGTAAAAGGGCTTTACTAGGAATGCATCCTTTGTGTAAACAAGTACCACCAAGATTTTCTTTTTCAACAAGTGCAGTTTTTAACCCTAGTTGTGATGCACGAATTGCAGCAACATATCCACCAGTACCGCCGCCAACGATGACTAAATCATATTCTTTTGCCATTATCTCAACCCCTAGCTACCGTTTCTTTTTCACGTACAATATATTCTTTTGGAGCTTCTTCTTCACGTAGTACACGAAGTGCCCCTTCTGCTAATGCTTGTAATTCATCTTCTCCTGGATGTACGATAACATCTGCAATCCAGTCTACTCGTTCTTTTATTTCATCAACAAGGATTTTACTGTAAGCAAGTCCACCAGTTAATACGATTGCATCGATTTTCCCGTGAAGTACAGCGCTAGCTCCGCCAATCTCTTTTGCAACTTGATATGCCATAGCTTTATAAATAAGAGTTGCTTCAGGATCACCTTTTTCAACCATTTGTTCTACTTTAATCGCATCATTTGTACCGATAAGACTTACAAGTCCACCTTGTCCGACAAGTTTTTTAATCATTTCATCTCGGTAATACTCACCAGAGAAACACATTTCTACTAGTTGCCCTACTGGTACTGTACCAGCGCGCTCTGGACTAAATGGGCCTTCTCCGTTTAAACCGTTATTTACATCGATTACTCTTCCTTTTTTATGAGCACCAACTGTAATACCGCCGCCCATATGTGTAACTAATAAATTTAAATCCTCATACTTGTGATTTAACTGTTCAGCTACTTTACGAGCAACTGCTTTTTGATTTAATGCATGGAAAATACTTTTGCGTTCCATACCAGCAATACCACTTATACGAGCAATAGGCTCCATTTCATCTACAACGACAGGGTCTACAATGAATGCCGGAATATTTAATCCAGAAGCTATTTCATATGCTAAAATGCCCCCAAGGTTTGAAGCGTGATGACCGCTAAAACCATTTTTTAAATCTTCTAACATCGCATCGTTTACTGTGTATGTTCCGCCTTCGATTGGACGAAGTAATCCCCCACGGCCACAAACTGCGTTTAATTTTGAAATGTTAATACCGTGAGAATGTAGAACTTCTAAGATCGTTTCTTTACGAAACTCATATTGGTCGATAATTCGCTTATATTTTCCAATCTGTTCTTCGTCATGACGAATAGTTTCTTCTAAAACGGGTCTTTCATTATCAAAAACACCAATTTTTGTGGATGTACTACCCGGATTAATAACAAGAATTCGATTTACAGACACTGTTGCTACCTCCACTAATAAATTCAAAAGGAGGTGGAAACCTCATAAGAGGTAACCACACCTTTTGTAAAAGTAATATATGAATGATTAGCGACGGCTAATAATGTCGTGACCGTTGCGTAAGTATGTGCTACGAGAGTTTTTCAAGCTTGCAATGCGCTCTTCAGCTAGACGATCAGCTGCTACATAAGTTGCAATGCCATCGCGTTTTGAAATTTCGATTACTTTTGCAATTGTGTCATAAATTGATTCTACGCGTTTTAATGCGCGTTCTCTATTGTATCCATATAACTCGTCTGCTACGTTAATTACGCCACCTGCATTAATTACATAGTCTGGTGCGTATACAATACCCATTTCATGAATGATGTCGCCGTGACGATCTTCTTTTAATTGGTTATTTGCAGAACCTGCAATTACTTTTGCTTTAAGTTGTGGAATAGTTTCGTCATTAACTGTTGCGCCTAATGCACATGGTGCGTAAATATCACATTCAACACCGTAAATTTCATTTGGCTCAACTGCTGTTGCACCGAATTCTTCTACTGCACGTTGTACAGCTTCTTTATTAATATCTGTAACGATTAGTTTTGCGCCTTCAGCGTGTAAATGTTTGCATAGGTGATATGCTACGTTACCAACACCTTGAACAGCAATTACTTTTCCTTCTAAATTATCAGTACCGAAAGCCTCTTTCGCAGCAGCTTTCATACCACGATAAACACCGTATGCAGTTACTGGAGATGGGTTACCAGAAGAACCGAATGATGGTGAAATACCTGTTACAAAGTCAGTTTCTTCGTGGATAATATCCATATCATCTACTGTTGTACCAACATCTTCAGCTGTAATGTAACGTCCGTTTAGTCCTTGAATATAACGACCTAATGCACGGAACATTGCTTCGCTCTTATCTTTACGTGGATCACCGATAATTACTGTTTTCGCACCACCTAAGTTTAAACCAGCTGCTGCGTTTTTGTATGTCATCCCTTTTGCAAGACGCAATGCATCTTCAATCGCCGCTTCTTCAGAATCATATGTCCACATTCTTGTTCCACCAAGAGCAGGTCCAAGTGTTGTATCATGAATTGCAATGATTGCTTTTAAACCTGATTCTTTATCTTGACAAAATACTACTTGCTCATAATCATATTTTTCTAAGTATTCGAAGATTTCTAATGCCATTGTCGTTTCCCCCTAATGTTTTACCCTATTTGGTTTATTTTGAAGCAGTGGCAACTGCCAATGCTAATGAATATACTTTTGTTTCTGCTGAATCAGCACGAGATGTTAAAACAATCGGTGCTTTTGCGCCAGCAATCATTGCTCCTACTTTTGCATCCGCAAAGTATACGAGTGATTTATATAGTACATTTCCAGCTTCAATTGTTGGGACGAGTAAAATGTCTGCCTTACCTGCTACATCACTTACTATGCCTTTATGTTCTGCTGCAATTTGTGATACTGCATTATCTAAAGCAAGTGGTCCATCAACGACACAATTTTTAATTTGTCCGCGGCGATTCATTTGAGTTAACATCGCTGCATCAATTGTCGCTTGCATCGCAGGATTCACAACCTCTACCGCTGCAATTGGTGCTACCTTCGGCAAATCAATTCCTATTGCCCGGGCAACTTCTACAGTATTTTGTATAATAGCAGCTTTTTGTGTTACATCAGGTGCAATGTTCATCGCTGCATCTGTAACAAAAATGAGACGATTGTAGTTTGGAACTTCAAATGCTGCAACGTGTGAAAGTACGCTACCTTTACGAAGTCCCCACTCTTTATTTAATACAGCCTTCAAAATATTTGCTGTTGGGATGTTCCCCTTCATAAGCACATCTGCTTCGCCATTTCTTACAGCTTTAACAGAAAGTTCTGCAGCCTCAGCACTTGACTGTGTTGCAATCACTTCAATATGTTCTGAAGTTTGTAAACTATGTTCTTGTAGCATCCCCATTATTTTTTCTTGATTTCCATATAGACGAAATTGAGCTAGCTGTAATGTAATTGCTTTCGCTACAGCTTCAATTACTTCATGATCTTCAGCTACTGCTACAGCCACAGTTTTTTTAGGCTGGCCTGCCGCTTGATCAATTAAGTGTTCTAACTTCATATTTTGTAATCAACCCTTTCCGTCGTCCCTCGTCTTTTTATTAAGCAAATACCGTGCCAACTTTCAAAAGTGGTCTTACCAATAATGAAAACGCATTCAAAACACAGTAAAATCAATACTTTGGAAAATAACAAAAGATTCTGTCTTATTTTGTCGCTTTTTGTATACCATGCAATAAATTGCACGGTACGCAATTTATTGCATGCTATTTTTTGCACACTCATACTTTTCTAGCTTGTAATATAAATTTCGAACCGAAATTCCTAACGCTCTTGCTGTTTGTGTTTTATTTCCACCAAATCTCTCTAAATATTCATGAATGATATTCCCTTCAAACTCCGTCACTAAATGCTCAAGTGGCTTTTCTTCTAACTCAGGCAATAAATGAGCTTGTTTTGACTCCACTTGCTCTTCGTTATGTAATGGCGGTAAATGTTGTACATCAATATAGGTCTCGTTATAATTCATAAAGATAATAGCTCTCCCCAAAATATTTTCAAGTTCCCTCACATTCCCTGGCCATTCATATGATTGTAAATATGAAATAGCAGAATTAGTGAGCCCCTCTATATTTCGGCCATAATCTTGGTTGATTTTTTGAATTAATCTGTCTGCGATTGCCGGTATATCCCCTTTACGCTGACGAAGAGATGGGATTTGAATTGGAATTTTATTTAATCGATAATATAAATCCTCCCTAAACTTCCCTTCTAGAATGGCTTTTTCTAAATTCACGTGCGTCGCTGCAATTACTCTGACATTGATAGGAATTGCTTTCGTTCCACCAACTTTTACAATTTCTTTCTCTTGCAAAACGCGAAGGAGTTTCGCTTGCGTATTTGCAGATAGTTCCCCTATTTCATCTAAAAAGATGCTGCCGTTATTCGCTTCCTCAAAGAATCCACGTTTCCCCCCTCTTTTCGCGCCAGAAAACGCCCCTTCCTCATAACCAAACAATTCACTTTCTAACAACGTCTCCGAAATAGCTGCACAATTTACACGAACAAACTTATTATATTTTCGATTACTTCCATTATGGATAGCATGCGCAAACAATTCTTTACCTGTCCCTGACTCCCCGCGTAACAACACTGTTGCTGGTGTATTCGCCCCCAGTTTCGCCTGTTCAATAGCAGCCGTTGTTTCATCTGAATTTCCGACAATGTCATCGAATGAATATTTCGCTTCTAACGTTCGAATGATTTGCCTTGCTCTATTCAGTTCATTTGTTAATTTTTGAATTTCTGATACGTCGCGAATTACACCGACGCTCCCTTTCAATATTCCATCCACAATAACTGGTGCTACGTTTACAATTACATCTCGCTTTTTTTGTCCGATTTTCATATGTATGCCTCGTACCGCCCTACGCGTTCGAAGTACTTTCATATGCATACTTTCACCTTCTACAATATCAGTTGTAGCTGGCTTTCCAATAATGTCCTCTTCTGTTAAACCTGTTAATTTCGTATATGCAGGGTTAATTACTAACCCTCGACCTTTTTCATCCACGACCGAAATGGCTTCCTCAGACGAGTTAATAATCGCCTCAAGTAACGTTTGAATCTCCTTTAAATCTGTAACTTCTTCCGCAAGATCTACAACCTCTGTTATATCTTTAAAAATCGCAAATGCCCCTTGCACTTCTCCTCCCTCTTTTAATATTGGAATACGGGTTGTAATAATTTTCTTTCCATTCTCAAGCGTCAGTTCATAATTTACTTCTATTTGTTTCGTACGTATAATACGAAGCAACTTACTAGTCGGAATAACTTCTAAAATATATTTCCCTACCGCATCTTCTTTTTTATATCCGATAATACGTTCTGCACTTTTATTGAATAGCCGAACTTTTCCTTCTTGATCAATCACTATCATACCGTCATGCGTAGAGTTTAAAATTAAATCACCTTGCTGCGTTTGCTCTTCTAACTTTCCAATTAAATTTTCCTTCTCATGTGCTAATCTCGTAACAATTTTTGCAATATCACCTGGTATAAGAAGAGTATCTTTATGCTTTTTCTTTAATAAATCTTTATGTAAATCATCGTCACCTGTCATATCAAACATTACATCAATGTGCATAGAAAGAAACGGAGTCACACTCTCTCCAATTGCAATCCCGTATTCCTTTGCCATCTGTAACCCTTTTGCTATCGGATTTATATCAATAATCCCTATAATTTGAAATATATTCGAACTCTGTAACAGACGCAGCAGTGTACTACCACCTTCACCTGCACCAACAATTAAAACTTTTTGTTTCATATATTACACTTCCTCTCGGAGTATCTCTGCAAAATTTTTCACACCCTTATCTTACTCGTTCAGCTCCCTCTTGACAAACCCCCTTTTCATATAACATCATTAAAATAAACAAAATAATCTGAAAAGGAGCGTTTATATGCAGCGTTACCTTGCTCTATTATTAGCACTCATCCCTATTTCATTAGCTGTGTTTGGCATTAAGTTAATGAGAGATACCGTATTCGGGATTTTATTTCCTCCACTCTCTATACTATGGTTACAATTTTTAATCGGGGCTCTCTGCTTCGCGCTCGGATTTTATATCTTTGGTGGTTTCGTCTTACACCGAGATCGTAAACGAAATAAAGTACAAGCTCGCTTTCGAAGATAGGAAAGCCCTACTATTTACAAATAAAAAAATGAGACCGTTACAAGCGGTCTCATTTTTTTATTGGCAATAATGTTCTTGCCGTTTCAGGATAATCCGTAATAATCGCCGAAATATTCATATCAAAATATTTACGCATAAGTGTTTCTTCATTAATTGTATAGGGCCGAACCTCTACATCACTTTCCATCGTTAGTTCGGCAACAGCATCTTGAAGATAACGATAATTAGGATGCACTGCTGTAGCCCCCATTTTTTTTGCATATGCCCACGGACTATGCAAACCTTCGCGATATAAAATCGCTGTTTGAATATCTGGAGCCATCATATGACACCTTTTCATACTGTAATGATTAAATGAAGAAAATATAACACGATCTTCTAGATTAAATTTCCGTACAAGCGTTATAACTTCTTCTTCTAAACCTCTGTATGGAATTTTATTATTTTTAAGTTCAATATTAAGTAACAACTCTGTTTTTTCAATCCATTTTAACACCTCTTCTAAAAGAGGTATTTTACAAAATCCTACTTTATCACCAAATTTATAACTCGCATCTAATTTACATAAATCCTCATATACATAATTTCGAACCGCACCTTTTCCATTCGTTGTCCGATTCACTGTTTCATCATGAATGACGACAACCTTTCCGTCTTTCGTTAATTGAACATCCAGCTCAATTCCATCTGTCTTAAAAGATTCAGCTGCTTCAAATGAAATCATCGTATTTTCTGGGTACGTTCCCGCTGCACCACGATGCGCAAATATAAGAGTCATCCTCACTCCCCCAATCTTATGCTATACTATACGAAAAAGGAGGTACTTCTATGAGACCATTACAAATTTCTCCAGACACTGCAGTCCGCCTATCAAAAGCACTAGGTGTTCCACTTGAACAACTTATGCATATGCCGCAGCACATTTTAATTCAAAAGTTAGTTGAATTAGAAAAACAAAATAAAGACGAAGAATAATACAGTCCTGTTTCGCAGGACTTTTTATTATTTTCTATTATATCATGGATGGCTTCCTTGCTAAAATCCCTCATTGGATATACCATGATTCAATTTAACCTTCACTTCGAACATGTACAATAAAAAGACCAACGAATTCTAACATTCATTGGTCATTAATTAAAAAGTTCATTGGTTTTAAATTTACTATCGAGTATACATTTCAAGAATTATTAAGCTTTATTAAAACTTAAATCCCTTACTTCTTCTATTCTCAGCTAGCCTTATGTTCAAGTCTCAACTTATCCGCAACCATTGCGATGAACTCAGAGTTCGTAGGTTTTGCTTTTGACATAGATACTGTATAACCGAATAAGGACGAAATAGAATCGATATTCCCACGACTCCATGCTACTTCAATTGCGTGACGGATTGCACGCTCGACACGGCTTGCTGTTGTATTATATTTCTTCGCGATATCTGGATACAATACTTTCGTAATAGATCCCAGTAATTCGATGTCATTGTACACCATAGAAATTGCTTCCCTTAAGTACATGTACCCTTTAATATGAGCAGGCACACCAATTTCATGAATGATACTCGTAATGCTTGCATCTAAGTTTTTCGGTTTTCCATCTACTGTTGTTGCTGATCGGAAAGATGGCAGTGGACGTTTAATAGTAGCGTTCGCTTTACCGCTCACTTGACGAATATGACTCGTTAAATTCTCCATATCAAATGGTTTTAATATGAAATATGACGCACCTAAGTCAACTGCTTTTTTCGTCACATCTTCTTGTCCAAACGCTGTCAACATAATTACGCTAGGCTGTCTTAACCTTTCAATATGGCGCATTTTCTCTAGTACAGCTAACCCATCTAAATGTGGCATAATAATATCTAATACAAGTACATCCGGCTGCTTATCTTTTAATAAATTTAAACACTCTTGACCATTATAAGCAGTACCAATTACTTCCATATCCTCTTGAGCAGCTACATAACTCTCTAGCATTGATACTAATTCTTTATTATCATCCACAAGACATACTTTAATTTTCTCCACAGCTTTTCCTCCCTTACCGAATCGATTCTCCGACATGTGTATCCTTCTAGGCTACATGAATTGTTCGACAATTGTGTGAAAATTCCCTTTTAAAGTTTGTTACTTTCCGATAAAATCACAAAAAAATATGTTTATCGTTTAATTATTCCTTTTCGCAACACATTCCATCATAGAAAAACAACGAAACGTTCAACCCTTTCCTTTTATTTTACAACAAAAAACACCTCTTGCGGAGCTTTTACAAAATTTCAACGAATTTTTCAATAGAAAAACGAGCTAATTATTAATTAGCTCGCTTTTCTTTCTTGATCATAAATGTTAATTCCAGCCTCATGTAACATCCATTCAATATGAACACCATATCCTGATGTTGGATCATTTACAAATACATGTGTAACAGCGCCAATTACCTTTCCATTTTGTACAATTGGACTTCCGCTCATCCCCTGTACGATACCACCTGTTTTCGCTAATAAACGTTTATCTGTTACTTTTATTACCATGCCTTTTGTTGCCGGAAACTTTTGCGGTACTGTACTCACAACTTCAATATCAAACGCTTCCACTTTATCTTGATCAATAACCGTTAATATTTTTGCTGGTCCTTCTTTTACTTGATGAGATAGTGCAATAGGCATTGCTTTATCCATTACGCCATTTGTCATATTTGTATTCAATTTGCCAAAAATACCAAATGGACTATTTATTGTAATATTGCCAATCACTTCACGATCAGGTGAGAACCTCGCTAATTTCTCCCCTGGATTCCCATGACTACCTCTTTCAATTGATGTAACTGTCGAACGCATAATTTGTCCATCTTCGACTTGAATCGGCTTTTTCGTATCATTATCAGAAATAACATGACCAAGTGCCCCATATTTCATAGAATCAGGATGAACAAATGTCATTGTTCCGATTCCAGCTGCCGAATCACGAATATATAAACCAATGCGATAAGACGATTCTCCACTGTCTTTTTGTGGTGTTAATTTAGTGCGGATATGCTTTCCATCCCTTAGCAAAACGAGATTAAGCGGTTCGCCTGTTTCCCCACTATTATGAATAAATGGTGCTACATCACTCATTCTTTCAATTGTTTTACCATTAATTTCAGTAATCATATCTCCAATTTGCACACCAGCTGTTTCACCAGGAGATACTTTCCCTTTTTCAGTTTGAATTAAATGATGGCCTACAACAAGTACCCCTTTTGTGTTTAACTTTACACCAATTGATTGTCCACCTGGAATAACTTTGAAATCTTTTAATACTCTCACATTTACTTTTTTCACTGGAAAACCAGCAAGCTGAAACACCATATCTGCTTCACCATTTTGATGAGAATTTACCATAAGTCCTTGTTTTTGTTCATTTGAACTTACTGTAAACACATGACGATCTGTAGATGAAGCTTTAAATACTGGTAATGAAGCTATTTCTGATTGTTGTCCTTCAAAAACAACAAGTTGCTTCGGAGATGAAATAAACGTCCGAAGCGGTTTAAAACACCCAATAAAAACTAAAGAAACAAGGAGAAAAATACCTATTATTTTGCGAAATCTTTCTAATTTCAATTTGTTCACTCTCCTCGCTCCTACCCCACATTCAGCCTTTTGGCTTCACTTTTTAATCTCTCCTTGCAATGCTTTATTTATAACCGGAAGAATTAAGAAATCATCATTTGAGAAAAAAAGCTATCCATTACTGGATAGCCTCTGCTGTCTGTTTAAAATGATGCGCTTGCGTAAGTAATTCTTTCGCATGTTCTGTCGTTAAATCTGTAATTTCCACACCAGAAATCATTCGAGCTATTTCTGTTACTTTATCCTCCATAGTTAAAACGGTAACTGATGTAATTGTTCGATCATTTGCTACTTGTTTTCGAATAAATAAATGCGAATCCGCCATTGAAGCTACTTGAGGTAAGTGCGTAATACAAAGTACTTGTGAGTTTACTGATACTCGATAAATCTTTTCCGCAATAGCCTGTGCGACCCGGCCACTTACACCAGTATCCACTTCATCAAAAATAACAGATGCAACACCTTGATGCTTAGAAAAAATGCTTTTTAAAGCTAAAATAATACGGGATAACTCTCCGCCAGAAGCAACCTTTGAAAGTGGTTTTAGCGGCTCACCCGGATTTGTTGAAATATAAAATTCCACATGATCGTAACCATCCGCTGTAAGTCTTACCGGTGCTCCCTCCACGAGAGGCTCTTCTGCATTTCCTTCTCGCTTCATAATTCTCACTTCAAATTTTGTTTTTTCCATATATAATTCTTTTAATTCCTGATGAATGGCATTTGTAAGATGTTCTGCAAGTTCATGACGCATATTACTTAACAACGTTGCTTCTTTCAGAATAACACTTTCTAATTCCTTCAACTGTTTCTTCGTCGTTTCAATATGAACGTCTTTATTTTCAATCGTAAAAATTTCTTGTTCAATTTTATCAGCATACGCTAAAATCTCTTCTACAGTATTTCCATATTTTCTCTTTAGCATACGAATTTCATTTAAACGCGTTTCAATTTCATCTAAGCGATTCGGATCATATTCCATCATATCGAGCTTTTCTCTTAGTTGATAGGCAACTTCTTCTAATAAATAATAACTATTGGCAATGGAATCATGATTTTCTTGATACACTTCATCTAAATGTGTAATACTCTCCATTTGTCCCATTGCGCTTCGTACATTATCTAACCCTTGTCCGTCAGCACTTAACGAGCGATACGCATCCCCTAATGCTTTGTAAATTTTTTCGAAATTAGAAATTTGCAATCGTTCTTCAGTTAAGTCATTTTCTTCATCTATCTTTAAATCCGCTTTACGGATTTCTTCATGCTGAAATTGAATTAAATCTAAACGATGTGCCATTTGTTGTTCATTTTCACTTAACGATTTCAACTGTTTTTTTAATTTCTCATAGTCAGCATATACGTTTTGGTATATATCTAATTGTTTAACGATACGCTCTCCATCAAAATGATCGAGCATAAATAGATGACGTTCTTCATTCATTAAGTCTTGCGTTTCGTGTTGTCCATGAATATCAACAAGTGTTTTTCCAATTTCTTTTAATACACTAAGGGTAACTAGTTTTCCATTTACACGACATACACTTTTTCCGTTTGCAGCGATATCACGCTTCAAAATAATCATGCCGTCTTCTATTTCTATATCCAACTCTTCTGCTTTTTCAATACATGGATGCTTATCATCTTCCACATAAAATAGCCCCTCTATCTCAGCTTTTTCTGTTCCGTATCGAACAAATTCTGCTGAACCACGGCCACCTACAAGTAAACTAATCGCATCAATAATAATCGATTTTCCGGCCCCTGTTTCACCACTTAAAACCGTTAATCCTTTTTGAAAAGAAATATTTAATGCCTCAATAATAGCAAAGTTTCTAATCGATAATTCCGATAACAATGCCCCATTCACCTCGTTATAAACTAATCCCCTATGAAGGGCTTTTCTCAGTTCTTTATTCAAATAGTCATACTATATGTTTGTATGTATAAATTACTTTTCTAACCGCTCCATTGTACCAAACATTTGTTTTACGGGTCAATCCACCTATTTCCTAATTTTATTCAAAGAAAATATTATATTACAATTAAGAATTCACGTTTTTAACCAATAAAAATATCCTGTTCACTTTCCACTTTACAGAGGAAAGCAAACAAGATTTTTTATTACAGCATATTTAAGAAACGATCAGAGACAACACCTGTATCTTCAGGTGTACGGCAAATAATTAAGCAAGTATCATCACCACAAATGGTTCCGATAATCTCATCCCACTCTAAATGATCAATAAGTGCCCCAAGTGAATGAGCGTTACCAGGCAATGTTTTTAGCACAAGCATATGTCCTGCCGTGTCTAATTTTACAAATGAATCCACTAGATTGCGTTTTAATTTTTGTAACGGGTTAAATCGTTGATCTGCTGGCAAGCTATATTTATAGCGACCATCATGTAATGGCACTTTCACTAAGTGCAATTCTTTAATATCGCGCGATACTGTCGCTTGCGTTACATTAAATCCCTCATTACGTAGAATATCAACTAATTCATCTTGTGTTTCAATTTCTTTGTTCGCAATAATTTCCCTGATTTTAATATGGCGCTGACCTTTATTCATACATTTGCACCTCACACTATCTCTTACCATAGTTTAAACATTGGTATACTTCACTTATTTATGTTAACTTATAATTCGTTACTTGTACACAATTGTTTTTACAATCATTATACAATTACAACAAAAAGAGGAACAACATATGTTATTCCCCTTTCCCTTTTTGTTTTAGGACATCATGTGCCTCTGTAACTACTTGCTCAACAGAAACTGGAGAATGATTTTCGCCATTCTCACGTTCACCATGCCATTTCAGATGAATTAAAAATTCAATATTACCATCCCCGCCCGTAATTGGTGAGAATGTTAAGCCTTCTACGTCGTATCCTTCTTTTATAGCAAAGTCGACAATCATTTCTACGACAGCCTCATGTACTTTTCGATCGCGAACGATACCCTTTTTACCAACTTGCTCTCTTCCAGCTTCAAACTGCGGTTTAATTAACGCTGCTACATCCCCATTCGGCATAAGCATTGTTTTTAAAACTGGCAATATAAGTTTTAATGATATAAACGAAACATCGATACTAGCAAATTGCGGTAAACCACGTTCTAAGTCTGCTGGTGTTACGTAACGGAAGTTCGTTCGTTCCATTACGACAACACGCTCATCTTGACGCAATTTCCAAGCAAGTTGATTGTACCCTACATCTAATGCATAAGATAATTTCGCTCCATTTTGAAGCGCGCAATCGGTAAAGCCACCAGTTGATGAACCAATATCTATCATAACTTTATCTTGTAAATCAAGATGAAATGTCTCTAATGCCTTTTCAAGTTTATAACCACCACGGCTTACATACGGCATAACTTGCCCCTTCACCGTAATCTCTGTATCTTGTGGGATTTTCTCCCCTGGCTTATCCAATCTCATCTCATTCGCATATACAAGGCCGGCCATAATGGCGCGTTTTGCTTTCTCACGTGTTTCTATAAGCCCTCGCTCTACTAATAGTACATCTACTCTTTCTTTTTTCGCACTCATTTGTTACGCCCTTTTTTGTTTTGATGGAATCATTGTATGAATACGGTCTACAACAGCATCTGTCGTTAAACCGATTTCTTCTAATAATTTTGTTACACTACCGTGTTCTATGAAACGATCTGGAATACCCATTCGTTCAACTAACGCACTATGGTACCCGTTCTCAGACGCAAATTCAACTACTCCTGTTCCAAAACCACCAATTAAGCAAGCTTCTTCAATCGTTAAAATTGGTATATTTTTTCCTAAGAGATCATGTAAATATGCTTCATCCATTGGTTTAATGAAGCGAGCGTTCACTACTTTCACTGAAATACCAGCCTTTTCAAGACGCTCAGCCGCTTCCATTGCCATTGGTATTGTCGTACCAAATGTTAAAATAGCTGCTTGTGTACCTTCTTTTAACGTTTCCCATGAACCGATTGGAATCGCCTTTAATTCTTCATCCATATGAACGCCAAGTCCATTACCTCGCGCATAACGTAATGCGATTGGTCCATCTTCATATTGCATCGCCGTGTATACTAAATGTTGCCCTTCATTTTCATCTTTTGGCATCATAAGTACCATATTCGGCAAGTGGCGTAAGAATGAGATATCAAATACACCTTGATGCGTTTCACCATCTGCTCCTACTAAACCAGAGCGATCAATTCCGATGAAAACATTTAAATTTTGGCGGCATATATCATGAACAACTTGGTCATAAGCTCTTTGTAAAAATGTTGAATAAATCGCTAAGAATGGTTTCATACCTTGCGTTGCCATACCCGCTGCCATTGTTGTAGCATGCTGTTCTGCAATACCTACATCAATCATACGATCTGGGAATTCTTTTTGGAATTTCTCAAGTTTCGATCCAACAGGCATTGCAGGTGTAATTGCAACGATACGCTCATCCGTTCTTGCTAACTTAAGTACTGTTTCACTAACAACAGCACTCCATGCTGGTGCAACTTCTTTCGGTTTAACGAAGTCACCTGATTCAATTTTATAAGGTCCTGTTCCATGCCAAGTGCCAATAACATCACTCTCAGCTGGTTTGTAACCTTTTCCTTTTTTCGTAATAACATGAACAAGCACTGGGCCTTTTGTTTTCTTTGCATATTGCAACGTTTCGAATAACTTTTCATAATCATGTCCATCGACTGGACCTAAATATGTAAAGCCTAACTCTTCGAAAAAGACACCAGATACTAGTAAATATTTAAGACTATCTTTTATTTTCTCTGCTGTCGCAGCAACTTTCCCACCGACAGCTGGGATTTTCTTCAAAATATACTCTAGCTCATCTTTTACCCAATGGTATTTTCCTGCGGTACGTAGACGTCCAAGCACATTATGAAGCGCACCAACGTTTGGCGCAATTGACATTTCATTATCATTCAAAATAACAATCATGTCTGTTTTTTCATGTCCAATATGGTTCAATGCCTCTAAAGCCATTCCGCCCGTTAAAGCGCCATCACCAATGATTGGTATAACATATTCTTTCGTTTTCTTTAAATCACGTGCTAGAGCCATTCCCATTGCAGCAGATAATGATGTCGAGCTATGGCCAGTTTCCCATACATCGTGCTCACTCTCACAACGTTTTGGGAAACCACATAGACCTTGATATTGCCTTAATGTGCCGAATTCTTTTGCACGTCCAGTTAAAATTTTATGTACATAGGATTGATGTCCTACATCCCATAAAAATTTATCTTTCGGACTATCAAATAATTTATGCAGAGCAATTGTGAGTTCTACTACACCTAAATTAGGCGCAATATGTCCACCTGTTTGAGAGAGCTCTTCAATTAAAAACTTACGAATATCCTCACTCAATCCCTCTAGTTCACTGATAGACATCTCTTTCAAAAAACTAGGGTTTTGAATTTGCGTTAGATCCACATGGATCACTCACTTTCATTTCATAATCTGTCAACATGTCAAATATTATAAAAAACATTTACACAAAACAAGAAATTCTCTTTTTTTATTTTTCACCTTGTCCTGCTATTAACCAGTCTATTGCGCCCTAATCTTATTATAAACCATATTTCTTTAGGCGATGAAAAAAATAGCCGCTAACACGAAGTGATAACGGCAATGTAATCTACATATATTTTTGCCAATAACAAGAAAAGAAAAACCTTTTCCTACATTTATATCATAAAATGATGAATGACTCAACAAATGAAAACGCTGTTATATTAGTTATTACGTTTTGCAATCAAATCGCAAATAGATAGTAAATATTCATCTTGTAATTGCAAGGAACTAATAGCATCTTTTGCTTTTGCAATCGTTTCTTCTAAAATATCCTTTGCTCTATCTACAGTAAATAACGTCGTATATGTGCTCTTTTCGTTAGAAACATCACTACCAATCGGTTTTCCAATCTCTTCTTCGGTTCCTTCCACATCTAAAATATCATCTCGGATTTGGAAAGCTAGGCCGATATATTTCGCAAACTCAAGTAATTTTTCTTCCTGTTCTTCTGTCGCATCAGACAGTATCGACCCTGCAAGTACAGCGAATTCAAGTAGTTTTCCAGTCTTATGCTTATGAATATACTCTAGCTCATCGATCGTAAGCTGTTTCCCTTCCGCTTCCATATCTGCTACTTGTCCGCCAACCATTCCTTCTGGCCCTGCCGCTTTTGCAAGCTCAAGTACAAGTCTTACTTTTTTCTCAGCAGAGATTTCCTTTTGTTCATATGCCATAATAACTTGAAAAGCATATGTCAACAAACCATCTCCTGCTAAAACTGCCATCGCTTCACCAAATACTTTATGATTTGTGGGCTTCCCTCTTCTTAAATCATCATCATCCATACAAGGTAAATCATCATGAACTAACGAGTATGTATGTATCATTTCAAGAGCACAAGCTGCACCTACACCAAGATTTTTTTCTTTACCAAACGCTTGTAATGTTGCAAATAAAAGTAACGGGCGGAGACGCTTTCCACCCGCTTCCAAAGAATATGCCATCGCTTCACGAAGTACATTTGGACATTGTAATTCATTTGCATAGCTTACAAGCTTCTCTTCTACGAAAGTTTTACTTTCTTTCAAAAAAGTATCAAAAGCAATTGTCACTATGCTTCATCTCCTAAAGCAGTAAACGGTTCAAGCTCTCCATCTTCCCCAAGAATAACTGCCATTTGTTCTTGTACGTTCTTCAACTTCTCATCACAAAGCTTAGATAATTCCATACCCTCTTTAAAATAAGAAATTGCTTCTTCTAAAGGTACGTCACCTTGCTCTAATTTAGAAACGAGGTGCTCAAGTTGCGAAATTGCCTCTTCAAAGCTTAATTTATTTTCCATTATTCAATTCACGCTCCTCTATTCCTGATACGCTACAATCTAATATTCCATCTTGTAATTGAACTGAAACAGCATCTCCAAGGCTAACATCTTTCACACTTTTTAACACTTGCTTCTCTTCATCATATACAAGCCCGTACCCTCTCATCATTACTTTAAGCGGACTTAGCGCTTCAAGTTTTTGAGCAGCTCTTACAAAGGCAAATTCTTTCGTTTGGAGTAACGTTTGCATTTCACGTTGCAATTGCTTTTGCAATGTTTCAACTGCTACCTTTGTTTGCATAATTTTTTGAGATGGGTGGTGCTTCTCTAAATAAAATGAAAGCTGTTTTAACTGATTTACCTTTTTATCAATATAGCGCTCTTTCGCTAACACAAGCTGTTCTAACGCTCTATCCAATTGCTCTTCTTTTTGCTCATATACTTGTCTTGGATAACGGAACGCATAAGATTTTTGCAATACTTGTAGTTTTTCTTCTTTTTTATGTACTAACTCTCTCATTGCTCTTTGCAACCTTAGAGTTCTTTGTAATACCTTTTCTTGTAACTCGATAATATTAGGCGCTGCCAGCTCAGCCGCTGCAGTTGGTGTTGGTGCTCTTAAATCGGCAACAAAATCCGCAATTGTAAAGTCTGTTTCATGGCCTACTGCTGAAATAATAGGAATCTCACTCTTGAAAATAGCTCTTGCAACCATTTCTTCGTTAAACGCCCACAATTCCTCAATAGAACCTCCACCGCGCCCAACGATTAGGACATCTATCCCTTCCATTTCATTCGCTGTACGGATCGCTTGTACAATTGAGGGAGCTGCTGACTCCCCCTGTACAAGTACTGGAAACACAATAACATTTCCAATTGGATAACGACGTTTAATCGTTGTTATAATATCACGAATCGCTGCTCCTGTTGGTGACGTAATCACACCTATTGTTTTCGCATAAGGAGGGATTGTTTTTTTATAAACTTGAGAAAACAATCCTTCTTCCTCTAAACGAACCTTTAATTGTTCGTAAGCTAAATGCAGGTTTCCGACTCCGTCAGGCTGCATGTCTTGAATATAAATTTGATAAGAACCACTCGCCTCGTAAACAGAGATTTTCCCTTTCACGAGTACCTTCATCCCATTTTCAGGTCTGAATTTAATATTACGATTATGACCCGCAAACATAACCGCTGCGATTCTTGCATTTTCATCTTTCAATGTAAAATACATGTGGCCACGGCTATGATTTTTAAAGTTGGAAATTTCACCTTTTAACCAAACAGACTGTAAATGCGGATCATATTCTATTTTTGTTTTTATATAGCGTGTTAACGCTGTAACGGTTAAATATTGTTTCTCCATTTCTCTCTCCTCATAGCCGACTCAAATTATTTACAAACGACACCTGCACGCTTAGCCGATTCAACAGTATTATGAAGAAGCATTGTGATCGTCATTGGACCAACACCCTTTGGCACAGGTGTAATGTAACCTGCAACATCTAGCACGTTGTCAAAGTCAACATCACCACAAAGTTTCCCTGTTTCTAAACGGTTTACACCAACGTCGATTACAACTGCTCCTTCTTTTATATAATCAGCTGTTACCATTTTAGGTCGTCCTACTGCTACGATTAAAATATCAGCTAATTTCGTTAACTCTTTCATATTTTGCGTCTTAGAATGACAGTATGTGACAGTTGCATTTTCATTTAAGAACAATTGTCCCACTGGCTTGCCGACAATATTACTTCTTCCAATTACTACAACATGTTTTCCTGAGATATCAAGATTTGTTTCTTTTACTAACTCTACAATACCATGCGGTGTACATGGAAGGAATGTATCTTGTCCCGTCATCATACGTCCTACGCTGATTGGGTGAAATCCATCTACATCTTTTTCTGGTGAAATTCTTTCAATGATAGCTTTTTCTTCAATATGTTTTGGTAAAGGTAATTGCACTAATATGCCATTAATGCGGTCATCGCCATTTAAGCGATCGATTTCAGCAAGCAAACGCTCCTCCGTAATTGTTTCAGGAAATTCAATTAGCTCTGAATAAATTCCTACTTGTTCACAGCCCTTTTCTTTTCCTTTTACATAAGAACGAGATGCTGGATCTTCTCCAACTAAAATAACTGCTAATCCTGGTACAATCCCTTGCTCTTTCAACTTCACAACTTCTTCTGTTAATTGTGCTCGTTTTTTCTCCGCAACTTCATTTCCTTTGATGATTACTGCTACCATTTTAAGATTCCCCCTTAAAGAAATTACAGTGTATCTTTTATATTAGATAAAACGCCGTTAATAAAACGACGAGATTCCTCATCCCCAAATGTTTTAGCAATTTCAATTGCCTCGTTAATTGTTACGTTGTGTGGAATTTCTTCCATGTATTTCATTTCATACACAGCTACACGTAAAATACTGCGATCAACAATACTAATACGCTCAAGCTTCCACTTTTTTAAATTTTGACGAATCGCTTCATCAATTACTTCTTTATTTTCTACAAAACCTACAACAAGTGATTCTAGAAACTCATTTGTTTCTTCACCTTCATCTAGCGTGTTTTCCACTGCTACTTTCGGTTCTAATTCACCTGTAATATCCATTTGATATAATGCTTGCATAGCTCTTTCTCTAGCCGTCCTACGTTTCATTGTAACTCTCCTTTATGCTTCAAGTCTTTCCTTATGCTTTGTTATATTATTATAATTTATAAGCCGTCAATTCACTTACTCTTACAGTTTTCATTGATTTTCCAACCTTATAATACAATGATAATAACACAATTTATCGTTTCACACACGGGTTACAAGGCTGAAAAATAATAAAAAGATTAACTTCAAGTTCCATATCTTATCACAATGTACGTTTTTTGGTAAAACGAAACATTTTCTTTTTTATTTCTCATTTTTTGAAATAGTATAATAATTAGAGAGTTGTAATTTGTGAAGAAATGAAACGATAAAAAAGATGCCTATGTTACTAGGCACCTTTTTCATTCTTACACTGGTTCGATTTCTGTTTTTTGTGTTTCGAATGTTACGCCAACGATGTGAACATTCACTTCTTTTGGCTCAAGCCCTGTCATTGTAAAGAGTGCTTGGCGAATGTTGTCTTGAATCTTTTGTGCAACAACTGGAATTGCTACGCCAAAATACATTACAACATAAAGGTCAACGATAATATCTTCGTTTGCTAATTCAACCTTTACACCTTTACCATGATTTTTCTTACCTAACTTCTCAACAACATCTGTAGCAAAATTACCACGCATTGCCGCTACGCCTTCTACCTCAGCAGCTGCAATACCTGCTATTACTTCAATTACTTCTGGTGCAATTTCTACTTTACCAAGAGTTGTATCTTGACCCATATCTAACATATGTTCAGCCATGAAAAAAACCTCCTTTAATGTATCACTGCGTCACAAGTTCATGCTCTTCCAAAAATTTCGTATTAAACTCACCTTTTACAAAATCAGGATGATCTAACAATTGCAAATGGAACGGGATTGTTGTATGTACGCCTTCAACGACAAACTCACTGAGTGCACGCTTCATTTTTGCAATTGCCTCTTCACGTGTTTTTCCGTGAACAATTAATTTAGCAACCATCGAATCATAGAAAGGTGGGATTGAATATCCCGGATATACAGCTGAATCGACGCGAATACCAAATCCGCCTGGTGGCAAGTACATTTCTACTTTACCTGGAGATGGCATAAATTTTTTGGCAGGGTTTTCCGCATTAATTCGGCATTCAATTGCCCAACCATTAAATTGTACTTCTTCTTGCTGTAACGATAACTTTTCTCCAGAAGCAACAAGAATTTGTTCTTTAATTAAGTCTACCCCTGTTACCATTTCAGTAACTGGATGCTCAACTTGGATTCTCGTATTCATCTCCATGAAATAAAAGCTTTTCGTTTTATATTCATAAATAAACTCAACCGTACCAGCACCTGTATAATCAACCGCTACCGCCGCTTTAACTGCCGCCTCACCCATCTGCTTACGCACATTTTCATCAAGTGCTGGTGATGGACTTTCTTCTAGTAGTTTTTGCAAGCGGCGCTGAATCGTACAATCACGCTCTCCTAAATGAATGGCATTTCCGTGTGTATCTGCCATTATTTGAATCTCAACATGGCGGAAATCTTCAACGTACTTTTCTAAGTATACACCAGGGTTCCCAAAAGCGGTACTAGCTTCTTGCTGTGTAATTTGAATTCCTTTTACAAGCTCCTCTTCATGACGCGCAACACGAATACCTTTTCCGCCGCCACCTGCAGTCGCTTTAATAATAACAGGATATCCAATTTGATTCGCAAGTTCGATCGCTTCTTCGGTATTTTTAATAATTCCTTGTGAACCTGGTACAATCGGAACCCCTGCTTCTTTCATTGTATCACGAGCAACGTCTTTTGTGCCCATCTTTGAAATAGCTTCTGGACTTGGACCGATAAAAATTAAGTTACACTCACGGCATAACTCTGCAAAATCTGCATTCTCTGCTAAAAATCCGTATCCCGGATGAATTGCATCGCAGCCTGTTAACTTCGCAACACTAATAATGTTCGTCAAATTTAAATAGCTTTCTTTCGAAATCGTTGGTCCTACACAATACGCCTCATCAGCAATTTGTACGTGAAGTGACTCTTTATCTGCTTCTGAATAAATTGCGACTGTTTCAATATCCATTTCTTTACAAGCACGAATAATTCGTACAGCAATTTCCCCACGATTGGCTATTAATACTTTTTTTATCATCACAAAGACTCCCTTATTACGCTTTTACAAGAAATAGCGGTTGTCCATACTCAACAAGCTGTCCGTTATTAACAAGAATCTCAACAATTTCTCCATCTACATCTGCATCGATTTCGTTAAATAACTTCATAGCCTCGACAATACATACGATAGAATCTTTCGATACTCTATCTCCTACACTTACATATGGAGGCGTATCAGGAGAAGAAGAAGAATAGAATGTACCTACCATTGGTGATGTAATTTTATGTAGGTTTTCATTCTGAACAGCTTTTTTCTCTTCTTGTTTTGGCACTTCCACTTGTGCTGCCGCTACTGTTGTTTCAACTTCAACAGGTGCTACTGGTTGCACGGCTTGTTTTGCTACAGGTGCTTGCACCGCAACAACTTCATTACCACGCTTTTTCATTTTGATTGTCGTACCATCTTTTTTGTATTCAAATTCATCAATATTAGAGCTATCAATTAATTTAATTAATTCACGAACTTCTTGAATTTTAAACATGTAAAATCCACTCCCATACTCTTGTTTGTCCCGTTTTTACAGATTTCTCTTCACTAAAACTAGATTGACTGTAAAAATACGATGTACTCTATTAGAAAATGTATTTCATTTACTAATAGAAATAGTTACTATTTCCATCTTACGATAAATTTTTTAAACATTCCAATTTATATTTCTTTATAATAAATCGAAACTCCTGTAAAAATATTATTCCAATAAAAATTTATTACCTAGTAATAATACCAAGTTTCACACAAAATTGGCAAGACCACTTCCGAAAAAACATTCCTTACTTTTCAAAATACTATAAAGTAAACCTACCATTACCGCTTTACTCGTCACCTCATCTATAGTCAATAACGTATTTTTACCAAATATTATTTTTTTGTTTACACGTCGTTCATCATTCCTTCATATAAGAATAGTATGTTCAAAGTGTAGAAAATATATCGTATCGAGGTGTGGACATATGATATGGCTCATTCTCTTCTTACCTGCCGTAATGGTCTGGGCATTCGTTCTCTTCATCCACGTCAAATCCGGAAAAAGTAATCATCACTACCATGAACCGCTAATCTTTTACTCACAACGTATTTCTCCGTTCCGAGTTGAACATAGTAAAAACAAAGACGAAATAGAAAAAAGCTATCGAAAATGATAGCTTTTTTCTATTATTATTTTTATCTAACTATTTTCAAACAATCCGATTACTAAAAACGAATAATCCGCGGAGGAATTCCCCGCGGATTATTCGTTTTATTTTGTTGGTGGATCAAATTTTACACCTACATCTTTTGATCCGCCTTCACTTCTTACAAGTTGTATAATTTTATTCGCTTCTTTTTGTGAATGTTTTGCTGCTTTTACAGTTACTTTAATGTCAGTTCCATCGGCTCTTACAAGGGCATCTTTATATCCACCTTGAGATTTAATTACTGTCTCAAGTAATTCTTGCTTCGTTTCCATTGTAGTGATTGCATCAAAATTTTCTTTCGCTTTATTCTTTTCTGTTGCTGAAGCTTTTGTTGAACTCATCACTTCTTGTAATTTTGCTTTTTGTTCACTTCGCTGATCTTCCATTTGCATACGTAATGCTGTGAAATTTTCATCACTTGATTGAACTGTTACGTTAGCTTCTTTTTTGCTTGTTTCTTTTGTAGCACTCTCTTTTTTATCTGTTTCTTTGTTTGTTTCTTTATTTGATGTTTCTTTATTTGATGTTTCCTTGTTTGTATTTTCTTTTTTAGGCGTTTCTTTAGGTGCTTCGTTTGTTACTGCTTTATCAGTACCTTGTTTTTCTTGTCCAATCTTTTCACCTGTTGCCGGCGATGCTGTATTCATTTTGTCTGGAGTTGTTACGTAATACACAGATAGTACAACAACTAAACTTAACATCGTTAATAGCCAAACCGTTTGTTTTTTTAACACTTTATTTCCTCCCTATCAATTTTTCGGTGAAACTGAAACGCGATGGGCTGGTACATCTAGTAGCCGTATGACAGCTTCTTTTACCATCGCTTTAACTTGTATATTATCCACTCCCTTTGCTACGACAAGAACACCTCGCACTTTCGGTTTCTCTGTTCGTAAAACAACGGGAGTTTCTTTATCCCCTTCACGTATAATGACTGTCTTTTCATCAAGAGACTCATCTTCTACTTCCCTCTTGCCACCTGTTTTATCTGTTTCACCTGTTGTTTGTGAACGTTTCACTGTATTTTTTTCTAATATTTTTTCCTCTGATGAGTCTAAATTTACATTAATCGTTACATCTTTTACTCCTGCTATTTCTTCTAAGGCTGCTTTTAATTCTTGTTCATACGCTTTTTCATATTTTTCTACATTTGACATATTATCATTATTTTTTTGTCCAAAAGTTGGTACGTCTTTTTCTTGTTTTTGAGTTTTTTGTTCTTTAAATACAGGTACTTCTTCTTTTTTACTTGAAAAGAAACTACTAGAAAACATAAGCAACATTCCAAGTATGAGTAGGACAAGTAAGAACTTAGGTGTTACCTTTTTTCCCTTCTCATTACTTTCTTTTTCATCTCCATTCAATAAGTTTCGAAAAAATGAGAACTTCGAATTTTTATCTTTATTGTCCATTTACTCTACCTGTCCTCCCTTCCATTTGAACTTGGATTTGTTTATTCTCTAGTTGCCACCTGCTTGAAAAGAAGTCTTTCATTTCTCCATTCGTTTCCTCTACTTTTTTCGGTGGTTCTTTCGTATTAATTTCAACTGGTTTTACTGTTTCGATTGCATCATTTTTACTACGTTCTTTTTCTTTCAACGTCACAACAACAGATTGAATATCTTTCGCTGACTTTACTTCCGCTGTGCTTTCCGCTGCGACTATTTGTATTTCAGAGACTGACATACCATACTGTTTCTCAAACTCTTTTCCTACTTCTTTTTTCATTTTGGTAGCCATCTCTTCTAAACTATATGCACGTGTTAGAGCTTGTATTTCTTTTTTCTTCGAATCTATTGAATTTTTTACAGATCCTTCTGCTACGTACTTCTCTTCATTAAAATTTGCGATTACTTCATTTACATCTGTTTGCAATAGTTTAAATAGAGGCGTTAAAATTAAAACAACTAATAATAGACTTACAACGAATTTAACGTACTTTTGCAAATTGGAATTTGGAAGAATAAGATGAAGCATTGTCGCTAAGAGTAAAAAAACGATAATATTTCTAATCCACTCTGTAACAAATTGCATACCCTTCACCTCCTACCGCATCATAAGTGTAATGTTCCCCGCAGCAATAATAATTGTGATACTTAAAAAGAACATAAACGATACGATAGCTAAGCAAGCAAATACATAAATGATGCTCCGTCCAATGATATCTAAACATTGAATGATTGCTCCGCCGCCAACTGGTTGCAATACTGCTGCTGCGAACTTATAAATAAATGCGATGCAAAAAATTTGAATCGCTGGAAAAGCGACAATTAAACATAGAATGACGAGTCCGATAATTCCGACTGTGTTTTTTAATAATCCCGACGCACTAATAACTGTATCCGCCGCCTCTGTAAACATTCTTCCTACTACGGGAATAAAGTTTCCTGTTACAAATTTAGCTGTTTTCACAGCGATTCCATCCGCAACAGCTGTCGCTGTTCCTTGTACAGATAATACGCCTAAAAAAATCGTTAAAAAAATACCGATAATCCCGACGCTAACGTTTTGCAGAAGCTTGGACAATTTCGTAACTTTATATTGATCACTCATCGTACTCACAATACTTAATATCGTTGCAAGTAATAAAAGTGGTAGCACGATATAATTCATCAAAAGCCCACTCGTATTCATTAAGAAGATGATAATCGGATGAAAAAACGATACGGATACAACACCACCACCTGTCGCTATGAGTGCAAGCAAGATAGGCAATAACGCTAATATGAAATCTACCATTGTTTGTATCGTTTCTCTTGCATATGTCATAACGACATAAAAGCTATTTAAAGCGAAAATAATTAGTACCATATATACAACTGCATCGGCTATTTTGCTTACGCTACTCTTTGAAAATGCAGATTGCAGTGATTGCAACAATGCACTAAAAATTGTGAGCATAATGAGCGTTCCGAGTAGTTTCCCATTTGCAACAAGTTCGTGAAATAAGTACTTTAATAAACCTAGCATCCACTCTTTTATAGAGATTTCTTTTTCTCCCTTTACAAACTCCATAAAGCTACCTTTTTGACTCTCTGGTAAGTAACCTCCATATTTTGTAACAAGCCCGTCCCAAAATTGCTTCACATCTTCAATTCCGAGCTTATCCAATTGTTGATCAACGACGTTTGTCTCTACAGGAGAAGCTTGTACAACAACCGGTAAAGAAAAGAAAAGGAAGCAAGCAAATAGCAGCTTAGCTCCAAACCCCCTCAACATTCACTCCCCCTTATCCCGTCGGTAAAAATCCGAGAATAGTTTCAATTACAACCGTCAAAATAGGGATCGCCATAACGAGAATTAAAATCTTTCCAGCTAATTCAATTTTCGAAGCGATTGCCCCCTGCCCTGCATCCTTTGTAATTTGCGCTCCAAACTCAGCGATATAAGCAATCCCAATAATTTTTAGCAACGTTTCTACATATACGTTGCTAACTTTCGCTTCACTCGCTACTCTCTCAATCATTTGTAAAATAGCGTGAATTTGATCGATTAAAAGAAGGAACATTACGCTACCTACGAACACAATAAATAATGACGTAATGCTAGATTTATGCTGATTCAATACAGCCGCTAAAAACGTAGCAACGAGGCCTAATCCGACAATTTGTATAATTTCGATTCGAACCGCCCCCTTTACTGGAAGAGAAAGACACTTTTAATCTTGTCGAATAGTGTATTAATTAAAAATGCGACATGAAATAAAATAACGACAAAACCGACGAGGATAACCCAATTTGCAATATCCTCACGCTTTAATTCTTTTAGTACAGTATGAATGAAAGCTAAAACAATGCCGATTCCGGCGATTTGAAATATTAATCCAACATCAATGGACATCGCCTTTCTCCCCCCTATAGCAGTAAAATTACGATAAGTAGCCCCGCTAGTACTCCTAAGCTCTTAATCATCTTTTCATATTGCAGCTGTAATGCTTTCGCTTCTTCTTCTTCTCTCTCTAAATGTGTAATACATAACCGAATATGTTTTTGTTGTGATTCACGATCATGTTGTCCGAGCGTTTCACCAAATTGCTGCAAAATCTCATACTCAGTTTGTTGAAATGCTGTTAGCTTCCAATTTTCTTTCAAACTATCTATCCAAGCTTCTCTAACTGTTTGTTCTCCACTTTCTAGCCTGCTAGCGAAACTTTGAAATATCCAATTTAACGGCTTCGGCATTTGTTTCACTAATCGCTCAGCAGCTTCAGACAACGGTGTATGCCCATACATAATTTCTGCCTCTAATGATTGCAGTGCCGCTTTTAATAATCTAAGTTGCCTCGGTCTCTCACTGTATCTTTTGGCGTATGAAAACCCGAAAAAGGTGCTGACCGCAACGATTAACACTGCACCAAATATTTTCACCATACGCCCTCAGCCTTTCTATGAGGTAATACCGGTTTTCCATATTTATCTTTCACTTGCATAACTGTTCCTGGCCCTCTTGCTTTTGACAATTCCACAAACCTATCAAAAATGCCGAGCTCTAGCACTGCCTTTAATGATGGGCGTTTCACAACATCATCATAGGAAAATCCATGTGCACTTATAAAAAGCTGAACCCCTGCATGTACAGCCTCCATAATTGCTTCACTATCTTCTTTACGACCAATTTCATCCACAATTAATATATCTGGGCTCATAGAACGGATCATCATCATCATTCCTTCAGCTTTTGGACATGCATCTAACACATCTACTCGTGTGCCAAAGTCATATTGCGGGATGCCTTTCACACAGCCAGCAATTTCTGACCGTTCATCAACAATCCCGACTTTACAAGAAGGAATTTTCGAAGTACTTACACCTTGACTCATGCAACGCGCTACATCTCTTAAAAGTGTTGTTTTTCCCGTTTGTGGCGGGCCAATTACCATCGTGTTTAACCATCGTGATTCATACAAATACGGTAAAAGTGGTTCAGCAATGCCTATTTTTTGACGAGCAATACGAATATTAAAAGAAGAGACATCTCGAATCATTTTCACTGTGCTTTTTTCTGTAATAACTTTTCCTGCTAAGCCTATTCTATGCCCACCTCGGAGTGTCACATACCCACGCTTTAATTCTTCTTCCATTGTATAAATTGAGAAGTGACTTAACTTATTCAATAAGTAAATAGCATCCTCTGCTGTAACGATATAGTCATAAAAAAACACTTCACCTTGAGCAATACACTCTAGCGGTCTTCCAATTCGAACACGGATTTCCTCTAGAGCATCGTACTGCTTACAATTTTCCACTAACTGCTTCATCGTTTTTGGTAAAACTTCTAATACTTCTTTCATCAGCTTCGCCCCACTATACTCGACTTACTTATTTCAACAACGCGATAAAAATGCAGCCAATTCCAAGCGCTAGAAAAAAGAGTTTCAAGAAAGAGATCTCACTTGCCACACTCGCTATGCCTATTGTCATTGTTAAAATTAATACGGTCGGTCCAACAAACGCCAACATACCATTTATAAACAATGCTTTCTTCGCATCATTCACATAAAGCATAAGCAAAGCGGCGAATATTTCCGCGCTACCTGAAAACAACCGAAGCAGCCCCATTACAAGCACAGATGTTTCCATTGCCGCTAGCCACTGTTTCATTCTCCCACCTTCTCCCATAACGGTTACTAGTGCATGTGCTAAAAAAGAATATATTTGTACAACCATATGCAGAGGTTGTCTATTTCAGAATTAAAAACATAATTTTTATCTACCGCCTATAATATTTTGAATATTCTTAATAACGATGGTATTTTATGGTATGTTTATTGAAAAGAAGGGAAAATGATGCAACGAGTTACTTTACTACCACTCGATTTCCGTTATGCAAATGCGATTTTCAAGCTATCAAGTGATCCACATGTAAAAAACGCATTAGGAATAAAAGTAGAAACAATCGAAGACACGAAAGCATTCCTTCTTTTCGCCATAGAAGAAGAACGTCAAAAGAAGTCTTTATCGAGAGTGATTGTAAATGCAGAGAATGAAATAATTGGTCTCACCACACTTAAACATATTAATTATGAGAAGAAACAATCTCACATTGGCAGCTGGCTCGGCTATCCATACTGGGGAAAAGGATATAATGAGGCTGCAAAAAAAGAAATTTTTAAGATTGCTTTTTTAGACTTACAACTTTCCTATGTATTTGCTGGTGCTAAAACGAATAATATTCGCTCTTTAAAAGCACAAGAAAAACTACCTTATATTTCATTGCATGTGGAAAACAAATTTCCAGACGAACACGCTGCACTAGAGAAAGAAGTAAGGTCACCTTGCTCTCTGCACGTCGTGTCACGTGAAAAATTTTTAAACTGGTTGGAATTACAAAATGAGGAGGAAAAATATGAAGAGATTAAAAATTAGTTTAACAATCGTAGTAGAAGTAACTCTTATTTATCTTTTTTCATCATTGGTCGGCTGGTCATTCATGGAAGCCTTTTTCCTTGGTAGTTTAGCGATATTCGGGGCAATTTGGCTCGTTGCTTTAAATATAAGCCAAAATAACAACATTGATCACACTATATATAAAACAGGTACAGTAAAACCTTTTCAAATGACATGGGGTCCTTACACAACAGGTGCTGCTAGTCTTACAGCTTTCAGTTTTATAATAACTACTATTTATTATTTGCCCTATTTTCTATAAAAAAAGCACTCGTGATAATCACGAGTGCTTTTCTACTATGCACGAGAAACGTATTTACCTTCACCAGTGTTGATGATAAGTGTTTCGCCTTCGTTAATGAAGATTGGTACTTGTACAACAAGGCCAGTTTCTAATGTAGCTGGTTTTGTTACGTTAGAAGCAGTATCACCTTTAATACCTGGCTCTGTTTCTGTAACTTGTAATTCAACTGTGTTTGGAAGTTCAACACCAAGTACTTCGCCTTGGTAAGTCATAATAGATACTTCCATGTTTTCTTTTAGGAATTTAAGCTCGCGCTCGATTTGTTTTTCACCAAGTTCGATTTGCTCATAAGTTCCGTTATCCATAAATACGTGAGACTCACCGCTTGCGTATAAGTATTGCATACGACGGTTTTCGATGTGTGCTTTTTCTACTTTCTCACCAGCACGGAATGTTTTCTCTTGAACAGAACCTGTGCGAAGGTTACGTAGTTTAGAACGAACGAATGCAGCACCTTTACCTGGCTTTACGTGTTGGAAATCAAGTACTTGCCAAAGGCCATTATCCACTGCAATTGTTAAACCTGTACGAAAATCGTTTACTGAAATCATGTAAAAAAATCCTCCTGTGTATTACAAAATAATAAGTTCTTTTGGTGATTTCGTAATTACTTCATTACCTTCACTTGTCACAATGATATCATCTTCAATACGTACGCCGCCAATACCTGGAATATAAATACCTGGCTCTACTGTTACAGCCATACCTGGTTCAAGTACTGTATCAGAACGGAATGCTAAACCTGGTGCTTCATGGATTTCAAGACCGATTCCATGACCAGTAGAATGTCCGAAGTATTCACCGTATCCTTTTTCCGTTATGTAATCACGCGTTAACGCATCCGCTTCACGGCCAGTTAAACCAGCTTTAATACCGTTCACACCACGTAATTGTGCTTCTAAAACGATATTATAAATTTCTTTCAATTTATCAGATGGTTCACCAACTGCAATCGTACGAGTAATATCAGAGCAATATCCTTTGTAATAAGCGCCGAAGTCTAATGTAACGAAATCTCCTGTTTCTATCACTTTTTCAGATGCCACGCCGTGCGGTAATGCCGAACGAAGACCTGAAGCAACGATAATATCAAACGAAGAAGATGTTGCTCCTTGTTTTCTCATGAAAAATTCAAGTTCATTTGACACTTCAATTTCAGATACTCCCGGGCGAATGAATGATAGAATATGTTCAAAGGCAGCATCTGCAATCTGTGCAGCTTCCTTTAATATCTTAATCTCTGAATCAGTCTTTATCAAGCGTAACTTTTCTACAAGCCCAGAAGTTGGGATAAATTCAGCATCGATCGCTTCTTTATGAGCTGAATAAGAACTATATGTAAGAGTATCTTGCTCAAAGCCAAGCTTTTGAATTCCTAATTCTTTCACTTGCTTTGCAACTTCATCGATAATTAATCCCGCATGCTGTACAATCTCGTATCCAACCGCTTGTTTAGTAGCTTGCTCTACGTAACGGAAATCTGTAATAAATTGAGCGCGGTTTTTCGAAATGAGTACAACACCAGCTGTTCCTGTGAAGTTAGCCATATATCTACGACTATGTTCATTTGTTAATAAAATACCGTCAATACCAGCCTCATCAAATGCACTTCTTAATCTTTCGATTTTCTCCATTACTTTATGCCTCCCTCAATTTCTCCATTAATGCAAATAACGCTAACTTATAGCCATAAAAACCAAATCCAACAATTTGTCCCACACAAACAGCTGCCGTCACAGATTCGTGACGGAACGACTCACGCTGATGAATGTTAGAAATATGTACTTCAATAACAGGAATCGAAATGCTTGCAATTGCATCTCGAATCGCATAGCTATAATGCGTAAATGCTCCAGGATTTAAAATGATCCCTTCATATATATCTTCCGCCTCATGAATACGATCGATAATCGCACCTTCATGATTCGATTGGAAACATTCTAACTCCACTCCCATTGTTTCTGCTTCTTGCTTCATATCTGCTTCAAGTGTCGCTAGCGTGCCCTTTCCATATACATTTACCTCTCTGACACCGAGGCGATTTAGGTTAGGACCGTTTACGAGGAGTACCTTTTTCATATGCTTAAAACTCCTTAATATTAAATGTCTATATAACATTTTAACATAGGAGTTACTTGTTTGAATAGTTTGTCTTCTCTTCCCCTTCTCGCTCGGCCTTATTGGTATTTACTGCGTAAGAAACAGAGTATGCTATAAATACACCATACAATATAAAAATGCATATCGTCGTCACAATTGTTTCTTTCGGTAAATGGAGTGCACTTTTAATAGCAGGCGCTATTAACCCCACTCCGAAAAATAGTAACGCCCACCAAAATAGACCATAAATAATCCCTGGCAGAATTCCTTCAAACTTTGCCAAAAACGCTTTATACAAAAAAGCAATTAAAATCGAAAGTAGTCCCATACAAACAATTCCTGACACATTTCCCCATACCCCTTCTTTCCAACTTCCAAAGGCAAATGGTAGAAGTAAATAGTTCGGTCCCGCTTCTGTAAATGAAAATATATGAAGGAAATACCATATTCCTCCCCAAAAGAGTCCACCAAATAAACCAATTTGCACAAAATTTCTTGTTCCTATATGTTCTTGACTCACATCAACACCTCCGCTCAATAGTATGCCCGAAACTATTTTGAACCATGTTTAAATACTGCGAAATTTGTCTATAAAAAGAATAAGAAATGTCCGACTCTCGTAACATTTTTCCTTGTCATCTACTTGTATTTGTCGATAAAATAAAGGAAACTCGGTGATTGTCTTATTTCAAAACGACAGAACCCAGTATGACAATTGCCTCTTTTTCTACATAAGAGAGAAACAAATACAGGTTGGTGTTAACATGGCAGAAGAGTCAAAACAAATATATGGCGGGCAAGCAGTCATAGAAGGAGTTATGTTTGGCGGTAGAGAATATACTGTTACAGCGGTTCGTCGTAAAGATAAATCGATTGAATTTTATCGATTACCACGCGTTCGTAATAAAGCATTATCTATCCTGAAAAAAATTCCATTTTTACGAGGGATTGCCGCTATTGTGGATGCAAGCGCGAACGGGGCAAAACATTTAAACTTTGCTTCAGAACGATTTGATGTTCACCCAGAAGAAGATGAACAAATTGCAAATAAAAAAGAAGAACAATCGAAGTTAACGATGGTATTAGGAGTTGCAGCAGTTGGCGTTTTATCTTTCATATTCGGTAAAGTCATTTTCACAGCAGTTCCTGCATTACTAGCTGAATTAACGAGACCGATTTTCCCATCTCATACAGGGCAAATCATTGTCGAAAGTGTCATTAAGCTCATGTTATTATTGAGCTATATATACTTTATTTCTTTAACGCCACTCATTAAGCGGGTATTTCAGTACCATGGTGCGGAGCATAAAGTAATTAATGCCTATGAGAATAATCTTTCATTGACTGTAGAAAATGTTCAAAAACAAACTCGCCTTCATTATCGTTGTGGCAGTAGCTTCATTATATTTACAGTCATTATTGGAATGTTTGTTTATTTCCTTGTCCCTACAGATCCACTTTGGGCCAGAGTGTTAAACCGAATTTTATTAATTCCAGTCGTTCTCGGTATTTCTTTTGAAGTGTTACAATTTACGAATCGATTACGCGATATTCCAGTATTACGCATACTTGGATATCCCGGATTATGGCTACAACTATTAACAACGAAAGAACCAACAGATGATCAAGTGGAAGTAGCCATTGCATCGTTTGAAGAATTATTACGTTTAGAAAACAAACAATAATTATTTAAAAATGGTGTTCAACTCCTTTCCTCATCGTTAATATACTAATTTTAATATATGTTTTTAGGAGGTGTTCCTTATGAACGGTCGTTCGTTTACTTTCGCTATATTTGTGCTTATTATCGGATTAGCAATATTCGGCCTTGTTTCATCTGTCATTACAGATCCAATGGGAGTGTTAAGAAATATTGGTATCATGTTGGCTGTCGTTGGTATCTTTTATTTACTCTACAAAATGTTTACAAACTCTAGCGGTTCAGCAAATTCGCAAAGCTCATATAAGCGCGCTGCAAAACAATCGAGCCGCAAGCATGGGAAACAAAATGTAGCACCCCTAAGCAATTCTTTCTTTAAATCAAACGCTTCTAATGACAAAGGGAAAAAAGGGAATCTTTCTTCTTTAAAGCGAAAAAGAAAACAATCTCATTTAACTGTCATTGAAGGTAAAAAAAACAAAAAGAAAGACCGTGCTTCCTTTTAGGAAATACGGTCTTTCTTTATATTTTGCAGTACTTCTTTCAAGCTTTTATCTTTCATACTTTCAATGCGAAGGTGATGATTTTCAAAGGGTAAATTCCGTGTTACATCATTCGGTACAACAACGCACGTTAACCCTGCCGCAATTGCTGCTTTCAATCCGTTTAACGAGTCTTCAAATACAACGGCTTCAGACGAATCTATCCCTAAACCTTCTATTGCCACTCGGTAAAGTGCTGGATCTGGTTTTACCTTCTCAACATCTTCTCTCGTTTTAATGACTTCAAAATAATCTCGAATTTGTAGCTCTTCCAAAAAAGGAATAACCCATTCTCTAGATGAACTGGAAGCTAATGCGATTTTTAATCCCATTTCTTTCGCTTCTTGTAAGTATTCTTTTACCCCGTCACGAGCTTCTGTTATTTTCATTTTCTCTTTATGTAAAGTTTTCACTTTTTCTTTTAATGCATGCTTGTTAAACTTCTCTTTTAATTGATCATTTAAATATGCATACAGTACATCATCTGTCGTTCCAATACACTTTGCAAATTCCTCTAAAGGTAAATCTCCACCATACTCACGAACGGCGTCTCTGAAAGAGTGAAACCATATTGTTTCTGTGTCCACAATTAATCCATCAAAATCAAAAATAATTGCTTTCATAATTCTCCCATCCTTTTCGATTGAAATAAAAAAGGAAACGACATACGTTCCCTTTAATTACTTTTCTCTTCATTTGCTTTTTGAACACCACGAAGTGTTTCCACTCGAACCTCATCTTGTTCAAAGTATTGCACTAAATCACCAATGCGATCAATTGCTTCCCAGCTTAAATGATGTTCAATTCCTTCTACATCATTGTAAATCTTACTTTCATCCACACCGATAATACGCATAAATTGCTCTAACAAGTCATGACGGTATACGAGACGTTCTCCAATTTTTTTACCTTTTGATGTTAATACAAGCCCTCTATATTTTTCATAAATTAGATATTCATCTTTGTCTAATTTTTGCACCATTTTTGTTACAGAGGATGGATGTACACTAAGCGCTTCAGCAATATCAGATACGCGGGCATAACCCTTTTCATCAATCAACAAATAAATTTGTTCAATATAATCTTCCATACTAGGGGTAGGCATCGGTTTCCTCCATCCAATTTCATTTTGCTCATTCCGTACGAAGCAATCAATAAAATGATACACCAGAAAGAATAACGTGACAAGTTGAAAACAAGCCTAAATATATAAAACAAAAAAGAATCTGTATTTGTATACAGACTCCTCTTAAGTAAAGTATTGTATTTCTGCATCAGGAAAAAACTCATATATATAGCCTCTTATTGTTTCTTCCAATACTTCCGCATCATCTTTTTTATATACGTATTTCCCGATGCCGTACCGTCCCCATTTATATTTACGCTTCTCTTCATCCATTTCAAGCTTCGTACTCGGATAACGCTCCTGAATGACCTTTTTTGCTGGTTTTGTAAAGCGATGTTGAATTAATTCAAATGTTAAATTCGGTATGGACAAATCTTTTAGTGCATTGTACAGTCTTTCAAATAATTCACGGTATCCTTCTTCCCATCCTTCATGCATATAAAGTGGCGCAACTATAAAACCAAGTGGATAATCAGCGCCTGCTACTTTACGTGCTGCTTCAATACGCTCTTCAAAGGGTGACGTCCCCGGCTCAAAATTTTTAATTACATACCGTGAATTAATACTAAACCTAAAACGAGTTTTCCCATTATGTTTTGCATCTAACAAATGATCAACGTGCGAATATTTCGTAACGAAACGTAAACGCCCATGCTCACTTTCTCCAATGAATTCAATCGCCCGCTTTAATGCATGTGTTAAATGATCGATCCCAACGATATCTGATGTACAAGCAGCTTCAAACCTTGTTATTTCAGGTGCTCTTTCATCCATATATTGCTGTGCCTTCTCAAATATTTCATCAAGATTCACATACACGCGAACGTAAGGCTTACTCCCAAGTGTCGTTTGCAAATAGCAATAATGACAATGTCCCATACACCCTGTTGCAAGCGGAATTGCATATTCAGCTGACGGTTTTGACGTATCAAATTTTAATGTCTTCCTCACTCCAACGACAAGTGTCGCCTTTGCATTGCGATACTTTTGCAAATCATTTTCACCCGGCAAATTTCTAATTTGATTATGGGATGTCGTTTCACGAATCTCTAGTCCCATCTTCGTAAACTTCTCATACAGCTCTTTTCCAAGTGGATATTCAAGTGCCTTCGGTTCAAAGTAAACGAGTTTTGGCATAAACGGTTTCATATACTTCCCTCCTCTCGTTAGTATGGGGAACGTGGAAAAATTAAAACGCATTAAAGTTTTCCACCTCAGTAACTTGCTTTGCAAGTTACTGAATGTTACAATTTGGATAACAGCTACCTTGCACAGCAAGTTACCTGAGTAAAAGGTGGTGAAATCATGCACAGCCAAATGTTAAAAGGTGTACTCGAAGGTTGCATCCTATACATCATTTCACAAGAAGAAGTGTACGGATATGAACTGAGTACAAAATTAAATAAACACGGATTTACATTCGTAAGTGAAGGAAGCATATATCCGTTATTGTTACGTATGCAAAAAGAAAAATTGATTGAAGGAACATTAAAAGCCTCCTCACTTGGGCCAAAGAGAAAATATTATCACGTAACGGATAAAGGATTAGAACAGCTTGAAGAATTTAAACAAAGCTGGGGAATGGTTTCAACAACGGTGAACAATTTATTACAGGGGGAGTGATGGGGATGAATGCACAAGACATGATTAAATTGAACAACAAAAAACGCGAACTTCTAACACCTGAAAATGAAGTTGCTTATAGCGATATGTTAGTTTATCTTCGTTTATCTAACGTGCCAGAGCAGCAAGTAGAAGAACTATTACTAGAAATATTAGACCATCTCATCGAAGCACAAACAGAAAATAAAAATGCTTATGACATTTTTGGTGATGACTTACAATCTTATTGTGATGAACTCATATCGGCTTTGCCGGTTCAAACAATGTTAGAAAAAACTTCTTTAATCGGCTTTGTTATTAGCTTACTTCTCGCTATACAGTTTGGAATGGACACCATTGCTTCTCTTTTCATTTTCTTTTTTGAAAAGAACACCGAAATAATAAGTCCACCTTTTAGTATCCTTGGAACTACTTCGTCTGTTTCAATAATTATACTAGGTATACTATTTATTTTATATTTATTAAAGCGGTACTCCTTTGATCAGAAAATGAATTGGAAAAGAAAAATTTTATTTGGATTCGCATTTGCTATCCCGTTTTGTTCCGCTATATTCTTAAATATTTATTTTAAAAAACAACCTTATCTCATTTATCATCTAACCTTTTGGCAAAATGCCTTAATCGCTATCCTATTTTATGCTTTATATAAATTCCTATATAAAAAATCAAATTTTTAACAGCCCTTCAAAAGGCTGTTTTTCTTCTGTCTAATTTTACAAATTGAAAAATTTCATAAAGAAAATAAGAAAAATGCAAAATAATTAAAGTTAATTGTTGACGTGATGCTTTTATTATCGGTATCATAAATCTTCGTGAGCAATTATTTTTCGTTATACGATTTTTTTATTATTACTGAATTTTTGAGAGGAGAAATTAGATGTCAGTTAAGAAGAAAACGCAAGTACGCACCGGCAAAATGGTACGTGAACTAATGTTAGCAGACGAAGATGTAAATGCTTCGCTAATTATGGTATATAGTGAAAACGGTGTAAACGCAGAAATTAAAATCGAGGGCTTAACGCCGAAATGTAACGAAGAATTATTTTTGAGCGGAAACGTGGATTGGAACAAGAGTGTTATTTATAAAATTGTTGATTTCACTGGAAACGCTGAAGTTGGTAAAGTTACATTAACAGCGATGAACAAAAATAATGTTTCTCTAGAAATAGAACGCGTTATGTGGAGTAAAGAAAATAAAGAGGCTGCTGAACAAGAAGAAACAGTTGTAGAAACTACTCCGAAAAAAGAAGTAGTTGTAGAAGCTCCAAAAGCAGTTACACCTGCTCCAAAGCCTGTTACACGTGTAGAAACACCTGCTACAGCACCAACACCGAAGCCTACTCCGGCACCGAAGCCAGTAAGTGTAGAAGCAGCTGTGGAATTATCTACTCCAGCACCTGTGAAACGAGAAGTACCAACTCCGGTTACAAAGCAAGAGACAGCACCGGTCGCGCCTGCAAAACCGAAGCAACCTGCTTTGACTGAAACAAATTCAAAACTACAAGAAAATTATGTGAAACTCGTGAAAAAGACAATTGAAGTTTGTCAAGATTACGAGCTTGGCATCGACATAGATGATTCTATTGAAGGCTTAAAAGAAGAACTACAAAGCCAAGGTATTAGCGTTACATTTGACAAAGAAATTATGGACGTTGTCAATCGCCTTCGTTCTTTACAAGATAAAGGAATCAAAGTAGAAAAAGTACTTAATTTACTATAAAAAAATAAGAGGCGGCAATTGCCACCTCTTATTTTTTATAATTCCATTCTTTACTTTCATACTTTTCTTTTGCTAACGTTTGCACTTCATGTAATTGTTCTTCTGTTAATTCATACGGAACAAGCTCTACATCTAATCCTTTTTCAAACCCAACCTCAAACGCTTTAATTAACTGCTCGATTGTAAACGTACGGTCTGTTAATTCATTAATTGCTACCGCTTTAGATGAGAACATACTCTTCATACGTTCTTTCACACGTTCATTCGGGAATAAAAACAGATCATATAACTCATCTAAATCTATTTCTAATGGAATCGACCCGTGCTGTAAAATAACGCCTTTTTGACGTGTTTGCGCACTACCTGCGATTTTTCTTCCTTCTACTACAATTTCATACCAAGACGGCGCATCAAAACATACGCCTGAACGTGGATTTTTTAAATTTTCACGATCTGCTTCTGTTTTTGGAACTGCATAATACGCTTCTAACCCTAATGCTTTAAAACCATCTAATAAACCTTGCGAAATAACACGATACGCTTCTGTAACTGTTTTTGGCATATTTGGATGATCTTCAGACACAATAACACTGTACGTTAATTCTTTATTATGTAGTACACCCCTGCCGCCTGTTTGACGACGAACGAATCCATATTTCTTTTCGTTAACTACATCCATATTAATATCTTTTTCAACACGCTGGAAATATCCGACTGTTAATGTTGGTACTTCCCATTCATAAAAGCGAATAGTTGGTGGCATTTTCTTTTCACTTTGCCAATTTAATAGACATTCATCTAACGCCATATTAAATGCCGGTGAACATTGACCAGAGTTAATATAACACCATTTTTCTTTTCCCATCCTGCACCTCATATAACCAATTATTTTTCACATTCTCTAGTCTACCAAATTCGACAAAATTTGTGAAAGAATACGAAATTTCTTCTTATATACAAATGAATCTGTTGCATAAATACATACGGGCATTATAATATTGAAAGTAGGATAAGAAAAAAGGGAGCGATAGAATCGTGTCAACAACTTGGATTATTTTATTAGCCGTAATCGTAGCGTTCATCGGTTACACTGTATGGATGTATTTCTATCAGAAGAAATTAATTACAACACTTTCAGAAGAAGAGTTTCGCGCTGGCTACCGTAAAGCACAGCTTATCGATATTCGCGAAGCAGACGAATATACTGCAGGGCATATTTTAGGCGCACGTAACATTCCGTTATCACAAATTCGCCTTCGTCATAAAGAACTTCGTAAAGATCAACCAGTTTACTTATACTGTCAAAGTGGATTCCGTACCGGTCGTGCGGCTCAATACTTAAAGAAACAAGGCTACAAAGATTTCTACCAATTACAAGGTGGATTTAAAACGTGGACTGGAAAAATTAAAAAGAAATAATAACATACAAAAACTAGCTGAATAATTCAGCTAGTTTTTTCATTTGAAAACTTTCCACGTTATTCTCACACATTTTGACAAAAATTCTTTTATAGACGCAAGAAAGACCCCTATCATTCTCACGCCCAAATAAAAAGGTTACGCGAATAACAGAAGTCATATTTATAACATAGTTTGTGAAAAGCTTTTCAGGTCAAGATTTTTTTCATTCTTATTATTTTCCCTTTATAATAAGAGGAAGAGGTGATACATATGGCCAATATAAAACAAATTGCAAAAACCGCTGGTGTATCCATATCAACTGTTTCTCGCGTCCTGAATAATCACCCTTACGTAAAAGAAGAAAAACGTAAGCGTGTTCTAGATGCTGTTGAAGAATTGAACTATGCCAAAAATATAAATGCTATTCATTTAATAAAAGGAAAAACATATACGATCGGTGTTATGCTCCCTTTCATTAACCTTCCATACTTCAGTACCATTATTGAAGGAATCGGTAACGAAGCGTTAGCAGCTGGATATCACATTAATTTATGTCAAACGAATTACGATAGTATCGAAGAAATTCGTGTTCTGGAAATGATGAAAATGAAACAATTCGACGGGATGATTATTTGCTCTCGAACGAGTTCATGGGAACAAATTGAAACTTTCGCAAAATTTGCTCCTATTATTTCATGCGAAAAAATGCACCACCCCCTCATTTCATCTGTCTACGTAGATCATTATGAAGGCTTCCGTCTCGGCACCGCCTATTTACTCAATAAAGGTCATGAAAAAATCGGGATTTGTTTAGCAAGAAAAACAAGTGTAAATTCTATGGAACGTGAAAAAGCGTTTGCTGATACACTTCGTAACGAAGGCAAAACGTTACATCCCGAATGGATTTTTCACCAATGCTATACAATGCAAGACGGTGCACAAATACTCCATCGTATTGTAAACATGAAAAATCGTCCAACCGCTATTTTTACAGCGAACGATCAAGTTGCAGCTGGTTTATTAACAGAGGCTCGAAAGCAAGGTCTTCGAGTACCCGAAGATCTTGCTATCCTCGGATTTGATAATCATGAAATTTCAAAGGCGTTAGAAATTTCAACAATTGAACATCCCGGTCTCGAAATGGGCTCACATGCGTTTTCTTTATTCCATAAACAAATCCAAAGCGAGCAAATTATCGGGAACGCAAAAGAGCTTTCATTCCATTTAATCGAACGAGATACTGTCTAATAAGAGCGTTACCTATAGCGCTCTTTTTCAGCTCTTCACCTATTGACTTTATATTTTTACTCGCATATAATAAACCTAACGAACGGTAGGTAGGGGATGAAAATGACAGCAAACCGCATTAAAGCTGTAGCACTTTCTCATTTCGCACGCTACGGCTACGAAGGAACTTCATTAGCAAATATTGCTCAAGAAGTCGGGATTAAAAAACCATCAATTTACGCACACTTTAAAGGAAAAGAAGAGCTATATTTTACATGCTTAGAATCCGCTCTTCAAAAAGATTTACAGAGCTTCACAGGCGATATCGAAAAGTTTTCCAATTCGTCTACTGAAGAATTGCTCTTACAATTACTAAAGGGCTATGCAAAACGATTTGGTGAAAGTGAAGAATCAATGTTTTGGTTACGAACTTCTTATTTTCCGCCTGATGCATTTCGCGAACAAATTATTAATAAAGCAAATGTACACATTGAAAACGTCGGAAAACTTTTATTCCCTGTATTTAAAAGAGCAAGCGAACGAGATGAGTTGCATAACATTGAAGTAAAAGACGCCTTAGAGGCTTTTCTATGCTTACTTGACGGTCTTATGGTTGAACTACTATACGCAGGTTTAAATCGTTTTGAGACACGTTTAGACGCTTCTTGGAAAGTATTTTGGCGTGGACTTTCAAACTGACGGATTGCTCCTTTGCAATGCGTCGTTTTTAAGCCCTTTACCTAACGACTGGTAGGAAGGAGAAATGACATATGGCATGGATTTATGTAATCTTAGCTGGTATTATTGAAATCTTTTGGGTAATTGGATTAAAACACGCGGAGGCTCCACTTGAATGGGCTGGTGTTGCGTTATTAATTACAATTAGTTTCGTCTTATTATTTAGAGCTTATAAAGATTTACCTGTTGGTACTGTATACGCAGTCTTCACTGGAATTGGAGCTGGTGGAATCGTTCTTACAGAAATTTTCGTTTTCGGAGAGCCATTCTCTATCGTAAAAGTATTATTAATTGGTTTAATCTTCTTTGGCGTAATTGGTTTAAAACGAGTAACAGAAGAAAAAGAAGCGAAGGAGGCCGCATAAAATGGCTTGGGTATTTTTAATTCTAGCTGGTATTTGTGAAATTATTGGTGTACTCTTTATGAAAGTAGCCACTGAAAAGAAAGGCTGGGCACCAAAAGTTATTTTAATTGCTAACTTCGGCGTAAGCTTCTTCTTCTTATCCCTTGCGATGAACACATTACCGATGGGAACTGCTTACGCGATTTGGACTGGAATCGGAACTGCCGGAAGTGCACTTCTAGGCATCCTTATTTTCCGCGAATCAGCGGATTGGCGTCGCCTTGCTTTCTTAAGCTGCATTCTATGCGGCGCTGTTGGCTTAAAACTATTAAGCTAACGTGAGGTGAATGTCATGTGGAAAGAAAAAGGGAAGCAACTGTTAGCATGGATCACACTTAGTATCGTCATTCTATTACAAATAAGTTTTCACATAATAGAATGGTTGTTTCATAAAGTAGTATCCATTCTCACATTCCTTCCTAACATGACACTTGAAATGATATCAATCGTTTGGTCCATTATTGCCTCCATTGCAATCGTCATTATATGGAGTATCGCCAGGCTATGGAATAAGTTATTTAAAAAGGACAGTTCTTCTGAAAAAGAGTAACTGTCCTTTTTTATATTCATTCAGACTTTCTATAAAAGTTTGATGTGATAAGACAAAACAGACCGACTATGGCAATACTTATACCAACCCCTTTATGCAAACTAGGAAATAACGGTGGTATATCTGAATAAGCATTTGCTAATATGAGACCAATTGAAAATAAAAATACCCCTATTCTATATAACCATTTTCTTTTGCTCATCATTCTCCCCTCCTAAAATTTTTCATACACTCCTTTCTTTTGGACATACTACCTAAAAAAGGAGTGAATAATATGCAAAATTCCGTACATAAGCAGATCCTATTTTTATTTTTCCTCTTTCTTATTCTCGTTATCGTTTTCAGCTTTATATTACATACTCCAAAAGATGTTGTACCGAATAGCCTCTCTGTTTATAAACTTTTACTTTCCTATTGTCGCTATTGAAGAAGGTGCCTTTTATAGGGCACCTTTTAAAATTCTCTTTTTTCATATAGCTTTACTGAAGCAAGTACAGATAAAAGCAACATACAAATTGAACAAATTAACAATACTCCATTATGTAAATGAATTTGTTCTATGTTAATTTGGAAGAACATTTCTACAATAACAAACGGCGCCATTAGTATAAAAAGCGTAATAAAAATAGATTTTTTATATCCTAGCCAAAACGATATCGGTAAGACAAGACTTAAATATATAAAAACAAAGGCAGTAATCGTAACTAAAGTTGTCGTAATAAATTCAAATCCCCCGCCTGCAAACCGAATAATCCCTAAAGGGCTAGACACTATCATACTTATAATAAAAATAGTAAGTGCCATTATGTATTTAGCTACTACAATTTCTTTTTTTGCTAGCGGTAAACTATTTAACATTACTTCACCATCATATTTTTTATCACCATTAAATGTTTTTAAAATTGCCATAACTGGAATTATAGCAGACATAATTACGTAAAAGCTTTTAATATCTGTTAATGTCATATACAAGAAAAGAGGGTATATTAAGTACCATATTAAATGCTTCCATTGTATGATAAAATCTTTTATTATAAGTTGCTTCACGATTACTCCTCCCCTCATAAATCACGCTCATTATACAAGCTAACTGAAAGCAACATGGACATAATATACAAAAAAATGAGTCCTGCTATAAAACAAATATTTACGACTAGACTCGTGCTCCAAGCATTTTCTACATCTAACCATTCACTACTTACAATCACTCCACTTAATCCACCAACTATAATTCCCATAAAATAAGCAACCTGTTTCGAACTGCTATATTCTACCGAAAATTCAATTGGTAGTACGATCATGCTATAAACCAATCCTCCCGTTATTCCGCCAAGAATCTCTCCCCACAGCATAAATCCAGTTATATGTTCATTTTGCAACTGAATTAGACCAACTAAAAGTGAGAAAATCACACCTAAAAGAACTAAAATGCTTACAAATACGTATTTTGCTACGATAATGTCTTTACGATCAAACGGTAAACTATTTAATATTTTTTCACTCTTACTTCTAGCCTCATAACTGGTCGACCATATCGTTCCAAGGATAGGTATAGATATGCTAAGCTTCAAAAGAAAATTGTCGCTACCAAAATCAACAATTATCAGGAAAAGCAAACATATAAAACTAATAAATCCCAACTTTCTTTGCAACATCATATCTTTGAAAACTAGTTGCTTAATCATATATTACACCTCACTAAACTCATTCCTTAACATCAATTATTCATTTTTATATAAGGCCAGTCATAAGTATTAAAGCTCTCTCTTTTTAAAACTCACAATAGCTACAAACATTGAAGCTAAATAACTTACACACGCGCCTATACTTAAAACACTTACAACTAATAGCACATTTGAAGTTCGAAAAATCATTACCATAAGCCTTTCATCCGTAAATATATTGCACATAAATCCTAGTAAACTTATTATAGGAAAAAGCATAACTAATCCCAGCATAGTAACCGTTCGCTTATCCTCACTATATTTTATGGGAAGGATCATAACAGCATACAGAATAGAAAAGAAAATAGCTATAAATGCTGCATACCAAGGAATATTTATATTCTCTTTTAATACACATACAGGTAGTACAAAGAAAACGAATGTAATGATTAAGCTGAATGCCATAAAAAATAGTGTAGATATGTATTTCGCAATGACAATATCTTTTCTAGTAAAAGGTAGACTTACTAATATTTTTTCCGTACTATTTTTCTCTTCATTTGATAAAGAGATTGAAATCATCAAAAGACATATAGCAAAACAAACATACGCCATTTGAAATGGTTCTATAGAGTTTTGGAATGCTCCGTATATTGGTAAGATCAAATAGATAAGAAACATTTTTCTTTGTAAGAAAAACTCCTTCAAAATCAATTGCTGCATGGTAATTCCCCTCTCTATAAATCACGCGCTCCATAAATTTTAATTGTAAGAAACATAGATGCGATATAAATACTGACTAATGCAATGAATCCAACTATAAATACACCAATATGCAGAGGATTCATAATCCAATCAAGGAATGAAGGTGCTACTTCCTTTATTCCATCACTAATAAATATCCAAAGTATCCCGCTAACTATTATTGAAGCTGCTGCTATTATACTTATTACCGCCTTTGATTTTGTAACATAATACATAGGGGAAAAGGTGACCATCCAAAATACGGCATAAACAATTCCATTTATTACTTCATACCATGAAATCTCAATATAAAGCTTAGGATAGTATGCACCGATATCACCAATAACAGCGATACACCTTATAAGAAAAACAACTAGCATAGTAGAAATCATGCCCCCTACAATGAATATTGCACAGGAAATATATCTAGCAATTATGATATCCTTTCTACTTAGCGGTAAGCTATTAATCATAATGTCACTTGTATTCCGTTCATCTATTATGATTAATATAATAACTGAGGAAAGAGTTATAAATACACAACTCATAGGAAACAGCATTCTATCACCGTTTTCAAATAAAAAGAATATAAAGGGTATAGTAAGATACACTGGCCATATCCCTCGAAAAAAGAACAAATCTTTATATACGAGCTGACGCATAGGCACCCCTCCCTTTCGCAGTGTAAACGATAATATCATCTAATGTAGGCTTTTCTAGTACAACCTCATTTCCAAACCAGTCAATAATTGCTTGTTTATCCTTCGCTAAACCTTCAAAACCAAATTTATTTTTTCGTAATCCAACAAATAGTTCTTTTCCTTCTCGATCTAATAAATCATTACTTCCTTTTACGATTACGTAGTTCTCCATCAAGTCTTCTTTTTCACCAGTAAATATAATTTCTCCATCGTTGATAAACGTAATATAATCTGCAATGCGCTCTAAATCTGTTGTAATGTGCGTTGAGAATAATACCGATACTTCATCTTCCATTACAATTTCTTGCAACATATCAAGTAATTCACTTCGAACAACTGGATCTAATCCTGCTGTTGGTTCATCCATGATGATAAATTCTGCGTGGTGCGAGAGCGCGATGGCAATCGCAAATTTCATTTTCATTCCTTTTGATAATTCTTTAATTTTTTTATACTTCGGAACTTGCAATCTATGCATATACGATTGATACTGCTCTTCATCCCACTTTTTATATAACGGTGCAATAATACGCTTCATTTGCTCACACGTTAAATCTTCATAATAATGATTTTCATCATATACAAAGCCGATATTTTGCTTTATTTCCTTTTCGGCTTTCTTGTTGTCCTTGCCAAAAATTTTTATATCGCCGCTATCTTTTCTAATTAAATTCATAATCATTTTGATCGTCGTACTTTTCCCGGCCCCGTTCGGTCCGACAAATCCCATAATATATCCGCGTGGTAATGTAAAACTTATATTTTTTACTGCAAAATCTTCATAGCTTTTACATACGTTTTTTAACTCTAACATCTCTTATTCCCCCTCATATAAACACGCAATCATCTGCTGTAATTCTTCAAGTGAAAGCTGTAACGCTTTACTTTCATTTACAATCTCTTCCGCTTTACTTTCCAATAGACGAAGCCTTTGTTCTTTTAATAGTTCATTATTTTTACGTGAAACATAAGTCCCCTTCCCAGCAACAGTTTCTATATATCCTTCTTTCTCAAGCTCCTCGTACGCACGCTTCGTAGTAATTACACTAATTTGTAATTCCTTTGCTAAGCTACGAATAGACGGTAATTGGTCTCCACCCTTTAAACCACCATTTAAAATAAGCTGGCTTAATTGTTTTCTTATCTGTACATAAATAGGGTCTTGGGAAGAATTCGAAATAATAATATTCATGTTTTCCTCCAGTGTGTATATACTGTATATACCTTATATATACAGTATATACACACCATCCTATTTTTGGCAAGAAAAAAAGACCAACATTTTCCTGTTGGTCTTTCGTATATGTATCACTTTTCAAAGCGATCTAACATCTCATCTCTCATTCCGAAACTCACTACCGCAATTCCTACATACATAAACAGAAGGAACGCCGGATGAACTGTGTTGTACCAAGTGCTATCAACAATTAAATAAATCGTTAATGCCACAACAAGAACAAACGCTAAGATAAACATATAAAAGTGTCTTGTACTACCCATGATAAACTCCTCTCTTCTCACTTCACCATTCAACAGTATATTTTATCGAATAATTCGATATGACTCAAGGTTAACTTTCTGTTATGTAATCAAGTTCCACCTTTACAATGTCCTCACATGCTATTGAAATGATCGTTCCTTGCTTATCAATTGCCGTCACTTCTCTATTATCCATTACACGATGCGCTACTCTTTCTAGTACTTTTCCTTGATCTCGGTAACAAAATTCTTTTACATCTTTAATTGTTTCTCCATTTTCTAAATGGTATACCATCCTATAACATCGATATCCCACACTTTCACCCCCGTCTTGCTCGTTTTTTCACATATACATAAAAATGAGTAATTTTTGCCTCATCACACCTTCTTAATTTCAATAAAATTCTAACAAAAATAAATACTTTTATCAAACTGACTTTTTCAACAAAATCACCTATAAAACTGCCTCTTTACACCATTATGAAACAAAAAATATAAATTTTTAACATTTTCTTCACCACTTCTGCATAAAGTGAAACTTTAATCAGTAGGTGTTTTTGTTCATCTCTACTGATTACCAGGCCACAAATTGCGGAACAAATTCTCCATACAAAAAAAGAACTCGCATATAGCGAGTTCTTCCTTTGTTATTCTAATCAAACTTGTACAGGAGCTGGCTTTTCATAACGTAAAACTGGTTTACGTGCAGCCATCGTTTCATCTAAACGTTTAATGACTGTTGTATGAGGTGCTTCTTGTACAACTTCTGGATTTTCTTCTACTTCTTTAGCGATTTGAATCATCTTATCAATGAAACCGTCTAATGTTTCTTTTGATTCTGTTTCCGTCGGCTCAATCATAATACATTCTTCCACATTTAATGGGAAGTAAATTGTTGGTGGATGGTAACCGAAATCAAGCAGACGTTTTGCGATATCTAATGTACGTACACCAAGTTTCTTTTGACGACGACCTGATAATACAAACTCATGCTTACAATGTCTATCGAATGGAAGATCATAAAATGGTGCTAATCTTCTCATCATATAGTTCGCATTTAATACCGCATACTCTGTTACTGCACGTAGTCCATCTGGCCCCATAGAACGAATGTATGTGTATGCACGAACGTTAATACCGAAGTTACCGTAGAATGGTTTTACGCGCCCAATTGCTTCTGGACGATCATAGTTAAAGCGATAGCCATCTTCCGTTTTCTCTAAAATTGGTTTTGGTAAGTACGGAATTAAATCAGCTTTCACACCTACTGGACCAGAACCTGGGCCGCCGCCGCCGTGAGGACCTGTAAATGTTTTATGAAGGTTTAGATGCACAACGTCAAACCCCATATCTCCTGGGCGCGCTTGGCTTAATACCGCATTTAAGTTTGCACCATCATAGTATAATTTACCGCCTGCGTTATGGACGATTTCTGCCATTTCTAAAATATTTTCTTCGAATAAACCTAATGTATTAGGGTTTGTTAACATAAGTGCTGCTGTTTCTTCATTTACAACACGTTTTAAATCTTCTAAGTCAACAAGACCATGTTCATTTGATTTTACTGTAATTGTTTCAAAACCAGCTACAGTTGCAGATGCTGGGTTCGTTCCGTGAGCAGAGTCAGGAACAATTACTTTCGTACGGTTAAAGTCACCATTTGCTTCATGGTATGCACGAATTAACATTAAGCCTGTCCATTCTCCGTGTGCACCAGCTGCTGGTTGTAATGTAACAGTATCCATACCTGTAATTTCAATTAAATGCTCTTGTAAATCGTACATTAATTCCATTGCACCTTGTACTGTCTTTTCATCTTGCAACGGATGAATATTTGCAAATCCTGCGAAACGAGCTACACTCTCATTAATTTTCGGATTATATTTCATCGTACAAGATCCAAGTGGATAGAAACCAGAATCAACACCGTGGTTACGGTTTGAAAGTGCTGTATAGTGGCGCATAATATCAAGTTCAGATACTTCTGGTAGCTCTGCATCTTCTACTCGAATATAATCGCTCTCAAATACATCTTCTAGTTTCACTTCTTCTACATCTAATTTTGGCAGGCTATATCCTATGCGTCCTTCTTTACTTACTTCAAAGATAAGTGCTTGGTCTTGGTTCTTCATTGGATAGCCCCCATTTCGTTTACAAGTGTGTCAATTTCCTCTTTTGTACGAAGCTCAGTTACTGCTACAAGCATATGGTTCTCATGCTCTTTATAATCACGGCCTAGGTCGTAACCGCCGATAATATTCTTTTGTAATAATGCATCGTTTACTTCTTTCACTGGGCGCTTGCAATCTACAACGAACTCATTGAAGAATGGTCCAGCAAATGTAACTGTGAAGCCTTTCGCTTCAAATTGACGTTTTGCATATTGTGCTTTAGAAATGTTTTGACGCGCCATTTCTTTCACACCTTGTTTACCAAGTGCCGTCATTGCAACAGAAGCTGCTAATGCATTTAACGCTTGGTTTGAACAAATGTTAGACGTCGCTTTATCACGGCGAATATGCTGTTCACGTGCTTGTAACGTTAATACAAATCCACGTTTACCATCTGAATCTACAGTTTGCCCGACAAGACGTCCTGGAATTTTACGCATGAATGCTTTCGTCGTTGCAAAGTAACCACAGTGTGGTCCACCAAACTGCGTTGGGATACCAAATGGTTGTGCATCACCGATGACAATATCAGCACCAAATTTTCCTGGTGGTGTTAATGCGCCTAATGATAATGGATTTGAAGAAACGATAAATAATGATTTTTGTTGATGAACGATTTTTTCAATATCAGCTAATTTTTCAACCTGTCCGAAGAAGTTTGGATATTGAACGATTACACAAGCAACTGTATCATCTACTTCACTTTGTAATACGTCTAAATCTGTTACACCATCTTTATGATTAATTTCAACAACTTCAAGATGTTGACCTTTTGCATACGTTTCAAGTACAGCTCTTGATTCTGGATGAACTGCGCTAGATACAAGAATTTTCTTTTTACGAGTATGGCCAGCTGCTAGCATTGCCGCTTCAGCTAAAGCTGTACCTCCGTCGTACATAGAAGAGTTTGCTACATCCATTCCTGTTAACTCACAAATCATTGTTTGGAATTCAAAAATTGCTTGTAATTCCCCTTGTGAAATTTCCGGTTGGTATGGCGTGTAAGCTGTATAAAATTCTGAGCGAGAGATAACATGATCTACGATTACTGGAGCGTAATGGTCGTATACGCCTGCTCCTAAGAAAGAAGCATACTCTTTTAAGTTCGCATTTTTACTAGCCATTTGAGATAGCTCTTTTAAAAGCTCTGGCTCTGATTTTGCTTCTTTAATTTTTAAATCCCCTTTAAAACGAACACTCTCTGGAATATCAGAGAATAACTCATCGATCGTTTGAACGCCGATCGTTTGTAACATTTCTTTTTTGTCTTCTTCTGTCATTGGAAGATAACGATGCAACATGAAATCTACCCCTCTCCCCGTTACTTTGAACGTTTATAAAATGGTGTTGGAACAACTACTGCTTTGACGCGTTTATTACGAATTTCAATTTCTACTTCTGTATCAACTGCTGCGTATTTTACATCAATTAGTGCTAAACCAATGCTTTTCTTTAACGTTGGAGATTGTGTACCACTTGTTACTTCCCCGATCTTTTCTTCTCCAATAAATACAGGGTAATGCGTACGAGGAATTCCACGTTCAATTACTTCGATGCCGACTAACTTACGAGGTGCACCGTTTTCTTTTTGCTCTTTTAACGTTGCTTTTCCAAAGAAGTCTGCTTCTTTATTTGGTTTTACCGCAAAGCCAATTCCAGCTTCAATCGGTGTAATATCTTTTGATAATTCTTGACCGTAAAGTGGTAATGTTGCTTCGAAGCGAAGTGTATCACGAGCACCTAAGCCACATGGTTTTAAGCCTTCTTCTGCTCCAACTTCAAGAAGTTTCTCCCAAAGTTTTGCAGCATCTTCACTCTTACAGTAAATTTCAAATCCATCTTCACCTGTATAACCTGTACGAGATACAAGTGCTGGAATTCCATCTACAAGAATATCGTTTTTAAATTTAAAGAACTTAATTTCTTTCAAATCTTCTGACACAACTTTTTGTAAAATGCCTTCTGCTTTTGGTCCTTGAATTGCAAGCTGTGCAACTTCACTAGAAACATTGACTACTGTCGCATCGCCAATTACATGGCTAGCTAACCATTCGTAATCTTTCTCGATATTTGATGCGTTGATAACTAATAAATAGTCTTCTTCACCACGTTTGTAGATTAATAAATCATCTACTGTACCACCATTTTCGTAGCACATTGCTGTATATTGTGCGCCCCCTACCTTTAAGGTAGATACGTCATTTGTAACAACACGTTGTAAAAATGCTAAACTATCTACACCTTTTACCTCAACTTCTCCCATGTGAGACACATCGAACAAACCTGCCGCTGTACGTACAGCTTCATGTTCTTCTTTAATGCTTGAAAATTGAACTGGTAACTCCCAACCACCGAAGTCGATTGTTTTCCCACCATACTTCGCGTATACATCAAATAACGGTGTACGTTGTAATGTAATCATGATCTCTCCCCCTTATGCTCTGACAAATCAATAAAAGTTGTTACTCATTTCTAAACATTTTCATTCTAAAAAGATAGGATATACGGAATCTCATTATATTTTTTTATGAAAGCGTAAATAAAAAATCACTTTCCTGGATAAAATACGAAAGATTCCACACATTTCACACCATTATCCTAACATTATTCGCTATATTTCATCAATATTCTAGCATAAAAAATAATTTAGAATTTTTTACGCTTAATCTTATTACATACAGTTTTTAAGATTTAGTCCTTTATCTTTACTTATTGTTTACCTTTCAGTAAGTGTAATAGCGCCTTATTACAAGGCTTATATAGTAAAGATTTTTTCATAATTACTTTAGTTTATAAAAGGTGGGAGAGTCGTAATGAATGTCGATATTTCCATAGATCGAACGTGGCAAAACAATTTTTTAAATAGAATTGATGAAGATGGTCCTTGGACAAACTGGGATTTATATCATTTAGCTTATGAAACAGAAAAATCATTACTTGTTCCTACTTTTGATGGATTACAAGCACCGAAACATTTATCCCATTTCACACCACTGCCTCATCAATTAGAAGTCGCTCAAAATGTTATTGAACAAATGAATGGTAAAGCGATTCTAGCAGATGAAGTAGGACTTGGAAAAACGATTGAAGCTGGACTTATTTTAAAAGAATATATGGTCCGCGGCCTTGTGAAAAAAGTACTTATACTCGTTCCAGCCTCTCTCGTATCACAATGGGCATACGAATTAAATACAAAGTTTTTCATTCCAGCTGTAGCTCAAAAGAAAAGCTACTCGTGGGAACAAGCCGATGTGATTGTATCATCAATTGATACTGCAAAACGTTCCCCACATCGTGATATCGTTTTGAACTTAGAATATGACCTTATTATTATCGATGAAGCACATAAACTTAAAAATAATAAAACAAAAAACTATGAATTTGCACAGCGATTAAAAAAGAAATTTTGTTTATTATTAACCGCTACTCCTGTTCAAAATAAGATTGATGAAATTTTCAACCTTGTTTCTTTATTAAAACCAGGACACTTAGGCAATCAATCCAATTTTGAAGAATATTACGCTTCAAAAAATCGTTCAGCCGAATCTGATGAAGATTTAAAAGCTCTTATTAACAAAGTGATGGTCCGAAATCGGCGCCATAATACTGGGATTGATTGGCCAAAGAGACATGTACGTACAATTTTTGTTGAGTTTAATAAAGAAGAGCAAGATTTATATAACAATATTGAAAATTGGCGAGGACAAGATGCATTCACATCAGCTTTCTCATCGTTAACTTTAAAACGGGAAGCGTGTAGTAGTCGTGAGGCTGTTTACTATTCATTAAAAAAACATGTAGAAAAACGACAGAAGGAAAATGAACATTACGTAAAAGATCCGCATATCGATGTGCTAATGGAGAAAATTAATCATATTCCTTTTAACTCAAAAGCAAATAAAGCGCTAGAGCTTATAAAAGAAATTGATGATAAAGTCGTCATCTTCACAGAATATCGAGCATCACAAATGTACTTACAATGGTTTTTACAACAACACGGTATTTCTTCCGTCCCATTCCGCGGTGGATTTAAACGCGGGAAGAAAGATTGGATGAAGGAACTTTTCCAAAATCATGCGCAAGTGCTAATCGCAACGGAAGCTGGTGGTGAAGGAATTAACTTACAGTTTTGTAGCCATATGATCAATTATGATTTGCCATGGAATCCAATGCGTCTTGAACAAAGAATCGGACGTATTCACCGCCTTGGTCAAAAAAATGATGTTCATATTTATAACTTAGCCACAAAACACACTGTTGAAGAACATATTTTGAAACTGTTATATGAAAAAATCAATTTATTTGAGCGTGTGATCGGTGAACTTGATGAAATTTTAACGAGAATTAATATGAAAAACATCGATGCACACATTCAAGAAATATTTGCGCAATCAAAAAGCGAAGGAGAAATTCGAATTAAGATGGAAAACTTAACATCTATTATCGACTTTGCGAAACGAAATGAAGCTGAGGTGCAAGGCTATGCAGCAACATGAAATTCATAATTACTTATACAATTTTTTTGAGGCGAATAACTGTGAAATTTTAGAACGTTCTCCTCATCTATTGGATGTGCAATTAACAATTGAGATGGATAAATTATTAATGAACCGTCCTTTTTATTGGCACTATCTTGAGAAGACAGGAGGCGTACCGAATCCGATGCGCCTTACTCTTATTACAAATCCAGAAAATGAAGAAAACGATGGTGAACTTATTCACTACGGTTCACCACGTCTTCATCAAATTTTTCAAACGACAAAAGAATTAGGCTCTTACATACGCTTATATGAGGAAGTACGGCATAGCGGAGCGACACATACACCGCTCCATCCGTGGCTCGGTGTAAATATAAAAGTTTCCTATCAATGTGATCGAAAAAAAGATATCCTCCACTCCATTGGCATTCATCTTATTTCTGGCACAATGATTGCAAACTTTCATGAAACATTAACTAAAATTAAACTTACACCGAAAATACCTGACTTTTGTTTTACGCTCTCGCCTATTATTAAACCGCAAAGCGGTTTACAACGTATAGAGGATGCTTTAAAAAATATTATTGCAGAAGATGACCATACGTGGGCGAAAGAAGCAAGAGTGCGCTGGAATCACGATTTGGACCTTTTAAATCGTTTTTATGAAGAAAGTGATGAACTTCCTGAAAGCTATGAAATTGAAAAACAAGCACTGCAAGAACAATATGAACCCCGCATTACAGTACAAATTATTAACGGTGGACTCTTTTATGTTACCGCGAATCATTTTCTAACTTAAAAAGCCCCTTCTGTTTTAGAAGGAGCTTTTTTGAGTTATCCTCTATCGCCATTACGCTCTTGTTGTTTTTGCTTTGCCATGCGTTTTTGATGCGCACGATCCTTTGCACTCACATGATTAGCATCAGTTGGAAGATTTTCTTTTGAACGACCAATTCCATTGCTCATTATTTCCCCTCCTTTTTATATCTTTCAAAATACACCCTTATTTTCAGCTAGAGACACCATCCTTATACAAAAAAATAAGAGCAGCCGTTAGCTACTCTTACTTCTTACTCACTCACATATTTTTGAAACATATCATGGATGCCTTTATTTACTAGGTTCGAGATCTGCTCGTCAGATTTATTCGGATAACGATCACGCAATCTGATAGATGCCTTCACCATTAAATTTTCTAATACAGAACGGCCGCCTTCTCCATAAATAATTTCAGCATATTCAACAAGCCTTCCATCCTCTACTGTTGCTGGATTATGATTGAAGAAAAATTTACTCATTGCCTCCACCTCTCTCTTTTGTTAACGTTTACATTTATATAAATTATTTATGTTATTTATTTCACAATATTGTATGCATGTATATTTAATTAGTTTCATTATAAAGCAACATATCGATAGTAAATATGTGATTTTCCGTCTATTTTGTGAACAAACTAAAAATGAAAGCGTTTCCTTTATTGTATACTAAAAAAACTTACTACGCTAGGGGTATTTTTTTCAATCTACTAAACATATACTTTTTCTTTTTCTTTTTCCACTAAACCTTATACAATTTTCAGAAATTATATTATAAAATATATGTATGACTTAAGGAGGCTGTATATGAATCAAAATAAAAAAGCTATATTAGATCTTGTCTTTTATCTCGTAATCCCATTCCTCATTTGGAAATTTGCAAAACCTTATATCGATCCTTATTACGCAATGTTACTTTCCTCTGTTCCGGGGATTATTTATACACTGTATACCTTTAAAAAAGAAAAACAGTTTAACGTAACAGGGTTCTTTATTTTAATTACACTCATTTCTAATACAACGGTAGATCTATTATCTGGATCAGCTGAACGAATGTTGTGGAACGATGCGTATTATCACATCGTACTCGGTATTATCGTTATATGCACAATTTTTATAAAAAAACCACTTATGTTATATTTCGCAGCAGATATTGCTGCACTGCAAGGCCATGACCGTGATAAAAGTCGTGAACTGTATCGTGATAGTCGTATCTATCCAGCATTGCAATATTTAACGCTCTTTTTCGGTCTACAATTCATATTAAAAAGCTTCTTAAAAATTTATTTCATCTCTGTTTTCGGTGTAGATGGCTACGGTGAAATGAGAGCAATTATGACCGCTGTTGGATGGGGCATTTCCATTTGTATCGGAATTGGATTTGTCTGGGTGAACAATAAAATACATGCCGTTACAGAAGAAAAAGAGTCTATGCAGTAAATGAAAATCCCCTAGTAGTATGATGCTACTAGGGGATTTTCATTTTGCTACACATATTACGAAATCTTTAACTTGATTTTTTTCTTTTATTTTTTACGTTTTGATAAAACAAAGCAGCACTTAGCGGCATAACACCAAACCACTTATTCATAAATGGCTCTTTTTCAGCACGACGTTGTTCTTTCTTTTGTTTACGATCTTCTTTTGGAGCATCCATATACGACACAAACTGCTGTGTCACAAAGCGAACATAATCATTAGTAGACATATTATCATCACCTCTACTTGATTAGTATGTCCACTTTTTTATTCATTAATCTTTTCTTTTAATTCATCCATAATTTGCTTTACAGACTTATTCGTCGTATCGATATGAATATGGGCCTCTTCATAATAAGCTCGGCGCAATTCGAATTTCATTACAAATGCATCTATATCTTTCTTCTGAAATAGTGGACGTGTCGTATCTTCACGAAGCCTTTCTGCAATTACATGTGGATCACAATATAAATACACGACAGTTCCATTTTCCTTCATCCACTTTCGGTTTTCCTCTCGCTCAATGATTCCACCGCCAGTTGTAATGATTACATTTTCAACAGGTAGTGAACGTAACATCTTACTTTCATATTCCCGAAAAGCCATTTCACCTTCTTCGGCAAAAATATCACGAATCTCCTTCTCTTGCTTCTCTTCAATTTTTTGATCTGTATCTATAACATCCATATGAAGTTCTTTACTTAATGCTTTTCCAATTGTTGTTTTCCCAGCTCCCATATAGCCGGTTATGTATATAGATTTCATTTTCGTTCCTCTCAATCGTCATGTATTACTTGTTATTATAACGAAAGATGCTACTTTATTTAATAAAAAAACGTTTTGTTCTTCTTATACACTGAAGAACAAAACGTAACATACTCGCTTTATCTATAAGTACCTCTTCTCACCCACTGTGTTGCAATCCATTTCTCACCTTTCGTTACAGGTGCCCCTCCGTGTAACGTAAGCTCATTTAGTGATTGATCTTGATAGAAATACTCAAAGTATACTGCCATTCCCTTTCTAGGGTGCACAGAAAGATTTAATTTCGGAAAGAAAGTTTCTCCGCCTTCTTCTACATCATTTAAGTACATGACAAGCGTACTAATACGATTATTAGCAGCTGATCTACTATGTTCGGCAAAATAATCATAGTGTGCTTTATATTGTTGATCCACTTCATAATTTAAAATGTGTAATCCTTCTCCATGCGAAACAGGAACATTCATGATAGATGAAATTCGTTTTTCAATCTTCGCAGTAAGTTCATTATCATCTAAAAATGCACCACTACTCGTTCGAATATCATTTACATCACGTGATGAACCAACTTTAGAACGTGCTAATTTATTTTTAGACAATTCAATTAATTTATCGCACTCTTCATCACTTAATACATTTCCTAACACGACAATAAGAGGTTCTTCGAATTTTGAAATAATTTGTATTTCCCTATCTTCTGTCATAATTGCATTTCCTTTATGATCAAAAATAGTTTGTTCCTTATTTTCACCTATTTGATTGTTGTTTGTCATTTCCCTATTCTCCCTAAAAATAATGATTGGATAGCATGAATATATCATATTCTTTCTACCTTTCTCTTTTTTGAGAAAATTTAAACTTTTAATTGTTTTATTTATCCATTTCCTTTTAAAAAACAGCCTATTTTCAAATGATAAATCATGGTTTTTTATCCATATATTTCACATACTATCCTTCTATCCAATCGAATATTTTCTCATCTTTTTTTCTATACCGAAAGCTTACTTTATAGAAAACTTCCTGTTTTATTTTGCACTGCAATGAAACGAGAATAACGTCGTTTTCAAATACGTAATTTCCACTCGCTTCGCCCTTTTCATATGAAAAGAAAAAAGTATCTTCCTTTTCTTTTTGCCGTAAGTCTTTTTTTATATTTGTAATAGATTGATTTAGTATTTCCTCCAGTACAAACTTTTGCTCTATTTCAATATAAAATTTTTTATCTATAAGCAACATATTCGTTTCGTATATAAAGAACGAAGTTAATAATATAAGAAAAATGATTGTTCCTGGCATCGTAAATCCATCTTGTTTTATCATACATGTATTCCCATTTCGCTATACCTTATAGCTACACCTTCATATTTTTTCCCGCTCCTATCTTTCACATTGATAAAGAGCAAATGAGGTGTTACTTCATACGAAACCATTTCAACATTTTGTAATATAACTTCTCTTCCGCGCATGTTTACTTTTCTTATAAGGTGATTATTCAATTTTTCATACGTCACTTCATCTCCAGTGCGAAGACGGAAGCGCAACATACTCTCTCTATTTTCAGGAACTATTTTTTCCACAAATGATACTTCACGAAACTCTAACTGTACTTGTCCTACAAACACATCCCATTCCCAATTATTTAACCCTTTTGATTGCTTGTTTTCTATTCCAATAAAGCTTAAACGTGGTAAGAGTAAAAAGAAAAGTGATAACAGAAAAAAACATACGATCATTTCAATTAATGTAAATCCAACTTCTAATTCATTTTTTCTCCCGCATAAAAGCATTGTTCCATCATTTTTCCTTTCACATCTTTCCACATCGCACAAACTTCATTTCCTCCCCAATATGTGTAATATACATTTCCATTTATGACTTTTTCTTTCTGTTGTTTTGCCTCATTCTCATACATATATAAAGCTGCTTCTTTTTTTAATAATACAAATGCCTTATAACGAATTTGTATGTTTTTTCGTTCTTGCATAATCAATACTGTTTGCGGAAGTAGTAAAGATACCATCATCATTACTATACTTAATGCTACAAGCATTTCAGCCATCACTGACCCTTTTTGACATTTCACGATACGTAAATCTCCCTCTTCCAAGCTGGAATACAATCTCATATTTATAACTTCGATACGAAAGTAAAATCGTGCCACCTCTATTAATATTTCCACTCGGATTATATGTCATCGGATTTGGAAAAGTATTCAAATCCAATTGTATATCGCTATCATATTCTCTTTTAATGATAGAATGATCCGTACTCGATTCCCCTATATAATACATATGTCTATCTTTATGCCATCGTAATGTATAGTGTTTTTGACGATTTATAGCTAATTGTTGCATATACAAAATATCATTTGAAAACTGTCTTAAAAATTGTTCGATTTTTTGTTTTTCGTATAATGAATGTACATGAAAATACGTGACCACACTTAATACAGAAATGGCAAATAAAACGAGTAGCATTTCTAAAAGTGTAAAACCTTTTTGCTTCACAGTTTCCCACTTGTTACCGTGCCATCATTGGAAATATGAATAGCTTCACCATTCGGACACTCATCCTTTGTAATATATTTCCCATCAATTAGCTCTTTTAGCGAGGGAATTTTATTATGTTGTAGTTGATATACTTGTATTTGCGCTTCTATAGATTTCACATAGGCTTTACATCCTTTTCCTTCGACGGATGAGCGCTGCGTAACTACATTTGGAATAATTAATAGTAATAATACAGTGATGACGACCATAACTAATAACATTTCTAAAAGGGTAAACCCTTCCTCATTCTGCATGTAAATGCCTCCTATATAGAATTCATCATTTGAAACATTGGCATAATCATCGCTAAATACATAAGAACAACTATTGCTCCAATACACGTAAATAAAATCGGTTGAATAATCACTAACATACGTTTAATTTTTTGCTCCATCTTTTCCATAATCAGATCACTATAATCACCTAATTCAATCGCCAAATTACCGTTTGCTTGACCATGTGTAATAATATAAGAAAGTTCTTCCTCATAATATCCGCTTTTAGCAATAATAGATTGCAACGGTTCTCCCGCAATTAATTGGTGTTTAACTCGGCCCGCTTCATACTGAAAGAACGGCTGATACTTTTGCTCCATCATTATTGTTAGAGCCTCAAGTACTGATAGTCCTCCGTGTAATAAGCCGCTCAATTGAGTAGCGAAATAATGCGAATGCTTTAAAATAAGAAATGTTTTTACGAGGGGGATACGAAGCATAATTTTTACTCGCTTCATATGCGGGAGTTTCCGAAAGTACAATATATATACACTACAACCCACCATAACAATAAAAATAGTGCTAAAAATAAGATAGGGTAGTAGCTTAATTGTACTTAATATTTGTTCTGTGAGTAACGGTGCTGTAGAACCAAATGAACTATATACCATGTCAACTTGTGGTAATAAAATGCGGTTAAAAATCAAAATCATGATTATTAAAAAGAACGCCAAAAACATAGGATACTGCATTATTTTCATCATATCTTTCCTATACTTATCCTTTTTATAAAGAAGTGCACTCCCTTGTTGCAACGCAAAAGAAATATCACCATGTTGCTCGGCATAAAATAAATAGCTTAACATCTCCTGATGAAACTTTAATTGATGAAAAGAATCGTGTAGACTTTTTCCATTTTTTAATCCATCAATCATGCGCTGCAATTGTACTTTCTTTTCTAAAGGTAATTGAAACCGTAAAAATTCTAATGCCTGCAAAAGAGAGTATCCTTTTTCTAATAGTTCTCCTAATCGTTTCAGTAATATTACTTGATCACTTAAACTCCATATTTTCTTAAACATAAACATCCTCTTCTAAAAATCCTAAAGCGTATCCTTTTCGCAACGAAGACTCTAATGTCTCATGCTTGTACGTGACACATTCCCCGTTTGCTTCTTTAATCGCTTGTTTTAACTCATATCCATATAACAACTCATAAATACTCGCTTGCCTTACTTGCCTCATTGATTTACATACAGTTGAGCACTTTCTTTTACAAAACGGACACTTCAATTCAACAAGTCGCTGTGCAGCTATAGCCAATAAAGATTGTTCAATCTCTTGCCTTGTTATGCCAAAGTCCATAAACCGAAGTATTGCTCCTTTCGCATCATTCGTATGCAGTGTCGTCATTACTAAATGGCCAGTCAAACTTGCTCTTATAGCGATTTTTGCTGTTTCTTCATCACGAATTTCACCCACTAAAATAACATCTGGATCATGACGCAAAATAGCCTTTAGTCCCGCCTCATATGTGATACCTGCTTTTTCATTTATTTGAATTTGTAATACATCGTCATTTCTTTTTTCAACTGGATCTTCCAGTGTAACGATGCGGCGTGTTTTCTTTTTTCTAATTACCTCTAATAATGCATACATTGTTGTTGTCTTCCCCGATCCAGTCGGTCCAGTAAATACGAGTAACCCATGGGAATAATGTAAAAAAGAAAGTAGTTTCTTCGCTGTACTTGGAAATAACGAAAGATGAGATAACGGCTGAATAGATGCTTGTAAATGAAGACGAATAACGAGACTTTCTTGATATACAGTTGGAAGCGTGGAAAGACGTAAATACACTTCCTGTCCATCCATTTGTAAATACAGTGAACCATTTTGTGGCTTCCGCCTCTCCCCTATATCCATGGATGCTAAAAATTTAAAGTGTGAAACAAGTTTTTCTCCAAATTCCTTTTCAATGTATTGTTTCGTCATTAAATCTTTCCCTATGCGCAGTTGAATCACTACATCCTTCTTCCGGGGCACAATATGTAAATCCGAAGCTTGTACCCTACACGCCTCTTTCAAAATCGTATTCGCAAAACTTTCAATTCCATTCATCATTTTTCCCTCCCCACTATGTATATAGCATGAAGAAATCCATCTGAAAAATCGGTATTTTTGCATTTTCACTAGATAAAAAAGGAAAAATATGTTTGTGAAATTATGAACAATTTCCGAATTATTGTCTAAAATTACCTATACCCATGTTTATCTGTATTATAATGTTATTATCTTGGATAAAGTGATAAAGGTGGAGATCCTCATGGAACAAGCTTTAAAAATTACAGGTGTTTTAGCTGACCCAACTCGTTATTACATTTATAAATATATTTCTCAAAAACATAGTTACGTAACTGTACAAGAAATTGCTGATGAGTTTGACATTCATCCAAACGTAGCGCGTTTACATTTATCTAAATTAGAAGATGTTCATATGCTGAAATCTGAAACGAAGAAAACTGGAAAAGGCGGACGACCAAGCAGATTATATGTATTATCTGAAGATGTTATCCAATTACAATTCCCATTCCGTGACTATCAATTGTTAGCAAGAATCGCGTTTAATTCTTTACTTAGCCTTGGTGCTGCTGGTGAAAAAGCGCTCTACGAAACAGGGAAACAATTCGGGGCCGAATTAATGCAACAACATATGCAGCGCTTAAATGTGAGCGAAGATGCTTTAACAGTGGAGCAAAAAGTTCAAATTGCAAAGGAAGCCTTTTCAACAGCTGGCTTATCACCTGCATTTGAATTAAGTGCAGATGGAACAAAAATTTTCTATGATGTACACAATTGTCCATTTAAAGAAGTTGCTGTCCATCACCCAACTGAAATTTGTAATATGCACGGAGATATGATGAAAGGGATTTTTGAAATCCTATTCCCTAACACGGAATTAACACGAAATGATAGTTTACTAGATGGATGTAAATCTTGTAATTATAAACTAACAATTTGATTTCTCATATAAAAAGAAGCCAATTATAATTGGCTTCTTTTTATATGAACGAATATTTACAATAGTAAGAAAAATAAACTATAATGAAGTGAGGTTTACTTTTTTTAGAAAAGGAGGGAGATGGCATGGAGCGCATGTTTCGCGTTCTCGGCTTTTGGACTGGAATTTTCTCGGTTATGTTTTACGTAGGGGATATGCATTCGACTGCACTACTATTTTTAGGACAAACAGGATTCTTCGTACTTTTAAGCTATTTAAATTTAACAGAGCGTATGTATATATACGTATTCGGGGCATATTTAACTGTTTTCTTCATAGGATTTACATACTACACGACATTTTTACTTGTCCCTGGGGCTGGACATTAAAAGATGGCATTTTGCCATCTTTTTTTTAATTCCGGAATTCCCTAGTTGACTTATAGGTTTTATTGATTTATATTCTATATAACAGATTGGAATTAGGGGGAATCATCATGAATACACTGCTTGTCGGAATTAACGTTGCAGTCATGCTCATTTTAGTTGGCGTATTATATTATATGCAACGTAAGCATGTATCTTTTAATAAACGTGTATTTACCGCTTTAGGAGTCGGAATTATCTTCGGTCTTATATTACAATTTATTTATGAGCCAACTTCTAAAGTAATTATTGAATCAAATACTTGGTTTGGCTTAATCGGTAACGGTTATGTGAAGTTACTTCAAATGATCGTTATGCCACTTATTTTAGTATCTATTATTTCAGCATTTACAAAATTACAGTTAACGAAAAACCTTGGTAAAATTAGTGGTCTTATTATCGGAATTTTAATTCTGACTACAGGAATTGCTGCAGCTGTCGGTATCGCTGCAAGTGCAGGATTTGATGTTTCTGCAACTGGTCTGCAACAAGGTGATGCAGAATCTGCTCGTCTGAAGCTAGTTGAAGAAAGATTTACTTCTATTGAAAAAACAACAATTCCAGATAAATTATTAGAGCTGTTACCTACAAATCCATTTCTTGATTTAACAGGTGCTCGTCCAACTTCAACAATTTCTGTTGTAATATTTGCAGCATTTATCGGTATCGCCTTTATAGGTGTAAAACGAAAATATCCAGAACAAGCAGAGCTATTTAAGAAAATGCTTGATGCTGTATATGCAATTGTAATGCGTATGGTAACATTAATTTTACGTCTTACTCCATACGGCGTATTAGCTCTTATGGCAAAAACAGTTGCTGGTAGCGACATAAATGCTATTTTAAAACTTGGTAACTTCGTGTTAGCGTCTTACGTGGCACTTATCGTAATGTTCGTTATCCACTTATTATTAATTGCTCTATCTGGTTTAAATCCAATTCAATATTTGAAAAAGGTGTTCCCTGTATTAACATTTGCATTCACATCTCGCTCTAGTGCTGGTGCAATGCCATTAAATATTGAAGCTCAAAAAGAAAAACTTGGTATTTCTGAAGGGATTGCAAACTTCGCAGCCTCATTTGGAGTATCTATCGGACAAAACGGTTGCGCAGGTATTTATCCAGCAATGCTTGCAATGATGGTCGCTCCAACTGTAGGAATTGATCCATTACAACCACAATTTATTTTAACTTTAATCGCTGTCGTTGCGATTAGCTCATTCGGTGTTGCCGGCGTTGGTGGCGGTGCAACATTCGCAGCGTTAATCGTACTATCTACAATGAACTTACCAATCGGTATTGTCGCTCTTGTTATCTCAGTTGAACCATTAATCGATATGGGGCGTACAGCTCTTAACGTAAGTGGTTCTATGACAGCAGGTCTTATTTCTAGTAAATGGCTTGGTGAATTAGATCAAGATACGTACAATCAAGATGATACAAAAACTGGTGAAATTGCTTCATAATGAAAAGGACGCTAACAAAACGGTTAGCGTCCTTTTTTAGTTCTTTTCATCTTCCTCTTTATCTTTTATACATAAGGCATAACATATTGTTTCAAACACTATGTACAGATATAAAGAAATTACACCGTTTTTCATTTTTTTAATAACTATTAATTATAAACTACAGATTAACTATTATTCCTCACCCGCAAACTGTAAAAATTCTTCCAACCGCTCCTTTAACTCCTCCTCTATCTCACAATAAGATTCATCAACAAGTTCACCACTTAACTTACTTCCCCAAAACCTTATTGGAAGCGGTACTCCTAAAAAATAACTACAACATTCCCAGATAGGAACTGTATAAAATTCAACCATCTTTCCTTCTTCATCTAATACAGCTATCGAAATTGATGAAGAATATCCTGTTTCAAAAGGATTTTCTTTATCTCTGATGAGTTCTATAAATAATTCCATGTTTTTTTCTATGTACAAATGTGAATAATCTTTAAAAAGTTTAAATGCTATTCTCTCTATTTCCTTCTCCATGCATTGAATGTTCTCTTTTAACTCCAATGTAAAATCTCGTTCTGTATACTTCATCTCCGTCTCCTTACACATAGAAAAAGAGAATACAATAACATATTCTCTTTCCTCACATATACTTCATTATCTCACAGCCCGTCCTTTTCACAAATAACCATTTTGTTCGCACCATTTATGAAATTGTCCTACGTCTACTCCAACTAACACGATATCCTTTAGCTCTACCTCAATGATTTGTTCTCCAATTACAATAGCAAACTGCGATTCTAATTTTGTCTCGTTTTTCTTTACAATTCCAATTCGGTTCCGATGCGGTCCATCTTTTATATATGCTTTTTGTCCTACAATATCAAAGTTCAAGATCTTCACCTCTTTTACTGCGCTCAAATTGGAAATACGATCTCCACCTCGGAAAATTTCCTTTCATTGCACTATTTCTCTATATATATGACGAAACAATAAAAGAGTCCTTCCTTCTTTACAATTATTTTTTCTTTGTTTCATTTTTGTGATTGAAACGTAAAGTTTATAATAAAATACACTTGGAAGCGCTTTCTATGTAATTTTTTATGTTATAATGTATAAGTAGAACTTCGTAAAGAGGGTTAAAAAAAATGAATACAAAAATGATAAAAAAAGTAATTGAAGCATTAAAAGTATATGGCTTTCAGAATGTATCATTCTGTGACAAAACGAAGCAATTTTTATTTCATAACGAAACAGATATTATGAGCGGCTATGCAGAAATAACATATAGTAGTCAATTTGAAAAATTCAACGTACAAATTCATCCTATTGAAACGCATCACCAAGCAGAGTTACAAGAGGTTGAAAGACATATACAAGCCTGTATAAGAAAAGTGGAATATTTAAACGCACTTCTTAGCGGACAAACGAAACTAGATGATAAAATTATTATAATGTAAAAAAAGAACGTGATAGTCTCACGTTCTTTTTTTACATTATACATTCATCTTTTCTTTCAGTTGTAATCCTGTAATAGACTCTAATACATCCATTGCTTCTCCAAATGTCATGTCAAAAATTGTTTTATCTTCTATGTATGGAAATTGTCTGAAACGCTTTTCTAACATTTTCACAGCATCCGACGTAAAGTGTGCACTATCGATGCCAAATTCTGTTTCAAGAAGAACGATCCAATCTAACACATGAAAACCTAATCCATTTACGAATGAAATAAGTTTTTCTTCTGACTGTGAAGATAAGAATACGTGTCGTTCCATCTCACTAAAAAGTTCTTCTCCTAAAATATCAGCTAATTCATCATCATGTTCGCGGTCAATGATTTCTTCATAACCATAATCATCTACAAGCTCCTCAACTTCTTCACTATCTGCAAAAAGTAATTGGCTAAGAAGTGCCTCTTTCTTAAATTCGCTATTTTGTACGACTTCTAAAAAGCTCGTTTCCCATCCATTTTCTAATTTCATATTATGTACTCCTTTATATATGTTTCTTATCATCACTGTACCCAAAAGATCACTTTTATAACCTTTTAGATAGTTACTATTATTTCACATGATTCATAACATAAGATGCAAATTCTGCTGCATCTCCTTCAAAAAAAATCCCCATCTTTAAAACTTATTTGCGTTTAAATGATGGGATGCCTCATGGTCTTCTTTTATTTTTTGTTTTTTATAACTTTCATCAGCTAACATTTCTAGTTCTGCTGTTATTTCTGATTTTTCAAGCTCTCTTTCTTGCGAAAACTTCCTTGAAATATAAACAATAACACTACCAACGTACAACACAAAGCATATAATAAGTGCAGTATTTTCATAGAGACTTAGCTCCAACACAGTCACTCCTAATCCATTCGTATTTTCACGCTTCATTAATTGGAATTTCCCTACTAATTCATTTGCTATTGTAACATAAAAACACCGTTTCTTGGAATCTTTCATCCTACTAAAAGAGGCATGATTGTTTCATCATGCCTCTGAAATATGTTGAATGATTGTTTGAATTGCTTCTTTTCCATTATATTTTTTTAGAGCTGTTCTATACACTTCATTATTTTGATTTAATTCTTCGACATGCCTTATAAGAGATTTCACAGTCACATCTTCTTCATACAATACGGAAGCATATCCTTGTCTCTCAAAAGACTCTGCATTTAGTATTTGATCTCCACGACTTGCAAATTTCGATAGTGGAATTAAAACCATCGGCTTTTGCAATGTTAAAAACTCAAAAATGGCATTAGAGCCCGCACGTGAAATAACAAAATCTGTTATGGCTAATATATCTGGCAGTTCTCCGTGTACATACTCAAATTGTTTATATCCTTCTTTATTTTGTAAACTATCATCAAAATTACCTTTTCCGCAAAGGTGAACAATTTGATATTTTTTCAGAAGTTCTGGTAACGCTTCTCGAACCGTTTCATTAATTTTTTTTGCGCCCAAACTTCCTCCCATGATTGTAATAACTGGCTTTTTACGTGAAAAACCTAAAAATGCTAAACCTTTTTCACGATTTCCCTTTAGTACTTCTTCACGTACAGGAGATCCTGTATAAATTACTTTTTCTTTCGGTAAATGTTTCGCAGCTTCTTCAAATGTAACAAATATTTTTGAAGCGAAACGGAGCGCAATTTTGTTTGCTAGTCCTGGCGTCATATCAGATTCATGTAATAAAACTGGTACCCTGTTTAACCATCCTCCAATTACGACTGGTACAGATACGAAACCACCTTTTGAAAAAATTACATCTGGTTTTAGTTTTCGAATCCTTACATACGCTTCCATAACACCCTTCATCACAAGAAAAGGATCTTTTATATTTTTTAAATCAAAATAACGGCGTAGCTTTCCGCTCGCAATACTATAGTACGGAATGCCTTCCTTTTCTATAATCGTTTTCTCAATTCCTTGATGAGAACCAATATAAGAAATATCCCAATTTTGTTCTTGTAAATGTGGAATGATGGCTAAATTAGGTGTTACATGCCCTGCCGAACCGCCACCTGTAAAGACTATTTTTTTCATACGTCTCCCCCTTCTAGACTATAATACACTAAAATATCTTGCCTCGGGGTGAGAAAATACCATAGCCGTTACAGACGCTTCTGGCTCCATCATAAATCCTTCCGTTAATGAAATACCTATTTCCTCTGGATGAATTAAGCGAAATAACTTTTCTTGATCTGCGAGTTCTGGACATGCTGGATAACCGAAGGACACTCGTATCCCTCTATATTTCGTACGGAAGCGTTCTTCCATCGTCAATTCTGGCGAATCTGGAATCCCCCAGCGATCGCGAATGAGCATATGTGTTTTTTCAGCAAGTCCTTCTGCTAGTTCAAGCGCTAACGATTGAATAGCATGACTGCGTAAATAATCACCTTTCGCCTTCCACTCTTCAGCAATGTCACGAACACCTTCTCCAACCGTAACAGATAGGAAAGCAACATAGTCCATCTCATCTCCAACTGGGCGTAAATAGTCACCTAAAGTACGATATGGTGCTTTTCCTTGTCTTGGGAATGTGAAACGCTCTATAACACGCGTATGATCTTCTGGATCATATATTACAATATTCTGTCCGTCGCTTTGCGCTGGGAAAAATTGATACACTGCTTTCGGTTTTAACCAAGATTGTCCTTCCTGCAATAATTCATCTATTAAATCATTTAATTCATGCGCTCTTTTATCTCCCTCTCGCAAAAGTTTCTTCACACTTCCCTTTAGGCCAAGGTGATGTCCAAGCAGCATTTGTCTATTTAGAAATGGCGCGAGATGTGAAACAGGAACATCTCTTAATACAATTCGTTTTGTTGAATCCGGTACGATAACCTCAGCCTTCGGTAATGGCTCAATTACTGCTGGAATTTCTACTTTCTTCTCTTCTTTTGTTACGATATGAAGATGACGTTCTTTTTTATCCTGCTTCATCTTCTCACGCTCTTCTTCTTTTTGAAGCTTATTAATAATATCCAGCCCCGTCATCGCATCACTCGCATAACATACGAGCCCTTTATAAGATGGCGAAATGCGATTATCTGTAAACTTTCTCGTTAACGCTGCCCCGCCTACAACAATTGGAATATCAATATCCGCCGCTTTTAAATCTTCAGCAGTCGTTACCATTTGTTGAGCCGATTTTACTAATAAACCAGAAAGACCTATAATATCAGGCTTCTTTTCTTGTACTTCTTGCACAATTCGATCCGAGCGAACATTAATTCCTAAATTAATAATCTCATATCCGTTATTTGCTAAAATAATTTCAACGAGATTTTTCCCAATATCATGCACATCACCTTTTACAGTTGCTAATAATACTTTCCCTTTTTTCGCACTATCGCTAGATTCCATATGTGGCTCTAAATAACTTACAGCAGCTTTCATACTTTCAGCACTTTGCAATACTTCAGCAACGATAAGCTCATTATTATTAAATAATCTTCCTACCTCATCCATTCCTGTCATAAGTGGGCCATTAATAATATCCAAAGGTTTTCTTCCTTCTGTAAGTGCGAGACTTAAATCTTCGTGTAAACCTTGTTTCGTACCTTCTACAATGTAATTTGCGAGCCTTTCATCAAGTGTTAATGTTTCTTGGACAACAACATCTTTCTTTTTTGCCACGCGATAGAAGTTTGTAAATTTCTCCAACGTCTCTTGCGTCGTTTCAAAAAGCAATGCATCTGCAAGGCGTTTTTCTTCATCAGGAATTGACGCATAGCGCTCTAATTTTTCCGTATTTACAATCGCGTAATCTAACCCTGCTTTCGTTGCATGATATAAAAAGACGGAATTTAACACTTCGCGACCAGCTGGTGGTAAACCAAATGATATGTTACTTACACCTAAAATCGTTAAACACTCTGGTAATGCTTCTTTAATAAGGCGAATCCCTTCTATCGTCGCAGCCGCCGAGCCAATATACTCTTCATCACCTGTCCCTACAGGAAATACAAGTGCATCAAAAATAATATCTGATGGGCGTATACCATATTTCGTCGTCAATAACTCATAACTTCTTTTCGCAATTTCTAGTTTTCTTTCCGCACTTACTGCCATTCCATCTTCATCGATTGTTCCAACTACAATTGCAGCACCATATTTACGAAGAAGCGGTGTCACTTTTTTAAATCGCTCTTCTCCATCTTCTAAATTAATTGAATTAATAACAGCTTTCCCTTGAATATAAGTAAGAGCTCGCTCCATCACATGTTCATCTGTTGAGTCAATCATAATCGGTACTTTTAACACTTTCGTAACCTCTGCCAAGAAGTTTTCCATATCTTCTATTTCATCGCGATCCGGGTCTGCCATACAAATATCAATAATATGAGCATTTTTCTTCACTTGCGCTCTAGCGATTTCAGCAGCCTCTTCAAATTTCCCTTCTGCTACTAATCTTTTAAATTTACGTGATCCAATAACATTTGTTCTTTCACCAACAAATAACGGTCTCATAGAGTCATCATATTGCAGTGCCTCTAATCCACTAACCCCATGTCCCGCTCTCTCTTGCTGTTCACGAGGTTTAAGAGACGTTAATGCGGATTTCATTGCTTTTATATGTTCTGGTGTTGTACCACAACAACCACCGATAATATTAACCCATCCTTCTTCTGCAAATCGCTTCACTTTCTCGGCAAGCGAGGATGGAGATTCATGATAATGTCCATCTTCATCAGGAAGACCTGCATTTGGATAACAAGAAATGTAACACTCCGATAAATCAGATAGAGAACGAATATGGTCTCTCATAAACTCCGGACCAGTCGCACAGTTTAATCCAACAGATAATGGCTTCATATGTTCTACCGATAAGTAAAAAGCCTCAATTGTTTGCCCAGCTAGAGTCGTTCCCATCGGTTCAATCGTTCCCGAAATCATGATAGGTACAACTGTATTTAGTTCATCAAAAGCCGCTTGAATTCCAATATAAGCAGCCTTCACGTTACGCATATCTTGACTCGTCTCAACGAGTAATACATCCACTTCTCCTTTCAACAATCCTCTTGCCTGCCGTGTATAAGCTTCAATTAATTCTTCAAACGTTACACCACCAGTAACACTAATCGCTTTCGTTGTCGGTCCCATTGCTCCCGCAACATATACTTCCTTCCCGCTTTCTTCGACTGCTTGCTTCGCTAAACGCGCTGCCTTCTCATTTAGCTCCTCGTCTAAATGAGATAACTCATAATCACTTAGTACAATATTGGTTGCCCCAAATGTATTTGTTTCAATAATATCCGCTCCAGCTTCAATATAGGCTTTATGAATCTTTAAAATAACATCTGGTCTTGTTTCTACTAAATACTCATTACACCCTTCGTACTCCTCTCCTCCGAAATCTTCCGCAGTTAAATCCTCTTGCTGGATCATCGTTCCCATTGCACCATCTAATAGTAAGATGTTATTTTGTAATTTTTCTTCTATACATTTCATCAATTAATACCTTCTTTCACTTCTTGCTTTTCTCTCACATATTTAACAAGATGTTCTGTAATTTCATATTTTAAAAATGGTGTAATAAGATAAATGCCGTTAAAGTATTTCATCGCCGCATCGATTAATTCTTGAGAAATACGAATCCCTTCCTCAATTGCTGCCTCTTTCGTTTCATGTCCATCCATTCTCTCTCTTACTGCTTCAGGTAAAGTAATACCTGGCACCTCAAAATGAAGAAAATCTGCATTCCGTTTACTTATTAATGGCATAATCCCAATAAAAATAGGTTGTTCTAAATGCTTTGTCGCTTCATACACTTCTTCAATTAACGCGATATCATAGATTGGCTGCGTTAAGAAATATTCTGCTCCAGCATCTATTTTCCGTTCCATTCGCTTAACCGCTGCTTTTAAATGTCTTACATGCGGGTTAAATGCACCACCCACAGAAAACCTTGTTGCCGGTCCAATGGATTTCCCTAAAACGGAACGCCCATCGTTCATTTCTTTAATCATTTTAATGAGCTCGATAGAGGACAAATCATATACAGAAGTGGCACCTGGAAAATCACCAACGCGCGCTGGATCTCCAGTTAAAGCTAACACTTCTTCCATGCCTAACGCTGATAATCCTAGTAAATGAGATTGTAGTCCGATGACATTATGGTCTCTACATGTTAAGTGCGTCAATACCGGAATATCATGCTTCGTTAATAATGCTCCCATTGCCATATTCGAGATACGGGGCGATGCTAATGAATTATCTGCTAGAGTAATAGCATCTGCTCCAGCTCTTTTCAATACTCTTGCGCCTTCAAAAAACCGCTGCGTATCTAACGTTTTTGGTGGATCTAATTCCACTACTACGGTCGTTTGTTTTTTTGCTTTCTCTGCTAAAGTGACATGAGCTTTTGAACGTTTCTCATGTGTATGAACTACTTTCGGTCTTTGAACCGTATCCTTTTGTATTACAGGCGTAACATTTAGAGTAGCACGTTTCATACTTTCAATATGTTCTGGAGTCGTGCCACAACAACCGCCCAATAACCGAATACCTTGCTCAATAAATTTCGGTGTCATCGCTTCAAAATAAGCTGGACTTCCCTCATATACGTATCGTCCCTCTACATAATTTGGGAGACCTGCATTTGGATATGCTGACAAGTAACCATTTTTCGGAATCGATATCATTTTAAAAGCTTCCGTCATATGAAGTGGCCCTAGTTGGCAGTTCAATCCAACAACATTTGCACCGTAATCTAAAAGTTGTTTTAATATTTCATTTACATCATTTCCATTTTGAGTCGTACCCGCCTCATGTAACGCCAATTGCGCTACAATTGGAATATTTGTTTCTTTTCGTAACACCTGGACAGCATGAAGTAATTCAAACTCATCATAAAAAGTCTCTAATAGCAGTCCATCAACCTGTTCTTCTAATAATGCACTTGCCTGTTCCAGTAACATAAATTCTCGCTCCATATCAGTTGTCGTAACCGCCCCGATATGTTTCATACCACCAATTGTGCCTAAAATTGCATTTCTGTCTGTAACAGATGCTTTCGCCAGTTTTACTGCCGCTCTATTAATTTCAGTAACTTGATTTTCTAATCCATACATACGTAATTTCGCTTCATTTGCTCCGTACGTATTTGTTTGAATCACATCTGCCCCAGCCGCTACATATTGCTTATGAATCGATACAATTAAATCTGGATCAGATATATTCAATTCTTCAAAACTACTTTGCAAACCATGTGAATGTAATAACGTCCCAACCGCACCATCACCTATTACAATTCCTTTTGATAATAAATCTAGTAATTTCACAAATCTCCCTCATTTCTATCAATATAAAAACCCCCTCTTCACTTTGAAGAGGGGGACATAATCGATCCTCCTCTTATTATGCAAAACATTCGTTTTGCAGGTATTAGCACCGTTTCAAACATTTCGTTTGAAGGTTGCCGGGTTTCACAGGGCCTTTCCCTCCACCGCTCTCAATAAGAGTTTGTCTTTATTATTTTATTTATGTAGCTAAAAGGAAATGCGTTCCCCTTTTAACAATGTTTGTTAATTTTTTTATAAATTTAGCACGCACAAATACAAAAGTCAATGACACTTGCGGAAAAATAAAAATTATTTAAAATAAAGTTGCAATTCAATTATCTTTTGTTGTAAAGTTAAAAACATAATAAAATTTCATACGAACATTCTTATCTAGAGAGGTAGAGGGACTGGCCCTATGACGCCTCAGCAACCATTAACATTTGTTAATAAGGTGCTAATTCCAGCAAATTGTGAAAGATTTGACAGATGAGAAGAAGACTCTATTCAAACCGAAAGCCTTCTTCTTAGAAGGCTTTTTTATTTTATATTCAACTAATGGTTCAATTTAAAAAGGAGGAATTTTCACATGTCAACTATCGAAACAAAATTAGCGCAAATCGGAAACCGGAGTGAAACTACAACAGGAACTGTTAATCCACCTGTTTATTTTTCAACTGCTTATCGTCACGAAGGAATTGGTAAATCTACTGGATTTGATTATTCACGAACTGGAAATCCAACGCGCGGCCTATTAGAACAGGCAATCGCAGACTTAGAATGCGGTGAACAAGGTTATGCCTGTAGTTCAGGGATGGCAGCCGTTCTTCTTGTCCTTTCCCTATTCCGCTCTGGAGACGAACTTATTGTTTCTGAAGATTTATACGGTGGCACTTATCGATTATTTTCTGAGCACGAAAAAAAGTGGAACGTTCGATGTAGATACGTAAATACACAATCTATTAAACAAATTGAGCAAGCCATCACAACGAAAACGAAGGCTATTTTCATAGAAACTCCAACTAATCCATTAATGCAAGTTACCGATATTGCCGCTGTTGCAACTGTAGCGAAAAGACACGGACTACTTCTTATTGTAGACAACACATTCTACACACCTTATATACAGCAGCCATTAACAGAAGGTGCCGATATTGTACTTCATAGCGCAACGAAATATTTAGGTGGTCATAACGATGTACTAAGCGGACTTGTCGTTGCAAAAGGAAAGGAACTTTGTGAGGAAATCGCTCATTATCATAATGCCTCTGGTGCGGTCTTAAGTCCATTTGACTCATGGCTATTAATCCGTGGTATGAAAACGTTAGCGCTTCGCATGAGACAACATGAAGAAAATGCAAAAGCAGTTGTTGCTTATTTAAATGATGAGGATGGGGTGACAGATGTATTTTATCCTGGAAGAGGCGGCATGATCTCGTTTCGTCTGAAAGATGAAACATGGATTAATCCATTCTTACAATCTTTATCCTTAATTACATTTGCCGAAAGTCTCGGTGGTGTTGAAAGTTTAATGACATATCCAGCAACACAAACACACGCTGATATTCCTGAAGAAATTAGAACAGCAAACGGTGTATGTAATCGTCTTCTTCGATTTTCCGTTGGTATTGAAAATAGTAACGATTTAATTCAAGACTTAAAGCAAGCCATTAAACTTGTAAAAGAAGGTGTAAGAATATGAGTTATTCTATAGATACACTCTTACTGCACAACCAATATAAACATGACTCGCAAACAGGAGCTGTTAACGTTCCCATCTATAACACATCAACATTTCACCAATTTGATGTAGATACGTTCGGGAAATATGACTATAGCAGGTCAGGCAATCCAACTCGTGAAGCTCTTGAAGACATCATTGCTTTATTAGAAGGCGGAACAAAAGGATTTGCCTTCGCATCAGGAATTGCAGCGATTTCTACTGCATTCCTCCTCCTTTCACAAGGTGATCACGTACTCATTTCAGAAGACGTATACGGAGGAACTTATCGAATGATAACTGAAGTTCTCTCCCGTTACGGTGTTTCACATACATTTGTTGATATGACCAATTTAGAAGAAATAAAGCAAAACATTAAGCCAAATACAAAACTCTTTTATGTAGAAACACCTTCCAATCCACTTTTAAAAGTGACAGATATTCGTGCTGTTTCTAAACTTGCAAAATCTATTGGCGCCCTTACTTTTGTTGATAATACATTTTTGACACCACTATTCCAGAAACCACTTGACCTTGGCGCTGATGTCGTTCTTCATAGTGCCACAAAATTCATTGCCGGTCATAGTGATGTTACTGCCGGATTAGCAGTTGTAAAAGATACCGATCTCGCTCAAAAACTTGGCTTTTTACAAAATTCATTCGGCGCTATTCTAGGCCCGCAAGATTGTTCTCTCGTACTTCGTGGTCTAAAAACATTGCATGTACGTCTTGAGCATTCAGCTGCTAATGCCAATAAAATTGCACACTATTTACAAGAGCACGCTAAAGTTCAAAATGTCTATTATCCAGGATTACAAACACATCTTGGATTTAACATTCAACAATCTCAAGCTACATCAGCAGGAGCTGTCCTATCTTTCACTTTACAATCAGAAGACGCACTTCGCCAATTTTTATCAAAAGTAAAATTACCTGTCTTTGCGGTTAGTTTAGGGGCTGTCGAATCGATCCTTTCCTACCCAGCTAAAATGTCACATGCAGCACTATCGCAAGAAGCTCGTGATGAAAGAGGGATTTCAAATTCATTACTTCGGCTATCCGTCGGTCTTGAAAATGTTGACGATTTAATATCTGATTTTGAAAATGCCCTTTCTTATGTAGAAGAGCCTGTAAATGCATAGAGCGAAAAGAAGATATGAAATTAAATTTTCATATCTTCTTTTTATGTTTTCGATTATACTTTTTACTTTTCGTATAGTTCATAAAAAAAGAAAGAGTACACCCATTTCCAAGTAATGAATTAATTGATATATTAAGAAGTAAAAAAGGGGCAAAAATAATGGATACTTGTGCAGATATTTTAATCGTTATCGATCTACAAAATGGAGTATGTTATAGCGAAGAACATTTATTTGACTTACAAAATTTACTTACAAAAGTAAATAAAAGAATTTCTTCATACAGAAAATCAAATAAACCAATTCTTTTCGTTCAACATTGTGATGATGATTTAGTACCTGAAAAAGAACTTTGGGCTATTCATTCAGATTTAGATGTTCAAAAACAAGATTTTTTTGTAAGAAAAACACATGCCAATTCTTTTTATAACACAAACTTGAAAGAGATTTTAGATCAATTATCTGTACATCGTATTGAATTTTGTGGTGCCCAAACAGAGTACTGTATGGATACCACGATTAAATTTGCCCATGGACTAGGGTACGAAAACTTCATGTTCCAGAAAGCAACCTCTACGTTAAATAATCCATTTATGTCCGCAAAAGAGACAATTGATTTTTATGAAAATATATGGAACCACAGATTTTTAAAATTGATGAAAGATGAAATCTAGAATACATAACTAACATCTTGGTAATTCTAAGATTTATCAGCTATATTCAAACATTTCATTTTCACCATAAAGAAGCTGACTAAATTCGGCTTCTTTTCTTTTAACCTGTTTTATATTCTATATATAACATTATAATTCCTTTGTCATATTATTTTAAAAATTTCGTATATTCATTTGAAAGAATAAGAAAATCATGATAAAATTGTGTTACAAATATATCTATATCTTTCAATTTTTAAAACGCATCGAAATTTTCACCCAAAAATGTCATTTTACAAAACCGTGCTAAATTATCTACTTTATTTACATCAGGGTCTCTTTTCTTACAATTTCTTTACTTTAGGAATGTTTTTCTGCAACAACTGTTTTCTTTTCTTTAATTTTTTGGTATGTATAGTATGGTATAACAGCTCACACGGAGGTGGAAAAGAACATGTTAGAAACCTTTCAAAAAGAAATAGAACTATATGAAAGCAATGCAGAATTATTGAAAGTACTTGCTCATCCTGTTCGCTTATGTATTGTAAAAGGATTAATTGAACGCGGTCCAAGCAACGTTTCTACAATGTACACTGGCTTAAACATGCCACAATCTACAATTTCACAGCATTTAGCAAAGTTAAAAAGTGCTAAAATCGTTTCAAGTGAAAGAAAAGGATTGGAAATTTATTACAAAGTAGAAAACGAGACAATTATTCAACTCGTTCGCGTATTATTGGGTTAGGGACTCATAGACAGAAAAAAAGGATGTATTTTATATATTTCATCTCATATCTTTAATATAAATATATATCATGAGAGGAAATATATGATGCTACATAAGTCGTATTAAAAAACAAGACACAGAACTATGCTGTGTCTTGTTTTTTATATTTTCAAATACCGATCCAAGTGTAACTGTTGCATATGTTTCGTATGTATAACAACATCACATGCACTCCCCAATCCTCCGCTCAAAATCATAGAATGAACTGCACGATTTTGTTTTTGAATTTCAGAAAAAGGATCCCGATCTTGATGATTCGTAAGCAGCTCTAGTATTCCTGCTGCTAACAAAAACTCAGATTGTTTCTTATGCCATACCATATTCATACCTTGCAGGCTAAACATTTCTTTCAGTTCGTCCCAATGAATATGAGTAGTAAGATCCATTTCACCTGGATACGCTAAAGGATTACGAATTAATTTATGCTCGTAATATCCTCGTAAACTACCTTCTTGATGTGCGGGATGCATCCATTCTTCTTTTGTATATCCATAATCAACTGTAATACATACACCTCGTTGAAACCATTTCGCAATTTCTTTTATATATTCTTCCATCGCAATTGGCACTTCAAAACGCTGGCCTTCAGCGAGATGAATATTATATTTCAATAAGTATCGACCAATTCTTTTATGTAACGGCCTACATACTTCTGCAAGTTTCCCTTCCTCTGTGTACGTAACACGTACTTCATACAATATTCCATTTCTCTTCTCAATTACTTCAACAGGAAATGCATCAAATAACTCATTCGAAAAAAGAATCCCCTCGAACGATTCTCCCATTTCACTATGCGACGTATAATATGACACATTAGAAAAGGAACAAAGAGTCTTTTGCTGCAATTTTCTATGAAAAGGGCTCATTTCAATTATCGAATAGTTTAAATCAATAAAGGTTTCCGGTGATAATTGCTTCCATTCTTGTAAAACATCATAGGCAAACCTTCCTGTCCCCCCACCAATCTCACAAATATGTGGAGCAACTTCACCATTTTCAACAAGACGAATAAAAAACTTAGCAAAAGTTTTTGCAAACACAGAGGATACGTTGCTACTTGTAAAAAAATCCCCTTGTCTTCCTATTTTTTCACGTTCTTTCATATAATATCCATGTTCCTCTGCATATAATGCGAGGTTCATATATGTACTGTATGAAATTGAATAATCCTTTTCTTTTTCCATCCATTCTTTTAAAATGAGCTCCATCCCCATACTAGCTCCTTACTGTAAAAATGGATTATTTTCTTTTTCAAAACCAATGCTTGTTTCTGGACCATGTCCACATAACACCGCTGTTTCATCAGGTAATACAAATAATTTCTCTTCAATACTTCCAATCAACTCTGCAAAACTTCCACCAGGTAAATCTGTTCTTCCAATACTCATTTGGAATAATACATCTCCAGAAAATACAGCATTCGCCTCTTTACAGTAATAAGAAATACTGCCTGGAGAATGTCCTGGTGTCTCAAAAATTTCAAAGTTAAATGAACCAATTGCTAATGCACCTTCTGCATCAATAATATGATCTGCTGGTTTTGCTGTAATGCTGCGATTCATCATAAAGATTTGAGAACCATTTACAGTTGCATCGCCTAACCAATCTGCTTCTTCTTTATGTACGTACACAGGAATATGAAAAGCGTCTCTTACCGCATCAACAGCACCAATATGATCAAAGTGAGCATGTGTTAATAAAACAGCCAGTGGCTTTAATTGTTCTTCTTGTAAATATGTAACGAGCTTCTCTCCTTCGTGACCAGGATCAAAGATAATACACTCATTTTGCTCATTCGTTAAAATATAAGCATTTGTTTGTAATGGGCCTAACGGCATTTGTATCCATTTCATATGAAAATCTCCTCCAATTATTAAACTTACTTTCAATGATACAACATTTTTTTCTCTTAGGAAAAGAAAGGATGCTATCTCGACAATCATTTTTAAAACATGTACAATATAAAAGAGTAAATATTCCAAAAACTCATATTAAGGAATGGGTAGACAGAGGAGGATATTGTATGGGCCTTGTTATTATTTTTACGCTTGTCACTCTGTTAGCTGTATTTGCTACGCTTAGAACACTTCGCGAAAAGAATTTTCTCGCGGGCGGCTTTGCAATTGCAACTGTACTCGTTTTCGGATGGTTTACAATCATGACTGTTCTATATAACGGGTACCCACCAGCGGCTTAATTCATTTACATGCTCGTCTTCATCAAGATTTCGCACAAAAAGAGGAAGGGTTTCCCCTTCCTCTTTTCATACTTCACAACTTATATCATCTTCGCTTCGTATTTGTGCTTTTTTACAAGCCAAGCTCCTCCGATAACACCTGCATCATTACCAAGTGTTGCAATAGCTAACTTCGTGCTCTTTACAGCACGTGAGAAAGCATATTGCTCAAAATAGCGTTGAATTGGTTCTAAAAGTGCATCTCCAGCTTTAGAAACGCCTCCGCCAATAACGATTTTCTCTGGGTTCAACGTGCTAGAAAGGTTCGCTACAGCTAATCCTAAATAAGAAGCTACCTTTTCTACTACTTCGCCTGCTAGTTCATCACCTTGTCCATGTGCTTCAAATACGTCTTTTGATGTGATACGTCCTTCTTCTGCTAACATAGAACGTAGAATACTTTCTTTATCAGTCTCTTGTATTTTTTGCATAGCAACACGCACAATACCTGTTGCAGATGCTACAGTTTCTAGGCAACCAGACTTCCCACAATTACATGGGAAAGCATTCTCTGTAACGACTGTAATGTGTCCGATTTCACCAGCAGCACCGCTTACGCCGTGTACAATCTCTCCATTGGCAATTACACCGCCGCCAACACCAGTGCCAAGCGTCATACAAATTAAATCTTTTGCTCCTTCACCAGCACCTTTCCACATTTCACCAAGCGCTGCTAAGTTCGCATCATTATCAATCACAACAGGTAATCCTGTTTCTACTTCTAATAAATCTTTTAACGGATAGTTCTTCCATCCTAAGTTAACCGCTTCATAAATCATTCCAGACGCCACGTGTACAGGGCCAGGAGCTCCCATACCAATACCGATTAACTTACTTTTTAATTCGCCTAACTCCTCTAACTTTTTATCAATAGCTTTCGCTACATCAAGTGTAATATGTTTTCCTTGCTCATTTGTATTCGTAGGGATTTCCCACTTATGTAAAATTTCACCATATACATTAATAAATGCTAATTTAATCGTTGTACCACCAAGGTCAACACCAACTAACCATTTCTCTTCCATGTTACTTACCTACCTTTATCTAATTCTTATTTAGCTCTTTTTGAATTTCTTGCTTCAATAAAAATAAAGCTGTTTGATAGTCTTGTGAATCGATTAGCTGTGATTGATTTAATTCACGCAATTCATCTTGCATTAATTGTAAATCTGCAATTCGATCTCCCGTATAAATAATCGTACCAAATTTCTTTAGCAATTGCTGAATATCATATATAGATAACATTTCATCACCCTCTATGCTCACTTACTATAAAAAATTATAATAAGAAAACGTTCACATATTTTATTATAATCAAGAAGAAAAAGTCTCGTCAATTTTTATTTGTCTATACAAGCCCATTTTTAACCATTGTTCCTTTTTCTGTAATAATTTTTTCTACATTTTTATCAAACGGCTCTATTGGAATATGGTCTACCATTTGAAAACTATAAGCTAATGATAGCGTTTTCCCTTTATAATGCATGAGATAACGATCATAATAGCCACCACCATATCCAATCCGTTCTCCTCGCTCTGTATAAGCTACACCTGGTACAATTTGAAGGTCAATTTCATCTGCATTCACTTCTTCCGTAAGCGCTGGAATTGGCTCACGTAAATTCATATACACTGTTTCCAATTGATCAAAATTACTAATTTGCCTAAAGGACATTGTTCTTGTTTCTTTATTACACTTCGGAACAACAACTTTCTTTCCTTCTTCCCAAGCTTTTTCGATAATAGGATATGTATTCACTTCATTTTCCATTGAAAGAGTGATTCCAATTGTTTTAGCTTCAGTCCACTCTTTTTGTGCATACAACGAAAATGCAATTTGCTCTGATAAAGTTGTATACCGTTCTTTTGATAAAGAATTCATGTGCTCTATTATTTGTTTACGTAAACGTAGTTTCTCTTCTCTCACACATTTTCCCCCTCACAGTGATACTTTGCTCTACGATGATAGTGTATCACTTTTAAGAGAGGAATCGAATAAAAAAAGAAACAGTAGGAAAATATTCCTACTGCTTACTTTGTTTCACGGTGTAACGTAGACTTCTTGTCACGCTTGCAATACTTTTTAAGCTCGATACGCTCAGCGTTGTTACGTTTGTTTTTCTTTGAGATATAGTTACGATCTCCGCATTCTGTACATGCTAGAGTAATATTCACACGCATTCTTATTTCCCTCCAGTACTAATAACTTAAATCAGACTATACTATAATACCACTTTTAAAATAAAAATTCTACACCTTTTGATATTGTCTAATTTTTTCTATAAGATTTTTCATGTTTTCCCTTGCTATTACTGGGTTTCTAGCATGTGAATACACTAAAAATTTCGGTTGTTTTGTGTCAGAAACGATATAAGACCACTCCTTTTCGGTATATTTGAACTGTACTCCTTCAAATATGCCTTCTTCCTTCCTTTCGATATCAGCCAATAATTTCCTCATCACCTTCCCTTTTTCATTCCACGAACATACAACTTCATCACAAAGTAAATAAAGCGGCGGGGATTGCTCTACTATGCTGAGAAAGGTTTTTCCCTGCAATGCTATTAACTCGAATAATTTTCCAATTCGATATAAAATATCTCGCTTCCATCTCGCTTGAAACGATTTTTTTTCATCCTGCGTATAAAATAGAAGATAACATTCTCCTAATTTCAAAGACATTGGGTAAATATTTCCTGCCGATTCCAGTAATAAATCTGGAATATCAATCTCTTCAAAATCCGTCCCTTGGTAAATATTACTATGATTATCATATAACTCGAAATAATTTCCTTGCTCTGAAAACATAAGCGCCATATTTGCTTTACTTGATTTCATTAAAGCTTTCACATGATCCTTTTGTTCACCAGCATAAATCCACGTAACTGTGCATCCGAGTCTTTGCAAAAAGAGCATAAGCAAATGTTGTAACATATCATTTCTCTTATTAATAAGAAGATGGAACTTCTGTTTTTTTATTTTCTCAATATCAATACGCTCTAATACAGCCTCTATATAATTATGTAAAGAAACGTGTACTAGCTTATTCCGCCCCATTTCCTTCTCACATACGTAATAAAACGACTCAGACATATACACTTGTTCTATCGCTTTTTGCTGCTTATACGTTAACTGTGCCCCATCCTTACCATACAACTTTATAACAATCTCTTTTTCTTTTTCCGCTTGAATGAAAACCCCGCCCGCACATTGCAAATCTTGAATGCTGTACTGAAAAAGTGATTCGTTCATTTCTTTGCATTCCATCGTATGAATCCCAATACCATGAATTGCATGAAGAAAAAGATTTTTATAAGAAGTCGTTTCTATATGTTCTTGACTCCCGATTAATATACTTTCCCCTTTTGTAAAAAGAGATCCGTACGCCATCGCAACCTTTACAATAAATTGAGGCGTAATCTCCACATTACCTCTTCCTACAATGCGGCTTTTTTGAAACCATCCTGCACTCTTCTCACTTTCTTGAACACCAGCCGATCCTACTACCGAATGACTATCAATCGCCTTATATGGCCATAGTTTTCCCTTTTGCTTAATTACCGTACTTTTTCCTATATGACAATGGTCCGCTACAATGCTTTTTTGAAACAATGTAACATCATCTTCCACCATTGTATGTTCTCCTATTGTCGTTTCTAGTAACTCACAATATTTCCCAATGTGCACATTTGCAAAAACAATACTCTTTTGAAGATGAGAATAACTTGAAACAACACTATTTTTCCCGATAATAGAGTATGGCTCAATTACAGATCCAGCACCAATTCTTACTCCTTCACCAATAAAAGAAGGACCGTGAATTTTCGTTCCTTTTCCAATCGTTACCCCTTCTCCCATCCATACCATCGGTAATACTTCCGTATACGGGATAGGTACTTGCAATTTTTTCGTTAACAAATCAAATTGTGCTTGTCGATATTGATCAAATGTACCGATATCTAACCAGTAACCTTCTGACAAATATGCAAATAATGCGTTCTTATTTGCCAATAACGGAAACACATCTTGACTAAAATCAAAAAATTCTCGGGGCGGTATGTAAGAAAAAATTTCTGGCTCCATAATATATATACCTGTATTCACAATATTAGAGACTACTTCATTCCAACTCGGTTTTTCTATGTATCGTGTAACCTCTTGTTCTTTGTTCATTACAACTAAACCAAATGAGAGTGGATTTTCTACTTCCTTTACAAACATAGTTACCATTCTTTTCTTTTGTTCATGAAACGTAATTCCTTCTGATAATTGAAAATCAGTTAACGCATCCCCACTTATGACAACAAACGGTTCATCCAAAAATTTTTCCGCTTGTTTAATACTCCCTGCAGTTCCAAGCGGTGGAGAGTCTTCAAAGTAGTACAAGTTAACGCCCCATTTGCTACCGTCACCAAAATATTGCTTAATAGCCGCACTCATATACTGAACAGTAATTGCAATCTCACGTATACCATGCTGACGCAATAATTCAATGTTGTATTCTAAAACTGGCTTTTCTAATAATGGCAACATCGGCTTTGGAGTATTACATGTTAATGGTCTAAGGCGTCGTCCTTTTCCTCCAGCTAAAATAACCCCCTTCATATACTTCAGCCTCCACTTATATAATGTTCAGTAACTTCATATACGATATGTATATTATCTACCCAGCATTAACTAGCAGTATAAAATAAAGTGAAACTTTAATCAGTGGAGGTTTTCTTCATCCCCTACTGATTATTAGCCTTGACCAATCGGGCCGACAGGCAGTAAAGTTCCCCTTATATACATTCACCTTTCAACAACTGAAGAAAGCGCTTACTATTAACTTTTAAAATATTACTTAATAAGCGAATAACATATACGCCCTATTTTTTCCATTATATTATGATACATCTTATCATCATAAACTAAAGGAAACAACGAGCTTTTTTTGTCATGTTTTGACTAAAAAAAGCAGGTGATGTTTCACCTGCTTTTTTCTTTATTCATTTAATAAGTAATGCTTTCCCTTTACTAAATAAAAAACATTTTCAGCAATATTTGTAATATGGTCTGCTACACGTTCGATATATCTCGCTACAAAGGATAATTGTGTAATTTGTGTAATTGCTTCTGGTTGTTCTGGAACTGAAGATATAAATTCACGAATCGCTTTCCCATATATTTCATCAACAGAATCATCCATTTCGGCAATTTGCTTCGCAAAAGTTAAATTTTCTTGCTCATATGCATCTAGCGCTAACTGTAACATCTTATTTGCAATCGCAAACATCTCATCAAGATTGTGCAAACTAACAGACACGTCTTTTTCCCCGAGACGAATGGTTGATTTCGCAATATTAACAGCATGATCTGCAATCCGTTCTAAATCTGTCGCTGTTTTAATTGAAATGAAAATCCTTCTTAAATCACTCGCTACAGGTTGCTGCTTCGTAATGAGCATAAGCGCAAGATCATTTATTTCCTCTTCTAAATTATCCATACGATAATCACCATCTATTACCTCTAACGCTTTCTCTACATCCTTTTTATGGAGCCCTTCCATAGCAAGCAATAAAGCTTCTCTCGCTAGTTCACCAAGCTCAATCACCTTTTGCTGTAACGTTTTTAAATCACATTGAAATTGTTCTCGTACCATTGTTTCTTCCCCCTTAATATTATGTGCCACTATATATAACTCTCCTACCTAGCCTACTTATAATAAACCTTAAGATAGGAGAAGTATTACTTCTCCTATCTTAAATAAGGTAAAAATAAGAAATACCCTCTGTTAAGAGGGTATTTGCTCTTAGCCTTGCTAGCGACATCAACCGAATCGGCCTGTAATATAATCTTCTGTACGCTTATCTGAAGGTGTCGTAAATAATTTATTTGTATCTGTATACTCCACAACTTCTCCACTTAAGAAGAAAGCAGTTTTATCTGAAATACGCGCAGCTTGTTGCATGTTATGCGTTACGATAACGATACTAAAATCTTTCTTTAACTCTTGAATTAATTCTTCTACTTTTAATGTTGAAATTGGATCTAGTGCTGATGTTGGCTCATCCATTAAAATAACGTCTGGTTCAATCGCTAAACAACGTGCAATACATAGACGCTGTTGCTGTCCACCAGATAAACCGTATGCATTATCATGCAAACGATCTTTTAACTCATCCCAAATCGCTGCTCCACGTAAACTTTTTTCAACAATTTCATCTAACGTTTTCTTGTCGCTAATCCCATGAATTTTCGGGCCATATGCTACATTTTCATAAATAGATTTTGGAAATGGATTTGGTTTTTGAAACACCATTCCTACATGTGTTCGTAATTCTTCAACTGGATATGATTTATCAAATATATTGCGCTCTCTATATTCAATTACGCCTGTAGTTCGCACGATTGGTACTAACTCTACCATACGATTTAATGTTTTTAAGTACGTTGATTTACCACAACCACTTGGCCCGATAATTGCTGTAACTTCATTCTCATGAATACTTAAGTTAATATCTTTTAAAGCATGGTCTTCTCCATACCATAAATTTAAGTTTTTCGTATCAAATACTACTTTCTTTGGCGCAGTCTCGATTTTCTCCTCGTTTTTCACCTGTACATTTACTACTGTTGCTACCATTTGAATTCCCCTTTCATCCATTTCCAACTTATTTTCGATTTCGTAACCATAGGACAACTATATTGATCAAGAGCAACAAACCTAACAAAACAATCATCCCAGCAGCTGCTACATACTGAAATTCTTCCTGTGGTCTACTCATCCAATTAAAAATTTGAATTGGTAAAACTGTAAATCTATCAAACATACTAAACGGAACATAATTTGCAAATGCAAGTGCCCCGATAACTAATAACGGTGCCGCTTCTCCAATCGCTCTTGATATCGCTAACGTACAACCTGTTATAATTCCTGGGAACGCATATGGCAATACAACTTGATACATCGTTTGCCACTTCGTAGCACCTAACCCGTAAGAAGCTTCTAATAATGACCTCGGTACAGATCGTATCGCTTCTTGACTCGCTACAACAACTGTCGGTAAGACGAGTAAGCTCATCGTCAGTGCCGCTGCAATAATACTCTCACCTAAGTGAAGAGCGTATACAAAAATGGTTAAGCCGAGTAATCCAAATACGACGGAAGGTACTCCCGCTAACGTTTGATTATTAATTTCTATTACCTTTTTAAATATAGATTCCTTCGCATATTGCTCTAAATAAAGAGCAGTTCCGACCCCAAATATAAAGGAGAGTGGTATAACAATACTCATAAATAATATTGTTCCTGACAAAGCTGCAGCAATCCCAGCTTCTTTCGGATTACGCGAAGCGAAGTTTGTAAAGAAATCTAACGAAAGGTAACTGACACCTTTTTCAAAAATTTGAAAAAGCAAAATAAGCAGGATTACTATTGAAAACAAAATTGCCATATAAAATAACAATTTGTAAATTCGATCTTTAAAAAAACGTGATGCCATATTTTCTTGTATTTTTTTATGATTCAACATGCGCATATTATGTCACCCTCCTAAAGCGGCGCATAATAAACTGCGAAATGATGTTCATTATAAAAGTAAACAAGAATAACGTTGCGCCTACAGCGTACATGCTGTAATAAGTAATTGTTCCATGCGGAGCATCACCTAAACTCACTTGCACAATATAAGCTGTTAACGTTTGAATAGAGTGTGTCGGATCGAGAGATACGTTCGGTGTGGACCCTGCTGCAATTACAACGATCATCGTTTCACCGATCGCTCTTGAAGCAGCTAATATAATCGCTGCCATAATCCCTGCGAAAGCTGAAGGAAACACGACTTGTTTTACCATCTCAAATCGAGTTGCTCCAAGTGCCAACGAAGCTTCTTTCGTTCCTTTTGCTACAGCTCTCATTGCATCTTCAGACAGAGATGCAATTGTAGGTATCATCATAAAGCCAATAACAATACCTGGACTAATCGCATTAAAAAACTGTAAATCAGGTATAATCCGTTGTAAAAGCGGTGTAACAACTGTTAATGCAAAAAAGCCATATACAATTGTCGGGATACCTGCTAATAGTTCTAACATCGGTTTTAATACTTTTCTTACACTGTTTGAAGCATATTCACTTAAAAATACGGCACACGCTAAACCGATAGGAACTGCTACGCACATAGCGATTGCTGTTACAAGTACCGTTCCACATATAAGTGGTAATATACCGAATTTAGGATTTTCAAAAAAAGGTAACCATTCTTTCTCTGTCAAAAAGGAGAGCAATGATATTTTTTTAAAAAACATTATTGTTTCATTAGAAAGCGTAAAAATAATTCCAAGTGTCGTCGCAATAGACACGCTAGCAATTATTTTTAGTAATAATGGAACGATTCGATTGATTCGCTGCGTTTTTTTTCTATGTTTTGTATTTCTTTCAATCAAATGTTGTACAGAAAATGTAATTTGACTTTTGTCATTATAAGCCAAAGATGAAAACCCCTTTCCACCCTGACATTACCTTTTTATTTCTGTTAACATCCGCAGCTGTTCATTGTATTTTTCTTTTGGTAATTTTACATATCCAACCTCTTCAGCAAGATTACCAACATGCTGAATCATAAACTCAATATAATTTGCTACATTCATTTTATTTCGGATAGATGCATGATTCACATAAGCGAATAGCGACCTAGATAACGGCTTATACTCACCTGATTGGATGGTATCTTTCGTCGGAAGTACACCATTCACTTTTATTGCTCTCACCTTATCTCGATTGGCCATATAATAAGCATATCCTACAAAACCAATGGCATTTTTATCATTCATTACCCCTTGCATAATAACTTGATCATCTTCAGACAAAGAGACTTTTTTTACAATGCGACTTTTTTGTAAGATGACATTTTGAAAATAATCATACGTACCAGAGTCTACACCTGGCGCATAAAACTTTACCTGTTCACGTGGCCATGATGAATGAATTTGTGACCATCGCTTTTCACTTTCATCTTCACTCCATAATAGACGTAACTCGTCTACCGTCATATTATCTACCCAAGTATTTTGACGGTTCACAACGATCGTAAGGCCGTCATAAGCGACTTCAAACGGTGTAAACTGAATGGAGTTTTTCTTCATTTCATTTTCTTCCACTTGTTTCATTACTCTCGAAGCATTATTTATATCTACTTCTCCTTTACTGAAACGATTAAATCCTCCTCCTGTCCCAGAAACACTGATGGAAATTTTCACGTTTGGATGCACCTTTGTATATTCCTCCGCTACTGCTTCTATAATAGGAAAAACCGTTGAGGATCCATCAACTCTCACTTCTCCCATTTCATTCACAGCAAATGCAGTAGACGTGCCAACATAAAAGAAACATGTCGACAGTATGAAAACTTTAATTGATGCACTTATCCATTTCACGTGTTCTTCCTCCTAGAAGTAACCGGAAATAACAGGATTACAGATATAAGAATACTGCTAAACTATTAATTCGGTTTTAATTGTTTGTAAAAGTTTTGTAAAGTTCCACAAGAATCAACATTAGGTAAATTATTAATCCGTAGCCACTGTTCATCTTCACTGAGGATTGGTCCATAACTTCCATAGTGAATGCATACGTATTATTTGCAAGGTCCCTTAAAATTCCGATATGATCTGCTTGTCCACTTTATTAAAACGTATGCATGAATCAAAAAAAAAAGCACACTATCTTTTCAGATAGTGTGCTTTTTTTACAACTTTTTTATTCATCATCTTGCTTTTTATTTTTCTTATCTATTTCCTCTTGTGTAGCTTCGCCATTTTCTACCTTTTTCAAATCAAAGTACGCGTCCATAATGTCACGACTAATATATCCGTTAATACCTGATTTATCATCTACCCAAGGTACAACAACAGAAAATGCTACTTCAGGGTCTTCAAGTGGCGCATAACCTACTAATGTTAAGTTATATGTTTCTTTACGCTCACCGTTTGCTTTTCTACCAATCTCTTTATCTCCGCCATACACAGTTTGAGCTGTACCTGTTTTACCAGCAGCTTTATATGATGCGCCTGTAAAGTATTTCGCAGCTGTACCACCAGACTCATTAAATACTTGTCTAAATCCTTCCTGAACACGTTTAATTTGTGATTCAGGCATATCAATACGGTTTAGTACTTTTGGTTCCATTGAGTGAACGACTTTTCCAACTTCGCCTTGTTTCGCTTCCGGTTGACGAATTTCTTTTACAACTTGCGGCTGCATACGGTAACCACCATTTGCAATTGTTGAAACATACTGTGCTAATTGAAGTGGTGTATATGTGTCATACTGTCCAATTGATAAATCTAATAAGAAACCAGGCTGATTTCCTCTACCTATTTGACCCGCAGATTCGTTTGGTAAATCGATACCTGTTTTTACACCAAGTCCAAACTGTCCGAAATAATAGCGCATCGTATCAAATGCTTTTTTTGGTACATCTAACGTACCACCTCTCACATATTGAACACCTGCGATATTCATCGCTGTTTTAAACATATATACGTTAGAAGACATTTTTAATGCTGTCAGATCATTAATAGATCCCATCGTCTTCCAAGAAGATTTTTTCGGCGTTCCTTTCAATACGATTGGTTCATCCAGTTGGTAGGAACCCGGTTGAATCGCTTTTGTTTGATATCCTGTAAGTACTGTCGCACCTTTTACAGTTGATCCCATCGGATAAGAACTTGTCATCGTTCCTAATGCGAAATCTTGCACTTTCGTTTCGCCATTTTCTTCCACTAACTGTTTCCCTGCCATAGATAAAACTTCACCATTTTTTGGATTCATCATTACAACGAATGCGCGATCTAAAAGAGGTTGTCCCCCTTTATATCTCAATAAATTTTTCGTGATAATTTCTTCTACACGCTTTTGTAATTCCATATCAATTGTTAAATTCAGATTGTTACCACTTTGCCCTTTTGATACATTAATCGTTTCTAAAATATTACCGTTTTTATCCGTAATATTTCTCACTTCCGCTTTATTACCGTGCAAACTATCTTCATATTGCTGCTCAAGATAACTTTTCCCTACGCGGTCATTTCGATTATAATCACGAACAAGATAGTAATCTAGTCTTTCTCTAGGTAAACCTTCATCAGACGTTGACACGCCGCCAAGTACACTTCGGAATAAATCATCATAAATATACTTTCGATCCCAATCAACATTCGTATCTACACCTGGTAATGTTGCTAGATTTTCACTAATAATCGCATATTCTTGTTCTGTAGCATCCTTTTTAATGACTTGTGGCGTCATCGCATATCCGCCGTCCATTTTGCTTTTAATCGCTAGCACTTCTAAATCTTTTGCGGATAATTGATTCACTTCTTCTTCTGTCACGCGATTTCGTTGACGCTCATCTAATTCTTTATCGTCAATTTTTTTATCTTTAAACTCTTGACGATCTTTTTTCGTAATTTTTTCTTGCGCTTCTTCTTTATGAATAGCAAGCCAATAATCTTTTTTATCGCGATCTGTTAATTTATCTGTCGGTACTTCAATCAAATCTGCTAATCTTTTCGCTGTTTCTAAGCGAGCCTCTGCAGTTGATCCTTTCATTTTTGTAAATGTAATCGTACGTACAGCTGCATTATCTACTACAGCTCGCCCATAACGGTCAAATATTTTCCCACGTGGTACAGGATTACTTATCGTCGAGTTTTCTTTCCTCTCCACTTCATTCTTATATTCCTCACCGCGAACAATTTGTACATAACCAAGCCTTACAATAACCGCGGAGAACATTAAAAACACGCAGAAAAACAGCACGTTTAACCGAAAAGGAACGTGAGTCTTTTTCTTTTGTTGTTTCTGCTTCTTGCCCATACAAACCCCCTCTACCAACAGCTATGTAATTTGAAAGGGACACCTTCATACAGGTGTCCTCACTGCTGTCTTACATCTTTTTCTATTCTAGCATAAAACAAACGATAAGTTAACCTTCTGGTTCTGTTTGATTCTGCGTGGTTCCTTGCGCTACGACACTTGTGTTCCCTGCATTTCCTTCATCATATTTGACATTTTTAACTGCAAAATAAATAAGAAAATGTCCAGCACCTAAAATACATAGTAAGACAGGTAAACTCTTTTCAGGCGGAAAGAATAATACAGCACATAAAAAACTTAAAACTGAACAAATTCTCCCGGCATTTAACCATAATTCTCGGACAACAACATACTCTACACGCCACTCTCTCGCATGTTTCGCTCTACCAATTACATCATATGTCATCGATCCATATGGAACGAGTAAAATAGGGTATGCAATCGCAATGCATGCTGCATAAATAAGTAATTTTGTGTATGTAACATTGAATATAACTAAAAATACAACAGCATATAAAATAATGCCTCCAAGTAAAATTGCTTTTTTTCGCCACTCTTTCTTTAACATACGGGCGACTAAATAGTAACATACAAATGATACAGCAGAATTTACTAAGCTATATTTCCCTAATGCAAGCTCACTATCGGTTGCTAAGTACACATATACTGAAATAACAAAAATGAATGTCCCCTCTCTCAATCCTTGGAAAAAATGAGCGCGTGTAATTCTCCCCCAATTTTTATCAATCCGTCGCTCTTTCAAAACTTGTGTAACCTCATAACGACCTTCACATTCTCTCTTAGATACAAAAAAGCTTAAAACGACAGCAATTGCAAATAACAATAACGAGAGAAAGAATATGACCGTATAACCACTCCACTTCTCCATACGTGAAATTGTGTATCCAGCTGCTATCGGTCCAATCATGCCAGAGAAGGATGTAAGAAGCCCAAGAAACCCATTAAAGAAATCTCTTGTTTCTGGTTCTGTAATCTCAAATGTTAATAAGTTAAACGCGAGCCAGTAAAAACCATATCCGACTCCTAAAAGAGCCCCCATTAATAAAATATAGTGAGAAGCGCTTTTCCCCGCTACTAAAACAACGATAAAAAAAATCGCTAACGTGCCTACGCCTATTCGTAACAAGATCGAGCGATCAATACGCTTCGCTAATTTCCCACCTATAAGAAATGTGAGGGGCTGCAATACAACGCTGGCCAAATTATACAAGCCGAGATTCACATAATTTTGTGTTTGTTTCCATAAATAAATGTTAACAAACGTATTCGATAAAGAAATTGCGAGCGTGTATAAACCTCCAATGAGGAGTAATAACACTAAATCCCGATTCACTTCAACGTCACCAATTATATGTTTCCACTTCATACACAACTCTCCTTTACTTCATGTTCTAGTCTTCCAAAGACAAGCTCAATTATGTAAAAGGAAAGCATAGAAAAAAGCTAGGAGCATTCTCCTAGCTTTTTCTATCGTTATTACAATTATTTTGCTTCTTGGTAACGTTTTTCAGCAGCGTTCCAATCTACAACGTTCCAGAATGCACCGATGTAGTCTGGACGACGGTTTTGATAATTTAAGTAGTAAGCATGTTCCCAAACATCTAAACCGATAACTGGAGTTTTACCTTCAGTTAGAGGAGAATCTTGGTTTGGCGTGCTTGTTACTTCTAACTCACCATTATTTACTACTAACCAAGCCCAACCAGAACCGAAGCGAGTTGCGCCAGCTTTTGCGAATTCTTCTTTGAATGCATCGAAGCTACCAAATTTCGCTTCAATTGCAGTTGCAAGTTCGCCTACTGGTTGTCCGCCGCCGTTTGGAGATAAGATTGTCCAGAAGAATGTGTGGTTAGCATGTCCGCCACCATTGTTACGTACTGCTGTACGGATTGCTTCTGGTACTTCGTTTAAGTTTGCAACTAATTCTTCTACGCTTTTGTCAGCTAATTCTGCATGACCTTCTAAAGCAGCGTTTAAGTTTGTGATGTACGTGTTATGGTGCTTTGTATGATGGATGTTCATTGTTTCTTTGTCAAAGTGAGGCTCTAAAGCATCATACGCATAAGGTAAATTTGGTAATTCGTGTTTTGCCATTGTTATATTCCTCCCAGTTTATGTATTGCCACTTAAGTGACATACAACTACATTCTACCCTAATTGCCATAGGGTGCAAACAAATAAATCACATTGTCTTGCTATCATTAAAGTAGCAAAATTCCCACTTCTTTTCAATTAAAATGCTCATATATTTCATAAAAAAAGCTCCCTTCTACAAGGAAGCTTCCTACTGACATAATAAACAGGTGAAATGGATATGGACCCTGTAGGACTCGAACCTACGACCGGACGGTTATGAGCCGTCTGCTCTAACCAGCTGAGCTAAGGGTCCACAATTATGTATGTAATAATACATCAAATAAAGGAATTCCTATCGGATATACCCTTTAAGAAATGTAAGATAAATTTACCATATAGAAAAGAAAACTGTCAATTGTATTTTTTTCATTTAAAAGAAGAAAATTAATAAAAAGAAATTTAGTTATCGCTACTATATGTAAATATAATATATCTTGAGATTCCCTAGATTCCTACGTTACAATGATTTTATACATACATAAAGGAAGTGAATCTATGTCCATATTTACCCAATTAGTCAAAAGCGTATATTCGCCTAAAGATATGGCGCTATTCCGTTTTCAAAAAATCGGAAAAACCATTTTGTATATTATGCTACTTTGTCTAATCACTACTATTCCAAGAACATTCTTTTACGGTAGCTTTATCCAAGATAGTGTTACTATGGTAAATCAAGCAATTGAAAAAGATTTACCTGATTTTAAAATCGAAAATGGTGAACTAAAAGCTGATATTGAACAACCTATTCAAAAAGAAGAGGGAGATGCTCTTTTCGTATTTGATCCAAATACAACAGATATCGAAAAGTATCAAAATAAAACTGGTTTATTTATTTTAAAAGATAAAGTAGTTTCTATAGGAAATGGCCAGACGCAAACATACTCCTACAATGATTTATTAGGGACATCTCTTGAGAAAAAAGATTTGCAAGATTTCATTTCTGTATTTGATAGTATTTATCCAATTTTATTAGCTGTTATCGGAGTGTTAGTATATCTATTCCAATTGTTCATTACTTTCTTAGGAATTACTTTACTTGCGTTTATCGGTTCTGCTATGAGTGGTCAACGTAAATTATCTTATAAGCAAGTATGGACGTTAACTGCCTACAGCTACACAATTCCAACCATCTTCTTTATGATTATGGATTTATTCAAAATCGTTGTACCTGGCTCAACATTCATTTATATCGCAGTTGTTTTAATTGTCCTATACTTAACAATTAAAGAAGTTCCAAAACCGAACGAAAAAAATGCCTAAATAGGCATTTTTTTTTTGGACAAGCATATATTCCTAGCAAAGGAGTGAAGAATATGAAGAGATTAGGTATATTCTTATTCGTGCTTGTTCTTGGTTATATATTTTATTACGATATAAAAATCGGCACTTTACCGATGTTAAGTTCATATAAAAAGACAAATGCGGCCGAAACGATAAAACAAGAAAGTACAAATACAAAACAAAAGAAAGAAAACAAAGCGGAAAAAGAAACAGATGTCACTTATAAAACAATTGAAGTCAAAACAGGTGATACGGTTCTTTCCATTACAGAAGCGATTAATAAGAAGAAAATTCCTTCTATCGAAAAAGTAATTGATGATTTTAAACAATTAAATAAAAATACACCTGCTACAAAAATACAACTTGGAAAGTCTTATAAATTCCCGTTATATCAATAAGCAATCACTTAATCCTTGTCAATTACATAAAGGCGCTGATACAATAGTAAAAGTGAAACCGAGCACTTCGGTTTCTATAGCCCTGTATCACGTATACTATCATTGATATAAGGGACTAAATAAGAAACTTCTTTTATAAGGAGAGCGATCTATTCGTGAATGAAATGACTCATCGTACAAAAACACGTCCAGTTAAAGTCGGTAATTTAACAATTGGCGGTAATAATGAATTAATTATACAAAGTATGACAACAACAAAAACACATGATGTTGAAGCAACAGTTGCTGAAATTAAACGTTTAGAAGAAGCTGGCTGCCAAGTCGTGCGTGTTGCTGTTCCAGACGAACGCGCAGCAAATGCTATTGCTGATATTAAAAAACAAATCAACATTCCACTTGTTGCTGATATTCATTTTGATTATCGTCTTGCTTTAAAAGCAATTGAAGGCGGCATTGATAAAGTACGTATCAATCCAGGTAACATTGGTCGTCGCCATAAAGTAGAAGCTGTTGTAAATGCAGCAAAAGAACGTGGTATTCCAATCCGTATCGGTGTAAACGCAGGTTCATTAGAGCGTCACATTTTAGAAAAGTACGGATACCCAACTGCAGATGGTATGGTTGAGAGCGCCCTGCATCACATTAAAATTTTAGAGGACTTAGATTTCCATGATATTATCGTATCTATGAAAGCCTCTGATGTTAACTTGGCAATTGAAGCATACGAAAAAGCTGCACGTGCTTTTGATTATCCACTACATTTAGGTATCACAGAATCTGGAACGTTATTTGCCGGAACTGTAAAAAGTGCCGCTGGTCTTGGAGCAATCTTAAGTAAAGGCATCGGAAATACACTACGTATTTCATTAAGTGCTGACCCAGTTGAAGAAGTAAAAGTTGCGCGTGAACTATTAAAGTCATTCGGCCTTGCATCTAATGCAGCAACACTTATTTCTTGTCCAACTTGCGGTCGTATTGAAATTGATTTAATTAGCATCGCTAACGAAGTGGAAGAGTACATTTCTACACTACAAGTACCAATTAAGGTTGCAGTACTTGGCTGCGCCGTAAATGGTCCTGGGGAAGCTCGTGAAGCTGATATCGGTATTGCCGGCGCGCGCGGAGAAGGACTATTATTCCGCAAAGGGCAAGTCGTTCGTAAAGTACCAGAAGAAATAATGGTAGAAGAACTGAAAAAAGAAATCGACGTAATTGCTGCTGAAATGGCTGCTGAACGAGAAAAAGAAAAAGAAAAAGAAACACAAGAACAATAAAAAGAAGGTTGCCCACAACATTTGTGAGCAACCTTCTTTTCTACGTAAAAAAGCTCGTCAGTTATAGAACTAACGAGCTTTTACTTTGCACATTTTGGACAACGTCCGTATATTTCAAACTTATGACCTGTTACTTCATAACCATTAAAATCTTTATTCATAAAATCCATCGGGCAAGAAGTAATCTCTTTCGTCCCTCCGCAATCTAAACAAATAAAATGATGATGATGTTCCATAATAGAACATGTAAAACGAAAATGTTTTTCACCGTTTAATTCCGTTTGTTCTAAAACACCGATTTCAGCAAACACCGTTAAGTTACGATAAATCGTGTCAAAGCTAAGACCTGGATAATCATCCTTCATATGCTCTAAAACGTCCTTCGCTGTTAAATAACGATTGTGAGCTGCAAATAACCTGAGCATTTCTTCCCTTTTCCCAGTATGTTTGTATCCTTTATCTTTCATTAGGCGTAAAGCTTCTGTTAGATTCATATCTATCCCTACTTTATGCAGTTTTTTTCTTCTTCCATAAAATCGCACCAATTAAAATAAGAACCGCTATCATAACAATTGTACCACCTGGTGCTAAATCAAGTTGATACGAAGCAAACATTCCACCAATTACTGCAATTTCACCAAATAAAATGGAGAAGAAAATTGTTTGTTTAAATCCATTTGCAATACGAATACTTGCTGCAACTGGTAATGTCATTAATGATGATACGAGAAGAACCCCTACTACACGCATTGATACTGCAATGACAAGAGCAACCAATATAATGAAAATAAAGTGAATCCACTTTGCACTCAAACCGGTTGATACAGCGTATTCTTCATCAAACGATAGTAAAAATAACTCTTTGTATAATAAAGTAATCGTTACGATAACAACAATTGCTACAATGCCGATAATTATTAAATCCGTACTTGTTACAGCACTTACACTACCAAATAAATAACTAAATAAATCTGTGTTAAACCCATTTGCAAGTGAAATAAAAATAACGCCAATCCCCATTCCTGCTGAAAGAATAATTGGAATTGCTAATTCTTGATAATGTTTATATACAGTACGTAGTTTTTCAATAAGTAACGCCCCACCAATAGAAAAAATCATCCCCATATATAACGGATTTAAAAATCCCCCTGTGAAAATTGTTTTTTCTAGTAGTAAACTTGCAGCAATACCCGATAATGTCACGTGGCTTAATGCATCCGCAATAAGCGACATGCGGCGAATGACAACAAATACACCGATAAGCGGCGCAACAAGTCCTATTAAAATTCCTGCATATAAAGAGTTACGTAAAAAGTCATATTGTAAAAAATCTTGTATCATTATATCCTCCCGTGATGCTCATGCTCGTGTTCTAAACGATGAACATGGTGTCCATATAAGACGGACATTTCTGCATCTTCTAACTCTCGGAACTTTTCTACATTTCCATGGAAATGTAAATGTTTGTTTAAGCATGCAACATGTGTTACTTTCTCGGTAACAGCTCCCATATCATGCGTAACGAGAATTAATGTGATTCCTAGCCTTTTGTTTAAATCCTCTAATATCTCATAAAAACTTTCTACATTCTTCACATCAATTCCAACAGTGGGCTCGTCCAAAATAAGTAATTCAGGATCACTAACGAGCGCACGAGCAATAAATACGCGCTGTTGTTGTCCACCAGAAAGTTCTCCAATATTACGCCCTTGAAACTCACTCATTCCTACATCAGCAATCGCTTTTTCTACCTTTTTCTTATCGTTTTTCGTAAAAAAGCGAAACAGCCCTTTTTTCGAAACGAGTCCCATTGACACAACTTCAAACACAGTTGCCGGAAAACCAGAATTAAAGCTATTTGCCTTTTGCGACACATAACCAACTTTGTTCCATTCTTTAAACTTCTTACTATCAACACCAAACAAACGAATGCTTCCCTGTTTTGGCTTTAAAACGCCTAATAAACATTTTAGCAAAGTGGATTTCCCTGAACCATTTGGCCCAACTAAACCTAAAAAAGCTCCCTTCGGAACTTGCAAATTTATATCTTCTAACACATTTCGATCTTCATATCGAAATGACAATCCTTCTATTTCTAATATATTGTTCATAGCATCTCACCTATTTTAATTCAGAATGATTCCGATTTATATCTATTTGAATTATAGTACAGCTTATTATAGTTGTAAACCAATCTGCCTAAAATATATCTACTTTTTCAAGAAACCTTACTATTATAACAAAAAGCAGAGAAAAATTCTCTGCTTTCAAAAGATATTATAATTAATTTTTTAGTGAATAGCCGATTTAAACTTACCACCATTTGTCTCTTGTGTACTCATAATCGTAACAAACGCATTCGCATCAATTTCATACACAATTGATTTTAACTTTGTCACTTCTAGACGTGTTACCACTGCATAAATAACTTCTTTTTCTTTATCCGTGTAACCGCCTTTCGCTACAAGCTTTGTAGTTCCACGACCAAGACGATGCAAAATCGCATTTGATACTTCCTCATATTGATCTGATACAATTAAAACAGCTTTCGTTTCATCTAAACCTTGAATGACTGTATCAATTGTTTTGAATGCAATGTAGTACGTCATAACAGAATACATCGCTTGTTCCACACCAAATACAAATGCTGCCCATGCAAAAATGAATAAGTTCACAAACATTACAAATTCGCCTACGGAGAAAGGTAATTTTTTCGTTAATAAAATACCCATAATTTCTGTTCCGTCCATTGATCCACCATGACGAATAACAAGCCCTACACCAAGCCCTAAAATAAGACCACCAAACACTGTCGCTAAAATTGGCTCTGTTGTAAATGGCGGAACAGCATGTAACGTTGATTCAATAAACGCTAAAGCTACAATACCGAACGCCGAAGATAACATGAACGTTTTTCCAATTTGCTTATAACCCGAATACATAAATGGGATATTGAGAATAACGACTAAAGTAGAGAAACTTAACCACCAAATATTAGGAGTAAGATAATCTAATATAAGAGAAATACCAATAATTCCACCATCAATAATTTTATTTGGCATTAAAAATAATTCAATCGCTACCGCTGCGCATGCTGCTCCAAAAATAATCATAACTAAACGATACATAAGATGGATAACACTTTCTTTTCGATGTTGCTTCTGCTCCATAAGTCCTCCCTTATACTCTTTTTCTATAGTTTTGTCCTTATATTATAACATACGCTTCTTTTTCTCATGAAAAAAGAAGCTCTATATGAATATGTACAAGCTACGTACTCATATATTTCGATAGAAGAACGTGTGAAGGAGGATAACTCGATGAACCTCATTAAACAACTTGTAAATAAAAAATTAAATCATATTTCTACAAAGGAATTATTGAAATATAGTAAAGAATATGATGTTCCAATTACGACTGCACAAGCTGATCAAATTGTTGGACTTATGAAAGGAAAGAATATTAACATTTACGATAATGACGAACGACTAGCGCTCTTAAAACAAATAGCTCAAGTAACCTCGCCCGCTACTGCCCAACAAGTAAATACTTTATTTCAACAACTACTAAAATAAGGAGGGGATATTCCCCTCCTTATTGCTTATTGCGCTTTAATTTTCTCAAGAAGCCCTTCATCAAAAGTACCATTTTTCAGCATTTCGATTTCCAATTTATATGGCGGCTTCTTGTCCTTTTTATCTTCACCTACATATGGTGTTTCCAGAATTTTTGGTACGTGCATTAATTGCGGATGATGCACAATATGATGCAATGCTTTATAACCGATATGACCGAAACCGATATTTTCATGACGGTCCTTTCCTGCGCCGCGTACATTTTTACTATCATTAATATGAAGTACTTGTAAACGATCGATACCAACAATCTTATCAAATTCGTTTAATACACCGTCAAAGTCATTTACAATGTCATATCCTGCATCGTGCGTATGACACGTGTCAAAGCATACCGATAGTTTTTCATTATATGTTACACCATCAATAATTTTTGCAATTTCTTCAAAGCTACGGCCGCATTCTGTTCCTTTTCCTGCCATCGTTTCTAACGCAATGTTCACCGTCTGATCTGGCGTTAATACTTCATTCAGTCCTTTAATAATTTGTTGAATGCCAGCTTCTGCCCCTGCACCAACGTGCGCACCTGGGTGAAGAACGATTTGTTTTGCCACACCTAATGCTGATGTTCTTTCAATTTCCATACGAAGGAAATCTACACCTAATTGGAATGTTTCTGGCTTCGTCGTATTTCCAACATTAATAATATATGGCGCATGTACGATAATCTCTTCGATACCGTTTTGTTCCATATGTTTTCTTCCTGCTTCTATATTCAATTCTTCAATTGGTTTTCTTCTCGTATTTTGCGGTGCACCTGTATAAATCATAAACGTCGTTGCACCGTATGAAACAGCCTCTTCACTTGCTGCTAATAACATTTTCTTACCACTCATAGAAACATGAGATCCAATCTTTAACATACAATCACCTCTTCAATATACAATAGATATAATGATAGCATAATTTGTAGAAATATGTAGTGAATTGTTTGTTCACAAAAAACGCACTACATAAATTTATACGACTATTTAAACAGACTATACTCTTCATTTACATTATCTAGATGAAGCGAAACTTTAATCAATATTTTCTATCCATATTGATTACGGCTCTCACAAATAGCTGGATAAAAAAAGATAAGGGAAATCCCTTATCTTTTTTTATTGCTATATTTTCTTTTCACTTTGTCACGTTCTGTTGCAAGTTTACGTTTATAGTTTGGTTTTACTTTTTTCGGTTTTTTAACAACTTTCGTTGCCATAACATCAAGTTCATCATTTGGTTTTTTACGGCTCTTACGACGACGACGTTCACCTAAATCTGCCCACTCATCTCCACGTAAATCTACATGTTTAAACTCGATATGACGTTGTTTTTCTAAACTATCTAACGCTTCTTCGTTTGCTGGATCATAAATCGTCACTGCAATACCTGAATAGCCTGCACGTGCTGTTCTTCCCACTCGGTGAACGAAGAAATCTAAATCTGATGGAAGTTCGTAGTTAATAACATGACTAATTCCTTCAATATCAATACCACGAGCTGCTAAATCAGTTGCAACAATATATTGGAATTCAAGGTCACGAATTTGTTTCATCATTTTTTTACGATCACGAGGTGATAAATCTCCGTGAATTCGTCCAACTTTTAAGCCGCGTTCCGTTAATCCGTCAGCAACTTGATCTGCCATTTTCTTCGTATTCGTGAAAACAACTGCTAAATACGGCTTAAATTGTAGCAACATTCTTTTCACTAAATCAATTTTGTTACGATGTTTAGAAGGCACTAAATAATGCTCGATATTTCCAGCCGCAACTTGTTTTGGATTGATATGAATATGCTCTGGATTCTCCATGTATTTCTTCAGAAACGGTTTTAGTTTTTGAGGAATTGTTGCAGAGAAAACTAACATTTGCAAGTTTTTAGGCATGCGTGCTGCAATCTTATCTACATCATGAATGAATCCCATATCAAGCATTAAGTCTGCTTCATCGACAATAATTGTATTTGCTTTATGAACAAACAGTGCTTGTTCTTCTACTAAGTCTTTAATACGTCCTGGTGTTCCAACTACAATATGAGGTTGTTTTTTCAACTTTTCAATTGATCGTTGTTTATCAGTTCCACCAATTAAACAACGTGCTGTAATCATTTGATCTTCCGCACAGAACTTTGTTAATTTCACGATTTCTTCGTAAATTTGTTGTGCTAACTCACGAGTAGGCGCTGTAATAACAAGTTGTACTTCTTCACGACCTGGGTTAATTCTGTTCAATGTAGGAAGTAAGTATGCATGTGTTTTCCCAGAACCTGTTTGGGATTGTCCAATTACACTTACACCTTTTTTCACGACCGGGAAAATTTTCTGTTGAATTCCTGTCGGCTCTGTAAAGCGTAGTTCACGAACTGCATCTATTAAAAATGGTTTAAAATCATACTGTGTAAAAGTTTGTTGTGTCATAAGTTACACCTTCTTTCTAAATTTCTACTGCGCGCACAAATCAGTCAAGTCTACATTATATCGAAATCTACAAGTAAAATCCATCTTTAGTTTAGGTTTTTACTTCAAAAACTAACCTTCTTCCCTCTTATTGCATATTGTATGTGTATATACCTAACTGAAGAAAGGAGGATTTCTCACATGTTTCCAAAATCCCCCATGAGGCAAATGTATCCGAATCCAGGGCAGCAACCTTATACACCATATCCAATTCCACAACTACCACCGATGGCACAAAAAAAGAAAGGATTTCTTGCTAAACTCTTTAAAAAACACGATCCAACCGAAGCTTTCATGCAAATGGTTCCGCCTTATCGACAAATGGAAGGACCGCCAATGATGCACCAGCAACCGCCACCTCAATATCGACAGCAATATCAGCAACAATACCAACACCAATACCCGCAACAATATCAACAGCAATATCAACCATACATGCAGCAGCATCCCGAGCAAATGATCCCTCCTCAAATGTATGAATCAAACGACACGCGCGGCGGTGCAGCAACTACAGACACATCAAGTAGCGGCATCGGTAGTTTTTTTTCGAATTTAATTTCGAATCCAACTAATATGATAAATAATATCGAAAAAGTATCACAAGTCGTTCAATCTGTAAGCCCTGTCGTCGAACAGTACGGTCCCATTATACGTAACCTACCAAGCATTGTTAAAATTCTAACCTCTGGAAAAAGTACGGAAGAAAATCCAACCGAAGATCAAACTGAAGACGTAACAGAAAAGGTTGAGGTAGCAACTCCACATCCTCCATCCAAAAAAAGAAAAAGAAAAAAAATGGTGATTGAGCCAGTCATAGAAAAAGAAGTACGAGAGGAGCCTGTTCAAAAAATAGCAACAAAACCAAAACTATATGTGTAACAATCCTTTGTTTTCTATCCACTCCTCCTTTATAATGTAAAAGACTATGCACAAAAGTATCCCTTGTTTAGAAGGAGAGGATTACTCGTATGAAAATTGTTAAAATTTCCCCTCGTGGTTATTGCTACGGTGTTGTGGACGCGATGGTTATTGCACGTAACGCCGCATTAGATACATCATTACCAAGACCTATTTACATTTTAGGTATGATTGTTCACAACAAACATGTAACAGATGCGTTCGAAGAAGATGGCATCATCACACTAGATGGTCCAAGTCGATTAGACATTTTAGATAAAATCGATTCTGGTACTGTTATTTTCACTGCACACGGTGTTTCTCCAGAAGTTAAACAACGTGCAAAAGAAAAAGGTTTAACAACAATCGATGCCACTTGCCCAGATGTTACAAAAACACATGACCTTATTGAAGCAAAGAAAGCTGAAGGTTACCATGTCATTTATATTGGCAAAAAAAATCATCCAGAACCAGAAGGCGCAGTTGGTATCGCACCTGACATCGTTCATCTTATCGAAAGAGCCGATGATTTAAAAACATTAGAAATTCCAACGGATAAAATTTTAGTTACAAATCAAACAACGATGAGTCAATGGGATGTTCAACATTTAATGGAGGACATTCAGAAGAAATTCCCAACAGCAGAGTTCCATAAGGAAATTTGTTTAGCAACTCAAGTTCGCCAAGAAGCGGTTGCCAAACAAGCTGATGTTGCAGACTTAACAATTGTTGTTGGTGACCCGAAAAGTAATAACTCAAACCGTTTAGCACAAGTATCGCAAGAAATCGCTGGTACGAAAGCATACCGCGTTGCGGACGTAAGTGAAATCAAATTAGAATGGCTACAAGGTGTCGAGAACGTAGCTGTTACAGCAGGCGCTTCTACTCCAACACCAATTACAAAAGAGGTTATCGCTTTCTTAGAGCAATATGACCCAATGAATCCTGCTACATGGGAAAGAGTTCGAAAAGTACCGTTACAAAAAATATTACCTCGTGTAAAAGTGAAAAAAGAACAATAATAAAAACCGTTGCCTATATGAGCAACGGTTTTTTATTTTTCTTATACAAATGTAAATGGATCTGTATGTAACTGCGAAGCATGAATATGTACATTCAGTTTCTTTGCATCTGCTTTTTCTTGTAATTGCTTTTGTACACCTTGCTTCATTACCTTTTCAACGTTATGTCCTGGGTCGACGATATTTAAACCGAGCATCATCGCATCATGGGCAACATGATAATACATGTCACCTGTTACATATACATCCGCACCTTTAAATTTAGCTTGATTGATGTATTTGTTACCATCGCCACCAAGTACAGCTACTTTGCGCACTTTATCATCTAATTTCCCAACAACTCGCGCACCCTTTACATCTAACGATTGCTTTACATGTTCCGCAAACTGTCCAAGTGTCATTTCTTCTTGTAAATACCCTATTTTTCCAAGCCCTAACGTTTCACCTTTGTTATCAAGTGGATACACATCATAGGCTACTTCTTCATATGGATGTGCTGTTACCATTGCTTTAATCACTTTTCGTTGTAATGAAGCTGGAATAATCGTTTCGATCCGCACTTCTTCTACGCGCTCTAACTGTCCAGTTTCCCCGATATAAGGATTTGTCCCCTCTTGAGGTACAAACGTACCTGTACCCTCGCTATTAAACGTACAGTGACTATAATTGCCGATATGACCAGCACCTGCGTCTCCTAATGCTTTTCGTACTTCTTCTGCATGAGTTTCAGGCACAAACACAACAATTTTTTTCATTTCTTCTGCATATGTCGGTGCCAAAACTTCTGTATTTTGCAATCCTAACGCCTCAGCAAGTAAATCATTTACCCCGCCCTTAGCAACATCCACATTTGTATGTGCGGCATAGATTGCAATATCATTTTTAATACACTTTTCAATAATTTTCCCATATGCCTTATCTGTATGAATCGCTTTTAGCGGGTTAAAAATTAAAGGATGATGCGCAATAATGACATTCGCTCCTAATTGAATTGCTTCATCCACAACTTCTTCCGTTACATCTAACGCAATTAATACGTGCTGCACGGGTTTATTAAGCGCTCCAATCTGCAAGCCAATCTTATCTCCTTCCATCGCCAAATGCTTCGGATACATACTTTCAAATAACGAAATAATTTCATGGCCATTTGGAATTTTACTCATGATAAAACCTCCCCTATCATTTTCATTTTCGCTTCTACTTCCGCACGCTTCGCTTTTGTTTCTTCAGAATCAGCCGCACGTTCTAACTGCTTTAAAATATTTTGGAAGTTTTTTAATTCTCCTTCCCACTTTTCAACGAAAGCTTCACTTTTTTCTTTCATTAAAAATGGTCCCATAAATAATTCAGCCTGTTTATTTTCAGAGTAAGGAACCGTGATATTTCCTCGCTCCCCTACTAAAATCTCGTAAATTTTCCCATCTTCTTTTACGATTTTTTCATGGATAAGCTCCCATCCATTCGCAATAAACCATTCACGAATGTGATGCGCTGCAATATTCGGCTGTAAGATTAAACGTGTTACACCTTCTAATTTTTCTTTACCACTTTCTAAAATATCACGAATTAACGCTCCGCCCATTCCGGCAACCGTAATTACATCTACTTCTCCTGGCGCGATAACAGCTAATCCATTCCCTTTACGCACATCTACTTTATCTTGTAAGCCACTTTCAGCTACAGTTGCCTGCGCAGAGCGAAATGGTCCATCTACAACCTCTCCAGCAACTGCTTTAGTAGCAATATTATTTATAATTGTATAACACGGTAAATACGCATGATCCGATCCAATATCGGCAACTGTAGATCCTACTGGTATTTCACGCACAACTTCTTCTAATCGTTTTGAAAGCTTTACTTCATTCATGTATTTCCATTACTCCTTCTCTTGTCAGTCTGTCTCCATGATAATGAATTTATAGTAGTTGTTGCAAGCCTATAACAACAATTCACTTCTCTATCATTCATCGTATTTTAGAAAATATAGAAAAACAAGCCTTTTGCTTAAGCAAAAGGCTTGTCATACGGAACTTTATTTTTTCTTCGATAACCAATCAGCTACTTTAGCGGCTTGATCAGCTGGAACTATATTCGGTGGCATATTTCCTTTTCCTTTCGAAAGAATTTCTTTAATTTCATCCTTTGAAAGTTTCCCACCAATTTTTTGTAAATTAGGTCCTACCGCCCCTTGTAACTGATCACCGTGGCAGCTCGTACAGCTTTGCTTCACAATATCCTCTGGCTTGGATGCTGTTTGTGCTGGCTTCCCGCCATTTTTTGCATCAGCTAACTCTTTAGATTTATTTAGCCCCTGAAATGAAAATACAAACATAACGATAATACCCAATGCTGCAATAAGAGCGAACGGAATCAGCGGATTACGTTTCATATCTCTTCTCCCCCCTCTATACCCCTAAATAGTTAGATGATTCAGTCATTTCCATTGTACTTGAAAACGCTCTATCAGAAAAGAGTAAACTACTAATCGTTAAAAATATTCCATAAATTCAGTTTATTGTTTTTTATTGTTATATCGCTTATTATTTCGATAATTATTAACGTTTCTCATCATATTTTTCACTTTTCTACATATATTTTTGTATAGAATAAACAAAATTAATCGAAAAATCGAAAAATGAGCATTTGCAAATCAAAAGACAATTCTGTAAAATAAATTACAAGAAATTGTAATCGTTGCTGACAGCTAAAGTTTAACAAAAATTAACAAAATAAAAAAGTTTACTTCACAAAAGTGAAGTAAACTTAAAGGTAGCCTATTCTAAGAAATCCTTAAGACGCTTACTACGGCTTGGATGTCTCAATTTACGAAGTGCTTTTGCTTCAATTTGACGGATACGCTCTCTCGTTACGCCGAATACTTTCCCAACTTCTTCAAGCGTACGAGTTCGTCCATCATCTAAACCAAAACGAAGACGTAGAACATTTTCTTCACGATCTGTTAGTGTATCTAACACATCTTCTAATTGTTCTTTTAGCAATTCATACGCTGCATGGTCCGCAGGCGATGTTGCTTCTTGGTCTTCAATGAAATCACCTAAATGGGAGTCATCTTCTTCACCAATCGGTGTTTCAAGAGAAACTGGCTCCTGTGCAATTTTCAAGATTTCACGTACTTTTTCTGGAGCAAGATCCATTTCTTCACCAATCTCTTCAGGAGATGGTTCACGTCCTAAATCTTGTAATAATTGACGTTGTACACGAATTAACTTATTAATCGTTTCAACCATATGAACTGGGATACGAATTGTTCTTGCTTGGTCTGCAATCGCACGTGTAATTGCTTGGCGAATCCACCAAGTTGCATACGTACTAAATTTGAAACCTTTACGATAATCGAACTTTTCAACCGCTTTAATTAGACCCATATTCCCTTCTTGGATTAAGTCTAAGAAAAGCATACCACGGCCCACGTAGCGCTTTGCAATACTTACTACAAGACGTAAGTTTGCTTCTGCAAGACGACGTTTCGCTTCTTCATCGCCTTCTTCAATACGCGTTGCAAGTCGAATTTCTTCTTCTGCAGATAGTAAATCTACACGACCAATTTCTTTTAAATACATACGAACAGGATCGTTGATTTTAACCCCTGGTGGTACACTTAAATCATTGAGGTCGAATTCTTCTTCCGATTTTGCTATTTGGCGATTATTAGGGCCTTCGTCGTTGTCATTGTCGCCAACTAAGTCAATCCCTTGTTCACCTAAATATTCATAGTATTCATCCATTTGATCGGATTCAATTTCAAATCCATTCATGCGTTCTGCAATCTCTTCATATGTAAGAACGCCACGTTTTTTTCCGAGCTCAGTGAGTTGTTCTTTCACTTGCTCAAGGGTCATTTCAGTTTCAATTTGTTTAGAACGAGCTGGTTTGTCAGCCATCTGTTCCCCTCCTTACGCGAGATACAAACATTCATTATACTAAAAATTTATCAAAAAAGCTATTTTCTCGCTTTTTGATTTTGTAAATATGCTACATAATATTTAGCAGCCTCTACAGGATCTGTTTTTTCCATTTGTTTTATCTTGAAGATGATTTCCATCTTTTCAAGTTTTTCTTGATGACGTCTAAGCGTCTCCAAATGGCCTTGTAACACTTCTTCTGTGTATTCTGGATTAATAAATTCATCCGTCGAAATATCAGTAATAATATTTTTCAACTTTTCATCAGAGAGCCAACTTAAAAATGTTCCGACTGAAGGTTCATTTCCCTTTTCATAATATGCGTATAGTTCATATAAAATCCCTTTATGTTCTTCTGTATGAAAATCTTCTATGTGGGATTCCATACGAACGGCCACTTCTGGACTTTGCAACATATGGTAAATAATTTCTCTTTCTGCCCTTTCAAAACCTGTTAACTTCGGTTTTGTTTGAACAATTTGAGACGGCTTAGAAACCTGCTTTACTTGTTTTTGCTGTACCTTTTGTTCTTTGCGATATTGGTGCAATTGATTCAAAAGTGTTTCCATTGAATACGAAAATTCTTGCGATAATGACTTCAAATATGATTCTGCCTGCATCGCATCCTGTAACAACGATAACTCTTTTAAAACACTTTTCACATACTCTTCTTTGCCCGACTCATCTTGCAAATTTTTCCCTAAACGCAAATAATTTATTTTAAAACCAACAAAACTTATACTTGATTTCACAAGATTTTCAAAAGCAGTTGTCCCATATTGTTGCACATATTCATCAGGATCAAGCTTATCTGGCAAGGATGTAACTTTCACTTGGCAACCAACTTGCAACAATAATTGCCCTGCTTTCATCGTCGCTTCTCGCCCTGCTTTATCACCATCATAGCAAAGAACAACAGTTTCAACGTTACGTCGCAGAAGTTTTGCTTGTTCTTCAGTTAAAGCTGTTCCCATTGTCGCAACAGCTTCTTCCACACCACTTTTTACCGCAGCTAGTACGTCAGCATACCCTTCAAAAAGGACCACTTGCCCACGTTTTCTAATAAACGGCCTCGCTTGGTGGAAGTTATACAACAATTTACTTTTGTGAAAAATTGGTGTTTCTGGGCTATTTAAATATTTCGGAGTGTCATCTCCTAATGCCCTTCCACTAAACGCTATCACTTTACCTTGTAACGTATAGATTGGAAACATAACTCTTCCACGGAAGCGATCATAATGACTACCATCCTTCTCGCTTCTTATGAGAAGACCAGCTTGTTCCATACTTGATAGCGATAAACCTCTTTTTTGTAAGATTTTCGTTGCTGCATCCCAAGCAGGTGACGCATAACCAATTTCAAACTTCTCAATCATCTCTTTTGTAATACCACGTTTTAACAAATACGAAAGTGCTTCATTTCCTTCTTCTGTATTTACTAATAAATGATGATAATACTTTTTCAAAAGTTCATGAGCCTGTTGCATGATGACAGTGTCATCAGATATGTCTTCTTGTTGTCCTTGCCCTGATGTATACTCTGCAACCGCAATTCCATTTCTTTCACCTAGCTTTTGAACAGCTTCGGTAAAAGCCAGTCCTTCCATTTTCATTAGAAAGGAAAATACATTTCCACCTTCTCCACATCCGAAGCAATGAAAAATTTGCTTGTCAGATGAAACAGAGAATGAAGGAGAATTCTCACCATGAAACGGACAAAGGCCGAAATAGTTACGTCCCTGTTTTCTAAGTTGAACGTATTCACCAATCACTTCGACAATATCGGATGATGTCCGAATTTGTTCAACAACTTCTTCAGGAATTCTGTTCCCCATAACTCCATCTCCGTGTCGTATTTTGTATTCGATATAAATTAAAAAATTCCTTTATAATTCGACAATATTTTTTCTAAACTTATTAGAAAATGTTGTCGATCACGTTATCAAGCGATTTTGCAGACCCTTTTCTGCGTAACTTCGCAGATACGTACCTACTATATAAAATTGTATCCATTTGCTCATCTATTACAAATGTACCTCATGGAGACAATACATATGCACTTTTTCATAAGAAGACTAGCAAGCATCATATCCTATGTGATCACGAGATCTGTTTTTTGCATGTTGATACATATAAAGAAATCAACTTTTGCTTATTCAGCATCTACATAGATCCAAATTCCCTCGCTGCTTCCTTAAACGATGAGCATACGATGTGACAAACAAAATTTTGACATGAAATTTCGTTCCAGCTCGCACAATTGTCAGCCTTCACAGTATATGCATCTGCATCAACTCATACCGTATTGATGTTTTGCATATTTCTGTATTCTACATCCCTTCTGCGAATCCTTCCATAATGTGCGTTTTCTTGTATAGATTTTGTCGATTTAACGTAATTACATGTCATTTCTTAAATCCTATCCCTAGTTTATTCTGAAAAATTAAAGTCTAAACGTAAAATATAGGTTTTTATCACAATTTTTTATTATAATATATTTTCTTCAACTACGCTACATATCCCTTTATTTTTTCATCTTCTATTTCAGGATAGCGAAACCCTACCTTTAGCATAATAAAAAGACCGAAAAATATAAGCATAACCACTTCGCTATCATCTATTACGAAATCAGCAGGCACTGTGTTTCTCACGAGCGAAAAAAGCACATTCACCTTTGGTAAATGTGCTAAAACATTTTTTGGTTTTGCACTGCATTCACAATAATGTTAGCTGTTTCTTCAATCGCTTTGTTCGATACATCAATTACTTGACAATTTATTTTACTAACTACATTCTCAAAGTGATCAATCTCTTCTTTAATACGATTAATATTGGCATATGTTGCTCCATCACTTAGTCCAAGTGATTTCAATCGCTCTTTTCGAATATGATTTAACTTCTCTGGCGTAATTTTCAAACCGAAGCATTTTTCTTTAGCCACTTGATATAATTCTTCAGGCGGATCTACTTCTGGTACTAGTGGTACGTTGGCAACTTTCAAACGTTTGTTATGAGCTAAATATTGAGAAAGTGGTGTTTTTGATGTGCGCGAAATCCCAATTAACACGATATCTGCTTTTAAAATACCACGTGCATCTCTACCATCATCATACTTCACAGCAAACTCAATCGCTTCAATCTTTTTAAAGTATTCTTCATCTAACCTACGAACAACACCAGGCTCATATCTAGGCACTTGCCCGGTAATTTCTTCAATTTGATCGATTAGAGGACCAATAATATCATATGCCTCTACACCTTCTTTTGCAGCCTCTGTCACTAAATATTGGCGCATGTCAGGCTTTACTAACGTAAAACAAATAAGTGCTTGATTGCTCTTAGCAATCGAAATCACTTCTTTTAATGTCCCTGTATCTTCTACATACGGCACACGTCTAATATCAGGAGCAAATGGGAATTGCCCCATTGCTGCTCGAACAACCAAATCAGCCGTTTCTCCTACAGAGTCAGATACGACATATACGATTTTATTATCCATTACATTACCTCACTTTAAACAAATTACACTTATTCGTTATTTACTAAGTTTACAAACGCACGTGTAATATTTGTTTTTGTAATTCGTCCAACCACTTCTAAACCTTGTTTCGTATCTTTTACAACTGGCATCGCATCAATCTGTCTTTCTATTAATTCCATCGCAATATCATATAAAGAATCTTCTCTACGACACATCGCAATGTTTGGCATCCTTGTCATGATAATATTAACCGGAAGTGAGGTTAAATCCTGCTTCCCTAAGCTAGCTCGTAATAAATCTTTACGAGATACAACGCCTACTAATAGAGTCGATTGATCTACAACGAATAATGTACCTACATCCTCTAAAAACATAGTACAAATCGCATCGTATACCGATACATTTTTATCAATTACAACCGGTCTAGATTGATAATCTTGTACTTTAATTTTCTTAACAGCTTCAGATAATAACTGCCCCCCAGTTTTACCCGTATAAAAATAACCTACGCGTGGACGTGCTTCTAAATAACCAGCCATCGTTAAAATTGCTAAGTCTGGTCTTAGCGTTGCACGTGTTAATCCCAATTGCGCAGCAATTGACTCCCCTGTAATAGGACCGTGATCTTTTACAATCTGAATGATATGTTCTTGCCGTTTATTCAGCTCTATGATAATCACCACCTTTAATGCACAACGAAAAAAGTTATACTATCTCTTAAATATTATATACTAAATATGCTATTCGAAAAAGAAAGGATGTAAAAAGGACCGTATACGGCCCCAAATTATATTTGAAACTTATCAAGTTGTTCTAAGAAACGTCTTGATTTCAAATAAATCCCGCAATATTCATCATAATATGTATTCAATACTAAACGCATTTGTTTTTTTGTGCTATCCTTCACTGATACATTGCCAAGTCTATGTAAATCGAAGTGGTAGAAAAGACGTAATAATTTATGAACGGCTTCCCCCACTGGTATACGATACTGATCTTGCTCAGCATGACGTGAGCACAGAAAACCGCCCTCCCTAACAGAGAAGGCGACAAAATCTGTTTCTTGATGACAAATCGCACATGTATCAAAGTACGGGCGCATCCCTAATACCGGAAGCATTTTCGTTTGATAAATTAATGATAATACTTCTGGATCAACACCCTCACACATATAATGCAACGTTTGATATAACATTTCAAATAAATATGGATTATGTTTTTTATCTTCTGTTGCTTTATCAGTTAACTCAACAATAAATGATGCATAAGCAGTTAAAAATATATCCTCGCGAATTTCTTTCATAGTTGAAATAATCTCGCCTTGTTGCAAAGTTCCAAGTCCAGATCCCATTTGAATAAGAAAATGACCATGTGTCATAAGTTGCGAAACAGATGCTAACCGGCTTTTCGGTTTTTTCGCTCCTCTTGCCATTGCACTTACCTTACCCAATTCTCTTGAGAATATTGTAACAATCTTGTTCGTTTCTCCGTAATCTGTCGTACGGATAACGATGCCCTCAACTTTTTGAAACATGTTCGTCACCATCCAAGGTTTGAACAAAACGGGTCAAGAAATTGGAGAGTCTAGATGCGCTAGCTCCTCTTCATGTTGATCCATCTCATCGTTTACGTCTTTTTCCATTTCTTTCAAAAGCAAATACGTCTCAATGCTTCCTGTTTTGGAGAAAAACTTCCAGGTAAAATCTAGCATAAGAATCCACCTTTCTCAATAAGCGTAGCCTATAAACCAATTTCCTTTGTTGTTATTAAATTGACCCATTTTGTCCATTTTCATGTGAGAAAAATTTTTCCTAATTTATCAAAACTCGTAAAAACCAATAATCAGCGGATGAACAAAACATCCGCTGATTACAGCTTTACTCTATTTTAATACTCGTCTTCGCGGAAACCAAGGTCACGAAGCTGAGACATTTTATTACGCCAATCTTTTTGCACTTTTACCCATACTTCTAAAAATACTTTAGAACCAAGTAATGCTTCAATATCAAAACGAGCTCGCTTACCGACTTCTTTTAACATCTTCCCTTGTTTTCCGATAATAATCCCTTTTTGCGACGGACGTTCCACAACAATCGTTGCATTAATATAAACTGCCCCGCCCTCACGTTTTTGAATTGCATCGATAACAACAGCTACAGAATGCGGCACTTCTTCACGTGTTAAATGTAGTACTTTCTCACGAATAAGCTCTGCAATAATAAATCTCTCCGGATGATCCGTTACTTGATTATCTGGGTAGTATTGTGGTCCTTCCGGTAAATACTTTTTAATTGTACCAATTAGGGCCTCTACGTTATTACCGTCTAATGCAGAAATTGGTACGATTTCTGCAAAGTCATGTAATTTGCGATATTGATCAATTAGCTCTAATAATTGTTCTGGGTGAACTTGGTCAATTTTATTAATAACTAAAAATACTGGTTGTTTCGTTTCTTTTAACTTCTCGATGATGAATTCTTCACCACGACCAAAGCCTTCAACAGCATTCACCATAAATAGAACGATATCAACTTCTTTTAATGTCGTTTGCGCCATCTTCACCATGAAGTCGCCTAGTTTATGTTTCGGTTTATGTATTCCTGGTGTATCAATAAAAATTACTTGTGAATCATTTTCTGTATATACACCTTGAATTTTATTACGAGTTGTTTGTGGCTTGTCACTCATAATAGCAATTTTTTGACCAATAATACGATTTAAAAATGTAGATTTCCCAACATTCGGTCTGCCAATAATAGAGACAAAACCTGATTTATAACCTTTTCTATTCATGTAAATCCTCCGCTAAAAATGCTCCTGGTAACAATTCCCCGACTGTTGTCTCTTGAACGTCACCATGTAAATTTGATAGGTATACTTTCGTATCCTGTTTACATAATTCTACCATAACTTGTCGACATGCTCCACAAGGAGGTACTGGACGCTTCGTATCCGCCACAATTGCGATAGCTACAAACTCTTTATCTCCTTCAGAAACCGCCTTAAATAAAGCTGTTCTTTCTGCACAGTTACATAAGCCATATGAAGCATTCTCAACATTACATCCACGATATACTTTTCCATCCTGCGTTAATAATGCTGCACCTACTTGAAATTTAGAATATGGTACGTACGCTTGTTTACGCGCTTCGATTGCTTCTTGAATTAATTGTTGACCATTCATATTCCCGCATCCTTCCTGTTCACAGCTGTGAATAGATACACTCTCTTATTAAAGGCCTTTACGGCACCTTCAAAGCTTAAGAAAAGCTTTGGAATGCAACTATACCACATACGGTAAAAAGATAATAGCACCAATTATAACGGCTATTATCGCAAACAATAAAACCGCTCCCGCCGCGACATCCTTTGCGACTTTCGCAAACGGATGTATATCGGTAGTCGCTAAATCTACTGTTTTTTCCACAGCCGTATTTACCATCTCTAAACTCATTACAATTCCTATTACAATAAGTAATACCATCCATTCTACTTTTGTAATATGGAAATAAAAGCCGCAGCATATAACAACAACTGCGGCTAAATAATGAATTTTCATATTTCGTTCATGACGAAGACAAAAGAATATACCGACTATAGCATACCCAAAACTATCTATAAGTTTTCCTTTTTTCATCGTCCTAATCCAAATGCTTCTAAAATTTCTTTTTGTCTTCCGAACATTTCTTTTTCATCCTCTTCTGTCATGTGGTCATAACCAAGTAAATGTAAAAAGCCATGTAACGCTAAAAAGCCAAGTTCACGATCAAAAGAATGTCCATACTCTTCAGCTTGTTCTTTCGCTCTCGGAATAGAAATAATAAGATCACCTAACATACGCGGCATCTCTACACCTACAATTTCCATTTCTCCTTCTCCCATTTCTTCCATAGCAAAAGAAATGACATCAGTAGGCTGATCCTTATCTCGGTAATCACGATTAATCTCGCGAATGCGTTCGTTATCTACAAATGTTACTGATAACTCTGCACCATCCTCTATTTTTTCCATTTGAGCTGCTTTTCCTAATATCTCACGAATTAAATTCACATACTCTTCTTTCACTTCTTCTGTTTCATCAATGAAATCAATTAATAAACTCATTCTTTCTCCTTATCTTCCGGTGGTTCCGGATATGTAATACGCGAATGGAAAATACCATTTAACGTTTCACATAACGTTTTTCCAACGATTTGTAGTTCCTTAAATGTCAAATCACATTCACTAAATTGCCCATCCTGCAGGCGATCTTTAATAATACTTTGTACTAAATTATTAATTTGATCTGGCGTTGGGTGATTCATAGAACGTACCGCTGCCTCAACACTATCCGCAATACCAACGATTGCCGATTCTTTAGAAGTTGCTTTTGATCCCGGATAACGGAACATCTCTTCTGTATATTTTTCTTTATCTTCTTTAATCGCCTTATAATAAAAATATTTCAGGAGCGTTGTACCATGGTGTTGTCCAGCAATATCGATAATTTCTTGCGGAATATGGTATTCTTCGAGCATCTTTACTCCATCGGTTACATGACCAATGATAATATCTTTACTCGTCACAGGATCTAATTTATCATGCGGATTTTCAATTCCCATCTGGTTTTCAATAAAGAATTGTGGTTGTACTGTTTTTCCTACATCATGATAGTAAGCCCCTACACGCGCTAATACACCATTTGCTCCAACTGCTTCACAAGCCGCCTCAGAAAGATTCGCTACCATTACACTATGGTGATATGTCCCTGGCGCTTCTAATAAAATTCTACGCAACAGCGGATGATTCGGACTTGATAATTCCATAAGCTTCATACTTGATACAATTCCAAGTCCACTTTCTAAATATGGTAATATCCCCATAGCCAAAACGGATGAGATAATTCCTGAAAGGGAAGCCATTAATAATTGGGTACCAATTTCAAGAGGCGAAAAATTCCCATTACGTAATAATAATAACGCCGCCAAGACGACTACATTTAAGATTGAAACGAGTATACCAGCTTGTAAAATCATCGTACGACGATTTTTTTCTCTTAAGAAAATGCTCACTGATAATGAACTTAATAACACATAAATGCCTACACTATAATTTAGTGTACTTGTTACTCCTTCATTAAACATAATACTTCCGCACACAGAAAAAATCATACTTGTTAAAAATACAAATCGATCGCCAATCATTAGTTTTACAAGTATCGTTCCCATCGCAACTGGGACAACATACGCAATTCCTGCATATTCAAGCTTTTGAAACAAACTAATAATTTTCATTAAAACAATCGTGATAGACAAAATTGTAATATACGCTAAAATGTACGGTTTGTCTTCTCTTTTCCGCTGTAAAAATACTTCAAACTGTTTATGCATAAAGTATAGTAACACACCAATGAGCACCGCTAATCCAACATAAGGCTGAAAACTATTACCTTTTTCTAATAAACCGACTAATTTCAACTGATTATACATATCACTTGAAATTGTTTCACCTTCTCTAACAATAACTTGTCCTTGAAGAATATAAACAGGTGGAACTAAATCTTCTTCTGCTTTCTTCTTCTCTTTCGTTACAGCCGGGTCATAGAAATAATTTGCTGTAATCGCATATGATCCTAGCGCATTCACAGCTTCTTTCAATCCGCTATTCACATTCAGGCTTTTCATTTCATTAACAAATCGCTCTTTCGCTGCCATTTCTTCGGACATTTTAATATTTCCACCCATGATAACGCTAACAGACGTTAAAGCCGCATTCTTTGCTAATTCTAATTGATCCGGTTCTGCATTAATAAAGTATAATAAATTCTCATCCGATAATTCCTTCGTTAAATTAGATGGCAACTTCTTCTTCAACTTTTCTAATTTATTCGCATCGGTCATCTTTTTTTGCTCTTCAGGTCCAGCAGCTTTCATCTCCTGAATTACTTCATTCACCTTAGCAAAAACATCATTTACAATATCTACTCTATTTTGTTTATATTCACTTCTATATGTATATTGATCCCCGACTTTTTGAGCGGCCTCTTGTTTTTTTCTTTCCGTTATAACCTTATCTTCAATTTTAATAGGAGAATGAATTGTTTTTTTCGCAATAGAATACATATCAACATCTAATTGCTCTGGTTTCACATTATTCATAAGTGCGAAAAACAGCACTGCTCCTAATAAAACGTAAGAAATCCAACTTAGTTTTTTCGAATGTTGTAAATTACGAAACCACTTAGAAATTTCTTGAGATCTTAACATGATTTCAATACCTTCTCCTCTCTAGAAATAAAGTGAAACTATTTATAGCTTTCATTTCTTCTAGCCAACGATACTTTTAGGTAACATTTTTATACACCAGTACCTATAGTTTATTTCTCTTATCTTTTATGATAGTAAAAAATATGCCGTTCGCCAACCTTAATACAAAAAGAAATGATCCTGACAAATAGGATCATTCCATTTTATCATATGCCTCAATAATACGTTGTACCAGTGGATGCCTTACAACGTCCGTTTGTTCTAACGTAATGAATGAAAGACCTGATACACCAGATAAAATGTTAGCGGCTAGCGTAAGCCCTGATTTTACCCCCTTTGGTAAGTCTACTTGTGAAGGGTCCCCCGTAATAACCATTTTAGAACTAAAACCTAATCTAGTTAAAAACATTTTTATTTGTGCACCCGTTGTATTTTGCGCTTCATCTAAAATAACAAATGAATCATCGAGCGTACGTCCTCTCATATAAGCAAGAGGCGCGATTTCAATTACACCTCTCTCCATCATACGCTGCGTATATTCTTGTCCAAGAATATCGTGCAGAGCATCATACAATGGACGTAAGTACGGATCTACCTTCTCTTTCAAATCACCTGGTAAAAATCCTAAACTTTCTCCAGCTTCTACAGCCGGTCTCGTTAAAATGATTTTCTTTACATACCCTTGCTTTAAAGCTCTTACAGCCATTACTACAGCTAAGTATGTTTTCCCAGTCCCGGCAGGTCCTATTCCAAATACAATATCATTTTTCTTCATTGCATGAATATATCTTCTTTGTCCCATCGTTTTTACACGAATGGATTTACCTTTTGCCGTTTTAAAGATTTCTTCTTCATATAACTCTTCAAATTGAGCAATTTTCCCTTGTTGTGCGAGCTGAATTGCATACGCAACATCTCTTTCTGTAATTGACACACCTTTTCGAATAACAACAAGTAGTTGTTGTAAGATTTTTTCTACGAGTGTCACAGTTTCAACTGCTCCAGATGCATGAACAGTTTCACCTCTAGTTACGATTGATACATTCAGTTCCCGTTCAATTACTTTCAAATGAGCATCATTGACTCCAAAAAGAGCGATTGCTTCGTTAGTATTTTCCAATTGTTGGTTCATTTCTACTAATTGTTCTGCCATTACTCAGTCTCCTTGAATATCGGATTCGGATATTGGTTGTGGCTCTGCAATATTTTCAATCACAGTATAATGCAAAGTGACTTTTAGTTGATCCGCCTCAACCTCTTTACTCAAAATCTTATCACTTACAATCATAGCATGTTCATCCAATTTTTTCTTTAGTTCTTTTTCGGCCATTTCTTTCGCTACTTTCATTGCCTGTTTTTCTGTATATTCTCGGTTCGCCTCTTCCTCTTCTCGCACTACATCTTTTTCATATGCAATCGGCAGTGTAAAACCAAATAATTTCACATCATGTTTTACACTTTCCGTACGAGAACGTTTATACTTATCATGCTGAAATCCCCATATTTTTATTTTTGTACTCCCAAATGTAAGGTAATGCTCATTATACGTATTACCAGTATATACTTGAAATTGCGTCTTGAGTGGTACATTCACCTCAGAGGTGTACCACGTTTCTCCATATACAATACCTTTCGCCGAAACAATGGTTGGACTCTCCTCATTACCGTATATCCCTGATACGAGAAGCTGCCCTTTTTCTACATGATCATTTTTTAAAACGACTGGTTTTCCAACTTCAACAAATGTTTTTGTAACAATCGCTTCTTTTTTTGCCACTAAATTTTGCGGCCTTTGTTCTTTTTCTTTTTTCGGCTCATTTTTTTCAACAATTTTAAAATGGTACGTCGTTCCCCTTACTTCTAGTCCTGCCCAAGTAATCGCATTAATATTGTCCGTCAAATGACGTTGTACATCTTCTACACTAGGCATTTGGAATTGTAATTTTCCTTTTTTAATACCCATTTTGTCCAATTCTTTCATCAATATATATTCTGTTTCAGGTTTCGCTCCTGTAATTTCAATTTTCCAAACCATATTCGATAATGCAATCATACCAAAGAAGAAAATTAAAAAACCAATTAAGAATCCACTATTTTTAATTAAGCGCTTATTCCAAAATGGAAAACCGTAACGCCCAATAAAATATAGTTTACACTCATTTTTTCTATAAATCGGCTTTATTTTTTTCACATCTCGTAATAGCATACAAAAGACTAACGTTTCATCGGCGATTTTCTTAACGTCCCAAACTAATAATTTTCTACGCACACATTCGTTAACAAACCGCTCCGCTCCTCTACCTTCAATTCGTACCTTCACATATCCAAGCCACTTTATAAACCATTTATTTTTCATCTACTACCTTCACTACCTTTCCAAAAGTAGACACACTACTTTTCACTTTAATTAGCAAAATAGCTCGTACGAAAATGAAATAAAGAGTTTTATTTTCCATAAATAGCGGGATAAAGTGAGACTTTAATCAGCCCTCACCAATTGGACTTTAATGGATAGCCCGACCCCCACCTAACTTCTTTGCTTTCGCTGAATTTTGAGGCGGGGGCTTACTGCCCATTAAAGCGGGATAAACTTAAATAGTAGGGACAAATCATTAGAATAAAGAAGAAAAACTTCACATACGGAAGTTTCCCTTACTTCTCTTTCTGTTCGTCTTCTAAAAACGTCACTTGCTCAATTATCCCTTCAAGCAAAAGTTCTTCCGGAAGGATTGTTTTAATAACAAAGGACTGCCCCTTAATCAATAACTGACCATGTTTTAACAACAATCTTACTTCTTTATCTGAAAACACTAATAAACCTCGATGATTTTCTATATAGATATGCACTTGCCCAACAAGCGTGATCCGAGGTAGATCCATTAGCACATCCACTGGTAGGTCTATTTGCTTCGTTAACCAATTCTTCATTTGTTCTAATTTTTTCATCCCAAAAGACCCCCTCTCATCCCATATGTATGAAAAAAGAGCTTGTAATATCACGTCCAAACTGAAAAAAGCATAAAAAAACGTCTCATACGAAATGAGACGTTTTTTTATGCTAATAGCTGGATAACCAGCTTATTCACAAGCGATCCATCTGTTTTACCTTTTACTTTCGGCATAACAGCAGTCATCACCTTACCCATATCTGCTTTAGACGTCGCACCAACTTCAGAAATAACTTGCTTGATTATATCAACTAGCTCTTCTTCCGTTAATTGCTCCGGCAAATATGCGCTTAAAATCTGAATTTCACTTTGCAGTTTATTAACAAGGTCTTCACGACCAGCTTTTTTAAATTCAAGGAGGGAGTCCTTATGCTGTTTTACTTCACGAGCTAAAACTGTTAGTTCCTCTTCTTCAGTAAGAGTATGCTGTAGTTTAATACCTTCATTTTGTAAAGCAGCCTTAACCATACGAATGACGGTTAATTTTTCTTTTTGTTTATTCTTCATCGCTTGTTTCATATCATCGTTTAAACGACCGAGAAGACTCATAACTTACACCCTCTCTTAGAATTTACGCTTTCTTGCCGCTTCAGATTTCTTCTTACGTTTTACACTTGGTTTTTCATAAAACTCGCGCTTTCTTGCTTCAGCAAGTGTACCAGTTTTAGAAACCGATCTTTTAAAACGGCGAAGTGCATCCTCCAAAGACTCGTTTTTACGAACGACTGTTTTTGACATTCTCTTTCCCTCCCTCCGAAACATCACACTTACATACTAACTCCAGCATGCAAAAAGAAACACTTCTTCAGCATGTCTTTTACGATTATAATACATTTTATCACTTCAGGTCAACTATTTGACAGAATAAAAGAAGAATAGATGCTCTTCCTTTTTCAAAAACTATGCAGATAGCTGTTATCTTTTCCCCTGAAGGCAACTATATTTTTGTCATTATACCTTTTTTCATGCAGAAACGTACGGAAAAACTACTCATTTCGTACATTTTCAGTACTTAACTTCTCCACTAAAAAAGAAAGCATGCAAATCGTTTCCGTTTGCATGCTTTTTTATCCCGATTGGTGCGGGCTAATAATGAGCGGGGAATGAATCCCACGCTCATTAAAGTTTCACTTTATGCGCTTGCTGATTCCTTTTTCACATCATCTTCAAGGACACGAACAAATTGCGCTTCGTTATATGGATAACCAGCTTTTGTGATTTTTACTTTCACTAATTTACCGATTAATTCTTCTGATCCTTCAAATACAATTTTCAAGTAGTTATCTGTATAACCTACATATAGGCCTTCACGGTCGCCCTCTTTAAATTGTTCTTCTGGAATAATTTCAAGTACTTCTCCTTCAAACTGTGATGCATACTCTTTCGCTAATTGATTAGATAGTTCAATTAAACGGTGAACACGATCATTCTTCACATCTTCAGGAACTTGATCTTCCATACGCGCTGCAGGTGTTCCTGTACGTTTTGAGTACGGGAATACGTGCAACTCAGAGAAGCGATTCTCTTTAATGAAATTGTATGTTTCCATGAATTCTTCTTCTGTTTCACCTGGGAAACCAACGATTACGTCTGATGTAATCGCAAGACCTGGTAACGCTTCTTTCAAACGATCTAAGCGCTCCTGGAAAAATTCCATCGTATATTTACGACGCATACGCTTTAATACAGTATTAGATCCAGATTGCAACGGAATGTGTAAATGACGTACAACTACTTCAGACTTATCTAACACTTCAATTACTTCATCTGAAATCTGACTCGCTTCAATAGAAGAAATACGAAGACGTTTTAATCCGTCTACTTCCGCTTCCATATCACGAAGTAATCCAGCTAAGTTATAATCTTTAATATCTTCACCGTATCCACCTGTATGAATACCTGTTAATACGATTTCCTTATAGCCTGCATCTACTAATTGCTGCGCTTGTTTAATAACTTCTTTCCCATCGCGAGAACGCATTAAACCACGCGCCCAAGGAATAATACAGAATGTACAGAAGTTATTACAACCTTCTTGTATTTTTAAAGATGCACGTGTACGATCCGTGAAGTAAGGTACATCCAGTTCTTCGTATACACGTGTTTTCATAATGTTGCGGACAGCATTAATTGGCTGACGCTCTTTACGGAATTCTTCGATGTATCCTAACATCTTTTCACGATCTTGTGTACCAACTACAATATCTACACCTGGAATCGCCATAATTTCCGCTGGAGATGTTTGTGCATAACATCCCGTTACGCAAATAACCGCATCTGGGTTTTGACGAACAGCACGTCTAATAACTTGACGACTTTTCTTATCTCCCGTATTTGTTACTGTACATGTATTGATAACATATACATCAGCTTTCTTTTCATATTCAGTTCTTTCATATCCACCTTGTTTAAACAATTGCCAAATGGCTTCTGTTTCATAGTGGTTTACTTTACAACCTAACGTATGGAACGCAACAGTTGACATTGATCATCACCCCATCAATTCAAAATGATACGAAGCAGCACTTAACGCGTATAACGGCGCCGTTTCTGTTCTTAAAATTCTTGGTCCTAAACTACATGGTACAAATTTATGTTCACGAAGCGCTGTAATCTCTTCCTCAGCTAAACCGCCTTCTGGGCCAAATACAATCAATAGCTTTTGACCTGGTTTCATCATCGTTAAAGCTTTCGCAAAATTAGATTTCTCGCCTTGTTTCGCTTCCTCTTCGTAAGCAACAAGGCAAACATCATACTCACCACTCATTGACAGCAATTGTTTAAACGATGCTGGGGTGTGTACTTCTGGAATTTCACTTCTATGTGATTGTTCCGCAGCTTCTTTCACAATTTTTCTTAAACGCTCAACTTTTTTATCAGCTTTTTTCGCATCCCATTTTACGATAGAGCGAGATGCTTGAAATGGTAAGAATGCAGCTGCCCCAAGCTCAGTTCCTTTTTGAAAAATTAACTCTAGCTTGTCTCCTTTCGGCAGTCCACTTGCAATCGTCACGAAAACAGGAAGTTCACTTGACGTCTCTACCCATTCTACAATAGCCGTATGAATAAATTCACTGGTAATTTCATCAATTGAACATACGGCTGTTTTTCCGTTTACACAGCAATAAATGTGATCACCAGCTGACATACGCATCACTCTTGCTATATGATGTACGTCATCACCTACAATGCGAATACTTGTCTCATTTACATATTTCTCTTCTACAAAATAACGTTGCATATAATCACCTTAGTAGAGTTTCGTTCCTTTCGTAAGCCAATACTTACGAAAAGAACGAAACGTTATCATTTTTCATATAACAAACGGCAAGTCCCTCACCTTATAGTGAGAGACTCCCCTTTTCATTATAGACTAAAATCTATATTACGCATTTCGTGCAATAATTGCTACCCAATCTTCCATTCGCAACACTTCTTCAATTGTAAATCCAGCTTTTTCTAGCGCTTCAGAAATTACTTTTTCCTTTGCAGCAATAATGCCCGATGTAATAAATAATCCGCCTGACTTCACAACTCTTGCTGCATCTTCAGGGAATAAAAGAATAATTTCTGCTAATAAGTTAGCTACGATTAAATCAACAGGACCTTCAATACCCTCTAAAAGACTATTTTGTCCAACAGTCACGATATCATCTGTTTTATTTAAACGTACATTCATTTCTGCACTTTCAACCGCAACCGGATCTAAATCATATGCTTGAACAGAAGACGCACCTAGTTTTGCTGCTGCAATACTCAGCACACCAGAACCTGTTCCTACATCAATGATTGTGTTACCTGGCTGTACTGTTTTTTCTAAAGCACGGATACACATCGTTGTTGTTGGATGAGTTCCTGTCCCAAACGCCATACCTGGATCTAATTCAATAATTTTTTCTTCCGGAGAAGATGGTGTATATTCTTCCCAAGTCGGTACAATTGTGAATGTATCAGAAATTTGTACTGGATGGTAATATTTTTTCCAAGCAGTAGCCCAATCTTCTTCATTGACTTCGTTAACGGTAATATTTCCAGTACCAATTTCGATGTCGTAAGATGGAAGCACATCAATAGATGATTTTACACCTGCAATTGTTTCATGTAAAGAATCCGTTTGCGGGAAATATGCTTTTATTAACACACCTTCTGCCGGATACTCATCTGGGTTCAATGCATAAATTTCACCATATTGTTGCTCGCGCTCTTTCGTCAACTCCGCTGGGTCCTCAATCGCAACTCCACTAGCACCAGCTTCATGTAAAATATGAGAGACAGCTTCTACTGCTTCTTCTGTTGTATGAATACTAATTTCTGACCATTTCACAATTTACCAACTCCATTTTTTATTTCCATTATTCCCCTTTGAAAGCACGTTTAAGCTTTCCGAATAAACTATCATCCTGCTCTTCTTGTCCTGCAAATTCACGCAATAAATCTTTTTGCTGTGAAGTTAATTTCGTCGGTACAACAACACGCACGACTACATATTGATCTCCTTGACCGTATCCACGTACGTTCGGAGCACCCTTTCCTTTTAGGCGGAATTCTGTTCCTGTTTGTGTTCCTGCTGGAATTTTCAGCTTCACTTTACCATGAACAGTAGGAACTTCTACTTCATCACCAAGTGCCATTTGCGCAAATGTTAATGGCATTTCGCAAATAATGTGATCTCCTTCGCGCTCAAAGAATTCATGATTTCTTACATGAACAACAACATATAAATCTCCTGCTGGGCCGCCATTTACGCCCGCTTCACCTTTTCCAGATACGCGGATTTGTTGACCATTATCGATACCTGCTGGAATTTTAACATTGATTTTTTTACGTTTACGAACTTTACCAGAACCGTGGCATGTCGTACATTTTTCTTTAATGATTTGCCCAGTTCCTGAACAATGACCGCAAGCTTGACGGTTTACGATACGACCAAATGGTGTATTTTGTTCTACACTTACTTGCCCTGATCCTGAGCAATGTTTACATGTTTCTTTTGAAGTTCCTGGTTTTGCCCCGCTACCTTTACAAGTATCACATGGATCTTCTACTGGAATCTCAACATTTAACTCTTTACCAAAAATAGCTTCTTCAAAATCTAAAGTGACTTGATATTGTAAGTCAGCACCTTGGCGCGGAGCATTTGGATCACGACGTCTGCCGCCACCGCCGCCAAAGAATGAACTAAAGATATCTTCAAAACCGAAGCCACCACCGAAGTCTCCTCCGCCGCCAAAGCCACCGAAGCCTTGATTAGCACCAGCATGACCAAATTGATCATATTGCGCACGCTTTTGATCGTCGCTTAATACTTCGTATGCTTCTTGTACTTCTTTAAACTTTTCAATTGCATTTTCTTCTTTACTTACGTCTGGATGGTATTTTTTAGCCAAACGACGATACGCTTTTTTTATTTCATCTTTTGAAGCACCCTTGCTAAGTCCAAGGACCTCATAATAATCTCGTTTACTCATAAATTTACAACCCCCGAATCTTTCACATAAACGTAATTTTAACACCGAAAGAAAGTGCTTTGCAACAAAGTTTCCTCACTTACAGTATGCAAAGTAAAAAACTTAAGACCCTCACACATTCCTTCTCATTCGTGAAAAAAGCCAAAGCCAAGGCACGCTTGACTTTGACTTTTTGTCATCTTACTTATTATGTTTAAAGTTGAATTACTTGTCTTCTTTTACTTCTTCAAACTCAGCGTCTACTACATTGTCTTTCTTCGCGCCAGCATCTTGTGCTCCTTGTGCACCTTCTGCTTGCCCTGCAGCTGCTTGAGCTTGCTCATATAGTTTAACAGTTAGTTGTTGTACGATTTCTTGTAAAGCGTCTTTTTTCGCACGGATTTCCTCAAGCTCGTTCTTCTCAATCGCAGCTTGTAATGCTTCTTTCGCTTCTGTTGCTTTTGCAACTTCAGCTGCATCTACTTTACCTTCTAAATCTTTTACAACTTTATCTGTTTGGAATACAAGTTGGTCAGCTTCGTTACGAAGTTCAACTTCTTCCTTACGTTTTTGGTCAGCGTCAGCGTTTGCTTCTGCTTCTTTTACCATACGATCTACTTCTTCATCAGAAAGACCTGAAGAAGATTGGATTGTAATAGCTTGTTCTTTGCTTGTTCCTAAATCTTTTGCACGTACGTTAACGATACCGTTCGCATCAATATCGAATGTTACTTCGATTTGTGGAATACCACGTGGTGCTGGTGGGATATCCGTTAATTGGAAACGTCCTAACGTTTTGTTGTCAGCTGACATTGGACGCTCACCTTGTAATACGTGAATGTCTACTGCTGGTTGGTTATCAGCAGCTGTTGAGAATACTTGTGATTTACTCGTTGGAATTGTAGTGTTACGCTCGATTAATTTCGTGAACACACCACCCATAGTTTCAATACCTAAAGAAAGTGGAGTTACATCTAATAATAGTACGCCTTCTACATCACCAGTAAGTACGCCACCTTGAACTGCAGCACCTAATGCTACAACTTCATCCGGGTTTACACCTTTATATGGTTCTTTACCAGTTTCACGTTTAATAGCTTCTTGTACAGCTGGGATACGAGTAGAACCACCTACAAGGATAACGCGATCTAATTCACTTGCAGATAGACCAGCATCTTTTAAAGCACGACGAGTTGGTTCTAATGTTCTTTCAACAAGGTTTGCTGAAAGCTCTTCGAATTTCGCTCTTGTTAATGTTAATTCTAAGTGTAATGGACCAGCAGCCCCAGCACTAATGAATGGCAATGAAATTTGTGTTTGTGTTACACCTGAAAGATCTTTTTTCGCTTTTTCAGCTGCATCTTTCAAACGTTGAAGTGCCATTTTATCTTGGCTTAAATCAATGTTATTTTCTTTTTTGAACTCAGCTACTAAGTGATCAATGATAACTTGGTCAAAGTCATCTCCACCAAGACGGTTGTCACCAGCAGTTGAAATAACTTCAAATGTTCCATCTGCTAACTCAAGGATAGATACGTCAAATGTACCGCCACCTAAGTCATATACTAAGATTTTTTGCTCTTCATCTTGTTTTTCTAAACCGTAAGCAAGCGCTGCTGCTGTTGGTTCGTTAATGATACGCTCAACTTCTAAACCAGCGATACGACCAGCATCTTTCGTTGCTTGACGCTCTGCATCGTTGAAGTATGCAGGTACTGTAATAACAGCTTTCGTTACTGTTTCACCTAAATATGCTTCAGCAGAAGCTTTTAAGTTTTGTAAAATGATTGCAGAAATTTCTTGAGGTGTATATTCTTTACCTTCAATTTCTACTTTGTAGTCTGTACCCATATGACGTTTAACAGACATGATTGTATTTGGGTTTGTAATTGCTTGACGCTTTGCTACTTCCCCAACTTGACGTTCTTCATTTTTGAAAGCTACAACAGAAGGTGTTGTACGGTTTCCTTCTGGATTTGGGATAACCTTTGGTTCTCCACCTTCCATAACAGCTACACAAGAGTTTGTTGTACCTAAGTCAATACCGATAATTTTACTCATGGCGAATCCTCCTACTTTTATGTAAATTATTGATTTACTTTTACCATCGATGGGCGAATTACACGGTCTTTTAATTTATAACCTTTTTGGAATTCTTCCACAACCGCATTTGATTCAAATTCGCTGTCTTCTACTTGCATAACAGCTTGGTGTTCATGAGGATCAAACTGTTTACCAACAGCTTCAATCGCTTCTACACCTTCTTTTGTCATCGCTTCTAACAATTGACGATATACCATTTCCATCCCTTGTAATAAGGACTTCATTTGCTCATCAGTTGCTTCCACTTGCATCGCTCTTTCAAAATTATCAAGAGCTGGCAAAATATCTGAAACAAGACTTTGTGCTCTATATTTTTCAGCAGCCTGTTTATCCATTTGAACACGACGCTTATAATTTTCAAAATCAGCTTGTAGACGTAGCATACGGCCTTCCGTTTCCGTCAGTTTCGCTTGCAATTCATCTACTTTTTCTTGTAAAAGAGCAGCCTCACTTTTTTCTTCAACAGTTTCTTCGCTGTCTTCAGATGTTACGGCTTCTTCAACTTGTGCTTCTTTTACTTCTTCTTTCACTTCTTCTACAACTTGTTCGTTACGCTCTTCCACAATTTTCACCTCCTTAAAAGGTATTAGGTATCATGCATAGCATGATTACCTAAGTATAGTTATATATTACACACAGTGATGTATTGCTTATCACTTGAGCGAATGTATTCTTCTTTATTCTTTATTTTTTTAGTCCATCTGTAATTTGCCTTGTAAATAACTGCAACAAACTAATTACACGAGAGTATTGCATTCTCGTTGGACCTAAAATTGCAATTGTTCCAAGTTGTTCTTCTCCAATCGAATATGTTGCAGAAATCAAACTACAATCTTCCATGGCTGTCGCAGAGTTTTCCCTACCAATTTTCACTTGAATACCAACTTGTTTATGACGCAAAATATCATAAAACTCAGCTTCGTTATCAATCATGGTAAGTAAAGATCTAACTTTTTGAATGTCATGAAACTCTGGTTGCGAAAGCATATTTGCCTTCCCTCCAAAGTATATCTTTTCCGATAACGGAACTTGAAATGTACCATCCAATATTTTTATTGCACTATCGTAATTATGAACATACCCACGCAATACCGTAACAATCTCCTTAAAGATTTTATTATGGAGTTCCGACATTGGTACGCCCGATAGCTTTTCATTTAAAATATTAACCATTTTTTCTAAATCTGATAAATCAACAGATTCCGGAACGGTAATCGTTTTGCTTTGTACATGCCCTGTATCCGTTACAATAATAGCGACTGCGGTTTGACGATCAAGCGGAACAATTTGTACGTTTTTAAGTTTATTTGTGCTTAACTTCGGTCCAAGAACAATGGCCGTATAATTTGTAAGCTCTGATAAAATTTGAGCCGATTGCTGTGCAATCTTTTCCGCTTCAAAAATTCTTTCAGCAAATAAATCTTTAATTTGTACAATTTCATCGTTCGGTAAATTTTGCGGCGCTAAAAGATGGTCTACATAAAATCGGTATCCTTTTTCAGAAGGAACACGTCCAGAAGAACTGTGCGTTTTCTCAATAAATCCTAGTTCTTCTAAATCAGCCATTTCATTTCGTATAGTAGCTGAACTAAACGTAATTTCATCTTTTTTAGCCAACGTTCTTGACCCAACAGGTTGCGCTGATCCAATAAAGTCATCAATAATTGTTTGTAAAATTAAGAGCTGACGTTCCGTAAGCATCTCATCATCACCTCTGTTAGCACTCTTTGTCTTCGAGTGCTAAATCTATTAATAACTTACCAAAATTGACATTCAATTGTCAACGGAAACGTCACGAAATAATGAAACTTTTTCACGTTAATGGAACATTTAATTAGTCAATCAAAAATGATTGGAATACTTCATTCCCTAATAATTTTCCTTTTCGCGTTAAACGAACATATCCATCGCTCTCTTCAAGCAATCCTTGTTCTTGGTTGTTTTGTAACTGCTTCGCGAAAACTTGATCCATTTCCATATTAAATTTCTTTTGAAACGCTATTTTAGATACACCTTTTGTTTTTCGGAGTCCTAAGAACAATTCTTCTTCCATTTTTTCTTTCTCCGTCACCACGTGAACATCTAAATACGGAAATCCGGTTTCATCGATTTTATTGAAATATTGCTTGAGCGGCCCTACATTTTGGATACGTTCTCCATTTACATAACTATGCGCTCCAGCTCCAAATCCATAATACTCTTCATTATTCCAGTATGTGAGATTATGTCTACTTTCATTATTACCTTTTGAAAAATTACTAATTTCATACTGGGTATAGCCATGTTTCTCCATTTCATCCATTACCATTTCGTACATTTTCGCTTCATGGTCTTCACCTGGAAGTCTTAATTTCCCTTTATTCATTAAGTTATAAAATACTGTTTTCGGTTCCACAATTAATGAATATGCCGAGAAATGTTGTACACCAAGCGTAAAAGCAATGTCTAATGTTTCTTTTACATCTTCTATCGTCTGTCCTGGCAGAGCATAAATAATATCTACATTTATATTTTTAAAGCCTACTTCCTGCGCTTCTCTAATTGCTACAAACGCATCTTCTCTCGTATGCTTACGTCCAATTTTCTCAAGCAATTCATCTCGAAATGTTTGCACCCCAAAACTAATTCGGTTCACTCCACCTTCTAGCAATACATTTAATTTCTCTTTCGGCAAATCACCTGGATTCGCTTCAAATGTTAATTCACAATTCGGGGCAAACGGACGTAAACGACGATTTATAATATTTAATAATTTCTTTGTCTGTTCCATATTTAATGCTGTTGGAGTTCCCCCGCCAACAAAAATCGTTTTTATACTATCAAACGGTACCTTTTGAACTGTATTTATTATTTCTTTCTCTAAATACTCTAAATATTGATCGACCGGCTGGCGTTCAATAAACACTTTATTAAAATCACAATAGTGACAAATATGCTGACAAAACGGAATATGAATATATGCAGCTTGCACCAAAAATAACTCCTACCTTTCTAAAAAGAAAACCTCCACGCTCGGGAGGCTTCTTTTACTTCTCTAACGTATTACGAATTTGTTCCATTCGCATTTTTCCCCAATCATACATCATTTCAACGATTGGTAAAAGCGACATGCCTAATTCCGTCATATAATATTCCACTCGCGGTGGAATTTCTGGGTATACTGTTCGATCAACAATCCCATCTTCCATTAACTCTTTTAATTGGTTTGATAAAACTTTATGAGAAATGCTCGGAAATAATCGCTGTAATTCACTAAAACGATGAGGCCCTTCCACACCAAGATGCCACAATATCACAACTTTCCACTTTCCACTAATAATAGAAAGTGTCAATTCCTTTTCACAATTAAAATTGCCATTTTGTATTTTTTCTTGAATATCTTTTCGAATATTTTCGGACATTAACAAACTCCTAACTTTATATGAACTAAAAAGCTCTCTCACTATTGTAAATGAGAGCTACTCGGATGTCTAAAAAGTAATTATACGTAAAAAAGAAGCCGCATAAACGACTTCTTTTTTCATTCCAACTATTAGTTGTCATCCATTTTCAGTACAGCCATGAATGCTTCTTGCGGTACTTCTACAGAACCAACAGACTTCATACGTTTTTTACCTTCTTTTTGCTTATCAAGAAGTTTACGCTTACGAGAAATGTCACCACCGTAACATTTCGCAAGTACGTTTTTACGCATCGCTTTAATTGTAGAACGCGCTACAACTTTGTTTCCGATCGTCGCTTGAATTGGCACTTCGAACTGCTGTCTTGGAATTAATTCTTTTAATTTTTCTACGATTACTTTACCACGGTCATACGCTGAATCACGGTGTACGATAAATGATAGAGCATCGACTTGCTCAGAATTTAAAAGAATATCCATTTTCACAAGTTTAGATGGCTTGTAACCAATTAACTCATAATCAAATGATGCATATCCTTTCGTATTTGATTTCAACTGATCGAAGAAGTCATATACGATTTCTGATAATGGGATTTCATATGTCAAAGTAACACGCGTTTCATCTAAATATTGCATATCAATAAACGTTCCGCGTTTACCTTGGCAAATTTCCATTACAGCTCCAACATAGTCATTCGGAACCATAATTGCTGCTTTAACAAATGGCTCTTCAACACGATCAATTGTCTGTGGATCCGGCATATTAGACGGGTTATCGACAATCATGTCTTCACCATTCGTTAAGAATACTTTATAAATAACACTTGGCGCTGTTGTAATTAAATCAATTTTAAATTCACGTTCAATACGCTCTTGAATGATTTCCATATGAAGAAGTCCTAAGAATCCACAACGGAAACCAAATCCTAGCGCTTGAGATGTTTCTGGCTCAAACTCAAGAGCAGAATCGTTTAATTCTAATTTCTCTAGCGCATCACGTAAGTCGTTGTAACGTGCAGAGTCAATCGGGTACAGACCACAGAATACCATTGGATTTAATTTACGGTAACCAGGTAATGGCTCAGCTGCTGGACGTTTCGCATGTGTAATCGTATCACCAACGCGTGTGTCACCAACATTTTTAATCGATGCTGCTAAGAAACCTACATCACCTACTGTTAACTCATCACGTTGCGTAGTTTTCGGTGTAAACACACCTACTTCTGTTACTTCAAATTCTTTTCCAGTTGCCATCATACGTACTTTATCGCCAACTTTTACCGTTCCATTTACAACACGGATATAAGCAATTACACCGCGGTATGGATCATATAAAGAGTCAAAGATCATACATTGTAACGGTTCTTCTGAATCACCTGTTGGTGCTGGCACTTTTTCAACGATTTGTTCTAAAATCTCTTCGATACCAATCCCAGCTTTTGCCGAAGCAAGTACAGCTTCTGATGCATCTAACCCAATTACATCTTCCACCTCTTGGCGTACACGCTCTGGGTCTGCACTTGGTAAATCGATTTTATTAATAACCGGTAAAATTTCTAAATTGTTATCAAGCGCTAAGTATACGTTCGCTAACGTTTGCGCTTCAATACCTTGCGCTGCATCTACTACAAGAATTGCACCTTCACAAGCCGCTAAACTACGAGATACTTCGTACGTAAAGTCGACGTGTCCTGGTGTATCAATTAAGTGAAGAATATATTCTTCGCCGTCTTTTGCTTTATAGTTTAATTGTACTGCGTTTAATTTAATTGTAATACCACGCTCACGCTCTAAATCCATAGAGTCAAGCAACTGAGCTTTCATTTCACGTTGTGTTAACGCGTTTGTTTTCTCTAAAATACGGTCTGCTAACGTTGACTTTCCGTGGTCAATATGAGCAATGATAGAGAAATTACGAATTTTGGACTGTCTTTTTGCTCTTTCTTCTTTGTTCATCTATGTTCTCAACTCCTAATAGTCTCGCCAATATACACTAGCACTGATTATATCAATAGAGCAGCAAAGATTCAATGAAAACTCGTGCTGCTTACAATACAAATCATTCTATTTATATCTTATGCGAACAAACCATAAGAGACAAACCTTTTTCAAATTAAAGAACGGCTGTCTTACAAACCTGTAAAACAACCGTCCTCCGTTTGACTCTTAACTAAAAATCCCTTTTACTTTCCCAACAACTATATCTGTTCCAAACTTTGTTATTTCATAGGCAACGCTTGCTATCGCCATACCCATTCCTTCTACAATATTAAAACTTTTTAAGCTTTCTAATTGTTTTTGTTTTTCAGTAGCGGAAAACGAACCTTCCAAAGTTTCTGATTCAGTGGCCTCACCTTTTGTTCCTGTCATATGAGCGATTTGTTCATACGACATTTGCTGATAACCTTTCATACTTTTCAACCCATGATTTGCAAGTGCCACCCCTGCTATTACCATAAGTAAGCATATAGCCGCACTACATATACATAAAAGCGAAAAGCGGCTTACATGATTATCATCTCTTCTCATCAATGTGTATATGCTCCTGTATTATCTTGATCAATTTGATGATGCAGCGCTGCATTTAAACCACTTGCTATTACATTTGCCATATCCTCTATGAAGGCATCCACTTCTTTCGGAGTCACCATTAAATTGTGACCAAGAGGAGATAACACTTCATAAATTAATTTTCTTTTCTCTTCATCTTCCAGTGTACCTACAGCACCTAAAAACATATTTCGGCTTTTTTCATCCGGCATATCCTCTTCTGTTAATTTTTTCTTTTCTCCAAATGTAAAACCAGCTGGCAACAAAGATCGGGAAGGTTTGTTTCCCTCTTTTATCTCTCGGCCAAAATGTTTCAAAATAAAATCAATTGTATCGCTTGTAATCGAAACGGCATCCACCACAGTCGGAACACCAATTGCGATAACAGGAATACCTAATGTTTCTTTACTGAGTTCCTTACGTTTATTCCCAACACCCGATCCAGGATGAATTCCTGTATCAGAAATTTGTATCGTACTATTTACCCTTTCAATAGAACGAGCAGCTAATGCATCAATTGCAATGACAAAGTCTGGCTTTGTCTTCTCAATGATTCCATAAATGACATCGCTCGTTTCAATTCCTGTAATCCCCATTACCCCGGGCCGAATTGCACTAACAGGCCTAAAGCCTTCTTCTACACTTTCAGGCTGCAATTGAAATAAATGTCTCGTTACCAATACATTTTCTACAACTATCGGTCCAAGCGCATCTGGTGTTACATTCCAATTCCCAAGACCAACAATTAAACAGCTCGCTTCTTTCGTAACGCCAACCTCTTCTAAGAAATACGAAAATTCTTTTGCAAAAATACGCTCTACTTTTTGTTGCAGCTCCGTATCTTGTTGACGTATACCTTGTACTTCAAGCGTTAAATAATTTCCAGGTTTTTTACCCATCGATTCCGAGGCAACTTCATCAATCGTTACTTTTGTAATGGTAATACCTTCTTCTTCCCTCTCTTTTACAACAACTCCTTGTATCCCTTGTTGCTCTTCTTGGCGCTCTTGCAGCATTTGATGTGCCTCTACAGCAAGGTCCGTTCTAACACTATATTTACTTAAATCTAGTGGTTCTTTCATCGTATCTCCTCCGTCATTCATAGTAAATATCGTTAGATTTCCCAAAGTTATATAAGGTCATTCTTTCCTTTACGTGAAATTTCATGGATATACTATTGCAATTCTCTTCACCGTTTGATAGAATATCACTTGTTCTATGTTAAGAATCGAGTCATTCGATTGCACCAGGGAGGTGAAAAGTATGGCAAACATCAAATCTGCTATCAAACGCGCTAAACTTAGCGAAGAGCGTCGTGCACATAACGCTTCTATCAAGTCTGACATGCGTTCTGCTGTTAAAACTGTAGAAGCTTTAGTTACTAATAACGATCTTGAAAATGCTAAAGAAGCTTTCAAAACTGCTTCTAAAAAACTTGACAAAGCAGCTCGTAAAGGTCTTATCCACCAAAACGCTGCAGCTCGTCAAAAATCTCGCTTAGCGAAACAAGTAAACGCGTAAGGCGTTTAAAAAACGATCCATTCGGATCGTTTTTTTATATACAAAAAAGTTCACGCTCTTAGCACGTGAACTTTTTTTGTTTCATCACATATGATTTAACCGCATTAAGAAAAACTCGAGCACAAGTTTTTTATCCATTTTTCCCGTTTTCATACTATAATCAGCTTCCGCTAATTCCATTATCACTTTTTTTAATGCTTCAAAAGAGAAAAACTTCGTTTGATTCATCGCTAATTTTACACGATATGGATGCACACCAATATGAGACGCGATTTGATTTTGGCCGTAACCACGCTGCTGTAACTCTTTCACTTGATGCAGTAAACGGAATTGACTTACTAATAACGCAAGCAATTTAATAGGTTCCTCCTGCTGCGTAAATAATCCATCCAAAATTTGCATCGCACCCGCGATATCTTTTTTCACCACTTTTTCTGTCAAAGCAAACACATTTTGTTCAACTGATTTTGGTACAAGCTCTGCAACGAGTTTTGGTGTAATCTCTCCGCCCATACCGACGTATAACGTTAACTTGTCCATTTCCTTCGCCAACATTGTTACATTACTTCCCACAAGCTCTAACAACAAACTAACAGCCGCATGATCAATATGCACATGTACTTCATCCGCCCGAGCAACAATCCACTTCTGAACATCCTGCACTTGCATTGCATTCGCTTCTACTACATCCGCTGTTTTCTTTAATAGTTTTGTAATTTTTTTTCGTTCATCCAGCTTTTCGTAAGGCGCAACAAAAACAAGAATAGAAAAGGGAGAAGGTTCCCCGATATATTCTTCTAAAATTTTTATATTTTGTTCCAATTTTTCTTTTTGTGAAGTTAAAAAGAGTGGTGATTTTATTAATAACACTTTACGTTCTCCGAAAAAAGGAAGTGTACGTGCATCTTCAACCACATCTTCTAAATACGCTTCTTCTAAATCATATGTAACAACATTAAACTCGCGATCTTCCTCTTCAAGCGCTTCTGTTGTAATAAGCTTTATCGTTTCATTTATAAAAAACGCTTCCGTTCCATACAGTAAATATAACGGAGCAAACTGCTTCTTTTTAATCTTTTTATGTATATCACTCATACTTTTTCCTACTCCCTAACTTGGCAATATATATTTATACTAATGCCCTAGCTTTTGTTTTACAAGTACAAAGGAACAGGCAATATAACCCGTCCCTTTATTTATATTAAACGCCACGCAATAAGCCCCGGGTTTCTTATTGGTGTGCGGTAATCACCTTCCCTTTATTATTCGCAATAAAAATTCGAGTATAAGTGCCAACTGTTAACATGCTTGGAAACAAAAATTCACATTACTTCATGATCTAAAAGTAGTAAAAACGCTCTATTTCTCCTCACATGGAAATTGTAGATTTTTTTCTGACAATATTTTATACTAAAGTGGAATGTTGGGGAGGGATTCTAAATGAATGATTTTGAACAAAACGTTCAAAGTAAACGCAATGACGCTATTGATTCAGGGGTAGGATTTATCGTCTCATTTGGTTTTTTCGCAACACTTTTCATCATTGCAACTGTTATTAAATTTATCGGTTCTTAAAGACTGCTGCTTACTGGCAGTCTTTTTTATCTATTATGTGTTTCATCATATGTGATTTTGCTGCGAAAGGTTCCGTTTTCCCCTTTAAAAACATAGGAGATAGCCCCTTGCTTATCCGTACGCCATATTTCAATCCCCCTCTTCTCAAAACGCTCTATAACGTCCTTATGAGGGTGCCCATACCTATTACGCTCACCGGCAGAAATAACGGCTATATTAGGCTGTACGACGCTCAGAAAAGTTGTTGTAGATGAAGTATTACTCCCATGATGAGCAACCTTTAAAACATCCGCTCGCAACTCTGGATACGTAGCTACTAAAAACTTCTCACCTTCTTCTTCTAAATCACCTGTAAACAACCACGTTAGTCCTCCTAATTTTGCCAACATTACAATTGAAGCGTTATTTTCACTGCTCTTCTTCCCTGTTGGCGCTAATACGAAAAATTCCGCTCCATTTATGCTCCAACTTTCTCCTTCTCTCACTTCTCTTATTTTCACTTCCTTTTCTAAAGCCTGTTTCTTTACTATTTTTTCTAATTCCGCATCTTGTTCCTTTCGGCCAAATACAACTTCTTTTACGGTTATATTTGATAACAACTCTTGTGCAGCACCTATATGGTCCGCATCTCCATGCGTTATAATTAATTTATCGATCTTTTTAATACCTTCCTTTTGTAAATAAGGAATCAAAATATCATTTCCGACAGAAAATTCATGCTTTTTACGTTGCCATTCTTCCTTGTTTGGACGAATTGTTCCACCAGTATCAATAAGGTAAATCTCTTGATCATACGGGAGGCGAATTAATATTGCATCTCCCTGTCCAACATCGAGAAAGGTAACACTCCCACTTTCTCGAAAATACGGATATACATAATGGCATGTACTAATAAAAAGAAATACACCCGCAGATATAAACAGAATCCCCTTCGTCATTCGCCTTTCCCAAACCATCAATATACTAATAATACTCACGCAATATAGGGCTACAAGAAGTATAGGTGTTTGTCCGAAATTAAGACGGGTAAATGGTAAGTTTTCGCAATAACTTAAAAAATCATTAGAAAGATTCAAACCTATTGATAATACATTCCCAAGCCTTTTTGCCAGAAACGGAATGATCGGTATACATATCAAAATAACAATACTGCACGGCAATACAACGAGAGATAAAAACGGAACGTATAGGATATTTAAGAAAATACTATATGGAGAAAAATAACCGAAGTGATATAACAAAATCGGAGTACTAACGAGCTGTGAAATAAGAGAAATATAAATAGAATTTCGAATTACTCCATTACCACTCTCTAGTAAAAGCGGGGCAGATAAAAGTAAAGCAAAACTACCGACGAAAGAAAACTGAAAACCAATATTAAACACGAGATATGGATCAAATATAAGCATACATATAGCTGTTATACTTAAAGCATCTAAGCTAGATAAACGAATAGAACACATAAAAGCAATTAACATGAAAACTCCTGTTATAGAAGCTCTTATAACAGATGGTGACGCTCCTGCTAAAATCATATATAGAGGAATGCAGAAGATAAGACATACTGTCGCTACCTCCCTTGTCACACCGCTTCTTAGCAAAATAAAATACACGATTACCATTAACAATACGATATGCGATCCTGAAATCGCCAACAAATGCACGAGACCGAATTGTTGATATTGCTCTTCAACTTCAAATGTCATTTGTTGTCTATCACCAAATACTAATGCATTCATAAAAGCACCTGATTGTTCTGGAAACATTTCTGTAACTTCTGAGATTGCTTGTTGCCTCAAAAGAAGAATCCACTGCACCAGTGACAACGATATTTTATGGCATTCAGAAATATATGTAGCGTCCAATATGAAATGAATATTTTGCTTATATAAATAATCACGATAATTAAAACCATGAAAATTCCGAGCTATTTGTGGTTCTTTCCTCTCACCTTCGAATACACATGATACTCCTGCATGTAATTGTCGCATTTGTTTCTTTTCCGAGGCTGATTTCATTTTGTAACTTAACTGCACTATATTTTTATTCTGATCTTCAACTTGAAATGAGAGGCGATCGCCGTTAATAAGAGGTGTAGTATGTATCACTCCTCTTGTAGCTTCATAGGACTCTCTCAGAGGCTTGTTTTGCCCTTGAACATACGCGGTGTACATAGCGCCACTAAAACACGCTATCATACAATAAAAGAAGGTTTTACGCGAAGTACGATATAAACAAAAGAAAACATATACAACGAGACAACAAGTTAGCCATACAACTGAAGAGGAGAAGGCAATTGCAATCCCAATTATAAATGAGATTGCAACATAGCCCCATTGTCCTTGCAACTCATACTCACTCCTTATAGCATCATTTTTGCTTTCGTGAATACATGCTGTAATTCTTCCATTGATAAGTTCTCTTTTTCTAAAGATGCAAATAGTTCTTTTAACTCCATATGACGCTTTTGATCCTCTAATGCTGCAATATCGTATTCTAGCGGAACGTGTTTCACCGTTACATTCGCTTTTTCAAATAACTCTACGGCATACGGATGATTTTTATAATCCTGTGCATAATAAACTGCTGTAATACCACTTTGAATAATCGCCTTACAACATTGTAAACAAGGAAAATGCGTAACATAAATTTCCGCTTCCTCCGTTTTCACGCCAAATTTTGCACATTGTAACAAAGCATTCATTTCTGCATGAATTGTACGAACACAATGATTATCAATAACGTAGCATCCATCATCTATACAATGTACGCCACCTTTAATTGAACCATTATATCCACCAGCAATAATTCGTTTATCACGAACAATTGTCGCTCCTACTGCAAGCCTTGTACATGTACTACGTAAAGATAACAAATGGCTTTGCGTCATAAAATATTGATCCCATGAAATTCGTTCCATATTCTTCACCTACTTTTTTGTCTACTTGTAGTGTAGCGAATGAAGAAAAACTTCGTCAATCTTTTACGGAATAATAATTTGATCTTTTATTTTCTCCAAAGACTTCACACCAATCCCATCAATCTCTAACAAATCTTCTATTTTTTGAAACGGACCATGTTCCTCTCGATATTTCAAAATACTTTCTGCTTTCCGAGAACCAATACCTGTAATTTTTTCAAGTTGTTCTTTAGAAGCTGCATTTATTTGAACTTTTCCCTCTCCCTTTGAAACAGCAGCTACTTCTTGCACTTGTTCGTTTTTATTCGGTACGTAAAGAATCATTTGGTCTTGTACCATTTGTGCTAAATTTACCTTCATCCTATCTGCCTCAGGCAAAAAACCACCTGCTTTTTCAATAGCATCCTTGACCCGGTCCCCTTCTTTCATTTCATACACCCCCTCTTTAACAACAGCCCCTTTCATATCAATTACAATTATTTTTTTCTGCTGCTTTGTATCCGATATTTTCGGTTTACTTTTCTTCTCTATATCTTTCGCTTGAACATCCGTTGCAATAACTGATCGCTCTGTATGCTCATTCGTTTTCCAGAAAATAAGAAAAAGCACAGTTCCAATAATAGCAACTAATCCTAACCATTTCTTTGGAAAATCCCACATCATTTTTCACCTCTAATCATAAATTTATAACATCATTCATATTGTTTAGGAGAAAGCTGTTACGAAGGAGGGATGAAACATTGAACATAGGAATTATAGGGACAGGAAACATGGGGAATATACTAATCGATGCATTTTTAGAAACCCGTGCTGTCAAACCTTCGTGCCTTACGATCATTAATCGGACGCCCGCCAAAGCATATCATATAAAGGAAAAACACCCTTCTGTTCATATAGCCAAAACTATTGATGAGGTAATCGAACGATCACATCTTATTTTTATTTGCGTAAAGCCGATAGATATATACCCAATCTTGCAAAAATACGCTGAACATTTTTCTGATGAAAAGTGCTTAGTTTCTATCACAAGTCCAATATCTCCATCACAATTAGAGACACTTGTACCTTGCCATGTTGCCCGTATTATTCCGAGCATTACAAACCGCGCCCTATCCGGCGCATCACTATTTACATTTGGAAGTAACTGCTCTGAAGAATGGCAACAAAAACTATTTCGCTTATTCAAAAACATTTCTACTCCCCTTGTAATAGAAGAAGATATAACGCGCGTTTCATCTGATATAGCAAGCTGCGGCCCTGCATTCTTTAGTTATTTATTACAATGTTTCATTAATGCTGCTGTAGATAAAACAAATATTACACATGAAGAAGCCACTACTTTAGTAAGTGAAATGGTCGTTGGAATGGGGAAACTACTCGAAAAAGGAATTTTCACATTGCCTACTTTACAAGAAAAAGTATGTGTGAAAGGCGGCGTTACAGGAGAAGGTATTCGGGTTTTAGAAGAACATGTTGGAGATATGTTTCATAAATTAATCGAGCGGACACACGAGAAATTTGATGAAGATTTAAAATGCGTTGATCAGCAATTCAATAAACACACATAACAAATACGTCATCGTCATTCCAAATCCTTTTTATAAATACTTAATTTTTCACATTACATTTTTACTTAAACTAGCTTTTTCACAATCCACGTATGTCATTTTCTTATTATCCTAGAACTAAAATTACAGCTTCTTCACAAAACAAAAGCAACCTTCTCGGTTGCTTTTGTTTTATCCGTTTTTCTTCGCCATGAAGAAAATACGCTCTGTTTGTTCTGTAACTTCAAGTCGCTCAAAGTCACCAGTTACACGAAGCACTGTAAAACCAGCTTCTTCAAGCCATTTCGTTAACTCTTCAACCGGATATGCACGTTGTACGTGACATTCGTCAAAACGATGGTACACATCTTCTTCTGGGTCTTGAACAAAGAATGTTAAATCATGTTCTACACTGTTTGGATCTTCACCAGGGAAGCAATTCCAAATAAGAGATATTTCTTCTCCATTCACTGTGTATGTTTCATTTTGAAATACATGATGTATTTTATATAAAGAATGTACATCAAATAAAAACAAACCATCTTGACGTAAATGATGAAACACTCTTCGGAATGTTTCTTGCACTCCATCTTCTTGCAATACATAGTTTAATGAATCACAAAAGATCGTTACACAGTCAAACTCACCTGGAACATCAAGCTCCCGCATATCTTGTTGGTAAAAAGGAATAAAATATCCTGCCTCGCCTAGTTTTTGCTGTGCGACTGCTAACATTTCTTCCGAAAGATCGACACCGATTACATCGTAACCCTTTTGTACAAGCGGAAGCGTTACATTACCAGTACCGCATGCTACATCAAGAATCTTCGCCTCTTTCATATCCGCTTGCTGCAAGCTTTCCTCTGTGAATTCCACCCATTTATCATAAGGGACATCATTCATTAGTTCATCGTACAGCAACGCAAATTGTTCGTAGTTCATTGGCCTAACTCTTCTGTAATATCTTCACGTGGCACATCGCCCCATAGACGCTCTAAATTATAGTGATTACGCTCATCTTTATGGAATACATGAGCAACTACATCTCCAAGGTCAACTAATACCCAGCGAGCTTCGTCAAAACCTTCCATACGTTGTACGTCGATTTGGAACTCGTGTGCTTTCGCTTTAATTTCACGTGCAATTGCTTGCACTTGCTTATCTGAATTACCGTGACAAATAATGAAATAATCTGCAATTGGTGAAATACCTTGCATATTTAGGACAACCATATCTTCTGCTCTCTTATCATCAGCTGCTTTTGCTGCTAATACTAATAAATCTTTATCTTTCATTTACTCATTTCCTCCTTGATAACTGCATTGTATGTTTGGAATGTTAATGGATAAATCGTTTGATCTTTTTCCATTAAAAATTGAATTGTTCTCTTTAGCGCAAATAATAAAGCTTGATCTATATCCGTATATGCGAGTTTACGAGCTTCCTCCACCCCTGGAAACTTTCGCCCAGGCTCAATGTAATCAGCTACATAAATTACTTTATCTAACATCGTCATTTTCTCATGACCACTTGTATGATATGTAATAGCTTGCAGGATTTCAGGATCTGTAATACCTACTTCTTTTTCTACTAAGTATGCCCCAACAGGTGCATGCCATAACTCTTTGTTATAACAAAGTAAATCTTTCGGCAAACCTTCACTTTTAATGATCTCTTCCATCTCTGAAATCGCTCTACACTTCGCATAATCATGGAATATAGCTGCAACTTCAGCCTTTTTTTCATCCACACCGTATAATTTAGCAAGTTCAATTGCCGTCTCCATTACACCAATTGTGTGTATATAACGTTTTTCATGCATTTGTTGTTTCACAATATGAAGTGCTTCCTCACGATTCATACAACCCATTCCTCTCGATATATACCTGTACTTTTTCAGGAAGTAAATATTTGCATGTTTTCTTCTCTTTATATCTCTCACGTAATAAAGATGAAGAAACTGCAAACTCCGGAATTTCTACAGTGGTGATAGGATAAGGTGTATGCAATGTATAACCCGGTCTTGCAACCCCAACAAACGTTACAAGATCAAGTAACGCTTCAATGTTATACCACTTCGGTAAATACTCAACCATATCTCCACCAATAATAAAGTGAAACTGCACATCCGGATGCTTCTTCGTTAATTGTAGCATAGTGTCATACGTATAAGATGGGCCCTTCCTGCTTAGCTCTTCTAAACAAATAGAAAAATGTTCCTCTTCCTCAGTCGCAAGTTCTAACATTTGTAAGCGACTTTCTACACTTGTAATATTCCGCCCTTGTTTATGCGGCGGAATTTGGTTCGGTAAGAACCATACTTCTTCTAAATTCAAAGCATGATATACTTCATTTGCAATGAGCAAATGTCCATAATGTGGCGGATCAAATGTACCACCAATGATGCCAATTTTTCTCAAAAGAAACGCCCCTTCCTTTTACATACAGCAACTCTCTTCATTTCCATCCGAAGAGAGTTTACTGTTAATAAAAGTTCAATTGGTTTCGATCTCTACACCATTACTAGTGATAAAAATAACATATGCTATTTTTATCGAGGAAGTTTAATTTGCTTGTTTTCTCTTGATTCTTTGTATAAAACAATTGTACTTCCAATTACTTGAACGATTTCCGCACGTGCACCTTTTGCAAGTTCTTCTGCAACTTCACGGCGATCGAATTCACAGTTTTGTAGCACACTTACTTTAAATAACTCACGAGCTTCTAAAGTATCTGCAATTTGTTTAATCATATTTTCATTTACTCCGCCTTTTCCTACTTGAAAAATTGGTGTTAAATGATGTGCTTGTGCACGTAAAAATCTTTTTTGTTTTCCTGTTAACATATATGTTAGCCTCCAAGCTTTCTTATAACTAATTGTTTCATTCGTTCAATATTCGGTACGCAACCTGTCCACATTTCAAATGCAAGCGCTCCTTGATAAACAAACATATCAATACCATTTTGAATGATTGCACCTTGCTCTTTCGCCTCACATAAAATTTTCGTTTCAAATGGATTATAAATTATATCTGATACAATCGTTCCCTTTTTCAACGAAGAAATTTGTAACGGCGTATGTTCGACACGTGGATGCATACCTATCGTTGTCGTCTGAATGATAATATCATAATTCTCTTGTTCTTCTGTTGCTTCCTCTAACGATAAAGCAACAGAATGAACAGTAGCCGTACATGCAGTAATAAGTTCTTTCGCCTTATCTACTGTACGATTCGCTACATCAATCTCTTTCACACCTACATCAGCAAGTGAAAAATAAATAGCTCGACTAGCACCACCTGCGCCAAGCAATAAAATACGTTTCTCTTGAAGTGGTTCACTACTAATTGACTGTAGCGCTTTGACAAAACCAATTCCATCTGTATTGTAGCCAATCAATTTCCCATCCTTATGAACCACCGTATTTACTGCACCAATTTGTTTTGCTAGCGGGTCAATCTCATCCAAATAATCCATAATCGCAACTTTGTGCGGAGTTGTTACATTAAATCCTGAAATACCTAACGCTTTTAAACCTCTTACTGCTTCCCCTAGCACTTCCTCTTTAACAAGAAAGGCATGATAATAGGCATCCATATTCAAGTGTTCAAATGCATCGTTATGCATAACGGGTGATAATGAATGTCCAATTGGATTTCCGATTACACCATATAATTGTTTCATAAATCCCTCTCCATATTAAATTAAAGATTTACGCAATGAAACACTTACTCCTTTTGGTACGTGTGCAACAATTTTTGCTCCCGGTTCGTTCACAGTAACCCATCCTAATCCAGAGAATACAACATCCGTTTTTGGTTCACGAATATTAAACTCGTATTTCACTAACTCTGGCATATTTTCTAATTCTTCTGGTGTTGGCGGGCTTAGTAAATCCCCTGCATGATTTTTATACAATTCATCTGCTTTCTCAAGCTTTGTACGATGGATTGTTAAACGATTTGAGAAGTGACAAGTAAATGCGCGACGACCGCCACTTACGTAATCAAAACGTGCCAATCCGCTAAAGAACAATGTTTGTTCTTCATTTAATTGGAATACCATTGGCTTAATTTCTTTTGTTGGTGTAATAAGCTTTAAGCTTTGTTTTCCAACATAATGAGCCATTTGATGGTGGTTAATAATACCTGGCGTATCATATAAAGAAGATTCTTCGTCTAACGGGATATCAATTAAATCAAGCGTTGTTCCTGGGAAATGAGATGTTGTAATTACATTTTCAGTCTCATCACTAAATTCTTTAATCATACGATTAATGAATGTTGATTTCCCTACATTTGTACATCCAACAACGTAAACATCTTTTCCGCCGCGGTAATACTCAATCGCATCTGCCAGCTCAGCAATCCCTTGTCCTTTCGCTGCACTAATTAAAAAGACATCTTCTGGCTTTAATCCTAGCTGCTTTGCACTATAGCGCATCCAATGCTTTACTTTATCATGTTTTACTGACTTAGGAATTAAATCCGCTTTATTCCCAACAAGTAATACTTTATTATTTCCCACGAAACGATGTAAGCCAGGTAACCAGCTACCATTAAAGTCGAAAATATCTACAATTTTAACTACTAACGCATCCGATTTTCCAATACCGTTTAGAATACGTAGGAAATCATCATCTGTTAATGAGACATCTTGAATTTCGTTATAATGTTTCAATCGAAAACAGCGTTGACAAATGACTTGTTCTTTTTCTAAAGATGAGGCAGGAGCATATCCCACTTCATTTTTATCTTCTGTTTGAATTTCTACACCGCAACCAATACATTTAATTGTTTCAGTCAAACTTTATTCCTCCCAGTTAATTAAACCTTTTTTCTTCATGTTTCTCATAATTCTTCGTTCAATTTTTCGATTAAAGCGCGTTACTAATCCGTCTGTTTGTGCTACTGGTACAACTAAAATTGTATGCAGTCCAACTCGGTTTCCACCTAGCACATCTGTCAGTAACTGATCCCCAATTACTACAACTTCATCTGGTTGCAACTGCATCTCTCGTATCGCACGCTTAAACGCACGAACAAATGGCTTACGCGCACTATGAATAAATGGAATGCCTAATGGATCAGCAAAATCTTTCACTCGTTGCTCATTATTATTTGAAACGACCGTTACTTGAATGCCTTGCTCTTTCATTTTCAAAAACCATTCTTCAAGTTGTGGCGTTGCATTTGGACGATCCCATTCAATTAAAGTGTTATCTAAATCAGTAATAACACCTTTAATTCCACGTTTCTTCAAATCTTCTGGTTGAACATGATATACATTTTTCACATATTCATTTGGTAAAAATAGTTTCAATTTCTTTCACCTCTTTGAGGAGTTTTCATAAAAATTTTTCGACAACATATTTCGATATATGGCCTGTGGATAAAATTGTACACATTTTCCACATTAATTTTTCGGTTAATTTGGAATTTACTAACAATCTATACACATTTTATCCACCTAGGTATGTGGATAACCACCCGTTTGTGACTGTCATATTTTTTTGGTACATTAAATGCAACAACGAATCAATCCTTATATTATTAGGAGGTGACTCACCTTGAAAACAAAACATATGGAACAGTTATCTACTGAGTTACTCACTGAGTCTTATTATAAAGCAAAAGAACTAAAATTAAATCCCGACTTCATTTTACTTATAAAACAAGAAATTATTAGACGCTCATTAGAGGACAAGCTCGTCAAATCGTCTTGATTACATATAAAGTGAAATTTTAAGTAACTAACTTGTAAAAAGAGCCATCCTGCGATGGCTCTCGAATAAACAAGTACTCCCATCTAGGGAATTTCATCATTACGCATCTTTGTCCATAAATCTTACTTACAGTTATAAAATCTTTTTTACTTATGAGCCAATCGAGTAGCAATCTTTTCACCAAGGCGAAGCTCTTGTCCACTCTTCAATTCTTGCACTACTTCTATCATATCTTTTTCAAACAATAACACAACTGTTGAACCGAATGTAAAGTATGCCATTTCTTCACCTTTTTGAACAGTGTCTCTTTCATGCAGCAGCTCAATACTATTTACGAACATAGCTCCTACTTTTACAAGCGCCATATGTTCACCGTCACTATTCACTTCTGTAACGGAGCGATAGTTTTTTGACAATGGTTCTTTCCCGTATTCCATACCAGCTGCATTTACCGGATATGATTTTCTACCGAGTACAAATCTTTCAATCACAGAACCAGAAAGCGGACTATGAATACGATGATAATGACTTGGGCTTAAATAAATAACCATATATGTACCACCTGCATATCGCTGTGCACGTTCTTCATTACCTAGCATATCCACAATCGAATAACGCTTGCCTTTAATATCAAATGTTTTTGTGTCCTCAATAGGACCGTGATCAGCAAAAACACCATCAACAGGACTAACGATACTCGATGCATCTGTATCAATACTACGCTTTCCTTCTTTTAGCTTACGTGTAAATAATTCATGCAATGTTCTATATTCCTTCAAACCCTTTTCCATCTCATCTTGATTAATTTGAAATACTTTCGCATACGATGGAATAATGATAGAGCTCAAACGAGATTGTGCAAATTTACGTAATATATAAGAAGTAAAACGACCATTTGTAAGTTCGATCATAAGTCGATATAATGTACGTCGCAAATTGCGGAACCTCCTAATCAGTCTATAACTTTAGCTTCCCCTTCTTTTCCTTCTATATCATATGTAAAATTAGTTCTTATTCCCACATATCATATAGAACCGCCATATTATACATGCAGAAAACTAAGTACGGTATCATTCTTAAATTGTTTAGCACCTTCTAATATTACAGATAGAATCCGTCATTTTCAACAGTGAACATGGATTTCTTCTGAACACAACTCTTTTTCTTTCCTTATTTCCAAAAAGAAAAGCAGCCCATTTTAAAATACGGCTGCTTGTAATGTACATTATTCTTTTGCTTTTTTCTCTTTCTCTGCTCTTACAAATTCATGGAACATTTTCATTAAAGCGCGCTTTTCAATTCTTGATACGTAGCTTCTGGAAATACCAAGTGCCTTCGCAATCTCTCGTTGCGTCTTCTCCTTATCAAGCCCCAGTCCAAAACGCTTCACGATTACTTCTTTCTCTCGTTCGTCTAAAATATCGATATACTCTTTAATCTTTTCTAACTCCATACTAAGCTGGATCATATCAATTACATCTTCAGACTCTGATTTTAATATATCAATAAGCGATATTTCATTCCCCTCTTTATCTTGCCCGATTGGATCATGAAGTGAAACGTCCTTTTTCGTTTTCTTTAATACACGTAAATGCATCAAAATTTCATTTTCAATACAGCGTGCTGCGTACGTCGCAAGTTTTGTACCTTTTCCTGCCGAATAGCTCTCGATTGCTTTAATGAGCCCGATTGTACCAATTGAAATTAAATCTTCTGCATCTTCCCCTGTATTTTCAAATTTTTTAACGATATGAGCTACAAGCCGTAAATTATGTTCAATTAACAGATTCCTCGCTTGAGCATCACCTTGCTCCATTAACTCTAAGTACTTTCTCTCATCGTCTGATGATAATGGCTGCGGAAACGCATTGTTCTTCACATAAGAAACAAAAACAAACACTTCTCGAACCATATATCCAATTGCGGCGAATAGACTCAAACCTTTCACCTCCGCCAAAATAGTGGTCTTTACTAAGTGTATGTGGGCATGAGGTTGTTTGTGTCTGTACGATATCATTCCCGTATGTTTTTAAGCATAATAATTGTCTCATAAAGCTTCACTACGTATACTTAAACAAAAGATTGGAGAGTGGAATATGAAATATTTCATTTCCCTCTTGTACCTGAGTAGCTTGTAAGAGATGAACTCCTTGTACGCTCTTGCAAGCTACTTGTACTACAAGGAGGGATTACAAATATGAAATTTGAAAGAACACGTGCTTATACAAGACACCAACGTCAACGTACAATGCGTCGAAAAATGAATATTGCAAAACACACATGGGGATATACTCCTGAAATTGCCGGTATTTTTGCAAAAGGAAAAGTTCACTGTTCTTGTGGAATGTGTACAATAAAGTGGAGAACAGAAGGACCGCCTGCTAGTGTACAGAAGTGGTTATATAAAATTGATACATACGAAGAATAATCGTTCTTTCTAAAAAAGGTCTTCTCTCGAAGACCTTTTTCCCTATTTAAAAGTTTATTTACTCCAAATTTTCTCCCCAGTATGCGCATCAATATAACGAATTTCTCGACTACAGTCGAAGGATTCTTTATGATTTTCATACGTTGTTTGTTTATACAATAGTTCGTAAATTGTTTCCTCTACCTCATTTTCTAAAAACCATTCTAAATGAACTCGCATGGCCCCTCTGTATATTTCTAACGCTTTTTCCTTTGTTACTTTTGGTGTTGTTTCGTATGTGAGCAATTCTTTTATAAAATTGCTAGACTCTCCAGAGTAGTGCATCACAGCACCATTCTCTGTATTAATATTAATCATAATATATTTTCCCTCTACTTGAATGTCATTTACATATATTGAAAAGGAAAATCTCTCAATTCCATCTTCCTTTTCATAATTATCCCAAAGTTGAACATAATTGGTTGCATCCGGAATAATATGCTCCAAAAATTGAAGTGCTTTGTCTAAACATTGGTCTCTAGATAAGAGCGTTTTCCTTTCTCGCTCATCCTTCCACATTAAACAGGAAAGTAATTGATTTGTTTCTTTATCTAAAGTAATTACAACGAAGTTATCATGTTTCAATATCGGGGAATACTTTTTATAGAATTCCTCCATTGAATATGCATCTTTCTCTTTTCTTTCTTTTTGTAATTCTTTCTCCAGTACAAATCTCATCTGAATTTCATACCTATCCTCTTTTTCATCTACTTTTATAAATTTTTCTTTATCCCAATCTAATAAATCGAGCACATCTTTTCTTTCACTGTTTTTTATCGCTTTAACAACCGGTACTGTAGAAGCTATTCTATAGTGATCTGGCCCAAACAAATCTTTGCCTGTACTTGCTTTAATAAACGCATGGCTAGGATCTGGTTCATATACAAGATGGTACCCTTTTACTTCTTCTCCATTTTCATACTCACATGAGGAGTGTGTTAAATCTACAAATGCAAGTCTCATATCTTGTCTAGCCTTCAAATTTTCTAAGACGACGTTCTCCTCAACAATATCACTTGGCCATAACGGTTTTTTCTCGATAGCTTTTTGTCCATTATAATGAAAATGCATCACATCACCTAATGGATGTACTAGCACAACACACCCCGTATTCGGCAATGGATAGCCATTCACTTCTTGCATATAATTTACTTCTTTCCAACCACGCCTGTCGTCCTTAACAGTTACATATGTATAAAATTCATATCCTTCTTTTGTATATTTTGTTAAAAATATATTTGCAATCTCTCTCGCTTGATTTTCCTCTAGAGCTTCCTTATCGTCCGAAAAAGAATTTTCATCATCTATACTAAATTCAATTAAATTACCAGTATGTCTATTCAGCGTAATTTGTATCGTTCTCTCTTCATCCTCTTTATGCTCCCACCATAATAGATGATACGGGTCATCTACGCCTTCTTGATCGTCTACAACAAGTCTATAATCATCTGGAATGTTGATCATATGAGCCACTTGCTCTTTTCTTTCTATATCTTTTTGATTCATCATACCGCCCCCTTGTTACAATTTAAGGTAATTATAACAAACAAAACCAAAGGATAATAAACAAAAAAGACTAGAGATATCTCTAGTCTTCTACTTCGTTTCACGATGTAACGTTACCCGTTTTAATCGTGGACAATATTTTTTTAGTTCGATACGCTCTGGATTGTTTCGTTTATTCTTTTTAGAAATATAATTACGATCACCGCACTCCGTACAAGCTAGTGTAATATTTACACGCATATGTAATTCTCCTTTCTTTTAAAGATCGCAAACTAAATCGTAATGATTGCGATTTATATATTATATAACTTCATTCTATTTGTCAATTGCAAAATAAAAGGGATCTAAATAGAACCCTTTTATTTAAGTAATCTATACCTTGTATTAAAATGTCTCATATGTAACAAACTCACTAATTGGTTTTCTATATCCTCGTGGGCGAATTTTAGTAGTATCACTTTTTCCTATCGTAATCATTAAAACAGGTACTACATGCTCTGGCATATTCAATTCACCTTGTACTGCTTTCTCATCAAAACCGATCATTGGACACGTATCATATCCATAATACTTAGCTGCGTACATAAAAGTCATCGCACTTAGCGAAGCATTTCTAATCGCTTCCTCTTCCATGAAGCGTTCTCCTTTTCCTTCATATAACCCTTTCGTTTGCTTAATTGTATCTTCATACTCACATTCATCAATCATCTTTAAAACCTTCATACCGAAATAAATATTTTCGACATTTTGGTATGCTCTCTTGTCACCACAAACAAGTATTACCGCAGATGCACTCGATACTTTATATTGTCCGAAGGCTAACTCTTTTAATCTTTCTTTGCGCTCTTGATCACGAATTACAACATAATGTGTATGTTGCAAATTGTAACAAGATGGAGAAAGCTTTGTGAGCTCAAATATTTTTTTAAAGTCCTCATCTGGGATTTCTATTCCTTGTACAAATTTCATTGCAGAACGTCTAGCAATTGCTAATTCTTCAAAGTTCACCGTATAGCCTCCTTAATAACTATAAATTCAAATACACATTAATTTATACAAATGAATAAATCAAATAAAAACACTTTAAATTATCGAGAATAATGATGATTTGCAAAAAAAGACAAAAAGCTGAAACAATTAGTTCATACGAAATTCACACGAATCTATTACTATAGAAACTGTACATAGTGAACTTATTAACAATCACGTTTATTTATATAAAATTTTATTTGAAAGGAGTTGAAAGTATGAAAACTAAATATCGTTTTATGATCTCATCATTTGCTGCTTGCGCCTACATGATTTGGTGTTTAGTATAATAACAACCTCACTTGTAAATAGGAAAAGGTGTGTATATAAATGGAATATAATCAATCAACAGTTAACTACTGGAAAGCTTTTGTACTACCATATACATTTGCTTTAGAAGAGTTAAAAACTAAATTTGAAATTATGAACCGGGAAGCCCAATTTTTAGAGGATTACAACCCGTTTGAACATATAAAAACAAGATTAAAACAACCTGAAAGTATTATTAAAAAACTTGAGCGTAAAAATTTATTACCGACAGTTGAAAATGCGCAAACGCATTTACAAGACATCATTGGCATTCGTATTACATGTTGCTTCGTAGAAGATATCTATCATTTGAAAGAAGTCATTCAAAAGCGTGAAGATATGGAAATCATAGAGGTAAAAGATTATATCGCTAATCCAAAACAAAATGGATATAAAAGTTTACACATGATTATTAAATATCCTTTATCACTGAATTCTGGTACAAAAGAAGTCTTTGCAGAAATTCAGTTACGTACGCTCGCAATGGACTTTTGGGCAAGTTTAGAACATAAACTTTATTATAAATATGAAGGGAAAATACCTGATTATTTAAAAGATGAACTACATGATGCCGCAATGAAAGCTGAGGATCTTGATAATAAAATGGCAACCATTCGCCAAGATATTGATGATATCGAAGCATGCTCAGATTAAATTATGTTGCCACTATAAAAAAAGGTTCTCGCCAATGAGAACCTTTTTGCGCTATTTACGGAAAATTTCACTTTATTTCTTCTCTATCGTGCGAACCTCTTCAATTTTCCAGCCATCCTCTTCTTTTCCAAGTGCATACTGTACTTTTTTCTGAAGAGTGATTTCTCCATCTATTTCCTTTTCTTTTGTTTCAACAACAACATACCCTGCTTTACTAGCTTTTATGTCTATATGTTCCAATTCAATTTTCTTATTTCCCTTTTGAAAAGCTGCTTCTTTTTGCGTTTTTAAGTCTTCGGCACTAGGCATCTTCTTTGAAAATAATTCTATATGTTCAGCAAGATTTTTTTCATTGGTTGTCCTTACAAATTTATCCATAACATCTTGAATCGATTTCTCTTCTTCTTTCGTTATTTGTACCTTTCCTTCAGCTTTTGTAGTAGCTTTTTGTTCTATCTGATTCTCTTTAGATTGACATCCAACTAGCAATAATACACCTATTAGAAAGAGTCCTATCCCCCTGAAAAAAGCTCTCATCTTCCCATCTCCTAAAAAGAAAAGTGAGGCATTTCGCCTCACTTTCGTTTATAATTAGCGTCTTCCTTTATTCGGGTCGCCACCGCCAACAATATCAAAGACACGTTTCGCGATATTTGTATTCTCTTGAACGCCAGAGAACAAGTATTTACCAGGGCCAAATGCATATACGTTTACATCTTCTCCTGTATGTCCACCTGTTGTCCATCCTGTAACCGAACGCTTATTGAAAATATCTTCAATCGCATTATCAATCTTTGTTACATCTTTTGAAGGAGCAATATCATTTACCGCTTTAATTTCTTCAGGTGTTAATTGTAAATCAATATATTTTTTCAATGTTTCTTCTACATTTGCACCGTTTGCAATCTCATTTGCCATAAAGTCTGGTGTGCGTTTTGCAGCTTTAATTGGATCTACTTTAAAGTTATACTCACCATTTGCACCTAAAGATAATCCACCAGTAGCGTGGTCTGCCGTTGCAATAACTAACGTATTTTTATCTTTTTTCGCAAACTCAATCGCAGCTTTAAATGCTTTTTCAAAGTCTTCCATTTCACTCATTGCACCAACGATATCATTATCGTGTCCTGCCCAGTCAATTTGACTTCCTTCAACCATTAAAAAGAAACCTTTTTTATTTTTGTTCAAACGCTCAATTGCTGCATTTGTCATTTCTTCTAATGAAGGTGTCTTCTCATTGCGGTCAATCATTTTATCTAAACCGCCTGGTGCAAATAAACCAAGAATTTGATCATTTTTATCATTTAACAATTGATCTCTATCTGTTACGTAACTATAACCAGATTTCTTAAATTCTTCTGTAAGATTGCGATCTTTTCTAACAAAGTTTTTTACGCCGCCGCCAAGCATAACATCTACTTTATGCTTCCCTTTAATTTTCTCATCAAAATAATCATTTGCAATTGCGTCCATATTTTTACGACTAATGTCATGCGCACCGAAAGCAGCTGGTGTTGCATGTGTAATTTCAGAAGTAGCAACTAGTCCTGTTGATTTCCCCTTTTCTTTCGCTTGTTCAAGAACAGTTTTCACTTCTGCTTTATCATTATCAACTGCAATTGCCGCATTATATGTTTTAATTCCTGCTGACATAGCTGTTGCTGCAGATGCAGAGTCTGTGATATTTTCATGTTCATCTTCTGGATATGTCTTTTGTGTTCCTACAAGATGTTTATCAAACTCTGTAGATTCCATCTCAAAAGTTTTTGGATTATCTTTCATATAACGGTGAGCTGTCATATATGAAGGGCCCATACCATCCCCAATTAATACAATGACATTTTTAATCTTTGCATTGCTTCCGTTCTCATCTGCACTCACTTCACTAGAACGTGTAAAATTCCATGTTGCTACCGAAGTAACTGCTAATGATGCCACAACTGCAAATGGCCATGCTTTTTTCACAAACTTTTTCACTGTCTTGTCCCCCTAATTACGTTATTCATTTCCCACTATCAAATCTAATAGAAGACTATTAAGAGAAAATTAGTTATATGTAAATTTTTTGTTAACTTATGTAAATATCAGTTATAATTTGTATAAGTTTGTCTTTTCATATCAACCATTTTCACCTTTACAATCAAAATATAAACAAGTTGGATTTCATTTAACGTAAATCTCTTATTTAACATTTTCCATCTACTTTTATGAAAATTAATAGAAATGTGGTGAACATGTATGAAAATAATAAAGCTAGATGAAACTTTTATTTTTGATTTACTCGACCTTTGCAAATCTATTGGATGGTTACAAAATAAAGCATTTATGAAAAAACAATTCGAAATGTACCTTTCTCTCGGTACACTTGTCGGTTATATGCATGAAAATAAACTGATTGCAGCTGGAGGCGTATTTCCTTTTAAAGATAGGTTTTCTACTATTGGCATGTTAATCGTCCATCCTCATTTTCAAAGACGAGGTATCGGGCGTATTTTGCTTAATCACTGCTTAGAACACACTCACCCAAAACAACCAATTGCACTTATTGCAACAAAAGCTGGCGAGCCTCTGTATACATCATGCGGATTTCAAACAGTAACGACGATTCATCGTTTTGAAAAACAAACTACTAAGACACATATCACTCATCCAAAACAAGTAAAAGAAAAAGATCTTATATCGCTTATTTCTCTCGATCAAAGTACAACTGGTGCCGATCGTTATTTACTTTATTCATTACTATTCCCAAGAACGAGCCACTCTTTTAAAATTGAGAGACATAACTGTATAGAAGCTTTTTCCTTATGCATACAAAAGGGGAATGTATTATGTATCAATCCACTTATCGCCAAACGAGAAGAAGATGCTATTCAATTACTACAAAACATATGTGAATGTTGGAATGGCACAGTAAGAATTGATGTCCCACATTCACAATTTTCATTTCGCAAATTTCTTCAAACAGAACATTTCCAAGAAACGCTCCTTTCACCTCTTATGATCAAAAATGGTAGCCAACTTCCTGGAAATCGTAATATGCTATTTGCTATGATAGATACAGCGTTATGTTAGAAAGGGGACACCTAATTGAAGCGATTTAGCTATTTTATGGTAGGTTGTCTTACTCTTACACTATTAGTAGGATGTAGTGCAGCAGAAAAGCCAGTAGAACAAGTAAAACAAGTTAAAAATACACTTACAGCAAAACTAGCTACCGAGGAAAAAATGGTAGAAATAGATGGTCAAACCATTTACTTCAAAAAGATTGGCAATGAAAAACCACCTTTACTTATGATCCATGGATTTGGAGGATCGTCAGATGGTTTTCAAAAGATTTACTCAGACTTAGCAAAAGATCATACAATTATTTCTGTAGATGCTTTAGGATTCGGGCGCTCATCTAAGCCGATGGATTTTTATTATTCTTTCCCAACTCATGCAAATTTGTATTATAAATTAATGAAAAAACTAGGTTACGATTCGTTTGCAATATTGGGCCACTCAATGGGCGGAGAAATTTCTCTTAATTTAACATATTTATATCCAGAATCCGTTACCCACCTTATTTTAACTGATGCTACGGGCGGTCCTCATACACTCGTTAATAAACAAGGATCACCAAGACCACAGTTGTCGACTGATTTAAATACCGTTTCTGCCATTGCAGATTATGATGAGAGCAAAGTGAAATTTAAACGTAATGATGAAGAGCATTACAATAAAATGAAATTATGGCCTAGACGTCTTCAAATCAACGCAAATGAAATAAAACAACCGACCTTAATTATATGGGGAAGAAATGATAGTAGCGTTTCGTGGAAAGAAGGAGAAACGTATCATCAATTCTTAAAAAATAGCACTTTCCATATTATCGAGAAAGGCTATCACGCACCATTTCGTCAGGAACCACAGGAGTTTGTAGGGTATGTGAAAGATTTCTTTGGCAAAAACCCTATAATAACTGAAAAATAAACGGGTATCTCATTTTGAGATACCCGTTTTCATATATTAAGCAGCTTGCTTTTGGCGTTTTTGAGTTTTTGAACCTAATACTTTCGGAATAACGAAACCATCTATTCCAAATTTACCAGCATTCATACCAGAAACTAGAACGAACATTGATAGAATAACCATTTCAGGATTCACACCAATTGACCCACTAAACATATAGGAAAAGTTCATTACAAGACCGAAAAAGACCGCTGTTTTTGTTAAACAGCCTACAATTAAACCAATTCCGACTAAAATTTCTCCCCACGTTACAAGTGTATTAAATAGATCAACGTTTGGAATTGCGAAATCTTGTAAAAATGATGCCCACCAAGATTGAACAGCCGGTTGTGCTCCTTTAGATTTTTCAATTGCACCTTGTAAATAACCCGTTGCATCGAATCCTTTTCCTTGTAGTTTACCAATTCCAGCCATTAACCATGTGTAACCAAGATACACTCGAATTACCGCTAACACAAAAGAAACTGCTTTGTTTTCTCTTAAAAATTGAATAACCATATATTCCTCCTAAATTTGTAATTAAGTTAGTTACAAGTTATAAAATAACATTAGTTACTTATTTTTAAAATGTTAATTATGAATAATTCATGACATGTGTATGAAACATTAAAAACTAACGTTTATATAGTAACTTTTATTACCTGTAAAAACTTGAACATATCATACCATAAGTGATAATGGTTTTCATTGAAGAAAATGTAAAAAAAATGTGAGTTAAATGTGAAACACGTTTATTCGAATATAGAATAAACGTGTTTCACACTACTTATATAATCGAAATGTATGTGTCTCTTTATCAATTAACCGTGCTTCTTCAAAAACCTCTCCTAACGTTTTTTCATGGTTAATAAGCCCGTAAAATAAGCGTATTGTAAACATAAGTGCTGCATTTCCATCTACATAATCTATCGATCCAATATACGATTTCGCACCACTACGTAAGAAAGATTCTGCTAGTTTTTGTTCCCCTAACGTACACCCACTATTTACAATATTTGTATTATGCAATTTTGCATATTTATAAATTTCTTCTGCACCAAAGTATCCTCTCGGTTCATCTTGTTCATATATATCTTCACCTAACTCTTCCATGACAAACTTTCCTTCCTCACCATGAAAGCAAAAAACGACATAATTAATATCGTTATATAAACCCTTTCCAGAAAGAATGTCGATGAATTCTTTCGGTCTACCAATCCAGTACGTTATAACTTTCGCCCCAAAGTATTCAAGTGATGCTCGGATTGATTGTGCCTCTAAATCAGAATTAAAGCCAACTACTAGTGCAACATTCCACATACACCCACCATCCTATAATTAGATCTCCTCAATCAAAATTTTAAGGGATACATCCATTTCATATATACCCGTTTCTTGCAAAAAATCAGCTCTAGTTAAAACGACTTTTTGTAAATATTGCCGATACGCAGTAATTGTCCCGTCGTGAGATACAATGCAAATTCTTTCAGCGCCTAGCTGACAACACCAAAGAAGAAATTCATCTACGATTTGCTGAAAACGATTCTCTGGAATAGTATTTATACCTTCCGTCCATAGCTGTTTATTTGTACTTTTCTCTATCAAAAAATGTGGAAATAAATTTGTTATTACCCCCTGATCTACTATGTGATCACATGGTAATGTTGTCGCTCCTTCTCGATAAGGAAAAATACGTGGGGATACATATGGGTGGACAATTTTTTGACAAGCTACTTTCGCACTCCATATTGTTGCCGTTTGTAAAGTTCTAATTGTAGGACTAGCAATTAATATATCCGTTTCTTGCAAGGGTACATTGCATTGAAGTAATTTAGCCTGATTCCTTCCCTCATCCGTTAACGGTGGATGAGGCACTTGTAAACTTGATGGCGAATCTTTTGTATGTTCTCCTTCACCGTGCCGAACAAAGATGAGTTTCATCCCCATCCTCCTCTCACTATAAAATCCTCTTACATATTTCTTCCCTATTCCATCCTTTATTCCTGCTATATGAAACATCGATATGTAAAAAATATTTGACACAACAAATTGGAAAACATTACAATTATATGTGTAAAATACTTTTTACAAGAGAGAGGAGAAACATGCATATGAAATGGCTAACTATCTTAATTGGCATGATTATATGGGGGTATATAAACGGATTTTTTAGCAGTGATAAAACTGCTAACCCTTGGATTACAGATGATGAACGCGAAACAAAAATTAAGCAAAAGGCAATCATTGCAAGCTGGTCCGGTGTTTTTATGTTTTGTACCATTAATCTCTTAAACAAATGGTTAGGTATAGAAACGAGTAATACATCACCATACTTACCAACTTCTGTCGCAACTATTTTAAAAGAAAATGTAGAGTTACAAATTTTATTTATGCTATTTATTACGTATGGCATATTTTACGTATACTATCGAAGAAAATTAAGCGCTTAACTTTTTATCTCATGATTATCCTCCTAAATGGTTATAGTAATTAGGACAAGATGAAAGGAAAGGAGCGATAGAAAAATGAGTAACTCGAATGACTTTTTAGATACACTGCATGAAAAACAAGCAAAAGATGAACAAAATAGAAAACGTCAAGGGAACGGAAACCCAGCGAAAAAAAAGCCAAATAAAACACATAAATAATAATAAAAAATCTGCTTAAAATTATCTTTTAGGCAGATTTTTTATTGTTATTTCACCGATATAACATTTCCCCAATTCCATTTCTCATAATACCACTCTGGTACATCTATATTTTCAATCCACTTCATTTCATGCTTTCCATCTCTATCAGCAAGCCATACATCTGCTTTCTTACGGTCTGAACGTATCCATATTAATTGATTGCTCTTCTTCATAAAGATTGGATGATAATCACCCTGCTTATGAGGTGGCTTTGTGATTCGATGCTGTACATTGCTTGTACTATCAACCTCATATAAAGATGGTAGTGGCCTTTTTTCTGGCAATGTTTCAAATCCTCCCTCTTTTGCTCGAGAGACGATAATTACGTTATCGTTCTTCCATGTAAAATCCCAATCGACATATCCTTTCGGTGTAAATGTGTTCTGCTGAAGTGCTGGCAATTCTTTTACTTTCAAATGTTTATTCTCTAATGCAACTCTCCCGCTTCCTTCAATATAGGCCAATATATTGTTGGCTGGCGCCCATTTGAACCATTGTGTGTTTAATAACATTTGATCTACCTTTTCAAAACGACTACCATCTGCACGAACTAAGCAAAGCGTATTGCTATCAGCTGACCATGAAGCTGTCGGTACTGCTAAAAATGAAATCCACTTTTGATCTGGCGACCACTGAAAGCCACTTGCAACTAACGCTAGGAAATCATCATGTTCATTTGGCAATGCATACAAATGCTTCATTTTGTGAGGATTCATATGTGCATCTTTTTGTACTTCATATAGCTGAGCTCCTGTCCATCCAGTTGGAAGTAAGTGTGCTTCAGAAGATACAAGAAACTTCTTTCCATTCGGGTACCATGCATAATCACCTACACCAGCCGATACATTTTCAAAATCTGCATTCTTTTTTTCTACCTCGAAGGTATGTAATGTACCTGTAAATATAAATGCAATTATATTTTCTGTTGGTGACCATTGATAATTTGATACTTCTGAGTGAAACGGCGTAACTTTCTTTCCATCTTTTAGCCGATATAACTCAAGATTACTTTGTTTCTTTCCTTTTACATATGCCAGCCACTCTCCATCATGAGACCACTTTGGCCCTGTTATATACTCTCCTTTTGTAAGTTGTTTTTCTTTTCCATCAACTTTAATCCAGAGGTCATGATGACGAATAAAAGCAATTTTAAATTCATTATTTTCTGCGCTACTATTAATGGTTGAACATAAAAATACGACTAACATTGTACCAACGCTTACTATGAACCGTTTCATAACACCCCTCCATTTCCCTCATAGCATTCCTCAATGTCCACCTACAATATGTAAAAAATACCTATTCGACATAATCAGAAAAAATTTCCCAAGAAATTTTAAATTCATAGAGGATTGGTATGAATTATGTCGAAAATATAGTTTAGCTAACATCCGATTATGTAATTCGAGATCAATTTGTAAGATGTTTTTTCGGAATATTAGCACTTTTTATTAGGGGGAGTTTCAATGAAAAAAACTACATCTACACTATTAAGTATGGCGCTCGTCTTTTCCAGTTTTGGAGCTTTAAGCGCACATGCTGAATCGCTACAAAAGGAGAAGCAATTTAGTCCACAGTTAAAAGCGAACATTGAACAATGGGGAGAAAACAAAATTGCGCAAAATGTTGAAACAAAAACATCAAAAGAAATTTCTGTCATTGTAGAATTGCAACATGCTCCACTCGCTTCACAAAGTAACATTCAGCATGCTCCAGATTTACAAAATAATCATGCACAGTCTTATCATACCGAGCTTAAAAAAGCACAAGAAGATACAACTAAGAAAATAAAAGAAAAAGCACCTGGTGCAAAAATTAAAGAAGTGTATAATACGTTATTTTCTGGATTCTCTATTTCAGTTCCTGGAGATCAAATTACCGCTCTTGCTTCTTTACCTGAAGTAAAAGCAGTCTATCCGAACTTAACATATAAATTACATGAAACATCAAAAAGTACTACTAATGAAGAAGCACCAAATATCGGCGGACCAACAATTGGTGCAACTGAAGCATGGAATTTAAAAGACCCATCTGGCAAACCGCTTGATGGAAAAGGTATGAAAGTAGCGATTATCGACTCTGGTGTAGACTATACACATCCTGACTTAAAAGCAAATTATATCGGTGGATATGACACAGTTGATGAAGATAATGATCCAATGGATGGTAACGTACATGGTACTCATGTAGCTGGAATTATTGCTGGTAACGGAAAAATTAAAGGCGTTGCTCCGAATGCTTCTATTTTAGCTTATCGTGTCATGAATGACGGTGGTACTGGTACAACAGATGATATTATTCAAGGTATTGAACGAGCAATTCAAGATGGTGCTGATGTGTTAAATCTATCCCTTGGACAAGATTTAAATGTACCTGATCAGCCTGTAACTTTAACGTTAGAACGTGCAGCAAAGCTTGGGGTTACTGCAGTCGTTTCCAATGGAAATGATGGTCCAAAACCTTGGTCTGTTGATGCACCTGGAAATGCAAGTAGCGTGATATCAGTTGGAGCATCTACAGTTTCTATTCCGTTTCCAACATTCCAAGTAGCTGGTTCCAGCAAAACATACCAAGGATTACCGTTATCAAAATCAGATTTCCCAATAGGAAATGATTCTCCACTTGTATATGTTGGCTATGGTAATCCAAGCGATTATGCAAAACAAGATGTGAAAGGAAAATTTGCACTTGTTTTACAAGGTACTTCTAGCACGTTAGTAAAAGCTGAACAAGCGAAGCAAGCTGGTGCAATTGGTGTACTATTCATTTCTACAGAAAAAGAAATCAATATTATGCCTGAATACTTTACACGTGAAAACCTAGCCCTTCCAGTTATGCAACTATCCAATGTAAACGGTGAAGAGTTGAAAAACTTAATTACAAAGCGTAAGAAAAATATAAAAATTGGCCAACCAAATCCAACCGAATTGATTGCTAACTTCAGTTCCAGAGGTCCGTCACAAGGAAGTTGGCTTATAAAACCAGATATAATTGCACCTGGCGTACAAATTACGAGTACAGTACCGAGAGGCGGCTATGAATCTCATAATGGTACAAGTATGGCTGCTCCACAAGTAGCTGGAGCGGTTGCCCTCTTGCGTCAAATGCATCCTGATTGGACGACAGAGCAATTAAAAGCATCCCTTGCCAATACCGCAAAAACTTTAAAAGATGTGAATGAAAATACATATCCTATTATGACACAAGGGTCTGGTTTAATTAACATCCCGAAAGCAGCTCAAACAGATGTATTAGTCAAACCTAACAATGTGAGCTTCGGTCTTATTAAGCCAAACAGTGGTAAAGTAAAACTGACGCAAAATATTACATTACAAAATCTATCTAGTAAAAAGAAAAGTTTTTCAACTCGTGTGGAATTGCTAGATACAAACACAAAAACAAAAGTAAAAACTTCTGTACCTTCATCGATTAGCATACAGCCGAATAGTAGTACCGAAAAACCATTTACTATCACTGTCGATAGTTCGCTACCCCAAGGTGTCTATACTGGAAATGTGTATATAAAAGAACAAGGTAAGAAGGAAGAAACTCGCATTCCATTTACATTTAGTATCGATCCTAAAGATTACAAACGTATAGATGGACTCGAAATTATTAATTCTACATTTAGTCCAAATGGTGACCAAATATTAGACGATAATCTCATCAACTACTATTTAGTTGCACCTGTGGATGATGTAACATTGCACGCAAATTTAGTTACAAAAGAACGTGTAACGTACCAAGGGATTATCCATCAAGCTAAAAATGAAACAGCTGGATACAAACCTTTCAAATGGAATGGTACAAAAGCAGATGGTACTCCGTTAGCTGACGGTCTATACCAAATCGAAGCAGTTGCCTCTAATTCTGGTGGGGAAACAAAACAAACAGCTGCTGTATTTCTGGATCGAACTGCACCTAAGTTAACATACGAAATTGACCAAGAAAACCTTGTAATCACAGGAAAAGTGGATGATATCTTACTAGATTGGATGACAGAATCTGGTTGGGTAGCACCTGGAATTCCAGTGAGACTACAGTATGAAATCAACGGAAATGGTGTATGGGAAAGTGCATTCCTAAATCCTTGGGAGAAAAATTACGGCATTTATTTAGATCGTACTCAATTACAAGAAGGTAAAAATACAATTCACATTGTAGCAACAGATGCAGCTGGAAATACATCTAATTTAAATGTTGATTTAGATGTGAAATAAGGTAGTAACCCGATTCTTTCGCCCCTATCGGATTTTCCGATAGGGGCTTTTTCTATTTCTCACAGAAACAAATATTAAATAATTCCGAATCTTATGATAAAATTTTATAAGCGCTTACAATTTTTGAAAGGGGGTGATACAAGCTATACGAAACCGATACTTAATTTTATTTAAAAAAAGGAGGATGTCTAAATGACAAAGAAAAGAGAAATTCCATCGCATTTAAAACCATTCGTATCCACACAGCATTATGATCAATACACACCGGTGAACCACGCTGTATGGCGTTACATTATGAGACAAAATCATAGCTTCTTAAAAGACGTTGCTCATCCAGCCTATGTGAACGGACTACAATCATCTGGTATTAATATAGATGCAATTCCAAAGGTAGAAGAAATGAATGAATGTTTGGCGCCAAGCGGCTGGGGCGCTGTAACGATTGACGGACTTATTCCTGGCGTCGCATTTTTCGATTTTCAAGGGCACGGATTGCTACCAATCGCAACAGATATTCGCAAGGTAGAGAATATCGAGTATACACCAGCTCCAGATATTGTACACGAAGCTGCAGGACACGCACCTATTTTACTTGATCCTACATATGCAAAATATGTGAAACGATTTGGACAAATTGGTGCAAAAGCTTTCTCAACAAAAGAAGAACATGATGCATTCGAAGCTGTTCGTACATTAACAATTGTAAAAGAAAGCCCTACTTCTACTCCTGATGAAGTTACAGCTGCTGAGAATAATGTACTTGAAAAACAAAAGTTAGTTTCTGGCTTATCAGAAGCGGAACAAATTTCACGTCTTTTCTGGTGGACAGTAGAATATGGATTAATTGGAAATATAGATGCTCCAAAAATATATGGTGCTGGTCTTCTTTCTTCTGTTGGCGAAAGCAAATATTGCTTAACAGACGCTGTAGAAAAGGTTCCATTCTCTATAGAGGCATGTACAAGTACAACTTATGACGTAACAAAAATGCAACCACAACTATTTGTTTGTGAATCATTTGAAGAATTAACAGAAGCACTTGAGAAATTCTCTGAAACGATGGCCTTTAAAACAGGTGGTAAAGAAGGATTAGAAAAAGCAATTCGCTCTGAAAATCATGCAACTGCTGAATTAAATAGCGGCTTACAAATTACAGGTACATTTACCGAGACAATTGAAAACGATGCAGGTGAATTGATTTACATGCGAACGAGCTCGCCAACAGCATTAGCAATTCACAATAAACAGCTAGCGAATCATTCTACGTCTGTACACAGTGACGGGTTTGGAACACCAATTGGATTACTCACTGAAAATATTGCATTAGAAAATTGTACAGATGAACAATTACAATCATTAGGAATTACAATTGGAAATGTTGCTGAGTTTACTTTTGCAAGTGGTATTCATGTAAAAGGAACAGTAACAGATATTGTAAAAAACGATAATAAAATCGCTCTTATTTCCTTTATCAATTGTACAGTTACTTATAACGACCGCGTTTTATTTGATGCTTCATGGGGCGCATTTGATATGGCTGTTGGTTCAACAATCACTTCGGTATTCCCAGGTGCCGCAGATGCTGCAGCATTTTTCCCAATGGATGAAGAAATCCAAGAAATTCCTGCTCCACTTGTACTGAATGAACTTGAACGTATGTATCAAACAGTTCGCGATATCCGAAATGAAGGTATTTTACACGACGCGCATATCGAGCAATTAGTAGCAATTCAAGAAGTATTAAATAAATTGTATCCGAAAGAATGGTTACTTCGCCTTGAAATATTAGAATTGCTTTTAGAGCATAACAAAGGGCACGAAACATCAGCAGCATTATTACAACAACTTTCTACTTTCACAACGGATGAAGCTGTAACACGTCTTATTAACAATGGTCTTACGCTACTTCCAGTAAAGGATGTGAAAAATGATGCTACGATTAACTGAAGAGGAAGTTCAAGAAGAATTATTGAGGTTAGATAAATGGGTAGTAAAAGATGAAAAATGGATTGAAAGAAAATATATGTTTTCCGACTACTTAAAAGGAGTCGAATTTGTCTCTGAAGCCGCCAAACTATCAGAAGAACATAATCACCACCCATTTATCCTTATCCAGTATAAAGCAGTCATTATTACTTTGTCATCTTGGAATGCAAAAGGTTTAACGAAACTCGATTTTGAGCTTGCGAAGCAATTTGATGAACTATTTGTCCAAAATGAAAAAGCCATTATAAGAAAGTAAAAAAGAGAAGCCTTTATTAGGCTTCTCCTTTTATTTTGAAATGGATACAATGTCCAAATGGATCCTCTACTTGTAATATTCCATCTTTGTACGTAGCAATCTTGCCAATATTTTTTAAGCTTTCACATACTTGCTCTTTTTGTTTTTCATCTGCTAGTACAATTGTGAAATATTTCAAGCCAACAGAATTTGGCATTTGCGGTAGTATTCCTTCACCTTGCCACGTATTTAAACCGATATGGTGATGGTAGCCGCCTGCCGATACAAAGAGCGCCCCATTACGGGCTGGGATCGTTACTTCAAAGCCAAGACCATCCACATAGAAACGTTTCGCTTCTTCCAAATCAGCTACATGGAAATGAATATGTCCCATCACAGTACCAGCTGGAAACCCACTCCATTTACTTCCTTGCTGTAATAATTCTTCACCAGCTAACGGGTTACTAACAAATGGTAGCTCTCCATTCTCATCACGCCAAACTTCTTTTTGACGATCATGATAAATTTCAATCCCGTTTCCATCTGGATCAGCTAAATAAAGGGCCTCACTAAAGTAATGGTCAGCTCCGCCGTGCAGTGGATATACCATTTCTACAAGATGACGAAGGATATTCGCTAAATCCTGTCTGCTCGGTAATAAAATTGCGTAATGATATAAACCCGTTCTCCCTCTTTGCTTTGGTAAGGCTTCTTTCTTTTCTTCAATGATAAGGAGTGGTTCGTTATTTTCATTCCCAAATGTAACGACCATTTCATCTTCTTTTAGCACTTTCATACGTAGTACTTCTGTATAAAACTCTAGTGATTTCTTTATATTTGATACATATAAATGAACAACATCAAGTGTTGTATCGGGATGAAGTTGAAAACTCATCTTGTTAGCCTCCCATTTAAATTAGTTCTTCTTTGACATTTTCTCTTTTAAGAAATTATCTACAAAACCATCCGCTTTCGCAACAAATAAGTACGCACCCATTGCTAACAATGCAAGCTCTAATTCGAAACCAGGATTTTTTCCATCTCCTAATAAACCAGCTGACCATTTTACTTTTACAATTGCTCCAACCATAACTAGTGCAAATAATAATCCAATATATCTTACACCTAAACCTAGAATTAATAATAGACCGCCAACTAATTCAACTGTTGCTACACCGTATGCAAGTCCTCCTGGTAAACCAATGCTTGTGAACCACCCTGCAATATTGTCAATTCCCGATTGGAATTTTGTTAAACCGTGCATAAAGAACGTTACCCCTAACACGATACGAATAATTAAGTTACCAATATGTTGATTCATTTCCTTCTCTCCTTTATAGTTTTCTTATACAAAACTTTTATTTACATTACAAAACATACACTAATTTTTTTTATTCGTCAATTCATTTTCACTGGGAAAATATATATTTTTTTTGCTATGATACAAATAGTTGTTTATAAAAAGGAGCTTGATTTTATGAATATTGGTTCTGCAATACGTGAAATTCGTCAACGTAGAGGCATAACAATTGCACAAATTTGTGAGGGAACAGGTCTTTCTAAAGGGTTTATGAGTCAGGTTGAAAATAATAAAACATCACCATCTATCTCAACTTTAGAAACAATCTCCAATTTTTTAAACGTTCCTCTTCCCTATTTATTGTTAGAACAAAAAGATCGATTGAAAGTTGTCAAAAAGGTAGAGCGTAAATATAGTGTATACGGAAAAGATGAACAAAGAATTGAACATGTTGCAGAGCAAGGTGGCCTTCGCCTCAATCTCGTAGAAATTCCTGCTGGGTTTCCGAAAGAAAACACACCAAATGCCCATGAAGGAGAAGAATGTCACCTTGTATTACGCGGAAAACTAGAAGTTCAACATGGAGAAGATGTTGCAATTGTAGAAGAAGGAGATTCTTTCTCCTGGAATGCATGTGTTCCTCATATCGTTCGTAATATAGGAGAAGAAACTGCATTATTACTCATCTCTAGTCATGCAGAAAATCGAAAACGTGTTTATTAAAAAAAGAAGCCTGTAAATCAGGCTTCTTTTTATCCTCTTATAACTCCATAGCTTGTCCCAACTAGTACAGTCTTTTCGTGTTGATTACGATAAACTGACTCGATTGAAACCTTTTTGTATCCTTCCATCTGTTCAACATTCGTTAAAGTTAATTCACAAGTGATCGTATCTCCTGTAAAAACTGGTCTAATAAACTCACTTACTAATTCTCTTGCTATGTAATGTAATTCTTCGCCTACTTTCGTTCCAATACTAGCAGTCAATAAACCATGAACCATTAAACGTCCATTTTCATCATATTCCATATGATGCCTACCTTTATCCCCTGTAATATTTGCAAATTCAAAAACCTCTTCCTCAGTAAATCTTCTTTCGTATTTAAATACATCCCCAACTTTTATACTCATTTTTATCCCCCTAATAATAAACAGAATTTTCTTTCATTTTATCGTAAAATGAATCTTAGTTCAGTTTATATTATTAAAATAGTAAGCCTTTTTCTGTTCTACTTTTTCTCCTTATCGGTGCCCCTCTTTTTTAGCTATTTGATATCCATAGTACGCACATGTTCCATTTCTCGATAACTCTCTCACCTCAAAACCACAACTTCTATAAAAATCAAAATTACTCGCAGAAGTATGCGCAAACCAGTCACCATGTGGCAATTTTTGCAAACAAAGAGCAACAAGTTTCTTACCTAATCCCTTCCCTCTATATTCACATTTCACAACTAAATTTACTATGTTGGCTACCATGATTCCATCAGAAATGACTCTAACCATCGCAATCATCTCTTCTTCATCCCAAATTGTGAATGCCCATGTTGAATTTTCAAATGCTATCGTGAATTTTTCAATTTGCCAAGAAGGGATATTATCATTGCTCCAACCGGCATCTTCGAATAAAGTTTTAATTGCATATGCAGGTACACCATTCGTTCCCTCACGAATAATAAGTCCATTATGATAAATGTACATGTAATCCCCCCTTTATTTTTATATACCATTCTTCAAAAGATGCAATTCACCTTTTTTCATCCAATGCGCCTAATGGAATAAACGAGAACATCCATCCCATGAAATGAAGTTGTTTTCTCATAACTAAGCCCCGTTTTTCTAGCAACAAAGATTGAGGCGGGGTGATCCGGATTAATAAGAGAGATTAATTTATTCATTCGTAACGCTTGGAAGCCATAATCTCGAAATGCTGCCGCTGCTTCTTTCGCATACCCTTTTCCCCAATACTGAGGTAATAACCAATAACCAATTTCAATTTCCTCTTTTCCATCTATTTGCTGCTTTACTAATCCTGCATGACCAATTCGTATTCCCGTTTCCTTTTCAATCAATACAAATAAACCGAGACCGTTTTTATAGCTAGGAATCACCCACTCCTCCAAACTTTTTTTACACTGCATATATGTTTTTAACGTCCCATTTCCAATATAGCGCATTACCTTCTCATTTCCCCATAGTGAAGCGTAGAACTGTAAATCATCCATTGTATATTTGCGAATTTGTAAACGATCTGTATGAAACATTTCTGCACTCCTTCCCACGAATTTGTACTTCATTACACGCTCACGTCTTGTATCCATACTAAATGTTACTATCTATTATAAATGAACTAACATTAAAATACAGAATATTCAATCTCAAAAGAATTAAAAAAAGGCAGTAGACAAATATTGTCTACTGCATCCATATCATAACTAGCATAAAGAAAACTACAATTGAGGGGGGTGTAGGATTTTCAAATACACTAGATACTTATCCCGTTCTAACGGGCGGTAAACTTTCCAATTATATAAAAGTGAAAAGTTTACCGCACATAAGAACTTTGGCGGTCAGTAAGAAAGCACCGTTAAGTAGTCAAATACACGCTGTGCTTTTTCTCCACCCATTCGTGCATGTTGAAGAAGAGAAATACCATGTGGACCAGATGCACGTAATGCTTCTGGTTGTGCTACTAAAATAGCTTGTACAACTTCTAATTCCCCCAGCATAGCGGCCGCGAAAATATCCATTCGAGCACCCTTTTCTAATAAGTAAAGAGCAATATCTTTACGCCCTACATGTGCCGCTGCTCCTAACGCACTTTCCCAATCTGATCCACCCCAATTGTAAGAAGCATGAAGTAAACTTGGCGATTCAGCCAACAGTTCTTGTACTTTTTCTAAATCTCCGTGAGCTGCCATAACAAATTCCCTTACTAACTCAGTGGTAACACGTTCTTCTGTTCGCATTTTGCTCCTCCTTTTTTAGAAATTCGTTTCGGTGTAAAAAATGGCTTATCGCTTCCTTGAAAAATATCTACCTCTATGCCAAATACATGTTGAAACATTTCATGACATAACACTTCTTCTGGTATACCATCATACTGAAGCTTCCCTCGCTTTAATACGAGTAAACGATCACTATATTGAGCCGCTTGGTTAATATCATGTAAAACCATTATAATTGTCATGCCAAATTCCTCGTTTAGTCGTTTCACAAGTTCCATTACTTCCAACTGATGAACGATATCTAAAAAAGTTGTTGGCTCATCCAATAATAAGACATTCGTACGTTGTGCTAGCGTCATTGCAATCCAAGCGCGTTGTCTTTCCCCTCCTGATAAAGATTGTAAAAGACGATATTCATACCCTTCAAGATTTGTAACAGACAATGCCCAATCAACAATTTCTTCATCTTCTTTATTTAAGCGACCTCTCCATAACTTATGAGGGCCTCTTCCAAATTCGATTAATTCTTTCACTGTTAAATCTAATTGATGATCATGCATTTGTGGTAACATCGCTAATTGCTTCGCTACATCGGCACTTTTCATCGTATGAATACTTTTTCCATCTAAAACGATATCCCCTTCGCTTTGTTTAAGTAGTCTTGCTATTAAACGAAGCAAAGTAGATTTCCCAGATCCATTCGGTCCAATCAAACTAACGACTTCTCCAGCTTTAATATGTACATTCATATTTTGCATTTGAAATCTTTCAGAATGTGCGTAAAACACTTTATTAACGGAAATCACGCTGTTTTCCCCCTCTATGAATTAAATATAAGAAGAACGGACCGCCTAAGAAGGATAATAAAATACCGACAGGCAATTCAATTGGATCAAACCAACTTCGAGCTATCGCATCCGCGAAAACAAGTAATATCCCTCCGCCAAGGCATGATAATGGCAGTAAATATTTATAGTCATTTCCAACTAATAAACGTAACATATGTGGTACGACAAGGCCGACAAATCCAATAAGACCAGAAACACTAACTGCTATTCCAGCTAATAATGTGCTTACTACTATTAAATAAAAACGACTTCTCTCCACGTTATGACCTAATAATTTCGCCATTTCATCTCCAAGCATTAATACTCGAATATGCTTGATACCGAAGAAGGCCAGTATAATAGCGAATATTGCATAATAAATAATCATGTTTAAATGTGCCCAACTTACACCGCCAATACCACCCGCTAACCACGGTAACACGGATTGTACTTTGTCACTATGTAATAACATTAATGCTGACGTCGCTGCACCTATTAATGCATTAATTGACACACCTACTAAGACAATTCTTGAAGGTGGCGCCCCTTTTTGCCATGATAAAGCATAAATGATCATCGCCGTTATGAAAGCTCCTAAAAACGCACCGAGTGGTAAAAACGCCATATGCTGAGGGAATAAAATCATAATTACAATTGCAACAAGGCCTGCTCCAGATGACACCCCGATAATACCAGGGTCTGCAAGAGGATTTCTCATCACCCCTTGCAGCATTGCGCCAGATGCAGCTAAACATGTTCCTACTATAAATCCAACGAGCACTCTTGGTATACGAAGGTCCCATACAATTCGATGAACTGTCGAACCTTCATCTTGTATCCCTGTTACAATATCTCGTAAAGAAAAGGATAGGCTTCCTGCGAAAAGACCGTAAAAAAGACATAAAACCGTTAATACAACTAAGGTAACTGCTATGATCCATCTTTTTTTCGCAAAAGGATGTTCCTTTTCCCTTACTACTTCACTACTTTCCATACTTATCATTTCCTTACATCTTGTATACTTTTATACATAAAGTCCATCGCTTCTGTAACTTTTGTTCCAGGATTTGATCCAAATAAGTCTGGTGGCAAAATAACTACGCGATTTTGTTTTACTGCATCTAAATTTTTCCACGCTTCATTTTTCATCATTTCACCTTCAAATGCTTTTTTAACGCTATTTGGATCTCCATGTGTAATTAAGTAAATCACATCAGGATTCGCCTCAATAATGCGTTCTACACTTAGCTGTGCATATTGCGGATATTCCTTCATTTCTGGAAAATCAGCGGCAATATTTTTCCCACCTGTTTTCTCTAAAATATCACCTGATAAAGAAGTTGGTAATGCCGCTAAATAAGTACCAGGTGCTCCATACACTAGCAATGCTTTCACATCACTCTTTTTCTCATATGTCTTCATTTGATTCGTAATTTTTTGGTTAAGTTCTTTTGCTTTATCTTCTTTTTTCATTATCGTTCCGTATAGTTCAATATTCTTTAGAATATCTTGTACAGAATTCGTAGAAGAAATCATTACTTTCGTTCCTTGCCCTTCAACCGTTGGAACATTCTTTTGGAACCCATTATTAGCAATAAGTACATCGGGCTTTAAGCTGGCAATTTGCTCAAAATTTGGCTGATGTGCATTCCCGATTACTTGTACTTTCTTTATATCTTCTGGAAGAGTTATTTTTGCATCCGGACGACCCACTATTTTTCCGCCTAAAGCATGAATAATATTCATGTCTCCCATACTTAATGTTGCAAAACTCTCTGGCACTTTATCGAATATTACCTTTCTTCCTGACAGGTCGGTAACTTCTATTTTCTCTTTTCCTTTTTCTGTTTTTGTTGCCGCTGCTTTTTCGTCTCCCTTTGCACTGCAACCTATTAATAAGAAAAAAATAGATAAAATCGCTGTAAATAGCGTAATAGATTTTTTCATTCTCCCACCTCTAATTGATAATGATAATCATTAACTACTATTCTACTTTAATTGATAAGGATTATCATTGTCAATATGAAACACATACATTTTCTAGAAAAAAACAAAAAGCGTTACAAAAAGATTCCTTCTTTTTGTAACGCACTATTTATCAATATTATTCACATTCGTTTCCCTCTAACTTGTCTCGCATCACTTTCACACGCTGAAAGAAAAAGAAAGATAAACTTAAAAATATAACGATGCTCCCCATCATAACAAAAAATTGTATCGTTTCTTTTGCTCCATTTGGAATCAATAAGCCAACCATTAACAATGTACTTACAGCGAGAAGAATTTGTCCGAACCGAGTATAATCTTCTATTTTCTCTTGTAATTCTTTCATTATATTCTCACTCCTCCATTTCACTGTATCATATTCTACTAAACTTAAAGACAAGTAAATACAGCCATTCTGGGAGATGTTTTCCAAAAGAAAAAGAGCCGCTTTATTGCGACTCTTTCATAACCATTACTCACCTTTATATGCTTTCATATAAATTTCTTTCAGCTCTGAAATGAGAGGTAATTTCGGATTAGCTGTTGTACATTGATCTTCAAAAGCTCTTTCTGCTAATAATCCAACAACCTCTTCAAATTGGTCTTTAGCAACTCCTTGTCCCGCAATACTCATATTTATATTTAAACTTTTTCCGAGATCAATAATTGCTTTGACGAGTGATTCTACACCTTCTGCCACCGAACTTGCTGGTAGCCCGAGCATTCTCGCAATATGTGCATAGCGTTCATCAGCTACAAAATGCTCATATTTTGGGAACAATGCGTGTTTTCTTGGCTTAATAGCATTATAGCGAACTACGTGCGGCATAAGAATTGCATTCGCACGCCCATGCGGAATATGAAATTCTGGTCCAATTTTATGTGCTAAACTGTGATTAATACCTAGGAAAGCATTTGCAAATGCCATCCCTGCAATTGCAGAAGCATTATGCATTTTTTCTCGTGCTTCTTCATCATGTCCATCTTTAAATGCTCTTGGTAAATATTTAAATACGAGATCAATAGCCTTTAATGCTAATCCATCTGTATAGTCATTTGCTAAAACAGACACATACGCCTCGATTGCATGCGTTAATACGTCCATCCCAGTGTCTGCTGTTACATGTGGTGGTACTGTCATTACAAATTGTGGATCAACAATTGCTACATCTGGCGTTAATTCATAATCGGCGAGTGGATACTTTATATTATTTTTCTTATCTGTAATAACCGCAAATGGTGTCACTTCTGATCCTGTTCCAGATGTTGTTGGAATAGCAACAAACTGCGCCTTACTTCCTAATTCCGGATATTTACATGTACGTTTTCTTATATCTAAAAACTTCTGTTTAATTCCATAGAATGTTGTTTCTGGGTGCTCATAGAAAAGCCACATCCCTTTCGCTGCATCCATCGCTGAACCACCACCAAGTGCGATAATGACATCAGGCTGAAAACTTCTCATCATTTCCGCACCTTTAAACACAGTTTCATCTGACGGATCTGGCTCGACCTCAAAGAAAACTTCAACTTTCACATCATTTGCATGTTTACGTAAATAATGCGTAACCGTATCTACATATCCGTGCTCAACCATTCCTGGATCCGTTACAATAAACGCACGTGAAATGTTAGGCATATTTGCTAAATATGATGTCGCATGTTTTTCAAAATAAATTTTTGGTGGTAATTTGAACCACTGCATATTCTTTTTTCTATTTGCCAACCTTTTTATATTTAATAAGTGCGTCGCTGTTACGTTTTGAGAAACCGAGTTTTTCCCGTAGGAACCGCAGCCAAGCGTAAGTGATGGAATAAATCCATTATATATGTCACCGATTCCACCTTGTGATGAAGGGGCATTTATAATAAGGCGGCAAGCTTTCATACGTAATCCAAATTGCTTTTGCACTTCTTTATTTACAGAATGGATAACTGCTGAATGTCCTAAACCACCGAGGTTTAACATTTCTTCACAATATGTAAACCCTTCTTCTAATGAATTTGCTTTTACACAAGCTAATACTGGACTTAACTTCTCACGAGATAGTGGATATGCAGCTCCGATGCCTTGTATTTCAGCTACAAGCATTTTTGTATTTTTAGGTACAGTAATTCCAACTAATTCGGCAATATACTGTGCGGATTTCCCTACAATATCACTATTTACTGCACATGTATTTTCATTAATAACAAGCTTTTCTAATTTACTTCTCTCTTCCTCGGTTACAAAATAACAATCATTTGCAATCATTTCTGTTTTCACATTATCATAAATTTCCTTGTCTACAATAATTGCTTGTTCTGATGCACAAATCATACCATTATCAAATGTTTTAGATAAAATCAAATCATTAACCGCTCGTTTTATATGCGCTGATTTCTCTATATAACATGGTACATTACCAGGACCTACACCTAGCGCTGGTTTTCCAGTAGAATAAGCTGATTTCACCATACCAGCCCCTCCAGTTGCCAAAACAAGAGCAACACCTTCATGGTTCATTAATTGTTTCGTTGCTTCGACAGAAGGTTTTTCAATCCACTGTATACAATGTTTTGGTGCCCCCGCCTTCACCGCTGCATCATATACTGTTTTTGCCGCTGCAATGGAACAGTTTTGTGCTGAAGGATGAAATGCGAAAATAATTGGATTTCTCGTTTTTATCGCGATTAATGCTTTAAACATTGTTGTCGATGTTGGATTCGTTACTGGTGTTACCCCAGCTACTACACCGACGGGCTCCGCAATTTCTATTATTTCTTCATGAGGATCTTCGTGAATAATCCCTACTGTTTTATCTTTCTTTATGCTATGCCAAATATATTCAGTAGCAAAAATATTTTTAATACATTTATCTTCGTATACACCACGACCTGTTTCTTCAACAGCCAACTTCGCAAGCGGCATATGTTGATCAACACCTGCTAATGCCATTTCATGAACAATGTTGTCAATTTGCTCTTGTGTAAAACTTTCTAATGCTTGTAAAGCTCTCTGACCGTTATTCACTAACGTATCAATCATCTCTTTTACTTCCTGCATTTCATTTACAACTTTCTCTTTGACTACCATGTAAATTCCTCCTATTCTGCTATCTTGGACTAAATAAGACCCTACAGGTCATAATTAGTCCTGATTAGCGCAAAAAAATAGAATTGCTTTCCTACATGAACCTCATTGTTTGTGAAACATTTCACAAGTTTGTTCGTGGGTAACACTTCATGAACTTAATATACATGAATTTATTTTATTTGTGTTTGTCTAATTTGTGAAATATTTCACAAATTAATATAGTAAAAATGCACTGCCTATACTAGCAGTGCATTTTTACTATGCTAACGCTTGTGCTAAATCTTCAATTAAATCTTCTCCGTCTTCAATACCGACAGAAATTCGAATTAATGTATCTGTAATTCCTAATTCTTTGCGACGATCTGCTGGGATTGATGCATGCGTCATTTGAGAGGGAATAGAAATTAAACTTTCTACTGCTCCTAAACTTTCAGCCAGCGTAAAGTATTGTAATCTCTCAAGTACTTTATTTAATGTTTCTTCGCTATCTACATCAAATGAGATAATAGCACCAAATCCATTTGCCTGTTCTGTTGCCAGTTCATGGTTTTGATGTGACTCAAGGCCTGGATAATATACTTTATTCACTTTTGGATGATTATTTAAAAACTCAGCAATTGCGCGTGAATTCGTTTCATGCTCTTCCATTCGAATTCCTAATGTTTTTAAACCACGAAGTAGTAAGAAACTATCTTGCGGGCCAAGAATGCCTCCTGTTGAGTTTTGTACAAAGTGAAGGTCTTCTGCTAATTGCGGACTATTTACAACTACTAAACCTGCAACTACGTCACTATGACCTCCTAAATATTTCGTTGCACTATGAAGTACAATGTCTGCTCCTAAAGAAATCGGCGACTGCCAATATGGCGTCATGAATGTGTTATCAATAATTGTTAATAAATCTTTCTCTTTAGCAAGAGTAGATATTTTTTTAATATCAGTAATTTTTAGTAACGGATTCGTTGGTGTTTCTACATAAATCGCTTTCGTATTTGGACGAATCGCTTCTTCAACTTCCTCTAAGTTTGTTGTATCTACAAATGTATGCTCAATACCGAAGCGGTTTAACACTTTCGTAATCACGCGGTACGTTCCGCCATACACATCATCTGTTAAAATAACGTGGTCACCTTTTGAAAACAACATAATTGTAGCTGTAATAGCCGCCATTCCTGAACCAAATGCGAAACCAGCATGGCCGTTTTCTAATACCGCAATCATTTCTTCTAAAGCTGCACGTGTTGGGTTTCCTGTACGTGAATATTCATATCCTTGATGCTTACCAACTGCTTCTTGTTTGTACGTACTCGTTTGATAAATCGGTACATTTACAGATCCAGTTGAAGGTTCTCCTATGCGAATACCATGAATTAACTTTGTCTTTGCTCTCATTTTTTATTCCCATCCTTTGTATATGTCTTTACTTAAATAGCGCTCACTACTATCAGGAAAAATCGTTACAATATTTGTACCTGGCGCCGCTTTCTCTGCTTCAAGTAAACTTGCATGAAATGCTGCTCCTGAAGAGCTCCCAACAAGAAGTCCTTCTTTTTGCGCTAATTCTTTCACTCGTAAAAATGCATTTTGATCAGAAATCGTATGAATTTCATCAAAATAAGATGTTTTCAAAAATGGCGGGATGAATTCAAGGCCAATCCCTTCTGTTTCATGTGAGCCAGCTTTACCACCATTTAAAATAGATCCTTCTGGTTCCACAATAACCGTTTTTATATCTACATTTTTTTCTTTTAAATAAGATGCAGTCCCCATAAACGTACCGCCAGTTCCTGCTCCAGCAACAAATATGTTAATCTCTCCATTAAGTGCCGACCAAAGTTCAGGTCCTAATGTTTTAAAATATGCACGAGGATTTGCCTCATTTGCGAACTGACTTGGAGAGTATGAATTCGGTATCTCATTTACTAACTCTTTTGCTTTTGCAATTGCACCGGTCATTCCTTGCTCAGTCGGCGTATGCACGACCGTTGCGCCTAGTGCTTTCATTAATTCTTGTTTTTCAATGCTAAATTTCTCTGGTACACAAACGATAACGTGTAAATCATGTTGTAACGCTGCGAGTGCCAGTCCAATACCAGTATTTCCAGCTGTCGGTTCAATAATTGTTCCGCCCTCTGTAACAAGCCCTTTTTCTAGCGCATCTTCGATTAATTCTCTTCCTAATCGGTCCTTAACGCTTCCGCCTGGGTTATAAAATTCAAGCTTTGCAAATAAACGGACCCCTTCTGGAAGTGAAAAACGAGTAATTTCCACAATTGGTGTATGACCAATTAACTCATGAACTCCACGATATACATTCATCGTGTTCTCCCCCTTATTTGCCAATAAAGAAAAGGCAACTGTATGTATTTTCTTTATATGAGACAGTTGCCTTTTTGTTACATTACTTTAACTCTTCTAATACTTTTACGATAAAGTTTGTAGAATGAAGAGCTGCTTGATCTAAAAATTGATCAAATGAAACATTTGATTCTTTACCAGCAATATCAGAAAGTGCACGAATGATAACAAACGGAACTTCATATTGGTGGCATACTTGTGCAACAGCTGCTGCTTCCATTTCTACTGCATAAAGGTTTTCAAATTTATCACGAATGGCTGCAACTCGGTTCGGATCACTCATAAATGAATCACCTGTTGCAATCATACCTTTTACAACTTGAATATTTTCTTCTGCCTGCATACATTTTTCAGCTAATGCAACTAATGCTTCATCAGCTTTAAATCCAGGCGGCATTCCTGGTACTTGACCATACTCATAGTTAAATGCTGTTACATCTACGTCATGGTGACGAACTTCTGTTGAAATAACGACATCCCCAACATTTAGAGAATGATGGAATCCACCAGCTGAACCAGTATTAATGACTTTTTCAGGCTTATATCTTTCTAATAAAATTGTCGTTGACATCGCTGCATTTACTTTACCAATACCAGACTTTAACAAGATTACTTCATGTCCTGCTAATTGCCCTTTCGTAAATTCACAACCCGCAACCGTTTCTGTTTCTGCTTGTTCTAATTTATCACGTAAAATACGTACTTCTTCTTCCATTGCTCCAATTACAGCAATTCTCAATCTAATCCCTCTTTCTATTGCTTAGTTGCCTCCATTACCCACACGAAATGATTTAATCTCGTAAACGTTACATGGAAGCCATTGTTTTCAAAAATAGTCTGCATAACTGGAATACGTGTATAGTATTCCGTTTGCAAATCGTTTGCTAACTGATGAAAACCTCTTTGTTTTGCTGCTTCAACAGTTTTATCATATGCATCTTGATCTGCAAATATCGTATCAGCAAACACTATTTTACCACCTTTGTTTAGCAATTGACTATACTTCGCAATCGCTACATTTTTTTCATCATCTGTTAAATGATGAAATGCATAGGTGCTTACTATAGTATCAATGGAATTCGGGACTTCAAACGAAAGAAAATCACCTTCTGTAATGGAAAACTCTTTTGGCAATTTCTCTTTTGCAATCATGCGCATTTCACGTGACGGTTCTATACCGTAAACTGTGCGGCCAGCAAGTAATAATTTATTTGTTAAATTACCTGTACCGACACCAAATTCTAATACGTTACCAAATGACTTGTTAACTACATCCTCTAGAATGTCCTCATAATGGGCGAAAACTTCTTTATATTGTATATCTTCGCCTTGTACAAATGAGTCGTACGTATGAGCCCACTCATCAAATAAACCATTAAATTCTGTACCCATAAAAATTCCCCTTTTTCTTATCGGTTTTATCAGTATGATATTCCCTCTTTCTAAAAATGTCAATTGAAATGTACATGGTATTTCCTTCTTTTCTTTGTTACACTATAGTTGATTACATAGGAGAGGGGCCGTCTTCATGTCATTTACCTTTGAAATGTTAGAAGATAAAGTAGAATTTTTTGAAGCGGGAGACTTAGCTTCTTTAGAACGTAAAATCAGTGAACAAATCGATAATAATAAAGCACTTATGCTTGAAGTTCATCACATCTCGCATCAAATGGTTATGGATCCTGAAAGTAAAAGACCATATTATAGCGCGGTTGTTCATTTTAAATTAAAGAAATTACGCTAACTAAAAAAGAGAAGCTCCTAAGGAGCTTCTCTTTTTTAGTTTAGAGTTTGAACAAGTACTGGTTTCCAGCCTTCATTGTCTACCCAATCAATATTTACATAATATCTTTTACCTGTTTGTTTATCTTGTACGTTACCGTAAGCTTTATTCTTACCGTTATTTCCGATTCGATGAATAATTAATTGCTCTACTGGAACGTCAATTGCAGCTGAAATCGCTTGATTCATCTCATTCCAATCTGCTGTACCTTTTTTAAACGTCATCGCAGGTGTTGCACCTTGCTCTGTGCCTACTGGCTTCCAAGAAGGTTTCGTATAAGCGTCAGTTGCCTTTGGCTGTGTTTTTTCAGCTGGTACTTTCTCGTTAGCTTTTGCTTCTTCTTCAGCTTTTTTCTGTTCTTCTTCAGCCTTTAGCTTCTCTTCTTCTTCTTTCTTCTTAGCCTCTGTTTTCTCTTGTTCATTCTTCTTCGTCTCTTCTTTGCCTTTAGCTTTCTCAGACTTATTCTCTTTCGTTGTTTGCTGAGCTACCTTTTTATCGCTAGAAGACGCTTGCTCTTTCGTGTCAGGAACAAACAATTGATATGCTACAATAGCTACTGCTACTAGTACAATAGCGATTGCAATATTTAAAACACCGTTTTGACGACGTTTTTGTTGTTTCTGTTGGAATCTAGATCCTCCTGCCATTCTTCAAACCTCCATGCAGTTTTTCATACTTGCTATTGTAACATTAAATCTAGAAAGGTTGAACATTTACAATAATATTTTCATGAAATGAAAACATTTTACTATGAATTGCAAGATTACTTTTCATTCTCTAATCGATAGATTGATTCTACGATTGCTTTAAAAATAGGTGTAACTGCATTTACATTGCTACTCGTTTCTATATCCACGACAACTAAAGCATATCTTGGATTTTCATATGGAAAATAACCTGCAAACCAACGATTCTCTTTCGTTCCTTTTCCTGTTTGTGCTGTCCCAGATTTTCCAGCGACACTTAGTGGTAACGACTTGAATGCTGCTCCTGTGCCTTTCTCCGTTGTTACAACGCTCCTTAATAACTGTTGTAATGTTTTCACTGTTTCATATGAAAGCTGTTTCCCACCTAATGTATGGTCTTCAAATGTATAAAAATCCGTTCCATTTTTGTACATTATTTTTTCAACAGCTTTCACTTCCATCTTTTCTCCACCTCTAGCAATCGTCGCCATCATATTTGCAATCGCTAGAGGTGACATACGTACATCTTTCTGTCCAATTGCTGTTTGCGCTACCGCTTTTTTACTATTCTTATTTCCTTCACTCTCCCAAATCGTAACACTTTTCTCCTCTGGCATTTGCTCAAAATGAGTTGTATGAAATACAGAACCTCTCCATCCAACCTTCTCAGCGCCTCCTAAAGCCTCTACATAAGTTTCTAACACCATCTTATCCTTTTGTATTAGCTCATTTCCTAACTCTGAAAATGTCCTGTTACAGCTTCTAGCAAAGCTCTCTTTAAAACTAAGTGTCCCCATCCTAACTTGTGGGTGATCTTCACCATATAAATCTTTATTACAATTAAATACGCGATTAAAAACATTTTCATTTTGATCAATCGCTGCGGCCGCAATTATTGTTTTAAAAACAGAACCGGGAAAGTGTGGTGTTAACATTTGATTTTCAAGTGTAGTTTTATATAAACTCTCATCTTTCACCTGTACAGATGGTTTGCTAACCATTGCTAAAATTTCATTTTTCTTTACATCAAGTAGCACTACTCCTCCCTTCTTAATTTCACTTGCTTCAACTACTTCTTCTGCTTTTTTCTGTAACTCGTTATGTAAAGTAGTTTGAATCGTCACTGGATAAAACGGATTTCCAGGCGATGTATATTTCGCTTGTTTTCCAAAAATCGGTTCTCCTTGCCGGTCCACTTGATACAATACTTTTGCCTCTCCATCGGTCAAAAGAAATTCATCAAATGATTGCTGCAATCCTGAAATGCCAATCGGTGTTTGTTTTGAAATTTTTCTAACTTCTCCGTATCGTTTTTGAAATTCTCGTTCATTCTCACCCACATCACCAATTAAATGATTCACCACGCTAGTTTGCCGCAAACGAACTTCAGCTGCTACAATGCCTAATACATTTAATTGATTCACCTTCTCCATCTGCTCTCGTTCCAAGCGAAGTGGTTCATTTCCTCTTTGCAGGATAAATGCACTTTTCTTATGTTTCATTTGACTTTCAATCTCTTGTCTCGACATACCAATGATATGCGCAATTTTCTCCAACATGTTATTTTTTAATTGTAGAAATGGAAAAACAATTAAAACAGGATACTTTTTCTCACCTATCTCCTTACCATTACGATCTATAAAATGGCCGCGTCCATCATCTACCGTAATGGATTGCGTCCGTTGTGTAACACTTTTTTCAATTAAGTTAATCTTACGATCCGTAAATGATTCCGTATCGATAATTTGTATTTGAATTAAACGACAAAGTAACATAAACATGACACATATAAAACAAATTAAAACAATTGTAATTCTCCGTTTTATTTCCATAAAAAAACACCTCGTCTAGTATAGTTTGGACGGAGTGTTTCATCTTTTATACAAATAAAAAAATCACTCGCTTTTACACGAGTGATTTTTAATTATTTTACAGAGATAATCTCTACTTGCATTTCTCCACCTGGAGTTTGGATTGCTACCTTCTCGCCAATTTGCTTACCTAATAAGCTTTTTGCGATTGGAGAATCGTTAGAAATTCTTCCTTCAAATGGATCTGCTTCTGCGCTACCTACGATTGTGTAAGCTTCTTCATCTCCATCTGGTAGTTCTTTAAATGTTACTGTTTTACCTAATGTAACAACTGTAGATTCTTCACCGTTATCTGTGATGATAACTGCGTTACGAATCATGTTTTCTAATTGTGTAATACGTCCTTCTACGAACGCTTGCTCATCTTTCGCTGCATCATACTCAGAGTTCTCAGAAAGATCTCCGAAGCTACGTGCAATCTTAATGCGCTCTACAACTTCTTTACGTTTTACCGTTTTTAAATCCTCAAGTTCATTCTCTAGCTTTTGCTTACCCTCTTGCGTCATAGGGTATGTTTTTTCTGTTGCCATATTTTCCACTCCTTTTATATACCAATCCCCCGAAAAAAAGAGGAGTTCCATATGAAAACTCCCCCGCTTATATGTAAAGCGGAGGTTTCTAGCACGCCTGTACTAGCGGAGTTGTCACATACAACCCCGTATTCCCAATTCTTCTTTATATAAAGAAGATATGTATGGAAAGTTGATATAAATATGCCCTCACCTATATATAGATGAGGTTGCATGTTTCATTGTATTCGATAGGAAGGGAAAAAATCCCTTCCTACCGTATATCTTTTACTATGCTATTACAAATTTACTTTTTGTTCAAGAATTGTTGCAATTTTTGTAACCATAATATCAATTGCAACGTGGTTTTGTCCACCTTCAGGGATAATAATATCCGCAAATTTCTTAGAAGGCTCAATAAATTGATTGTGCATTGGACGTACAACATTTACATATTGATCAATAACTGAATCCATCGTACGACCACGTTCTTTAATATCACGTTGCATGCGGCGCAGGATACGAAGGTCAGCATCTGTATCAACGAATAACTTAATGTCCATTAACTCACAAAGACGTGGGTCTTCTAAAATAAGAATTCCTTCTAAAATGATTACATCTTTCGGCTCAACTGGAATAATTTCATCTGAACGCGTATGCAATGTATAGTCATATACAGGTTTCTCTACTTGTTTATATGCAAGCAACTGCTGCAAATGTTCAATTAACAAATCATTATCAAACGCTAATGGATGATCATAATTTGTTTTTAAACGCTCTTCCATTGGTAAATGGCTTTGATCTTTGTAATAATAATCTTGCTCTAAGATTAAAATGGAATGACCTTTAAAATGGTCAAAAATCGCTTTCGTTACACTTGTCTTACCTGACCCTGAACCACCAGCAATTCCAATTACAACAGGCTTATTCGTCCCCATTCGACTATCACTCTTTCTTATTGAAGTATGCTTTTGCGCATCATATTATTCACATACACTGGTTGATCCACTTTGAATTTCACGATCTGCAACGGATGTCTCGCTGCATCTAATTCGTTTCCATCCTCATCCCAAATTTTCTCCACCGTCTGCGTAAAGTTTTCTATTTCTGGTCCAAAGAACTCCACTTCATGTCCTGGTTTGAAATGATTACGTTGCTCAATCGTTACGATGCCCGTTTCTTCATTATAATCTAACACTAAACCAGCGAAATCATACGTTGTTTTCTTACTATGATTTCCAAACATTTGCTCTTGATGTCCTGGAACCCCTTCAAAGAATGCAGGAGCTGTATCACGATTTGCACATTTATCAAGCTCATCTAACCATTCTTGTTTAAACTCAAAGTTATCAGGATCCGCACAATATGCATCAATTACTTTACGATATACTGTCGCTACAGTAGCTACGTAATGGATTGATTTCATACGTCCTTCAACTTTTAAGCTATCAATTCCAATTTCAATCATTTTCGGAATTGATAAAATTAAATTTAAGTCTTTTGGACTCATTGCAAAGTGAGCATCTTCTTCTTGGAATAGAGGAAGCTCTTTTGCATCTTTATGTTGTGATACTGTTTGAACTAAATCATAGTCCCAGCGACAAGATTGACAACAACCACCACGGTTAGAGTCACGCGCTGTCATATGGTTACTTAGCGTACATCTTCCTGAATATGCGATACACATTGCACCATGGACGAATGCTTCAATTTCAATATCCACTTTTTCTTTAATCTCTTTCATTTCTTCATAGCTTGCTTCACGAGCTAATACAAGACGATGTAAACCTTCTTCTTTCCAATACTGTGCTGCTTTCCAGTTGGATAGTGATTGCTGTGTGCTTAAATGCACCTCAACAGAAGGCGCTACACGTTTACAAGTCTCAATGATAAGCGGATCAGCAACGATAATTCCCGTTACGCCAGCTTTTTCAATCCCTTTTAAATATTCCTCTAGCCCGTCCATATTTTCATTATGTGCAAAGATATTTGTTGTTACATATATTTTTGCTCCATATTTCTTTGCAAATTCCACACCTTCTGCCATTTCTTCCAGTGTAAAGTTACCTGCATTCGAACGAAGACCAAATTCTTGTCCACCTAAATATACAGCATCTGCCCCGTAATGGATAGCTACTTTTAATTTTTCTAAGTTACCCGCAGGGATTAACAGTTCAGGTTTCTTCACAATAACGCGTTTGCCATCGATCACTCGTGAAATTTCTTGTACAGTCATTTCCTACACCCTCCTCGTTTAGTAAACCGTCTCTTTAAAGAAGAATCCTGTATCTAACGGACGATTCACCGGTTGCATTTCTTCTATCTCTTTATATAAGTCGTCTTTCACGTCGTAATACGCATCACGATCTTCTACACATAAATCAATTGCTTTACGATATTTCTTCGTTACCTCAATAATGTATGCAGAGCTTTTTAGTACACCATCAACTTTTAAGCTATCAATTTCAGCATCAATTAGCTCTTCTAACTCATCGATGAAACAAATATCATTTGGACTCATAATGTGAGTACCATTTTCATCTTCATAAATTGGATATTTATTGTTACGCTCTGGGTCATATAAGAACATATTCTCTTCATATTTTTTCTTTTCGATGTCAAGATGACGTCCTTGATACTCAAAGTAGTTTCCTACTAACGAACGCTTCGACTGGAACATACAAGTCATACCGTGAATTTGCACTTCAAGTTCCACTTCAGCATTTTCTTTTAATTCAACAATTTCATCTAAGCTAAGCTCGCGAGCTAATACAGCACGTTTTGCTCCTCTTTGTCCCCAGTAGTTACAAGTAAACCAGTTTGTTGCTGTTGTTTCTGTATTCCAGTGCAATTGCATATTTGGCGCTACTTCGCGAACCGCCATTAATACTGCTGGATCTCCGAAAACAATTGCATCTACATGTACTTCGTTTAAAAATGCAACATAGTCTGTTAATTCTTCTACTTTATCGTTGTGGAACATAGCGTTCATTGCTACGTATACTTTTACACCATTTTCATGTGCAATCTTCACAGCTTGTTTCACATCTTCACGTGAAAATTCCCCTGCTAAACGTAAACCAAACTTTTGCTCACCGATCATTACCGCATCTGCTCCTGCTTTCGCAAGAGGTTCGATATCCGCCACTGCTTTTGGTGTTACTAACAATTCTGGTTTCTTCATACCTTGGTCACCCTTTCTTTTTACTAACAGCTACTCCATCACCAATTGGGAAAATCGTTGTATCATATCCTTCATGGTTCATAAGCCATTCATTGTACGTCTTAATACGACGGATTAAACCACGTGTACGTCTGTTTTCAATTTTCTCTTTCGTCGTTACAAGGCCATGGTACATAACATTATCTGAAATAATTACGCCACCAGGACTTAATAACGGTTCATATAAGTCAAAAAAGCGACGATATTGTCCTTTTGCTGCGTCAATAAAAATAACGTCAAATGTTCCATGTTCTTCTACTTGCTCGCCTGTTTCTAACGCATCACCGTAAATAACGGAAATACGTTCTTTAACTGGTGAACGTTCTATATATTCAAGTGCTTTTTCATATCGATCGCGATTGCGCTCAACTGTCACAATGCGAGAATTTGGAATAGCTTGCATCATACGAATACTAGAATAGCCAATTGCTGTACCTAGCTCTAAAATGCTCTTCGGTCCAATTAAACGTAAAAATTGCAACATAAATTCCATTCCAAGTCGATCCATAATTGGCACATGATTTTCTTTCGCATAGTCTTCCATTTCAAGAATTAATTTATCTTTCGGATCAATAAATGATAATAGGTACTCGTTAACTGCATCCTCCATAATGGTCCTCCTTATTTACATGGAGAAGTGCCTCTATGACGTCTTTTCACACATAGAATGCAATAAAAATACAAGCCAGCTTTATCCTTAGCTTGTACGTCCCGTTTTGATATTAAAAACGATTCTTCTGCCAGTTTTTAACCCGATATATTTTACCACAAAAAAGAGGGATGTGCGACCTTTTTCGCTATCCCTCCCCATTTCACTGCTTTTTCGTAATATATTTTTGCTTTAGTGCATTATGCTCTTCCAATGTTTTCGCATAGTACACTTCACCAGTTGGTGCAGCTAAGAAATAATAATAATCTGTTTGCGCAGGCTCTAGCGCTGCTTCCACTGAATGTTTACCAGAGTTTGCAATCGGGCCCACCGGCAATCCTTTCACAACGTACGTATTGTACGGTGAGTTTATCTTTAAATCTTCGTATAATACACGTTGTTTATGCTTTCCAAGTGCATATAATACCGTTGGATCCGTTTGAAGCGGCATACCTTTTGCTAAACGATTATAAAAGACACTAGAGATCTTTTGACGATCTGTAAAGCCTGTTGCCTCTTCTTCAATAAGTGAAGACAATGTTAAAAGCTGATGCACATCCCAGTTTTTCGATTTCATTTTTGCTTCGTTTTGAACAATGATTGCATTCGTTTTCTCAAGCATTTGGATAACAATTTCTTCTAAAGTTGTATCTTTTTTATAGAAAGAGTACGTCGCAGGATATAAATAACCTTCTAATGGATATTTAATATTGCTATCAAAGATTTTATCCGTTAACAGCTTGGGATACTTTTGCTGCATTTTTTGAATAAATGCTTTATCGTTTAATTGACGTACAACATCATCTTTATTCCACTTTAATTCGTTTGCAACCGTTTCTGCAATTTCAGTTACTTGTGCCCCTTCTTTTACCGTCACTTTATAAAGAGCTGGACGATGTACATTACCAGATGACATTTGCTCAATAACATCTTTTGCACTCATTGAAGGATTTAATAAATATGTACCCGCTTGTAAATTTTTAGATTTAGCCTTTGTATAAAAACTAAAAACTGTACCGTTTTTCACAGCACCTTTTTCTTCTAAAATCTCACCAATTTTACTAGTAGATGATCCCTTTGGAATTTCTACTTCAATCTCTTTTTTATTCCCGCTATCAACCGGTCCTAATGCGGATGAAATATACGCATAGACTGAACCACAAACTAAAAGCAGTGCAATTATCGAGAATAAAAAAATGCGTCTACGCTTCTTTTTCACTTGATTCTCTACCAAAACTCTTCCTCCTTATTCAATTGTAGGCCATATGTACATCTTTCTATACAAAACGATGAAAAATCACAATAAACTTACCTATCATTTTGACAGATACTTTATTTTTCTACAATCCGTCTCATTATACTACAAAGGATTACGCAGTTTCGACAAAAAATCTTTCATTTTACATATAAAAAAAGGTGGACTATATATCGTCCACCTTTTCAGTACTTATTATTCAGCTTCTTGCTCATCAGCTAGAGTGTTGAACATTTCTTGTACCATTTCCCACTCTTCTTCAGATTCGATTGGAAGTAAAGTTCCGCCCTCTTCTTCATTTTGCTCATAAGCCATTGCATCGTAAATTTGGTCTCCATCTTCGTCTACTTCACCGATTGGAGAGAAGACTACGTATGATTTTTTGCCAAATTTTTCAGCGTCAAAAGTGAAAATAATTTCACATAAATGTTCGTTACCTTTTTCGTCTACAATTGTAATTTGATTTTCTTCCATTTTGGTCACCTCTTATTTACTATCTAAAAATCCTTGTAAGATTACGACTGCAGCCATCTTATCAATTACTTGCTTTCGCTTCTTACGGCTTACATCGGCTGAAATGAGTAGACGTTCCGCTGCCATCGTTGACAAACGCTCGTCCCACATTACAACGTCTAATTGTAACAGCTCTCGTAGGTTTTCTGCAAATTGTTGGCACGCTTCACCACGCGGGCCAATTGTACCATTCATATTTTTAGGTAAACCTACTACTATCTTGTCCACATCATACTGCTTTACTAACTCAGAAATACGATCAAAACCAAAGTGACCTCGTTCTTCGTTAATCTTAATTGTTTCTAACCCTTGTGCTGTCCAGCCCATTTCGTCGCTAATTGCAACTCCGACTGTTTTTGTACCTACATCTAAACCTAATATCCGCATAAACTACTCCTCACGATGATGTTTCAAGTAAGACTTCACAAGCTCTTCAATTAATTCATCACGTTCAAGCTTGCGAATGATGCTACGTGCATCTTTATGGCGAGGTATGTATGCTGGGTCTCCACTTAATAAATAACCGACGATTTGGTTAATCGGATTATAGCCTTTTTCTTGAAGTGCATCATACACAGTTAAAAGTACATCATTTACATGGACACTCTGTTTTTCATCTTGAATGCTAAACTTCATTGTTTTATCAAAACCGTCCATTTCAAGCACCTCACTTATATAGTAAGTATAGGGAGAAGAACTTCTCCTCTCCCTACCATTGTACACTACTATCTCTTTATTTTGAAACAGATTTAACGTACTCTTGTACAAATGCTAAAGCTTCCTCAACTTGCGCTGGGTTTTTACCGCCCGCTTGTGCCATATCAGGACGGCCACCACCGCCACCGCCACAACGAGAAGCTACTTCTTTCACAAGTTTACCAGCATGGTAACCTTGGCTAATTAAATCTTTCGTTACGCCAGCTAAGATGTTTACTTTGTCATCATTTACAGACGCTAATACGACAACCGCAGATTCTAATTTATTTTTCAGATCATCCATCATCGTACGTAAGTTATTCATATCTGCAACATTTACTTTCGCTGCTAATACGTTCACGCCATCAACTGTCATTACAGAATCCGTTAAGTTTCCAGCTTCGATATTGCTTAATTTCGCAGCAAGAGATTCATTTTCTTTTTGCAATTGTTTCACTTCAGCAAATAGACCATCAACTCTTGTTAAAATGTCTTTTGGATTTGTTTTCATTTTTCCAGCTGCTTCTTTTAATAAACCTACTTGATCGTTCATTAATTCATAAGCAGACTTACCAGTTACTGCTTCAATACGACGAGTTCCTGCACCGATACCAGACTCAGCAACGATTTTGAAAATACCGATAGAAGCTGTATTATCAACGTGACAACCACCACAAAGCTCTAAGCTATAATCGCCAACTTGTACAACGCGTACAACATCACCGTATTTTTCACCGAATAATGCCATTGCGCCCATTTCTTTCGCTTCTTCAATTGCTTTTTGAGAAATCTCAACATCAATACTTTCCCAAATTTTCTCGTTTACGATACGCTCAATTTTTTCTAATTCGTCAGCTTGTACTTGACCAAAGTGAGAGAAGTCAAAGCGTAGACGTTCAGAAGTTACAAGAGAACCTGCTTGGTTAACGTGTGTTCCAAGTACGTCTTTTAATGCTTGGTGTAGTAAGTGAGTTGCTGTATGGTTCTTCACAACGCTACTACGGTTTTTCGTATCGATAATAGCTTTTACAGCCGCATCTTTCGTTAATGTACCTTCTTCAACTACAACTTTGTGCAAGTTTTGGCCGTTTGGTGCTTTTTGTACGTCTTTTACAAGAACTTTCACGCCATCAGCAAGAAGATAACCACGGTCTGCAATTTGTCCACCGCTCTCAGCATAGAATGGTGTTACATCAAGCATTAATTGTCCTTCTTCACCAACTTGTAAGCTGTCTGTGTATTCACCGTTTTTCACAAGTGCAACAACATTACTTTCTGTTGCAACTGTACCGTAACCAACGAACTCGCTCGCTACTTTCACTTCTCCAAGGACACCGCCTTGAACTTGCATAGAATCAACATCTTGACGAGCAGCACGTGCGCGCTCACGTTGTTTTTCCATTTCATTTTCAAAACCTTCATGATCAACAGTCATACCAGCTTCTTCGGCATATTCTTCTGTTAATTCAATTGGGAAACCGTATGTGTCATATAGACGGAACGCATCTACTCCAGAAATAACCGTTGTTTTTTCTTCTTTAGCTTTTGCGATAACTTCAGCTAAAATTGCTTCACCATCATGAAGTGTTTCGTGGAAACGCTCTTCTTCATTTTTCACAACTTTTGCAATGAAATCTTTCTTTTCAAGTACTTCTGGATAGAAGTCTTTCATTACTTCTCCAACAACCGGTACTAATTCAAACATGAATGGACGGTTGATGTTTAATTTCTTCGAATAACGAACCGCACGACGTAATAAACGACGTAATACATAACCACGGCCTTCGTTAGATGGAAGAGCACCGTCACCAACAGCGAATGTTACTGTACGGATATGGTCAGCAATTACTTTAAACGCCATATCTTTTTCTAAGTCACCATTACGATATTTCTCACCAGAGATTGTTTCTGTTGCACCAATCATTGGCATGAATAAGTCTGTGTCAAAGTTTGTAGGCACATCTTGAACGATAGATGTCATACGCTCTAGACCCATCCCTGTATCGATGTTTTTCTTAGGAAGTGGTGTATATGAACCGTCTGGATTATGGTTAAATTGAGAGAATACAAGGTTCCATACTTCTAAGTAACGCTCATTTTCTCCGCCTGGATATAATTCTGGGTCACTAAAGTCATTACCGTAAGCTTCTCCGCGGTCATAGAAAATCTCTGTATTCGGTCCACTTGGTCCTTCACCGATATCCCAGAAGTTTTCTTCTAAGCGGATGATGCGCTCTTTTGGAACGCCCATTTTCTCATTCCAAATTGTGAATGCTTCTTCATCTTCTGGATGGATTGTAACTGATAGTAATTCTTTATCGAATCCGATCCATTTGTCGCTCGTTAAAAATTCCCAAGCCCAAGTAATTGCTTCTTCTTTGAAGTAATCACCGATTGAGAAGTTTCCTAACATTTCAAAGAATGTATGGTGACGAGCTGTTTTCCCTACGTTTTCAATATCGTTTGTACGAATTGATTTTTGAGCATTTGTAATACGTGGATTTTGCGGGATTACACGTCCATCAAAATATTTTTTTAATGTTGCTACACCACTGTTAATCCATAGAAGAGATGGATCTTCATGTGGAACTAGTGATGCACTAGGTTCTACTGCATGTCCTTTTTCTTGGAAAAAGTCTAAAAACATTTGACGAATTTGTGCGCCTGTTAGTTGTTTCATTGTATTTTCCTCCTTAAATATAAAAAACTCCCGCCCCTATAAAAGGGACGAGAGTTAACTCGCGATACCACCCTAATTATGAATTGATTGCTATATGAATCAATTCATCACCTCATGGTGCCGTAACGTGGCAAGACGGCAGTGATTAGCTGCTCTCAGGATTAGCTTTCTGTTACCCTTCATTTAAAGCTTCTTTCAGCCATATGGAAGCTTCTCTCTATAAATGGACTGTAACGTACTTGTTCCGTCATTGATTTAATGTATTATATGACTAAATATAATAGAATTCTCTTAAGTTTGTCAATCTAGATAATCATTTATATTATATCAATTACTTATTAATCATAGCTATTCTACTATTCATTCTTAACAGCCTTTTCATATATTATGCATGTATTAATAAATTGTACTACTCCCACGCACTTTTCTGAATATTTTATTTTTGTTATAATTAAATTATTAATAATAAAGGAGCGATTATAATGACAACCTTATTGAACAAAGCTAAAAATATGTTAACGACTGATGAAACAATATTGTTTTACGTAGCCTGTTCACTAGACATATTTATTTATCGTTCCGTCGCAAGGCCAGGATTGCTAATTTTAACAGACAAACGGCTCTTCTTTTATGGACCAGATGTAAGTAAGAACCCTTTATTTGAAGAGTACGCTTTCGCAAAAATTTCAAATTTAAAAGAACAAAAGCGGCTTTTCAGCAATCAAATTGTATTTATGTATGATAATGAATGGAAAAAAATAAAACATATTCAAACAAATGATGTAAGCTCTCTCGTTCAAAAAATAAACGAGCAACTCTCTAAATAATGATAGCCCTCTACTTTTATAAGGAGAGGGCCTTCCTATTACACATCTTCTTTTTTCCAAAGGGGCCTTACATGAACGATCACTGTGCGAATGACCGCTAAAACAGGAACTGATATTAATAACCCTACAATTCCTGCCACTTCTCCCCCAACTAGTAGTGCAAGCATAATAATGACAGGATGCATGCGAAGCGACTTACCAACGATGTAAGGGGATAAAATGTTACTTTCTACGAATTGCAAAATAGCAATCGTAATCCCCGCTTTAATGAGTAAACTTGTTGATACCGTTGCTGCAATCATCAACGCTGGAATCGCTCCTAAAATAGGGCCAAAGTATGGGATTATATCTGTTATCCCGATGATGATGCCAAGTAATAATGGATATTTCATACCGATAAACCAAAAAGAAAGAACCGATACTCCCCCTAATACTAAACAAACGAATAACTGTCCTCGAATATAACTTCCAAGTGACTTATCAATTTCTTTCGCCAGCATTTGCCCCGTACTACGCCACTTACTCGGAACTAGTTTCCAAAAGATATGATAAAACTCGCCGTAATCTTTTAATATGTAAAATACAATGAACGGAATTAAGAAAATAATGAGTAACGAATCTAGTACACCACGAGCTGTGCTCATCACTTTATTTAAAAGTGCTTGTATCTTCGTCTCTACTCCGACAAAAATTTGTTTCACCTTTTCATGAATAAATGACGGGAAATTCGCTGTTTGTTCTGTAACACCATCCATCCAAGAATCATACATTTTTGTAAACTGCGGGAATTGTTCATTGATTTCTTGTAATTGCTTAATCACAACCGGCGTTCCTTTATAAATTCCATAACCAATCCCGCCAAAGAAAAGGATGTAAATAAGCAAAATAGCGAGTGTACGCGGCATCCCTTCCTTATGAATTTTTTCAATTAAAGGATGCAATAAATACGCAATGAAACATGCAATAAGAAACGGTGTAATGGCCACTTTACATACAAAAATAATCGGTGCCCATAGCGGCTTAATTTTTAAAAAGACGAGCAAACAAAGAAAAACAAGTAACAATAACCCTAAACGATATATCCAAATGATTTTAAGATTCTTCACACGAAAAACCTCCTCCACCTTTATTGTGAAAATAAATAGGGTAGGTTATGTGCAAAAGTTTTAAAATCTTTTTGTGCAGACCATACTGTTTTGTAAAGACGCACATATATATACATAACAAGGACAACCACCCCTGAGAACGCGGCATGAAACAATATAATCAGGAGGGCTCATAATGGTTTTATTTATGCTCATATTATCTGCACTTTTTATGATTCTTGAATGGATTTGTATCGGGTTTGGTATTTGGAAAGGCTTCTTTGTTCGTTCCTCACGAAAAGAAAGGGCGAAGCAATTATTTCATTACGGCATGCTTGGCGTTGGATGTTACGGCCTATCTTATCTCTTCTCTGAAATTGGACTTTTATATTTGCATACAAGTGCATAAAAAAACTCCCTTATCATGAAGGGAGTTTTTTACGCTTATAAATAAGATTTAATCATCTTACGTGCTTTTTTCATATTACGTTTTGAAAATACATCTTGTTTGCGAGCATATTGATATGCTGCCGCTCCAACACCTAATGCGATTAATGAATTGCGTAGATTCAAAGTAAATCCCCCTTTTCGTTATCCGATCGTTCTTTCATTCTCATCAAATAAATCATCAAGAGAACTTAACGAACCATCTTCTTCTACTTGATGCGTATGGATTTTCCCCTTTGAAACCGATAATTCGATATAACAATTCCAGCAATAAAATTGGTTGACACCTATTTTCCCAATGTCTTTTCCTTTGCAATTTGGACAAATAAACATATGGCGTTCATCTCCTTACAGTCTCCCGGATTCTATTCGCCATTATTTCCAAACTGCATTCATTTATACATTGCTGGAGCCTTTCAACGTTATACGTTTGAAAGTTTCACTATATAATTTTACCTTTTTACATGAAATCATACGGTGAAATGTTTTCCACGTCCATTTCTTCGCCATTAACCGTTACCATCTGTACTTCTCCTTGTGATTCTTGCAATCGGCTAGCTAAAGTCGTTTGACGCATTGCATCATCAAGGCGATTTACACCAGACTGAAAAGCAGCTTCCTCCCCGCAAATAATAAGGAACTTCTTACTTCTTGTAATACCAGTATAAATTAAATTACGACGTAACATACGATTATAACTTTTTACTATCGGCATAATTACAATCGGAAACTCACTACCTTGCGATTTATGAATGGAACAACAATACGCATGTGTAATTTGATTTAAATCTGGTTTTGTATATGTTACCTCAATTCCATCAAATGAAACGATAATCATATCTTGTTGCTCAACGTTTTCTTTCGCATAAAACACCGAAACAATTTCTCCGATATCACCATTAAAAACTTGACTCTCCGGCTGATTAACGAGTTGCAAGACTTTATCGCCTCTTCGGTATACAACATCACCGTAAGCAATTTCTTTACTCTTTTCCCTTTTCGGATTAAACACTTCTTGCAACGCTTCGTTTAGTACATTAATACCCGCCGGTCCACGATACATCGGGGCCAATACTTGTACATCTCTTGCGCTAAACCCTTTTGTCTTCGCATTCTCACAAACCTTCTTAACAACCTCAACAATTTGAGCTCCTGTACAACCGATAAATGAACGATCTTTTTGGTTTTGCGCTAAATCTGGTGGGAGCGTTCCATTTTTTATCGCATGGGCAAGTTGAATTACTGATGAACCTTCCGCTTGACGATAAATCTCAGTAAGCTTTACTGTTGGAACTGCACCTGCATTCAATAAATCTTTTAATACTTGTCCAGGTCCTACAGATGGTAATTGATCTTCATCGCCTACAACGATAACTTGAATGTTAGTCGGCAATGACTTAAACAGCTGATTTGCAAGCCAAATATCAACCATTGAAAATTCATCAATAATGAGTAATTTCCCTTGTACCGGATCTGTTTCATTACGCTGGAAAGAACCTTCTGGCGTCCATCCAAGTAAACGGTGAATTGTACAAGCTGGAAGCCCTGTTGATTCACTCATTCGCTTCGCTGCCCTTCCTGTTGGAGCCGTTAATAATATCGGAAATGGATTATCATCACTATATTCATTCGGATTTAACGATAGCCCGTGAAGTGACGCATACATTTCAACAATTCCTTTAATAACTGTTGTTTTCCCTGTTCCTGGTCCACCTGTCAATAACATCATCGGTTTATGAAGTGCCGTTTGAATTGCTTCTTGCTGAAACGGTGCATATTGTACGTTCAGTTGTTCTTCAATTTCACCTAATGTTTTTAACACTTCTGCCTCTGGAAATGAAGGTGTTTCTTCTTGATTCATAAGCCTGCGAATGGACTTTACAACACCTTTTTCAGAGTAGAATAACGATGCCAAATACACTCGCTCTTCTTCGATGATGACTTTCCCTTCACTTTGCATCATTTCAATACAGCTTATAATGTCTTCCTCCGTCACTCTTCCTTCTTGATTATTTAAAAGTGACATCGTTTCTCTTATAAGTTGATCTTTTCTCATATAAACGTGACCAAGTTGTAATGATACATTCTCTAACGTGTAAAAACATCCTGCGCGTACACGGTCGTCGTGATTACCCGATATCCCTAACGCACGCCCTATATCATCCGCTCTTCCAAAACCAATTCCGTCCACTTCTTCAATAAGTTGGTACGGGTTATTACGAATTACTTCTAATGTCATCTCTTTATATTGCTGATAAATCTTAATAGAAAGCTTCGTTCCAAAACCGTAGCCATTTAAAAAGCTCATTACTTTCTCTAATCCTTGATGTTCAACAATTGTCTCATATATCTCCTGAGCCTTTTGTTTATTAACAACACCATTTAATGCCTCAGGGTCATCCATAATTTTAGAAATAGCATGTTCTCCGAGATGATCTACAATTTTTTCAGCTGTACGCTTTCCTATCCCTTTAAATAAATCACTCGCTAAATATTGCACCATACCGGCTTTTGTTTGCGGCAATTCTTTCTTAAACGTTTCGACCATATATTGTTTTCCATACTTCGGATGGTCTTTAAAATGACCTGTCAACGTAAACACTTCATCTTCATGCATGCGAGGAAAATGACCGTTTATCATTACTTTCTTTTCGTCGTACGTTTCATTCGTTTCAATGACTTTCATACTGACAACGGAATAGAGGTTTTCTTCGTTGTGGAAAATGGTATGAAGAACTTGCGCTTTTATAAACTTTTTCTCTTCCTCAAACAAATCCATTGCATGTTGATTTCCCATCTTTCCTCTCCTTTCCGGTTTCGTTTCACTTTAATGAGCAGTACATCCCCCACCTATTTAGATGAGGGATAACTACTCATTAACTATATTTTCATCTTATTCAGCTTCTTGCTCTAATAAACGAACACCATTACCCGCTAAAAAGTGATCTGGCTGAATTTCAGTTGCTTTCTTAAATAAAGCGAGAGCCTTCTCATTTTTTTCCTCAAATACGTAGGCAACACCTAAATTATAATACGCATCTGCATGCTCTTCATCCATTTCTAATACCTTTTCAAAATAAGGTTTCGCCTCTTGAATATGTTCTAGTCGTGCAAAGCAAAGTCCGCACTGGAACAAAGCTTCTACATCGTTTTCATCTAATTCTGTTGCTCTTTGTAAAAACGGCAGTGCAAGACGATCATTTCCAAGTTGCACATATGTAATACCTAACATAAACGTTACATCAGCTGATTGTAATCCAGCTTGCATCGCTTGTTCAAATACAGCTTTCGCCTCTGCAAATTGCTCTTGACCGTAATATACATTTCCTAATCCATAATACGCAGCCGCTGATTTATCATCTAACTCCAATGCACGTTTATAAAATAAAATTGCTCTCTCACTGTCACCTAGTACATCTAATAAGTTTGCAAAATTAATATATCCAAGCGCATCTTTCGGATTTTCTTCGATTGCTTCTGTGAAATTTTTAGCAGCTTCTTCCCAGTTTCCTTCTTGCATATATTGAATACCTGTTTCAAGTTTGTTTGACATGTCCTTCACCTCTACAACAAATTATAACAAAGAATGTATTTTCCAAGCGAACGAAAATTCGCCTTATGTAAAAGAAACCTCTAACCGCGAATCGGTAGAGGCTTCTCTTTTATCCTAAATAATCCAATTTCTTACCGCTACGGTACACTTCATCAATTGTAGCACCGCCTAAACACTCATCTCCATCATAGAAAACAACTGCTTGTCCTGGTGTAATTGCACGAATTGGCTCGTCACAAAGAATACGAACTGTATTTTCATCAACGATTTGAACCGTTACTTTATTGTCTTCTTGACGATAACGGAATTTCGCTGTGCACTTAAATTCTTTCTCTTTCGCTTTATTACTTACCCAGCCAACATTTGTAGCAATAACTTCGTCGCCATATAGAAGTTCGTTATGGAATCCTTGATCAACATATAAAATGTTTTCTTTCAAGTTTTTCCCAACAGCAAACCACGGATCACCGTTACCACCAATACCAAGGCCATGACGTTGTCCAATTGTGTAGTACATTAAACCGTCATGCTTTCCTTTCACTTCGCCAGATAACGTTTGCATCACACCTGGTTGTGCTGGTAAATAGTTACTTAAGAAATCTTTAAAGTTACGCTCACCAATGAAGCAAATACCAGTACTATCTTTCTTCGCCGCTGTCGCTAAACCAGCTTCTTTCGCCATTTCACGAATTTGTGGTTTCTTCAGTTCACCAAGCGGGAACATTGTTTTTGATAATTGCTCTTGGCTTAATTGATTTAAGAAATACGTTTGGTCTTTATTGTCATCAACGCCGCGAAGCATTTTATATTCGCCGTCCATATAAGCAACGCGTGCATAATGACCTGTCGCTACATAATCAGCACCGAGCGCAATGGCATGCTCTAAAAATGCTTTAAATTTAATTTCTTTATTACACATTACATCTGGGTTTGGTGTACGACCAGCTCGGTATTCATCTAAGAAGTACGTAAATACTTTATCCCAGTATTGTTTTTCAAAGTTTACTGCATAATACGGAATACCAATTTGGTTACACACTTCAATTACATCATTGTAATCTTCTGTTGCTGTGCAGACACCATTCTCATCTGTATCATCCCAGTTTTTCATAAAAATTCCGATTACATCATAACCTTGCTCTTTTAATAAAAGAGCCGCTACAGATGAATCGACGCCACCGGACATCCCGATGACAACGCGTGTTTCGTGAGGTAGTTTGTTCATCATGTCACCTCCCATGCTAATTTTGTGTTAATCGCTTCACGATTTTCACTGTTTCGTACGCCGCTTTCTCAACTTGCTCTTTCGTATTTCCAAGTCCGAAACTAAAACGTACGGATGAACGTATTTGATCGGAGTCTTTTCCGAACATCGCCACTAATACATGTGATGGATCAATCGAACCAGCTGTACAAGCCGAACCACTTGATACTGCAATGCCAGCTAAGTCTAAGTTCACAAGAAACGGTTCAATGTTCATTCCTGTAAAACTAATATTAAGCACATGTGGTAATCGATATTCTAAGTTTCCGTTTACCTCGAAAGTAATGTCTTCATTTTTGAAGACAGATACCATTATATCTTTAAACTCTTCATATTGGGCATTTTTTTGCTCACGAGTTTTTTCAGCTAGCAAAATTGCATGTTGCAACCCAACGATGCTCGGCACATTTTCCGTACCAGCACGGCGTTTTCTTTCTTGCTCCCCACCTATTAATAACGGTTCAAATTTCACATTTGCACCAGCGTATAAGAACCCGACACCTTTTGGCCCGTTAATTTTATGAGCCGAAATTGATAATAAATCAATACAAAACTCTTTCACATCAATTTCTACTAAACCGTAAGCTTGTACCGCATCTGTATGGAAATAAGCTTGATGCTCTTTTAGCAGCTTACCTATTTCCGCAATTGGTTGCATCGTCCCAACTTCATTATTCCCAAACATAATAGATACAAGAATTGTCTCTTCTGTTAATGCCTTTTGTATGTCAGAAACTTGAACGCGTCCTGTTTCATCAACAGGTAAATATGTCACTTCAAATCCTTCACGCTCTAACAATTCACACGTATGCAAAATTGCATGATGTTCAATTTGCGTCGTTATAATATGGTTACCTTTATGACGGTTCGCACGCGCTACACCGATAAGCGCTAAATTATCAGCTTCCGTACCACCGCTCGTAAATATGATTTCATTCGGATTCGCATGAATGCTACGTGCACATGCGCGTCTCGCCTCATCTACTGCATGGCGCGTTTGGCGTCCATAAAAGTGAATACTAGACGGGTTTCCGAATGTTTCTGTCATATATGGAATCATCTTTTCGACCACTTCCGGGTGAGTCGGAGATGTCGCAGCATGATCTAAGTAAATGCGTTCCATTAAATCTCCTTCTTTCCAAATCGTTTCACAAGGAATTAAATGTAAAACATATAGCCCCCGTGATTTTCTTCCTCATAACGTACTAAATCTTCTAATGTTGTACTATCTAACACTTCTTGCACCGCATCACGAACACGCATCCATAATTGGCGTTGTGCTGGTTCTTCTTCTTCTATCATTTCTACAACACTAATCGGACCCTCTAATACACGGATTACATCCCCAGCTGTAATATTAGCCGGCTGATCTGATAATACATATCCGCCATATGCCCCGCGCGTACTCTTTACTAGACGCGCGTTACGAAGTGGTGAAATTAATTGCTCTAAGTAATGCTCAGATAAGTCATGTGCCTGCGCAATTGATTTTAATGAAATCGGACCTTCACCAAACTTTTTTGCAAGATCGATCATAATTGTTAAGCCGTAGCGGCCTTTCGTTGAAATCTTCATCTATTTTGCACCTCTTTTCAAATTTTCACTTCTATTGGTTATATCTTATTTATAAAAGAACACAATTTAAAATCCTATGAAATTATAGCATAATATAGTATTATAAGAAATTTCAACTTGTGTATCAAAATGATAACATAAAATCACATTGAAAAACTCGGAAATTATTACAATTGAAAGAAAAATGAAAATATTCATATTCATTTTTCCCACAAAACAGCATCCTATTTCAAATTCCACTAAAAAAAATGATACGATAGAAAGAGATTATACATTAAGGGAGACGGTAAAAATGAAACAACCACTCGCACATCGAATGCGCCCTACAAATATTCAAGAAATTATCGGACAACAACATTTAGTTGGTGAAGGAAAAATTTTATGGCGAATGGTCCAAGCAAATCATTTTCAATCTATGATTTTATATGGCCCTCCAGGCACTGGAAAAACATCCATCGCGAGCGCAATTGCCGGAAGTACCGGAACCCCTTTTCGCCTATTAAACGCTGTTACTCATAATAAAAAAGATATGGAAGTTGTCGTACAAGAGGCAAAGATGCATCGACACCTCGTTTTAATTTTAGATGAAGTACACCGTCTAGATAAAGCAAAACAGGATTTTTTATTACCCCATTTAGAAAGTGGACTCCTTACTTTAATTGGTGCAACGACGAGTAATCCGTTCCATGCTATTAATTCTGCTATTCGAAGTCGTTGTCAAATCTTTGAATTACACGCATTAACAGAAGATGATCTTTTAATTGGATTAAAACGAGCACTTGAAGATAAAGAAAAAGGTCTTGGAGAATATGATGTAACTGTTACACCTGAGGCATTACATCACTTTGCAAATGCATCAGGCGGAGATATGCGTTCCGCTTATAATGCACTGGAACTAGCTGTTTTATCTAGCTTTACAACTGATGACAAAGCTGCGGAAATTACGCTAGAAATCGCCGAAGAATGCTTACAAAAAAAGAGCTTCGTTCATGACAAAGGCGGAGATGCTCATTATGACGTATTATCGGCATTTCAAAAATCGGTGCGCGGAAGCGATGTAAATGCAGCACTTCATTATTTAGCACGTCTTATTGAAGCTGGCGACTTGCAAAGCATCGGCAGACGTCTTCTTATTATGGCATATGAGGATATTGGACTTGCTAGCCCGCAAGCTGGACCGCGTACGCTAGCAGCTATAGAATCAGCGGAACGAGTTGGATTCCCAGAAGCACGCATACCACTTGCAAATGCCGTTATTGAGCTTTGCCTATCACCAAAATCAAACTCAGCTTATAAAGCACTTGACGCTGCCTTACACGATTTACGGAACGGTCAAACAGGCGATATTCCAAGTCATTTAAAAGATAGTCATTACAAAGGCGCAGAGGCACTTGGAAGAGGCATTGGATACTTATATCCACACGACCATCCAAATGGTTGGGTACAGCAACAATACTTACCTGATAAAATAAAAAACAAACAATATTATAAACCGAAAACGACAGGGAAATTTGAGCAAGCACTTTCTACTGTATATGAAAGATTACAAAGTTCGAATAAAACGAAAAATAAAGGGTAACATAAGCGAAAACGTCACCATTATGGAGGCTTCGCTTATGAAAACACGTCAAGATGCATGGACAAAAGAAGACGATCTCCTTTTAGCAGAAACTGTTTTACGACATATTCGCAGCGGCAGTACACAAATAAAAGCATTCGATGAAGTCGGCGATGCTTTAAATCGGACTTCCGCAGCTTGCGGCTTTAGATGGAATGCTGAAGTAAGGCCAAATTATGAAGATGCGGTGCAGCTTGCGAAAAAACAACGTAAAGAATTAAAGCGTTCTGAAGCTAAAATAGAAAAAGATCAGTTCACAAAAACGAAACAACTCGTAATCGATGCTGAGTTTTCAGAAGATATTGTACCAAGTAAACAAGAACTTACAATGCAAAATGTCATCTCGTTTTTGCAAAACTTAGAGCACAATAATCCTTCACTCGCAAAGTTACAAACTGAAAATGAAGTATTACAAACTCAGCTCACTTCCTTGCAAAAAACGAATGATGAGCTTGAAACTAAATTAGCCGCACTCACAAAAAAACAACAAGCAATCGAAGAAGATTACGCAATGCTCGTTAGAATTATGGATCGTGCTCGAAAACTCGTTTCAGTTGAAGAACAAGAAGAGCAGATCGCTCCCATTTTCAAGACAGATCAAAATGGAAATTTAGATATTATTTATTCTGCAGAGAATTAAAAAAGGATGTCACCTAGCCCAATTTTCCGGCTAAGTGACATCCTTTTTTTGTCTCTTCGGTGGATAGCATATTGGTAAATGAAATTATATCGACGATTTTTCGAATATATCTATCGTAACTTACAATATATCAACGATTTTTTAATTATATCGACTATTCGACAAGGAATATCGATTTACCGACAAATGTTGACAAAATAAGTCGATTTTTTATAAAAATAAATACCTAAGATTAATTGGATATATTTTACTTAAATGTTAATATGAATATATACGATCGAAGGGAGATGATTGCTATTTCATTAATAGTCTTCAAAATAACGCTTGGCATTCTCGTCCTAATATTAGGTCTTTTTACCATTCATAGTTTAAAAAAGACGTCAGCTTATAAATCGAACAAATATGATTATTTTTTATTAGGATTACTTACACTTGAAGTATTAGTATTGCAAATATCAGCAGTTCTTTAAAATATAATAGAAAAGCATATATCCGAAATGGATATATGCTTTCTTTTTATTCTTGCCCTACACGCTTCACTTCTACATTTTTAATGCGTTCACGTACAACGTGACTTGCCATAATTAAGCCTGCCACAGATGGTACGAATGCATTTGATGAAGGTGGTAATTTCGCTTTACGAATTTTTGCATTTTCGTCTGGTACAATTTCTTTACGTACTTCTTCACGAATTACGATTGGGTTTTCGTCAGAGAAGACAACTTTTACACCTTTTTTAATGCCCTCTTTACGAAGCTTCGTACGAATGACTTTCGCAATTGGATCTGTATGTGTTTTAGAGATGTCCGCAATACGGAAACGAGTTGGGTCCATTTTATTTGCTGCACCCATACTTGAGATAATTTTAATTTTACGACGTAAACATTGTTTAATTAAATGAATTTTGAACGTAATCGTATCAGATGCATCCACTACAAAGTCTAAACCGTACTTAAAGAACTCTTCATATGTTTCATCTGTGTAAAACATTTCTAGTCCAATTACTTCACACTCTGGGTTAATGTCTGCAATACGCTCTTTCATTAATTCTACTTTTGAACGTCCTACAGTAGATACTAAAGCGTGAATTTGACGGTTTACGTTTGTAATATCTACAACATCTTTATCTACTAATACGAGACGCCCAACTCCAGAACGTGCTAACGCTTCAGCTGCAAAAGAACCTACGCCGCCAATTCCTAAAATACCGACTGTACTATTTTTTAATATTTCAAGTCCTTCTTTACCGAAGGCTAATTCATTACGTGAAAATTGATGTAACATTCAGCTCTACACTCCTATTACAAAAATGGTCTACCATGTATTCTAGCGTTTTTCCGACTATTTGTATAGAAAAAGTTATAGAATTCCTAAAAATACATATTTCAAAAATAAAAACATAGTGTAAACCGGGATTTTATTTCTTCCTAAATACACGTTTAAAAAGGAGGATTTAGAGAACCGAGCAGATCGAGGCGCTGAAGCCAGGAGGAGCGCAGTGTAGCTTTACTACTCGAGCACCGGACTGGCAAAGCAACGATGAGATGCGACAGTTATCTGAACCGGATTTTTTAAACAACCTTCCAATACACGTTTAAAAAGGAGGATTCAGATAACCGAGCAGATCGAGGCACGTATGCTAGGAGGAGCGCAGTGTAGCTTTACTACTCGAGCACCAGACTAGCATACGTAACGACGAGATGCGACAGTTATCTGAACCGGACTTTTTAAACAACCTCTCAAAAAAAGCCTAGATGGTATTAGTATAACCATCTAGACCCTATTCTTACTTCTCTTCTTTTAAGCTTAATTTTAAGTTTAACTCTTCAAGCTGTGCTTCTGCAACTGGGCTTGGAGCTTCTGTTAATAAGCAGCTTGCGCTTGCTGTTTTCGGGAATGCAATTGTATCACGAAGGTTCGTACGACCTGCAAGTAACATAACAAGACGGTCTAAACCTAATGCAATACCACCGTGTGGTGGAGTACCGTATTCGAATGCTTCTAATAAGAATCCGAATTGCTCTTGCGCTTCTTCTTGTGAGAATCCAAGTGCTTTGAACATTTTTTCTTGTACGTCACGCTCGTAAATACGAAGTGATCCACCACCAAGCTCATAACCGTTTAATACAAGGTCATATGCTTGCGCACGTGCTTTTTCTGGTGCTGTTTCTAATAGCTCAACATCTTCACGGAATGGCATTGTGAATGGGTGGTGAGCTGCGAAGTAACGATTTGCATCTTCATCGTACTCAAGAAGCGGCCAATCCGTTACCCATAGGAAGTTAAATTTACTTTCGTCAATTAACTCAAGCTCTTTACCTAGACGTAAACGAAGTGCACCTAAGCTATCTGCAACAACGCTCTTCTTATCTGCTACGAATAGTAATAAGTCACCAGCAGTAGCTTCTAATGTATTCATTAACACGTTTGCATCTTCTTCACCGAAGAATTTCGCGATCGGTCCTTTTAAGCCGTCTTCTTCCACTTTAAGCCAAGCTAAACCTTTTGCACCGTATACTTTTACGAATTCAGTTAATGCATCGATGTCTTTACGAGAGTATTTGCTCGCAGCACCTTTTGCATTAATTGCTTTTACTTGTCCGCCGCTTTCTACAGCACTTGTAAATACTTTAAATCCACAACCTGCTGCAAACTCAGATAAGTCTGTTAGTTCCATTTCAAAGCGTGTATCTGGCTTATCAGAACCGTAACGAGCCATTGCATCAGCGTAAGTCATACGAGGGAATGGTGCACTAATCTCTACACCTTTCGCATCCTTCATAACTTTCGTCATCATGCGCTCCATCATATCTAAAATTTCTTCTTGTGTTAAGAATGAAGCTTCAATATCGATTTGCGTAAATTCTGGTTGACGGTCCGCACGTAAATCTTCATCACGGAAACAGCGTGCTACTTGATAGTAACGCTCAAATCCACCGACCATAAGAAGCTGTTTAAATAGCTGTGGAGATTGTGGTAATGCATAGAATTCACCATCATGTACACGACTTGGTACTAAATAATCACGAGCTCCTTCTGGCGTGCTCTTCGTTAAAATTGGTGTTTCCACTTCTAAGAACTCTTCTGTGTCTAAGAAGTTACGAATTGTTTTTGTTACGTCATGACGCATTTTGAATGTGTTGAACATTACAGGACGACGTAAGTCTAAATAACGATATTTTAAACGCACATCTTCTGATGCATCTGTATCATCAGCAATAATGATTGGCGTTGTTTTCGCTGCATTTAATACATTTACTTTCGTTGCTTGTACTTCAATACGACCAGTTGCCATATTGTCATTAATTGCGCCTTCACCACGCTCAACAACTGTACCTTCTACGTGTAGTACGTATTCGCTACGAATTGTTTCTGCTACTTCTAGCGCTTCTTTTGATGTTTCTGGGTTAAATACAACTTGTACGATACCTGTACGGTCACGTAAGTCGATAAAGATTAATCCACCTAAATCACGGCGTTTTTGTACCCAACCTTTTAATTGAACTGTTTGTCCAACTGCTTCTACTGTTACTTTTCCACATGCATGCGTTCTTTCAGCCACTGTAAGTTCCCCCTATATTAATTTCTCTGCTACGTATGAAGCAAATACATCTAATGCTACTTCTTCTTGTTCGCCTGTTGCCATATCTTTTAAGTTGATGATACCTTTATCTAACTCATCTTCCCCTAATACAGCTACAAATTTCGCTTTTAGACGATCTGCTGATTTAAATTGTGCCTTCATTTTGCGATCTAAATAATCTTTTTCAACTGATAATCCAGCTTTACGAAGATCAAACGCAACTTTTGCAGCATGGTCTTTTGCTTTTTCACCAAGCGCTACAACGTAACAATCAATGCTATGTTCGATTGGCAATTCAATGTTTTCAGCTTTTAGTGCCATAATTAAACGTTCAATACTCATCGCAAAACCGATACCTGGCATTTCTGGTCCACCGATTTCTTGTACAAGTCCGTTGTAACGTCCACCACCGCTTAATGTAGTAATAGCACCGAAACCTTCTGCCTCACTCATAATTTCAAATACAGTGTGTTGGTAGTAGTCTAAACCACGTACTAAGTTCGGATCTTTTTCAAATGGAACATCCATCATCGTTAATAGTTCTTGAACTTTTTCGTAGTATACTGCTGAATCTTCGTTTAAGTATTCTGTAATAGATGGTGCTCTTCCCATTAATTCATGGTTACGGTCCTTCTTACAATCTAAAATACGAAGAGGGTTCTTTTCTAAACGAGATTGACAGTCAGAACAGAATTCGCCGATACGTGGCTCAAAGTGTGCGATTAATGCATCACGGTGTGCTTGACGGCTTGCTGCATCACCTAAGCTGTTTAATACAACTTTAATATTTTTTAAGCCCATGCCGCGGTAAAACTCTACAGCAAGTGCAATTACTTCTGCATCAATTGCAGGATCGTTACTGCCGATTGCTTCAATACCAAATTGTACGAATTGACGATAGCGACCTGCTTGCGGTCTTTCGTAACGGAACATTTGGCCGATATAGTATAATTTCGTCGGTTGTGTTGCGTCACCGAACATTTTATTTTCAACGTAAGAACGTACAACAGGTGCAGTACCTTCTGGACGTAATGTTAAACTACGCTCTCCACGATCTTGGAATGAGTACATTTCTTTTTGTACGATATCTGTCGTATCACCAACACCACGTAAAAATAGCTCAGTGTGTTCAAAAATTGGTGTACGAATTTCTTTGTAATTGTAACGACGGCAAATTTCGCGTGCTTGCCCTTCGATATACTGCCATAACTCAACAGTACCTGGAAGAATATCTTGCGTTCCGCGTGGGATTTGAATAGACATATTCAGTTCCTCCTCAAATTGTTTTAATCTTAATAAAAATAAAAAAACTCCCGCCTCTACTGTTTGAACAGTAGGGACGAGAGTATTATACCCGTGGTGCCACCCTAATTGAAGCACGTATGCTTCCACTTTTTTAATAACGCTTAAATGTGCGTTCATCCCTACTAAGCGTATACGCCGTTCAAGTTGAAACCTCTAGAGTGTCATTCAATCAGTCATCATGTAGAAATGTTTTCAGCCTAAGACATTTCTTCTCTTTCCATGTGTGTCTCATTTACTCTTCTCTATCAAAGGTTATATTCATATGTAAATATAAAATTACTATACGTTTGTTCAGTAGGATTGTCAAGTGCTCTAAGAGCGTTCAATCTGCTTCTTTAGACGCTTTACATCTTGAAGAGAAATGCCAAACTCAGAAGCAAGCTCCATTGAAGTATTGTTTTGCTCTTTTGAAATAAAATCATGAAAATTTACGTTAAACAGTTGATTTGCACCATTTGTAACAGAATGCCCTTTTTCATTCATACGCATACGTATATCCCTCACATTCAATATGGATGTTTTACTTTTTATTGTTCCATATTGATTAGAGAGTTATACATAAACGAAAAAGCTATTGACTCAAAATAAACATTAGTATTGGATTTATAACAATGAGCTAGTCCACTTGCTAGCATATGATGCTTCAAATAATATAACGATACGATACAATACCTACCCCAATTACGAGAATTTCTAACATTACATGTAATACAACTTGCGCGGCCATTTCTTCTATAGGAAGTAAAGCATACATTAAATTACTTCTACACTCTGATTCAATATACGGACCAATGCCTCTGGATTAGTTTCCATTACCCAATGCCCACCAACTTCAATAGAAAAAACCTCCCATTTTCTATCTCTTGCTTTTTTTGCTGATTCTAAAAAGATAGACGTCATTGGCCAATGTTCTGGATTATCCTTTACTTCTACGTATATATGCGGTATACATTGTGCTTTAGAGTTTTTTATTTCAACCGATTGTGTAAAAGCCAACAATGGCATCGCTGATTTTCTCTCATCTATTGTATTTCTAGGAAGAACACGCCATCCCTCCCCGTATACTTTTACTTCTTCTATAAAATGCGCGGCCATTTCCGGTCCAGAAATATCCATAACAGAATCACCATCTTCCGGAAGCATTGCATCCACGTATACTAGCTCCTTAATGAACTCGGGAATTACTTCTGCCACCCCTGTAATTACCATACCAGAATAACTATGTCCTACCAAAATTACATCTTTTAGACCCTGATATTTGATAGTATTAACAATGTCTTGAATAAATGTCTTCAACCCTATATTAGGTTGCATAAGATGTGTTCGTTCCCCAAGTCCAGTTAATGTAGGAGTATATACACTATGACCCTCTTCCCTTAAAAGTTCAGCTAGTTTTTTCCAAACATAACCGCCATCCCATGCTCCATGAACGAGTACAAATGTTTCCATAAGTTTTACCTCCCATAATCCCCCGATTATATCGTTTATTTTCTTAACTATCATAACAATAATTAACAAAATATACCATTAAAAACCATAAAAGAAGAGAGGGGCTCATCCCCTCTCTTCTTGCAACACTATTTACTTTCCACAATTAAGGTAACCGGACCATCATTGATTAAAGAAACATCCATCATTGCTCCGAACTTCCCTGTTTCTACATGCAATCCTTGCTTACGTACTTCTTCATTAAAGAAATCATATAAACGCTCTGCATAGTCAGGTTTAGCTGCATCCATAAAGTTTGGACGTCTTCCCTTGCGGCAATCTCCGTATAATGTGAATTGCGAAATGGATAGAACTTGTCCTTCTACATCAAGTACAGAATGGTTCATCTTTCCGCTCTCATCTTCAAAAATACGTAAGTTCGCAATTTTTTCTGCAATGTAAGTTGCATCTTTTTCTGTATCTTCATGCGTAATGCCAACTAGTAATGTTAAACCGAACGGAATTTGTCCTACGATCTCACCGTCTACTGTGACAGACGCTTCTTTTGATCGTTGTAAAACAACTCTCATCTTTTCTACACTCCCTATTAATGCATCATGCGTCGTACTGCATAAATTTCTGGGACACGTTTAATGCGTTCTACTACTTTTTTCAAGTGCTGTAAGTTACGAATAGAGATTGACATATTAATTGTTGCCATCTTATTACGGTCACTTCTACCAGAAACTGCTGAAATGTACGTTTTCGTCTCTGTAACAGCTTGTAATACTTCGTTTAATAAACCACGGCGATCGTACCCTGAAATTTCAATATCAACGTTATACTCAATTTCTTTTTCAGGGCTACCTTCCCACTCTACTTCTAATAAACGTTCTATAGCTTCTTCTGTATGAACATTTACACAGTCACGGCGGTGAATCGATACGCCTCGGCCTTTCGTAATATACCCAACGATATCATCACCAGGTACTGGGTTACAGCATTTTGATAAACGAATTAATAAATTATCTGCACCACTTACTTTAACGCCAGAATCCCATTTTCGAATTTTCATCGGTTTACGAACTTCTTTAACTTCAACAATCTCTTCTTCTTCACGTTGCTTACGGAACTTGTCCGTTAGTCGCGTAACAATTTGCGATGCAGTGATACCATTATATCCAACTGCCGCAAACATATCTTCTTCATTTGCAAAGTTGAATTTTTCAGCAACTCGTTTTAAATTGTCAGGCGCTAACACTTCTTTCATCTCATACTCTAGGCTACGCACTTCTTTCTCAACAAGTTCACGGCCTTTTTCAATATTTTCATCTCTACGTTGTTTCTTAAAGAACTGACGTATTTTGTTTTTTGCATGAGATGTTTGAGCAAGTTTCACCCAATCTTGACTTGGTCCATACGAATGTTTCGATGTTAAAATCTCAATGATGTCACCTGTTTTTAATTTATAGTCAAGTGTCACCATTTTCCCGTTTACTTTTGCACCAATTGTTTTATTCCCAATCTCTGAATGCACACGATATGCAAAGTCAATTGGAACAGATCCAAGTGGTAATTCCATTACATCGCCTTTCGGTGTAAAGACGAATACCATGTCAGAGAATAAATCAATTTTTAACGACTCCATAAACTCTTCTGCATTAGAAGCTTCATTTTGCCATTCTAATATTTGACGGAACCATGTAAGTTTCTTCTCTAATGTACCTGTTGTTTCTGCTGTTTTTCCTTCTTTATACGCCCAGTGTGCCGCGATCCCGAATTCTGCAATCTCATGCATTTCTTTCGTACGAATTTGCACTTCAAGCGGATCACCTTTCGGTCCAATTACAGTCGTATGAAGAGATTGATATAGATTTGCTTTCGGCATTGCAATATAATCTTTAAAACGACCTGGCATCGGCTTCCAGCACGTATGAATAATTCCAAGTACTGCATAACAATCTTTAATACTATTTACAACGACACGTACAGCTAATAAATCGTAAATTTCATTGAACTGTTTATTTTGCAGTGCCATTTTACGATAAATACTGTAAATATGTTTTGGTCTTCCAGAAATTTCAGGTTGAATTGCAACTTCGTCTAATTTCTCACGAATACCAGTCATTACTTCGTCTAAATACTCTTCACGTTCTGCACGTTTACGCTTCATTAAATTTACAATACGATAATATTGCTGTGGATTTAAGTAGCGAAGTGACGTATCCTCTAGCTCCCATTTAATAGTACTAATTCCGAGTCTATGTGCTAAAGGCGCAAAGATTTCTAACGTTTCATTCGCAATGCGACGCTGCTTCTCTTGAGGCAAATGTTTCAATGTACGCATGTTATGAAGACGATCAGCTAGTTTAATTAAAATAACTCGAATATCTTGAGCCATTGCAATAAACATTTTGCGATGGTTTTCTGCTTGTTGTTGCTCATGAGATTTATATTTAATCTTTCCAAGCTTTGTCACACCATCAACAAGCATAGCAATTTCTTTATTAAATTCCCGTTCAATATCTTCTAATGTAATCTCTGTATCTTCTACTACATCATGTAAGAAACCTGCTGATACTGTAGCTGGATCCATGTGTAAATCAACTAAAATACCTGCAACTTGAATTGGATGAATAATGTATGGTTCACCCGATTTTCTGTATTGTTCGCTATGCGCATCGCGTGCATATTCATAGGCACGTGCTACTAGCTCAATATCTTCATCCACTAAATATTGACTTGCTTTCTCGAGTACCTGTTCAGCTGTTAGTACCTGCTCATTTGCCATCGAATCACCTTTTATTGAAAATTGACTTTATCTTTATTAAATAGAATAAATTATATTCTATCATTATAACCCAATGATTGTGAATTGTGAAAAGGAAAAGATTTTACTGACATTTCACCATAATTTTTTGTTCAATTATACAAAAGTACCCGCTCCTCTCCAAGAGATTCACGGGTACTTCTTATCACCGTAGTTTTACCTATATAGCGATTAGTATTTTTCTAATACTAATACATCGTAACCATCTAACATTTTACGACCATCTAAGTAAGTAAGTTCTACTAAGAATGCAATTCCTGCTACAACTCCGCCTAGCTCTTCAACTAGCTTAATTGTCGCTTCGATTGTTCCACCTGTAGCTAATAGATCATCTGTAATTAATACGCGTTGGCCTGGCTTAATTGCATCTTTATGGATTGTTAAAACATCTTTACCATATTCTTTACCGTAGTCAACTGTAATTACTTCACGTGGTAATTTTCCTAATTTACGAACTGGCGCAAATCCTACTTCTAATGCGTAAGAAACTGGGCAACCAATAATAAAGCCACGAGCTTCTGGACCTACTACAAGGTCGATGTCTCTCTCTTTTGCATACTCAACGATTGCATCTGTTGCTGCTTTGTATGCTTTACCGTCGTTCATTAACGGTGTAATGTCTTTAAACACAATACCTTCTTTTGGATAGTCCGGTACAATTGCGATATGTTGCTTGAAATCCATATTTCTGAATCCTCCTCAGATCTAAAAGGTTTGTAAATACAAATCCTTTACCCTAACTGTTCTACTTCTTTATGATTACGAATCGTTTCAAACCATGTATATAGTTGCTGATATGTGCTATAAACCAATTCTTTTTCTAATTGTAAGTGGTTCATTTTCTCACGATATGTGTTCGATTCAATTAAATCACGCTTTTGTTTTTTGTCTGCCATAAAAATGACGCCATCTTTTATTGTAACAAATTCTAACTCAAAAAACACCTGTGTCATGAAATTTACTGTATCTTTTGACCAACCTTTATGTTGACATAGTTGTTCTCCATATTGCCTTAAAGAAAATGGTGATTTTTGGCTCAAGAATGAATAGTACCATTTAAAGTGATCCCTCGTTGGAACAGTGCTAAATAAATGATTATTCTCTTGATAAAATAGCGTATAAATTCGCGACGGGAACCCAACTTTAAATAGATCTCGTAATTCATCTGTTCCTTTTGGTAAATCAAGTAACACGATGTATTGCTCATCTAACTCGGTTACTTCTGATGCATGCATCATATGCTCTTTATAGTCTTCTAAAGAAAATTTATTCAATACCTCTTTAGAAAAATACAACATCGTGATTTTTTCTTTCGGAAGTTCTGCTAAATTTGCTTCTACGTTACGCATACTACGCCAATCAAATAATTGCCATGCCTCTACAGCAATATCTTGCACCATTAATTGCGGCTTCTTAAAATTATTCCATTCATTGATAGACGCTTCTCCTATTACAGATACTTTTGCAACTGGAGAAATTTCTTTCGCATACGCACCAAAACCGAATCCAATTGTATCCAATGTTGCTTGTCCATCACGAAGAGACATCTTTAAATGAGAACCGTCTGATCCGATTGCACGAATACTTTCTAACTCCGCATCTTTCACTGCAATACGTGGCTTTGGATTTCCAACACCAAATGGTGCTAACTTTTGCATATCTTCAATTGCTGCAAGTGTTACGTCCTCCACTTTGCAAAAAGCATCGACAGCTGTAATTGGAATAAAATCTTCTTCCGTTAAAATTGTATCTGCCTGTTCATTTAAACGGCGGCGTAATTCATCTACATCATTCATATGTAGCGTCATTCCCGCTGCCATCGGATGTCCTCCGAAGTGTGGCAATAACTCTCTACAATCTGACAAGTTTGCAAACAAATCAAATCCTGCAATACTACGCGCTGAACCTTTTGCAGTTTCTTTTACAGGATCAATGCATAATACAATCGTTGGACGATAAAAACGTTCAACTAATTTAGAAGCGACAATTCCAATTACACCTGGATTCCATCCTTCTTTTGCAAGCACTAATACTTTATTATCTTCAGGAGGGAAATTCGTTTCCACTTCAGCGATAGCTTCTTCTGTAATTTGTTTTACAATATCTTTTCGCAGTTTGTTCAGCTCATCAATTTCTTCAGCCAGCTCTTTCGCTTCTTCGGGATCCTCTGATAATAAAAGATGTACAGCCGGCGTAGCATCTTCTAAACGTCCAACTGCATTAATACGAGGTGCGATTGAGAAGCCAATACTCTCTTCTGTAATTTCACTTTGCGAAACGTTAGCAACTTTAAATAGCGCCTTTAGTCCAATATTTTTCGTCATGCGCATATGTTTTAAACCGCGCTTCACTAGCAATCTATTCTCACCGTGAAGTGATACTAAATCGGCTACCGTACCAATTACTGCAATTTCTAATAAATGTTCTGGTACACGGCCTAGTAGTGCATGTGCAACTTTAAACGCAACACCAACGCCCGCTAAATAGTGAAACGGATACACACCGCCATCTAATTTCGGGTGAATAATCGTAAGTGCTTCTGGCAATTCTGGTGGTGGCTCATGGTGATCTGTAATAATTAGATCTATCCCAAGTTCCTTCGCCACTTTCGCTTCATGTACAGCTGCGATACCAGTATCGACAGTAATAATTAATGAGAATCCTGCGCTATGCGCCCAACGAAATGCTTCTTCGTTTGGTCCATAACCTTCTGTAAAACGGTTTGGGATATAAAATTCTACGTCTGCACCTAATTCTTGCAAGGCAAGATATAACACAGTCGTACTACTTACTCCGTCCGCATCGTAGTCACCAAATATTAATATTTGCTCTCCATTTTGAATCGCCTTATTTACACGTTCTACCGTTCTATCCATTCCTTCTAATAAAAATGGATCATGAAATTCTTGATTTTCTGTATTTAAAAAATCTAAAATCTTATCTTCTGTATCTAATCCTCTACCGAGGAATAACGAAACGACAAGTGGTGATAATTGTAATTTACTTGCTAATTCACTCACTCGCTCGCCATTATATTCTTTTTCTTTCCAACGCGTCTTCGGTTGTAACACGAAATCACCCCTTAACCTGTTCATTATACAAGACAGATTAAGGGGTGACAATATCATGCAAACTACGATGCAATATCTATATACTAAAATGTTAATAATGTTTAATTTGGAGAATACGGATTTATATGTACAAACACATTTTGTACGTTATCTTGTTTCATAAGCGTTTCTTTCACATGCTTTCCAATGCGATGCCCTTCTTCTACAGTAATGTATGGATCTACAGAAACTTTAATATCAACAATAACATAATGACCATGTTCCCTTGCGTATAAAGAACCAATTTTTTTTACACCATCTATTTGAAGTACTGCTTCTCTAAGCGGAATAACATCTTCCTCATGAAGAACATGATCAAGCGTTGCATGAATTGCTTCTGCCCCAATACTCCATGCCATTTTTGCAACGAGAAGTGAAACAAATAATCCTGCAATTGGATCGGCATACACAAGCCAATCTAACCCGAACTTACCACCAATAATCGCTGCACAAATACCGATTAAAGCTGCAATTGAAGAAAACACATCTGAACGGTGCTCATATGCATTTGCAATAATTGCATCACTATTTACCCTTTTCCCTAATCGGAATTTATATTGAAACATTCCTTCTTTCACGATAATTGAAAGAACGACAGCAAAAATTGTAATCCCTTTCGGCGGTTCTAGTTCCTGTGAAAAAGCTTTTATGGACGAAATCGCTATCTCGATTCCCACAATAAATAATAATACTGCAACAATAATCGCTGAAATCGATTCCGCTTTACCATGACCATACGGATGATCTTCATCGGGCGGCTGCTTTGCTGCTCGTAACCCAAACAGTACAGCTAGCGAACCAATTACATCTGATGCAGAATGCACCGCATCTGCTAATAGCGCTTTACTGTTCCCAATATAACCAATTACCGCCTTTATAATCGCTAATATAATATTACCAACGATCCCGACAATAGCACCAAACTCGGCCTGTTTAAAACGTTCATCTTTTTCCATCATTAAAATCCCTTCTTTTCTTAACCTATCTTTTTATTGTAACAAAAACAGCGATAACATCACCACTTTCTTCCATTTCATCATTTCAAAGTAACTATCTTATTGTATCCACAAACGAAAAAAGAGATGCCTCATAAAGAGACATCATCTTTTTTATACTTGCGGTTCAGATTCTACTTTCTCAACCTTTTTCTTGTTTTTGCCCTTTTTCAAACGACGGTTTTCAAGCATTAACCAAATTTGAGAAGCAACGAAAACAGAAGAATACGTACCTACAACTAGTCCAACAAGTAACGCAAACGAGAAGTTACGTAGTGACTCACTACCGAAGATAAGCAGTGCAATTACTGGGAATAACACTGTTAATACGGTGTTAATCGAACGACCAAGCGTTTGGCGAATACTTGCATTTACGATTTCTTCTAAGTCTTTTATATCGCGAACTCGTTTTTTCTGTTTGTATAATTCACGGTTTCTATCAAACGTAACAATTGAGTCATTAATAGAATAACCGATGATTGTTAACACGGCAGCGATAAACGTTAAGTCTACCTCCAATTGGAAAATACTAAATATAACAATCATAACGAATGCATCATGTAATAATGCAAGCACTGCAGATAATGCGTACGTAAATCGGAATCGAATACTTACGTATAAAATGATAACTGCAGAAGCAATTAATACTGCGATAAATGCATTTCTTGCAATTTCTTTACCAATTGTCGGCGAAACTGTACTTACGTTTGGATCTGTACCATATTTATCGTGGAAGAATGTTTTTGTTTTCGCAATTTCATCTTTTGATAGAACACCTAATGTACGAACTGCGAATCCCTTATTGTCATCTCCAGTCGGTACAATGTTTTCTTCCTTCACGTCAATGTTCAATTCTTTAAAATCTTTATGAACATCAGACACAGTAACTGATTGTTTTGATTGCAGGTCGATACGTGTACCACTCGCAAAGTCAATACCAAGATTCATTTTGAAAATTGGTAAAATAATTGCACCTGCAATTACAACTACAATCGAGAAGATAAGGAATTTATGACCGACATTTACAAAGTTAATACGATCAAATTTCGTTGGTGGATGTACTACACCTTTTGTTAACGGAATAATATCCTTTTGTTTCACACCAAAGTATCCTGGTTTTTTATCGAAGTAACGGCTCTTTACAAGTAAACTTAGTAAGAAACGAGTACCGAATACGTTCGTAATAAAACCGACTAAAATACTTACAATTAAACTTGTTGCGAATCCTTTTACAGAGCTATTACCGTAAACGAATAATACACCAGCTGCTGCAAGTGTTGTAATGTTCGCATCTAAAATTGTTGCTAATGAACGATGGTTACCAGCACGGAATGCTGACATCATTGACTTACCAATTTTCAGTTCTTCTTTTAGTCTCTCGTACGTAATAATATTCGCATCAACTGCGATACCTACCCCGAGCACTAACGCTGCAATACCTGGCAACGTCAGAACTGCATGCATCCAGTTAAAGACAAGTAATGTAACGAAAATGTATAAACCTAACATAATAACCGCTACAAGTCCTGGTAAACGGTAGAATACAAGCATAAATAAGAAAATAAGAGCGATACCAATCGCACTAGCGAAAATTGTTTGCTCTAACGCTTGTTGACCAAATTTCGCTCCAACAGATGTTGAATACATTTCTTTTAAATCAACCGGCAGTGCACCTGCGTTTAATAAAGATGAAAGTTGTTTTGCACTTTCAACTGTGAAGTTTCCACCTACGATAGATACTTCAGCTTGGTTAAATACTTGACTTACTGTTGCTGCTGATAAGAATTTCGGATTCGGTTTTGCAGATTCTGCTTTATACGAATCTTTTCCTTCTTCAAAATCAAGCCAAATTACCATTAAATTCGTTGGTGGTGGCATTTTTGAAATTTTCTCAGTTACTTCACGGAATTTTTCAGCGCTTTTTAGTGTAAGACCTACACTCGCACGGCCTTGCTCATCAAATGTTTGCTTCGCTCCGCCACCTTTTAAATCCGTTCCATCCATAAGAAGATTGTCATCTACATCACGAAATGTTAATTTCGCTTGTGTTGATAACATTTCACGTGCTTTTTGCTGATCTTGTACACCAGCAAGCTGTACACGAATTCGATCTTGCCCTTCGATTTGAATGTTCGGCTCACTTACACCGAGAACATTGACACGATTTTCAAGAGCACCTACTGTACTTACAAGTACATCTCGATCGATTTTATCACCTTTTTTGGCTGGTTTTACTTCATACAGAATTTCAAAACCACCGCGAAGGTCTAGTCCTAGACTAATTCCTTTTGCTATGTCTTTTCCTGCCGCACCAATTACTCCACCGATTAATAAAACGATGAGGAAAAAGGCGGCAATTCTTGTACCACGCTTTGCCATATGTACCCTCTTTCCGCTACTAACACTTCAAATAAATCTTTTACGATTCACTTTTACACGTGTGCATACGCCTAGTTAGTAGACTTCCTTTCTATAATTTTGCTAGTTCCTCACCAGCTGTGTCGGTAAGTTTTTCACATTACCTACACTTTCATTATTTGTTTTCTCTCTTCACTACCTCCTTTATATATGATCTTAGACATAATTATTTCCTCATTATCAATACCTATCATTATACTGCAAAAGGAAGAACAAACCAATTGCAGTCGGTTATTTATTTTCATATTCATCAAATGACCAAAGCGGGGCTTGATATGCTTCAACAGTTAAATACGTCATATATTCATTAGCTGTTACTGTTAATACGTCATTAACTAATTCATACAATCTAACGTCACTGTCTATCTTCTTCCACTTTTTCACTTTAAGAAACTTCCAAATGTCATCATCTGTTACTCGGTCGTAGCCGAACATTTGGAACTCTTCTACTTTACTTTCTAAAACGACTTGTAACTGTCCGCGGTATGATTCTACCAAAGCCTCTCTATCTAACATATATAACATCTCCTTCTTATTTCAGCACGAAAAGTCGCTTTTAATCCCGCTCTAATGGACAGCAATAACTACTTTCAAGAGTACTCTCTTAAATGCTTGTCATTCTTGTCTCGTACGTGCATATAAATTATTGTAAATCATTCCACTGATTTTGAGAAGGTAGGAGAAGACCATGACGAGACAAAGCTTTTTAAAAGGCGCATTTATTTTAATGATCGCCGGCTTTATTACCAAAATTCTAGGATTTATTAATCGTATTGTAATGGCACGTATTTTAGGAGAAGAAGGCGTTGGCCTTTATATGATGGCCGTCCCTACATTTATTCTAGCAATTACATTAACACAAATCGGTCTTCCTGTCGCAATCGCAAAATTTGTAGCAGAAGCAGAAGCTGTGAATGATAAACAAAAGGTTAAAAAAATATTAACAGTATCATTAGCTGTTACATCTGTTATTAGTATCATTTTAACAATTGGAATTATGCTCCTCACACCTATTTTAGCAAAAACATTATTAACTGATGAACGAACGTACTATCCATTAATGGCCATTTTGCCTGTCGTTCCTGTTATTGCTGTTTCTTCTGTTTTACGTGGCTATTTCCAAGGGAAACAAAATATGAAACCTAGCGCTTACGCCCAAGTGATAGAACAAATTGTCCGCATTACCATTATCGCTATATGTATTCAATTATTTTTACCTTACGGCGTAGAATATGCTGCAGCTGGTGCTATGTTATCAGCCGTTCTCGGTGAAGTGGCATCGTTATTATTTTTACTCACTTTATTCCAGCGTGAAAAACATTTATCTATACGCTCTGGATTTTTCACTACTGTAAAGGAAAGCAAGGGGACATTTTATTCTCTTATGGATATTGCACTTCCAACTACAGGAAGTCGTTTAATCGGTTCCGTTTCCTATTTTTTTGAACCTATCGTCGTTATGCAAAGCTTAGCGATTGCCGGCGTTGCTGCCTCCGTCGCAACTCAGCAATACGGTATATTAAACGGGTATGCATTCCCGCTTCTTTCACTACCAGCCTTTATTACATACGCTCTTTCGACAGCACTCGTTCCATCTATTAGCGAGGCAATGGCAAAAAGACAACATAAATTAGTAGAACACCGCTTACAACAAGCTCTTCGAATCTCACTCATTACTGGCGGGTGGTCAGTCGTTATATTATACGTATTTGCTTCTCCTGTTTTAACTCTTATGTATGGATCGGATAGTGCAACAGCGTTCATCCAGCTTCTTGCACCTTGCTTTTTATTTCATTATTTTCAAAGTCCACTTACCTCTGTCTTACAAGCTTTAAACTTAGCACGTGCGGCCATGATGAATACGTTTATTGGTGCAATCGTGAAATTAATTGTTATTTTCGTACTAGCCTCAAGGCCAGAGTTTCAAATGATGGGGGTTGCCCTTGCAATTGCAGCAAATATCGTAACAGTAACATTTCTTCATTATGCTACTGTTTTAAAGAAAATTACATTTACCATTTACGCAAAAGACTATATTTTTGGCGGACTTGCCATCGGTATCGCAGGCTCCTTCGGTTTTTACCTTCATAAGTATATGGTTTTCTCTCATTCACTTGGCATACAAACATTATGGGAAATCACTTTAACAACACTCGTTTATATTGTGCTCCTCTTCATTTTCAAGCTCATTCGAAAAGAAGAGTTAAGTCGTCTCCCTATCATTCGAAAACTTTCATTTTTGAAGTAAATAGGCTTACTATTCCATATAGTAAGCCTCTAGTTTTCTTTCAAATCAACAAAAAATTTTCCATTTTGAAAACTACAGTATAAAATTTGTGTTACATCGTTATAGCCTAAGTTTTTTAATTTTTCAACAAGCCACTCGTCTGTATGTTCAATCATTTGTAAATGATTCGATTGAATTTCGCCATCGATAATAAGAGGAAGAGTAAACTGCAATGCATCCTGCCCGCCTTTTTGTTTTTGAAAGACAGATAACTTCCCAGATGGTTCTAAAATAGCGTATTCTACATCCCGGATGTCTCCAACTCCTTGTTCCCTTAATTGCATCATTAAATCATCTATATTATAACGTTGCTTTCTCATCTTCTTTTCATCAATCTTTCCTGCATTTACAAGAATGGCTGGCTCACCTTCTATTAAATGCCGAAAGCGTTGATACTTTAACGAAATAACTGACAAAATAATTTGTATACACATAAGAAAAGTCATCGGAACTAATTGGTGCCAAAGTGATTTATCGGTATTTTCAATTGCGACTACTGCCATTTCACCAAGCATAATGAATACGACTAAATCTAATACACTTAATTCTCCTATTTCACGTTTACCCATAAGACGAAAAATAATTAAGATGATGATATACAAAAGCATCGTCCGGCCAATGATTGATACCCATTCCATTTTTACATCTCCTTTTTACGTATAGACTCCCCTATAAAAAAGAAAATAGTCTAACTTAGGCAAAAGGAAAATATGCTTGTATTAAAAAGGGGGAATGTATAAATGGATGGAACGAAAAAATTATCAACTGCAATCGGCTTCGGTATCGTTATCCTATTAATTCTCGCAACAGTTACTAGCATGATTATGGCTCTTTTATTAAAATTTACAGATATGAATGAAGGAACATTAGCTGTTACTATTTTTATACTAGCACTTTTATCTATGCTTATATCTGGGTTTACTGCCGGCAAAAAAGCACAAGGGAAAGGTTGGCTAGTAGGCTTCTCAACAGGACTTACATTCACTATACTTGTTTTTCTAGTTAACTATTTAGGCTTCTCTCAAACTTTATCGAACTCGCAGTTACTTTACCAATTAGCATTAATGGGTGCGAGTACACTTGGTGGCATTTTCGGTGTAAATATGTCCAAACAAAATAACTAAAAAAAGGCCCTGCACATTTCATGCAGGGCCTTCCTCATTAGTTTTTCACAACTTCACGAATCGCATTACGATCGAAAGTTAAGTGTGAACCGCCAGATTTAATAACGATTTTCGTCTCATCTACTGATTCGATTGTACCGTGTAAACCACCGATTGTTACGATAGCATCACCTTTTTTTAACTCACTTTGCATTTGAGCAACTGCTTTTTGACGTTTTTGTTGCGGGCGAATTAATAAGAAATAGAAAATCGCAAACATCGCAACGATCATAACGATATTCATCATACCTGGATTCATCTTTTGTTCCTCCTTTTAAATTATGTATTAGAAGTTTTTAGCATTCGGTTTATTAAAGCCATACTGTTCAAAGAATTCTTCGCGGAAATCGCCAAGACGGTCTTCACGAATAGCTTGTCTCACCTGCTCCATTAAGTTTAACAGAAAATGAAGGTTGTGATAAGACGTTAAACGAATTCCGAACGTTTCATCACATTTCATTAAGTGACGAATGTACGCACGAGAATAATTTTTACATGTATAGCAATCACAGTTTGGATCCAGCGGACCGAAGTCTCTTGCGAATTTCGCATTTTTGACAACAAGGCGGCCTTCACTTGTCATACATGTACCATTTCGAGCGATACGAGTTGGAAGTACGCAGTCAAACATATCAATACCACGAATTGCACCATCGATTAACGAGTCAGGAGAACCTACTCCCATTAAGTAACGTGGCTTATTATCTGGAAGAAGTGGCGTTGTAAACTCAAGTACACGGTTCATAATATCTTTCGGCTCACCTACAGATAAACCACCTACCGCGTAACCAGGGAAGTCCATTGAAACAAGGTCTTTTGCACTTTGGCGACGAAGCTCTTCGAACTCCCCACCCTGTACAATACCGAATAAACCTTGATCTTGTGGACGTTCATGTGCTTTTAAGCAACGCTCTGCCCAGCGGCTTGTACGCTCTACAGATTTCTTCATATATTCAAAAGTAGCTGGGAATGGTGGACACTCATCAAATGCCATCATAATATCTGAACCTAATGCATTTTGAATTTCCATCGCTTTTTCTGGTGATAAGAATAATTTATCTCCATTTAAGTGGTTACGGAAATGAACGCCTTCCTCTTCAATGCGACGGAAGTCACTTAAACTGAATACTTGGAAACCACCAGAGTCCGTTAAGATTGCACGATCCCAGTTCATAAATTTATGCAAACCGCCTGCTTCACGAATGATTTCGTGACCTGGACGTAGCCATAAATGATACGTATTACTTAAAATAATGCCAGAATCCATTGCTTTTAATTCTTCTGGTGACATTGTCTTAACTGTTGCAAGCGTACCAACTGGCATAAATGTTGGTGTATCAAATGAACCGTGTGGCGTATGTACACGTCCTAAACGGGCACCTGTTTGTTTACAAGTTTTAATAAATTCATAACGAATTGCTGTCATAATTTACTCCTTTTATTTGTTTCCCATTTTAGCGTGAGAGGCAACGAACATTGCATCACCAAAGCTAAAGAAACGATATTTTTCTTTTACTGCTTCATTATAAGCATGAAGTACATTATCTCTGTTTGCAAATGCACTTACAAGCATAATTAATGTTGATTTCGGTAAATGGAAGTTTGTAATTAAACCATCAATTGCTTTAAATTCGTAACCTGGGTACATAAAAATGTCTGTCCAGCCAGAAGCAGCACAAAGCTTGCCGTCATGATCTGTCGCAATTGTTTCTAACGTACGAGTTGAAGTCGTACCTACCGTAATAATACGTCCACCATTCTCTCTTACACGGTTTAATAATGCCGCCGTCTCTTCAGACATATGGTAATATTCTGCGTGCATATGGTGCTCTTCAATCGTATCAGCAGAAACTGGTCTAAATGTTCCAAGCCCTACGTGAAGTGTAATAAATGCTAACTCAACGCCTTTTTGTTTTAACTTCTCCAGTAACTCTTCTGTAAAATGAAGTCCTGCAGTCGGCGCTGCTGCTGAACCGATTTCTTTCGCATATACTGTTTGATAGCGATCGCGATCTTCTAGCGTCTCTTTAATATATGGAGGAAGTGGCATTTCTCCAAGTTCATCTAAAATTTCATAGAAGATGCCGTCATATGAAAATTCAAGCTGACGTCCACCTTGATCTGCAGTTCCTGTACAAGTTGCTTTTAATTTTCCTTCGCCAAAAGAGATAACAGTTCCTTCTTTTACACGTTTCGCTGGCTTAACAAGCGTCTCCCACTTATCACCTTCTTCTTGTTTTAAAAGAAGTACTTCAATGTGTGCGCCTGTATCTTCTTTCACACCATGCAGACGAGCAGGCATTACTTTCGTTTCATTTAAAACTAAGCAATCCCCCTCATGTAAGTAAGAAAGAATGTCTGTAAAATGTTTATGCTCAATATCGCCTGTTTCACGGTCTAACACCATTAATCTTGATGTTTCCCGCTCTTCTAATGGGACTTGTGCAATAAGTTCTTCTGGTAAATGAAAATCAAACAGATTAATATCCATAACTATATCCACCTATTTCTTATTTGAATCGATTTATTATATACATAATAAAAGATAATACAATACTTAACACAATACATGTAATGATAGGAAAATAAAAGGTAACGTTTCCTTTTTTCACAAAAATATCGCCCGGAAGTCTTCCAATGAACTTCCAAGCTAAGCCAACAACGATAAGTAAGATTCCTGCTGTAATAAGCAATTTTGGCATCTCCGTCATACTTTTGGCATCTCCATTCCGAAATGCTCATATGCAAGTGGCGTTACAATTCGCCCCCTTGGCGTTCGTTGTAAAAAGCCAATTTGTAATAAATACGGCTCATACACATCTTCAATCGTATGAGATTCTTCTCCAATCGTTGCCGAAACCGTTTCTAATCCAACTGGACCACCACGGAACTTCTCAATAATACCAAGCAATAATTTATGGTCAATATGATCTAGACCTAATTTATCTACTTGCAGTAGTTCTAACGCCATTTGTGTAATTTCCATCGTAACCGTTCCGTTACCCCGAACTTGTGCGAAATCTCGTACACGTCGTAATAAACGATTCGCAATACGAGGTGTACCACGAGCACGTCTTGCAATTTCTAGTGCAGCTAATGAATCAATTTCAACTTCAAATACTTCTCCTGTACGTTCCACAATCGCAGAAAGCTGATCTACTGTGTAATACTCTAATCTTGAAAGTACACCGAAACGGTCACGTAATGGCGCTGATAATGCTCCCGCACGCGTCGTTGCTCCAACTAATGTAAATGGCGGTAAATCTAAACGTACAGACCTTGCTGACGGTCCTTTTCCAATTACAATATCAAGGCAAAAATCTTCCATTGCAGGATATAGTACTTCTTCAATTGATCTATGCAAACGATGAATTTCATCAATAAATAATACATCCCCTGGCTGAAGTGCTGTTAAAACAGCCGCTAAATCACCTGGCCTTTCAATTGCCGGTCCTGAAGTTGTTCTAACATTTACGCCCATTTCATTGGCAATAATATTCGCAAGCGTCGTTTTACCAAGACCTGGTGGTCCATATAAAAGCACGTGATCTAGCGTCTCTTCACGCATTTTCGCCGCTTCAATAAACACCTCTAAATTATGTTTCGCTTTATCTTGGCCAATATACTGACGGAGCGTCTGTGGCCGTAATGAATATTCTAAATCTGCATCTTCATATGCTGATTCCCCTGAAAGGAGACGTTCGTCCATTATACTCACCTCTTACCATTTAGTAAAAGACTAAGTGCCTTTTTAATATACTGATCCGTCGTTAATGATTCTTTTAATAACTCTGGTACAACGCGAGAAACTTCTCGTTCCGCGTATCCAAGTGCGCGCAGAGCTTCCAACGCCTCATCAAGCTCAGCTGAAGAACCTTTCTTCTCATCAAAACGTTCTGTATCTGAGAATAAATCAACAAATGCATCTGGTACAACATCTGCTAGTTTTCCTTTTAAATCTAAAATCATTTGGCGCGCTGTTTTCTTCCCTACGCCCGGGAACTTCACTAAAAACTTCTCGTCCTCATGTTCAATCGCTTGAACGACCTGTCCTGTTTGACCAGAAGCTAAAATTGCAAGAGCGCCTTTTGGTCCAATACCAGACACGCCTAACAACTTTGTAAATAATAAACGCTCTTCACGTGTTTTAAACCCGTAAAGCGCCATAATATCTTCTCTCACATAATGATATGTATAGACACGGATTTCTTGCTTACTTCTTTGAAATACATACGGATTCGGTGTGAAAATTTGATAACCAATTCCATTATGATCAATTACGACATATTCCGGTCCTACATACTCCACGTAACCTGTAACATATTCAAACAAAATACGATCTCTCCCTCTTAAATCATGTATTCCATTTTAACATATTTAATGATAGAAAAGCGAGACTACCCCAACAAATGTTCTCTATTTGAAACTTCTGTTATTTTCCATTGACAGAAAGCATGAAGCACATTAATATACAGAAGTCGATAATGATTATCAATACTAATTAAAGGGGTTACATCAGGATGAAACGTAAGCTATTTATTTTATTTACTATTATGCTAGTTGTTCTTTCTATCGTTGGCTGTTCTTCTCAAAAAGAAGAATCAAAAGCAAAAGAACAACCGAAAACAAAAGTTGTAAAACACGCTAAAGGGGAAGCTACAATTCCAGTAAATCCAAAGAGAATTGTTGATTTATCGGGTTCAACAGAAGAATTATTACTTCTTGGACACAAACCTGTTGGTACAGCAAATACATATAAAGATAAAATCCAAAAGCATTTGACAGAAAAGCTAGACGGAGTAAAAGCAGTAGGTTGGTATTGGGCACCTAAAGTTGATTTAGAAGCTGTTACTGCTTTAAAACCAGACTTAATTATTTTGAACAATCGTCAATTAAAAATTTATGATCAACTAGAAAAAGTAGCACCGACAGTTGTTCTAGAAACAAACTTAGAAGACTGGCGCGGTAAGTTTAAAGAAGTAGGTAAACTATTTGACGAAGAAAAGAAAGCCGACAAATGGATTGCAGACTACGATAAAAAAGCCGACTCTTTATCTAAAAAGATTAAAGAGAAAACAAAAGATGAGAGCTTTATGTTCATCGCAGTTACACCACAAAACTTCCGTGTATACGGTAGCTTCGGGTACGGTGACATCATCTTTAACGACTTAAAACTTCCAGCAACAAAAGGTACAGATTTAAAACAAACGATGGCGCAAGTATCGCTAGAAGGTCTTGTTGCATTCCAACCTGACCAAATGTTTATTGTAAACTTTGGCGGTGAAGCTGATAAAGTTTACGAAGACTACAAAAACAGTGCCGTTTGGAAAGACAATAGAGCTGTAAAAAACAATCACGTATATGAAGTATCAAACGAAATCTTCAATACGAAAGCTTTCAATCCAATCGGAAAAGATATGCTAATCGATGAAATCGCAAAACAAATTTTAGATAAAAATAAATAAGAAAAAAAGCAGCTCACCATGAGCTGCTTTTTTTCTTATTTTGCACTGCATATTGTTTCATTTTTTCAATCGTCTTCACAAAACCTTCTTTTGATTTAATACGAATACCACGTTTCAATTTCGCACGCTCATAACTCTCAAGCTTTTTCATATCAATTTGAAAGAAGGAATGAATCGCATTATCGCTTTTCGGTACACCTTTAAAAATTTGTAATATCCCTTCCTCTGACACGCCAAAATAACCGCTCGTTTTTAATAACGGAGAAATATCGTCAACTTTCTTTTGTAATACGATTTGTACATCATCACGATCAACGAGCTGCCATTCTTTATATTGCTGTAAAAACTTTTCTAAGTCCGCTACTTTTTCTGTAAAGATTTCCTCACTTACTTCTCCATCAACATACATTCGCTCTAATAAAATTGTAACTTCAGGTTCTTTTTCTGTTACTTCTGGTACTGGCCCTTCCGCCTTCGCATTCGTTCCATAAACGAGACAAAACATCATAACGAAAGCTTGCATCGCAATCAGTATCCATTTCATTTCCGTTCACCTCTTTTAGGCAAGATCAAACTTTCATTAGTAGTTTCTCCGGAAATGGGGGTTTTATCCCTAATTCATAGATTACTCTCATTAAGACTTATAGAGTCCAATGATTTCTACCTATTTCGAAACATATTGATTACTTGAAAGCTTTTTTATATCTTTATTGGATTGTACCGTCGCTATATAGACTCCAATTAATACGATTGCCATTCCAACTATCTGTTGCCACGTAACAGCTGCTCCATATAGGACAACTGATATACAAGTAGCTACAATAGGAGTTAGATTTAAATACATACTCGCTTTGCTTGCACCTAACTCTTCTACTCCTTTATTAAACACGATATATCCAATTAACGTCCCGCATATGACCATATACAACATTTCTATCCATCCCTGTAAAGAAAACGTCCCAACCTTTCCCCATCCATCTTCATATAAAGAAAGGCCTGCTAAAAACCCAGTACCCAATACCGTCATACTCATTGTAGTTAATAAAGGGGAGACACCACTCATAACTTTTTTTCCTGTTAAGCTATATAACACCCCACAGATTAAAGCAGCTATAAATAAAAGATCGCCCTTATTAAATGACAAAGACATAAGTGTATTTATTGAACCGCTCGTAATAACAACTATTACACCGATAAGAGACAACATTAAACTTATTCCGACTTTTATACTCCAAGACTCTTTAAAAAATAATATTGCTCCTAAGGTTACAAAAACGGGCATTGTAGCAATAATAAGCGAGCCATTCAAAGTGGAAGTATAGTTAAGTCCCATAAAGAAAAAAACATTGTAGCCAAAAATACCTGTTAATGATACAAATAACAGCCCTTTCCAATTCTTTAATAACAAACTTGTATTCCACTCAGATTTCATAAAAACTATGCCTATTAAAATACAACCCGCTAAACCAAAACGAATTGTTGCCGCTGTAATCGGTGGAATTTCAGTAATAACATGCTCTGCTGTTGCAAAAGAGCCACCCCAAAATAAAGGAACAAGTAACATAATGACATACATACGATTTATTTTTTTCATTTTTATTACCCCTTTCAAGTAAACAAGTTCAAAAGTTTAAACTTGTTTACTTATTAGTTAAAAAAAAATTAATAATTCGATTCTATTGCTTGAAGTAAATCCTTCACCTGTTTTAAAAATTCTCCGGCTATTATAGAATAAAAAATTTCTTTTCCATGTCGATCCGCTACAATTAGTTCTGCTTGTTTTAAAATTTTTAAATGGTGTGAAACAGCTGGTCTAGAAATCCCCATTTTATCTGTTATTTGCGTTACATTCATCTGTTTGTTTTCTAACAATAGCATAATAATTTGCTGACGATTCTCATCCCCCAACGCCTGAAATATAGGTGTTACGACCTGAAATTTCTCTAATACAACTTCTGTATTTCTACATTCAAAATTCTCCATATCCTATTCATCCCAACCTTTTATATATAAAAAACATGTAATATATTACCATTAAATAGTAACTCTTTCATTCGCAGTTGTAAATAACTTTATTTTCAGACTCTTTTTCGATAAAAAAAGGAAGATTGGATTTCTCCATTCTTCCCTTTACATTCATACAAAATGAAAGACGCCTGCAAAGCAGGCGTCTTGATGCGTTTACGGCGAGAGACCAGGCGACCACATTCGCGTGTTTAGCACTTAAGCATATCTCTCGTCTTACGTAAATTAGCTCATCGCTTTGCTAATATAACATTAATAAAGTATAAGTGCAACATGTTTATAAAAATATTTTATTTCCTCTTTCATCCAAACAAATTATATGCAAATTATAAATTGATAAATGCAATATATATGTTACAATTAATATAACAGCGAAATCATCATAAACAGGAGATGGATATTGTGAAAAAAATAAAAGATGAACGTCTCATTCTGCAAACATTAAAAAATATACGTATTGCCTTTCTTTTTCAATCACTTGGTATAATTGGAATTTTAGGCTATATCGGATTCACTGAAGGACTAGATCAAATTACAAAATCTCCATTATGGCTATTATTTATTCTTACGAGTATTGTGCTTAGTTATTTACAGTTAAGCGTTTCAATTGATGTAGAAGAAAGCAAAAAGGACATCCAATTAACTCCTTACTATAAACTTGTCTTTCGCTCCCTTATCGTTGGAATTATTATGGCTATTATTTATATTATTTTCAGTCCAGAAAGACCTCTCTTTGAAGCTATTTTAACAGGCAGCATTCTCTTCATATGCTTTTTAGTATCTTACTCCGTTAGTTATTTTATAAAAAAGCGTCGTTTACAAGACAACGATGAATAAAGAGGAAGGGCTACCCTTCCTCTTTTATTTTGCTATCGCACTGTACCAGTTAAACCGTAACGAATGTCTCGGAACATATTCACTATGTCACGATTAAAATCGTTTGTAACTGTACCGTTACGCAAGCGTGTACTCATTGCATCGACACGAGTAAACATGTCATTTCTTACAGATACATATACGTTTCTGTTTCCAACTTCATTTGAAACCGCTTGACGAATTTCGTTCGCCATTGCCGTTTCATTTGTTACTGTGTTACGTGGTTTTACCGCAATCGCCACATCGTTTCCATATACAACTGTAGATACGCGGTCTACGTTATTCATACGTTTCACACGATTTGTAATTCTTTCTGCAGTTTTACCATCATTGTTAATGTATGAATTGTTCATTGTAATATTACGTGTTGGATGCGGATTAGCAATTTGACCGTTATAATTTACATCACGGTAATAGTTGTATCCTGTATCGTTACGACCATTTCTATATGTTACATAGTCTGTATAACGATCGTTACGCGTCACATTATCACGATACTGATGTGTATCATTATAAGATGTACGCTCATAATTGTAGTTACGTCCATCCATTGCATTGTTTTTTGGTGTACCACATGCAGCTAATGCACTAGTAACTAACAAAGAAGCAGCAATCACTTTTACTTTCGTATTCAATACAAAAACCCCCTCTGTTAGAATGAACTTCTCTTCTGAAAAGCTCCCTCTTATGATGAGTAACAGAGAAGGTTTTTACACTGTTAATATTTCACTGGGGATTTTCTAACATTTGGTGTAAATCTTCCGTTTCCAGAACGAATCTACATACAAAAAAGGTGGGAATCATCCCACCTTTTTTAAACTTCTTCTTCATCCTCTTCTTCTGAAACTGGCTCCCCAAATACATTTGGTGGATCTGGTTGATAATACATCGTTCCTGGCTGTGGTGCATATGCGGATTGAGTTGGTTGATAATATAAAGGATTCGCGTATTGTGGCCCTCCAGGTTGCGGACTATATAGCCTACTCTCTCCTCCGCATCCACAATCTTCCTCTCCTTGCACGAGCGGCGGCATATTATTATCTATCGGCATCATATTTGGATTTGGCATAGACGTATATTGCGGTCCAAACGGTGCTCCTTGCTGATATGGCATTTGATATGGATTTTGTTGTTGATAATACGGATTCGGCGGCATCATAGGCTGTTGGTACGGCATTTGATATGGCATCATATTCGGTGGTTGATTGTTATCCATGATTGGCATCATATTTGGCATTTGATTGTTATCCATAATTGGCATCATATTCGGCATTTGGTTGTTATCCATTATCGGCATCATATTTGGCATTTGATTATTATCCATAATTGGCATTATATTTGGCGGTTGATTGTTATCCATAATTGGCATTATATTTGGCGGTTGATTGTTATCCATGATTGGCATGATGTTTGGTGGTTGATTGTTATCCATGATCGGCATCATGTTTGGTGGTTGATTGTTATCCATGATCGGCATCATGTTTGGTGGCTGATTATTATCCATGATTGGCATGATGTTTGGTGGCTGATTGTTATCCATAATTGGCATTATATTTGGCACTTGAATATTTGGTGGTATTACTTGTGGAATCACTACATTTTCTTTCGATACATTTGGCGACACTATGTTTCCTACATTTTCTTTCTTTACTTGCGGTGATACTATATTTCCTACGTTTTCTTTCTTTACTTGCGGTGATACTATATTTCCTACGTTTTCTTTCTTTACTTGCGGTGATACTATATTTCCTACGTTTTCTTTCTTCACTTGCGGTGATACTATATTTCCTACGTTTTCTTTCTTCACTTGTGGTGATACGATATTCCCTACATTTTCTTTCTTTACTTGTGGTGATATTATATTGTCTTTTTTCGTTTGCGGAGAAATGATGTTATTAGGTTTCATTTTAGTAATTTGAGGAGCAATTAACTCGCTTCCTTTTTTAATTACATCTGAAATTTTATATTCTTTTTTCGTTTTTATTGGTGGTTGCGGCGGCTGCGGTAACACATTTACCGAAAACTTCGTATTTTCTTTTTCCGCTGGTTTTTGTTTTTCTATAACAGGTGGTTTTTGAATCACTGACGGTTTTTCAACTGGTTTTTCTTTTTGAATTGGCTGTTCTTTTTGCACCTCTTTTTGCGGTTTCACCTGTACTTCCTTTTGTGGCTTCACTTGTATTTCCTTCTGTGGTTTTACCTGTACTTCTTTTTGTGGTTTCACTTGCATTTCCTTCTGTGGTTTTACTTGCACTTCTTTTTGTGTTTGTTGCATGGCAGGCTCTTGTGTAATTGGTGCTGATTGATACGTAACTTCTTCCTCGTCTTCTATTCCAAGCGGCGTTGGCGTTGCTGCAAATTCTTTTTGTTGCACTTCTTTTACATATTGTTTTGGAGGTGCTGAACCTGCTCCAGCATGCTGTTTTACGTGTACACTGTTTGATGGTACTTTAATTTTCATACCTGGCATAATTAAATCTGGATTGCTAAGTTGTGTATTTGTTTTTTTCAACGTATCAAAATCCACTCCGTACTTTTTCGCAATTTTCCAAAGGGTATCCCCTTTTTGCACGATATGAATTTTCAAATTTTCCCCCTCCTGTATAACTTATCTATAAGTAACAAATCTCATGAAGTAACCCTTTCTAAATAACGTTAACCTCTTTTCACTTGTATCACTTCTTCGATTTTCGATATCATTAGAAGCGGAATAAGTATAAGATAATCGCAATGATTTCTTCAAAACAATGTATGCCCATTTTGTTCTCGTTATGATTATATGTACGAAAAAAAGCAACGGGAATCCGCTGCTTTACACACGCTCTAACATACGATTTAATGCAAGAACTGCCTCTTCAGTCACTTGTTTATCTACGCTAATGACGTTAATTTCTTCTCCTTTTTCTATCGTTTCAAGTGCCCATAATAAGTGCGGCAAATCAATTCGGTTCATCGTTAAACACGGACACATAAAGGGGTTAAGTGAAACAATTTCTTTATCTGGATGTTGTTGAATAATTCGGTTCACTAAATTCATTTCTGTACCAATCGCCCATTTACTTCCGGATGGAGCCGCTTCAATCATATCAATAATGTATTTCGTTGAACCTGCATAATCCGAAGCAGCTACAACTTCGTAGCAACATTCTGGATGTACAATAATGTTCATGTCCGGCTGATTTTTCCGTACGTTCTCAATGTTTTTCACTGTAAAATTTTGATGAACAGAACAATGTCCTTTCCATAAAATCACTTGGATTTCTTCTATATCTCCATCGTACTCTAATGAATCAGTATGTGGATCCCATACTGCCATTTTATCTAACGGGATACCTAAATCGTACGCTGTATTTCTTCCTAAATGTTGATCCGGTAAAAAAACGAGACGCTCTTTTTGTGTAAACGCCCAAGATACCATTTGTTTTGCATTAGAAGAAGTTACTGTTGCTCCGCCATTACGACCGCAAAATGCTTTAATTGCAGCCGTAGAGTTTACATACGTTAACGGAATCATCGTATCTCCAAATAATTTCATGAGCTCTTTCCATGCTCTTTCTGTTTGTTCAATATCTGCCATATCTGCCATCGAACAACCTGCACGCATATCTGGCAAAATAACAATTTGATCATCTGTCGTTAACATATCTGCTGTTTCCGCCATAAAGTGTACACCGCAAAATACAATATATTTCGCCTCTTTATTGCTCGCTGCAACTTGCGCAAGCTGAAGTGAATCTCCTGCTGCATCAGAAAATTGTACCACTTCATCTTTTTGGTAATGATGGCCTGGAATAAATAGCGTTTCCCCCATTTTTTCTTTAATTTCACGAACCCGCTTTTCCATATTTTCTGTTGACATCGTATAATAACGCTCTGGTAACATCGTTTCAATCGGTTGTACTTTTTCTAAAATACTCATATTTCTTTCTCCCCCTCTAAGCCACTTTCCTTACGCCTCAATATTGAAACTAATATCAAGTGCTTTCACTGAATGTGTTAACGCTCCAAGTGAAATATAATCTACCCCTGTTTTTCCGTATTTCGATAAATCTTCAATGGTAATACCTCCTGAAGCTTCTGTAACAATGGCACTTGGTACAATCTTTGAAAACTCTCGAATCTCATCTGGCGTACGGTTATCAAACATAATAATATCTGCACCAGCAGCTACAGCCTCTCTCACTTGCTCCTCTGTTTCTGTTTCCACTTCTACTTTCACCATATGTCCTAACTTTTCTTTCACCGATGTAACAGCTTTCGTAATAGAACCAGCAAAAGCAATATGATTATCTTTGATCATGACACCGTCATATAAGCCGAAACGGTGATTAAATCCGCCTCCGCATACAACTGCATACTTATCAAACATACGTAGCCCTGGCATCGTTTTTCGCGTATCACAAATGCGTGTATGGCTGCTATCTAAGGCACGAACAGCCTCGTATGTCATTGTCGCTATCCCACTCATACGCTGGATAACGTTTAATATAACGCGCTCTGCCGTTAATAACGATGCGATTGGTCCTTGGACAGTTGCAATTATTTCGCCTTTTTCTACAAGATCTCCATCTTTTTTATGAAGCTCCACTTTAATTCTCTCATCAATTAATTTAAACCCTTCTTCAATGACTAAACGTCCCGCAAAGACTCCTGTATCCTTTGCAAGAAACGTTCCTTTTGAAAGTAAATTATCTGGAAAAATAAGCTGAGATGTTACATCTCTTTCTCCTATATCTTCTAGAAAAAATCGATTTAATGCTTCTTTAACCTTTATCGTATTCATAAAGCCCCTCTTCCCCTCATTACACAAGTTGTAGTTTTCTTTTCACTCGAACGATTTCTTTTTTTACGCTATTTCTATGTGGGTAATCACTTCGATAATGGCCACCAATGCTTTCTTCTCTTTGCAAAGCTGATACGACGATAAGCTCACAAACTGTTAACATATTCATAAGCGTTATCTCTTCATTTGTAAGAACATCATGTTGTAATATCATATTTCGAACACCGTACTTACTAAGCCATCTCTTTGCATAAGATAAACTTTGCTCTGTTCGCACAATCCCAACATATTTCATCATGCATTCTTGTATTTCTTCTTTCGTCGGCAAATGATTCAGAACGATAAACTTCTTTTCCTTCTCAGCAAAGTTGTTCAATCTGTCTTTTGTCGCTTTCGTTAAAAGATGCTGTCCTATTCTTTTTCCAAACACAAGACCTTCTAATAATGAATTACTCGCTAATCTATTTGCTCCATGAACCCCATTACAAGCTACTTCACCGACTGCATATAAATTTGGAATAGACGTCTCCCCATCAATGTTTGTTTTCACGCCACCCATATGAAAATGAGCACCGGGTACGACTGGAATGCGTTTTTTAGTAATATCAACACCATTCTTTTTACACAATGCTGATACAGTTGGAAAACGTTCTTCGAAATTTTGAATAGACTCGATATTCAAATATACTTTTTCACCCGACAAAAGCTGTTCATGAATCGCTCTTGCCACTACATCACGCGGTGCGAGATCATGATCTGGATGTATATCCATCATAAAACGCTGCCCTTTTCCGTTTATAAGGACAGCTCCTTCACCGCGGACTGCTTCAGAGACGAGACCGCAGCATCGCCCGCCCGCATATAACATCGTTGGATGGAATTGTACAAATTCTAAATCTACAAGCTCCCCACCCGCGCGGTACACCATCGCAAGTCCATCACCCGTAATTGTTTTGTCATTAGAAGTAAAAGCATACAAACCACCAATCCCGCCTGAGGCTAACACCGTATAATCTGCATCATAACGCTTCAACTTCCCTTCACTATCTCGCGTTAAAACTCCAGCACATTTTTCGTTTTCTATAATAAAATCAAGCACCATTTCCTGTTCCACTACCGTAACATGCGGAACTACTTCTTGAATGAAATGCTCTAATAAATTCTTTCCTGTTGCATCGCCACCTGCATGTAAAATACGCCGCTTCCGATGTGCACCTTCTTTTCCAAGGTGAGGGCCCGTTTCATCTCCATCAAATTTCATTCCATTTTCAATGAGATGATTCATTTCTTTCGGCCCTTCTTCAACTAAATAACGAACCGTATCTTCATTGTTATAATGACATCCTGCTACTAACGTATCTTCAAAATGATCATTTGGATTGTCATATGTAGCTACGGCTGCGGCAATTCCACCTTGCGCTAAATATGTATTATTATTACGATTTGTTTCCTTTGTGATAATAATCACATTCTTTTCGTGACAAATCTCTTTTGCAACACGAAGTGCCGCAACGCCACTTCCAATAATTAAGACATCTGCACTTGGCATAATTGTTGCCTCCTACTTTACACTTTTCAACTGTCTTGACACCTATATTTACATAGTTTTAAAATAATGACAAGAGTTTTTTTATAATTCTTATTTTCACTACCATTTAAAAAAATAAAAGAAATGTAACTCTTACTAGAGAGAGGAACTTACATGATGATATATCTTGATTATGCAGCTACTACACCTATGAGCGCGGAAGCATTACAAACATATACGAAAGCAGCATCGCAATACTTCGGAAATGAACAAAGTTTACACGATATTGGAGGAACGGCCTCTTCTTTACTACAAGTTTGTAGAAAAACATTTGCCGAAATGATTGGTGGAAAGGAACAAGGGATATTCTTCACGAGCGGTGGGTCAGAATCGAACTACCTTGCGATTCAGTCCCTTCTCAATGCCCAAAATAAGAAGCATATTATTACGACACCTATGGAACATGCATCCATTCGAAGTTATTTTCAATCCTTACAATCAAAAGGGTATACAATTACTGAAATTCCTGTTGATAAAAATGGACTCATTCGTTTAATAGATTTAGAAGAAGCTATTACAGAAGATACTGTTCTAGCAAGTATACAGCACGGAAACTCTGAAATCGGAACCGTTCAAAATATCGCAGAGATTGGGGCACTTTTAAAAAAATATAACGTTTTATTTCATTCAGATTGTGTACAAACCTTTGGTAAACTTCCTATCCATGTTTTTGAGATGGGGATTGATAGTCTTTCTGTTTCAGCACATAAGATATACGGACCGAAGGGTGTTGGCGCTTGCTATATCAATCCGCAAGTTCGCTGGGCACAAATATTTCCGGGAACCTCTCACGAAAGAGGTTTTCGTCCAGGTACAGTGAACGTTCCTGGCATCGCAGCTTTTTTAACAGCTGCTGAGAATATATTAAAAAATCAACAAGAAGAAAGTTTACGTTTTAAAGGGTTACGATCTTACTTTTTAGAGCAAATACGAACACTTCCACTAAAAATTGAAGTAGAAGGTCATTCTACTTCTTGTTTACCACATATTATTGGGGTTACAATAAAAGGAATAGAAGGCCAATATACAATGCTAGAATGTAATCGCCGCGGTATTGCCATTTCTACCGGAAGTGCTTGCCAAGTTGGTAAACAAGAACCTTCGAAAACAATGCTTGCAATTGGAAAAACGTATGAAGAGGCAAAACAATATGTCCGCTTCTCTTTCGGACAACAAACAACGAAAGATCAAATTGATACTACTATTCATGCACTACACACAATTGGAAATCAATTTTATAGAGGTGTTAAATCATAATGAAACAAAATGAACAAAAAAAGATTTTAGGTGAAGAAAGACGACAACTTATCCTTCAGTGGCTTCTCGCTGCAAATGAACCGTTATCCGGAAATGAGCTATCGAAAAAGACAAACGTAAGTAGACAAGTTATCGTGCAAGATATTTCCTTGCTTAAAGCACGAAACGAACCGATCATTGCGACTGCTCAAGGCTATTTATATTTAAAACCACAAGAAAAACAGCAAGCTTTCGAACGCGTAATTGTATGCCAACATAAACCAGCAGAAGTACGTCAAGAACTTACAATGCTTGTTGACCACGGCGTTACGATTAAAGATGTAAAAGTTGAGCATCCTGTATACGGTGACTTAACAGCATCCATCATGGTAAGTAATCGCTTTGATGTAGAGCAATATTTACAAAAAATCGAAAATACAAACGCTTCCTATCTATCGCAACTAACAGATGGTATTCACTTACATACAATTGAAGCGGATTCTAAAGAAAAATTAGACGCTGCTTGCGAGGCTTTAGATAAAGCAGGATTTCTCGTTTATTAATGTAAAGCACAGAGTTTTTTATCATTCTCTGTGCTTTTTTAATGATATAATATTGTAATCAATTGTAAAGGAGATCAAAGATGGGAATTGAACTCGTTCACTTTAGCATTGGCAAACCGAAACAAATGAAATATGGCGAAGATAAAGAAATGATAACAGGTATATGTAAAGATTCTACGGAAGAAGCTTTTCTCTCAAAAGATGGCTTCCTTGGTGATGACGTAGCGGATTTAAAACACCATGGGGGACCTGATCGTGCAGTTTGTGTGTACCCACACGAGCATTACGCACTATGGGAAGAAGAATTCCAAACAACACTCCCCGCTTCTGCATTTGGCGAAAACATTACCGTAACAAATATGTTAGAGCGTGATGTTTGCATCGGAGATACATACAAATTAGGTGAAGCAATCATTCAGGTGACACAAGCAAGAGTACCTTGTAGCACAATTTCAAAACGCCTCGGTATTCCTGGCATACTGCCGCGCATTGTAGCAACTGGATTTACTGGCTATCTATGCCGCGTTCTTCAAGAAGGTACTGTACGTAAAGATTCTAAAATTACTTTACTAGAACGTCAACCGAGCAATGTTTCTGTCTTGTTCTCTAACGAAATTTATTTTCATAATAGAAAAGATAGAGATGGCATCGAAAAGATTCTTGCTGTTCCAGAACTAGCTGACGTTTGGCGTGGTCAATTAGAAGAGCGTCTTGCGAAGTTAAAATAAAGAATCCCACCATTTATAGGTGGGATTTTATTGATCTATCACACGGTATAATCTAACTCCCCTTATAACCAATAAGAAGAATAACTCCCCAGCACCGTAACAGAAAAACCGAGTGCTTCAAGTTCCATCGTTACGCCTGGCAATAATACATCATCATATGCTTTATCGACATCAATCAAGAAAAAGTAATTTCCAAGACCCGTTTTCATCGGGCGCGATTCAATTTTTGATAAGTTTAATTTTCTCCATGCGAAAGCTGATAACACTTGATATAGTGCCCCTGCATAATCAGCAGGTAACGTTATCATAAGCGTCGTTTTCTCTCCGCGGTTTTCTCCATTATTTGAGAGTATAGCTTTCTTTTTCTTATGGAGCACTAGGAAACGTGTATGATTATTTTTATGTGTATGAATACTTCGTCTTACGATCGTTAATCCGTATTTCTCTGCAGCTGCTTCATTTGCAATGGCAGCAATTTTTTCTTCAGGATGTTCTTTCACATATTGCGCAGCAGCACTTGTTGATGTCATATCTCGAGCAGTTATCCCTTTTAATTCTTCATTTAAAAACTTATGACATTGTGCAATAGCGTGTGGATGAGAATGCACTGCATATACTTCTTCCCACACTTCTGCATACTGCGGATGTACAAGTAAATGTTGCTGAATGGGCACTGTAATTTCTCCTACAATAGAAAGTGGTTGCTCATGCACGAGATAATCAACTGTTATATTCACTGAACCTTCTATAGCGTTTTCTAGTGGTACCACTGCATAATCTACATTTCCATTTGCAGTTGCATCCATACAGTCTGGAATCGTTCGATACGGTACATGCTCTGCTTCCGGAAAAAAACGACTCACCGCCATATTTGTAAATGTTGCTTCTGGTCCTAAATATCCTACTCGAATCATCGTCTTTTCCCCTCTTTTTCGTTTTCTTACTGTTATACCATACTTTTTTATATTCTTCTATGTAAATTTCGAATATTAAAAAAAGACTAGCATTTGCTAGTCTAAATGTTTCCTATATTCTCTTTGAGCAAAAAAGAAATAAACGATGCATGCAACAATATAAAATAGAATAAACAAGCCTACTTTTCGTAATGAACCATCCATAAAGATTGTATTATGAAATGTATATAACGCAACCGCACTATGCATACTTCCTACTATAATTGGCGCAAAAAATAGCATACATAATTGCCAGCGAGAAATCTTCCACACTTCTTCTCTCGTCATTCCAAGCTTAGAAAGCGCCCCGTACTGCTTTCGATCCGATGCAATATTATGAAACCATTTAAAGTATACGATACTACACGATGTAAGGAAAAATAATATACTAATGAATGAGCCTACAAATAGAGTAATATCGCCGCCCTTTTTCATAGTTACATAAAATTCCATATTACTTCGAAATGCATGATCTTTATCTTGTTTCATATGTTTCCGTAAATCTTCATTTAATTCTTTCGTATTTTCGATACTTGGTAATGTATAGCCTCTATATATCATTTTTTCAGAATCAGGAACCTGATTTGCTATACTGTCAAAGTCTTTATCATTCATGACGAAGAACAGACCGTTAATGTGCGAAGGATGATAGTTAAATTGGACCCCTTCCTTTTGACCGTTAAATACGAAGGAATAAGTTTGATTCATTACTTGTAGTTGAATCTCTTTTTGATCATATACATTCGGATGATTGTATTTATTATAATAAACAAGTGTGACTGTTCCTTTTTTAGGATGATACGTTTTCTGTTTTTGTTTTCTTGCCTCCTGATTGTATTCACTTTCTTTAATGAGTGGCGCTACTTCTGTTTCTCCCTTATTGGTCTGAAAAGATGCATACACTCCAACAAAACTCATAAATTGAAAATCATCATATCCATATTGATGCAGTAATTGTTCAACCGTACCTTCCTCAAAGACTTCATGGGTAGAAACACCTTTTTCTATGTATGAAAATGAGTGTGCGCCCCCATCTCGCCACATATCTTGCATGCTAGAAAAATATAAGAACACCGTACCTGTTGCTGTAACTACAAATGTCGTTGCCATAGAAAGCATAAAGAAAAAGCGACCATTTTCCTTCATTCGATGTGACAATTGATTCACTATAAATAAATACGGATATGTATACATAATCTTTTTATTTCGTTTTATTATTTCTAATATTTGAGCAGTGCCGTGTGTAAAAGAAAAATACGTTCCGAAAGAGACAAGTATAGACACAGGGAAAAAATAGACCGCTATCGTTAGTATGGTCGCTTGTAACGCTAACGCATATCCTATACCTAAACAAATAAATCCGAATATACAAAGCCACATTGATGTTTTCTTCTCTTTTTTATCTGCTCGAAATTCTTTCAATAACCGAATGATTTTTATATTCCATATACGTAAAGCACTTATAAATGATAAGACAACAAATACGACCATATACGCAATAAATGTTCCCCCAATTGCTCTCAAGTCAAATATGACAGGGAGTTCTTTCGGAAGCCCCAGTAACATACTAAACACCATAAAGAAGAGCTTTAAAAAAATCATGCCAAGCCCAATACCAAAAATATTAGCAAATACCCCGATCAACATTTGCTCGGTCATAATTACGCCAATTACGTTAGATTTCGTTGCTCCCATTAACATATATAATCCAAATTCTTTCTTACGTGCCTCTATGAAAATAGAAGTAGAATACAAAATAAATATGACGAAAAAAGAAATGATAATAACATTACATATGATCAGTCCCCAGCGTACGTTTTGATACCACATCGTCTCTTGCATATACGGATGTACAATGACGGACATGTATGCAAAAGACGCAAATATCGCAAAACAACTACTTAAGAAAAATACTTTATAATTACGCCAATTTCCTTTTATATTTTGCAGCGCTAGTTGCCGAATGTTCATCTATCGTCCTCCTGTAACTTACTACATAGGCAAAAAGCTAGAGGTTCCCCTAGCTTTTTACGTGTTTTAAATATCCTCTTTGCGCGATCATAAAGTAAATCGCAGAAGCTAAAATGTATGCTCCAATTACAAGCGCACCTGATTTCCATAAATCGAGATAAAGCATTTTTCCTAACGTATGAAGAGCAAATCCACTATGAATAGCGCCGATGACAATTGGGATAAAGAAGATAACGCCCATTTGTCGAATTGCAATTTTACGAATTTCTTTATCTGTCATACCGATTCTCTTTAACGATTTAAATTGAATACGATCTTGTTCTTTATCGTTAAACCATTTAAAGTATGTCATACTACAAGCGAAGAAGAAGAATAGTACAGCTACAAAGAAACCGATGAACATTGTAATTGCACCACCTTCTCTTATAGCCTTATACGCAAACACTGAATTTCTCAATTCCCCTTGCTTTTCTGGTGCAATTTCCTTTTTCAAATCTAGCACAAGATCTTCGGTGCTTTTCCAATCTTCAATATAATAACCATAATATTTCGTCTTTTCTTCATCTGGTACAAGCTTTGCATATTTCTCAAAGTCTTGATCATTCACAATAAGATATTCGCTATCGTTAAAAACAGAATATGACGTTGGCTCGTTTAATTGAACAGACTGCTTTTGTCCGTTAATCTTAAATTCATACGGTTTCGTACGATCTATTTTCATAAGTTCATTTGCTGCATCAACCATAACCATCGTCGCGCTACCTGGTGCATTATGAACCTCTGTAATTTGCTCTTTCTTTTGTTTACGCACTTCCGCGTTATATTCTTTTTCTGAAATAATCGCCATTGGTACTTCACGTTCACTGTTAAACAACATTATTTTCTGTGTTGCAGGTAGTTTTACATAGGTTACTTTTCGTGCATCTTCAAACCCATTTCTTTTTACAATCTCTTGTACTTTTTCTTCATTAATAAGGCTATGCGTATTTAATCCCTTTTCCTCATATGAAATAGCATGTGGCGTAAGCTCTATCGTTTTCGCACTCATATTTTCAAAATATACGTACAGTGTACCTACTGCTGAAGATACTACCGCCGTAATGATAGAAATTACAAATAAAAAACGAGCATTATCCTTCATTTTATAAATAAGATTGCTAAGTACGAACATATTTGGGTATGTATAAAAAGATTGTTTTCGTTTTTGCAATGCTTTTAATACAACTGTACTTCCTTGTGTAAATAGTAAATACGTTCCGCCAATGGTCAATCCTACAATTGGTAAGAAATATATAATAAAATTCATAATGGTTACTTGGAAACAAAGAACATATGCAGCAATAATACATCCTATACCAACTATGCATAACCATGTAAATGCAAAAGGCTCTACTTTTTGCTTTCTTGCTTCTCTTAATAAATCAATAATTTGCAAGCGCCCTACTGTCCAAACACTAAACAATGATAGGATTAAAAAGAGAATAAAGTACACACCAGCTGTAATAAGAACTGCTTTACTATTCCATACGAGCGGTAGTGTTTTATCAATTTTTAGTAATACACTCAGTGCTTGGAAAAATAGTTTTGAGCAAAGCATTCCGACCCCAATACCAACTACAATTGCAATACTACCTAACATCAGTTGCTCTAATATAATCATTCGGCCGAGCTGCGATTTCGTTCCGCCTATTAATGTTAGTAGACCAAACTCTTTTTTTCTTGCTCGTAAAAACGTTGAATTTGCATATAAAATAAAGAGTGCCGAGAAGATGACGACAATATAATTCATCGATTCTAACCCTTTTGAAATCATCTCCCTCATACTAATATTACCGCCTACAACATCTGGATGATAAATGAAGGAAGCATACATGAAAAATACGACTATCGATAAACAACTACTTATAAGAAACGCTTTATAATTACGCCAATTTCCTTTTACATTATTAAGCGCGAGCTGGCGAAAGTTCATGATATTCTCCTCCTAGCATCGCAAGTACGTCCAGAATTTCTTGGAAAAAGGCTTGCTTCGTTCTTCCTTTATGAATTTCTGAGAAAATCTCTCCATCGCGAATGAAAAGAATACGTTCGCAATAACTCGCCGCTACTGGATCATGCGTTACCATTGCAATTGTCACTTTCTTTTGTTCATGTAAGTCTTGCAACGCGCTCATTAATGATTTTGCCGACTTAGAATCTAAATTTCCTGTTGGCTCATCTGCTAAAATTAGCGTCGGTTCATGAATGATCGCTCTCGCAGCTGCTGCACGTTGTTGTTGGCCACCTGATACTTCATATACCTTTTTATTTAAAATGCCCTCGATATTTAAAAACTTTGCAATCTCAAGCACTTTTGCATCGATTTCATTTACAGATTTCTTCGCCATTACAAGTGGTAAAATGATATTTTCTTTAATCGATAACGTATCAAGTAAGTTAAAATCTTGGAAAATGAATCCTAAATGTGTACGGCGAAACTCCGCTAATTTTGCAGCACGCATTTGATTAATTTCTTCCCCATTTACAAGCACATGACCTGAAGTTTGCTTATCAATTGTTGCTAATAAATTTAAAAGCGTTGTTTTTCCGCTCCCTGAAGGACCCATAATCCCTACAAATTCGCCTTCTTCTATTTTAAAATTTATATCATTTAAAGCAGTCGTTGCTACTGAACCTTTCGATTGGTACACCTTCGTTAATCCTTTTACTTCAAGAACACTCATTTCTAATCCCCCTATGTGTTTTCTTCTTACATTTACTATAAGAAAAATAAGAAAAAGAAACGAGTGATTTCCCTTACAAAACGTTTTGTTATCTTACAGTTTTGTCATTTTTCTCATTAATGTATGATATTCTTCATCTTTTGCAAATTGGAACGTGAATGTTGTCCCTTCCCCTTCAGCCGATTGCACATACATACCGTGATGTAAATTATCACAAATTTCCTTCGTAATATATAAACCCATTCCAGTCGCTTCTCTCGTTTTCCGGCCATTTACCCCTGTAAAGAATGGATCAAATATACGCTTTACATCTTGCTCTGGAATACCGATTCCATTGTCCTTAATATGTAATAACACCTTTTGATCTTTCTCTTCAATTTGAAATTGAATTTCCTTTTTCTCTGCTTCCGAAATTTTTGTATACTTAATTGCATTTACAACAATTTGTCCTATAGCAATACTGAGCCATTTTCTATCAGAGGCAACCATACAAGTATCTTCCTCAAACATCACTTTCGGAAATACAGACGATTGAATGAAAGACTTTCTATTTTCATTAATAATACCTCTAATAATATCTATCACATTTACTACTTCTACTTTATAATCTTTCGCAAACTGTTCTAACCTTGCCATATGTAACGCTAAATCTAAACCATTTAGTATGCGATTATTTTCTTCACGAATACTTTCAACTGTTGCCCTTGCTTCACGATGCTCTTTACCAAACTTCTGTAATAGTAACTCAATAACAGATACCGGTGTTTTCATTTGATGAATCCATTGGTTCATAAATATCATTTGCTGTTGTTCTTTTGCATGTTGTTTATGAACTTCATTCATATATTGCTGTCTTAATAGCGTAAACGATTCAACGACCATCTCTTGCTCTGCCGTATAAGAAGTATCAATAAGTAAGGAATCATGTAATGTATTTCCGCCAGTAACATACTTTTCAATCCTCTTTAAAAACACACTCCGTTTTCGGTAATCGTAAATGAGATATACAGTAAAAACAACTGTCCCTAATAAAAGTCCGTATAACCACGTATTCCAATCAATAGATCGCTTTTCTAAAAGACTTTGCAACTGCAAAACGAGCCCAAATAAACAGAGGCTAACAATGTAAGAAAGAATTAAAGAAAAGCGGTCCATGAGGTAATCTTTAACCTTCATGGCCTTCTCCCCACTCTGTAAGAAGCGCATAACCGTATCCACGTTTCGTTACAATTGCATTTTTAATGCCTAGCTCCTCTAGTTTCTTTCTTACACGTTTTACATTTACGGTTAATGTATTATCATCAACAAAAGCTACCTCATCCCAGAGGGCTTCTAACAATTCTTCGCGCGTTACATATTGATCTGCTTGTTTCATTAAACACTCTAATAAGTAAAATTCATTTTTTGTCAGTTCTGTTTGTTGCCCTTGCCACTCAACAACGTGCTGAGATGGGAATAACAACAGTCCATTTACACCTAAACAATCGCTTTCTGCCGTGGAAGCATATTCACCATACCCACGACGAAGTGCACTTTTTACCTTAGCCATTACAATGTCTAAATGGAATGGCTTCGTAATGTAATCATCTCCGCCATTTTCAATTGCCATTACTTGATCCATTTCCCCCGTTCTTGCAGAAACAAAAATAATTGGTGCATTCGATACAGTGCGGATTTGACGACACCAATAGAAACCATCAAAATACGGTAAATTAATATCAAGTAACACGAGATGTGGATTTACTTTTACAAACTCATCTTTTATATGTCGTAAATCACTTGCTCGAAATGACTGATAGCCATACCTTTCTAAATGCTCCTCTAATATCCCCGCGATTTTTTCATCGTCTTCTACAATTAATATTTTATACATGTTCACTTTCTCCCCATAAAAAGTTCTTATAAAACCACTTCTTTTTCTATTATAAATTGAAAATTTAATTAGTGGGGATTTTTTCCTGTATAAATCAGACTTTTACGATATAAAAAAGACTGCCATATTTCGGCAGTCTTAGTCGATAAATTCAAATTCATATTCAAGAATTTTTACAATATCTCCGTCTTTTGCACCACGTGCACGAAGCGCTTCATCAATACCCATTCCGCGCATTTGGCGAGCGAAACGACGTACAGATTCATCACGTGAGAAGTCTGTCATCTTGAATGTTTTCTCGATATCGTAACCAGAGATAACAAACGTGCCATCACTTTCACGTGTAATGTCAAATTTAACACCTTCAGTCTCAAGTTTGTACATTACACTTGTATCAGACTCATCCGCAACTTCATGTATTGGGAATTCAGGTGTTGTTTCTAATAAGTTCGCTACTTCAAATAGTAAATCACGAACACCTTGTTTCGTTACAGCTGAGATTGGGAAGATTTTTACTTCGTCTCCCACTTTCTCTTTAAATGCTTGTAAGTTTTCTTCTGCATCTGGCATATCCATTTTGTTTGCAACAACAACTTGTGGACGCTCCGTTAAGCGAAGATTGTATTCTTTTAATTCATTATTAATCGTTACGTAATCTTCATATGGATCACGGCCTTCTAAACCAGACATATCAATTACATGCACGATTACACGTGTACGCTCAATATGACGCAGGAATTGATGACCAAGTCCAACGCCGGCATGTGCGCCTTCAATTAGTCCAGGAAGGTCAGCCATAACGAAGCTGCGGTTATCACCTGTTTCAACAACACCAAGGTTTGGAACGATTGTTGTAAAGTGATACTCTGCAATTTTCGGACGTGCTGATGATACGACAGATAATAATGTAGATTTACCTACACTTGGGAATCCAACAAGTCCAACGTCTGCTAGTACTTTAAGTTCTAGAATGACATCACGTTCTTGACCTGGTTCCCCATTCTCAGCAATTTCTGGCGCTGGGTTCGTAGCTGTTGCGAAACGTGAGTTACCACGGCCACCGCGGCCACCTTTTGCAATTACAGCTGTTTGTCCATGTGTTACTAAATCCGCAAGAATTTGACCTGTTTTTTCATCTTTTACTACCGTTCCTGGCGGAACTTTAACGATTAAATCTTCAGCTTTACGACCGTGCTGCCCTTTACTCATTCCGTGCTGACCACGATCAGCTTTGAAATGACGTTGGTAGCGGAAGTCCATTAATGTACGTAAGCCTTCTTCAACAACGAAAACAACATCTGCACCTTTACCACCGTCGCCACCTGCTGGACCACCTTTTGGAACATACTTCTCACGACGATACGCAACCATTCCGTTACCACCGTCGCCGCCTTTTACATATATCTTGACCTGATCTACAAACATTATTTCACCACACTTTTTTCAATTGGTTGTAATATAACTGAGACTTCTTCGTCTCTTACTGTATAAGAAATGGAATACCATTTATTGTTTTGGTTCGCAAGCCAATTCTGTAGTTCTTCTACACTCGTTAGCTTACCACGAAAATCAAAAAAGAAACGAGCATTCTCCGCGTCACATTCAATTGTGATACAAACATAATTTTCAACATATACGTCTAAACTATGCTGAAGCATTGAGAAAAATTGATTCGTCCATGTACATACAGTCTCATCTAAGTGAGATAAGTTATGTAAATTCCCTAATACTTCGTACTCCAATAAGCACGGCTGCTGTTTCCAATTATATGTTAAAATCCACTCTGAAAATAAAGGCATTGATAGCCCCATCAGATTGGATTCTTGTCTCGCTTCTTGGACAAAACGATCGATGAGACTATGAATTTCTTCCACTTTTCCAAGGGAAAGGTTTCCTTTCACCATCTGCATACGATTGAGCCAATCATGTCTTGAATGGCGCAATGCATCTATAATTGTCCATTTTTTATTCATTTAGATACTCCTTAATATAGAAAAACTCTAACCTGCACTCAGGTTAGAGTTTTCCGTGAGTTCTTATGCTTCTTGAGCAACAGGATATACGCTCACTTGTTTGCGGTCACGGCCAAGACGCTCGAAGCGTACTACGCCGTCAACTTTCGCGTATAAAGTGTCATCGCCACCACGACCAACGTTAACACCTGGATAAATTTTTGTACCGCGTTGACGGTAAAGAATTGAACCACCTGTAACCGTTTGACCATCTGCGCGTTTAGCACCAAGACGTTTTGACTGAGAGTCACGACCGTTCTTTGTACTACCTACACCTTTCTTAGATGCGAAAAACTGAAGATCTAATCTTAACATACGTTACACCTCCTGCACTTTTTCTATTAAACGGATATACTTTCCGTAATCAAGTTCGATCGTCTTAAGCGAAACAACCAATCCTTCTAAAAGTATCTGTGCTTTTTCTGCTGTATGAACGTCTAAATCATTAGGCAATTCATACGTTAAGAATCCACCATCACTTCCGAGTTCAATAGTTGCCTGCACATTACAAAGTTCTTCCACAGCATTTATGGAACCAAACACAACCGCTGTAGTTCCAGCACAGACAAGATCTTGTCCATGTGGCGCATAATCGGCATGTCCAGTCATTTTAAATGATTGGATACTTCCTAATTTCGTGCGACTTATCGTAATTTTAATCATGTTAACCAGAATTAAGCGTTGATAGCTTCAACAACTAGCTTAGTGTAAGGTTGACGATGACCTTGTTTCTTACGATTGTTCTTTTTCGCTTTGTATTTGAAAACGATGATTTTCTTAGCGCGACCGTGTTTTTCAACTTTCGCAGTAACTGTTGCACCTTCTACAACTGGGCTACCAACTTTCACGTTTTCGCCACCAACGAAAAGAACTTTGTCAAAAGTAACAGTTTCACCAGCTTCAACATCTAATTTTTCAATGTAGATTTCTTGACCAGCTTCAACTTTGATTTGTTTTCCACCTGTTTCGATAATTGCGTACATACTTGCACCTCCTCTTAATTACTAAGACTCGCCAAAAACGAGGTAGACATAAATGCCTTTAAGGAACCTGTCTTGTGCGGTTGTAGCATATAGCCGTTTAGGTGCTATAAACTATAACATAAAGATGTTATCATGAATCATAGACTATTGTCAATGAAAGTTCTAATAACTATTTTTTCCGTTCTATAATTTCTTTTTTACTTCCAAAACGGATAATAGCGTACTTTTCGATCATATCATCTTTGAAATAAATTTCAAATGGAATATTTTTTTGTAATTCTTTTTGCAAAAATTGTTTTTGCAGTTCTTTAGGTGCAGAGATTAATACCGCCTCATCTTCTATATTTCCATATGTAATTAGCTCTCTCTCTAGCTCATACGCAATCGTTTCATATGACATCACATACCCTGTCGCTTTACACGGTGCACACTCTTCAAGTAATACGTCACGTAAAGAATGTTTTTTACGTTTACGCGTCATCTCTAAAATCCCTAACTCTGTAAACCCAAGCACCCTTGTATATGTACGATCATGTTGCATAGCAGCGATGAGACATTCTCTTATTTTTTCTTTATCTTCTCTTCTTTTCATATTAATAAAGTCAATTAATATCATACCACCAATATCACGCAGTCTTAATTGACGCGCTATCTCTTCAGCTGCCACTTCATTTGTACGAAGGACTGTATCTTGTAAATTCTGTTTTCCAGTAAACTTACCCGTATTCACATCAATTACAGTCATCGTCTCCATTTGCTCCACAATTAAATAAGCGCCATTCGGGAGCCACACAATTTTTTGAAGTGCTTTCTCAATTTCACGCTCTATTCCAAAATGGTTAAACATTGAAGATTTTTCATTATAAAAGGACACTTTCTCTTTACCAACTTTTTCTTCTAACTCTTTTACTATACTTCTTGTATCTACAATTACTTTTTCAATCGTTTCAATCGGATTCTCTTGAAATACACGATCTAAAAAAGTCGCCGGTCGATGAAGTAGTAACGGTGCCTTTCCTTGGCCCTCTTTTCTTTTTAACTCTTCATATAACTGCTGTAACCTTTGCATTTCAGCTTGTATTTCTTCAATTTCTCCTTTTTCAGAAGCAGAGCGGAAAATATAACCTCCTGTCCCTTCCACTTCAATTTGGAGTAGTTGTTGCCTTCTTTTATTGTTTTTTATTTTCCGAGAAACCGCGCGCATTTCATCATATGGCATATAAACGACATATTTCCCGGTAAATTCTATGTTCGCTGTCAATTTTGGCCCTTTCGTATCAATTGCCTCTTTCACAACTTGTACGAGTACCGCTTGTCCTTCATGTATTCGATAAGAAGATGGTACATCATCGTACGAAAGATACGCATGTTTTTCTAAACCGATATTTACAAAAGCTGCGTTCATTCCAGCAATCGTTCTTACGATACGTCCAACATAAATATGCCCAACAATCTCTTGTTCTTCATTTCGTTTCCATAAAAACTCAACAATTTTCTTATTCTCTTCAATTGCAACGCGTTTTTCCGATCCAGCGTAGTTCATATATAACGTTTTCAAAATACTTTCCTCACTTTATAATCTTCTTTGCTTTTACAATAATAAAAGGTTAGTGCTAACGTCAACACTAACCGATTAATTCTTCAACAGATGAAGTTGTTCGTTTTTCAGTAAAATACGCATAAAGCAATTCATTTTCATCCAATGTGTAATGTTCTTTATATTTTCCGCGGACGATAATAGAATGCTTATAGCCTCTACGAAATTTTGTGAATATCTTATATAAATGATCTTCTGATTGCACCTCAATCGGTGCAATCTTTTCAATTCCTCTTTTGTTCCCATAATAACGTTCTAATAAAAAACGCATAAAGGCATACCGTCTTTGCTTCCATTCTTGATATAACGACACCGCTAAAAATATGAGTAGTACCCACATCATAATATTGTTACTATTCCAAAGTAACTGCCATCCTAGTATGACACTAAAAAAAACACATGATAATTTCATCATCTTTTCATGTGCTTGTAAATAAGGAAAACGATATGATAGTACGTTAAACAATACTTTTCCACCATCAAGAGGCCAAATAGGTAGTAAATTAAACGCTAAAATAATTATATTATTCCACATAAAGAAATAATATAATTCCGCATGAAGCCAACCAGCTTCAAACAACATATAGCCTACCGCCATCATCCAAATATGTTGAATAGGTCCTGCAATTACAACAACTAGTTCCTCTTTCAATGATTTATTCCCATGTTCCTCAAGCTCAGCCACACCACCAAACGGCAAAAGTTGAATCTTCTTAATACGCCAATTATAGTGTGCCGCTGCAAAAGCATGCCCAAGTTCATGGATGAGAACGATACAAAATAACAGTAGTAACTCTTTAAAACGTGCCGTGAAAATACCAATGACAATAATAACCCAAAACAACGGATGTACTGAAATCTTTGTTAAAACATCTCTATATTTAATCAAATGAAATCACCTGAATCGGATCAATAAATTTTTCGTCCTTTTTTATTGCGAAATAAAACTTACCATTTTTATTATTCGCATCATTATTCACTGTTCCAATTTTTTGTTTCTTTGAAACATAATCATATAATTTCACTGACATATCATTTAAATTTGCATACCATGACTCCGTACCATCTGCATGCTGAATTTGAACTGTATTACCAAGTTCCTCTTTTTTGCCCGCAAAAACAACTAGCCCCTCATTCACTGACTCAACAGTTGCATTTGTAGCTGTTTGAACAAATACACCTTGGCCATTTTTTTGAAACCCTTGCATCACCTTTCCGGAAGCAGGAATGGCATAATCTTTTTGCTGAATGGTCCCTTCTTTTTTCTCATTAGGCGAATAGAACACGAGAGGTTTTCCAAACTGTTTTTCGTACCATTTCGCTACAGTAGCAAATTGAAATTCTTCTTTCATCACTTTTTCTGTAACAGCTTTCGCACCGTCAAAAGAAGAAGGTGCATTCTTATATAAAATAGCGACAGAAAGAACTAATATTGCTGATAACAATACTTTGAAGAAAAACACTTCTTTTCGAAATAAAGGATGAATTTCCTTTTCTCCATCTTCAATAAATACTGTTTCACTATCAAAATTCCCTCCAGCAAAATACTGCTCTTCCTCCATCCTTTCTTGCTCTGCCTTCCTCTTCGCAATCCGTTTTTTAATTTCTTCTACACGTCTATTCTTCATACTGTCTCCTTTCTTTCGTTAAGCTAATGTACATAGAAACAGTTGTATACAGTTTGTACATATGTATGAGCTAGGTATGGAAGATATTCGTGTGAAGAAAAAAGAAAGCACTCCGCAAATATGCGAAGTGCTTTTAACGGATTCCAAAGAAGTTTTTCACCTTTGTAAATACCGATACCTTTTCTTGTTCAAATGCTTGTAATGGGACATTCTCACCCAACAAACGTCTTGCAATATTACGATAAGCTAACGCTGCTTTTCCGCTCGGTTGCAACGCTACAGGCTCACCTGTATTTGTAGCACGAATAACTTCATCATCATCTTCGACAACACCAAGAAGCTCGATTGACAATGTACGTACGATTTCATCAACATCTAACATATCCTGTTCATGAAGCATATGACTACGCACACGATTAATAACAAGTTTCGGTGGTTCAATATCCTCTTTTTCTAAAAGCCCGATAATACGATCCGCATCGCGCATTGAGGATACTTCTGGCGTCGTAACAACAATTGCTTTATCCGCACCAGCTACCGCGTTTTTAAATCCCTGCTCAATCCCCGCAGGACAATCAATTAATATGTAATCATAATCTTGACGTAATACTTGTATTAATTCATCCATTTGTTCAGGTGTTACCGCTGATTTATCACTCGTTTGTGCTGCAGGTAATAAATAAAGATCATCAAAACGTTTATCTTTAATAAGAGCCTGAGGTAAACGGCAACGCCCTTCAACGACATCAACAAGATCAAATACAATACGATTTTCCAGCCCCATTACTACGTCTAAGTTTCGAAGACCGATATCTGTGTCAATTAAGCACACTTTCTTTCCAGATAACGCTAGGGCTGTCCCAATGTTCGCAGACGTTGTAGTTTTACCTACACCGCCTTTTCCAGATGTAATTACTATTGCCTCTCCCACAGCTATACAATTCCCCTTTCTAACTTTGTTAAATTAGGTCTAAGATGAGTGAGAAGTTGCAGTCGATCGACAACAATGTGATTGTTCTCATTAATATACGCACATTCTGCCGCCTCCGCTCCGTCTTCTTTCTCTTCCGGAGCCCGCATTGCCACATCACTAATTCGAAGTTGCATCGGGTTCATAACAGATGCAGCGATTACAGCATCTGAATCCCCATAATACCCCGCATGTGCAATTCCTCTTAATGATCCTACGACAAAAATATTCCCCCCAGCGATAACCGTTCCGCCTGGATTAACATCACCAATTAACAATAAATTTCCTTTTACATGTAAAACTTGTCCAGAGCGAACAATTTTGGAAATAGGGACGATTTCTGTTTCTTCTTTCCAAGCTATTGCTTCCTCTTTCGTTATAACATCACTTTCGATCGAATCCACAACGAGATTCTTTTTATTACGAATTAACGTACGAATCTCTTCTTGTTGGACTTCTGTTAAATAACGGTTTCCCACTTTCACATGCACTTCAATTAAAGAGCGTCCATCACCATCATAGTAATGTGTAGAAAGCTTTTCATCCAATTCCTTCAATAATTCAGAGAATGAACAACAATCATCTAAATGAAGGGTTATTCCGTCTTTTGTCCCTTTTATTGTTACATTTTGTTGCTTTTTTTCTTCCACTAAAGTTCACCCCACCGATTCAATTCGACATAAAATTAGAAAATCCTTTTTTCTTTTTCTTCCATCGCTTTTGAAAGACGCACTAAATATCGTCTCAGTGGGAAACAAACTATCAATAAGAAAATTGCATTTAGCAATAAAGTAGACAGGAGACGATCTGTGAAAAAGACATACGCCGACATATGAGTACGTCCTAACAAAGTTAAAAATCCATACACATAATACTCTAATGCTACTATGCTAGCTAGTACGATAGAAGTAACAATAAATAAATTCAATTGTAGTACCTTCATCACACTATAAACTAAATAAACTAAAATCGGATACGCAAAAATATATATACCAACAAGTTCCGTGTATACGGTATCAAATAAGAAACCAAATAATAGTCCGTAATAAATCCCTTGGACCGGACTATAGTACACAGTAATAAAACATAACACAATGATAAAGAAATGAGGTGATGCTATACTGTCTTTCCAAAAAACCTCTGTTGGAACAATAGTAGCAAACATATTTTCAAATAGAAAAACAAAAAGGAGCAAAAGAGGAAGAGCTGCTCTTTTTAAAATCTTCATCATCTCTTCTCCCCCTCCTATTCTAATGGCGCTGAAGGCATTGCACGTTTCGCAACTATAACATGCTCTACGTCATTTAAATCAGCGGCAGGTTTTACATAAGCTGTTTTTGTTAAACCATATGGATCCGGCTGAACATCTACGATTTTTCCAATTACAAGACCTTTCGGGAAAATATCACCAAGTCCAGATGTTACAACTAGTTGATCGGTTTTCACCTCAGCATCAGAGCCAATCTTTGTGAAAAGGAGTAAGTGCTTTTCTTTGTCATAACCTTCAATCAATCCAAAGATTTTCTCATTTCCTTGTACGATAGCAGAAACACGATTTGTTCGGCTCATAGAGCTTAATAACTCTACTGATGATGTAAACTGAGATACACTTTTCACTCGTCCAACTAAACCTTGTGAAGTTACTACAGCCATATCTTTTTTAATTCCTTGCTGTGCTCCTTTATCAATTCCAACTAAATCGTACCATTTATCTGGATTACGAGAAACGACAGTAGCTGGAATTTCAGTATAATCACTAGGCAACTCTTTTTTACCAGTTAACTCTTGTAACTTCTTTTTATCATCTTCTAATTGCTTTACGTCACCTGATAACTTTGCATAGTTATCTAATTTTGCTTTTAATTCTTTATTCTCTTCATACGTGCGCTTTACATCCTCTACATTTTCGAAGAATCCAGCTACGTATTTCGCTGGCTTTTGGAATACACGTTCTACAACACCGACAGTGTCTTTAACAAACTGCTCTGGCCATGTTAAACTGTTCCGTTCTTTCAATGAGATTCCAATCAATGCCACGAGAAGAATAATACTAACTAACAAAACAATTAATCTTTTGTTTAAGAAAAACTGTGGCACGTTCACACCCTCTTAATTTCATTGATTTTTATTTTGCAATATTATCGAGCAGCAGTTTTGAAAAGATCGATATTGTCTAATGCTTTACCTGTTCCAATTGCTACGCAATCTAATGGGTCTTCTGCAACAAGAACTGGCATATTTGTTTCTTCACTAATTACTTTATCTAAGTTACGTAGTAATGCTCCACCACCTGTTAATACGATACCACGGTCCATAATGTCTGCCGCTAATTCAGGTGGAGTTTTCTCTAACGTATTTTTAACAGATTCTACAATTGCATCTACTGTATCTTTTAATGCGTCTGCAATTTCTTCTGGTTGAATTAGTACTGTTTTTGGTAAACCACTTACTAAATCACGACCGCGAATTTCCATAGGTTCGATACCTTCTGGCTCGCCTGCAGAACCGATTTCTAATTTTAATGCTTCAGCTGTTCTTTCACCGATCATTAAGTTGTAGCTTTTCTTAATGTACTGAATGATTGAATCGTCCATATCATCACCAGCAACACGAACTGATTGACTTGTTACAATACCACCTAACGAAATGATTGCAACTTCTGTTGTACCGCCACCGATATCAACAACCATACTACCAGTTGGTTCCCAAACAGGTAAGTTCGCACCAATTGCTGCTGCAAATGGTTCTTCGATAGGATAAGCATCACGAGCACCAGCTTGACGAGTCGCATCGATTACTGCACGTCTTTCTACAGCTGTAATACCAGATGGTACACATACCATTACATATGGTTTACGTGAGAAGAATCCATTTGATTTTTGAGCTTGTTGAATGTAGTATTTCATCATTGTTGCTGTTGTTTCGTAATCAGCAATTACACCGTCTTTCATCGGGCGAAGTGCCACAACGTTTCCTGGTGTACGACCAATCATTTGTTTTGCATCGCTACCTACAGCAACGATTTGTTTCGTATCAGTTTGTAACGCTACTACTGAAGGTTCACGTAAAACTACACCTTTTCCTTTTACATATACAAGCGTGTTCGCAGTTCCTAAATCTATTCCAAGATCGCGAGTAAAGCCACCAAATCCAAACATATTATTTATCTTCCTTTCTTGTTTTCACGGACTCATTTTTTCTTACTTTATATTATAAAAACAGTACGTTTTTTATATCTTTATCCTTTTTGTAGATAATTTTCTACAAAAAACTCATAAATCACATTATAAAACAAAATAAGTAAAAAGCATAGTCTTAAATATGACCTTTTTCCTTTAAACTCACGAATTTATGGTCACCTATTATAATATGATCGAGTACTTCAATTCCGATAATTCGGCCGCATTCTACTAAGCGTTTTGTTACTTCAATATCTTCTCGGCTCGGCGCAGGGTCTCCTGAGGGATGGTTATGAAGACATATGATAGAGGCTGCTGCACGGCGAAATGCTTCTTTAAAAACTTCCCTGGGATGTACAATTGAAGAGTTTAAACTTCCAATAAAAATCGTTTGCCTATGTATAACTTGATTCTTTGTGTTCAAATAGAGACATACAAAATGCTCCTGTTGCAAGAAGCGCATTTCTTCCATCATATATGTGGCGCAATCTTCCGGGCTTCGAATGCTGTATCTATTTTGATATTCTAAACGCACCATTCTTCTACCGAGTTCAAAAGCAGCGATGAGCTGTGATGCCTTCGCAACTCCAACACCATGTATACTCACTAACTCTTCTAGCGTTGCGTCTTTCAACATACGTAAACCATCAAAATGATGCAAAATTTTATCCGATAACTTTAAAACTGTTTCTTCTTTAGAACCTGTTCTGAGTAACACTGCAAGAAGCTCCCGATTGGATAAACTTCCAGCCCCTTCTAACAATAAACGCTCCCGTGGCTGTTCTTCTTTGACAACATCACGAATACCGTTCATTTCTCCACCCCTTTATTTGTTCTCTCAAAGAAAATCCCATGCAGTTTTACGCATGGGTTACATCAATATTAAATTGTTTTAATTCCCGAACAAGACGTGAAATTGGTAACCCAACTACACTATAGTAGTCCCCTTGAATATGTTGAACAAAAATAGATCCTTTACCTTGAATCCCATAACTTCCTGCTTTATCCAAAGGCTCTTTTGATGCAATGTATATGTCAATTTCCTCTTCTGTTAATTCCCAAAACGTAACTTCTGTACGTTCGTAAAAAGTGACTGTTTTGTCCTTTGCTATAATTGCAACACCTGTATACACCTCATGTGTTTTCCCTGATAATAATTGCAACATTTCTTTCGCCTCAGCCTCATTAGATGGCTTTCCAAGAATACGCGACTCATATGTAACAATTGTGTCTGCACCTAACACAATATAATCACTGTTATTTTCTGCTACCGCAGATGCTTTTTGCAGGGCAAGGGACATAACAATATCAGAAGGCGATGAATACGCACCAATCGTTTCTTCTACTTCACTTACAACAATTTCAAATGGTACACCCGCTAACTCAAGCAATTCCTTCCTGCGAGGTGATCCTGAAGCTAAAATAATTTTTTTCATATTTTCTCCTTCCTTTCTCACATGAAGCAGAATCATTTATATCAATCGTATCAAAGGAATAGTTTGTCCACAAATAAAAGAAATATTATTTTCTCTAAACAAAATAATACTTCCTTACCAAAACACGATTATATTCCTGTCATAGAGAAAGCACTTTACTCTAAATTCAAAAGAAAAGAAAGAAGCCTCTACACTTCTTCCTTCGTCATTTCATTATCCTATTATTTCACCTTTTGTGAAACAATTTTTTCGTATGAAAGTATACCATCAATGATAACTTGATTTAATTTCGCTAAAGATTCCTTATCATCTTTTCCGTCCTTCACTGTTTGCACAGCTACCGACGTATACATATACAATTTCTTCGCTTCTTCCTGCTTCATACTTTTCCCTTCTTTTTCAATCGCTTTCCACTCTTTTTCGATTGCACTTATATCTTTTGCATTACTTTTTTCACTAGCTTGTACGCTAGAAGCATATTTTGCTAAATGAGTATATAATGGCTGTACTTTTGTTAAAAACGCCCCGATTTCTTTATCATCTTTAAGTAACGCTTTATCTGTTATATCCCAGTCCTTTTTCAATACGGAGACATTATCTTTTTTATACTGCGTCATTAATTGGTTTATGCCTTGTTCATCGCTAGCAATACCAACAACTAATGCATACTTATCACCGCTCGGTTTTAAGGCTGCTACACCTCCATTACCTTTCCACTCTTCAAGAGCGGCCTGTCCCTTTTCTTCAGAAGAATAGATTCCTCCTTGAACAAAAAAGAATTTCATTGGATCTAATGACGTTCCTGTCTGTGCTTTTGTTTTTTCCTCTTTTGGTGCTGATGTTTGTTCTGCCGTTCCACCCACCTTTGATTCTTCCTTTCGCATCTGCTTCGAAGCTGTTACTTCGCTTCCTCCTGTCGCACCTTGTCCTTTCAGTAACTGTAGCATCCCCATCCCAAACGCCGTACCAATAATAATTGCAGTTGCAACGATTGCAATTAACGTATTGCTCCACTTCTTTCGATTTTTTTCCGTAGACGCTACTTTCGATTTTTGAAACGGAACAACGTTTTTTGGCCTTTCACTTTCTACTACCATCCAGTCAAATTCATCTTTCTTCTTCTCCTCATACTTCGCTTCTGTTCCATTCACTTTCACTGAGATCGTTCGTGATTGCTTGTCCATACACTCACACCTCACCTCTTATCGTTGTCCGCATCATATCATATTCATTTCACAAAAAAACGAGATATTTGTCAGAGGAATTCGCCAAATAACCCTATATATTTATCTTATATGTATGCATTTGACTTCATTTGTAGAACAAAAAAACTAGATAGCAAAGACTATCTAGTTTTTTCGCGAATATATTTTCGAACTTCCGAAATGAAATAAAGAGAACCTGTTATGATAAAAACATCATTTTCTCCAAGCATTTCAACCTTCGTATCAATTGCCTCTTTCCAATTTTCAAAAACTAATTTTGACTCTTCCTTTGCATACGATGCAAGCTCGCCTGCTGAAATAGCACGATCAAAGGCGAATGTTGTAAAAATAATTTCATCGGCGATGCTTTCTAATTGACCTACCATATTGTGCAATTGTTTATCACCAAGGGCAGTAAATAAAACTATTACATTTTTATCTTTGTAATGTGATTCTACCGTTTTCACAAGACTTTCAATACCTTCTGGGTTATGAGCACCATCTATAATAATATCCGGATTACTTTGCAGTTTTTCAAAGCGCCCCACCCAATACGCTTCCTGTAATCCCGTTCTTATTTCTTCTTCCTCAATTAAAAATGATAAGTATGTTTTTACATACATGACTGCCATAAGTGCAAGTGCTGCGTTTCCTACTTGATGGCTGCCTTTCATTGAAATTCGCACATCTTCAAAAGAGGCGAAAGGGCAAGTGAAATCGAAATGTTCTCCATCTTCGCTAGACTGTTTATGTAATGATGTAAAATGGTTGCCCATCTCGTATACATTTGCATGATTTTCCTTTGCAACTTTTTGAATGACTTGCAACGCTTCCTCATCTTGCACACCAGTAATAACCGGAACACCAGACTTAATAATTCCCGCCTTTTCATATGCAATTTCTCCTAATGTATTACCTAAAATATGCATATGATCGTGACCGATATTCGTAATAATCGTGAGAACTGGGTGAATCACATTCGTAGAATCAAAGCGCCCTCCAAGCCCTGTTTCAAATAAAACAACATCACAGAAATTAACTTTACCGAAGTAACAAATTGCCATAACAGTAATAATTTCAAACTCAGTCGCTTCCCCTAAATCCGTCTCATCTAGTTTTTCAACGACTGGCTTGACCATCTTTACAAGTTCAGTAATCTCTTCATCTGCAATTGGTGTTCCATTCACACTAATACGCTCGTTAAATGTTTCAATATAAGGGGAGGTAAATGTTCCTACCTTATATTTTGCATTTTCTAACATGTAGCGCATATATGTTAACGTTGAACCTTTTCCATTTGTACCAGCAAGGTGAACACATTTTATGTGACGCTCCGGATTTCCGAGCTCTTCTAGCATCCATCTCATTCTTTCTAATCCCGGTTTAATACCAAACTTCAATCGGCTATGAATCCACCCTATCGCTTCTTCGTATGTATGTATCACGTATGCTTTCCCCTTTCAAAAAACAACCTTCATAACCCTATTATACGCAAAGAAAAGAGACTCACCAATATAGTGAGTCTCTAAAAAGCATTTTATTTCTCAAGATCTGCTAGACGTTGGCGAACTGCTTCGCGTTTTTCTAGGTAATCTTGCTCTTTCGCACGCTCTCCTTCAATAACTGCTGCAGGAGCTTTCGCTACGAAACCTTGGTTTGAAAGTTTCTTCTGTACACGTTCTACTTCTTTGTCGAACTTCTCAAGCTCTTTCTCAAGACGCGCTCTCTCTTCATCAAGATTGATAAGATCAGCTAACGGTAAGAATAACTCTGCACCTGTTACAATTGCAGTCATTGCTTTTTCTGGCGCTTGTAAGTCCGTTTGAATTGTTAATTCGCTTGGGTTACAGAAACGCTCAATGTAAGAGCTGTTTTTCGTAAGTTGAGCAAGTACAGCCTCGTCTTTTGCTTTAATTTGCATTTGAACTTTTTTGCTCATTGGCGTATTAACTTCTGCACGGATATTACGAACAGAACGAATGATATCAACTAGAAGGTGCATTTCTGCTGCAGCTTCTGCATCTTGTAAATCTTCGCGTACTGTTGGCCACGCTGCTACTGTAATAGATTCGCCTTCGTGCGGTAAATGTTGCCAAATCTTCTCTGTTACGAATGGCATGAATGGGTGTAATAGACGCATTGTTTGGTCTAATACGTAAGCTAAAATAGAACGAGTTGTTTTCTTAGCTGCTTCATCTTCACCGTATAGAGGAAGTTTCGCCATTTCAATGTACCAGTCACAGAAATCATCCCAAATAAAGTTGTATAATGAGCGACCAGCTTCACCGAACTCATATTTATCCATGTTACGTGTTACGCTTTCGATTGTTTCATTTAAGCGAGTTAAAATCCACTTATCTGCAACTGATTTTTCACCAGTTAAATCGATTTCTTCATATTTCATGTCATCCATGTTCATTAATACGAAACGTGATGCATTCCAAATTTTATTAATGAAGTTCCAAGTAGATTCTACTTTCTCCATGCTGAAGCGTAAATCTTGACCTGGTGCACTTCCCGTTGATAAGAAGAAACGCATTGCATCTGCACCGTACTTCTCGATAACTTCCATTGGGTCAATACCGTTACCAAGAGATTTACTCATTTTACGTCCTTGCTCATCACGAACTAAACCGTGAATTAATACATCTTTAAATGGACGCTCGCCTGTAAACTCTAAACCTTGGAAAATCATACGAGATACCCAGAAGAAGATGATGTCATAACCAGTTACTAGTGCATCTGTTGAATAGTAACGCTTGAAGTCTGCTGCATCTTCATTTGGCCAACCAAGTGTTGAGAATGGCCATAGTGCTGAACTGAACCATGTATCAAGTACGTCGTTATCTTGATTCCAGTTTTCAATATCTGCTGGTGCTTCTGTACCTACGTATACTTCACCAGTTTCTTTATGATACCAAGCTGGAATGCGGTGTCCCCACCATAATTGACGAGAAATACACCAGTCGTGAATATTTTCCATCCAACGTAAATATGTGTTTTCGAAACGCTCTGGTACGAACGTTACTTTCTCTTCTTCTTTTTGCTGAAGCGCTACTGCCTTCTCAGCAAGTGGAGCCATTTTTACGAACCATTGTGTTGATAAGTAAGGCTCAACAACTGCACCACTACGCTCACTATGACCTACTGAATGCATATGAGGCTCGATTTCTACTAATACGCCCGCTTCTTGTAAATCTTTTACTAACGCTTTACGGCACTCGAAACGATCCATACCGTTATACTTACCAGCTTTTTCGTTCATCGTTCCATCTTCGTTCATTACTAAGATACGTGGTAAGTCATGACGGTTACCTACTTCAAAGTCATTCGGGTCATGAGCTGGCGTAATTTTTACAACACCTGTTCCGAAATCTTTTTCTACATACTCATCAGCAATAATCGGAATCTCACGGCCTACGATTGGAAGTGTAACTGTTTTTCCGATTAAATGCTTGTAACGATCGTCTTCTGGATGAACCGCTACCGCTGTATCACCAAGCATCGTTTCTGGACGAGTTGTTGCAAGACGAATGTGGCCAGATCCATCTGTTAACGGATAGTTCATATGGTAGAATGCACCTTGAACTTCTTTATGAATTACTTCAATATCAGAAAGAGCTGTGCGTGTTGCCGGGTCCCAGTTGATAATATATTCACCGCGGTAAATTAAGCCTTTTTCGTATAATTGAACGAATACTTTATTAACCGCATCAGATAAACCTTCGTCTAATGTGAAACGTTCGCGAGAATAGTCTAGTCCTAAACCAACTTTCCCCCATTGTTGACGAATGTGAGAAGCGTATTCTTCTTTCCATTCCCAAGCCTTTTCAAGGAATTTCTCACGGCCAAGATCGTAACGTGAAATACCTTCTTCACGAAGTTTCCCTTCTACTTTCGCTTGTGTTGCGATACCCGCATGGTCCATTCCTGGAAGCCACAATACATCGTAACCTTGCATACGCTTCGTACGAGTTAAAATATCTTGAAGAGTTGTATCCCAAGCATGACCTAAGTGTAACTTACCAGTTACGTTCGGAGGTGGAATTACAATTGTATACGGTTGTTTCTTCTCGTCTCCTGTTGCTTCAAAATATTTGCCTTCTAACCACCACTGATAAAGGCCTTCTTCAACGGACATATGATCATATTTAGTTGGTAAATTCTTTTCCGTGTTTGACATTATTTTCCCTCCTTAAAATAAAAAATGCCCCTCATCCAAAAAAGGACGAGGGACATCGCGGTACCACCTTTATTTACAAACAAATTCAGGAATTTGCTTATACTCTTAATTTGATAACGGACAAATCCGTCTTTTCCTAATGAGAACTATTCCGTTCAGAAAAGATGCTCCAGGGCTACCTTCTAACATAACTATCTAGAGAATCTCCCAGCTAATGATTCTCCTCTCTGAAGACGTTTCTTGTTATACTCTTCCCCTTCAAGGCATTTATATGATTGTTAATTATTATATACAATAGTGTAAAAAACGAAACCTTATTCGTCAAGATAAATTTAAGACTACAGCTTTTTGAGTAAAAAAAGAAGATAAGTAGCATCCTCTACTTACCTTCTTTATCCGTTCCCTTGCTGGGCAGCTTGTAATTGCGAAAGGAAATATTCTATATTACTAACGAGCCAATGCGCTTGTTGCAAACTCTTTACCCCGAGAAGTTCATTTTCCTCATTACGACGCTCTCTTCTTTTCTTATAAGACTGGATTTGCCGAATAAATTGCGATGGATACGTCATATACGCAAACATGAGTAGTTGCTCTTCTTTCGTAAAAGGGAAATTTTTTTGATACATTTGATACCATTCAAACCGATCACTTCGCGCAATTGGATATGTGTTTAAAGACCGAGAATAAAACCCTACAATATCTTGCACAGGTGTTGCAAACTTCGATTTTTCTAAACTAATAAAATAGCCATTCCGTTCATAATCAAATAAAAAATGATTAAGCGATACGTTACCATGTACAAAAGTAATGCGCGTTGTTTCTTTTTCTTTCATTGCATCGTTCCACTCATTTAATTGCTTCGTCGCAAACTCACGCGCCCTCATTACATGATGATAGTACGTACAATATTGCAATTCAAACGGAGACATATACCACTTCGCTTCCGATTCTACAAGAAACTCTTCTAACATCTCTCCATCACTTTCCCAGCGATCGGATATATTTGTATAATGTTTTTCTAAATCCTCTTCTGTATACGTTTCTTCTTTTACCGTTTTTTGATGCAACGTTCCGAGAGTCTGAAACATTTTATGGTATTGATCATTATCCTCGCCGTTCCCTTCCGCACGCTCTAACCAAGGCATTAAATAATAATTATACGTACCGTCACTTAAAATATAATTTCCGTCCGTCGCATGATATATAGGTACATAATTTGAAAAACCTTTCTCCTTTAAATATTGAATATGATGCAAAAAGTTATTCCGCTCTAACTTCCTGCCTTCTATTTTCTTGAGCGCATATGGACCTTGATTCGTATAAATTTTCGTCACACTTCCGTGCTCTTCCATATGCTGCGTATCCAATCTATATTGCCTTACAATGGGTTCATAACGATTTCGTAATTCCATATCCATACGAATAACCCTTTCTATTCAAAACATAGCCTTTAGAAAAATAAGTGAGTGAAAACACTCACTTATTTCGCTTTTGCTCTTGAAACAGGAATATAAATAATTTGTCCTGTAGTTAAATATATATCTTCTGTTTGATTGACACGGTATAAGTTTTGTACAGATGTTTCATAACGTTCTGCAACAGATTCGATCGTATCTCCTTCTTGCACGAAATACATTCTTAACTTTGTAAATTCTTCTTCCGGTTCTTTCGTAAATAATTTCGTTAAATAAAGCGCATTTTCATCTCGCTGTGAATACGTTTCTTCTTCTTGCTCTTCTTGTTTTTTCGCTTTTTCTTTCTTGAAATCTTTTCGTCCGAACAATTCAAATTGCGGCGTTGTTTCTTTCTCCTCTTCACGCTCTACAAATTCATGTTCTTCTATTTCCTCTTCTTCTACTTCCTGCTCTTTTCTTTCTTCTAGTTGGAACGGTTCAAACGCGTAATCTTCCCACTCATCTGATTCCTTATAAGCTGGTTCTTCTACTTGCGGCGTCGGTCTATTTTCATCCTCTTGCGCTGAATCAACTTCCAACTCAGCATACGCCGTTTCTTTCTCTTCCTCTTCATCCTCGATGCGTTCTTCATCACATAATCCTGTAATAGATATATCCGCTAATAATTGTAAGCAACCATTTTCCTTTAATTCATAATCAAATTCCTCGATGGATACATATAGTTCTTCAATTACTTTCACACGGTTTCTTGGGATCGATATTTCAAGCGGAAAGGAATGAACAAGTTCATTAACCCCATCTTCTCTCGTTTCTACATAATCAATTGACTTCGCTGGCGATAAATCTCTTAATGAATAAGCTGAATCATCTTGCCTTGCAACATACTCTCCCGTTAAATCTAATTGCCCTCTCACAATAACCTCATGATCAAGCTCTTCTATCTCAACGTCTGGATCTAACGAAATTGACAAAAGTTCTTCGACTTCCTGTCCTTTTTGGAACCAAACAGATTCTTTTAATGAAAAACGTAATGAATGATCTGTTGCCACTTCTTTTCCCCCTCCCAAACTATATGTCATTACAGATTTATGTACGGAAAGCTGACTTTATGAATAAAAAAAAATCGCTCTCCTTACGGAGAGCGATTTTCTTTATTCAATTAAGCTTTTAATTTTGACATTGCAATTTCAGCCGCTGCAATCGTCGCTTCAATATCAGCATCACTATGTGCTGTCGATAAGAATAAACCTTCGAATTGAGATGGCGGTAAAAATACCCCTTGTTCTACCATTTCACGATAGTAAGCCGCAAAGAACTCTAAGTTTGAAGATTTTGCTGCATCGTAATTAATAACTGGTTCATCTGTAAAGAAGATACCAATCATAGAACCCGCACGATTGATATGATGTGGAATGCCATGTTTTTCAGCCGCTTTACGTAAGCCAGCTTCTAACATTTCAGCTTTACGCTCAAATTCTACATACGATTCTGGCGTTAACTGTACTAACGTTTCATAACCTGCTGCCATTGCTAGTGGGTTACCTGATAAAGTACCTGCTTGATAAATCGGTCCGCTCGGTGCAACTTGGCGCATAATTTCTGCTTTACCACCGTATGCTCCTACTGGTAATCCACCACCGATTACTTTACCTAAACAAGTTAAATCAGGTGTTACACCGTAATAACCTTGTCCACAATTATAAGCAACACGGAATCCTGTCATTACTTCATCAAAAATAAGCAATGCGCCATTTTGCTCTGTTACTTCACGAAGACCTTCTAAAAATCCTGGTTGCGGAGGAACAACACCCATATTCCCTGCTACTGGTTCTACAATGACACAAGCAATATCATCACCGAATTGTTCGAAAGCGTATTTCACACTTTCTAAATCGTTATACGCTACTGTAATCGTATTTTTCGCTACACCTTCTGGTACACCAGGGCTATCTGGTAAACCTAGCGTTGCTACACCAGAACCCGCTTTAATTAATAACGAGTCACCATGACCGTGATAACAACCGATAAATTTCAAAATTTTGTTACGCCCTGTATAACCACGAGCTAAACGTAGCGCACTCATTGTCGCTTCTGTTCCAGAGTTAACCATACGCACAATCTCAATTGATGGAACACGCTCAATAACAAGTTTCGCTAATTTATTTTCAATTTCCGTTGGAGCACCGAAGCTCGTACCTTTTTCAGCAACAGCTTTTAAAGCCTCAACAACACAATCATTTGCATGACCATGAATTAATGGACCCCATGATAATACGTAATCGATGTATTCATTTCCATCGATATCATATACTTTAGAGCCTTTTCCACGCTCCATAAACAACGGATTCATACCGACAGACTTAAAAGCACGAACTGGGCTATTTACGCCACCAGGCATTAAATCTTGAGCCTCTTCAAACGCTGCAATCGACTTATCAAACTTTTTCATTATTTAGCGCCTCCTTCTTGTAACCATCTTGCTGCATCTTTCGCATGATACGTAATAATTAAATCTGCTCCTGCGCGTTTCATACTAATTAATTTTTCAAGTACAACTTCTTTTTCATTAATCCAGCCATTTTGCGCTGCCGCTTTAATCATTGAATATTCACCGCTTACGTTATAAGCAACGACTGGTAAATTAAAGTTATTTTTCACATCACGAACGATATCTAAGTAAGAAAGAGCTGGCTTTACAATTAAGAAATCTGCCCCTTCCATTACATCTGATTCTGCTTCACGGAATGCTTCCATGCGGTTCGCTGGGTCCATTTGATATGTTTTACGATCACCAAATTGCGGTGCACCATGCGCCGCATCACGGAATGGTCCGTAAAATGCTGATGAATATTTAACAGCGTACGACATAACTGGTACATGTCCAAAACCATTTTCATCTAATGCGTGGCGAATTGCTGTTACGAATCCGTCCATCATGTTTGATGGCGCAATAATGTCCGCTCCTGCTTTCGCTTGGCTTACAGCTGTTTTTGCAAGAACTGCAAGAGACTCGTCATTTAAAATAATACCATCTTCAATTACACCGCAATGACCATGGCTTGTGAATTGGCATAAACATGTATCCGCAACTACTACTAGATCAGGGAATTCACCTTTAATTTGCTGAATCGCACGTTGCACAATTCCATGATCACAATATGCTGATGATCCAACTTCATCTTTTTCAGCAGGTAAACCAAATACAATAACAGAACGAATACCTAAATCAACAACTTCTTGCATTTCAGCTTGCAATAAATCTAAAGATATTTGATATACGCCTGGCATAGAAGGCACTTCATTACGAACATTCTCTCCTTCTAATACAAAAATAGGGTAAATAAAATCTTCCGTATGTAAAAACGTTTCACGCACAAGCGCACGCATGCCTCCACTTTGTCTTAAGCGACGATGACGATTAAATTGTAAAGAGTTCATAGATTTCTATCCCCATTCTTTTATTTTATAGATTCACAAACACATTGTAGTAATGCTTCTACAGTGTACTCTTTCGGCATAATAATATGCGGAAAATAAAGGCTCGCCTCTTTTTCCGTAATAGGCCCTATACAAGCAATTGTACATTTTTTTGTCCATTCTCTCCAGTTTGTATCCTCAAGTAAACGAACAAAACTCGTAACAGTGGAAGGGCTCGTAAATGTAATAATGTCTACTTTCCCTACTTCTAACGCTTCTATAAGCTCTTGCTTTTTCTCTACATTTTCTTTCGTACCATATACGATAAGCTCATCTAGAGAAACACCCATTTCACGAAGCGCAACTGGAATTACGTCTCTTGCTAAATTCCCTTTCGGAAATAAAATACGTTCGTTTCCACTTAATCTTTTTACAAACTCTTCTGCAAATACTTCTGCAACAAATGAAGTTGGAACAAAATCCACTCGATAGCCTCGCTTTTCTAACTCTAACTTTGTTTTCACACCTACTGCAGCAATTTTAGTCGTTACAGGTAGCTTCTGTCTCAAACGATCTAGAAAAAAAGCTACCCCATTTTTACTCGTAAAAATAACCCAGTCATACGAATGTAACTGCCCTGCTATATGTTGAATTTGCCTATGAGACATACCTTCCATACGCAAAAGCGGAATTTCCAATGGAATTCCGCTCTTTTCTTTCACCGCTACACTCATTTGTTTTGCTTGATGCTGGGCACGTGTAATCAATACCGTTTTGCCAGCGAGAGCGTTCATGCTTATTGTTGCTCCTTATTTGCAGCAAGAATGAGTTCTTTTGCGCCTTGGTTAATTAAACGGTCCGCAGCCTCTAATCCTACTTTCTCTGGATCAGTTCCTACTACTTTCTCTTTCAATAAAACAGAACCGTCCATAGACCCGACAAGAGCTGTTAATTCGATTGCATCGTTTTCCGTAAGAGTTGCATATCCAGCGATCGGAACTTGGCATCCCCCTTCAAGTTTATGAAGAAATACGCGTTCTGCTGCCACTGTTTTTTCTGTTACTCCATCATTCATATGAGCTAACAACTGCAGTAAATCTTTATCATCCTCACGACACTCAATCGCTAATGCACCTTGTCCTACAGCAGGTACACATAACGTCTCATCTAAATGTTCTGTAATAACTTCATTATCCCAGCCCATTCTTTGTAATCCCGCTGTCGCTAAAATAATTGCATCGTAATCTTCTTCTTTTAATTTGCGTAAACGTGTATCGATATTTCCGCGAATCCACTTCACTTGTAAGTCTGGTCTCGCAGCGAGTAGCTGTGCACTACGTCTTAAACTACTCGTACCTAAAATAGCGCCTTCTGCTAACTCTTTAAACGACGCTCCGTTTTTTGAGATAAAAGCATCACGAGGGTCAACACGCTTTGGTGTACAACCAATCATTAATCCTTCTGGAAGTACGGCCGGCATATCTTTCATACTATGTACAGCCATATCAATTTCTTTCGTAAGTAGCGCATGTTCAATCTCCTTCACAAACAAGCCTTTGCCACCTACTTTTGAAAGAGTAACATCTAAAATTACATCGCCTTTTGTGACGATTTCTTTCACTTCAAATTCATATGGTAAACCTAGTGCTTTTAACTGATCAATAAACCAATTTGTTTGCGTTAATGCTAATTTACTCTTTCGTGACCCTACAATAATTTTGCGCATAATTTTCTCTCCTCATTATAAATACCAAAAGTGGAAGTTGGATAAACTGCTTAATAGAAAAATATTAATTAGCATTACGAGAAATGCTCCGATGTTCCACTGCACGATTTTCTTCCCTTGCAACACATCTGCCGCTCGTAAATATAGGCCAGCACAATATACAAATAGAACGACAAAGGACCCGATTACTTTCGTATCATACCAATGGAAATTGTCCAACTTTGTATATCCCCATATGCATCCTAATAAAATAGCTAGTAAGAAAAATGGAACAGAAAATAAATTTAATCCGTAAGACATCGATTCTAGCTTCGGTAAATTCCCTAACCTTCTTAATCTGGCATTCCATTTTTTCTTTTTTAATAGGCGATATTGCAATAAATACATAATAGAAAAAATGAACGATACAGTAAAAGTTGCATAAGAAATAATAGCCATACCGACATGTACATATACAAGCTCCGAAACTAATTGCTCTGCAAGTATCGGCGACATCTTTCCAAGCGGCGTAAAAATAGAAAAAGCGCTTACGCCAAATGCAACAACATTTGTAAAAAAGACTAAAAAATCGATTCTCATAAATCGATTAATGACTAACGACATCGTAATCAATAGCCAAACATAAAAATAAATACCTGATAATAAGGTTAAAAGGGGGTTCGTTTCTGAATCTGTAGCTCTAAGCAACATAAAAATAGAATGCAGAACCCATACAATCGAAAGTAACCAAAAAGCAAATCGGTTCGCCTTTCGGTTACTTTGGAAATAATCTATAAAATATAAACTAATGCTACAAGCATATAAAATAATTGCAATATGATAAATAATACTGTTATTTAAAAAACTCATCCGATCATCCTTCCAAATTATAAAGATGGAACGGATGGTGTCCACGCTCTTTTATGTTCTACTTCTTCCGCACGACTCTCTACGTCTTCCATTTCTAAATCGAAAATCTTTGCAAATAACGCTAATTTTTCGTCTGCTCCCTCTTCAGCAGCTATTTCTTTCGCTACTAAAATTGGGTCTTTTAATAATTGATTAATAATACTTTTCGTATGCTTACTAATTACTTTTCTCTCACGATCACTAAGATTCGGTATTTTTCGTTCCAGACTTTCCATCGTTTCACTTTGGATAGCAAGTGCCTTATCACGAAGGGCTGATATTAACGGAACGACACCAAGTGTACTTAACCACGTTTTAAATACAACAATTTCCTCTTCAATCATAAATTGAATTTTCTCTGCTTCTTTCAAACGCTCAGCACGGTTCGCTTCCACTACTCCTTGCAAATCATCAATGTCATACAAGAAAGAACCTTCTAGCTCATCAATTGCTGGATCAATATCACGCGGCACTGCAATATCAACCATAAATAATGGACGACCAGAGCGCATTTTCTCTACCTTTGTCATCATCTCTTTCGTAATGACATAATCCGATGCACCAGTTGAACTAATTAAAATATCAGCTTCTAATAATGCACATTGTAATTCACTTAAAGGTTTTGCGTGTCCCATATATTTCTCAGCCATTATTTCTGCTTTTGAAAGCGTTCTATTCATGACTGTTACTTTACGAGCACCACTTCCATATAAGTTTTGTAGTGCAAGTTCACCCATTTTACCAGCACCAAGAATAAGTACGTGACAATCTGTTAACTCGCCAAATATTTTCTTCCCAAGCTCAACAGCAGCATAACTAACAGACATCGCGCTTTCACCAATTGTCGTTTCTGAGTGAGCACGTTTCGCCAATGTAATAACTTGCTTAAACAATTCATTAAAAATTGTCCCTGTTGCTTTTACTTGTTGCGCTTCTAAAAAGCTATCTTTTATTTGACCTAAAATTTGCGTCTCTCCAACTACCATAGAATCTAAACCGCACGTTACGCGGAATAAATGATCGATTGCACCATCTTGTTCAAAAATAGTTAAATATGGTGCGACTTCTTCTATTTCAAGCTGAAACCAATCAGCTAAAAACTTCTTAATATAATACCGTCCCGTGTGTAATTGATCGACAACAGCATAAACCTCAGTGCGATTACAAGTTGATACAATAACATTCTCTAACACGCTCTTTTGATTTTGTAATGTAGTCATTGCTTGCTCTAGCTCTGCTGCCTGAAATGTGAGTTTCTCACGAAATTCTACAGGGGCTGTTCGATAATTTACACTAACAACAAGAATATGCACGCAGCATGTCCCCCTTCACCCGTTTTATCACTTTATCTACTATCATAATACAACTTTCCTCTTATGAATCTGACAATCGTGTGAACAACCGATTATTTTTTTATTTATTCTCCATATGTAAGAAAGGAGATTCAGTAAAATGAATAAAATTTTTCTACTTTATAATGATTATAAATTAATAACTCTATTTGTACGTTACCAAAAAAAGCCCTCATAATCAAGTGATGGAAACTATTCCATATAAATTATAACATCATCTTTCCTATCTTCTTTCATCATGAAGGAAAATATGTATGATTGTTCCAAATTGTAGCACAAACTTTCTCAATACAATGTATTTGACATTGTATTTCTTTTTCGTTATATTGATTTTACAAAATTAAATTGTGCACAACTTAATTAGAAAGGAGTCATTCATGACAGAAGATTCTTTGCATCTAGATAATCAACTTTGTTTTTCTATTTATGCTTGTTCTAGAGAGGTTACACGCTTTTACCGACCATATTTAGAAGAAATGGGCATTACGTATCCACAGTACATTACTTTACTCGTACTATGGGAGCAAGATGGATTAACAGTAAAAGAAATTGGAGAACGTCTATTTTTAGATTCCGGTACGTTAACACCTATGTTAAAACGAATGGAATCATTAAACCTTGTAAAACGCGTTCGTTCCAAAGAAGATGAGCGAAAAGTGTGTATTGAATTAACAGAACAAGGAAAAGATTTACAAGATAAGGCTTGTTCATTGCCGACAACGATGGCAACAAATTTAGGAATTACAGAACAAGAATATCGTTCTTTATTAATTCAATTAAATAAACTAATTGAAACAATGAAAACAATTAATGATAGAAAAGGGGAATAAACATGGATAAATTATATACTGCTTCAGTAACTGCTACAGGTGGAAGAAATGGAAAAGTAGTATCAGATGATGGCATATTAAATCTTGATGTGAAAATGCCGAAAGCACTAGGTGGTGCAGGCGGAGAGGCAACAAATCCAGAACAACTATTTGCTGCTGGTTACGCTGCTTGTTTTGATAGTGCATTACAACTTGTCATTCGTACGAAACGTGTGAAAGTAGAAAGTACAGAAGTAACTGCTCACGTTTCTATCGGAAAAGATACAGATGGTGGTTTCGGCCTATCTGCTGTACTTGATGTACATGTCGCTGGCGTTTCACATAGCGAAGCACAAGAACTTGTAGAAGCCGCTCACGGCGTATGTCCTTACTCTAAAGCAACACGAGGAAATATTGAGGTTACATTAAACGTACGCTAAAAGTGTATAAAGAAAAAAACGCGCGACATTCGTCACGCGTTTTTTGTTTTTGTAAATTTATGAATTGCTTTCCACGCTTCTTCTTTCCCAAGTCCTGTTTCAGAAGAGAATAGAACGACTTCATCGCCACTTTCAATATCAAGCGTTTCTTTTACAACTTTTAAATGCTTTTGCCATTTCCCTTTCGGAATTTTATCGGCTTTCGTTGCAATAATAATGGTTGGAATGTCATAATGCTTTAAGAAATCATACATCATTACATCATCATTTGTTGGTTTGTGACGTAAATCAACTACTAATACAGCTGCATCTAATTGCTCACGTGTTGTAAAATACGTTTCAATCATTTTACCCCAAGCCGCGCGCTCTGTTTTAGATACTTTCGCATATCCGTAACCTGGAACGTCCACAAAGTGCATCATCTCATTAATTAAGAAGAAGTTTAATGTTTGTGTTTTTCCTGGTTTAGAAGAAATACGTACTAACTTTTTACGATTTAAAATTTTATTAATAAAGGAAGACTTCCCGACATTTGAACGACCTGCTAATGCAATTTCTGGTAAGTCACCGTCTGGATATTGTTCTGGTTTAACAGCACTAATTACAATGTCTGCTTTTGTTACTTTCATTGTTTCACTCCTACTAATGCGTGCTCCAATACTTCATCTAAATGAGATGCAAGCACAAACGTAAGGTTTTCTTTTACGCTCTCTGGAATATCATCTAAATCTTTCTCATTTTCCGCTGGTAAAATAATCTTTGTTAAACCTGCGCGGTGAGCACTTAATGTTTTTTCTTTTAAACCACCAATCGGTAATACACGACCACGAAGTGTAATTTCACCTGTCATCCCCACTTCTTTACTTACAGGAATACCTGTTAGCGCAGAAATAAGTGCCGTTGCCATCGTAATACCTGCTGACGGTCCATCCTTTGGAACTGCTCCTTCTGGAACATGAATATGAATATCATTTTTCTCATGGAAATCAGGATCAATCTGAAGCTCTTCTGCACGAGAACGAATATAGCTAAACGCTGCTTGTGCGGATTCTTTCATAACATCCCCAAGTTTCCCTGTTAAAATTAATTTCCCTTTACCTGGCGCTACGGACACTTCGATCGCCAGTGTATCGCCACCTGCTGCCGTATACGCTAAACCTGTCGCCATACCAACTTGGTCTGTTTTTTCAGCTTGCCCATAACGGAATATGTGCTTACCAAGTAAATCAACAACGTTTTTCTCTGTTACTACAATACGCTTACGTTCTGCTGTAACGATAATCTTTGCTGCTTTACGACAAACCTTTGCAATTTGGCGCTCTAATGTACGAACACCAGCCTCACGTGTATAATAGCGGATAATTTCAAGAAGCGCTTCATCACGTACTTGTAAATTACCTTTTCGTAAGCCATGCTCTTTTAATTGTTTCGGCAATAAATGTTCACGAGCAATGTGAACCTTTTCAAGCTCTGTATAGCCAGCAATCGAAATAATTTCCATACGGTCAAGTAACGGACCTGGAATACTGGAAAGTGTATTCGCAGTTGCTACAAACATAACTTTCGATAGATCATATGGTTCTTCAATATAATGATCACTGAAGTTATGGTTTTGTTCTGGGTCTAACACTTCAAGTAATGCTGCTGAAGGATCTCCACGGAAATCGTTAGACATTTTATCAATTTCATCTAATAAGAAGACTGGATTAACTGATTTCGCCTTTTTCATACCTTGAATAATACGTCCTGGCATTGCTCCAACGTACGTACGACGGTGACCACGAATTTCAGATTCATCACGCACACCACCAAGGGATACACGGACAAAATTACGATTTAATGATGTTGCAATAGAACGCGCTAACGAAGTTTTTCCGACCCCAGGTGGTCCTACTAAACAAAGGATAGGCCCTTTTAATGAATTCGTTAACTTCTGTACCGCTAAATATTCAAGTACGCGCTCTTTTACTTTCTCAAGACCGTAATGATCTTTGTTTAAAATCTCTTCAGAATGAGCAAGATCAATCATATCTTCTGTTGCCTCTGTCCACGGAAGTGCTAATAACCAATCGATATAATTGCGAATAACACCGCTCTCCGCAGAACTTGCTGGTAACTTTTCATAACGATCTAATTCTTTCAGTGCGGCCTTCATTGTTTCTTCAGGCATTCCTGACTGTTCAATTTTCTCACGAAGTTCTTCAACTTCCCCGCCCTTACCTTCTTTATCGCCAAGTTCAGTTTGAATCGCCTTCATTTGCTCACGTAAAAAATATTCTTTTTGCGTGCGCTCCATTGAACGTTTCACTTTTTGTCCAATTTTCTTTTCTAAACTAAGTAATTCTTGTTCATCTTGAATAATTGAAATAAGTGTATGTAATCGTTCTTTCACAGATATGATTTCTAAAATCTCTTGTTTCTGCTTCGTTTTAATTGGCAAGTGAGAAGCAATTAAATCCGCTAATCTTCCTGGCTCTTCTACATCAGCTACCGTTGCAAATGTTTCATTTGAAACCTTTTTCGAAACTTTAATATATTGTTCGAAATGCTCCAGTAATGTGCGCATAAGAGCTTTCTCTTCTAAATCAGCTTCCACTTCTTCCGTTATCGTTTTAATAGAAACTTGCACTACATTTTCTTCTTCGATAAACTCTACTACTTCTGCTCTATGTAAACCTTCTACAAGGACACGAAGCGTACCGTTCGGCAATTTTAACATTTGCTTCACTTTCGCCACTGTACCTACACTATATATGTCATCTTCTTTCGGATCATCGATATTCATTTCTTTTTGCATTGCTAAAAAGATGATATTTTCATCCATTGCCGCCTGCTCTAGTGCTTGTATCGATTTATCACGTCCTACATCAAGATGCAGAACCATCGTTGGATATACGAGAACGCCTCTTAATGGTAGGAGGGGCACGATTCTTTCATTCGTATTCATACTAGACATAGCACCTCCATAATAAATTAAACTCCTGTTCAACTATTTTATATTACAATACATCTAGATGCAATTGCAGAGATTCTCCGCAACTGTAAATCCCTCGTTTTTTCTCCCTTATAAAAGAAAAAAGACTCCGCTTAAGCATACAAACTTAAACGAAGTCTGGCAAATACTATTATCGTTCATTCTCACATTGATTGTGCATCTGTTTCGTCTATCGTAGTATGTACATCGAGCTCTCGATGTATATTTTCCTGTATAAACGTTAGCTCAAATACTTCCTTCAACTTCCGAACAGGAATAATTTCAATTCCTTTTATTGTATACAAAAATGGTTGCATGTTTTCAGCAGGAATGATAACTTTCTTAGCTCCTGCCTTTTTCGCAGCTTTTATTTTTGCGTACACACCACCGATAGGTTTCACTTCCCCGTGTATACTTATCTCACCAGTCATCGCTACTTCATTATTCACATACGTATGATGCACTGCTGAATACACACCTGTTGCCATAGCAATTCCCGCCGAAGGCCCATCAATCGGGATACCACCTGGAAAATTAATATGTATATCGTACCCTTCTGGCAATACATCTAGAGATCGAAGCACTGTTAATACATTATCTACAGAACCTTTCGCCATACTTTTACGACGAATGGATTTCGTTTGACTACCAATGCTTTCCTCTTCAACAATTCCGGTAACATTTACCGATCCTTTATCTTTCGCCTTGATTGCTGTTACTTCAATTTCTAATAACGCACCTGTATTTGGTCCGTATACAGCAAGTCCATTTACAAGACCGATTCTCGGAATAGGGTAAATGCGTTTTTCATACTTCGGTGTAAGTTGACTAGAGTGAACAACCCACTCTATATCTTCATCTTTAATGAAAGGACGTTCTTCATTTATTGCCATTCCAGCAGAAATTTGTACAAGATTAATCGCTTCTCGCCCATTTCTTGCATACATCCCGATCATTTCAATACCATTTTCACCGATTTGCATTTCCACTTTGTCAGCCGCATTCTTCGCTACTTTTTGAATTTCTTCTGTATCTAACTCACGGAAGAACACTTCTAAACAGCGCGACCGAATAGCAGGAGGTATCTCCTCTGGCGAACGTGTCGTCGCCCCAACTAAGCGAAAATCGGCTGGTAAACCTTTTTGAAAAATGTCATGTATATACGTTGGAATCATCGTATTCTCTTCACTGTAGTATGCACTTTCCAAAAACACTTTCCGATCTTCTAGCACCTTTAACATTTTGTTCATTTGAATCGGATGTAATTCACCTATCTCATCAATAAACAAAATACCACCGTGAGCATCTGTTACCGCACCTTTTTTCGGTTGCGGAATACCTGCTTGCCCCATCGCACCAGCACCTTGATAAATTGGATCATGCACCGAACCAATTAAAGGGTCTGCAATACCACGTTCATCAAACCGAGCTGTCGTCGCATCCAGTTCAATAAATGTTGCATTTGTGCGAAATGGAGATTTTGGATTTCGTTTCGCTTCTTCTAATACGAGACGTGCTGCCGCTGTCTTTCCGACACCTGGCGGACCATATATAATCACATGTTGCGGGTTCGGACCACAAAGAGCCGCTTTTAACGACTTAATCCCGTCCTCTTGCCCTACAATATCTAAAAAGGATGTAGGACGCACCTTTTCCGCAAGCGGCTCTGTTAAAGAAATCTCGCGCATTTTACGAAGCTGTTCTAATTCTTTTTTCGATTCTCGATCAATTGAAACTTTTTGTGTTCGCTGATTTCGAAGTAAATGCCAAAAATACAATCCGACAATTACACCAAAAACAAGTTGAACAAGTAAAAATATATTTGTCCAGCTCATCATTTATTTCCTCCCGCAATGTTTTATCTCTTAGTATTTCCGCGGAGGAACATAGCTAAACATAAAGAAAAACAGCAATTATAAAAATTGCTGTTTCTCCTTCGCATTATGCAGATGTTTTTGTATCAAGTACAGTACCGTCTTGTAACACCAATTTTGGTGCTGCATTATCAGCTACTGTTTCTTTTGTAAGAATACACTTCTCGATATCTTTGCGAGATGGTAGCTCGAACATTACCTCAAGCATTAAGCCTTCAATAATAGAACGAAGTCCACGAGCACCTGTTTTACGTTCAATTGCTTTTTTCGCAATCTCAATTAGTGCGCCTTCTTCAAACTCTAACTCAACATCGTCAAGCTCCAATAGTTTTTGGAATTGCTTAACAAGTGCATTTTTCGGTTTCGTTAAAATATCAACAAGAGCATCTTCATCAAGCGGCTCTAGGTTCGCAATAACTGGAAGACGACCGATAAACTCTGGAATTAAACCAAATCTTAAAAGGTCCTCTGGTAATACGTGAGATAAAACATGCTTCTCATTTACATCAGCATTTTTCTTCTCAGAACCAAATCCAATTACTTTTTCACCAAGACGACGTTTAATAATTGGCTCGATGCCATCAAACGCTCCACCACAGATGAATAAGATATTCGTTGTATCAATTTGAATAAACTCTTGATGCGGATGCTTACGGCCACCTTGAGGTGGAACGCTTGCTACAGTACCTTCTAAAATTTTCAGAAGTGCCTGCTGCACACCTTCACCAGATACATCACGTGTAATTGATGGATTTTCGGACTTACGTGCCACTTTATCAATCTCATCAATATAAATGATTCCTTTTTCCGCTTTCTCTACATCATAATCAGCTGCTTGGATTAATTTAAGTAAGATGTTTTCTACATCTTCCCCAACGTACCCAGCTTCAGTTAAAGATGTTGCGTCCGCGATTGCAAATGGAACATTTAAAATACGCGCTAACGTTTGTGCCAGTAATGTTTTACCACTACCTGTTGGCCCGATAAGTGCGATATTACTCTTCGCTAATTCTACATCATCAATTTTGCTGTTAGAATTAATGCGTTTGTAATGGTTATATACCGCTACCGCTAGTGCTTTTTTCGCGTTATCTTGTCCGATGACATACTCATCTAAAATTTCACGAATTTCTACCGGTTTCGGTACATCTTTGAATTCTACTTCTTCGTCTTTCGCAAGCTCCTCTTGTACAATTTCAGTACAAAGTTCGATACACTCGTCACAAATGTAAACACCTGGACCTGCAACTAACTTTCGGACTTGCGTTTGTGTTTTACCACAGAAAGAACATTTTAATTGCCCTTTTTCATCATTAAATTTAAACATATTTTCACACCCCTTACAAAGTGCTAACCTCTTGCCTTCGTATGTACACGATAAATGTATCGTATGTAAATACATATTATGTCACTACGTGGCGAGAAATACAAATAATATGACTAGTTATGTACAAATAAAAAGTTTTTAAAACTTTTGAAATATGTATATTCGACTTATTAAGGAAGTTTTCCTTCTTCATCGAAAAGTTTTATAAATATATTTCTATATTTATAAAACAAGGCACGATTAAAATCGCGCCTTGTTATTTTATTATGCAGCGTTTTCTACTAAGAAGTCTACAGCTTTACGAACTTTAAGATCTTCAGCTAAAGCGTCTACGCTTCCAAGAGCTTGCTTGATAGCGTCTACTGGCATACCGTACATTTCAGCCATTTTTTCAACTTCTGCAGTTACTTCTTCTTCAGTAACTTCGATGTTTTCAGCTTCAATGATAGCTTCAAGAACAAGGTTGATTCTTACGCGTTTTTGAGCGTCTTCTTTCATTTGCTCTTTTAACTTGTCAGCATCAGTACCTGTGAATTGGTAGTAAAGCTCAAGGTTCATACCTTGTTGGCTTAAACGTTGCTCGAATTCACGAACCATACGATCTAACTCAGTGTCGATCATAGCTTCTGGAATGTCGATTTCAGCGTTAGCAGCAGCTAATTCTACTACTTCGTCACGTACTTTGTGCTCAGCTTCGTGCTTTTTGCCTTCTTCTAAGTTTGTGCGAAGTTTTGCTTTTAATTCATCAAGAGTTGCAACCGCTTCGTCAGCTTCTTTAGCGAACTCGTCGTTTAACTCAGGAAGTTCTTTTGTTTTGATTTCGTGAACTGTTACTTTGAATGTTGCTGGTTTGCCAGCTAATTCAGCAGCATGGTACTCTTCTGGGAATGATACTTCAACGTCTTTAGACTCACCAGATTTAAGACCAATTAATTGCTCTTCGAAACCTGGGATGAATGTACCAGAACCGATTGCTAGAGAGTAGTTTTCGCCTTTTCCGCCTTCAAATGCTTCGCCATCAACGAAACCTTCGAAGTCGATTACAGCTGTATCACCGTTTTCAACAGTTCCTTCTTCTTTAACAACTAGCTCAGCTTGACGCTCTTGTAAAGATTTTAATTCGTTCTCTACATCTTCGTCAGTTACAGTTGTTTCAACTTTTTCTACTGCTAAACCTTTGTACTCACCTAATTTAACTTCAGGTTTCACTGTAACTTTTGCAGTGAAGATAAGGTTAGCATTTTTTTCGAACTTCTCAATGTCGATTTCAGGATGAGCAACTGGGAAGATACCAGCTTCATCGATTGCTTCACCGTATGCTTTTGGTAAGATGATATCTAAAGCATCTTGGTATAAAGATTCAACACCAAAGCGTTGTTCGAATAACGGACGAGGCATTTTTCCTTTACGGAAACCTGGTACGTTGATTGTTTTTACTACTTTTTTGAACGCAGCGTCGATAGAGTTGTTTACTTCTTTAGCATCAACTTCGATTGTTAAAACGCCTACGTTACCTTCTAATTTTTCCCATTTTGCAGCCATTTATTCTTTCCCTCCAACTATAATAATGTATGCACATACCTCTATAGATTAAGATCTTCATTATCTCTTTTTTGAAATAACAAAAGTACAAATAATCCTCTAGCAAAAGCTTTCAGATATAATGTTCCAATCTACTAATTGCCTAAAAGACAACTACGGTATATTTTGTTCGAGAATAATATGAAACATATTAAGTAAGAGAATTACACTTCTCTTCTCTTACAAACAGGCAGATTTCTGCCTTTTGCAACCCTTACATTATAACATAGAATATGCTCGTTTCAAGAACCGAACGATTCTTTTTCATAATTATACGGGCAAATATCCTTCTCTTTCGACACGTAATAACCATTGATAGGCAATATGAAACTCTTCTAATTCAATATTATACGCTGTCATAAGCTCTTCTTCATCAATAGTCAACCCGAAACGCTTTCTACCAATTCTCTCTAAAACAGCAGCCCAAATCTCCACTTTATCCATTAATAGAGCGAATGGGAAAATGCTAATTTGCAATTCTTTCCAATATGTAACCATCGCATCAAATATATCAGGATAATTTTGCTCTAATCGACTTGATAATCTATGTATAATGTTATCGGATTGCTCCTCATTATGACCTGTAAATGCCGGAATTACCTTGATCGTATTCCCAAACTTTTCTACCTCTATCTCTTCTTCTATTTGATTTTCTATCATTTTATATAAAATAGAAGTTTTCAAATAAGGGTGCTGTTTTTCGTCTATTAAAAATTTCTTTAAAATAGGTAATGCAAGATCCAAGTCTTTTAACGAAAGTTGCTGAATCGCTCTTAGCTTTTGCCCAAAGTTTTCTCCAAATATTTCATTAGTAAATTCATCTAACTCAAAATTCGAATCAACTCGTGATGTATCTACTTCATGTAACATACCTTCTGCAAATAAAGCGAGCTGTGCTAATTTTTCCTTTTGCTCAGGCATTACATCTTTCGTTTGCAAAACTTTTTCAACAGTTTCAATAACGCCTTCATAATCATTTGTTTGAACTAAAATTGTCACATACGTTTCAAGAATATCACCAAATAAGACCGCTCCTGTTTCCAGTAACTGTTCACATTTCTCTTTCGCTTCTTCCATATGTTTTAATTCTAACAAACAAATAACCGAAGCTAGTTCCGTTTGTTCCGTTTCTGCATTATACTGACGTAATATTTCAAAGCAGCGCAATGCATCTTCGAATTTCCGCTCTTTCAGCGCTAAAAAACCTTCATCAATATAGCGCTCTGATAGTTGCGGAAACAATACGACCGTATTTTCTTTTTTATCCATACGTCCGCCTCTTTTTCTAGATTTTAATTATCTTTAAAGTAAATATATCAAATGAGTAATGAGAACACAACATCCCGAAACCCTTTGTTTGAAATATAGAAATATTTAATTTTTATATTTCAATACAAGTGAATTCCTACTCAAAATTAAAAATATGCAAATAAAAACCCTCAGCAATTCAAGCAGAGGATTCATCATTAATGGAAAGCTTTTATAATAGTGGGGTATATAACAAGGGTAATAATTTGGAGAACAATAATTGCCATAACAATCATGCTAAAGTAGAAGATTGGTTTACTTCGCTTCATTAAAAACATAATGATAAGCATCGTACAAGCAAACAAACTTAAGAAGAACAAACTCGTTGTCGAACTAAGTATACCACTCGGGACAAAGAACAATAACACTACACTACAAGTACCTATAATTCCAAATAACCATTCCATTCATTCACTCATTCCCTTTCCCTCTCATGGTAGTTTCCTCTAAGCGATTAAATGTTTTACAACATCAACTACATACGTTAATTTCTCATACGCTACAAATCCAAAAGCAACTGTTAAACCCGTTACGATTAATCCCTTCATTATTTCTTCCTCCTCGTTTTATCGTTGTTACCTTCATTATAGAGGATTAGCAATTTGTTACCATCGAACTACCTTACAGTTACCTTACAGAATTGTAAGATTTCAAAGAGAGATTGAAAAACACCCCATATCGCTTGAGGTGCTTTCACGGAATTTCTCTATAATCACTTGCAAAATTAACTTTTTTCTCTTGTTTATTTTTCGGAGAATCCACTCTTAAACTAATAGATTTACTAAATAATTTCGGATTGAAATAATAACAACAATCCGTTTGAGGACAATATACACAATACACGTCTATTTCTTCTTTATTCACTTCTTTTGTAGCGACTCCGCTTGCTGTAGAATAACTAGATCGGAATCTTACTTCCAGTATCCCTCTTGCATTCAACTCTCTATATTTCACTTGCACCCTTTTAAATACCCCGCCCTTATATACTACAAGATCAAAGGGCGAATGCTCTGTTTGTGGTATTAAAATCATATATCCTTTTTCATACAAATCAACTTGTGCCTTTAAAACAGCTAAATCTCCTTTTGTTTTTGTATGATGGTACACTTTTTCTCAGCACCTTTTTACATATTTTCAAAATAATATTCGTTCCTTTTCTTAACTTACCTCCCAACATTTTCTCATTAAAAGAAAACTCTTTGTTAAAACCATGTTAATATATTTTTGTATAATTAAGAATTTAATTTACAAGGGGGATTATATATGTTCAAAAAAGTAGCTGCTGATGTTTTAGGGTTAAGTGATGTAGGTTCTGTAATTACACCGAAAGATTATGACAAGGTCGATGCTGATGATTACGTAATGCATGAAGATGGAGAGAAAATTTATTTTCTAATTAAATCGAAATCAGATGAATATTGCTTCACAAACAAAGGATTACTTCACCTAGATGGTACAAGTGCGACAAGCAAAAAACGTACACTACGCCGCTTTAGCTATAGTAAATATCAAATTAAAAACGTAGCGCTTGAAACTGCGGGAACGATTGATTTAGATGTAGAAATTAAATTTCAAATGGGAGATGAACATTATTCAATTGATGTTCATAAAAAACATATCGAGGAATTAAAAGATTTATATAAAGCTTTACTTAAAATCGAAGAAATTTCATACGACAACGACATTACATTGCAGTATGCACATAAAAGTTTAGATATGGCATCTAACGCTTTTAGCCGTATTTCAAACGCACAAGTAAATTTAGCAGAGCAGTTTAAAGAAATGAATGAGATTGCCTTTAACTGGCTTGTTGATACGAAGAAACAATATAATGTGAAAGATTATGGTTTTGTATTTGAGAAGTTTATTAATAACTAAACAAGAAACCCTTGTTATCAAAAGATAACAAGGGTTTTTCAGCGTCCTAGAAGATGTTCAAACTCTCGGCCTGCTCATTTCCGTACTATTTTATATATTTTGATCGCAGTCTTAATATATCTTCCTCTTCTCGAATACCTGCCGATCCTTTCCTCACATTTTTTACGATAGTCCAATCCGGGTTGGTTTCATCACCGATGTTCTGTACTGTAAAGTTGCCATCACCATATTTTCGGTGACCTTCTGCCAATTTCTCCGTTAAATCGTTCTCATTTGATCTCGCCATCTTTGCGCCATCTCCCTTTTTTATACAACCTTCTTAAACTGTCTAACCAATCACAGGTCTAGTCAATTGGAGATTCTCGTTTTCCGCTTCTATTCATTGTAACACACTAACGGGGATAAGTTTCGATAACGGTTGCTCAATCGTACGAGGGCGGTAAAAAGTTTTATAATATTGTAAGTGAACAGTTAGGAGAATCTGGATATGGATTTGAGTTCCATCATAAACCTATTGATTCTTGAAATGAAATAAGAGGAATAGGGCGCATAAATGGCGCTCTTTTCTTCATGCACTTTAATCCGTTACACATAATAATTACCATATATTACGTCATATTTTTTACACCTTTTGCACATACATCAATTTGTAGACAAACAAAAAACCTTGTTATCAAAAGATAACAAGGTTTTTTTTAGCGTCCCAGGAGAGATTCGAACTCCCGACCGACGGCTTAGCTTACCACCATAGCTTTCGCTACCAGCAATTACTGTTTGTAGTCTGGACTATATCTTCACCATTTCAGGTGCGACACGTGTAGTCTCTACGGAACCTCACGATGATTTTCATCATACTTCAGAGTCTTTACCATTAAGTTTTACTTAATCATTCAAAACTCCTTAATCTTTTTCAAGATCGTAAGTTTCCTCGGTATTACCATCAGCCGAACTGTTAAGGCTTCACCGATATAGTGTCGTCCACTTTATAGGTTCTTGTTTCCCTATAAAGGCTCCTATTTTTCTTGAAGGCCGTTGCTCTATCCTGCTGAGCTACTGGGACATGGAGCGGGTGAAGAGAATCGAACTCTCGACCAGAGCTTGGAAGGCTCTTGTTTTACCACTAAACTACACCCGCATATGTTGTTTTATTTTCAATCGTTAGCGCCGTTGCCCTATCGACAATATTTATTATATGTATAACCATACATAAAGTCAACACCTTTTTTAAAAGAGGATAATTTTTCTTATCCTCTTTTAAAAACTGCCTGTTCAACTAGCTGTCCGTCTAGTGTTTCAAAACGAACTTCCATTTGATTTTCATCCATTTCTAATAAAGCAAATGTTTTTTCTACACGCTGACGCGGTAATAAAATACTGCCTGGATTAATAAATAAAACGCCGTCGATTAATTCCGCACCTAATACGTGAGAGTGTCCGAAGCATGCAACTTGCGCCCCTACCTCTTCAGCATGGTACGCTAATGTTTGTAACGTCATTTTCACGTTATGACGATGTCCGTGCACAACTATGAAACGAACACCATCTACATCAGTTACAATTTCGTCTTGAAAGTTAGCATAATCACAATTCCCTTTTACAACATGGAAACCTTGCAACTCTTCATGAGCAGGCGTTAGCTCTGAATCACCGCAATGAATCATGATATCTACTTTCCCTTCATACTTCTCTTTTAACTGCTGTAATTCCTTCACAGAGCTATGACTATCGCTTACGATTAAAGCTTTCATCAATCTCTCTCCCTTATTCTCCTAAAAACCATTCAGGGATTTTTTCTTCTAGCTTACGTAGAGCACGTCCGCGGTGACTAATAGCATTTTTCTCATCTGAACTTAGTTCCGCCATCGCTTTTTTATATTCTTCCACATAAAAAATCGGATCATATCCAAAACCGTTTTCCCCGCGGCGTTGTTCTAAAATAAAACCTTCGCACGTCCCATTTACAATGACAGGCTTTTTATCCCCTTCAGGGAAAGCCACTGCTAATGCACAGTAGAAACGAGCTTTACGCTTTTCAAACGCTACGTCATTTAATTCTTGTAAAACTTTATCAATATTTGCTTGATCATCTTTCGGCTCTCCAGCAAAACGTGCTGAATACACGCCTGGTTTCCCGTTTAAAGCATCTACAATAAGACCTGAATCATCCGCAATTACAATTGCATTCAATTGTCTACTCAAACTGTCCGCTTTTAAGATCGCATTTTCTTCAAATGTTTCACCAGTTTCTTCGACTTCTTCAATATGGGGAAAATCGTGTAATGATTTTACTTCTAAATCAAATCGCTCAAATAACTCAGCAAATTCACGTACTTTCCCCATATTTTTTGTCGCTACAACAACTTGTTTCATTTTTTCCACCTCTACTCTATATGAGATACGATGTCACCTAACGCTTCTTTTTGCATATCAATCAGTTGGAAAATGCCTTGTTCTGCAGCATCAAGTAATTCATTTAACTGCGCTCTACTAAACGTCGCTTCTTCTCCAGTTCCTTGCACTTCAACGAACTGACCTTTTCCAGTCATAATTACGTTCATATCAACGTCTGCTTTAGAATCTTCTGCATAGTTTAAATCTAAAACAACACCTTGTTCTTCAACAATTCCTACTGACGTTGCTGCTAAATAATCTTTTACTGGAATTTTAGATACTTTTTCTGCTTGTAATAACTTCTCAAACGCTAATACCATCGCTACGTATGCACCTGTAATAGAAGCAGTTCGCGTTCCACCATCCGCTTGAATAACATCACAATCAATCCAAACCGTTCTCTCACCAAGCGCTTCTAAGTCAACTACCGCACGTAATGCTCGTCCAATTAAGCGCTGGATTTCCATTGTACGTCCTGTTACTTTCCCTTTACTTGACTCCCTAATTGTACGTTGTTCTGTCGCACGTGGAATCATCGCATATTCAGCTGTTACCCAGCCCTTTCCTTCTCCACGCATAAATGGCGGGACGCGCTCTTCAATTGTCGCTGAGCAAATTACCTTTGTATCCCCAACCTCAATTAACACTGATCCTTCTGGATGTTTTAAATAATTCGTATGAATATGTATATGGCGTAATTCTGTTTTTTCTCTACCATCTACTCGCATAAAAATAACCTCCTCATAACTACTTGTTAGTATAGCCAAATTTAAATGTATGATATGTATACAATAAAAGAAGAGGAACCCAAAAAGCAATTCCCCTTTCTTACTTAAGTATATCAAATTATTGGCGATTAAAAACTACCTGTATTCACGTTTTCTGGACGATCTACAGGTTTTATTAACTTTCCGCCCTTTTCATCTATAAGATTTGCTTTACCATTTACTTCAATAGAAACGCTTTTCACGCCTTTCTTTTCTGTTAAAGATAAAACTAATGACTTCAATACGTAATTTGAAATCATATTTTTATCTGGGTTTATAAATATATTTTCATTAAAGTTTAATGTAAGATTTCCATCTTGTAATTTCGGATTCGTAATGAGCTTAACTCCTGGATTGAAATCGTTCAGAAGAGATTGATGAATCGGCCCTTTTACAAGTTCATCTACAATTGCTGCATAATCATTTTCTTTTCCTTCTACAACGCGGCGTGTTACTGGTACGTAGTATTGCTGTTTATTATTATTTTGTGCCATAAAATAAAGTGTTACTGGTTTTGTATTTGTTACATCCGCTACTTGCTCATCATCGAAGTTAATACCGTTCGCACGGCTCACCCCTTCACCAAGCGGTGTACCACCAACAGGCATCTTCGCTAATTTTTCACCATTTATTTGGAACTGCACTTGTTTTATTTCTTTAAATTGCGTCAACGTCCATGCAATAGATTCAACGATTTGACGTTCTTCCTCTTTTGCATAGTTTTTCATTTCTTTAGAAAAATCAATGACTGCCGTCCCATCTTTTTTCAAGTTTAGGGTCATCGATGTATTGGCCGGAATGACTGCACGGAACCCATTCGGTAACAAATTCGTTACCGGTCCATCTTTCACAAGGTACTCTAACGTTTGCTGAATAACCTCATTTGCTTTCGGAGTAGGTATAGCTAACGTTTGCGGTACAACATAGCCATTTTTATCAACAAGGTATAGTTCTCTATTCACCGTTTGTCCTTGCTTATCTTTCTTAGATACTTCTTTCTTTCCACCCTCTGTATACGTAACTTGTTTTGGCGGATCAATTTGCTCCGTTGCTTTCTCTTGATTTATAAAGCCACACCCTGTTAGTAAAACAGCGCTCACAGTAGCACCAACAACCCATTTAAAAGTGGATTTAGGCATGCCATTCCCCCCTAAAATCTAAGTTTGTACTATTATGTATACGAGCTGTTTCATGTTTTAGAACAAGCTGTGCTCCCTATAAACAAAAAAACTCCTGATTTCTCAGGAGTTCACTTATATGAATTCTATTATTATTCTTTTTCTAAATAAATATGTTTTACATTTTCAATCGGTTGACCGAACCATTTTGATGCAATTTCTTTAAATAGGCCTATTTTTCCTGTTGTTAAGAAGAGATGATCACTTTGTTCCTCTCCCTCATTCAACATTTTACTATGGTATAAAATGGTACTTACTTCACGTGCCGTTTCATCACCAGAACTAATGAGTTGCACTTTATCTCCCATTACTTGTTTAATAACAGGACCTAAAATTGGATAATGTGTACAGCCTAAAATAAGCGTATCAATATCAGTGTTTTTCAGCGGTTGCAACGTTTCTCTTACAACTTCATACGCCATTTCACTTTCGAAATTACCGCTCTCTACAAGCTCAACAAAAGGTGGACACGCTAAACTTTCTACCATAACACGATTATTAATAGACTTTAACGCTTCTTCGTATGCACCACTTTTCACCGTTCCAATCGTTCCAATAATCCCAACATGATACGTGTTTGTCATTTTTAAAGCTGTACGTGATCCTGGGTGAATAACTCCTACCACTGGAATTGGTAATTGTTTCTGCATCTCTTCTAATACAACTGCAGTTGCTGTATTACATGCAATAACTAACATTTTGATATTTAAATCTAGTAAATGCTCCGTCATTTCCCACGTAAATTGACGCACTTCTTCTCGAGAACGTGGACCATAAGGGCAACGTGCTGTATCCCCTAAATATATAATGCGCTCTTTCGGCAACTGACGAATTAATTCCTTCGCCACTGTTAAACCGCCAACTCCTGAATCGATAACACCGATTGCTCTATTCAACTTCATCACCCGTTTTCTCATTCATCATCTTATTTTATCATTATATTTTTCACACTTTAAGTTCGCTCACTTAAACTGCTTCTATATGAAAATTTTCATTTGTACCTGTATAGACTAGGACCTTTTTTATTTTGCTCCTTTTTTTCATAATTTGCAAGACAGAAAAACAACCGACCTTCTATATGAAAGTCGGTTTCTTCTATAATAAAGTACATCTTTAATGCTCCATCTTTTTTTGGAAAGAAGACATTCCTATTAATAAGAAGAAATGAGCAGAAATTAACATGACGATTAAAATAAAATTGAAACGATAACTATTTGTAGATTCCATAATTTTGCTCGCAACAGCTGGTCCAAATGCCATACCGAAAAAGTTAATTAAATTATATAAGCCAAGACCGACTCCAACTTTAGCTGCATGTAATGTTTTCGGTATAAATGTGTTCAATGATACTTGAATGGCAGAATAACTCATAAATGTCAAAATAATCGCCAATACAATAACGACTATACTTCCATTCGGAATAAACCCTAAAATTAAAAAGCCAACAATCATAATGACAGACGCTACATAAATCATATTCACATTTCCAAACGAAGGGACAATCTTTCCAGTAATAAAACTAGACACAATACCAAAGAGTGATGCAACAAATAATACAATTCCGATAACAAATGGAGACAATCCGTGCTCTCTTCCTAACAGTAATGGCAACAATAATAAATTAGCACATAACGCCACATTAATTATAAATCCGACTGTTATTAAACGAAGAAATGCTTTGTTCGAAAACAACTCAATATCGATAAATGGATGCTCCGCTTTCTTCATACGAACCGTGAATAAAAATAAAGAAATTATCGATAACACAAATAGCCAACGATTCATATTGATACCTAGTAAAACAGTCGTAATGAATGCAAATAGTAACGCCGCTCCAATATAATCAAAATGAAACGTTTCATCCGTATGCTGCATTTCTTCTGGCATAAATTTTATAAGCAAGAAAATCCCCACTACTGAAATAACCATAAATAAAAATAAATATGGCCACCCTAGTGTATTTGTAATAGCCCCGCCAACTAAAGGGCCAATACCTACTGCTAATGCAATAGAAGAACTAATCATCGCTAACGCACCAGGCTTCTTATGAGGAATAACTAATTTGGCCACTGCAATCATACTAAGCGCAATAAACGCTGCACCCCCGCTCGCTTGCACTAATCTTGCAAGAATGGTAATCACATAAGATTGATTCATAAATCCAATAATAGAACCCACTACAAATATGATAATCGAAATAATTAATAGTTTTTTTACACTGTAACGATCAGCAAGCTTCCCATATATCATTGAACCAATACCGACAACTAAAGAATAACCTACTACAACCCAACTTACTTTCGATTGACTAATAGATAAATCATGAGCAATATCCTCTAACGCAACATTAAATAAAACCGCATTCATCGGTCCTAATAAAACGATAAAACATAATGTGAAAACAAACCATTTTGAATGATTGTTTATATCTTCCCCCATGTGTAACACCTCTCCTGATTGTAGTAATTGAAAACGAAAAATGAAGTTGTTTAGCTCTTCTATTATCACTAGACAACTTCATCAAATGTATACATTTATCGCGCGACAAATTGAATTCGAAACGAAACATGTACGTTGTTCGATATTCATGGAACTATCATAGTTTCAGCATTACAGTTTGTCAACGAAAAATATACAAAGTAAACTAATTTAGTGTTTTTAGTTTACTTTGTTCAAAAATTGTTATACACTAATTTCGAATCCGATATAAGGAGGACTAACACGGTTATTCAAATTTGCAATTTCTAACTTAATAAAATAATGAACTTGTATACGGAAGAAACATTACAGGAGGATTATGATGAAGAAAAAAATGTTAGTTGTATTAACGAGCGTTGAAAAATATCCAAATTTAAATCGAGCTACTGGCCTTTGGCTTGGTGAAGCTGTTCATTTCGTTAAAAAAGTTGAAGAAGCTGGTTACGAAGTAGATTATGTTAGCCCACAAGGTGGTTATACACCGATTGATCCGCATAGTTTAGCAATGGCGGAGAGCATCGATTGGGAATGGTATCAAAAGAAAGAATTTATGAATCGCCTCGGTTCTACAATAAAACCGAGTGAGGTGAATCCAGAAGACTATGCTGTTATTTATTACGCAGGTGGTCACGGTGTGATTTGGGACTTCCCTGAAAATAAAGAACTCCAAATGATTAGTCGTAGCATTTATGAAAATGGCGGAATTGTTTCCTCTGTTTGTCACGGAGCTGCTGGTTTATTTCATATTACATTAAGTAATGGGGAACGTTTAATTAGCGGTAAAAAAGTAACAGGTTTCTCAAATGAAGAGGAAAAACTAGCTGAATTAGAGCAATTCGTTCCATTTTTAACAGAAGATGAACTTATTAAAAATGGAGGAATTTACGAAAAAGCAGCGCAGCCTTGGGAAGCTTTCGCTGTAGAAGATAGTCGTGTTATCACTGGTCAAAACCCAGCTTCAGGTGGTCCAGTAGCTGAATTAGTATTACAACACTTAAAAAAGAACATGTAATAAAAAAAGCAGATTTTCCATTCATATAGGAAAATCTGCTTTTTTACGAAATCATTTGCAAAATAGCCATAACTTCTTTTTCAATTTCAGAATCATCAATCGCTTCTATATACTCCGGTTTAAACAGTTGATACTTCTTTAGTTGATAAAAATCAAGTATCGCTTTCTTTAACGTAATATCGTACTGAATACAAAAAGAATGATCCATTATACGTCTTAACATCACATCATCTTGCACCATAAATAATTGTGCGTTCATTTTATTAAAGTAACCTTGTTCCATACCAGCTTCAAAAAACATTTGCAAATTATGATTACGATTTTGTTGTGCAGCGACTAACCGATCAGATAAGTGCGGATATGCCTCTTTCAAATCTTGTAAAAAGACATCTGAAATGTATGTCACACATTTTAAAGAGTGAATAAACGTCTTTTGGAAACGTTCTGCAAAAGACATACTTTCATCTTGATTATCCGCATCCCCTTCAAGAAGATAGTTCATAAAATCTTCTACCACAGCTTCAATAATCTCATCTTTTGAAGAAAAACGTTTATATAAAGTAGCTTTACTAATATCCATATACTTCGCAATTTCATCTATTTTCAATTGACTAAAACTCGTTTTTCTAATAACGGGCTTTATTTTATTAATATAAGTATTTGCACACGCAACTTTTCTCATTAAAAGAGCCTCCCCTTTTGTCCATACAAAATAGTATAGCAAATTCACGATTAATTATAAATGAAGTCACTATACTCAATACATCTTTTTAGTTTAAGGGGTCATTTATCCTATAAAAAAAGTGCCCGCTACCTTTATGAGTAACGAGCACTTTTTCTATACTTTATTTACAGCTCTTCTTATAGCTTTCCCTATTTCCATACTAGACTGCGGATTTTGCCCTGTAATTAAACGCCCATCTACTACGACGTGCGGCGTAAAATTTGGAGCAACATAAAACAAAGCCCCTTCTTCTTTCAATTTATTTTCTAACAAAAACGGCACTCGCTTTTCTAAATGTACAGCTTTTTCCTCATCATTTGTATAACCTGTTATATGCTTACCCGCACTAAAAAACGAGCCGTCCTTATTTTTCACACCGACTAAAGAACTTACTCCGTGACAAACAGCCGCTACAATTCGGTTGTTGTTGTACATATTCACAATTAAATTTGCAACATATGGATTACCTGGAAAATCTACAATCGCCCCGTGTCCACCACCAAATAAAACCGCATCATAATCCGAAAAATGAACATTTGAGATTGGTTTCGTATTTTGCAATAAAGAAGCGACATGCTTAAATTCACGAGGTATCCCGTTCGGAATAGAAACTCTATCAATCGGCACTCTACCGCCCTGTATCGACACAATATCAACATCAAACTTAGCCTTTTTAAACAAGTTATAAGGAGCTGCGAGCTCTTCCAGCCACAAACCAGTCGGGTGTCCATTCATATCATGAGCGCTTGTTGAAACTAACAATATCCTTTTCAACATATCCCCTCCTTACTACTTATTTATGTATGGAGTGTTCTTATCATTCATATAACGCATGAAACAAAAAAATAGCCGACTCTTTTATATAAGTCGGCTTTCTTTTTATAACTCGAGCTCTCCCATACGAAGAAGCTCAACAACTGCTTGTGAACGTCCTTTAACCCCTAGCTTTTGCATTGCGTTTGAGATGTGGTTACGAACTGTCTTTTCACTGATAAAAAGTTCACCTGCAATTTCCTTCGTTGTTTTATCTTGAACCAGTAATTCAAATACTTCTCTCTCTCTCTTTGTGAGTAAAGGTTTAGATTGATACGCTTTTTCCTTCAACTGGTATAACCCTCCTTGCTTAAGCCAGAGCTGTGTATGTGTAAGTTGGGTGTTTATTTAGTCAAGATATTGTATGAACGAAATGTGCGGGTGGTGAATGAAAATGGGCTTTATTTCACATGTTATTTTAGACTTTTATACAGTGCGTTCACTCTTTGTATCCACTTACTTTTCGGTACGCCATATTTGTTCTAGTAATATGCTGACAACTGTACCTACGAACAAACCATTTCCAAATATATATTGTATGACAGACGGCAAGGACTGGAGCGCTCCAGACGGTAAAAACATAACGCCGCTACCAAATAATACTGCAACGCCTAAAATTGTTACATTCCTTTCATTAAGCTCCACTTGTTTTATATTATTTAACCCAATTCCAATTAACTGTACGAAAGAAGCCATTAAAACCGCAGATGCGACAGCGGATGGTAAAGATGCTAAATAACGAATAATACTTGGGAACAGCGACATTACGACTAGTAACATACATGCTAGTAAGAACGAACGTATATATTTTTGTTTCGTTAAACGTATAAATCCTGCCGTTGCCGGTAACGGCACGACACCTACAGTTGAAAATATGGAAGAAATGATGTGTGAAATGCCTCCAACCCACGTTCCATCCTTCAACTGTTTCTGTTCAATAGTCGCTTTTTGAATGGTAGCTTGATTAATCGCTATAATAGCTGCCACTGTATTTGAAACTAAAATACATACCATAACGAAACTTGATACTGCCATACCTGTATTCCATTTTGGAAGTCCCCAAGCAAATATTTGCGGAAGTTGCACAAAATGAGTTACTTGAGATGGAATCGTCACTTTTCCTGCAATGAGAAAAAGAATCCACCCACTAATTAATCCTATTAAAACCGCATAACTTTTGACAAAACCTTTCCCAAAATTAGATAGTATAATAACGAAAAGAAATATACTAAACGCAATTATCACTGTAAATGCATCAATTTGAGAAACAGTAGCAGTAATCCCTAGCATTCCTTTTAGGAATACACCGCTTAATTGTAAGCATAATAAAAGTAAAAACGTCCCTGTCACAAGTGGCGTAAATAAAAATAAAATACGTCCGATGAAACCAGTTACTCCTAGTCCTATTAAAATAACACCTGAGATTATCATTCCTAATTCTAAAATTTGCAATGTACTGTGTAATTGATCTTGCCCGACAGTTGCGTAAGCAAGTACGGTAAATACGCCAACCCATGATCCAGCTGGTCCATCTGCAATTGGTAGTCTATGTCCAAGCCACCCTTGTAAAAAAGAAGATATACCAACTACAAAAAATGTACGCTGCATTAAATAAAATATTTCCTCCGTCGTAAGATGAAATAATCCGCCAACGACAATTGGTAATGCGATTGAATTCGCTAATAAAAAGATAAACCATTGCAAAGTTCCCATAATATGATTTTGGTTATGTTGATTGTCCAAATTTTTCATCCCTTCCATACATTTCACATAGAAATACACACTATACTATTACGTAGCTTTTCGAAACAAAACTTTTTGTCCCTTCGATTTCTTCCCGTATCCAAATGTCGCAGTGTACACTCCACAAACGATAAAAACAGCTCCAATTATTTGAATAGCTGTTACACTTTTCTGCAATATAATATAGCCTACCACCATCGTAACGAATGGTTCTAAATTTAAAAACACGGCTGCTGTTGATGCTTGTGCTTTTCTCAATTGATTATTCCAAGCCAATGTACAAACTCCATGCATAAGTATTGCTGTCACAATAAGAAGCGACCAACTCTCTATAGAGTATTTCAACGTTATGTGAGAAAAGGTAAAAGCAAGAAACGGTAGCATAATTAAAAAACCAAAAATTGAAGAAAAGAATGTAATCAAAAACATATCATCTCTGTTCCCCAATTTCCGAATTAAAACGATAGATAAAGAAAAAGATAGCATCGTTATAAAAATCCATATTAACCCTTCTGAAAAGACAAACCTCTGCCCAACACCAATTACAAAAAACACTCCAAAAGTAGCAATTCCCCCTCCTATTACTAACTTAGCTGTTAACGGTTCGTTTAAAATAAATACCGCTAAAATAGAAGTCATGACAGGAGTAAGTGCTAATATTAGCGCAGCTGTTGTTGGATCTGCTGTTTGTAACCCTTCATAAAAAGACCATTGATTAATCGCGACACCTATGACTCCAATTAATAATACACCTTTCATTTCATTCTTTTCTATATATAAGCCTTTCTTACACATAATAGCGTACGCTAGAAAAAACAAATTAATAAATAGTAAGCGAAGTGTCGTTAACAACACCGGATGAAATGTATTCACTAAAATCGCACCAAATATAAAATTACTCCCCCAAACTACTACACATATAAACAGTAATATATATGTACGTGTCATCTATTCCCCTCCTTTTCTCGTAAAAAAGAAGGATTCCTATTCTTTCATTAGGAACCCTTGAAAAAATATATATAAAGTGAAACTTTAATCAGTGGGGGTTTTGTTCATCCCCACTGATTATTAGTTGAACCAATCGGACTTTTACGGACAGTTGATCCCCCACCTAACTTCTTTGCTTCCGCTGAATTTTGAGGTGGGGGTCTTACTGCCCGTTAAAGCGGGATAAATTAGGGAGATACGTAAATTAAATCAATACGCCTTGAACATGTTGCAAGGAACCTGCTACTATTTTTCCACCTTTCATCACAGCAGGTCGCTGTGCACGTCTAGCTATCGCTTCTGCTGAACAAGTAGCTTGTAAGAAAACAAAATCAGCTTTATCTCCTACTTTAGGCCAAACTTGATTTCCGTCTTGATCCAATGGCGTTTTTCCACCTGTAATATAAGTTAAAGAAGAAGCTAAAGACTTTTCATCAATCCAGCGATACTTTTCCGCTAAACGCCCTACTCTTTCAAAAATATCAGCATTTCCGAATGGTCCCCATGAATCAAACATACTATCGCAACCTAAAGAAACGGAAACACCCTTTTCTGTAAGTAATGGTACTGGCGGCATATTTCTGTTAATTGGTACCGTCGTAATAATAGACATTCCTCTTTCAGCTAATAAGTCTGCCATATCTGCTCCTTCTTCTTTAGATACATCTCCTAGGCTAAACGCATGACTGACCGCAACACGTCCGTCCCAACTAGCCTCCTCTGTATACTGAGCTAACTTTTTAATTGTATAAATACCTAAATGCCCTGCATCATGTAAATGCAAATCAACATCGGCATTTGCTTCTACAGCAATTTCCATCATATCAAAAAGTGATTTTTCAATATTATTATCTACAGTAGCTGGATCTACACCACCTACTAAAGTTGCGCCCATTTTCATCGCTTCTCTCATAAGAGAATGCGCTTCTGTACGAAGTAAACCATGCTGCGGGAATGCTACGATTTCATATGTAAACGCATCTTTCATATTCTCTAAAGTTTGACGTACAGATTCTAAGTTTTTAAGACCGATATACGGATCAATATTTACATGCGTTCGTATATGAGTCGAACCAGCATTTAAAATGTTGCTTAGTAATAACTCTGCTCTCTCTCCAGTTGTTTGAGCTAAAATTGGTAACTCTTGCTGTTCTAACTCTAATCTCTCAATAATATTTTTTACTGGTGTACATGCTTCCCATGGACCACCAAGTCTTGTCTTATCAAGGTGAAAATGATTTTCCACAAACGACGGAAGAACAAGCAATTCTTTCGCATCTTTCATTTCATATTCCGTTTGAAGCGGTACATCCGCAAGTACAATCTTTGCAATCTTTCCATCTTGTATAAGTAAATGATGCAAAGCTGTTTCTGTACCTGTAACTACTTCATTATTAAACTTGTAACCTGTTTCTAATCGTACATTCGTTAACCAATACACATTTTGCATTTCAATCATCCTCTCAAACAAGATTATTTATAGCCGTTTTTTCCAAACTACCAGCAACAACATTCCCTTTATATAAAACCGCACAGCGCTCTGTTTGTCTTGCTACTACCTCGGCTGAACATGATGCTTCTGTAAAGACGATATTTGCTTCATCCCCAATTTTTGGCCATTGACGATTTCCTTGATCATCTAATATAGATTTCCCACCCGTAATAAACTGAAGTGCTTTCCCTAAAGAGCGCTCATCAATCCATCTAAATCTCTCCGCTAGACAATTTGCCTTTTGCAACATATCTCCTGTCCCAAACGGAGACCAATGATCAGTTATACTATCATTTCCTAGCGAAACTTTTACACCTTTACGATTTAATAACGGAACTGGAATTACATGTCTACTAATTGGAACTGTTGACGTTATATCAATACCTAATGCCGCAAGTCGTTCAGCCATTTCCTCCGCTTCTTCTACAGATACATCTCCAAGTCCAAGAGCATGACTAATCGTAACTCTTCCTTGCCACCCTGCTTCTTCTGTTAGTGCAGCTAATCTCTTCATTGTAAATGTTCCAAGTTGATCCGCATCATGTAAATGAATATCAATATCTGAATCAAACTCTACTGCAATATCCATAATTGTATTCAATGATTTTTCAATATTACCATCTACTGTGGCTGGGTCTACTCCACCTACTAAATGAGCTCCCATACGCATAGCATCTTTTACAAGCCCTACGGAATTACTTCTTAACAAACCGTGTTGCGGGAATGCTACAATTTTTGCTGATAACTTATCTTTATATGTTTCCAGTGCCGCAATCGTTGCTTCTAAATTCCCAAGACCAATTACAGGATCAATATTGCAATGTGTTCGAATATTTGTCGCTCCATTTTCAAGAAGTAATTGCAACATTTTCTCCGCTCTACTCTTTGCAGTTTCTAATTGCTTCGGAAGAATAGTTTGCTCCTCATGAATACGAGTGAATATACTTTTTACTGGTGTACATGCTTTCCATGGTCCACCATAATACGTTTTATCAATATGAATATGCATTTCTTCAAATGCTGGTAATGCCAGTAAACCATTTGCATTTACTACTTCACCATCTTGCTCTGATACAATTCCAGGTAATATGTTCGTAATCTTTCCATCTTCAATAAATAAACTACAAATTTCTGTTTCTGTACTTGTAATTCGCGCTTCCTCATATACGTACCCACATTCAAGTTTTACATTCGTTAACCAATATTGTGATTTCACACTCACTTTGTCAATCTCCCTTCGCAATATGATTTTTCTACTTACAAACGAAACAAAAACAGATAAAAATTTCTATCAGTGTAAAATCATTTTTACACTGATAGAATTTTCTATTTTACTGTAGTTCTACACCTTCCAGTCGCAAATACCCAGATGGATCAATCCAAAATCCTTTTATATTTTTCGTAGTTGCCGCAATATGATTAATCCCTCGAATTGGTACTAGTAAAGCATCCTTTAATTCAATCTCTTGTAACTGTTTGTATAATTCTTTTCTCTTCGTCTCATCTTTTTCTTTTCTAGCTTCTTCTATTAATTTATCTACTTCCGGATTACTATAGAAAAATTGGTTACCAGTTGCTCCGTGTGAACTAGAATGGAATAAATTATATTGATTATAGTCACCATCACCTGTTGCGTTTCCCCATCCTCCAACAAACATCGCATGTTCTGATTTATTCGTTGCAGCTAAAAACGCACCATATTCCATAACTTTAATTTCTACATCAACGCCAATCCCTTTTAATTGAGATTGAATTACTTCCACTAACGCCATTCTAACTTTGCTGTCATTCGTCCAAATTGTTGTTTTAAATCCATTTGGATAACCAGCATCTGCTAATAATTTTTTCGCAGTATTAATGTCATACTTATATCCTTTTACGTCTTTCGTATAACCGAACACTTTAGGAGTCATTACGGAGTTTATTTCAGTCCCAACATTGTTATATACCCCTTTTAAAATCCCTTTCGTTTCAATTGCATGTGCAATCGCTTGACGAACGAGCGGGTTGTCAAATGGCTTTTTCTGTACATTAAATCCAATATATTCTACACCTAAACCTTCATTTTCAATTAACTCCATAGATGGTGAATTTTTCACACGTTCTACTTCAGTTACAGGTAAATTCTCTGCAATGTGAGCTTCACTAGTTTCAATCATTCCAATACGTGTTGCATCTTCTGGTACTACTTTGAATACCACTTCATCAATCTTTGATTTTTCACCCCAATAATTTTTATTCTTTTCAAGGCGAATTTCTTCACCTGGTTTCCATGATTTAAAAGTATATGGACCTGTCCCAACCGGATGCTGCGCTAAGCCTTTCCCTTTTTCATCAATTGCCTTCGGACTTAAAATACTTCCTTCATTACTTGCGAAAATAGACAAAAGAGGTGAGTATGGGTATTTCAATACGAACTGTACTGTATATTCATCAATTACTTTTATTTCTTGAATCATGGAATAAACAGTTGCTCGATTTGAACCTACTTTCGGGTCTAATACACGTTCAAAGTTTTTCTTTACTGCCTCAGCATTAAATGGTGCACCATCTTGGAATGTCACTCCTTGTTGCAACTTAAATTCCCAATTTAAATCATCAATTTGTTTCCATTCCTTTGCTAACATCGGCTTAAAATCCATGTTTTTATCTCGCTGTACAAGATTTTCATATACTTTATGGTACACAACACTTGCGGAAGGGATGTTTGTAATAAAATGCGGATCTAAATTATCAGCATCTGACAGTCTAGCAATTGTTAAAACACCGCCTTCTTTTGTTCCATTGCTTCCTGATCCTTCATTTCCTGTCTTCGTATTAGATGAACACCCCGCTAGAAAAACTGAAAGACATAAAATTGTGATAAAACAAATCACAAGTCCCCTTTTGAATCTCATCGCCCTTCCCCCTCCACTTTCTTTTATCTCTACATCCTAAAGTGAAACCTTACATCTAGCTTTCTATCCCCTACTTTCTAATAGCAGATCATTCCACCACCCTTTCTTTTTCAATTTCGTCTATGTATTTGTAATTATAAATAACTTTGCGGAAAAAGTTTTTAAACATCTTTACTTCTATTTGCACTTTCTTTACTTATTGAATTTTCTGAATTCTTTTGAAACATCTTTACTTCTATTTGCACTTTCTTTACTTATTGTTTTAAACTCGTTGACTCGTTTTAATTTTCTGATAATTTAATCATAAAGAAAGGGAGGTATGAAAAATGGAAGTTCGTCTTTCTAAAGAAGAAAACACTTCTTTGCAAACAATTCAAACGAAGAACACATCGAAATGGATCATTAGCTATCGAAAACTGAAAAAAAATAAGATGGCATTTATCGGGGGTATTATCGTTCTTTTCTATATTTTAATAGCTATATTTGCCCCATTGTTAGCACCCTACAATCCATTTGATATTCAGTTAGTTAACAAATTACAACCACCATCTATGGAACATTGGATGGGAACAGATGATAAAGGCAGAGATATTTTAAGCCGCCTTTTACACGGGACACGCCTTTCGTTACTTGTTGGATTTTCTTCTGTATTTATAGGGGCATTGTTCGGCATTATTCTTGGTATCATTTCTGGTTATTACGGTGGATGGTTTGACACAATCATTATGCGAATCATTGATATTATGCTAGCTTTCCCTGGTATTTTACTTGCTCTTGCCATTGTAGGCGCACTAGGACCAAGTCTTGTGAACGTAATTATCGCTATTGGCTTTTTCTCAATCCCTATGTTCGCTCGTATCGTTAGAGCTTCTACATTAACAGTAAAAAAATTAGAGTATATCGATGCTATAAGAGCACTAGGGGCAAATGATTTTACTATTATTATGAAACACATATTCCCTAACATCTTATCACCTATTATCGTCCAAGCTACTTTACGCTTAGCTACAGCAATTTTATCTGCAGCTGGATTATCATTTTTAGGACTTGGAGCGCAACCACCTTCACCTGAATGGGGTGCCATGTTAAGTAATGGGCGCGACTTTTTATTTACCGCACCACATATTGCAATGTTTCCTGGAATCGCAATGTCTACACTCGTAATCGGTTTAAACATGTTTGGTGACGGATTACGTGATGCACTAGATCCGAGACTTAAAAAATAGAAAGGGGCATTATACATGCTAATGTTTATTTTTCGTAGAATACTACAATTAATTCCCGTTCTTTTCGGCGTTGTATTCGTCGTTTTCTTAATTATGCAAATGGTACCCGGTGACCCAGCTCTCCTTATCGCTGGTGAAGGAGCATCAAAAGAAACTGTCGAGCAAATACGCCATCAATTAGGATTAGACAAACCCTTTATCATGCAATATTTCTCTTATATCGGAAATATATTACAAGGAGATTTCGGGGTTTCAATTCGTTCTAACCGCCCAGTGTTAGACGAAGTATTAATCCGCCTTCCAATCACTATTGAACTCGCACTGTGTAGTATCGTCATTACAGTTGTAATTGGGATGATTGCTGGTATCATCTCTGCTACAAAGCAATATTCTTGGACAGATGTTTCTATTATGATTATCGCTTTGTTAGGTGTCTCATTACCAAGCTTTTGGTTTGGACTTATGCTCATTTTCTACTTCTCTGTCCAAATTCAAATATTCCCGGTTTCTGGTTGGGGAACTTGGATGCACATGGTTTTACCAGCACTTACACTTGGTGCATCTGGCGCAGCAATTGTAGCACGTATGACTCGCTCAAGTATGCTTGATGTTATACGCCAAGATTATATACGAACAGCAAGAGCAAAAGGGGTAAAAGAAAGAGTTGTTATATATAAACATGCTTTGAGAAACGCATTAATTCCCGTTATTACTGTTGTTGGATTACAATTTGGTGCCCTTTTAGGCGGTACAGTTTTAGTAGAATCAGTTTTTGCTATAAATGGACTTGGAAGATTGATCGTAGACGCCATCCGAATGAGAGACTTACCAATGTTACAAGGAGGCGTATTAATCGCCTCGGTCATCTTCGTTCTAGTCAATCTTATTGTTGATATTTTATACCGTCATTTCAATAAACGTATTGAGCTTAATTAAGGGGGTGCACAAACATGAATAAAAAGGAAGAGGTATTACAAGTTAAAGATTTAAAAACACATTTCTTTACAGACGAAGGTGTAAGCAAAGCGGTTGATGGTTTAAATTTCTCTGTTTCTAAAGGAGAAACACTCGGCATCGTAGGTGAATCTGGTTGTGGGAAGAGTATCACTTCTCTATCCATTATGAGATTAATTGACCGAGAAAGCGGCAGTAAAATTGAGGGGAGCATTTTATTTAAAGGAAAAGATTTATTACAACAAAACGAAGCTGAAATGCGTGCAATTCGCGGAAATCAAATCTCAATGATTTTCCAAGAACCAATGACATCTTTGAATCCAGTATATTCTGTTGGGGAACAGATCGCAGAAGCAATTCGTATCCATCAAAAATTAAATAAAAAGGAAGCTTGGAATAAAGCCGTAGATATGTTGAAACTAGTTGGAATTCCTTCTCCTGAAAAGCGTGCAAAACAAGAGCCTCATGAACTAAGCGGAGGAATGCGACAACGCATTATGATTGCAATGGCACTTGCTTGCAATCCAGATTTACTCATTGCAGACGAACCAACAACTGCTCTTGATGTAACAATTCAAGCCCAAATATTATCACTTATGAAATCACTTCAAAAACAACTCGGTATGGGAATTATCATGATTACACATGACTTAGGAGTCGTGTCAGAAACATGCGATAGAGTCGCCGTTATGTACGCTGGAAAAATCGTCGAATATGCAGATATCGAGCATATATTTACTAGTCCAAAACATCCTTATACAATCGGACTTCTTCAATCTCTTCCAAGACTCGATACAGACCAAGAAGAGTTACAAACTATTCCTGGATCCGTACCGAGTCCATACCATATGCCGAGCGGATGTCGCTTTGCTGATAGATGCACACATGCAAAAGAACTATGTCACAATACTCTTCCAGAACTTCAACTCACACAAGATGGAAGTAAAGTTCGATGCTGGATGTTTACAGACCTTTGGGATAAATCATCTTCAGAAAAATTGGAGGTATTATAATATGTCTACTGCTACGCAAATAAATAAAAAAGAGTTATTACAAGTACAAAACTTAAAACAATACTTCCCTATAAAAAAAGGAATTCTAGGACGCTCTATTAACTATATTAAAGCGGTTGACGATATTAGCTTTACAATTTACGAAAAGGAAACTGTTAGTATTGTTGGTGAATCTGGTTGCGGAAAATCCACCACTGGGCGTGCAATATTACGCCTTGATGAAGCAACAAGTGGAAAAATTATTTTTCAAGACAAGGATTTACTAGAATTAAATAACTCAGCAATGCGAAAGGTTCGAAAAGATTTACAAGTTATTTTTCAAGATCCCTTTGCTTCTTTAAACCCTAGGCAAACTGTAGGGAGCATTTTAGAAGAAGCTATAGCCATTCAAAACGTATGCCCAAAAGGTGAAAGAATGGCGAAAGTTATTGGGCTGCTCGGGAAAGTTGGTCTTCCACCTGATGCAGTGAAGCGCTATCCACATGAATTTAGCGGTGGTCAACGGCAAAGAATCGGAATCGCACGCGCCTTAGCTGTTAATCCAAAACTCATTATTTGTGACGAGGCTGTCTCCGCCTTAGATGTTTCAGTGCAAGCACAAGTTTTAAATTTATTAAAGCAGTTGCAACAACAATACGGGTTAACATATTTATTCATCTCTCACGACTTAGCTGTCGTTCGTCACATATCAGATCGCATCATTGTAATGTACCTTGGTACCATTGTGGAGATTGCCGATAAACATTCTCTTTTTAACAATCCGCAACACCCTTACACAAAAGCGCTTCTCTCAGCAATTCCTACCATTAGTGCAGGAACGAAAAAAGAACGCATTGAACTTAAAGGAGACCTCCCCTCTCCTCTAAACCCGCCAAAAGGCTGTCGTTTTCATACTCGTTGTCCGTATGCCATTGAAAAATGCGCTACGCAGCAACCAAGTTTTCAATCTATAAGCGAAGGTCATAAAGTAGCCTGTCATATCATTTGATCCGAGTCTGAATAATAGAAACATTTACAACGCTTTAGTATAATAATAAAAAACAAGATTGAGGTATGTATGTTAACTTATGAAGCATTTGCTGTATTAATAACTATACTTGTCTTAGCTCCAATTTTTGGAGCTATTATTTTATTATGTTTATTTATTTTTGAAAAACGAATCGATTTACTAGAAAGTGAAAAGAAAAAAATAGCACTGGAACGAGAGTTGCAACAGTCTTTATATCATCAACTTACGCAACAAATTCAGCCTCATTTTTTATTCAATACATTAAATACAATTTTGAGCTTAGCTCGTCTACAGAGAACAGATGAAGTTGTCAAATCACTCGAGATCTTTTCTCTATTTTTGAAAGGAAAATATAAAACAACAGATTTATTAATTCCAATCTCTGAAGAACTGGCTTATACGAATTATTATATTGAGATTCAAAAAATGCGGTTTCGCTCGAGACTTTCAATAAATATTACTTCTTCTGAAGATTTACAGAATGCTTATATTCCACCTTTCGTTATTCAAACGTTAGTTGAGAATTCTTTTAAACACGGTCTTGAAAAAAAAGCTGGTCAAGCTATTTTAAATATTCATCTACACAATACAAATAACCGAATTACACTTCTAGTATCCGACAACGGTACTCAAAACGAACCATTTACTTCCCATACGGAAGAAAGCGGATACGGACTTGAAAATATAAAACAACGATTTCAGTTATTCTTTCAAGAACAAACTACATTCTCTTTCCTCTCTACAAAAGAGAATGGCACGAAAGTAGAAATCACATGGCCTTTCATCACAGAAAAAAACACAGAGGAGGTAATACAAAAATGAACGTGCTATTAGTAGATGACGAACCACTTGAACTGGAACAATTAGAATTTCTTATCCACCGTCAGTTCCCTAATTGGACATTACATCTAGCTTTAGATGCGGCTGAAGCTTTACGTATAAATGAAAAATTCTCAATTCATTTGGCACTTTTAGATATTCACCTTCCGGGCATATCCGGCCTACAACTAGGTGAGAAATTAAAAAATAATAACTCTAACCTCGATATCATTATTGTAACCGCATATCAAAATTTCGATTATGCAAAACAATCTATTCGTCTAGGCGTTATTGACTACATAACAAAGCCAATTATAGAGAAAGAACTCATCGATATATTACAAAAGTACAAAGGAGATGCTAATACCCCTTCCTACTCACGTATTATTCAAGATACATTAGACATCATCCATGAAACTTTTCATGACAAACTACACTTAGCAGACATCGCAACTAAAGTACATACAAATCCGACTTATTTAAGCCGAAAATTCCATGAAGAAGTAGGGGTTTCATTTTCCGGATATATCATGCAATATCGGATTGAAATGTCACAGAAATATTTAATGGAACACCCACATTGGTGTATCTCTCAAATCTCTGAAAGATCTGGTTTTAATAGTCAGCATTATTTCAGCACTGTTTTTCGTAAGATGACCGGAATGACTCCGAAAGAATATAGAGGCGAGGGATAAATTGTGAAGAAAAACAACTCAGCTTTCACACCTTTACAATTAGGCATTGGAACTGGTACTGTTCTTTTATTATCTAAATGGGTCGCAAGTATATCGACGCTCGCTTTACCTGAATCGATTATTAATTATGGGCTAATCGCTGGTATTCTTTATGCGATGATTGGCCCTTTTACTCTTATTTTATTGGGGATTTTAATAAAAAAAATACGTTCTACATTCCCAGAAGGAGAATCCATTCACGATTACTTATCTTATAAACTTTCTCGCAAAGGATATATAATTGTATGCTCTTTCCTTGTTCTATTAAGTATAGAAAGTATGTTCATTCAAACGAAAGTTGCTAGTATTTTACTTAATGTTTTTTTCCATATTCCATATACATTGGGTTCTTTCCTTTTCATTACCCTTTGTACAATATTCGTAATATTAAGTAACGCTAAGCTATTTACTAAAATGGCTATTATGCAAACTGTATTAATGTTTTCTACTATGATCATTATTCCAATTTATTTTTTTGTGCAAGATGGCATTACCCATGTATACGATGGAATCCGCTTATATCACCCGTACTTGTTATTTTATGAAAATAGAAATGGAATATATTTTCTTACTGCCGGTATTCTCATTGAAACAGGAAGAGTATTAATAAGCCCTGCATCTTGGGATAAAGCTTTCCGTATTCATCCTAAAAAAATTATTCCAACTTTTTTACTATCAGGATTTATATGGATTACTATCCCTTTGGCATTCGCTTCTCTAATTATGATAGTTATCTTTAGTGGGAGCTTAGATCATTTATACGATCTTCTAGTCCAGCTTCCAAAAAAAATAGAATTTACCATTTTATTTTATCTGCTCGTTATCGGTTCGTTAAGCGCAATAACTTCTAGTTTTATTTCTTGGATACATGGATTTACTAAACTCATTCGAGATTTTATACCGATGATACCTACAAAAATAAATTTCAAATTATATACAACTCATTTTATTTCTATCACCATCGGATTTTTAGCTTTTTTCATTACAATTACTACAAACTATACGATTTTAGAAATTATTTTTTTCTTTGGTATTCTTTATACATCTCTTATCATCACAATATTATTCGTTATTTTCAGCAAGCAAAAAATCAGCATCATTATACCGCTCATCTCGATTATTGGTGCTCTTACCGGTTATGTAGTTTACTTCTTAATCGGTCCTTTAACGAGCATTTGGGTTAGTATAGCGGTTACTCTTTCACTAAGTATTTGTTTTCTGTTTTCACATTGGATACATCAACAATTCAACTATAAAATGAAACAATAATATGAGGCCTTTTTGGTAGCTTAAATTTTGCTACCTAAGGCCTTTTTATTTTTATCGCAAACTATTATACTGCGCTATAAATTAGATTTATTGTTTATATGACCTCACATCTAAATTGTAAAATACGGTTCACTTTATAAAAAAATGTCATACAACCTCATAGTCTCCTCATAGATTTCCATATAGAATAGAAGTATATAGTTTGCTATAAAAAGGAGTTGATCGTAATATGTCAAAAAAATTATATAAATCCGAAACTGATAAAATGCTATTTGGTATATGCGGTGGTTTAGGAGAATATTTTGATATTAGCTCTACTCTCATTCGCATACTTTGGGTCATTGCAGTTTTATGTTTTGGGACGGGGTTTTTAGTTTATTTTATTTGTTTATTACTTATGCCACGCTCTTACTAATAACATTCTTTCGTATATTTGAGCATAGTGTATACAAAATCCCCTATAGATTTTTCTATAGGGGATTTTTTCATGAAGAATATTTCATCGTTAAATGTAATACCGCCACTTCATCTTCTTCATTCTTATAACTATGTTTCTTATTCGCTTCAAATTGAATAGAGTCAAACTCATTTAATTCGTAAACATCGCTTTCTACTTGAATCGATACTTTCCCTTTCATTACCGTTACAAGCTCAATAGCACCTTCATGATGAGCTTCTGGTTCATATATACTATTCGACCTTAAACAAGCACGGTGCATTTCCATACCCGTTTCTTTCGTATAACGGAACATTGTTTCTAAATGCCATGCTTGTCCTACGTCTACTGCAAATCCTTCTCCGCAGCGCGCAACCGCTACAGGTTCTCCAACAACCATCAATCTCGATAAAGGAATCGATAACCCTTTCGTTATTTTCCAAATGACAGCTAACGTCGGATTCGTTTCGCCTCTTTCAATCTTTCCTAATGTTAATTTACTAACCCCTGTTTTTTGAGCTAATTCTTCTAAACTTAATTTTTGTTCATTTCGAATTTGCCTTAATAACTGACCTACTTGCTGAATGACTTCTTTCGTTTGCATATCTTCATGTTCTTTCATCTATAAAACCACCTTAAAATATAAAATAGTTTACTTTTATCTAGATAAAGTATATTATACTATACATAATCATTAAATTCCGAAAGGAGTGCTATACTTCATGCGCGCAATTTTATTAGGCCTTTTATCATCAGCCTTTTTTTCCGCAACTTTTATTATAAATCGAGCGATGAATGTATCTGGAACGAGCTGGGCTTGGACAGCTTCCTTCCGTTTTTTATTTGCTCTCCCTATTTTATTCCTTATCGTTTTATTTCGCAAAAACTTAAGGGAGTTATGGGAAGAATTAAAGAAACATCCATTGGCTTGGATCGGGTGGGGTTCTGTTGCTGGTATTGGTTTCTATTCTTTATTAAGTTTTGCAGCTGTCTTTTCTCCAGCTTGGCTCGTTGCTGGAACTTGGCAAGTTACTATATTAGCAGGTTTACTACTCTCGCCATTATTTTTCGTTAAAATAGAAACGAAATCAGGTACGAAACTTGTACGCGGAAAAATTCCACTTCGTAGTTTATACGTTGCATTATTTATTTTACTTGGTGTAATTTGTATGCAAGCAACTGCAGCAGGTCACATTACAATGACTCAGTTTATTTCAGGTTTTTTACCTGTCGTGTTAGCTGCTTTCTTATATCCGTTCGGTAACCGAAAAATGATGGAACTTGTTGGTGGGCGCCTTGATACATTCCAACGTGTATTAGGAATGGCAATAGGCAGTCTTCCTATAACAATTTTACTTGGTATATACGGATTTTCTACTACTGGTATTCCAACATCAAGCCAAATGCTACAAGGATTTTTGTTAGCATTATGTTCTGGCGTTATAGCGACAATGACATTTTTCTTTGCTACTGACTTAGCCAAAGATAATCTCGCTCTACTTGGAGCTGTTGAAGCAACGCAAGCTGGAACGATGGTCTTTACCGTGCTTGGCGAAATTGTTTTCTTAAATGGTTCATTTCCTGGCGGGCTTTCCCTACTTGGAATGATTATTATTATGTTAGGAATGGTTGCAAATAGCATTTTAAACCGTTCTGTTCCAGTCGTTAAACAGAAAAAAACAGCATAAAAAAAGAGTATGGTTCTGTAACAAAGAACTATACTCTTTTTTATTGTCTCCCTATTGCGCCTTATCAGAATAGTATTTCATTAACGGTTTATACTAAAACCTATGTTATAATACGGTTCATGCGCAACAATAGGAGGTAAATTATGTTAAAAAAAGCAATCGCTGAATTTATTGGTACGTTTGTACTAGTATTATTCGGAACTGGAGTAGCTGTCATTGGCGGCGGAATTGAAGGAATTGGAACATTAGGAATCGCTATGGCTTTCGGTCTATCTATTGTGGCTATGGCATATAGCATCGGAACAATTTCTGGATGTCACATTAACCCAGCAGTATCAGTAGCTATGTTCATCAATAAAAGAATGAACGCTATGGAACTTTGTTATTATGTATTAGCTCAAATTTTAGGTGGTTTATTAGGAACTGCAACGTTAGTAACAATTTTAAAATCTGCTAAAACACCTTTAGATAATTTAGGACAAAACGGTTTTGGAACTCTTGGTTTATCTGGAGCATTTCTAGTTGAATTTATTTTAACTTTCGTATTCATTTTAGTGATCGTTGCTGTAACAGGTAAAAAAGGAAGTTCTTCTCTAGCAGGATTAGTAATTGGTTTCACATTAGTTTTAGTTCACTTATTAGGTATTCCGTTAACTGGAACTTCTGTTAACCCAGCTCGTAGTATCGCCCCAGCTTTATTCGCTGGCGGAGAAGCCCTTTCTCAACTATGGGTATTCATCATCGCACCAATTCTTGGTGGTATCGTAGCAGCTATCGTAGGTAAATTCATTTTAAATACTGAAAAATAGAATTTTCAATATTTCTGAATAAAAAAAGGCGAGCCCTCATTATGAGGATGCTCGCTTTTTTACTCTTTCATTTTAGACTTTAAATTTGTAACTAGTTGATCTACCGTTACATTTGCAAGTACATTTTCCATCGCTTCTTGTGCTTGCATTAAAATAATTTCTAATACTGATTGAATATTAGCTCCTACTGGACATTCAATGTTGGGATTTTCATGGAAGGAAAATAGCTGTCCTTCTTCTACAACTTCCACTGCTTTATATACATCAAGTAATGTAATTTCTTCTAAATCACGAGCAAGTGTCGTACCACCTTTACCAGCTTGTACATCAACAAGTCCTGCTCTCTTCAACATTCCTGTAATGCGACGAATCACAACTGGATTTGTATTCACACTACCGGCAATCCATTCAGAGGTACAGCGAGAGTTTCGATCTATCGCAAGTAATGTCAGCATATGAACACCTACTGTAAAACGACTACTAATTCCCATCTGCACACCCTCCTTTTTATTCATTCTATTAAAAGACGACTCTTATTATTATATACTATTTTTAATTTATACATAAAGAAAAAGCATGATTTCATTAGGAAATCATGCTTTTCTCTCATTATTGACGCTTTATAAATTTCGCTAAGTCTTTAAATTTCACTTTGTCTGAGTAATTCATTACACCATTTACGTAAATGCGGCTTGTTAGCATATTGACGATAACAATAGTCACCAATAAAATGACTAACGTCACAATAATTTCTACAGTGCCCGCTTCACCAGATACAAGTCTTGAAAAAGTAACCATAGGTGTAAAGAATGGAATATATGAACTAACTATAGCTAATGTACTATTTGGATCAAATAATGATTTAAGACTAATAAAAAATGCCGCCATACCTAACATTGTAATTGGGAACGAAAGAGATTGCACATCCTCAATTTTTGATACAACAGCACCAACCGCTGCATATAGCATTGCGTATAGTAAGTAACCCGTAACAAAATACACAAAGAACATACTAATTACTACAGCATCCAATTTAGAAAAATCTAGTGTAAGTCCTATTAAGGATGCATTATCTAAATCCACCCACCCTAATAAATTTGGTACAAGAAAACCGAAAGAAGCAATAACAAGTAATAGTAAAGCACTAGAAACAATTGCTAAAATTTTGGCATGTAGCATTGTTAATGGTTTTACTTTCGGAAGCATTAACTCCATAACACGAGATGATTTTTCAGATGCCACAGTTGTTCCAATTGCAGCACCAAAGATAACAATAAACATATATAAAGCAAACGAGAAAACATAACCAATTCCAAAGGAAGATGCATGATCCTTTACTGCCTCTTGCTTTAACGGAATTTCCATCTGTAACTGTTTGGCTACTTCTGCAGATACATTATTTTTTTCGATCATTACCGCTGTATATTGTTCTTTTAAATAACTCGCCATAAGTGTAGCAGTTGATTGACTTGGAAAACCACTATACATATACGTCACTTCTGGAATACCATTCTTTTCTGTAATACGGAATAAACCGTCTAAATCCCCATCTTCTACTTGCTTACGTAACTCATTAAACTTATCCTTATTTTCTACCGTTACTTTAGCAGACGGGAGTAACTTTGTTACATCACTTTCTTGCACTTTATACGTATCACTTTCTGTTACTACAGCAAATTTATCTTTTCCTTTATCATTATCAGCAGTGAAATGATTAAAGGCAAAAAGACCAAACACAACTAAAAACAAAATCGCACTCGTAATTAATGATTTTTTAGATAAAAATGCTTCTCTAAAATAAAATGAAAATACGTGAGAAAATTTACGCATCGTTATTTCGCCCTCTCTACAAAGATTTCGTTTAACGTCGGCTCTAACATCTTAAATTGTCGTAAGGTAACACCTTGTTCTTGTAATTGTTGTAAAATGTTTAGAGCTTCTGCATCATCTTGTACTCGCACATAAAGAAGGCCTTGTTGTTTTTCATACGATACATGTATAGATTCTAATCCCTTCTCATTCACTTCTGTATCTTCAATCGTTAAATTACGAAAACCATATTGTTTTTTAATATCACTTAACTGACCTTTTACGACTGCTTCGCCTTTTTTCAGAATACATACATGTTGGCAAAAAGCCTCTACTTGTTCCATACGATGACTAGATAAAATAATTGTCTTTCCGCTCTGTACTTGTTCTTCAATAATGCTAGCTAACATTCCAGCATTCACTGGATCCAGTCCGCTAAATGGCTCATCTAAAATGAGAAGTTCTGGATTATGAAGAAGAGCAGCAATTAATTGAATTTTTTGCTGGTTCCCTTTTGAAAGCTCTCCTGCTGTTTTAAATTTATATTCTGGTATTGCTAATCGATCTAACCAATGATCAATAGCAAGATCTACTTCTTTTTTCGTCATTCCTTCTAATCTACCAAAATATCGCAACTGGTCTATTACTCTACTTTTAGTATATAAACCTCTTTCTTCTGGTAAGTATCCTATCGTTACCCCACTAGTCCCAAATGGTTTTCCATCCCATGTAATAGAGCCTTCATTAGGCGTTAATAATCCGAGAAGCATTTTGATTGTCGTTGTTTTTCCTGCACCATTTCGTCCAAGTAATCCTAACACTTCACCTTTTGGTAACGAAATTTGCAAGCCGTTAACTGCTTTTGATTCCCCAAATTGTTTCGTTAAGTTTTGAATTTGTAAACTCAAAGTATAAAGCCTCCCCTTTAGTATCATTCATACTCTCTTTCAAAGACTATGTTTATTCAGGATAAAATATAGCACTACACTCCATCCTCTTATTATGTAGCATCTCTCTAATCCATCATTTGTTTCATTTAGTTAAAATTGTAAATAAAATTACATAGTTTGTCAATTATTATTGTCATTTCGACAATTAAACTTGTCAAAATAATTCCCATCATTTTTTCCCATCTTTCTAATATAGGACATACTACTATATATACAAAAGACAATATGCAAATGTTCATACAAAAAATATTATTTTTCGATATATAATATTAACTGGTTTTCTAACATCAAGGAGGGTACATATGAAGATGAAAAGGGGCATTACCACTTTATTATCTGTAGCGGTTCTATCTACATCACTTGTAGCATGTTCAGGAACACAAGAGAAAACAGTGGCGAAAGAAGAGAAAGTAAAATTAACAGACCAGCAATTAATGGCTGATTTATGGTATCAAACAGCCGGTGAAACGAAAGCACTGTACTACCAAGGATACAATATCGGTCAATTGAAACTTGATGCAGCTCTTGCAAAAGGAACCGAGAAAAAACCCGCTATCGTACTTGATTTAGATGAAACTGTTTTAGATAACAGTCCTCATCAAGCAATGAGCGTAAAAACAGGAAAAGGCTATCCATATAAATGGGATGACTGGATTAATAAGGCTGAAGCCGAAGCCCTTCCAGGTGCAATTGATTTCTTAAAATATACAGAGTCTAAAGGTGTAGATATTTACTACATCTCAAATCGTAAAACGAACCAACTAGATGCAACAATTAAAAATCTTGAGCGTGTAGGCGCTCCTCAAGCAACGAAAGAACATATATTACTACAAGACCCGAAAGAAAAAGGAAAAGAAAAACGACGTGAACTCGTTTCTCAAACACATGATATCGTCTTATTCTTCGGTGATAACTTATCTGACTTCACTGGTTTTGATGGAAAGTCTGTAAAGGACCGAAACCAAGCAGTAGCAGATTCAAAAGCACAATTTGGTGAGAAATTTATTATTTTCCCTAATCCGATGTATGGTGATTGGGAAGGCGCTTTATATGATTATGATTTCAAAAAATCAGATGCAGAAAAAGATAAAATCCGCCATGACAACTTAAAATCATTTGATGCAAAATAAAAGAGGATGGCATGTGCCCTCCTCTTTTATTGCATATTTCTCGTTAAAGGTAAAATAAACACTTCTACACGTCTATTTTTCGCTTTTCCTTCTTGCGTATCATTTGGAGCAATTGACCGATATTCTCCGTAACCAACTGCACTAAATTTTCCTGGTTGTAATTCTTTATTTTGCAGTAATACTTGCATAAAATTAACTGCCCGCTGCGTACTTAATTCCCAGTTCGATGCAAATTGCGCATTTGCAATAGGAACATTATCTGTATGTCCAGATACTGTGATTTCACGAGGTGATGCTGAAACAAGTAAATTAGACATTTCTTTCGCAATACTTAACGATTCTAATTTTACGTCCGCTTTCCCAGAATCAAATAGTACATTTTCTAATATCGTTACCTTCAATCCCTTTTCTGTTAAATCAGTTTTAAAAGAAGAAGATAATCGATTTTCCTCAATATACTTATCAATACCTTTTTGTACCGCTTTTAATTCGTTCATTTCTTGTTGCTTTACTTCAGCTTCAGCATTCTTTTTAATCTTCTCAGACTCTAAACTACTTGCTGATAATTCCTTTTCATCATTTGGCTTCTGATCACTTAAAAATTCTTTGTTACCTGTTCCACCAGCTAATTCACTTCGAAAAGCAACAGCCATCTGTTTAAACTTAGCAGCATCTATACTGCTCATTGCGAATAAAACGATGAACAATGCAAACAACAACGTTAACATATCAGAATAAGGGATTAGCCAAGTTTCATCGATATGTTCTTCGTGTTTTTTCTTTTTACTTCTTCTATTTTTTTTACTCCGCATTTTTTTCTGCCCCTTTTTCAAGCTTTTTGCGCTCAGTTGCAGAAAGTGCACCTAAAATGCGGTTCTTCATAATAAACGGATATGTACCTTCTTGTAACATTAATAAACAATCAATAATTAAACGTTTTTTCTCTAATTCAGCTGCAGATTTTTGCTTTAATTTATTTGCAAATGGATGCCATAGTATATAACCTGAGAAAATACCAAAAATCGTTGCAATAAATGCACCCGAAATAGCGTGACCTAACTTTTCAATATCAGTTAAATTACCAAGTGCAGCTACAAGACCAATAACAGCACCTAAAACCCCTAATGTTGGTGCATATGTACCAGCTTGAGAAAAAATTGCTGCCCCCTTTGCATGCCTTTCTTCAATTGCTTCTAATTCAGCTTCTAAAATCTGTTCTAAATCTTCTGCAGATACGCCATCAATCACAAACTTCATACCACGCAAAAGAAATTCATCTTGAATTTTGTCTAATTGCTGCTCTAAAGACAAAATACCGTATTTTCTACTTTCAGATGTCCAATGAACAAACAATTCTAGCAACTGTTCATAACTTAAATCTTTTTTATTAGAACCAAAAAGAACTTTAAATAATTTTGGAATCTTTTTTAATTGATCCATCGGAAATGCGATACATACTGCAGCAAATGTACCAACAAAAATAATTAATGCTGCGGCAGGATTAACTAAGGCCATTACGTCAGCGCCCTTGACGACCATCCCTACAACTACCGCCACTACTCCTAAAATGATTCCAATAAGTGTTGCAAAATCCATTCCCATTCACTCCTAGTCTATACAAGAAGTTCTTTATTCTCGATAATCGCTACATCTTCTTATGTATATATATTACATAAAAAATGAATTTCATGAAAGATAAGAAATGAATTATATAAAAAAATACTACAATTCCACACATTTTCTGACATTTTCTTTGCATTTCTATTACGTTACGACTCTTATATTTCTTTTTCAGTAAACTAGACTTATAATAAAAAACGATACATAATTTATTAAGAAAGGATTGTGATTACAAGGCATCATGAAAAAAATAATCCTTATTTCTGCCGCTACTATTGTAATCGGTATCACTTCTTTCGCTTACTTTGATTCTAAATCGCCACTACAAAATGAGGCGAAAGCTGTCGAAAGTCAACAGCATAATAATCACCAAAAAGAAGAGATTCCTGCTTTTCCAAAAGCTGATCATAACGCCAAGAAGCTAGACAATGATTTTTCCGTTGTAACAAATCCAGATTCTAACCTTGTATTAGTTAATAAACATCGAAAACTACCAGACGGATATACACCTGAAGACTTAACAAGACCAAATGTACCATTTACTAGTCCAAAAGATAAAGAAAAAACATTGCTACGCAAAGATGCTGCAGATGCGCTTGAAAATATGTTTGCAGCAGCAAAAAAAGAAGGACTTGAACTTACAGCTGTATCTGGTTATCGTTCATACAAACGCCAAAAATCATTACATGATACATACGTTAGACGTCAAGGAAAAGCTGAGGCAGATTCAGTAAGCGCCATTCCTGGTACGAGTGAACATCAAACTGGTTTAGCAATGGATATTAGTTCAAAATCTGCTAAATTCCAATTAGAGCCTATTTTTGGAGAGACAGCCGAAGGTAAATGGGTTGCAAAACATGCTCATGAATTTGGCTTTGTCATTCGTTATTTAGAAGATAAAACAGAAACAACAGAATACTCATATGAACCGTGGCATTTGCGCTACGTTGGAAATCCATACGCTACATACATATATAAACATCATTTAACATTAGAAGAAGCGATGGAAGACAAAAAATAAGAGAGCATGTTGCTCTCTTATTTTTCTTTCACTCTATTATTGTAGTAATTTTTTCTTCCACTCTTCAGGCCACGGTTCGCCTCTTCCTGTTTTTTTCGACGCTTGGACCATCATTCCACGACCAACTAAACAAACCTCTCCTTCTGCATTCTTCACCATATAATGCAAATCTAATGAAGAATTTCCAACTGATCCCGCTTTTACATACACCTTCAACTGTTCATCAAAATATATTTGTTTAATAAAATTACATTGTAAATCCGCAACAACAATCATCGTTTCTGAAGATTCATGCGTCCATTCTTGCATAAATCCAAGTTCTTTAAACAATGCGATACGCGCTTCTTCAAAATAGGTGAAGGCAACGACATTATTTACATGTCCAAACATATCTACTTCACCAAAACGAACCTTTACAGGATTGTAAAACGAAAAACCACCTTCCCATTGCTCAAAGTCTTCAATATAAGAAATCCTCTTCATTGTTCCCTCTCCTTTTCGCTTCAAAATAAACAGAATAAACAGAAAAATACAGTTATAAATATTGCCCCTTCGAAATGAAGAGGCAATATTTTTTAATAGTTATTGTCGCTACCAAAGAAATCTTTGAACGATTGAATTGTTGTATCACGGTTTAACGCCGCAATTGAAGTTGTTAATGGAATACCCTTTGGACATGATTGCACACAGTTTTGAGAGTTACCACAGTTTGCAAGTCCTCCATCACCCATAATTGCACGTAAGCGATCTGCTTTATGCATTTCACCCGTTGGATGTGAGTTAAATAAACGAGCTTGTGATAACGGTGCTGGTCCAATAAAGTCCGATTTACTATTTACGTTTGGACATGATTCTAAGCAAACACCACATGTCATACATTTTGAAAGCTCATAAGCCCATTGACGTTTCTTCTCTGGCATTCTTGGTCCTGGTCCTAAGTCATACGTACCATCAATTGGAATCCAAGCTTTAACACGTTTTAGAGCATTAAACATGCGACTACGGTCAACTTGTAAGTCACGAACAACCGGGAATGTCTTCATCGGTTTTAAGCGAATTGGTTGTTCTAATTGATCGATAAGCGCTGTACATGATTGACGTGGTTTTCCGTTAATTACCATCGAACATGCACCACATACTTCCTCTAAACAGTTCATATCCCATGCAATCGGAGTTGTTTTGTTTCCTTTTGAATCAACAGGATTACGACGAATTTCCATAAGCGCCGAAATAATATTCATATTCGGACGATACGGAATTTCAAACTCTTGGTCAAACGCTTGCGCATCTGGTCCGTCTTGTCTCGTAATGATGAGGCGGATTGTTTTCTCAGACATGTTGTTTATCCCCCTTCTCTTCACTCTTAGCAGCTACATCGTGTTTTGAAGAATAATCACGTTTACGTGGTTTAATTAATGAAATATCCACGTCTTCGTAATGGAATGCCGGTGCATTTCCTTCTCCTTCAAATTTCGCCATCGTAGTTTTTAAGAAGTTTGCATCATCACGATTTGGGAATTCAGGTTTGTAATGCGCCCCACGGCTCTCATTACGGTTATATGCACCAATTGTAATAACACGTGCTAATTCAAACATATTTGCAAGTTGGCGTGTAAATGAAGCACCTTGGTTGCTCCATCTCGCTGTATCGTTAATGTTAATACGTTTGTAGCGAGCCATTAACTCTTCAATTTTTGCATCTGTTTCTAATAATTTTTTATTTTCACGAACTACTGTAACGTTATCTGTCATCCATTCTCCAAGCTCTTTATGAAGAACATACGCATTTTCGTTACCATCGAGCGTTAAAATATTGTTAAATTTCTCTGTTTCGATTAATTCATTTTGTTCATACACAGTAGATGAAACAGCATCTGATGATTTAGAAAGACCTTTCATATATTCAATTGCATTTGGTCCTGCTACCATACCACCGTAAATTGCTGATAATAGTGAGTTCGCGCCAAGACGGTTACCACCGTGCATAGAATAATCACACTCACCTGCTGCAAATAAACCTGGAATGCTTGTCATCTGCTTATAATCAACCCATAGCCCGCCCATTGAATAGTGAACAGCTGGGAAGATTTTCATTGGTAGTTTACGAGGATCATCACCTGTAAATTTCTCATAGATTTCAATAATTCCACCAAGTTTAATATCTAGTTCTTTCGGATCTTTATGAGAAAGATCTAAGTACACCATGTTTTCACCGTTAATACCTAGTTTTTGCTCTACGCAAACATCAAAGATTTCACGCGTTGCGATATCACGAGGTACAAGGTTTCCGTAAGCCGGATATTTTTCTTCTAAGAAATACCATGGTTTACCATCTTTATATGTCCAAACACGTCCACCTTCACCACGTGCAGATTCACTCATCAGACGTAATTTATCGTCTCCAGGAATTGCCGTTGGGTGAATTTGAATGAACTCACCGTTTGCATAATATGCGCCTTGTTGATATACAGCAGAAGCTGCTGTACCTGTATTGATAATGGAGTTTGTTGATTTTCCGAAGATGATACCAGGGCCCCCTGTTGCCATAATCACGGCATCAGCTCGGAAACTTCTAATCTCCATAGTTTGTAAGTCTTGTGCAACGATTCCTCGGCACACACCTTCATCATCAATAACAGCTCGTAAGAAATCCCAACCTTCATATTTCGTTACAAGTCCTGCTACTTCGTGACGACGTACTTGCTCATCTAATGCGTATAGTAATTGCTGTCCAGTTGTTGCACCAGCAAATGCTGTACGGTGATGTTGCGTTCCACCAAAACGACGGAAATCAAGAAGTCCTTCTTCCGTACGGTTGAACATAACACCCATACGGTCCATTAAATGAATGATACCAGGTGCTGCTTCACACATTGCTTTAACTGGTGGTTGGTTCGCTAAGAAGTCCCCACCATAAATTGTATCGTCAAAGTGGATCCATGGAGAATCCCCTTCACCTTTCGTATTTACGGCACCGTTAATTCCACCTTGGGCACATACAGAATGCGAACGTTTTACTGGTACTAAAGAGAACAGTTCAACATTTACTCCTGCTTCCGCCGCTTTAATCGTTGCCATTAAGCCAGCCAAGCCACCGCCGACTACTATAAGTTTCCCTTTCATGCTCTCCCACTCCTTACTGGTTTGCTAGCTGTGGATCGATGAACGCTAATAATGCACTCACACCTACATAAGATAGACCTAAGAAAATAGCTAATGTTACATAAGTAGAGATTCTTTGTGAACGTGGAGATACTGTAATTCCCCAGCTGATGCAGAATGTCCATAGTCCATTTGCAAAGTGGAAAATTGTTGAAACAACACCAACTAAGTAGAATGCAAACATAGCTGGATTGTTTAAAATATCTGCCATCATGTCATAGTTTACCTCTTTACCTAACATTGCTTGAATACGAGTTTCCCAGACGTGCCAAGAAATGAAAATCAGTGTAACGATACCTGAAATTCTTTGGAAGACGAACATCCAGTTACGGAAATAACCGTAAGAAACCGCATTGTTCTTAGCTGTAAATGCAATATATAAGCCATATATAGCATGGTACAGTATTGGTAAAAAGATAATGAAAATTTCTAGCGCATACCGGAATGGAAGGAGCTCCATAAAGCCTGCAGCTTTGTTAAAAGCCTCTGCTCCTCGTGTTGCAAAGTTGTTTACAATTAAATGTTGCGTCAAAAAGACACCAACCGGGATGACCCCCATTAATGAGTGCCACTTACGAAACGTATATTCGCGGCCTTTCATGTCCCCATTACCCCCCTTGAATGATTGACTGCTGTTTTCAGATTAGTTTATGGCAATAATGTTTTTTCACTATTGGCATAAGAAAAACTGAAAAAATTATTCGAAATATTTCAGCATAATTTGATACCAAGTTCATTTTACTCCTATTTTTGTCGAAGCGTCAAGAAAACGTATACATAATTTGCATATAATTTGCCAATTCTTTTTTTCTTCTTATATATTCAGATTTTCCCAAAGAAAAATCTGTTTTTATAAATGAGAAATGTTATATAATAATCCCTATAGAAAGAGGGGAATATTGTGAGTAAAAATACAATCGATACAACATCTTTAGAAGATGTTTCATTGAACGCCTTCGCTTACGAATTGCTACGTGAAGAATTACTACCTGATTTAATCGGTAACGATCTAGATGGTATTTTATACTGGTCCGGTAGAAACCTTGCAAGAAAATATCCACTAGACACAATTGAAGAAGTCATTCAGTTCTTTGAAAAAGCTGGCTGGGGCACTTTAAGCATTATTGAACATAAGCGTCGTGAAATGCAGTTCCAACTTAAAGGCACACTCATCGCTGAACGTCAAAAACAAAAAAGACATTCTTCTTATCAATTAGAAGCTGGGTTCATCGCTGAACAAATTCAAAAGCAACGAAACGTCGTTGCAGAGTCCTACGAAGAAAAGAAAAAACGTTCAGACTCTATTACATTTCTCGTAAAATGGGATATAAAAGATCTCATTGAAGTGTAGCATTACCCGCGGTCAACTAGACATATCAGTTTAGTTGACTTTTTGCATTTTCATTCATTTGAATTTATTTTAAATCTTCAGAAATTATACCAAAAAATAGAAGACGTTGTAAACTACAACGTCTTCTTATCCGCTAAATAACTATAAATCGTCTCTGCGACATTTTTCGGCATACCCGCTTCGACAAATTCTGTTACAGAAGCCTCTTTCATCTTTTTTAGCGATCCGAAATGTTTTAACAATATCTTTTTTCGTTTATCTCCAATTCCAGGAATATCATCGAGTGCCGATTGAATGACAGATTTCCCGTGTAATTGACGATGGAATGTAATTGCAAATCGATGCACTTCATCTTGAATGCGCTGCAATAAATAAAATTCTTGGCTATTTCTCTCAAGCATCACAGGTTCAGGTGGATCTCCAATAATTAAATGAGATGTTTTATGTTTGTCATCTTTTACAAGACCTGCCATCGGAATATATAAACCGAGCTCATTTTCTAAAACATCACTTGCAGCCGCCAGATGACCTTTTCCGCCATCAATAATGATTAAATCTGGTAAAGGTAACCCCTCTTTCAGCGCCCTTGTATAACGGCGTCTCACAACTTCTCTCATAGACTCATAATCATCTGGTCCTTGAACTGTTTTAATTTTATATTTCCTGTATTCTTTCTTAGCTGGTTTCCCATCAATAAAAGCAATCATTGCCGAAACAGGATTTGTCCCTTGAATATTTGAGTTATCAAACGCTTCAATACGATAAGGCGTTTCAATTCCGAGCTGCTTCCCTAAATTCTCTACCGCTTTAATCGTTCGCTCTTCATCACGTTCAATTAAATAGAATTTCTCTTCCAAGGCAATCTTCGCATTTTTATTTGCCAGTTCTACAAGATCTTTTTTCTTACCGCGTTTCGGCTGTGTCGCTTCCACTTCTAAAAAGCGTTCTACTAATTCTGAGTCTATACTTCCTGGAACGACAATTTCCTTCGGCTTAAAATGACTGCTGTTTTCATAAAATTGACCGATAAACGTTAAGAACCCCTCTTCTGGTTCATCGTAGATTGGAAACATAGAAACATCACGTTCGATTAGCTTTCCTTTTCGAACGAAGAAAACTTGAACACACATCCACCCTTTATCAACTGCATAGCCAAACACATCACGGTCCACTAAATCACTCATAATCATCTTTTGTTTTTCCATAATCGCATCGATATGAGCGATTTGATCACGTAACTCTTTTGCACGTTCAAACTCTAGTTTCTCTGAAGCTTCATACATTTTTGTTTCTAATTCCGAACGAACTTCTTTATGTCCACCATTTAAAAACTTAATAATTTCATCTACAATTTCTTTATTTTGTTCTTCCGTAACTTCTTTCACACAAGGTGCTAAACATTGACCCATATGATAATATAAACAAACTTTATCGGGCATATTTGAGCACTTACGAAGCGGGTACATACGATCTAGCAGTTTTTTCGTTTCATGAGCTGATTGTGCATTCGGATAAGGACCAAAATACTTTCCCTTATCCTTTTTTACATTTCGCGTAATAAGTAATCGCGGTTGTTTCTCAGCTGTAATTTTAATAAAAGGATATGTTTTATCATCTTTTAATTGAATATTATATTTTGGGTCATGTTTTTTTATTAAGTTTAACTCCAAAATGAGCGCCTCTAGATTTGAGGAGGTTACAATATATTCAAAATCTACAATTTCCCCTACTAGCCGAAGTGTTTTTCCATCATGCGAACCAGTAAAGTACGAGCGCACACGATTTTTAAGCACTTTTGCCTTTCCGACATATATAACCGTTCCTTGCTTATCTTTCATTAAATAACAACCAGGTTGATCTGGTAAAATAGCCAACTTCTCTTTTAAATGTTCGTGCACTCGTTACCCTCCATTTCTACATGCTTAGCATTTTTATTTTCACATGAAAACATACTATGCCAAAACACCCAACATACGTTCTTTCATTGTAACGGAAAGGTGTAAAAAAGGAAAATAAAAAAGGCTACCAAATGGTAGCCTTTTTATTTTAGAAGTGTTTAGAAACTAATTCTACTAACGCTTCTTTCGGTTTGTAACCTAACGCTTGATCAACTACTTTACCGTCTTTTAATACGAAAAGAGCTGGAATGCTCATTACTTCGAATTGACGAGCAGTTTCTTGATTTTCATCCACGTCTACTTTTACTACTTTTACTTTTTCGCCTAGTTCTGCATCAATTTCCTCTAATACAGGAGCGATCATTTTACAAGGTCCACACCAAGGTGCCCAGAAATCTAATAATACAACACCTTCGCTAGTTTCTGCTGCGAAGCTTTGGTCATTTGCGTTTACAATTGCCATTTTATTTCCTCCTTCAAGTATATTCTACCAAGAGTATATCATTAACTTATATACGTGGCGAATAATATGTATCGTTATGTATTGTAACAAAAAAGTGTTCCTTTATACTATATAAAAATACGGATTAAATACTAAAAAGATGAGAGACAGGGGATCTCTCACCTTTTTCTATATATAGGGGTACTTCACTTGGAACTCAAGGGTACTCAAATCATGAATGTACTTTTAACTTTTTAAACTCTTCTGTTAAAAGAGGTACCACTTCAAATAAATCGCCAACAATACCGTAGTCAGCTACTTTGAAGATACTTGCTTCTGGGTCTTTATTAATCGCAACGATTATTTTTGAGTTAGACATACCAGCTAAATGCTGAATCGCTCCAGAAATACCGCATGCAATGTATAGGTCTGGCGTAACAACTTTACCAGTTTGACCAATTTGTAATGAGTAATCGCAATACTCAGCGTCACAAGCACCACGAGATGCTCCAACAGCGCCGCCTAATACATCAGCTAACTCTTTTAATGGCTTGAACCCTTCTTCACTCTTCACACCGCGTCCGCCAGCGATAATCACTTTTGCTTCAGAAAGATCAACGCCTTCTGCCGTCTTACGGACGACATCTTGAATGATTGTACGTAAGTCTTTCACATCTACTGTAATAGAAGACACGTCACCACTGCGAGACTCATCTTTTTCAAGCGTTGCGATGTTATTTGGACGCACTGTCGCAAATAAGATGCCGTCTGTTACAATCTTCTTCTCAAACGCTTTACCAGAGTAAATTGGACGAGTAAAGATAACATTTCCACCTTCAACTTCTAAAGCAGTTACGTCAGAAACTAGACCAGCTTCAAGCTTCGCTGCTAATTTTGGTGATAAATCTTTCCCAAGTGCTGTATGTCCAAATACAATTCCTTCTGGATTTTCTTCAGCATATACAGCTAAAAATGCTTGTGCATAGCCATCAGATGTATATGATTTTAATTTATCATTTTCAACTGTCACAACGCGATCTGCACCGTAATGAATCAATTCATTTGCAAAAGAAGCAACGCTATCTCCAACTAGAAGACCTACTACTTCACCGCCTTCTGCAATTGTTTTTGCTGCTGCTACCGCTTCAAACGAAACGTTACGTAGCGATCCATCACGAACTTCACCCATTACTAATACTTTACGAGCCATAGATTTTCCCTCCTGCATATATAATTTCGTATTTTATTAGATTACTTTCGCTTCTGTATGGAGCAACGATACAAGTTCTTTTACTTGATCTTGCAGCTCGCCTTGTAACACTTTTCCTGCATCTTTCTTAGGAGGCAAATAGATTTCAATTGTTTTTGTCTTTGCTTCCACATCATCTTCTTCTAAATCTAAATCATCTAATTCTAATTCTTCTAGTGGCTTTTTCTTCGCTTTCATAATACCTGGAAGCGATGGGTAACGAGGTTCATTTAAACCTTGCTGTGCTGTTACTAAAACTGGTAATGAAGTTTCAATCACTTCTGTATCACCTTCAACATCGCGCTCAATCTTCACGTTTGTACCGTCAATTTCAAGTTTTGTAATTGTCGTTACGTACGGAATATTTAACGCTTCAGCTACACGCGGACCAACTTGTCCAGATGCACCATCAATTGCAACGTTTCCGCCTAAAATTAAATCTGCATCTTTATCTTTTAAATATTCAGCAAGCACTTTTGCTGTCGTGAACTGGTCACCATTTTCTACATCATCTTCAATATTAATTAATACCGCTTTATCGCAGCCCATCGCTAACGCCGTACGAAGTTCTTTCTCACTATCTTCGCCACCAACTGTTACGACAGTAACTTCTCCACCTTGTGCGTCTCTTACTTGAATTGCTTCTTCAATTGCATATTCATCGTAAGGGTTGATGATGAATTCCGCTTCGCCATCGTAAATTGCACCGTTTTTAATTACGATTTTTTCTTCTGTATCAAATGTTCGTTTCATGAGTACGTAGATGTTCATTCCATTTACCCCCTTGTTTTTCAGAAAGATTCTATCAATTTTAATTTTCTGTTAATTTATATTAAAAAAATAATTGAACTACCTGCCGCTAAATGAAGGCTTACGTTTTTCTAAAAACGCCGCTACACCTTCTCTTCCATCTTCACTCGTAAATACTTCACCAAAGATTTGAGCTTCGCGTTGTACACCTTCATAATAATGAGACGATTTCGTCGTTTGCAATAACTCTAGTACAGCACGAGTCGTCGCTGGGCTTTTTCCAGCAATCTGTTTTGCAACTTTAAGCGTATCATCTAAAAATGTTTCTTCAGCAAAAACTCCGTTAACTAGTCCCCATTTTAATGCTTCTGCACCAGTAATCGGTGTACTTGTTAACATCATTTCACAAGCTTTCGCTTTCCCAACATAACGTGGTAATCGCTGTGTACCTGCAAATCCAGGAATTAATCCAAGTGTTAATTCAGGTAAACCAAGTTTTGCACTTTCAGTTGCAAAGCGCATGTGGCAAGACATAGCAAACTCAAGGCCGCCGCCAAGTGCCGCTCCATGAATTGCCGCGATAACTGGTTTTGAACATTTTTCAACGCGCTCAAACGTAACTTGTCCAAGCTGCGCTAATTCAGTCGCTTGCTTCGCTTCAGTAACAGATGTAAATTCTTTAATATCTGCTCCCGCCGAGAAGAAGCGCCCTTCACCGTGAATAACAACAACACGAATGTTATCATCCTTCTCCACTTGATCAATTAATTCAGTAACGTCATGCATAACTTGTGAAGACATCGCGTTAGCTGGCGCATGATTTAACGTAGCCACCGCGATATGATCTTCAACTCTTACAGATAGGAATTTCAACATGATCCCTCCCATTATTGACGATAACCACAAGCTGCAATAAGTAGCCCATGTACCGTTTTTGAAAGTGCGACCAGATCATACTTATGATCGCTCATTACCCAATTGGTCACAACTTCATCTACTGTTCCAAAGATCATTTGTCTTGCCACGCGAACATTTAAATCCGCTTGGAATTCACCTTGCTTTATACCAGTCTCTAAAATCTCATCAATAACTTGTAAGTAGCCTTTTAATACTTCATTTATTTTCAGGCGTAAGTCTTGATTGGACTGTCTTAGCTCTAATTGCGTAACGATAGCAAGAGGATCATTTTGCGACAACAGCAAGAAGTGCGTTTCTACCAACATGAATAACTTCGATACAGCGCTTTCAATTCCTGCTGTTTTTTGACGAATTGTTTCGACAAATTCTCCCATCTTCTCTTGGAATAAGGATATTAATATATCTTCTTTATTTTTAAAATATAAATAAATCGTGCCATCAGCTACCCCAGCTTGCTTTGCTATTTTAGAAACTTGCGCTTGGTGGTACCCATTCTCCGCAATCACAATGACTGCCGCATCAATAATTTGATTGTATTTCGGTCTATTTTTCTTCACTTTACTGTCCCCTTCAAGAAGATGACTGAATGAATAGTCATTCATATTCTTATAATACTGACTATTTAGAAAAGTGTCAATCCCATTTTTTCAAAAAGAAAGGGCCTTAGCCCGTTTGCTCATCCTCATTCTTTCTTTTCTCTTCCTCAATTAGGACACGGCGCAAAATTTTCCCAACTGTCGTTTTCGGCAGTTCATCTCTAAACTCATATACTTTCGGAACTTTATAGGCCGCTAAATATTTACGAGCAAACTGATTTAATTCTTCCTCAGAACACTCTGTACCTTCTTTTAACACAACAAACGCTTTAACTGTCTCTCCCCTATACGGATCGGGAACTCCAATCGTCACTACTTCTTGCACTTTTTCATGCTCATATAATACTTCTTCTACTTCACGAGGATACACATTAAATCCACTCGCAACAATCATATCTTTCTTACGATCTTTCACATAGAAAAAGCCATCTTCATCCATGTAGCCAACGTCCCCTGTATGGAGCCATCCATCTTGCAGTACAGCTGCTGTTTCTTCTGGCTTATTCCAATATCCTTTCATAATTTGAGGACCTTTTACTACAATTTCACCGATTTCTCCCGGTGGTAATGCCTCACCAGTTTCAAGCGACATAATCATTGCTTCTGTATCTGGCCACGGAACTCCAATGCTACCTGGCACTCGCTTTTCCCATAAAAAATTACTATGTGTAACTGGAGATGATTCTGTTAAACCATATCCCTCTACGAGTTTACCCCCTGTAACTGTTTCGAACTTTTCCTGTACTTCTACTGGTAGTGGTGCTGATCCACTAATACAAGCACGAATAGACGAAATATCGTATTCTTTTAAAAGCGGGCTATTTAAAAGAGCGATATAAATAGTTGGTGCTCCTGGAAACAATGTCACTTTATGCTTCTTAATCGCTTCAAAAACCATTTTCATATCAAATTTTGGAATAAGAACCATTTTGTATCCTTGCATAATACTTAAATTCATGACAGCCGTCATGCCATACACGTGGAAAAATGGAAGAACCCCAAGAACGACTTCTTCTCCTTCTTTGCAATTATATAACCATTGAACTCCCATCAAAGTGTTAGAAACGAGGTTTTTATGCGTTAACATAACGCCTTTCGGAAATCCAGTTGTTCCTCCTGTGTACTGTAAAAGAGCTAAATCATTTTCAGGATCACAAGGCACCTCAACATCCGTATTCACTTCTTTTTCTACTGAGTTCCAAAGGTGAATCGTTTCACTCTCTGATACTTTCACAACTAAATTTGACTGTTTTTTCTGCACAAATGGATACAATAGATTTTTAGGGAAGGGCAAAAAGTCCGCAATACGAGTTACGATAATATGCTCAATTTTTGTAGCAGATTGAACATTCGTTACTCTTGGGAACACTAAATCGAGGCAAAGAATGACTTTTGCTCCCGAGTCATGAAGTTGATATTCTAATTCTCTTTCTGTATATAATGGATTTGTTTGGACTACGATACCTCCCGCAAGTAATGTACCGTAATAACCGATTACAGCTTGCGGACAATTCGGCAACATAATGGCAACTCGATCACCCTTTTCCACACCGAGCTTTTGAAGATAATTTGCAAATCTCTTCACCTTATCATGAAAGTCTGAAAATGTAATATCCTTCCCTAAAAAGTGAAGCGCTTTCTTTTCTGGGTAGCGAGAAGCCATCTGTTCTACATATTTATGAAGCGGCTGAATATCATAAGAAATTGTACTTGGAATTTCCTCTGGATAATTTTTCAACCATGGTTTTTCCACCTTCATTCCCCCTTCAAATACATAAAAATAAATGAATGTTCATTCATGAGGTTGTTTTCATTATATTATAGTCACCATAACGTTACAATCATAATATTCTGACTTTTATATAACTATGCTTCACTCCATTAACTTCTTATTATATGTACAAACTCTCCTAATCTATAAAAAAATAAGAGAGTTATTATTTAGCTTAATCTTATTATCGTTAACACAGCTCCTGGTGTAGTTGTTGATAATGTTGCAACAGCTAACAAACCAAATAGTTGCAAACTAATAGCATCTCCTGCTGCAAGAGTTGTAATAATTGTTGCGCTAAATGATGTAGTTGCTAACGCAGGAGAATTGATCGTCCCAGCAAGTGGTGCTCCATTAATTGTAATCCGTGAACTGACTAATAACGAAGCCGTTATATTAATTGTATATGAAATATAATAATTCCCAGCATTTGCAACCGTAAATACTGTATTTCCACCAGAAACAGTAATTCCTGGACCGATGTTTTGATTATTCGGAAGCGGGACATTCGTTCCACCAAGAAGTACCGATATCGCTGTTCCCGACGTATTATTTGCAAATGCATACGTCGCCGTGATACTTGTACCTGTAGCTCCGGTTGGACCTGTTGCTCCGGTTGGACCTGTTGCTCCCGTTGCTCCTGTCGCTCCCGTTATTCCTGTCGCTCCCGTTGCTCCTGTTATTCCTGTTGCTCCCGTTGCTCCCGTTGCTCCCGTTGCTCCCGTTGGACCTGTTGCTCCCGTTGGACCTGTTGCTCCCGTTATTCCCGTTATTCCCGTTATTCCCGTTATTCCTGTCGCTCCGGTTGAACCGGTTACTCCAGTTGGACCTGTTGCTCCCGTTATTCCTGTCGCTCCCGTTGCTCCTGTTATTCCTATTGCTCCTGTTATTCCTGTTGCTCCTGTTATTCCTGTCGCTCCCGTTGCTCCCGTTGGACCTGTTGCTCCCGTCGGACCGGTTGGGCCTAGCTTAGGCACTGTCCCATCGCAACTAAAACAACACGAATCAACATGTACACCATTTTGATTATTACAACTACAATATCCATTTATATTATTTCTCCATGAAGACATGTTGATCACTTCCTTTACTTCGATCTTTTAAGTAAAATCATCTAGTTAAAAAACACCTATCTAACTAACAAAGAAATAATTTACTTAATAGGATAAACACAGATACATTCCATAGATTCTAGTAATTATTACATGCAATTTGCTCTCCTTTTGCTTGTACTTTCGCCTCATCTCCACAGATTATTAACTATACACATTTCACTTTGTATTGGGACGATTGCATATCCGAAAGAAATCCCTTCCAGCCTTGTCGTTGCTGTAATTGGAGCACCTTATTTCTCATGTTTGATGAGGAAGAGTGAAAAGAAGGTTAATTAAAAACCAGCTTCATATATGAAGCTGGTTTTTCTATTATGGCATAGAGTGAAACTATAATTAGACTTTTACAGGCAACCTGACTTCCATCTAAATTCTTCAATCTAGCCGAGTTTTGAGACGGGAGTTTTACTGCCCGTTAATACGGGATAAAATTAATATAAGCTTTGTACATAAAATATATAACAAGTGAATACATGATTATATTGAACACACTTCGTTTTAAAGTTAACTTTCTCTTTAATTCCTTATCTTGTAATTTTAGTTCTATTCCGTTCGCTACTTTCAATCCACCTATTATTTGAAATAGCCCTCTGTAATCATCAGCATTCCCTAACAATACGTATTCCTTATCATTTTTATACTTTATATACAGAAATTCACTTCCATTTCTCTATTCATTACATATACGAATAAAAAGATTGTTTTTCTGACACTTTTATAAATATTTTCTAATTATTTTTATAATGTAGCAATATTTAACGAAAGCTTTTCTATTAAAAGGGAATGCATCACTTCTCTCGAATTTAATGTATGAACATAAATAGGGGGGATAACAATAATGTACCAAACAATTGAAGGCTTCTTGCAATCATGGACATACGAGGCTGCGTCTACTCAGAAAATGCTTGATTCATTAACCGATGCATCTTTATCACAAGAAATTGCACCTGAGCATTGGACGTTAGGCAGAGTTGCTTGGCATATCGTGACGGCAATTCCTGTTATACTATCTGGTACTGGGCTTAAGTTTGAAGGAGAAACGAAAGATTATCCTGTTCCAACTTCAGCAAAAACAATTGCAGATGGATATCGTAAAGTGAATACAGCTTTTGTTGAAGCACTTCAAAGTAAATGGGCTGATAAAGATTTAGCAACTATTAATGACTTCTTTGGTCGTCCTATGCCAAATTCTATATTTTTAATGACACTGATTAATCATCAAAATCACCACCGCGGACAAATGACGGTATTAATGAGGCAAGCTGGCTTAACAGTCCCTGGCGTATATGGCCCCGCAAAAGAAGAATGGGCTGCCGCTGGAATGGAAGCACCTAAAATGTAACAACAGAAACAGACAAGGTGTTTACACATCTTGTCTGTTTCTGTAACTTGTTTCATGTGAAACTTTATAATGCATCTTCCCTCTCTATATTTTTAATTCCGTAATATGCAATCACCACTCCAATTGCTGCAAGTGCTAGTTGAAGGGGAAGAAAAGTTGCTGTAGAAAACTCTGGATTGCTATTCATTGCAATTGCGACAACGATAAGAGATGAAACAATTGTAGTTGGCACGGAACGTTTACGCATTCCGAAATATAATGGGATTAAACTCATTCCCGCAGTTGCAATGGCTAAAGGAACTAGTTTTATTCCTTCTTGCATCAATTGATCTACTGTGAATGAATGAGGAAGAATTGAAAAATAACTATCTATCCCAAAGAAAATTCCTACTACTAAAATGTTAGATACAATAACTGTTATAAATGTTACTATCGCTGTAATAGCCAACTTACTAGCCATCATTTTCTTTCGGTTAATAGGATAAGAAAACATAAGTAGTATTGTTTTATTTTTATATTCGCCAATTATTAACCTTGCGATTAATACACTACCAAAAATAATAAATGTTGCTCTTACTATTGTGCTAGCCATTAACAAAATGGCCTGCGGATCTCTTATTTCTGGATCTCCCTCTATTTGAGAAACGATGCTAACAAAAATCAATAATGCCAGTATAGCAAGATTTGCAATTACTGCTCTCTTCACGTACCAGCCAAGTTTAATTTTCTTCAGTTCTAGCTTCATAAGACGTAGCATGATAGTCCTCCCTCCTCCTAAGACTTAATCAATATAAATGACCCCTGTCTTACTTAAAATCTCCACTTTGTTTTTTGCATCACCAATCGTTCCTACTTTTATTTTTTCTGTATTTTTATCTTTCTTAAGTCCTTTTAAATCCACTATTACGTCAGTCAAATTACTTTTAGCCGTAAGTTGTAAAGAAGTCGGAACCCCTTTATATCGTACGCCAATATCCCCTGATTTTGTTTCTATAAATAATGATTTTCCTTCTGTCATATCTTTCAGCAATACTTCCCCAGATGTTGAAGTGATGTTCATATTTGAGTTACTTACATTTGTTATATAGTTATCACCAGTCGTAGACTTTATATTTAATTCTTGTACTGAACTATCTTTTACAACTAACTCTCCACTTTGCGATATAAATTCACCTTTCTCGGCTGATAGTCCTACAATCATTCCATCCCCAGATTTGCCTTTCGTCATGATACTTTTCACTACTAGATCTCTTATTTTCACATCACCCGATTTATTATTTACTACAATTTTATCTATCTCTTTCTTCGGAATAGCTATACATATACTATTTTTCTTTCTAAACGTAAAACCATTAAAAAATTTGGCTGCCTTTTGTTTTTGCTTAATCACAATTTTATTTTCGTCATTTTCTATTTTGACGGGATCTATCTCTTTATCCGCTTGTTCACCTTGAGCGGAAATTACTATTTTATTAGCGTCTGTACTTTTAAATTCAAGATTCCAGTTTTCATTGTCTACTTCTATTTCTTTTATATTATTTATCTCAAAAGATTTTTCTTTCTTAAAATCTTTCCCCTGAAATACCTTAATACCAAAAACTACACTAGCAATTGTAATGAATACTATTGCAATTACTATCATTTTTTTCATTATTCATACCCCAGTTCGTTTTTGTTTTAAGCTTACTTCACGCCACATCGATCTTGTCGATTTTACGAAATGATAGATAACTAATGAAAATTCCTAATAAACAGAGCACGATTGGGATAGCTATAAAATCAAACATACTTACTTGACCGTTTCCAGCACCAACGTTACCACTAATCAGCATACCAATTATTACTGCCGAAGTAATCGTTGTCGGTGTCGATTTCTTTCTCATTCCAAAAAATAAAGGAATTAAACTTATACCAGATATCATAAATGCACTTATAATAGTACCTGGAACGATAGCTATTATTTCGCCTATCGTAGCAGGTGTTTCAATCAGTCCCATCATTGGACTCACAAAATATACGAGCAAACTAATAATGAAAGTAGCGATAATCGTGCTCACAAAACAAAAACAAAAAACAATTGTTAATTTCGCACTCATTAACATTTTTCTTTGCAGCGGATACATAAATGATAGTTGGATCGTTTTATTCTTATACTCATCAATTACTAAACGTGATAAAATGACCGAACTAAAAATAATGAATGTTATTCTAATAAAAATATTTGCTAAATCCATGTTCTGTTTGAAGTCAGAGAATAGCATGTCTTCCTCGGCTTTCATTCCCCATGCCATAAGGCTCACTACAGCGAAAATTGCTATAATACAAATTGCTACACTTTTAAAGTAACTAGATAATTGATGTTTCTTCCATTCGAGCTTCATTAATCTAAGCATACAAAACCACTCCTCCATTCTTTATATAACTGTCTTTATGCTGCTAACATTCTAATTCCAGCAGTAACTACGCTTAACATTCCTATCATTAGTAGAATTAACAACCATTTCCGCTCTGGTTTCCTATAATATAAAATCCCGCTTATGAACATTACGACCAATCCACTTACTAGATTCACTAACAATCCATTAAGCATGAATGCCCTCTCCATCCATTACATTTAAGAAATATTCCTCTAAGGAACTATGTTTCTTATTAATACTTTCAATTTCCACATCGTTCATAATAAGCGCTTTTGAAATGGCTTGCTGAGACACTTCTGTATCATACACACGAATCATATTTCCACTCATTATTTTATAATTTTTTATGCCAAGTTTATCTTCTAAAATATAAGCTGCACGCTTCACATCAGGAACAGTGATTTCAATGTACTCTGTTTGTTTTCCGTTAATACTCTTCATTGAAACTTCTTTTATTAGTTTTCCATTTTGAATTACACCAATTGTATCCGCCATTAGCTCCATCTCACCTAAAATATGACTAGAGACTAATAATGTAATGCCATATTCTTTGCAGAGCATTTTAAATAAGTCTCTTAATTCTTTAATACCAATTGGATCTAAACCGTTAATTGGTTCATCTAAAATGAGTAATTCTGGCTTTGTTACGATTGCCCTTGCAATACCGAGTCGTTGTTTCATTCCTAATGAAAAATCTTTTACTTTTTTATTATCTATGCCTTGCAGCTTCACTAAATGTAAAGCATGGTCAATTGCGTTTTTATCGTAATAGCCCATATATTCACAATGTAATTCTAAGTTTTCTTTCGCCGTTAATTTATCATAAAATATTGGATATTCAATAATTGTCCCCATTCTTTTTAATACTTCATAAGATGTATCTGTTAATTTCTCACCGAAGATTTCAATATCACCACTCGTCGGTTTTATTAAATTTGTAATCATTTTCATAATCGTTGTTTTACCAGCACCATTCGGTCCTAAGAAACCGTATATTTCTCCTTTTTTTACATGCATGTTAACACTAGAAATAACTTCTTTCCCTTTAAACACTTTCGTTAACTGATTCGTTTTTAAAATATAGGTCATGTCACTTTCCCCTTTCGCACTACTTTATATTTCTATAATAGACAACGGAAATCTCTTTTTTCTTACCCGTTTCTTACAAATTCCTTACGCTGCAAAAAAGCTTGTAGAATCTACTTCTCTACAAGCTAAAACTGCATCTTCTTTAATGCAACTGTAAAAATTGTTTTTTCATACGGCTTACTAGAAAGATGAATTTTTCCATCCATCGCTTCCACAAGCCTTTTCGTAATCGTTAACCCTAAACCGCTCCCTTGGTACAATCTATTTCTTGAATCTTCAAGTGTGTACATACGCTCGAACACTTTATCAATATGCGATTCATCAATTCCTTTTCCTGTATCCCATACGTCTATATACACATTCGTTTCATCATCTCTTAACGTCATACCAAGTGTCTTTCCATCGTCTCCATATGTAATCGCATTTGATATAAAATTGTTCAATACCCTACCTAATACTTCTACATTTCCAAGTGCATATATATTTCTTTCTGGTATATCAATATGAACATGAAAACCTTTCGACGTCACTAAATCATAAAAAGATAAAATCTTCTCTCGACAAACTTCATTCATATTCACTTTTGTCATCTCGATTGCCTTGTCACCAGATTCTAACTTTGCTAGATCAAAAAACTTATGAATTAGTTCCATCACTTCTAGTGTTTTCGTATGCACTTTCTCAAGTAATATTTGTTGTTCTTCTTCATTTATCGTTTTATCCTTATTTAACATTTCTGTATATCCAAGAATAACTGTTAGTGGCGTCTTCAAATCATGTGAAATATTTGAAAGCATTTTTCTCATCGAAATTTCTACTTTCGCATGATCTGCATTTGTTTTCTGTTTTGCATCTAACAATTGGTTAATTGCCACTAACAATTTTTGCAATTCTAGATCATCTGTCATAACAAGTAACTTCTCACCTGTTTTTTCATTAACAATACTTTCTAACTTTTCATATGTGTATCGCAAATTTTTGCTACTATTTTTCCTCATTTTATATTGTATATAAATGACACATAACAATATAAAAATAATACCTATTAACAAATTGACCATATTACATCACTTCCAACTTATAACCGATACCCCATAACGTTTTAATGTATTCTGGATTAGATGGATCACTTTCGATTTTCTCACGCAATCTTCTCATATGAACATTAATAACGTTATCGTCACCGTAATACTCTTCGTTCCAAATTAGCGTATATATTTGTGCTTTCGTAAATACACGATTTTGATTCTTTACAAACAGTTTTAAAATCTCAAATTCTTTTAAAGTAAGTTTGAGAGGCTTCCCGTTTTTTTCCACAGTAAAATTAATTGGATCAATCGTTAAATCACCAATTTGAATCATCTTTTCTGTTGTTTCTGTAGCTGAATATTTCGTAGATCTCCGAATTCCTGCTTTTACACGCGCGGCTAATTCAATCATAGAAAATGGCTTACAAATGTAATCATCTGCTCCAAGCCCTAATCCGACAGCTTTATCAACATCTGTATCTTTTGCCGACATCATTAAAATCGGAACAGCACTTTTTTCTCGAATAATTCGCACAACCTCTAAGCCATCTAACTTTGGCATCATAATGTCTAGGATAATCAAATCAAATGAACCTTTTAAATATGTGTTCACGCCCTCTTCTCCATCAGACGCGATTGTAACTTGAAAGCCCTCTTTTATTAAATACTTTTCCACCATCTCTTGAATTGAGAGATCATCTTCAACTAATAATATATGATGTGACATATGTCTATCCCCTTTTTACAAACGTTAACAATTCAATTGTATCGTAACTACTACAGACTTGAAACAAATATATGAATTTTCAAACCAACTTCCCTTCCTTCCTTAACAATGATATGATGAAATTCACTACGATTGTTCATAATTAACTTTATATAAAGGAGACTTATCATGTCAGAAAACAAAAAAGTAAGCTTAGCTGATTTAATGCGCGAACAACTTGCAAAGAAAAAGCAAGGTAACGGTAATGGTCAAAATGCCAAAAACCAAAGCCAAGAAACAAAAAAGTTACAAAACCAACAAACGAAAAAGACAAACAACCAACGTAGACGTACAGGTGTATAAATGAACGGACAAAAACGTTCTAATATCGCACCCGGCCTTGAAGTTGATATTGTATTAAAACAAGATCAACGAACTGGCAAATTAACACGTGGCATTGTAAAAGATATTTTAACGAACTCCCCTTCTCATCCGCATGGCATTAAAGTTCGATTGCAGGACGGGCAAGTCGGTAGAGTACAAAATATCGTTCAATAAGTAAAGGAGCTCAAGTAAACTCGAGCTCCTTTTCTTTATTACCCTTTAATTTTCTCGATGAAAACTACTTTTAAATAGTCTCCTTCTTTAAATTGATCAATGGTACGGAAATCTTCTGGTAAAGAATGTTCTTCTAATATTTTATATTTACCATTCATTTCTTTAAAGGCTGTATCGATAAAGCCTTTAAACTTTTTCATATCGAATGCACTACAATTTGTAGAAGCAACGATAATACCGTTATTTTCTGTAATGGCAATTGTTTCTTTTAATAAATTTTTATAATCTTTCGCTGCACTAAATGTATATTTTTTCGAGCGCGCAAAGCTTGGAGGGTCTAATACAACCATATCGAACTTCATCTTTTTCTTCGCTGCATATTTAAAGTAAAGGAATACATCTTCTACAATAATATCTTGCGCTTCATAATCAACTTCATTTACACTAAACTGCTCAATCGTTTTACTTAAACTACGATTTGCAAGGTCGACACTCGTCGTTTTGCTCGCTCCACCAAGCGCTGCAAATACAGAGAAGGCACCTGTATAAGAGAACATATTTAACACTGTTCTTCCCTTCGCATATTTATCACGAATTTGTTTTCGCACGTTACGCTGATCTAAAAATACACCAACCATCGCTCCGTCATTTAAATAAACAGCGAAATTCACACCATTCTCTTTTACGATAAGCGGGAACTCACCGCGCTCTCCTGCTACGAAATCATCGCCTTCAATGTATTTCCCTTTCGTATCAAAACGCTTCTTCTCATAAATGCCTTTAAAGTTTGCTACTTTTTGAAGAGCTGCTATAATCTCATCTCTGAAAGTATAAATCCCTTCGCTATACCAACTTACTACATAATAGCCGTCATAATAATCGATGATTAAGCCTCCAAGCCCATCACCTTCACCGTTTAGAGCGCGGAATGCTGTCGTATCACTTGATTTATAAAATTGCTTTCGTTTATGTAAGGCAGATTTAATTTTACTTTCAAAGAAAGATTGATTAATTTGTTCACTCTCTTTTCTCGTTAAAATCCAGCCGTATCCTTTATTTTGTTTTCCATAATAACCTTTTCCGACAAAATGGTTCTTCTCATCTACCACTTTAATGATTGTTCCTTCTTCCTGAACATCATTTAAATTTTGAATCGCATCTTTTAAAATAAGCGGATATCCACTTTTAATTTCTTTTATAAATTTCGGTTTTATTTTTACAGTTACTTCTGATCGCATATAAAAACTTCCTTTCCATTTGCATGCTTTCTCTATAGGAAGCACTTAAAAAACGAGACTGAAAAACAGCCTCGTTTCACTATACCATATTATTGCTTTGCTAGTACAACTAGCTCATCCCCTGGCATAACAGCTATATATTTATACAATGTTGAAAAAGTAAGACTACCATCTCTATGGCGAATAAATAGTATTAAATCCTCTGAATCGATTTCTTCTTTATTAATCTTTTGTTCTTCTGCAACTTGTATCGTTTTAAACGTATAACCATCTTCAATTTTTCTATTTAATTCTTCATAAATTTCATTTTGACCAAACAGTAAATGAGCTTTTTTCGAAAGGGAAATGCGTTCTTGTTCAATCTTTTCCACATCATGGATTGGAAGTAAAAATGTATTATGATGTCCAAACTGCGGTACGTATGTATTTGCGACTAATACATTATAAGAATCCGTATCTGTAACTGCAATTAAGTATTCGTACTGATTCATATCAACTTCAAATTGTAATTGTTCAGAAAGTACTTGGCCATTATATGTATTAAGCCCTTTCCCCTTTGCACATTGCAAATGCTCTTCTGATACATCTACAATTAAGCTCGGAATACCCATCTCTTTACAGTGCAATGCAAAAGCAGATGAGAATGTACTCGCACCTGAAATTAAAATTCCCGGTGGCTCCGTATTCGCCAATCCCAATCTTTTCGCTAAAAATCCAATTGAAAATCCATGAGCACAAACGGTCGTAATAACGAGTGCAAATGTAAGTGCCGTTAATATAGAAGCATCTTTATAACCTTCTTGTAATAACTCCGTCGCAAAGTAACTTGAAACCGTTAATGCAACAATACCTCGCGGCGCAATCCAGCCAACTAGCGCCCGTTCTGCTTTTGTTAACTCTGTGCCGATTGTCGATATCCAAATCGATAAAGGGCGTACAACAAATAGCATCATAAGTACGAAGCTTATAATAGGCCAGCTGAAAATCTCCATAATCGTTGTTCTTGGAAGGGATGCTGTTAATATGATAAAAACAGTCGACGTTAGTAGCACAGAAATATTTTCGTTAAAATGACGAATATCACCGATAGAAGAAATATATTTTTTCATCCGCGCAAGCGTAATCCCCATTACTGTCACAGCTAGCATACCTGTTTCATGCATCACTTCATCCGCAATGCCAAAACATAACAGTACCGTAACTAGCAAAATTGGGGCTTTTAAATATTCTGGTACTTTTCCCTTTAAAATCATATAGCTCATAAAAATACTAAATACATAACCGAGTACCATTGCAAATAATGAACCTGCAAAGAAGTACAGCAACGTATGTAATTGTACATTTTCTTTCGTTAAGAAATTTACAATTTGAAAGGCGAATACAGCAAGCAAAGCGCCAAATGGATCAACGATAATCCCTTCCCATTTTAAAATTGCAGCTGTTCTTGGTTTTAATCGCGCTTGGCGTAACAACGGAATAATTACCGTTGGACCTGTCACAATAAAAAGTCCTCCAATAATAAATGCAACCGCCCAATCTAATCCAGCGACGTAATGAGCTGCAAGCGAGCCAGCAATCCACGCGATAAACGCACCAAACGTAACGATACGAAATACTGGTTTTGATAGCCCCCTCAGTTCACGTATATCTAAACTTAAACTACCCTCAAACAATATAATCGCAACAGAGAGTGATACGAGTGGACTAAAAACATCTCCAAGCACCTCTTTTGGATTAATAATACCGAAAACCGGACCAATTAATAATCCAGCAACTGCCATAACAACAATCGCAGGAAGCTGGAAGCGCCATGCAGTCCATTGTGAAGCAATACCTAATGTAATAATAATAACGATACTAAGTAAAAGTGATTCAACCATAATGCCCTCCTTGTTCATAGTATTGCGACAGCAAAGTATAAACCATACTTTACTTCTATATATTTTCGATTGATTCTATTTTCATAATATATAACTAAGTTAAATATATAGTCAACAGGAGGATATTATACTACATAAAGTGAAACTTTAATCAGCCCGCCCTCCACCTAACTTCTTCGCTTTCGCTAAATTTTGAGGTGGGGGGCTTACTGCCCAACAAATAGCGGGATTAAAAATATTATCATAATTTAAGATTACCATTGACAATGATAATGATTTTCATTATCATTTAATGTATATGAATTCTCGAAAATAAAGGCTACAACTTATAGGAGGAATAAACATGATTATTGTTACAAATACAGCTAAAATTACAAAGGGAAATGGACATAAATTAATTGATCGTTTTAATAAAGTAGGTCAAGTCGAAACAATGCCAGGATTTTTAGGATTAGAAGTTCTTCTAACGCAAAATACAGTTGATTATGACGAGGTAACAATTAGCACGCGCTGGAATGCAAAAGAAGATTTCCAAGGTTGGACAAAGAGCCCAGCATTTAAAGCTGCTCACTCCCATCAAGGCGGAATGCCAGATTATATTCTTGATAATAAAATCTCTTACTATGATGTAAAAGTTGTACGTATGCCAATGGCTGCAGCACAGTAAAAACTGTTTTTTTAAAGTATAGAATATGAGAAGCTTTACCACTTCTCATATTCTATACTTTTTTATTTACTGTCTTTTTACTAGTTTCGCATGTACGACTAATCTTCCTGCTTCTGGATCAAGTGCATAGTCACATGTAGAAAGTGTTATAATTTCATCATTAGCCGTCAATTTCGTATCCGTTTTGTAAAGGGATTTATCTTGAATTTGCTTTAAGAATGCTGTATACGCTGCATCGCTTTCAAAATCCGTTTCAATGTAATAAAAGTCCGTCGTTGTCGTATATACTGAAAAAACTTCAACGTCGTATCCTTCAAATAATGTATCGTAATACAATTTACGATGGGACATGAAGAAATCTTCATCCAACATCTTTTTTAAACTTCCAAACATAGAACCGTCCTTCATACGATGACCATATAAAATAGTATTTCGGTTTTGAGATTTCACATCATTACGATAATCCATAAAAATACTTCCCGCTCTCATATCCTCGCCTTTATAATTACGAAATAAATAGTAATCATTATCCTTCGCTTGAACGATTGGATAATTGATTTGTGTATCATCCATCGTAATCCATCCCACTATTTCTGGATTAATTTTTTGGAGAGCTTGAAACTGTTTACGTACTTCCCCATCTTCTGATTTTTCTTCCATTGGACTTCTCTTATAAATATGTTGCGCTTCAGCCATTACTTTACGATTTTCATAATAATCCATGAAAATCCCACCCAATTCATACATTGAATAGAAAAAGATTCCTAAAAATACAATTGTAAGTATTCGTTGAAAAAAAGAATTCTTTTTCCGTTCTTTCTTACTATTCAAATTATCACCTCAAAACGGATTATGCCCAGCCTTTAAATTCCCATTGGTACCATGTATAACCCTGTATCTTCGTCTTGTTTTACAACGACATCTACACCATATATTGCTTTAACCATTTCTTCTGTTATTACCTCATTAGGATTACCTTTCGTAACAATTTCCCCATCTTTCATAACGATAATATGATCACTATAACGAATGGCTTGATTAATATCATGTAGTACCATCACAATCGTTAATCCATACACTTCATTTAACTCTTTCACTAACTCTAATATTTCTAGCTGATAATAAATATCTAAATATGTTGTCGGTTCATCTAAGAAAAGCATTGGTGTACTTTGAGCTAATGTCATCGCGATCCAAACTCGCTGTCTCTCTCCGCCCGATAAAGCATGAATTGGCTTTTCACGCTTACTTTGCAAATTTGTACATGTTAGTGCACGCTCAATTGCTTCTCTATCTTCATCAGTTTGCGAAGAAAAAACATTTTTATATGGCATACGCCCAAAGCTTATTAGTTTTTCCACTGTAATATCTGCTGGCGCCTCATTTTGTTGATGGACAACAGCTAACTTTCTAGCAAACTCTTTCGGTTTATACTCACTAATCGTTTTTCCATCAAGTATTACTTCCCCACTATTAGGAGCATGATTTCTAGACATAACACCAAGTAATGTTGATTTTCCGCAACCATTCGGACCAATGATTGTTGTAATTTTCCCAATCTCTATTTCACTACTAACAGACTTTAAACGATTTGTTACATTATCGTATGAAAAGGTTACATTTTTAATTTCCATGAACTTTATCACTCTTTCTAAGCAAGAATATTAAGAATGGGCCACCAATAACTGCCATAATCGTCGCCGCTGGAATTTCGTTAGGTGGTACAATTAACCTTCCAATCGTATCCGCCGTCAAAATTAATAACGCTCCTGCAAGAGCAGAAAATGGAATTAATACTTTATGATCTGAACCGACTAATTGCCTTGAAATGTGCGGAACGAGTAATCCTACAAAAGCAATAACACCTGCAATCGCTGTTGATACTGCAGCTAAGAGTACTGCAATAGCAGAAATAATAAGACGAACTCTCGTCACGTGCAAACCTAAGTTTTTCGCAGTCTTATCTTGTAGCGATAATAAATTACACCAAGCTCCTACAAACAGTGCAAGAACCAAACCAATTGTTCCATACGTAACCATTATTTGTACATCGCCCCACGTCTTCATCGTTATATTAGAAGTCGTCGTTTGCTTAATACTCTTAATGAAATATCCACAAATCGTAATGAAAGATTCATTTAATCCAGTAAACATCGCATTAATAGCTATACCAACTAAAATAATACGAAGTGGACTTAACCCTGACTTCCATGAAAAGGCATAAACGAGATAACACGCAAACGCACCACCTAAAAAGGCGAATACTGGTGTCCAGAAAAAGAATTGCGGGAATAACGTAATAATAACAAGTGTCATAAAACTTGCTCCTGAAGATATACCGATTACCCCAGCATCGGCAAGTGGATTTTTCATTACAGCTTGAAAAAGAACACCAGAAACAGCAAGAGCCGCCCCAGTGAACAGTGCAATAATAATGCGCGGGAAACGTAAATCTTTAATGACTTCAACATCTTCATTTGCCCCTGTAAATATCCCTTGTACAAGGTCAACGATACCAACCTCTAAACTCCCTTTCATCGCTGACAATGACGTCATAACAATAAGCAATACAGTAACAATGAAGAAACTCCAAGTTTTTTTATTCATTTCACTCTTCCTTTATATGAAAATGCATCACGGATACATCATTTTCTTCAATTCATCTAAAGCTTCGATTGCTGCTAAATTTCCTGTCGTTCCAAATAAACGCTCTTCTAAATCGTAAACACGATTATTTTTAACTGCAGCGAAGTGTTTCCAAATATCATTTGTTTTAAATTCTTTATCAAACATTTTTACAACTTCATCAGGCATACCATGAGCTGCTCGTAAAATAATATCCGGATCAGCTTTCTTTAAATACTCTGTATTAGAAGCTAAATATTCTACTTGTTCACCTTGTACAATATTTTTACCACCTAGTTGTTTCACTAAATCACCAATATAGGAATGCTCAGTTGCTACTAAATAGCTCCCCGGTACACCTAATAAAATAAGCACTGTCGGTTCTTTCTTTCCTTTTACTTCTTTTTGAATGCTAGCAACCTTTTTATCTAACTTCGTTACAACTGCTTCAGCCTGCTTTTCGCGTCCATATTGCTTACCTAAATTACTAATGGAATTTTGCATATTTTTTAAACTAGTTAAGTCCACAAAATTTGCTTTCATACCTACACCGTCAAACACTGGCTTTAATTCATATTCAAGTGTTGTCACGGATAATACTTCTGACGGCTTTAACGACTTTACTTTTTCCATATCAGGACTCATCGGATTCCCGACTTCAGGTAAACCTTTATATCGCCTCGGTAAGGTTTTAGAACTAGTTGGAACACCAACTAAATCTACTTCTAACACATCCATAATTTCAGTAACAGCGACTGTCGTTGCAACAATTCGCTCTTTACTTTCACTCTTTACTTGCTTCGCAGTTTCTTTTTTAGGTGATGAGCACCCAGCTATACTCACTAATAAAATGATAGCCATTAGTACACTTGCAATTTTCCTCACTCTCAATCACCACTCCTTTCCAAACAATATGAAACAAGTCTTGATGCACGCGAACATGCATCAAGACTCCAAAAATTACAATCTACCTGCTCTATATTTACGAACTAGTAAAGCAAGTGAACCTAGCAGTAACATCATGTATAAACCAAGTTGTGCTGTATCTGCAGTTTTTGAGTTTTTCTCTTTTTTCGAATCATTATTTGTAGCTTCGTTTTTCTTTTTACCATCTGCATTTCGGTTAAAATCAGGAGTTCCTACTGTTTTTACATTATCTACTTTTGGTGTAGTTACTGGGTTTTTCGGTTCATTCTTTGGCTCTTCTTTTACCGTTCCTACAGCGCCAATCTTCGTCGTATCAAATTGAATTTGTACGTCGTAGAAATGATGGTAATTCATTGAATCGATATCTACTTTTACTTTTGCATTTAATTTTGCAAATAAATCATTAGCTTCAAATTCTACGACTCTTGTATTGGCAGCCTTATCTTCACTTACTACTTTTGCATCTGCAAATCCACCATTATTTTCTGTTTGGAATTTCGTAATCCAGTCACTATTTTTCAGTGTCATTGCAACGTACTTCTTACCATCTTTCACTGTTAATCTTGCTGGACTTACAACATATTGATTCATCATTGAAATTTCTTCAGTCTTATCTTTTAACACTTTAAAAGCAATATCGTACTGACCATCTTTTAAATTTTTCGGATCAACTGTTGGGTTTTCATTTAGATTATTCGTTCCATCTTGGTTGTCGTTTCCACCTTGGTTGTCGTTTCCGCCTTGGTTGTCGCTTCCGATTTGATTACCATTACCATCTTGGTTAGTATCTCCACCTTGGTTACCTAAAGCTTTAATACTTCCTTTATCGAATGCAAATTGAATATCATAGAAATGATGATAATTCATTGCATCGATATCTACCTTCACTTTTGCATTTAACTTTTTCGATAAATCATCTACTTCCACTTCTACTACTCTTGTATCTTTCTCTTTATTTGTACCTAATACTTGCGCATCGACGAACGCACCATTCTTTTCAAACTCAAACTTCGTAATCCATGAGCTATTTGTTAATGTGAAGGATACATATTTCTTTCCATCTTTCACTTTTAATACACCTGGATTCTTCGTATATGTGTTCATCATTGAAATTTCTTCTGTTTTATCTTTTAACACTTTAAAACCGATACTGTATTCACCGTCTTTAAGAGCGTTTGGATCAATTGCTGTGTTATCGTCTTGGCTGTCGTTTCCGCCTTGGTTGTTATTTCCACCTTGGTTGTTGTTTCCACCTTGGTTGTCGTTTCCGCCTTGGTTATCGTTTCCATCTTGGTCGTTATTTTCGCCTTGGTTGTTGTTTCCACCTTGGTTGTCGTTTCCATCTTGGTCGTTACTTCCGCCTTGATTGTTGTTTCCACCTTGGTTGTCTAACGGTTGAATACTATCGTTATCAAATGCAAATTGAATATCATAGAAATGGTGATAATTCATTGAATCAATATCTACTTTCACTTTTGCATTTAGTTTCTTAGATAAATCAGCTACTTCCACTTCTACTACACGTGTATCAGCTTTCTTATCTTCACTTAATACACTTGCATCAACAAATGAATTATTCTTTTCAAATTCGAACTTTGTAATCCATGAGCTATTCGTTAATGTGAAGGATACATATTTCTTTCCATCTTTCACTTTTAATACACCTGGACTCTTCGTGTACGTATTCATCATTGAAATTTCTTCTGTTTTATCTTTCAATACTTTAAAACCAATACTGTATTCACCATCTTTAATGGTATCTACGTTTGATTGTTTATCTCCGTCTGGTTGTTTATCTCCGTCTGGTTGTTTGTCTCCGTCTGGTTGTTTGTCTCCGTCTGGTTGTTTGTCTCCGTCTGGTTGTTTACCTCCGTCTGGTTGTTTGTCTCCGTCTGGTTGTTTACCTCCGTCTGGTTGTTTGTCTCCGTCTGGTTGTTTACCTCCGTCTGGTTGTTTACCTCCGTCTGGTTGTTTGTCTCCGTCTGGTTGTTTGTCTTCACTTTTAATAGCTTCCAATTTGTCTTGTTCAAATACAAGTTGTACGTCATGCGTTTGTTTATAATTTCTTGATGCCATCTCAATAAATACTTTTGTATTAAGTTTTTTCGATAAATCAGCTACTTCAAACTCTACTACTCTTGTATCTTTTTCTTTATCTTCACTCACTACTTTTGCATCAACAAATGCACCATCTTTTTCCGTTTGGAAATTTTTAATTAATGAGCTACTTTTTAACGTTACAACCGCTTTTTTCTTACCATTTTCTACTTTCAATACTCCTGGATTTTCCATGTAACTATTCATTTTAGATTCTTCATCTGTTTGATCTTTTAACACTTTGAAAGGAATGCTGTACGCACCATCTTCAATTGTGTTAGAATTTGGTTGTTGATCTGGGTCAGGCTTTTGGTCGGGCTTCTGACCTGGATCCGTAGTTTCATTTGGATCTGGCTTATTAGCTGGGTCCTCTTTTTCATCTGGTTTTTCTACATGAATTGGTGTAATGCTATTTTGATCAAATGCAATACGAACATCATATTCATGATGATAGTTCAGAAAATCAATATCTACTTTTACTTTCGCTTTTAATATCTTCTCTACATCTTCCACATCGAATTCTACTACTCTTGTATCTTTTTCTTTATCTTCACTAATTACATTTGTCTCAACAAGTTGACCTGCTTTGTCTGTTTCAAATTTCGTAATCCATGAACTATTTTTTAATGTAAAGGACACTTTCTTTTTCCCATCCTTCACTTTTAAAGTTCCTGGACTTACAGAGTATTCATTCATCATGGATACTTCATCCGATGCGTCTTTAAGAACTTTAAAACCGATTGAGTATTCACCGTCAGCTAATTGAGTAGCTGCTTGAACTGCAAGTGGTTGTAGTGTTGATACGAATGTAAATATCATTAAAAACATAGCAACAACAATCTTAAGATACCTGTTCAATGAAATAACGCTCCTTTTTATTTATTTACTAAACTTCACGTTACGAATTAAGAAAACACCTGAAATAAGAATTAACACCGCAAATAATCCGATACGTGCTTCATCGCCTGTTTTAGGATTATCTGTTTTTTCAGCTTTACCATTTTCATTTTTTGTATCTTTATTTGTTTCTTTGTTCGCTTCTTTTGTTGTTTCTTTATTCTCCACTTTTGTTTTCTCTTCTTTAACTTGTGTACCTGTTTTCGTTTGATCATTGTTTTTTGTTGTAGTAGCCGCGCCGTTATCTCCACCTACAGCTTTTACATTTGCATCAAAAGCAAAACGAATTGTGTAGTGGTGGTCATAGTTTGCACTTGGTACGACAACATGAATTTTTACTCCTAATGGTTTTGATAAATCATCAATTTTAAATTCAACCGTTCTTTTATCAGCAGCCTCGTCCTTGCTAACTACTTTTGCATCAACAAAATTCCCGTTTTCAGGTGCTTTAAATTCTGTAATCCAAGCACTATGATTCATCGGGATTTGCACTCTCATCTCACCATTTTTCACAATTAGCTTAGCTGGTTTTTCAAAATAATCATTTGCCATTGAAGCTGAATCATTTTCCGCTTTTTGAATGACATAGTTAATATCATACGTACCGTCAGCTAGTTGTGCTGCAACTTTCCCATATGGCATGACAAGAAAAGCTAGCATACATACGAACGTTATAATAAAAGCGGGTAATACAGAAATCTTTCTCATTTGGCTTACTTCCTCCTTGTTTATCTTTCATCCATACTTTTTTGAAAATGATAATTATTCTCATTATATTAGAAAAAAATAATAATCTTCTATCCTTATTTAATTGTAATTTGTTTATGTAATACAGATATTATTGATTATCATTCTCAATTCATGTTAAAAATAATATCCCTCTCTATTCTTTATAAAGAGCGATTCTTATTTTAACATAAGTCTCTATTTATTTTATTGATTATCATTCTCAATGAAACTCAAAAAAAATAAAACTAACCATTTTCCTACTCTATCACCTCTATCTACCAAAATGATATCGTTATAGAAAGTCTTATACCTTTCATTCCTCACTTTCCTTCTAATATTTCCACAACTAAGTCAATCTTAGCCTACTCATAATTTTTTTGTCAACTATATTACGTATAAAACTTTAAATATCTGAATTTCCTTATATCCGGCTTTTTCTACAAAAAAAGAGGCTTTCTTTCATAGAAAGCCTCTTTTCTCTATTTTTCTACAGCAACTTCTTGCTTTTGAAACAATGAAATGACATATCCAATTACAATACCTACTAGAGCAGGAACAAACCAACCAATCCCAACACTATATAATGGAATTTTATTTAAAATTGGTGTTAATGCTGCAATCTCAAGATTTGCATTGTGTAATCCATCAAAGAAGCTAATCATGAATGCTCCTACAATACCACCTACATACATTACTAAAGGAAGACGAATATAGTTTTCAACAAGTGATAATATAATCAGCACGATACCAATTGGGTAAATTGCGATTAAGATTGGTAATGCTAATGCATTTAACTGAGTTAAACCAAGATTCGCTACCATAAATGCTAATACACAGAAAATGAAAACAACTTTTTGATAAGAAAGCTTCGGTAATAAAGAAGAGAAATATTCTCCGCAAGCTGCGACAATCCCTACTGAAGTTGTTAAACATGCTGCTGAAATTGCGATTCCTAATAATAAAGTTCCGTAACTACCAAATAAATGATTTACAACGTTTGTTAAAATAATTCCTCCGTTTGCTCCCATTCCAAGAGAGACACTAGAAGCTCCCAGATAAGCAAGCGCTAAGTAAACAAGTAGTAAACCAAGTGCTGCAATAAATCCTGCAAAAATTGTTACTTTTGCAATGCTATTTTTATTTGTAATACCTTTTCCTTTTAAAGCATGAATAACAACATTTCCGAAAACAAGTGCTGCAAGTCCATCTAAAGTTAAATATCCGTCAATAAAACCTTTAAAGAGCGGAGCACTATATGCTTCTGTCGGTGCACCAAATTCTCCAATCGGTGTAATAAGTGCTTTCACTACAATAATTGTAATAACAGCTAATAAAATCGGAGTTAATACTTTACCGATGCGGCCCACTAATTTTGATGGGTTTAAAGCTAAATAAAAAGTTACAGCAAAGAAAATAAATGTAAAGATAACAAGCGGGTACGATTGACCAGCTATCTCACTTGGTAAGAACGGTGCAACACTCATTTCATAAGCAACTGTTCCTGTACGCGGCACGCTTACGAATACACCTAAACATAAATAAATTGCAGTAATAAAAACTAGTGCGAATATAGGGTGTACACGCCCTGCTAACTCATTAATATCTCCCTTAAGGGCTATAACGATAACTCCTAATAAAGGCAACCCAACGCCTGTTACGATAAAACCAAACAATGCGATCCATACATCTGTTCCAGCGCCTTGTCCTAATGCTGGTGGAAAAATCATATTACCTGCACCGAAAAATAGTGCAAATAACATTAAACTTATTGCAAACATCTCAGAAAACTTTAAAGATGATTTCATTTCTACTAACCTCCTAATTTAATTTAACAAAATATTCTGAATTAAAATCCGTCATATATCCTCTTTCAAGCATACTTCCCCGTAAAAGAACGCAAAAAACACCCGTCCCTAACAAAGGGACGAGTGTTGAAATCGTGGTTCCACCCTTATTCTAATAAAATGAATTTATAACGAAATAAGCTCATTTTATAGCTCGTGTAAATTGATAACGGTTTTATCCGCCAAGAATTACAATGCATTATGCATGCAGTTCACTCTTGAAGTTTAGAGGTGGTAAGTTCGTCTTTCCGTATTAGGAAGCTCACAGCCTAAGGCTTCCCTCTCTGAGAATCGTAAAAAACAACTCATGTCCTCATCATTACTTTTATAAAATATCTTGTCGAAACTTGTTGTTTTTTATTATATGGGCTATTTTTTAAAAAATCAATAGTTTTATTTTTTCTGACAAAAAATATAGGGAGAAAATTTTTCCTCCCTATAACTGCCCTATTAAAATTTCTAACTCTTCAGCTGTAACGCTCCGCCACTTTCCAACTTCAAGCTCATTTAGCTCTATATTCATAATGCGTACTCGCTTTAACTTTGTTACAGTAAACCCGAAAGCTCGACTCATTCTACGAATTTGTCTGTTCATTCCTTGCGTTAAAACGATGCGAAATGTAGACTGATCCACTCTCGTCACTTTACATGGCTTCGTCATTCCATCTTTGATCTTTACACCGCTGGACATCTCATGAATAAACCAGTCCGTAAAAGGTTTATCGACTGTGACAACATATTCCTTCTCGTGCTCATGATCACCATGTAAAATTTGATTCGCAATCGCACCGTCATTCGTTAATAAAATAAGGCCTTCTGACGCTTTATCTAATCGCCCAACTGGAAAGATTCGCTCTGGGTAATTGATATAATCAATAATATTATCTTCAATATGATCAGCTGCTGTACAAGTAATGCCAACTGGCTTATGAAAGGCGATATACAACTTTTCTTTCTCTTCCTTTACAATAACCCGTCCATCAATCGTTACTACATCATCATCACTTACAATTGCACCGTGCGTACATATTTCGCCGTTAATAGCCACGCGTCCAGCTTTAATAAGGCGATCTGTTTCACGTCTGGAGCATGATTTTGCTTCGCTTATGTATTGGTTGATTTTCATGTTTTATTCCTTTTCACATATATTAAAAGCGTCAATCTATGGCAATATCATTATGCCACGATTGACGCTCGTTTACTTCGCAAAAACAACTAAATAAATAACCCCAATCACCAAAAATATTCCGCAACAAGCTAACAATACTTTTGCAAGTTTGTCCATAAACATATAATGGTTTCCCCTTTGTTTCGTTGTTTTCTATTTTAATTCGACAACTGTTACGCCTAGGCCTCCCTCACCCATGTCACCGTAACGGAATGTTTTCACACCACGATGCTTCTTCAAGTAATCTTGAACACCTTGGCGAAGCGCTCCTGTTCCTTTACCGTGAATGATTGATACGCGAGGATAGCTTGCAAGCTGGGCATCGTCTAAATATTTCTCGACGCGCGCCATTGCATTTTCAAATCGTTCACCACGAAGGTCAAGTTCTAATGAAACGTGATAATCTCTACCTTTTACTGTTGCAACTGCTTTTTTCTCTGTTTGTTTCGGTGTATTAATGTATTCCATATTAGATTCTTTTACTTTCATCTTCAGAATACCAATTTGTACGCTCCACTCTGTATCGCTTACTTTTTCAAGCAATTGACCTTTTTGACCGAACGTTAATACTTTTACTTCATCACCTGCGCGTAACTGTTGTTTCGGCGCAGTATTTTTCACGTTTACTTTTTGTTTCTTCACAAGCTCTGGTGCTGCGCCTTCTAGACGGCTCTTCGCTTCAATTAACTCGTGATCTTTCACGTTTGCAAGTTGGGCTTTACGCAATTGACGAAGTTCTTGAATAATGCCTTCTGCTTCTTTCTTTGCAGCTTCGACTTTTTCTTCCCCTTCTTTTTGCGCTTTTAACAATCGTTCATCACGCTCTTCATTAAATTCAATAATTTGACGTTGTAATTCACGATGAAGTTTTTCAGATTGCTTGCGAAGTGCTTCTGCTTCGTTCCAGTCACGCTCTGCATTCTTTTGACTTTCTTCTAACTTCGCAATCATATTTTCAATTTTGTTTGTATCTGTACTAATGTGATTGCGTGCTTGCTCAATGACGCGATCAGATAATCCAAGGCGTTTCGAAATTTCAAAGGCATTACTACGTCCTGGTACACCGATTAATAATTTATACGTTGGACTTAATGTATTTACATCAAACTCAACGCTCGCATTAATAACTTGCTCACGATTATATCCGTATGCTTTTAATTCTGGGTAATGCGTCGTAGCAACAACGCGAGCACCGCGATTACATACTTCATCTAAAATTGAAATGGCAAGTGCAGCCCCTTCTTGCGGGTCTGTTCCAGCACCTAATTCATCGAATAAAACTAAGCTTTCAAAATCAGCTTTTTCTAAAATATCAACAATGTTCACCATATGTGAGGAGAACGTACTTAAACTTTGTTCAATCGATTGCTCATCACCGATATCAGCAAATATATTTTTAAATACACAAATCTCTGACTCATCCATTACTGGAATATGAAGACCAGATTGCGCCATTAATACACAAATACCAACTGTTTTCAGCGTAACTGTTTTACCACCTGTATTCGGTCCTGTAATAACAATTGTCGTAAAGTCTTTCCCTAACATAATGTTATTTGGCACAATAATTTCTGGATCGATAAGCGGATGACGTGCTTGTTTTAAATCCATGTAACGCTCGTTATTTACGATTGGTTTTGTTGCTTTAATTCGCTTCGCATAAAAAGCTTTCGCAAAAATGAAGTCAAGATTTGCAACTACTTCTACGTTTGATAAAACGATATCGGCTTCTACTGCCACTTCTTCTGTTAACATTAATAAGATGCGTTCGATTTCTTGTTTTTCTTTCACACGTGCTTCTTGGAGCGCGTTATTTAACTCTACAATGACTTGCGGTTCAATAAATAACGTTTGTCCCGAAGCTGATTGATCATGAACAATACCGCCATATACGCCGCGGTATTCTTGTTTTACTGGGATTACGTAACGTTCGTTACGGATCGTTACAATTGAGTCAGACAGCATCTTTTGCGCGTTTGAAGAACGCGTCATATTTTCTAACTTTTCACGAATGCGGCTTTCCGCAGTACGAATTTGAGTACGAATACCACGCAGTTTATCACTTGCGCTATCGACTACTTCACCGCCATCACCGATGCAATTTGTAATTTTCTTTTCTAAATCATATAAAGATACAATTTGAGCGACATGAGTTTCTAAAATCGGAAGCTCGACACCATTATCAACCATATCTTCAATGAAACGTTTCATATTGCGACTACCATACATCGTATTTGCAATATCAAGTAATTCATTTGGACTTAACATACTTCCAATTTTTGCACGCTTCACATTAGAGCGAATATCCGTAATACCACCTAATGGCGCACTACCTTTTAAACGAATGACTTTCGCTGCTTCATCCGTTGTATCTTGCATCTCTACAATTTCTTCAAAATCAGTGCTCGGCACTAAATGCTTCACTTTGTCACGACCAAGTGAAGATGCTGTATGTTCAAGTAATTGTTCTTTTACTTTATTATATTCTAATACACGCAACGTTCTTTCTAACATGTTGCAGGTCCCCCTTGTGTTACTTATTACGTTTAATATAGTCTAATAAACGTTCAATATCCCACGTGTTAATCACGTTATCTTTTTGAATCCAACCTTTACGTGCTGCCGCTACACCTGTTTCCATATCTTCTAACATTTCAAGTGTATGAGCATCCGTGTTAATCGCTACTTTTACACCGGCATCTTGTGCTTGTTTTAATAATTTCGCGCTTAAATCTAGACGGTTTGGATTCGCATTTAATTCTAAAACTGTATTTGTTTCTTTTGCGAGTTCGATTAATAAGTCTGTATCTACATCATAACCCTCACGGCGTCCAAGAAGACGTCCTGTCGGATGAGCAATCATTGTGACATGCTTATTCTCTAGCGCAGCACGAAGACGTTTCATAATCGTTTCACGGTCTTGTGAGAAGCTAGAGTGAATTGCTCCAATGACATAATCTAATTCAGCTAATACTTCATCATCAAAATCAAGCGAGGCATCCGGTAAAATATCCATTTCAATTCCACGTAAAATTGTAATGTCTGGATACTTTTCATTCATACGTTCAATTTCTTTCGCTTGTTCACGAAGGCGCTCTTTCGTTAAACCGTTCGCCACTTTCAAGTATTGTGAGTGATCCGTAATTGCCATAAACTTATATCCACGAGCACGGCACGCTTGTACCATCTCTTCAATAGAAAAAGCACCGTCACTCCATGTTGTATGCATATGTAAATCACCTTGTATGTCAGAGAACTGAATTAAGTTAGGATACTCTTTAATTAATTCAATTTCTTTTCCATCTTCACGCACTTCTGGCGGGATAAATGGAAGACCGAAATGAGCAAAGAATTCTTCTTCAGTCTCAAATGTTTTCACTTCCCCTGTTTCCAAGTTCTCTACACCGTACTCACTAATTTTCTCGCCTTTATCTTTTGCGATTTGACGCATTTTTACGTTATGGTCTTTGGATCCTGTGAAATGGTGAAGAGTTGTAATAAACTCTTCTGGTTTCACTAAGCGAAAATCAATTGAAATATCATATTCATATTGAAGACGAACAGAAACTTTCGTATCCCCGCTCGCGATTACTTCAATCATATTATCAAATTGTAGTAAATGCTCACGTACTGCAGCTGGTTCTGTCGTTGCAATAATAAAGTCTAAATCTTTTACTGTTTCACGAACACGGCGCAAACTACCAGCGCGAGAGAAACGAATTACCTCAGCAATATTCGACAATTTCTCCTCTATTTCCCCGGCAATAGGCAATACCATCGCGATTGGTAAACGCTCTGGACGAGATCCTACTTGATCGATTGCTTCTAATATTTTCTCTTCTGTTTTTTTGCCGAAACCAGCTAAAGCTTGTACTTTATTTTCCTCACAAACCGCTTTTAGCGATTCCATATCAACAACACCAAGTTCTTTATATAACTTAGCTACCTTTTTACCACCAAGGCCTGGCAATTTTAATAACGGTAATAAGCTACTTGGCACTTCTTGTTCAAGCTCTTGTAATACTTCAGATGTTCCCGACTCTATATATTCTTGAATAACTGCCGCTGTTCCTTTTCCAATGCCCGGAATCTTCGTGAAATCTTCAATCTCAGAAAGACTACGATCATCACTTTCTAATGCTGCTGCCGCTTTACGAAATGCAGATATTTTAAACGGATTCGCGCCCTTTAGTTCCATAAAAAGCCCGATTGTCTCTAATAATTTGATAACTTGTTTTTTATTTACTTTCATCATTACCCCGCCTTTCTTTCATAGAAAAAAACTTCTCTTTCCGAAAAAAGAGAAGTTATACTCTGCTACCTGTCTGCCATAGTTCCTTCACCTTTTCAGAGAGAATCGGTGTATCGTCTACAATTATTTTGCTAATTGATGATTGTTGTAATGGTGTTTGTAATTGTTCAATCGGAAGAATGTTTCCAATGATAATTAAGACAAACAAAATAATATATACTTCTAAAAATCCGAGGAGTGCCCCCGCAAACGCATTTACTTGCTTTAAAACCGGTATTTCTGCAAACATATTTAACAAATTACCAAGTAATGAAAGTGCAATTTTTGTGATAATAAACAATATGATAAACGCAAGCGCTTGATAAAATACTGTCTCAATATTATTTGCATCAATCCATTCTGGAACAGATACATTTTTATCAAATGGATACGGAATAAATTTCGCAAGTGCTGGCGCTAAATCTTTACAGTACCAGTATGCAACAAGGTATGCGATAATAAAGCTTGTTAACTTTACAAGTTGCAGAATAAACCCTCTGCGTAAGCCGAGGAAAAATCCCATAACAAGCAGTAAAATGATAATAATATCAATCATGTTATTCCATTCCTTTTTTTGTCATACTTTCTTTCAATTTCTCATGTTCTTCTTTTAATTTTATGTAATCGTGTATGACGTTTACCGCCGTCAATACCGCTAGTCTACTCGTGTCAAGCGAAGGATTCTTGGCATTGAGTTCGCGCATTTTATCATCCACAATCGCTGCTACCATGCGGATATGACTTGTACTTTCATCGCCAACAACTGAATATTGCTGACCATAGATTTCTACATTAATTCGACTTTTCTTTCCCTTTTGTTGTGACAACTCACCGGCCTCCAATCACGTACAGAATCCTAAAGTTTATCATACCATGAACCTTCATAATATGGAAACAGAAAGAACAATCCGATATGATAAAAATAACAATATAAAAAAAGGGGTGACCATTATGTCAAATTCTATCGTAATTCAAACAAATTCTACAGTAATTGAAGACATGAAACAACAATATAAACATTCGCTTAGCCCGAAAACTCCACAAGGCGGAATCTTCATGGCAAAAGTGCCATCTTGCACAATCACAGCGTATAAATCTGGAAAAGTAATGTTCCAAGGTGGACGTGCTGAAGCAGAAGCTTCTCGTTGGCAAACTGTCTCTCAAACACCGAAAACAGCTGTAAAAAGATCTGTTGATTCACACCGTTATGCACCGCCTGCTTCCATCGGTACAATGTCGATCGTAGGGTCAGATGAAGTGGGGACTGGTGATTTCTTCGGACCGATGACAGTCGTTGCTGTATATGTGGATGCGAAGCAAATTCCACTACTAAAAGAACTTGGTGTAAAAGACTCTAAAAACTTAAATGACGAACAAATTACTGCCATTGCAAAACAACTTCTACACGTTGTTCCTTACAGCTCTCTCGTTCTTCATAACGAAAAATATAACGAGCTATTTGATAAAGGAAACAACCAAGGTAAACTAAAAGCTTTGCTACATAATAAAGCTATTACAAACTTATTAGCTAAAATGGCACCTATAAAACCTGAAGGCGTCTTAATCGACCAATTCACACAGCCTGATACATACTACAAATATTTAGCAAAACAAAAACAGGTACAACGTGAAAATGTTTACTTCGCAACGAAAGGCGAAAGCGTCCATTTAGCAGTAGCCGCCGCCTCCATTTTAGCTCGTTACTCATTCGTAAAACAATTTAACGAACTAAGCAAAAAAGCTGGTATGCCCCTTCCAAAAGGTGCAGGTAAACAAGTTGATATCGCCGCCGCTAAATTAATTCAAAAGCTTGGTAAAGAACGATTACCTGAGTTTGTGAAACTGCATTTTGCTAATACGGAAAAGGCGTTTCGCTTACTAAAATAGTATCGACAAAAACAGGAGCCTACAAACTCCTGTTTTTTGTTTCATCCTACTATTATCCTTATAGTTTTGTTATAATTATAATATACAGATTATTCTAACATAGGAGGGGATCCCTATTGCTACTTCTACAAATGATTCTAAATATTTTACTAGGTAATCCACACGAAAGACAGTTCGAAATTAGGGAAAACATTCATCTACTAAGCGAACAACGAGAGTTCAACGATTTAATAGAGCGCTATGGCCGATCTTTCTTATTAAACTTTCGGATCCGCAGGTTTATCGGGAAACACGATGCTCGCTCGTTAATACATAATCCAGCAAAACTACAACACTTCTGTGAGGAACTTGAATGTATGATTAGAAAAAGGAGGTTTTTCATATGAACGCTGTAAAAGTTAAAAAGGTATTATATGCTTTCGTACACATCGTAGGTCCTCTATCTTACCTCACTATTTCTACCATTTGGGGCGCTTTTTTCACTACTAAATCTACATTTGAAAATATATCTGATAATCTTGGCGTGATGGCCATCTATTACGTGTTCATGAGTTTACTGTGGTTTTTCTATTTCGATCGATTAGACAAAGATGTAGATAACATTACAAAAGAGATTCATGATAAAAAGATGTAACACATAAAAAGGAGAGTCGCCAAGACTCTCCTTTTTATGTTAGCTTTGTTTCTGCTTCTTATTAGATGAAGATACTTTATGAGAACCTGTTTCATGCGTCGTCGTTCCTTGTCCTTCTACTTCTGGAGAACCGAGGCTCGATCTTGAATGATCTTTTTTCACTTTTTTACTCATTTATATTCACCCCTTCGCGTTACTTTGTGCTACGAGGCAGTAAACTATACAAAATAAAAAGCGAGAGGAAATCCTCTCGCTTTTTTCATATTTTAGAATTCAGAAGAACCTGGAGTTCTTGGGAATGGAATTACGTCACGGATGTTAGCCATGCCAGTGATGTACATTAGGAAGCGCTCGAAACCTAGACCGAATCCAGCGTGTTTTGTACCGCCGTATTTTCTAAGTTCTAAGTACCACCAGTAGTCCTCTTCTTTCATGCCTAATTCTTTAATTCTGTCTACTAAAACGTCCATTCTTTCTTCACGTTGACTTCCGCCGATTAATTCGCCGATGCCAGGAACTAGAAGGTCAGTAGCAGCTACTGTTTTACCGTCGTCATTTAAGCGCATGTAGAATGCTTTAATGTCTTTCGGATAGTCCGTTACGAATACAGGGCGTTTGAAGATTTCTTCTGATAAGTATCTTTCATGCTCTGTTTGTAAGTCAATACCCCATTCTACTGGGTATTTGAAGTCAGCACCTGATTCTTGAAGTACTTTAATTGCTTCTGTATAAGTGATACGACCGAAGTCAGAGTTAATTACGTTGTTCATGCGCTCTAGAACTGTTTTATCAACAAAGCTATTGAAGAATTCCATTTCTTCTGGTGCATGCTCTAATACGTATTTCATTGCATATTTCAGCATATCTTCTGTAAGGTTCATTACGTCACCTAGTTCAGCGAATGCAATCTCAGGCTCAACCATCCAGAACTCAGCAGCGTGGCGAGTTGTGTTTGAGTTTTCTGCACGGAATGTAGGTCCGAATGTGTATACATCACGGAATGCTAATGCATAAGCTTCAGCGTTCAGCTGTCCACTTACTGTTAAGTTTGTTTCTTTGCCGAAGAAGTCTTTTGATTCATCAACTTGTCCGTCTTCGCCTTTTGGTACGTTGTTTAAATCTTGCGTTGTTACGCGGAACATTTCGCCCGCACCTTCTGTATCACTACCAGTAATGATTGGTGTGTGAACATGTACGAATCCACGCTCTTGGAAGAATTGGTGAATCGCAAATGCTGCGATAGAACGTACGCGGAACGTTGCAGAGAATGCATTTGTTCTTGGACGTAAGTGAGCAATTGTACGTAAGTATTCAAACGTATGACGTTTCTTTTGAAGTGGGTAATCAGAATCTGATAAGCCCTCAATATCAATTTTTTCTGCTTTAATTTCAAATGGTTGTTTCGCTCCAGGCGTTACAATTACTTTACCTTCTACTTTAACTGAAGAGCTAAGTGGAAGCTTTGCAATTTCTTTGAAGTTATCTAATTCTGTATCGAAAACGATTTGAACGCTTTTGAAAAAGCTACCGTCGTTTAATTCGATGAAACCAAATGCTTTTGAATCACGTAAGTTACGAATCCACCCTGATACTTGTACTGTTTGACCTGCGTATTTATCTGTATCTCTATACAGACTTTTTACTAATGTGTTTTCCATAGTGAAATTCTCCTTTGCTGATATATTTAAATACAAAAAAACCTTTCATCCATAAAGGGACGAAAGGTTAAACTTCGCGGTACCACCCAATTTGTCATAAAGACCAACTTTAACTCGTATGTAATACATACTTCCCGGTTTGTAACAGGCCGGATTCCCGTCTAAGTCTACTCTTGAATACAAGATTCAATTTCGGTTAGCAACTCCAAGGTGTTCTTCACATATACCGCCTCATCAGGCTCTCACCGTCCCTGACTCGCTTTGGATTATAGTATATACTACTTTTCCTTATCATCGTCTTTCATTTTGTTAAACTAAAATTAATGTACTACATTCGAGAGAAAGATGCAAGATGTCGGAAAATATATCAGCGATTTTTGTAATATATCGATCGTAACTCCAAATATATCAGCGATTTTTATAATATATCGATCGTAACTCCAAATATATCGGCGATTTTTATAATATATCGATCGTAACTCCAAATATATCGGCGATTTTTGTAATATATCGACCGTAACTCCAAATATATCGGCGATTTTTGTAATATATCGACTTACCGACATTTTCCGACAACCAATCCACTAAAAAAATTGCCGGAATAGATCCGGCAATTTCTTATTATTTACGTAACTCCGCACCAAATTTCTCTTCTACCGCTGTTAACACGCGGTTATGTGCTTCTGTTACTTCTTCGTCTGTTAACGTACGCTCTGCATCGAAGTAGTTCATAGAGAATGCAAGTGATTTCTTGCCTTCTTCCATTTTTTCACCTTCGTATAAGTCAAATAGTGTTACGTCTTTCAGAAGTTCTCCACCAGCTTCAGCAATAACTTGCTTCATTTCGCCAGCTTTTGTTTCTTTCGTTACGACAACAGCCATGTCACGTGTCATAGATGGGAAACGTGGAATTGCTGAGTAGTAAGTTTCTTCAGCGTCTGCACCGAATACTTTTACAAGAGATAGTTCGAATACGAATGTATTTTTCACATCTAATTGTTTTTCTGCTTCTGGGTGCAATTGACCGATGAAACCAATTACTTCGCCTTCTAATACGATGTCAGCTGTACGACCTGGGTGCATACCTTCACGTTTTGCTGGTGCATATGTGATTTGGTTTGAAACGCCAAGTACGTCAAATAGACCTTCTAGTACACCTTTCACAACGAAGAAGTCTACTACTTTTTTCTCACCTTGCCATGCATGGTGAAGAGCAAGCCCTGTCATAACACCTGCAAGATGTTGTTCTTCTTTCGGAAGTTCTCCTTCTTCTGTCGGTAAGAAGATAGAACCTACTTCGTATAAAGCAACGCTATCGTTTTTACGAGCGACATTGTATGAAACTGCTTCTAACAATTGTGGCACTAAGCTTAAACGAAGTTGGCTACGTTCTTCACTCATTGGAAGTGCAAGAGCTACAGGCGCTTTTTCGTTTGGCTCCACCATATATTGTTTCGCTTTGTCAGCGCTTGTTAATGAATACGTAATTGCTTCATATAAACCAGCACCTTCTAAGAAGCGACGTACTTTACGACGTTTCGTTTGCGCTGCTGTTAATTTACCACGAGTCATTGTTCCAGAAGGTAATGTAACTGGAATGTGGTCATAACCGTATAGACGGCCCACTTCTTCTACTAAGTCTTCTGAAATTGTAATATCAGGACGACGTGCTGGTACATTCACGTGGAATGTTCCTTCTACTTCTGTGAATGGGAATTTCAAGTTTGTGAATATTGTACCCATTTCACTCGCAGAAATATTTGTGCCTAATACTCGGTTTACTTTTTCAGCAGTAACAGATACTGTACGCTCCTGTACTTGTAAGTTATCAACTTCTACGACACCTTCAAGCGCTTCTCCGCCAGCATATTTCGCCATTAAAGCGGCTGCGTGTTGAATTGCTTCAAATGTACGTGTTGGATCTATTCCTTTTTCGAAACGTGCACTTGATTCACTGCGAAGACCTAAGTCTTTTGATGTACGACGTACTGTTTGACCTGCAAAGTATGCAGACTCAATTAGAACGTTTACTGTTTCATTTGTAACTTCTGAATCCGCTCCGCCCATTACACCAGCAACAGCTAACGCTTTTGTGCCGTTTGTAATAACAAGATGGTGGCTTTGTAACGTACGTTCTTGATCATCTAACGTTTCAATTTTTTCGCCTTCTTTTGCAAGACGAACAACGATTTCTTTTGAACCTAATTTATCGTAATCGAATGCATGTAACGGTTGACCGTATTCCATTAGAATGTAGTTTGTAATATCAACTACGTTGCTAATCGGACGAATGCCAGCTGCCATAAGGCGAGTTTGCATCCACATTGGTGATGGACCAATTTTTACGTTCTTCACCATTTTTGCAATGTATAATGGATTTTCTTCTTTCGCTTCTACACTTACAGAAATGTAATCGGCAGTTTTTTCTGCTGTTTCTTGTAAGTCGATAGCTGGAAGTTTTACTTCACGGCCGTAAATAGCAGCTACTTCATATGCAACACCTAACATGTTTAAGCAATCTGCACGGTTCGGTGTTAAACCAAGCTCAAGTACTTCATCATGTAAGTTTAAAATTTCAAGTGCATCTGCACCAACTTCAGCGTCACTTGGGAAGATGAAGATACCATCTGCGTATTCTTTTGAAACTAACTTTCCATCAATGCCAAGCTCTTGAAGAGCACAAACCATACCGTGAGAAGCTTCACCACGTAGTTTTGCTTTTTTAATTTTGAAATTACCAGGAAGTACAGCGCCAACTTTTGCAACTGGTACTTTTAAACCTTTTGCAATGTTAGCAGCACCACAAATAATTTGAACTGGTTCTTCTTCGCCGATGTCAATTAAGCATTTGCTTAACTTATCAGCTTCTGGGTGTTTTTCACATTCTAATACGTGACCAACTACAACACCTTTTACACCTTTATTTAATACTTCAACACCTTCTACTTCAATACCACTTTTCGTGATTTTGTCTGCTAGTTCTTGTGCCGTTACATCTTTAATATCTACATACTCTTGTAACCAACGATATGATACGAACATACTTATCCTCTCCTTCCCTTACGCTCGTTTGAATTGTTGTAAGAAACGTACATCATTTGTATAGAAATGACGAATGTCATCTACGCCGTATTTCAACATTGCGATACGCTCTGCGCCCATACCGAATGCGAAACCTTGATATTCTTTTGAATCATAACCAGCCATTTCAAGTACGTTCGGGTGAACCATACCTGCGCCTAAAATTTCAATCCAACCAGTTCCTTTACAAGTGCCGCAACCTTTGCCATGACACATCATACAAGAAATGTCCATCTCTACAGATGGCTCTGTGAATGGGAAGAAACTTGGACGAAGACGGATTTCACGATCTTCACCGAACATCTTTTTCACGAATACTTGCAGTGTACCTTTTAAGTCACTCATACGAATATTTTTATCAATTACAAGACCTTCAATTTGCATGAACTGGTGTGAATGCGTCGCATCATCGTCATCACGGCGATACACTTTACCAGGACAAATAATTTTAATTGGGCCTTTTTCTTTATTATTTTCCATCGTACGTGCTTGCACAGAAGATGTATGTGTACGTAGTAACGTTTCTTCTGTAATGTAGAATGTATCTTGCATATCACGCGCTGGGTGATCTTTCGGTAAGTTTAATGCTTCGAAGTTGTAGTAGTCTTTTTCTACTTCTGTTCCTTCCGCTACTTCATAACCCATACCGATGAATACATCTTCAATTTGTTCAACAACAGCTGTTAACGGATGGTGACAACCTGTTTCAACAGGACGACCTGGCAATGTAACATCAATTGTTTCAGTTGCTAATTTCGCTTCAATTACTGCTTTTTCTAAGTTACTGATTTTGTCGTCTAGACGCGTTTGAATCGCTTCACGTACTTCATTTACTAATGCTCCCATACGTGGACGCTCTTCTGCTGATAATTTTCCCATGCCGCGTAATACTTCTGTAATTGGACCTTTTTTTCCTAAATACGCTACGCGTACGTCGTTTAAGCCTTTTAGCTCTTTCGCTTCTTCAATAAGCTCTAACGCTTTTTGCTTTAGCTCTTTTAAACGTGCTTCCATTTGGAACCCTCCTAATTTTAAAAATAAAAAAACCTCGCTCCCAAAAAGGGACGAGGTAAATTCGCGGTACCACCCTAAATTGACAGAACATGTCTGCCCACTCATTAGTTATAACGATCAATTCTGACCGGAACGCCTTTACATATACATGGTCCTGGCGTCAACTCCAGAGGTGAATTCACTTCCGTCTACCATAAGAATGCTTTCAGTCTACGGCATTCTCTCCCTATATGGCGATTTTGTAAGCTACTCTTCTCTATCAACGTTTTTCGTTATTTAACTTTTAATATAATGTACTTCAACTTATTATAAGAAGTTTTTTATTTGTTCGCAACCGGGCTTTGCAAATAATACGTTAAAATCCCTGCTGCAACTGCAACATTTAATGATTCTGCCCCGCCGTAAATCGGAATATACAAGTTTCGATCCGTTTTTGCAAGAATTTCTTGGCGTACGCCGTTTCCTTCATTTCCTACAATTAATGCAAAGCTACCAGCTGGTGTTACTTCCCCGTACGGAACTCCATTTTCAAGAGCTGTTCCATATACAGGAACGTTATTTTCTTTTAGCTTGTCTACCCATTCTTCTAAGTTCCCTTTTACAATTGGTAAGTGAAAAATAGAACCTTGTGTAGAACGGAGTACTTTACTATTATAAACATCAACACAACCTTCTCCAAGCACAACGGCATGAATACCAGCTGCATCAGCTGTACGAATAATTGTCCCTAAGTTACCTGGGTCTTGCAGGCCATCTAATAAAAGAAACTTCCCATCAGCAAGAGCTACTTCCTTCTCATGCTTTTCACAAACAGCGAATACACCTTGTGTCGTTTCTGTTTCACGAAGTACTTTTACGATTGCTTCCGGTACGATATACATTTCCACATCATTAACTGTCCAATCTTTCGGAAGGTCTGTCTGATCTGAAACGATAAGTTCTGTTACAACTCCTGCTTTTAAAGCTTCTTCCACTAAGTGGAATCCTTCTACAAAAAATAAACCTTTTTTATCGCGCTCTTTTTTCGTTTGCAGCTTTTTCCACTGCTTCACACGCGGATTTTGTAATGAATCAATGTTTTTCATAATATGTATTTCCCTCTCTTCTTGTCTTATCATTATAGCCTATTTTTCATACATATTTACATAAAAAAGAACAAAAACTAACGTCAGTTTCAATTCTGAAGAAGAGGTGAAAACAATGAGTTTTAATTTACGCGGTGCTGTATTAGCAAATGTATCTGGTAATACACAAGATCAATTACAAGAAACAATTGTCGATGCAATTCAAAGCGGTGAAGAGAAAATGCTTCCAGGTCTTGGTGTCTTATTTGAAGTCATTTGGAAAAACGCTGATGAAAATGAAAAGCATGAAATGTTAGAAACACTAGAGCAAGGATTAAAAAAATAAGCAATTTAAAAATCACCTTTGCATAAGCTAAGGTGATTTTTTTGCGGAATTTTTTTTCTTCTCCTAAACATTTCTACTTTACTAACCAACTATGATGGAGTACAATGTTCAAAATACATTTAAACCGATCGATTTTCTTTATAGACACCATTAGATAAAGTGAAACTTTAATTAGTGGGGAGCGGTGTTCATCCCCACTAATTATTAGTTGAACCAATCGGGCTTTTACGGGCAGTTGATTCCCCACCTAACTTCCTCGTATTCGCCGAATTTTGAAGTAGGAATCTTACTGCCCGTTAAAGCGGGATAAAAGGAGTGAATGTTTTATGCACCGTATTACGCTTGAACAAATTTTTAAACACCACATTACACAAAAATACGTAAATCGTTCTGGGATGGTCCACGCGATCGCTGTCGCTTACCATGCGTTTCACTTAGCTAAAAAGCATCACGCCTCAGTCGATGCTGCGACAAAAGCTGGTTTCCTTCATGATATCGGACATCATACGTGGTACACAGGCGGCGAATGGGACTATGATTTATATAAAAAGAATGATATACACGCAATTAAAGGAGCAGAAAGAGCTCATAAATTGCTTATTAGATTAGGAGAGCATCCTAAACTAGCAAAAGAAATTTCTATCGCCATTCTTCTTCATACAGATTCTTTCTTAGTACAGCAAGAAATCGAAAGAACATCTCTGCAAAACATTATTAAATGGGCAGACGAAGCAGATGAAGAACCGGGCGGGGCGCATCATTATCGAACAATTTCTTATGAAAAAGCACTAAAAGCAATTCAACAGTTAGACCGATTGGTAGAACGTGAATTACAAATAGAGCAATCAAAATCCAACAACAAAGCAGAACATAGTTACCAATAAGAAAGAGGCATCACTATAGGGTGATACCTCTTTTATTATTTTATGGAAAATACACCTTTATATGTAATATTTAAATGTTACATTCAAAAAACAAATACTTTATAATTAAATATACAAATATAAAGAGGTGGTTTAAACATATGCAACTTACTACACAACTTCCGCACGAACAAAAACAATCCATGTCATGGGGACAATTTATCCCCTCTACTCTATTTGCATTTTGGGGCACTGGTTTTATAACTACATTCCTTATACTCCCACTAATAATGTATAAAAGTATATTTGCAGATAAAACACAAATCGCCTTATACGAATCTATTATAGATACGACAGGTACTGCACTACAACTAATTATTCTATTGTTTTTCATATTTAAATACGAGCCTGCCAAAACATTATTATTACCATCATTTGACTTTAGTGTATTAAAAAAATATCGTACATACGCATACTTGTTCATTATCTTTTCATTAAGTATCCTTTTCAATTCATTCGTATTACAACACGTATTTCCAGATGCATCAGAAGAACAATCGTCTGCGTTAAACTTACATATTTTAAGCCAATATCAAATATTGTTACTTATCGGGTCCGCAATACTTACACCCATTTTTGAAGAACTCATTTTCAGAGGTTTTATGCTTCGCTTCTTCTCAGAACGGTTCCCATTCTGGATTGCTGCAATTTTGACAAGTTTATTTTTCGGAGTCGCCCATACATACTCACTGGGGATAATGGTGAGTGCGTTCTTCGCAGGGCTAATGATGGCTTTTTTATACAGGAAAACAAATTCCATCATTCCAACCATACTATTTCATATTATAAATAATATAGTAGCACTTTTAAGTTAAAGAGAGATATCATCACGATTTCTCTCTTTATTCTTTTATAACAACTTCAAATTCCTCTTTCTTTAACATTTTTCAATAATTTGGATCGTTATTTCTCATTTATTTATTAATACTATCCAAAATAAAAAGCAGGGAAATTAATTCCCTGCTTTTCTATTTGGTTTATTGCCTGATGGTAAGAAGAACGATAACACCCAAGCAATCCCTGCAAGTATCGTTGCAATTAAGAAGGCATCGTTAATACCGTTAATTGCAGATAACTTTGAAATTTGTCCGAATAATAGTTGCGTGCTCATCGCATCTCCTGCTTGTGCTGATCCAGCAATCGCTGCTAAGCTTTGCCCCATGCCGTGTACTTTATCAACTAAAATTGGGTTTGACGTTGTTAACATATTTCCATAATCTGCTACGTGCGCAGTCGTTTGTTGCGTCATAAGTGTAATTAAAATCGCTGTTCCGATTGAACCCGCTACTTGTCTTGACGTATTTTGCGTTGCTGTACCGTGAGAAATTAATTTCATCGGTAGCGCGTTCATACCAGCTGTCATAATTGGCATCATAATGAATGACATACCAATTGAGCGTATAATATAATCCGTCATAATAACGCTATACGGTGTATCCATCGATAATTTTGTAAATTCATATGTCGCATACGTCGTAATTGCCAATCCAATTATCGCTAATGGACGAATGCCATATTTATCGAATAATTTACCCGCTACTGGTCCCATGATCCCCATAATTAATGATCCTGGAAGAAGTAGTAAACCAGATTCAATTGGCGTAAAGCCACGAATATTTTGCAGATATACAGGAAGTAATAACATACCTCCGAATAATGCCATTGTAACAATTGCGTTAATTACTAAAGTGAAAGTAAATACTGGATATTTAAATACTTGTAAATCAAGCATTTTATTGTCCGTCGTTAACTCTCTCCAAATAAATAACGCTAAACCAATTACACCGATAATAAGTGAAATAACAACTTCTGCACTAGTCCAACTATTATTTCCAGCTTCACTAAATCCGTACAATAAGCTTCCTAGTCCAATACTTGAACTAACAACACCGAATATATCTAATTTTGTTTTAGACACTGGCTGAGCTAGTGTAAAGAATTTTAAAGATAGGAACGTAATAATTAAACCGATAATAAACATCGCATAGAACATTAAGTTCCAGCTGTAATTTTCAATTACCCAACCTGTTACAGTTGGTCCGATAGCTGGTGCTAAAATCATTGCTACACCTAGTAATCCCATTGCAGCTCCGCGCTTATGAGGCGGGAATAATGTCATGAAGATATTCATACCAACCGGCATTAAAATACCCGCACCAACCGCTTGAATAACGCGGCCCGTCATCATCATTGTAAAGTTTCCTGAAGTAGCACAAATGATAGATCCTACCGTAAAGAATAACATTGCTGCTACGAATAATTTACGATACGTAAATCGTGAAACTAAAAAGGCACTAATCGGTACTAAAATACCATTTACAAGCATGAAGCCTGTAATTAACCATTGTGCTGTTGAAGTTGATACGTTAAATTCATTCATTAACGGAGGCAATGCAACGTTAATGATTGTTTGGTTTAAAATAGAAACGAACATGCCGAGAATTAATACAGCTACCACTGCTTTTACGTTCACATTCTCTACAGGCATAGACATTTGTTTTTTCGGCACTTCTTTTTCTTGTTTTACTTCTTCTTGCTTTCCTGTTTCCAACTCAACTACATTAGAAATTTCCGGTTCTTGCTTTCGTTCAATGTCTTTCTCTTCTGTTTCAACTTTACTTACTTCTATTTTACTTACGGCTGGGACTTGTTCTTCTCCCATTTTCGTTTTTTTCTTTCGTAAAAGACGATTTACAAGGAAGAAGACGATTATACAAAATAGTGCATATCCTGCAATTACAATTGAGGACATCTCATCTCCCCCTTACTTATGAATACGAACTGTCACATTCATGCCAGGAACAATATTTACTGATTTGCTATGATCTAAAGAAATTTTAACTGGTACTACTTGTGTTACTTTCGTATAGTTCGCTGTTGCGTTGCTTGATGGTAACATAGAGAATGTGTTCGCTGTTGTTAAGCCAACTTGTTCTACTTTTCCTGTTAACGTTGTATCTGGGTATGCATCTACATACACATCTACATCTTGACCTTTTTGAACATCATCAACATCTGTTTCTTCAATATTTGCTGTTACCCATAAATTGTTCATATCAAATGCATAAGCGATTGGGCTACCTGCTCCAACGAAAGCATTTGTTGTTGCGTTTGATTGTACAACTGTTGCATTTTGTGGAATTGTTACATCTACTGTTTGTTCTCCATTCGCTGCCGCTACAGTGACAGCACCTAATTTATCATTCTCGTTGTAGTTCTTACCTACTTCAGCTTTCCAGTCAGTTAATTTCCCTGCTACTGGTGATGCAATCGGAATTACCTTTCCATCAATTTTTGCATTGTCTGTTTTTAAGTAATTTTCCGCTTGATTGTAATAGTAATAACCGCCAATACCGCCACCAACTAGTACAATTAATGTGATAATGTTGATAATCACCATTCTTCGAAACTGATTCATTGCATTCCTCTCCTTATATCGCATATAATTTTTTTCTAGACTATTTACGTCCTTATTGTTTAGATTGTTTAATTGTTAATTATATTAACTTTTAAACAAAAAAATCACACCATCTGCGGTGTAAATCGAAATTTATCTACCTGCAAGCGGTGCTGATTTCTGAAGGACTATCGTTTATAATTATAAATAATTATTTCAAATCTACAACCGACAATTTACGTATGAAATGTCGCTTAAACAACAATATAATACCAATATGTTGTTTAAATACAGAAAATTAAACGAGGGGAAATAAAAATGTCTATTAAAAATACAAATGATCCACGTGTAAAACGGACGAGACAACTCATACAGGATGCTTTTGTCGCTTTAGTAGGCGAAAAAGGGTTTGAAAATGTAACTGTTCAACATATTGCAGAACGTGCTCCTGTAAATCGCGCTACGTTTTATAGCCATTACCACGATAAATATGACTTACTAGACAAAAGCATTGAAGAAATGTTAGAGAAGCTAACAGAAGTTATTAAACCGAAAAATAGAAATAAAGAAGATTTTCAACTTACATTTGATTCACCACATCCAAATTTCTTGTCTTTATTTGAACATATCGCAGAAAATGCGAACTTCTATAACGTCATGCTTGGTGATAAAGCTGCCGGAAACTTTACGTATAAAATGATGAAAGCCATTCAAACACATTTAACATTAAGCCTCTCTATTGCACAGCCTAACGATGAAAAACTAATGGTTCCACGTGACATTCTCCTTAGTTATGTTACTGGTGCCCATCTCGGCATGATTATGTCATGGCTAAAAAAAGGGATGATATATACCCCGCATTTTATGGCCATGCAATTAACTCGTTTAATCATTTTAGGGGCTCATACTGCCGCAGGATTAGAACGACCTTTTTAAAACACAAAAAAGCGAAGGAGAGGCTCCTTCGCTTTTTCTATTAATTAAATGTAATGTTATGTACAGCCTCTTTATCAAGACGTTTAATAACTTCTACAATTAACTTCACTGCATTTTCATAATCATCACGGTGTAACATTGCCGCATGAGAATGAATGTAACGGGTTGCAATCGTAATTGCCATAGACGGAATACCATTTACAGCAATATGAATTGCACCTGCATCCGTTCCACCGCCCGCTACTGAATCATATTGGTATGGAATTTGTAATTCATCAGCAACATCAACTACAAAGTCACGTAAACCTGTATGGCCAATAACAGAAGCATCATATAAAATGATCTGTGGTCCATCACCCATTTTACTTTGCGCTTCTTTTGACGTTACACCCGGTGTGTCACCAGCAATACCAACATCTACCGCGAACGCGATATCTGGTTTAATATAGTTTGCAGATGTTTTTGCACCACGAAGACCGACTTCTTCTTGTACAGTCCCTACGCCATATACAACGTTTGGATGCTTTTCATCTTTTAATTGTTTTAATACGTCAATTGCAATTGCACAACCAATTCGGTTATCCCATGCTTTTGCAAGTAACATTTTTTCGTTCTTCATCACTTGGAATTCAAAGTAAGGTACAACTTGATCTCCTGGTCGTACGCCCCACTCCATTGCTTCTTCTTGGCTAGAAGCACCAATATCGATGAACATGTCTTTAATTTCAACTGGCTTTTTACGCGCTTCTGGAGGTAAGATATGCGGTGGTTTTGAACCGATAACACCTGTTACATCTCCTTTACGCGTTACAATTGTTACGCGCTGTGCAAGCATAACTTGTGACCACCAGCCACCAACTGTTTGGAAACGAAGGAAACCTTTGTCATCAATTTGCGTAATCATAAAGCCAACTTCATCTAAATGACCTGCAACCATAATTTTCGGGCCGTTTTCTTCCCCTACTTTTTTCGCAACTAAACTTCCTAAATTATCAGTAGAAAGTTCGTCCGCAAACGGCTCAATATATTTCTTCATTACTTCGCGTGGTTCACGCTCGTTACCCGCAATACCACGTGCATCTGTTAATTCTTTTAGCATTGTCAATGTCTCGTCTAATTTTGTCATTGCCAACACCCTCCTTTTTCTTCAGTCACTTCATTATACAAAAGGAAATTGAAATATTCAAAAATTAACTTAGTATCCTTGTGTTTGACGCTGATGATTTACTTCGTTTTTATCTAAATATGCCTTTTCAATCTCTTCTTGTTCAAACTCAAGTGCTTGTCCAAGTCGAAGGTAGCTTGTAAATAATTCAATATAGTTCGTAATAGATGGTTGATCTGTAAAACGAATCACCTTCGCATACGTGTCTAAGAAAATTTCTACTTGTGTTTTATTCGTCTGTGCACACTTATAGAATAAGAAGTTTTTATCAATACCTAAATCAATTCCGATTGATAAAATAAAATGTAAGCCATCTACGTATTCTTCTAGTATGACTTCACGTTCTGATGCTGGTTTGTTGCTCCAATATTTAAAACAACGTGTTTCATTTGCAAGTTCTCCAATTTCTACAAGAAGAGCTAACATTTTCTCTTTTAACAATTTTTTCGGTTGTAAGTCATGTTCTTTCGCAATACGGTCATCTAATTCTTTTTGTAATTTAAATAGTTGTAGTAAGTCCACTCTATTGTCCTCCTCCAACATCGCATTTTACGCAACAATGTTGTTTCATCTCAAAGTTCATTATTATTTTTCGTTTCTTATTAATAAGTCAGCCATTTACCTCTTTACACAAAATAGCTTGTCCTTAATTTACAAATACGTTTCAATCATCACGATTAGATTGTTCACTCCGATTGGTGATAGTTAATAATTATCCAGGAATTGCCCACTATTAAAAATATTATTTTATCTGATGAAAGTTCCATATCATCTTTCCATTATAGCAGTGTCGTTTCAGGTAGGAAAGATACTCTTCTTTCCAGAGGATGATAATTAAAAGAAGCCAGGAGGATTCTCCTGACTTCATATGCATATTCTTCTATATTGCTATAACTTTTATATTGATTTTGTCATATCGATAACGACACACTTCTCTTTGCATACAAATAAAAAAACCTTAGAAGAAAAATCTTCTAAGGTTTCAACTAATTAATTAGTTAATGTTGTTTTTTGCAACTGTTGCTAATTCAGCGAAAGCTTTTTCGTCATGAACAGCTAAGTCAGCAAGCATCTTGCGGTTAACTTCGATGCCAGCATTTTTAAGACCGTGCATTAAGCGGCTGTAAGAAAGACCATTCATACGAGCTGCTGCGTTGATACGTGTAATCCATAATTTACGGAAGTCACGTTTCTTTTGACGGCGGTCACGGAATGCATACATTAGAGATTTCATAACCTGTTGGTTAGCAACCTTGAATAATGTATTTTTTGAACCGTAGTAACCTTTTGCTAATTTAATTACTTTTTTACGACGTTGACGAGTAACTGTACCACCTTTTACTCTTGGCATAATATTACCTCCTAATTGTTCTATATATCAGCCGAACTTATTTTAAGTTGTCAAGCATTTGACGAATGCGTTTGAAGTCACCAGCGCTTACTACACCAGCTTTACGTAGTTTACGTTTAGCTTTTGTAGATTTGTTAGCGAATAAATGGCTTGTGTAAGCGTGAGAACGTTTCAGTTTACCTGATCCAGTCTTTTTGAAACGCTTTGCAGCGCCGCGATGAGTTTTTTGTTTAGGCATAGGTATTTCCTCCTCTATCTATTACTTATCGTTTTTCGGTGCTAAAACTAAGAACATACTGCGTCCTTCCATTTTAGGCTTAGATTCGATTGTACTAACTTCAGCACAAGCTTCTGAGAAGCGATCTAAAACACGTTGACCGATTTCTTTATGAGTAATGGCACGTCCTTTAAAGCGAATTGACGCTTTAACCTTGTCGCCTTTCTCTAAAAACTTGATAGCATTACGAAGTTTTGTGTTAAAGTCGTGTTCATCAATTGTTGGACTTAAACGAACTTCTTTCATGCTAATTACTTTTTGATTTTTGCGCTGTTCTTTTTCTTTTTTCTGTTGCTCAAAGCGGAATTTACCGTAGTCCATAATGCGGCATACTGGCGGTTTCGCATTTGGAGCAACTAATACTAAATCAAGATTAAGATTTGCAGCTAAGTCTAAAGCGTCATTACGAGACTTGATTCCAAGTTGATCGCCATTTGCACCAACTAAACGTACTTCGCGTGCACGAATTTGCTCGTTAATCATCATATCCTTGCTAATAGTAAGCCACCTCCAAGGTTTTCTCAGAACATAGTTTGTAGTCATAGAACCCGACAAAAAAAGTGCGGGCATACGACACCCACACTTGTAAAATCTTAAGTAAGAAATACATTTACCTGTAAACTGCGAATGCGTCCATCAGGTGAGAAGCGGGTGCTTCTACTTGTTCCACAAAACAATATTCTATTATCCTTGATGAGTTTATCATAGGACATGACGTCTGTCAAGAAGACGCAATGTGTTTTACTAACAACAAGAAATATTGTAACAAACAACTAACATACTTGCAATACTTTTTTACGATAAGTGTTACATGGTTTTTTTTTCTAATTTCCCTTACTCATATTACATAGAAAAGCCGCGGTATACCGCGGCTTTTTCTTATCGTTTTCCTTCTACTTTAATCATATCAACAAAAGCATCTAATGCGATTGTTTCTGATTTTTGTTCACCGTATTTACGTACGTTTACGCCGTTTTCAGTTACTTCATTGTCACCTACTACAAGCATGTACGGAATTTTTTGCATTTGTGCTTCACGGATTTTGTAACCAATTTTCTCTTCACGAGTATCTAATTCAACACGGATACCAGCACGGCGTAATTCGTCTTGTACTTTCTTCGCATAGTCTAAATGTACTTGCGGAGAAACTGGAATTACTTGTACTTGAACTGGAGCTAACCAAGTTGGGAATGCACCTTTGTATTCTTCAATTAAGAAGGCTACGAAACGTTCCATAGTAGATACAACACCACGGTGAATTACAACTGGACGGTGTTGTTTACCGTCTTCACCAACGTAAGATAGTTCAAAGCGTTCTGGAAGTAAGAAGTCTAATTGTACAGTTGAAAGTGTTTCGTCTTTTCCAAGAGCAGTACGAACTTGAACGTCAAGTTTTGGACCGTAGAATGCCGCTTCACCTTCAGCTTCATAGTAATCAAGACCCATTTCATCCATAGCTTCTTTTAACATACCTTGTGCTTTTTCCCACATCTCATCATCAGCATAGTACTTTTTAGTATCTGCTGGGTCGCGATAAGATAGACGGAATGAGTAGTTCTCTAAACCGAAATCTTTGTACACTTCTAGAGTTAAGTTTACAACACGTTTTAATTCTTCTTTAATTTGATCTGGGCGTACGAAAATGTGAGCATCGTTTAAAGTCATTCCGCGTACACGTTGTAATCCAGATAACGCACCTGACATTTCGTAGCGGTGCATTGTTCCAAGTTCCGCAATACGGATTGGTAATTCACGGTAGCTGTGAATATCGTTTTTATAAACCATCATGTGGTGAGGGCAGTTCATCGGACGAAGAACTAACTCTTCATTATCCATTTCCATTGATGGGAACATACCATCACGGTAGTGGTTCCAGTGACCCGAAGTTTCATAAAGCTCTCTGCTTCCTAGTACTGGAGTGTATACGTGATCATAGCCTAAGCTTGCTTCTTTATCAACGATGTAACGCTCGATAATGCGGCGGATTGTTGCACCCTTTGGTAACCAAAGTGGTAAACCTTGTCCTACTTTTTGGCTATTAGTAAATAGTTTTAATTCTTTACCTAATTTACGGTGATCGCGCTCTTTCGCTTCTTCAAGCATACGTAAATGCTCATCTAATTCTGCTTTCTTAACGAATGCAGTACCGTAAATACGTTGTAACATTTTATTATTGCTATCGCCGCGCCAGTAAGCACCCGCAACGCTTAATAATTTAAATACTTTAATTTTCCCTGTAGATGGAAGGTGGACACCACGGCAAAGGTCGAAGAATTCGCCTTGCTCATAGATTGAAATAACTGCATCTTCTGGAAGATCGTTAATTAAATCTAATTTTAACTCATCGCCGATTTCTTCAAAACGACGAATTGCTTCTGCACGTGGTACTTCATGACGAACGATTTCTAAGTTCTCGTTCACAATTTTTTGCATTTCTTTTTCGATTTTCTTGAAGTCTTCAACTGTAATTGCTTCTTCCATATCAATATCGTAGTAGAAGCCATTTTCAATTACTGGACCAATGCCAAGCTCAACCTTAACATCTTTATATAAACGTTTTAACGCTTGCGCTAAAAGGTGAGCTGTTGAGTGGCGTAAAATATATAAGCCATCTTCAGAATCTAATGTAATGATAGAAACTGCACCATCTTCTTCGATTGGTGTAACAAGATCAATCATCTCATCATTTAATTTTCCAGCCACAGCTTTTTTCTTTAAGCCTGGGCTAATAGAAGCTGCGATTTCTTCAGTTGTTACGCCTTTTGGAAACTCCTTCACAGCTCCATCAGGGAAAGTAATTTTAACTACATCTGCCATCACTGGTCACTCCTCTTTTTCTCAAAATAAAAAACACTCATCCCGTAAAAAGGGACGAGTGTTGAATTCGTGGTTCCACCCTTGTTCCAATTAACATAATTGTTAATTGCTCAAGTTCAACATAACGGTGTTGTCCGTTAGCAATTACTAGAAAAACCGTTCACTGCTAAAGTTTAGAGGTGGTAAGTAATAATCCCGTACTAGGAAGCTCACACCCTAAGGCTTCCCTCTCTGAAAATCGTAGAAAACTACTCATGTCCTCATCATGACATTTCAATATATTTCATTTATGTAGGTAATTATATGCTCAAAAACTTAGAAAATCAAGGGCGTTACCTTTATTTTTTAAATTTTTCACATTGCGCTCAAACTCATGTAATCCATGTAATTGTACCCGTTCTTGAAATACATTTCGCAAAGTAATAATCATATTATGGTCTTGTTCTTTCGTATACAAATAAATTTTTTTCGGCGAAATAGAAAGAAGTGGTGCAATTACTTTCGTATCAATATATACATCCTTTTGTTTTAATAAGTCTTCATCTATATATTGAACCAATTTCTCTTGTTTTAAACGTCTACCTTTATCATCATAGAAAATAAAACTTTCATCAAAAATAAGATGTACACATGACAAACGTGATTTCCGGCTACGGACTTGTTGCCGGAGCGTCTCAATAAACATTTGATATTCTTGTTCTAACTTATACTCATCAATTGCCACTTCAGCAAGCTTAGCTACCATTTCCCTATATGTACGAAGACGAAAACGAACATATGATGAAAACGAGAATGAAAGCGGATCACAAAGCCAGTTATTTAAAGAGGATTTAATATATGATTCAAATGTGTGACGTGTTAATTCACGAGCAATTCCTTTTCTTCTTCCTTTTAAAATCTCTTGTGCCATATGCAATATTTGATGGCACTCTTCCTCTTCTTCATAAAAAAACTTCTCTTTTAAGATTGTATATATCCACTCATTTTGTTTCACATTCACAATGAAATATACCATTACTGGCAATAAAATCTTTTCAATATAATTTGATTCACATACTGGTATGTGAATCACCACTTTTTGTTCCTGTAAATACACACTCGTTTCCTTATATAACAGTTCCGCTCTTTTCAATAGTTGTCTATATACGTGCATAGCATCATTTTTTTCTTCGAAGCAAATTTCAATCACTTTTGTCCCCCCTTTTATCCCTGCTCTAAAGGACTGTATCTATACGTTACAAATCCTATAAGAGTCCGTCCCGCGTGAAAGTTCACTCTTAGTAGAATTACATTTCTTATCGTTAGAAAATCCACTCGATATGGCTTGCTAATTTTATATATATTAAGGGAGGGAGAAAAAAATGATACAAGCTACTAGGAATTTTCAATAAGAACTTTTCATTTTATCATTCGGCTACTTTAAAAAGCGTTTAACTACAAAAGAAAAGCAAGCTTCTCAGCTTGCTCTTTACTTATGACGACGGTTTTTCCCGCCAATCGGAATTGGTTTCGCCAAATATTTAATTCGCTCCATAATACGAGCTGCTTTCATTTCTTCCGCTTCACCGCGCTGCGTATATGTTAAATGATGTTCTAGTTGTTTAAAATCAAAGTTAGACGTAAAGAACGTCGGTAAGTTTTCTAACATACGGAATTGCAAAATTGCACCGAGTACATCATCACGCACAAAGCTTGACATCGCTTCTGCTCCAATATCATCTAACATTAAAACTTGTACGCGTTTCACCGCATCAATCTTTTCCCCAATCGAATTATCTTGAATTGAACTTTTAATTTCACGTAAAAATTCAGGGAAATATACGAGCATTGAACTTATTTTCTTTCGAGCAAGCTCATTCGCAATTGCTCCTAATAAATACGTTTTCCCTACACCAAATTTACCGTACAAATATAAACCTTGTACTTTTTTACCAGGTTCATATGTACTTAAAAATTCATTAGCTGCACCAATTGCATCAATACGCGCATCTAAATCTGAAGGGTCTAAGTTTTCCATCGTTGCTTGTAAAATATCAGTTGGCATATATACACTTTGAACGAGCTTTTCATATTTCTTCCTCTCGTCATATGCTACTTTTCTAACGCAACGATCATATTGAATATCAATCATCTTCCCTTGGATAACGAGCTTTGGCTCATATCCTTGCAGCATGTTTTTACACGAACCTAGATCCGGACAATCCGCGCAACCTACACTTTGTCCAATATATTCGTATAATTTCACAAGACTGCGTTCAATCATAGACGTTGTTACTTCCCCTTTATGTTCGTCTATAAATTCTTTCACACGCGGATGTGCCATTACTTCCGCCTTTAATACTTCATATCTATTTTTAAAATTTTCATTTTCCATTAACTTTGCAAATGAATTTTGAATATGCTCCATTTTCTCACCTCAAAGAGCGTTCATTCTCTTCTATTAATCACGCTTATATTTTTTTAACACTTCTTCTAATCGTTTTCGTTCGTCCTCTAACGTACTCGCACCTTTTTCAGCACTTACATCTTTTTTCACAGTTTCTTTCTCTTGTTCTTTCGGCTCTTCTTTCAACCAATCTGGTACCATTTCTTTTCGTACCGTTTTCTTCGACGTACGGCCTTTCTTCTTCGTCTCAGCCCATTCTTGATATTGACGGTTTTCTTCTTTCGCTAACGCCATTGCTTCAGCTACTGTGCCGACCTTTTTACGTGCCCAATGTCCAGCAATCTTCTCCACATACGTTTTCGCAAGTTTCATATCTGAGCGTAGCATAACGTAATAAATAAGTACATTCACAACACCTGGTGTTAACTTTTGATTCATCATTACATCTTCAACGATTTGCAAGTCAGCCTTCGTTGCCTCTGCACCGCCAGAGATTTCTTTCAATAGTTGTTTTGGTGAGATTTCCTCTAACTGTTTGATTAACATCTCTTCTTGCGTAGAAGGCTCTTTTTCTTTCATCATACGTGCAGCGTGAGGCTGTACTCTTTCACTTAATACAGGTAACGCTTGGCCGTTTTCGAACTGATACCAATCACGCGCTCCTTTTCTAAGCCTTTCGATATCAATTGTCTGCAGCTCTGTCACCGCACCAAGAACGATATTTTGCATCGATAACACATCTACATCATACACGTAAGCAAGTGTAATGACACATTCTCGCACTTGATCTGTAATCGCCTTTTTAGGAACAAGAGCGGACAAGCCATCTACAAATAAGGAGAAATCAAAGAAATCATTCCAAACTTTTGGAGCGTCTCCCTTTTCATTACTTGGCATAGCTGTCGTTTTTGGAATACGAAGGTCTTCTTGCGCATGCTCAAGCTGCCCTGGATTAAACGAACCAAACACATCATTAAAAGAACGCGTAACATTTTCATAAGATGCAAAATCAAATTCTTCTTCTAAGAAATAATGCTTTACTTGATTATATTTTGTCCGACTCAATCGATTGTATAAAAAGATACTTAAAACAATATCATCAAAAAACTGCTTCGGAGATAAAGGTGGTTGCAGCTCATATATAAACATTCGAATATCTTTTTCTTTCTTAATATATACTTTCAAAAGTCCAATTGCCTCTAACTTTACTCGTTCCTCATATACTTCAGGAAGCTGCATTTGCATGGTCACCATAAGGGAATGATGCGTATTCTCTTTTCCAAATACACGATCTTGTTCTAACTCTCCCCATAGCGTCATGTACAAGCTAAAAGCTCTACTACCTATTAACGGCTGATATAACATCGTTAACACTTTTCGGTCGTAATTATGCAATAATCCTTTCGCACTTACTTTATAACGATCAATCGGCAATAGCTCCATCCATGACTGTTTTTCCATTCTTGCTTTCCTTTCTCTCATCCAATCTTCACTATATAATTTATTAGCGAAAAAGAGCTATTAGCTTTCGCTTCTAGCTCTCTTATCTCATTACTTACGGTATGTAAAGAGAATACGATACAGATTCTACTCTCTTTCTTTTTGCAGTATATCTTTTAATTCTTCAATAAATACATTTAAATCTTTAAATTGGCGATATACAGAAGCAAAACGCACGTAAGCAACATCATCGATATCACGTAGTTCTTCCATAACAATTTCACCAATCATATCACTTTTCACTTCTGATATACCTAAATTACGAAGTTCACGTTCCACACTTTGAGTCACTTCTTCTAATTGTCTTAAAGATACTGGTCTTTTTTCACACGCTTTAATTAAGCCACGTAAAATCTTTTCTTTATTAAACTCTTCTCGTGTTCCTTCTTTTTTTACAACGATAAGAGGTGACTCTTCCACTCTTTCAAATGTCGTAAAGCGGCTTAAACAGCTTTCACACTCTCTCCTTCTTCGAATAGAGCGCCCCTCGTCTACCGGACGCGAATCTAACACTCTTGTACCATTATGAGAACAGGATGGACAACGCAATATATTCACTCCTTTACACTATACTCTTTATTTTTTCTCTACTTACTTCATCTGACAATATATATACATTATTATATAACTCATTTTAACTCTCTTACCACTTTAAGTTTAAGCGCATTATTATCTCGTTTAAAAAAATACGATGATAGATGCGTTGTTAACTTATTCGTAAGAGCTCCATTTATTCAACTAACGAGTACATTATATTTTCCCTTTTTTATAAACTAAAAAAGAGGTGCATTATACACCTCTTTACATTTTAAATCAATTATGTTCTTTTTTAAAGAGCTTTTGTTTCTCTCTGCTTAATTTCGAAGCTACCAGTGCCTCGAGGAAGCTCGATGCTCTCACGCGTTTTCGCGTTTAAACCTTCTGCAATATATTCTGCAGCAACATTTGGATCAATACGATCCCCACAAGTATAAACATCAATACTTGCGTAACCGTGCTCCGGAAAGCTATGAATTGTTAAATGTGATTCCGAGATAATTACTACTCCACTTACACCTTGTGGTGCAAATTTATGGAAAGCAACCTCACGCACTTCAGCACCAGCTCTTAGTGCTGCATCCACAAATAATTGTTCAATATACGGCATGTCATTAAGCTTGTCGAAATCGCAATCCCAAAGTTCAGCGATCACGTGACGACCCATCGTATCCATAGTATCCATTCTACAGTTCCCCCTTGTAAATTTATTCTAACTGTTCGAATTGAAAACTAATTTGCAATTTGGCTTGCTCCACTACCACGGGGGAAAGTTAGTCCAGAGAGGTCCTAACCCTTTAAGTAGTGACTACGTACCTCAGCTCTTAAGTTTACGAGTGTTAGTATACTTTGTTTATTTTCATTTTGCAACAACAGTTTTTTCGATTTTCTGTCATATTTTCCTCTTTACTTTTCCCTAAAAAAAATAAATGATTCACAAATACAGTAACCCCAACGTTTCGTGGTATGTCCACTTTCAAAAATATACTCCTATAATTTTTTTCCTTTTCAGAAAAAAATAAAAAAAAGAGGGCAAATCTTCCACTTGCCCTCTCCCTTATTCACTTAAATATGTTGCACATTTTCTTGCTTCGCTAATTCGTCAACAACTAACGTTACAAGATCTACAACACGACGAGAGTAGCCCCACTCGTTATCATACCAAGCCAGCACTTTCACTTTACGATCACCCATTACCATTGTAGATAAACCATCAATGATAGCTGAGTGTGTATTTGTATTAAAGTCAATAGATACTAAAGGCTCTTCGCTGAATTCTACAATGCCTTTTAACGCACCGTTTGCAACAGTTTTGAATGCATCGTTAATAGCTTCAACTGTCACATCACGTTTTACATCTACTACTAAGTCAACAAGAGACACGTTTGGTGTTGGTACACGAAGTGCCATACCGTGAAGTTTTCCATTTAAATGCGGAAGAACTTTTGCTAGCGCTTTCGCAGCACCTGTCGTTGTCGGAATAATTGATTGTCCGCAAGCACGTGCTCTTCTTAAATCTTTATGTGGGTTATCAATATTTTTTTGGTCATTTGTATAAGCGTGAACTGTCGTCATTAAACCGTTTTCAATTCCAAACTGCTCATCTAACACCTTCACAACAGGTGCTAAACAGTTTGTTGTACAAGATGCATTTGAAATAACAGTATGTTTTGTAATATCTAATTGGTCTTCGTTCACACCTACTACAATTGTTACATCTTCATTTTTACCAGGCGCTGTTAAAATAACTTTTTTCGCTCCAGCTTCAACGTGAAGAATTGCTTTTTCTTTTGAATTAAATTTACCAGTTGCTTCAATTACAACTTCAACACCTAAATCTGTCCAAGGCAATTCCTTTGGATCGCGGTTGTTTAAAAGGCGAATCATTTTCCCATCAACTAATAAGTGATCTTCAAATGCTTCTACTGTTCCGTCAAACTTGCCGTGAACTGTATCATATTTAATTAAATGTGCTAACGTTTCAGATGGATAGCTTGCATTGATTGCTACAATTTCGAATGCGCTTTCTTTTATTGCCTGACGAAATACCATTCTCCCAATACGTCCAAATCCATTAATTGCCACACGAGTCATAATATGTTATCCCCCTTGAATGCGTTATACTATTTATCTCCAATCCCAATAATAGTATAACACAAAAAGGGGATATGTCACTAAGCATTTTCATTAATTTCACAATTTTTTAGTCAATAATGTTCCATTTCTTTAAAATCCCCTGTAATTGTGTTTTCGTTCCCATAATTGTGCCATCATTATTTATCACTTCATCTGCATGTTTCACTTTTTCTTCTAACGGCATTTGAGATTGAATACGAGCTGTCGCTTCTTCTTCTGAAAAATTATTTCGCTTCATTAAACGTTCTAATTGCGTATGTGGCTTAACTGCTACAACTAAAACGCGGTCAACGAGACTTGTTAATTTACTTTCAAATAAGAGAGGAATATCTAACACAACCGCTTGCATACCTTCTTTTATGTACATTTCCTTTTGCCTATTCATTTCCTCACGCACTGCAGGATGAACAATTTTGTTTAACTGCAATCGTTTCTCTTCATTATAGAAAACGACACTTCCTAGTTTTGGACGATCTAGTTCTCCATCTTCTTGTAATACTTCTGTTCCAAACACTTCTACAATTTTGTTATATGCTGGCTTTCCTCGTTCTACAACTTCTCGCGCAATAATATCTGCATCAATAACTGGTATATTTAGCTCGCGAAACATTTGAGATACTGTACTTTTTCCGCTTGCAATACCTCCCGTTAATCCAATTACTACTGTCATCATATAATCCTCCTCATAATAAAAGGCGCGAAACTAATGTTCCACGCCCGTACTTACATTTTCCAAATTCCAATAATAATGAGTAATACCCCAGGCAGGAATGTAAATTTTTGCAACCATTTCATATTTGATAAAACCGTTCCAAGTTTCATTCCAATAAATAAAAACAAAGAACTCATCACTGCAACTAATATCGCCATCATAGCAGGTGCATACCCTAATAAAGATGCACCAATTCCAGCACCAAATGAATCTACAGAAAGAGCGATACCAAGAAGTAACGCTTCTCCTGCAGAAATGGTGCCTGATTTATCGAAATCTGCTACAGTCGGTTTCCGTAAAATTTGAATGACTAACCCAAGCGAGGCAATCTCTAATTTCCATACCTTCTCCTCTTGCTTCGGTTCTTCTTTTTTCTCACTTCGAAAAAATTGGTATAATACCCAAATTCCTATTCCAATAAGAACAAGCCCACCGATACGCGTTGCGATAACAGGTGAAAATACTTTCGCGATCATATGTCCAATTCCCATTGAAACAAGCATAACAGCCGCTGAACACATTCCGATAATTACAATTGATCTTAGTGGAATTCTTACGCTTCTTAAACCATATGTTAGCCCTACACTACAGCTATCTAAGCTTAATGTAAAAGCTAATAAAATAAGAGATAAATAAAGGTACATCGGTAAGCTCCTCCCTTATACATAGCTCTGCTGTATGTATATGACAAATGCCTATCCGATGTTATCTCTTTTCTATATTCTTGGCTGACAAATTGGGCAGTAATGCGTTCCTCTTCCACCAACAACTGTTTTTTCTAATATCGTACCGCAAGTCACACACGGTTCTCCTTTTTTTCCATATACATTTAGAAGTTCTTGGAATGAGCCAATTTGCCCTTGTGAGTTGATATACGTTCGAATTGTACTTCCGCCACGCTTCACTGCTTCACCTAACGTTGTAACAGTCGCCTCATAAATTCGCTCAATTTCTTCTACTGTTAAAGACGACGCTTCTCGTTCTGGATGAATTTGAGAACGGAATAAAACTTCATCTACATATATATTTCCAAGTCCTACTAAAAGGCGCTGGTCTAATAATACAACTTTTATTTTACGATTTGTCTTTTGCAATCTCTCTTGTAAATACTGTGGTGTCAATTCAGCATCAAATGGCTCCGGACCTAAGTCAGCAAGAGGCATTTGATTCATTTCCTCACCTTTTTTAAAGAGATGCATCGTACCAAACTTTCTCACATCTTTATAATGTAATTCAGTTCCATCTGTAAATAAGAAACGGACGTGCGTATGCTTATCAATTGGCTCATCCTCTTGATGCAGTAAAAACTTACCTTCCATACGCAAATGTGAAACAATGACATAATTTGTTACATATAAAAGCAAAAACTTTCCTCTTCGCTTTATATTTTCAATCGTCTCGCCTTTTAGCATTTCTTTAAAGATTTCTGCATCATCCGGTCGTTTTACGATTTTCGGATAAGTAACAATAACATCTTCAATCGTTTTTCCTGTTACAAGATTTTCAAGTGTCCGTCTGACGTTTTCAACCTCTGGTAATTCAGGCATTTCATCACTTCCTTATTTTGCGTCGTACCAAGTTGGACCGTAAGAATAATCAACTTTCAACGGAACTGCGAGTTCAATTGCATGCTCCATTACTTCTGGTACAAGCTTCTCTAATTTTTCAATTTCTTCTTTTGGTGCTTCAAATATTAATTCATCGTGTACTTGCAATAGAAGACGCGCTTGTAATCCTTCTTCTTCTAAACGATCTGCCATAATAATCATCGCTTTTTTAATAATATCTGCTGCAGTACCTTGAATTGGTGTATTCATAGCTGTACGCTCAGCAAAGCTACGCAAGTTAAAATTACGACTCGTAATTTCCGGAATGTAACGGCGGCGATTTAATAATGTAGCTACATATCCTTTTTGTTTCGCATCTTTTACGATGTCATCCATGTATTCTTGTACACCAGGGAAACTTTCTAAATACTTTTCAATAAATTCCGCTGCTGCTTTTCTTGTAATTCCTAAGTTTTGTGAAAGACCATAATCACTAATACCATACACAATTCCGAAGTTAACAGCTTTCGCTTGTCGTCTCATATTTGAAGTTACTTCATCTTTTTCAACGCCAAATACATCCATAGCTGTTTTCGTATGAATATCCATGTCATGTTGGAACGCGTCGACTAGCCCTTTATCATTTGCAATATGAGCTAATACACGAAGTTCAATTTGTGAATAATCCGCTGCGTACATAATCCATCCTTCTTCTGATGGAACGAATGCCTGACGAATCTTTCTTCCTTCTTCTAATCGAATCGGGATATTTTGTAAGTTTGGATCCGTTGAACTTAATCGGCCCGTTTGCGTTAATACTTGATTGAAACGAGTATGGATTTTAGATGAATCTTCATGTACAACTTTTAATAAACCTTCAATATAAGTTGAATTTAGTTTCCCTAATTGACGGTAATGTAAAATGTTTGGAATAATTTCATGGTGATCCATCAGCTTGTCTAGTACATCAGCTGACGTAGAATATCCTGTTTTCGTCTTCTTAATAACCGGTAAGTTTAAATTCTCAAACAGAATAACACCAAGCTGCTTCGGTGAATTAATATTAAATTCTGTTCCCGCCAGCTTATAAATTTCCTGTTCCATTTCCTTTAATCTACCTGCAAGTTCTTCTCCCATATTACGAAGACGTTCTGTATCAACTTTTACACCTTTTACTTCCATATCAGCTAATACACGTGCAAGTGGTAATTCTAACTCTGTAAACAGTTCATATTGCTCATTCTTTTCTAACTCTTCAACGAATGTTTGCTTCACATCATATAATACATGCACTTTACGAGCTACATGCTCCGCTACTATCTCTAGCTCTGGAACAGCACGCTTCGCACCTTTTCCGTAAACTTCTTCATCAGATTTCACAGCATGCGTTTCTTTCATTTTCGCTACAGTACGGAAATCTTTATCTGTATCAGCTGGGTCAAGTAAGTAAGCAGCAATTAATAGATCAAAGTCAATCCCTTGCATATCTATACCGTTCCATTTCAGTGCAACGATCGCACGCTTCGCATCAAATGTGTACTTTCTCATTTCTCCATCTGCAAGCCACTCTTTAAAAGCATCTGACTTAAGTGCAATGTCTGTCTGAATAAAGTAACATCCGTTTTCATTTTGAATACCGAAACCTTGAATATCTGCTTTATGATAATTATCTTCTTGTACTTCAACGATAAGCGCACTATCTTGCTGAAGCATTTCTTCTGTAACTTCTTCTACAATATCAAATGTAATATCATCTAATTCAGCTGGAGCCGTTTCTTCTGGCGTAACACCTAATTTATTTAAAAGAGATGTGAATCCTAAATTCTCGAACATTGGAATGACATCACTTGGCTCATATCCTTTATACTCCATATCATCCACATGCACAGTAATCGGTGCGTCTGTAATAATGGTTGCAAGATCTTTACTCATAAGAGCTTGGTCTTTATTTGCTTCCAGCTTTTCTTTTAATTTCTTCCCGCTTACTTGATCTATATTTTCATACACTTCTTCAACCGTTCCAAACTGTGTTAACAATTTAATCGCAGTTTTTTCACCAACTCCTGGTACACCTGGAATATTATCTGATTGGTCTCCCATTAAACCTTTCATATCGATAATTTGCTTCGGTGATAAACTGTATTTCTCAAATAAAGCTTCTTTCGTATATTCATCTACTTCCGTAATCCCTTTTCTAGGAATGCATACAAGCGTGTTATCAGAAACAAGTTGAAGTAAATCTTTATCTCCTGAAATAACTTTTACACTAGCTCCTTGTTCACTCGCTTCTTTCGCTAGCGTTCCCATAATGTCATCCGCTTCATAATTTTCTAATTCATAACGCGGTACATTGAATGCATCAAGCATCTCACGAATAAATGGGAATTGCTCTGATAACTCAGGCGGAGTCTTTTGACGTCCTCCTTTATACTCACTATATGTTTTATGACGGAATGTCGTTTTCCCAGCATCAAATGCTACTAACATATGCGTCGGTTTTTCTTCCTCTAATATTCTCATTAACATCATTGTAAAACCGTAAATTGCGTTCGTATGTATACCTTTGTCGTTATTTAAAAGCGGTAGTGCAAAGAAAGCACGATACGCGATATTATTACCATCTACTAATACGACCTTTTTTTCCAAATCAGAAACCTCCCCATACAAATTTGAAATGATTTTTTTCACAGAAAAAAACCGTTTCTTTCCTCTCTCTATATTAACATGACTAATAGAGAGAAGAAAAATAACGGTTATTTTCTTTCATATATAAAACAGACTGATATTGGCATAAAGGGAAGTGACGAGAACAGCTTAACTATTCTCGTCCAAAATTACTCCTTGGATGAAGGGGTTTTCATGTATTATATTAACAGAGCTTTATTAATATTTAATTAAGCCATTGTTAATATATTGTAAACATCCTTCATCCTATTTTTCAGTTGCTGATTTTGGTAAAACAACTGTAAAGGTTGTCCCTTCTCCTACTTCACTATCCACTGTAATCGTACCGTGATGGGCCTCAACTAAATGCTTTACAATCGATAACCCAAGGCCTGTACCACCAGTATTTCTACTTCTCGCTTTATCCACTCGGTAAAAGCGTTCAAAAATACGTGGAATTTCATCTTTACTAATACCAATTCCAGTATCCGACACTTTTATATAAGCATTATATTTATCTTCTGCTAATTCTACAGAAACAACGCCTCCAGCCGGTGTATATACGATTGCGTTATTCATTAAATTAATAAAGATTTGCTGCAAACGACTTGGATCTCCAATGACAGAGACACGTTTTAATGCATTTACTTGTAAAGAGATTTCTTTTTCTCCCGCTTTATTATCAAGCACCATATGAATATCTTCAAGAAGTCCCTTCATATCAACGGTACCCATATTCAATTTAAATCCTTGTTGCTCAATCTTTGATAAATCTAATAAATCTTCAATTAATCCTTGCATACGTTCACTTTCTTTTAAAATAATATGCAAGAAATGCTCGCAGAATTTTTTATTATCCATAGCACCGTCTAAAAGTGTTTCTGAAAAACCTTTAATAGAAGTAATCGGCGTTTTTAGTTCATGAGAAACATTCGCTAAAAAGTCTTTTCTCATTTGTTCTAACTTTTTCAGCTCAGTAATGTCATGGAATACAAGGACAATCCCTTTCCATTCATGGTTCGTCCCGATAATCGGTGCTCCATATACCTCGAAATGCTTTCGCTCAATTCCAAGTGGCAATAACATTTGTTTGCGCACCTTCACTTCTGTCATAAAGATTTCTTCCACAAGCTCTATAATTTCCGGATGATGAAACGACTCATAATATAAACGATCTAAATATTCTTCATCTGTGACGTGGAAAGTTTCCTTATACGAACGGTTTACAAGGTTGATATAACCGCGGCTATCAATTAAAATCATTCCGCTTCCCATATTTTCAATTAACGTATGCAGACGATCTTGTTGCATTTCTTGCTCAAGTGTCATCTCTTGTAAATTACGAGCTAAAATATTAATCGCTTTACTTAACATTCCCGTTTCATCCGAATGACTTTCATAAGCGCGTGCTTTATAATTACCCTTCGCTAATTCGATGGCAACTTTCGTAACGGACTCAATCGGCCTAATATATTGCCCTGTAATTTTCATACCTAAAAATACGACTACAAGACACGCAATAACAAATCCGATAATTAATAATCCCCACGTTTTTTGATGAACGTCTTTCAAAGGCTCAATTGTGCTCTTCACCAAAATGTATCCTTGTTTCCCTGCTACATCTTGCACGAACACCGCATGGTAAAATTCATTATTTTGATCTGTTTCTTTCGTAATGACTTTATTTCTTTGTTTCGTTGTTTCAGAGGAAAGTTCTTTTATTATCCCTTGGCTAAAAGCAGACGGTTCTCCCCCGCTATATTGAACTTTCTTTTTCTCATCTACAAAGGCAATAGAAGCCTGAATTTTTTCTTCTAGCTTTTTAAATATATATGGATTTTTAAAAACATCATCAAAACCTTGTTCTTCTGCTAATACCGCAACATACTCTGTCTCTTTTACCATTCTCTCTTTCGCATGATCTATATAATAGTTTTCAAACACGGTTTCCAGCAATAAACCGAGTCCGACTAAAATAAAAACAATAAGAGAAACAAATGTAAAAAGAAGCCTGGAACGAAATTTATTCATCCCCTTTTGGCTCCTCTAATTTATATCCTAAACCACGTATCGTTTTAATGTACGTCGGTTTTTTCGTATTTTGTTCAATTTTATCGCGCAAATGGCTAATATGAACGTCAACAATTCGTGTATCACCAGCGAAATCATAATTCCATACAGCACTTAATAATTGATCACGCGTTAATACGCGACTTTTATTTTTCGCAAGATAAACAAGTAGTTCAAATTCTTTTGGTGTTAATTCAAGCTTTCTTCCTTGGAAATAAGCCTCATAAAACTCCGGTAAAATTTTAAGTTCAGCAATTGTAATGCTCTCTTCATCTGACGATTCTGTAACTTGCTCTTCTTGTTGTAATTTCGTGCGGCGTAAAATTGCCTTCACACGCGCAACAACTTCCCTTGGGCTAAATGGCTTCGTCATATAATCATCCGCCCCAAGTTCAAGACCTAGCACCTTATCAAACTCATCATCTTTTGCTGTCAACATTAAAATCGGCGTCATAACGCGCTGCAATCGTAATTCTTTACATACTTCCATACCATCCATTTTTGGAAGCATTAAATCTAATATAATTAAATCTGGACGTTCTGTTGTCGCTTTTTGAAGCGCCATTTCTCCATCCATCGCTGTTATCACTTCAAAACCAGCTTGTTGTAAATTAAATTCGATTAAAGTTAAGATAAACTCCTCATCATCAACTACTAAAATACGATTGTTCATTCTTTTCCTCCAAGTTATAGACTTGAAACCTTCTTCATCCTAGTATTTTCCCCGTTATTCTCATCATACTAGAAAACAAGGTCCCTCTCAATATAATTGTCTATTCATGGATTCGGATTGCGCAATTAACTTGTAGTGATCCATACTTTATACACTTCTATATCTTTATTAAATTCAATACTCGTATGGATATGATATTCTCGACTTTGCGCTAAGAAAAAGATACAGCGTACGCTATTTTATAATCTAGCGTTTCATACCCATCAAATACTCTTCCATGCATTTCATTCGCAACCCCGTCCGCCCACACTTCAGCTTCTCTTATCGTTTCAAAGATAACGTCTTCTCTCTTCCACTTCATCTTAAAAAACCCCTTTAATTGACTTTAATTATCAATTTATATATTATTAATTTTAATATATAAATAAACTCAACAAAGGAGCTATTATGCGAATATTACTACCTATTTTAACTTTAGTAGTAACATGTTTCCTTACTTTTAACGTACCGAGCTGGGATACGATTAAAACGGGGTGTTCAGATTTTGCTGAAGGGTTCAAAGAGGGATTCTTCAACTAAAAATAGCGCTAGCCCCCTTATGAAAGGTATGCTAGCGCTATTCACATTTTCATGTTTTAAAAATTATCTAATGCTTTTTCCATAATAGAGACTGATTTGTAAGGTGGCGTTACTGTTAATGAGCCTTTCACAACAGTATCCCCTTTTTCATCATGAGCAGATACAAGCATATCAATTGTATGTTCCTCCTCAGAAACAGCCACAACTTCAAAGTGGATTTGTAACGTTTCATAATGGTGAACATGCTTCACGAACGTAAGGTCCTTTCTCGTAATATGACTACCTGGACCTGGTAAATATTTCGTAACTGCCGTTGTAATCATTCCCGTTAGCATAATGCTTGGTACAATCGGCTTTTCATACGGAGTTTGGGATGCGTAATCATGCTGAATATATAATGGATTGGCATCATTCGTTAACCCTAAGTACAATAACAAATCTTTATCCTCAATTTTTTCAGTGATAGATAATTTCTCTCCTACTGTAATTTCATCCATTTTACGACCAATTTGAACTTTTTTCTTTAACATGTTACAACCCCCTCCGATTTTTTCACCTTATTATCCTACTAAAAGCGATACTTGATCCGACATTTACTATGATGAGGGCAATGTATAGTATAAATCTACAGTTTCATTATAGGATATTACAAATGATAGCGTTTTCATGTTATTTCAAAAAAACATTTGTATAAATAGTAGAAAAAGATTCGGGGCCCCGAATCTTTTTCTACTTATATTTAATGATTAAACAAGAACCTTCATAACATTACGTACAGATTCTACAGAGCGATCTAACGCTTCTTTTTCATCTGCAAGAAGTTCTAATTCAATAATTTTTTCAATTCCGTTACCACCTAGAATTACTGGTACCCCTAAGTAAAGGTCACTATAACCGTATTCACCTTCAAGGTACGCAATAGCCGGTAATACACGGCGTTGATCTTTTAAGATTGCTTCTGTCATTTCAACTAAAGAAGCAGCTGGTGCGTAATATGCACTACCGTTTCCTAATAAGCCTACAATCTCGCCGCCACCTTTACGGGTACGTTCTACGATTGCTTCTAAACGCTCTTTCGGAATTAACGTTTCTAACGGAATGCCACCTGCATAAGAATAACGTACAAGAGGTACCATATCATCACCGTGTCCACCAAGAACAAATCCTGTAATGTCTTTCACAGAAAGATTTAATTCTTGTGCGATGAATGTACGGAAACGAGCTGTATCTAATACGCCCGATTGACCGATAACACGCTCTTTCGGGAATCCTGCTTCTTTAAATACAGAATATGTCATTGCATCAACTGGATTTGTTAATACAACAATAATCGCATTTGGTGAATGTTTTGCAATGTCGCGCGTAATACTTTTCATAATTTTAGAGTTTGTTGCTACTAAGTCATCACGGCTCATACCAGGCTTACGTGCAATACCTGCTGTAATTACAACAACGTCAGAATCAGCAGTATCTGCGTAATCAGATGTTCCAATAATGTTAGCATCAAAACCTTGTACTGGGCTCGCTTCTAACATATCTAACGCTTTCCCTTTTGTTGGATTTTCCAGTTGTGGGATGTCCACTAGTACAACATCTGCAAGTTCTTTTTGTGCTAATAAGAATGCTGTTGTTGCTCCTGTAAATCCTGCACCGATGACTGAAACCTTCTTGCGTTTGATTGTCATAATTTACCCCCCGCTTTAATTATGCGTTTTTGATTATCGCTACATCCATGTTTTTAATAAGTTCATTAGCGAACTCAGAACATTTCACTTCTGTTGCACCTTCCATTAAGCGTGCGAAATCATAAGTTACTACTTTTGAAGCAATTGTTTTCTCAACTGAAGCAGTTACTAATTTCGCAGCTTCGTTCCATCCTAAGTGCTCTAATAATAATACACCAGAAAGAAGAACTGAAGATGGGTTTACTTTATCTAAACCTGCATATTTTGGAGCTGTACCGTGCGTAGCTTCAAAGATAGCATGTCCAGTTACATAGTTAATGTTTGCACCAGGTGCAATACCAATTCCACCTACTTGTGCAGCAAGTGCATCAGAGATGTAGTCTCCGTTTAAGTTCATTGTTGCAACAACATCGAACTCACGTGGACGAGTTAAAATTTGTTGTAAGAAGATGTCTGCAATAGAATCTTTTACGATGATTTTTCCAGCCACTTCAGCGTCTGCCATCGCTTTATTCGCTGCATCTTTGCCATCTTTCTCAACGATACGATCATATTCAGCCCAAGTAAATACTTTGTCGCCGAATTCTTGTTCCGCTACTTCGTAACCCCAGTTTTTGAAAGCACCTTCTGTAAATTTCATAATGTTTCCTTTATGAACTAATGTAACAGAAGAGCGTTTTTCGTTAATTGCATATTGAATTGCAGCACGAACAAGACGCTTTGTCCCTTCTTCTGAGATTGGTTTAATACCAATACCAGATGTTTCTGGGAAGCGGATTTTATTAACACCCATTGCTTCTTTTAAGAAAGCAAGAACTTTTTCTGCTTCTGGAGATCCTTGCGCATATTCAATTCCAGCATAAATGTCTTCTGTATTTTCACGGAAAATAACCATATCAGTATCTTCCGGACGTTTTACAGGTGAAGGAACACCTTCAAAATAACGAACTGGACGTAGACATACATATAAATCTAATTCTTGACGAAGTGCTACGTTTAGAGAACGAATACCACCGCCAACTGGAGTTGTAAGTGGACCTTTAATCGCGATTAAATATTCACGAATTAAATTTAAAGTTTCTTCTGGTAACCACTCGCCTGTTTGGTTGAATGCTTTTTCCCCTGCAAGCACTTCTTTCCAAACGATTTTCTTCTCACCATCATAAGCTTTTTCAACTGCTGCTTCTAGTACACGAGATGCAGCTGCCCAAATATCAGGACCAATTCCATCTCCTTCGATAAATGGAATAATCGGATTGTTTGGTACATTCATAACACCATTAGTTACAGTAATTTTTTCACCTGTCGTCAATGTGATAACCCCCATGTTTGAAATTTCATATGTATGAAACTGAGGGAATAACCCCTCAGTTCAAACCGTTAGTCAAATTAAAATATTCTAATCATTACATCTTTCCGAAAAAATCAGACTTTTGAAAGCGTATTTTCACTATCAAAATAGTGTTATTCGCTTATCGTTGTGCAATTGGAACATACACTTGATGTGTTGGTCCATTATAATCAGCACGCGGACGGATTAAACGGTTATTTTCATATTGTTCTAGAATATGAGCTAACCAGCCTGACATACGGCTAATTGCAAAAATAGGTGTAAATAAGTCATGGTCAATTCCTAAACAATGGTATACAGAAGCTGAATAGAAATCAACATTTGGTGGAAGACCTTTTTCTTTTGTTACAATGTCTTCAATTTTGATAGACATATTATACCATTTCTCTTCTCCTAAAAGCACGCATAATCTCTTAGACATTTCGCGTAAATGTTTTGCACGCGGATCACCCTGCTCATATACACGGTGGCCAAAGCCCATGATTTTCACTTTATTTTGAAGAGCATTATGAATATATGATTCTACATTTTCTTCTTCGCCAATTTCAGTTAACATCTTCATTACATTTTCATTTGCCCCACCGTGAAGAGGACCTTTTAACGCACCGATTGCTGCTGTAATGCCAGAATATACATCTGAAAGTGTAGCTACACAAACGCGTGCAGTAAATGTAGAAGCGTTTAACTCATGATCTGCGTGAAGTACAAGCGCCTTATCAAAAGCTTCAATTTCAACTTCATTTGGCTCGCGATCATTTAACATGTACAAGAAGTTTGCAGCTAATGATAAATCATTTCTAGGCTCAACAACATCTAAACCTTTACGGATTCTTGCGTAAGCAGCAACTAAAGTACCCACTTGAGCCTGTAATTTAACCGCTTTCAAATAATTGGACTTTTCATCCATAATTTCAGCGCTCTCATCGTATAATGATAGCATGGAAATTGCAGTTCGTAAAACAGACATCGGATGTGCGATTTTTAAATCTACTTGTTTCAAATATGCTAAAATCTCACCTGGAACTTTATAGTATTCCGATACAATCTCATTAAATTTCGCTAGTTCTTGCTCGTTAGGAAGCTTGCGATGCCATAATAAGTACACTACTTCTTCAAATGTAGCATTCTCAGCTAAATCATCAATATTATACCCAACATAAGTTAATGTATCATCAATAATAGAGCTCACAGATGATGTTGTTGCTACTACCCCTTCTAAACCTCGAATAACAGTCATGACATTCTCTCCTTTTCCTGAAAATTCTCCCAACCTTGCTTCTTATATCTATTTGCTCCCCTTTTGAATTATGAACGCCCGTTCACTCTTTAGGCAAGCAAAATGCACGATCATGCAAATTTGTTGCGATGTTCCCCTCTTATTGTCCATTGTCTACATGGAAAGCATGAGCGTGAATGTCTCCCCGAATCCTCACGCTCAAAACAACAAGTTAGTGAGGAAAATGAATTCCGAAGAGTTTTATGATAAAAACAACATAAAACAATATCATTATAAAATTGTTTTATGTTGTTTTTATTTTATCTGGTGTAAAGTCTCTGCTGTTATGTAACTTTTCAAAGTTTCTAATCCTATTATAAACAATTATCTGACTTTTGTGAACAGAAAGAATTCAAAAATTTTATATTACTATAAAATTCCTTATTTAAACATCTGTATAATACTCATTACTGCATAGGCAATTCCAGCCCCAATTAATGGACCTACAGCGACCCCATTAAATAAAGCAACTGCTATAATTGTCCCGAAAACGAGCGCAGTTGTAATATGAGGATCTGTCGTTAATAATTGTACGCCACCTTTTGCTAACAGAGCAACTGCTACCCCTGAAGCTAAAGCAATCCATGCATAATACGATTTCGCTGCTTCTCCAAGTTGCTTAAATCCTATTTCCCCCGTCGCAATCGGTACGAGTACTGCTATTGTAATAACCGTAACACCGAGGTTAATCCCTTTCGTTTGTAGATAAGGAAAGACTTTATCCCCTAGAAATGTAAATTTTAATAGAAATAACACACCAATAGCTACAGTAAGCGATTGGTTTTTCGCAATAAGTCCTATAATAAGTAGTATGAATAAAAATAACGTTGACTGACTAATCATGTTTGCACTTCCTTTCTGAAAATAATGAACTCATTTCCAAACAAAAATACCTTTAAACCTATCGTTATACATGCTATATCGATGCCTATTCAACATGAATCACTTCATTTTTTTACGCATTTTAAAATGACAAACTGAGACTTTCACCATCCAAATGTAAGCATGTATACATTTTAAAAAACGGGCGTCTCTCCTTTCTTTTCTAATTAGAAACAGGTAAAATAAAAAGAAGAGAAAATGAAGTTTTTACCATATAGTAGAAGCATCAACACCAAGCTTTCACAGTCACTCACATACTGAAAAAGCAGGAAAATCCATCATTCCACTATAACATAAAGTGAAACTTTAATCAGTGGGGCACACTCGTTATAAGTTGAACGAATTAGGATAATCCAAATTGGAATGGGAGGTATACATCTTTGAATCGAAACTTACTATATATGATATTGCGACTCGTATTTGTCATTGTAGCGACGGTAGCCGGGTTCTATGCATTACTATATATGTCAGGACTTATCTATCCTTTTATTATCGCTTTCGCATTTGCTTATTTAATTAATCCTGTCGTCAATTTCCTGAATCAAAAACTACAATTTCCTCGCGCACTCGCAGTACTCGTTAGCTTAATTCTCGTATTTGGAGCTATCGTCGGACTCGTTACATATCTTGTAACAGAAGCAATATCTGCCACAACATACTTACTACAACTTGTTACAGTAAAATTTCCGGATATCGTTGCATTCGCTCAGCAGTTTGCACTTAATCATATTATGCCTCTCTACGATGATTTAATCTCTAAATTTAATCATCTTGGGGAACCGCAGCGCTATACGATTACACAAAACATTCAAAACTTAGGAACCGAAGCAACGACGCAAATGAAAGAACTTTTAACCGCTATTATAAGCGGGTTAACAAATTTCATTAGTGCACTACCAACTACTTTAACTGTACTTGTATTCGTTTTATTAGCCACTTTCTTCATTAGTTACGATTGGCATCGTCTTGCTCAGAAAGTAAGAAAGTTTTTGCCCAACCGTGTTCATGGCTATGGAAAAACTATTTTTGTGGATTTAAGAAAAGCTTTATTCGGTTTTGTTAAAGCGCAACTTACACTCGTATCTATGACAACTGTTATTGTACTAATCGGACTTTTAATATTACGCGTACCATACGCCATTACTATCGCGATTATTACAGGGGTTGTAGATTTACTCCCGTATTTAGGAACAGGAGCTGTCTTCGTTCCTTGGGTTATATACGTATTTTTCACTGGCGACACTGCTTTTGCCATCGGTCTTCTCATTTTATATATCGTCGTGATTGTCCAAAGACAAATTATGGAGCCAAAGGTACTTTCATCTAATATCGGCCTTGATCCATTAGCAACACTGATTGCTCTATTTGTCGGCTTTAAGCTCTTTGGCTTCTTAGGATTAATCATCGGTCCAGTCACCTTAGTACTACTTAATACATTGCACAAAGCTCGTGTATTCCATGATTTGTGGAAATATATTAAAGGCTCACCTTCAAAATAATAGTTTCTAATTCATACACAACAAAAAACTTACATGTAATCAGTGGGAAATTCCCACTGATTATTCCTTGTACTTATTTTTCATACTCATTACATAAAACAAGAGAATTGCACTCAAAAAAGATAATTCTCTTGTTTTTTTGCATAAAAAATGCATATTTCGTGGTGTTTTTACATATTTATTCTATTAATATTATAATTATTACTTACATTTATTACTTTTTATGTAAATGAATAAATATACAAAATAGCACAGAATGAGACTTAAACTGACCATTTACCTGCCCTTATTTAACTCTTTTCGTTCCAATTCATTCTTTTACATACAAAAACAATCTTAAGTTCAGATTCCCACTTTAAACACACTGATTAAGAGCTAATAACTCCTCAAATCGAAAAATACACAACAAATACAACAAAGTAAAACTTTAATCTACAAGGATCCTATCCCCATCGATTATTAACCGTCACATTCGCCGCATATTAAAACACACCTTTCATTAACTGAACTTTAACCACTCTCTCATCCTTTTACAGACAAAAAAATAGTGCTTAGATTGCTATAATCCAAGCACTATTTCTGCACAATAATAGTTGAGTTTTTTCTAAACTTCCATTCCATCCACTTCATAATAAACGGCTTCAATAAAGCCCTCGTCATCGGGATAACAAAGATTAAACCTATTATATCCGTTACATATCCAGGAAGTACTAAAAGAATACCCCCTACAAAGATAAAAATACCATCTAGTACTGCCGCTCCTGGCATTTCTCCTCTATTCAACTTAGATTGAATCTCTCCAAGTACTTTAAACCCTTGTCTTTTCGCCAAATATACACCTACAACACCTGTAAATACAATCATAGCGAACGTAGACCACAAACCTATTACATGACTCGATCCAATTAAGACTGTAATCTCAATAGCCGGTATTAATATAAACAAGAATAGTAACCACTTCATAGTTCTACACTCCTTTCATATCCTATCACTTTAAACACCCTCACAACGTCCATATACACCATATAAAAGCTAAACGCACTTTCCCATCAAACTTCATAACAAACAGCTTTTAAAAGCAATTTCAGACGTTTAAAGCTAGTTTCACCTCATTTTTGTGTAAAAAAAAGAGAAGGACTCCGATCCTTCTCTCCGTATTACTTATAGCACTTCCGCATGTCCATTATAAACAATTCCGCGTGCTGCATCAACTGTTACTTCTTGGCCATTTTTTAAAGTTGCTGTTACGCCGTTTACACCAACGATAACAGGAATACCGATTGATACACCTACAACAGCCGCATGGCTTGTTAGGCCGCCTTCTTCTACAACTAGAGCAGCAGCTTTTTCAATTGCAGGAATCATATCTTTATCAGTGCTTGTTGTAACAAGGATATCACCTTCGTTTACGTTTGCTACAGCTTCAGCAGCTGTTTTCGCTACAACTACTTTACCTTTTGCAGCTTTACGACCGATTCCTTGTCCTTTAGCAACCTCTTCACCAACAACGTGGATTTTCATTAAGTTTGTTGTACCAGTTTCAGCAACTGGAACACCAGCAGTGATTACTACAGTGTCTCCAAGTCCGATTAGACCTGCATCCATACCTGTTTGAATCGCTGTATCTAACATTTCGTCAGTAGAAGCTGCACGCTTCTCAGCCATAAATGCTTGTACACCCCAAACAAGTGCAAGACGACGTCCTACTTGCTCGTCAGATGTTACAGCTACGATTGGAGATTTTGGACGGTATTTAGAGATCATTTTCGCAGTATATCCACTTTCTGTTGGAGCTACGATTGCAGCTACATCAAGAGCAAGTGCTGTATGCGCAACAGATTGGCTAATTGCATCTGTAATTGTTGGAGTGAACTCTTTAATACGTTTTTTGAACATATCTTCATATTGTAATGATTTTTCAACACGTACTGCAATGTTAGCCATCATTGTTACTGCTTCTACTGGGTATTGTCCAGCAGCTGTTTCACCTGAAAGCATGATTGCGTCTGTACCATCGAAGATTGCGTTAGCTACGTCACTTGCTTCCGCACGAGTTGGACGTGGGTTACGTTGCATAGAATCTAACATTTGTGTTGCAGTAATAACTGGTTTACCTAACACGTTACATTTTTTGATTAGACGTTTTTGTACTAATGGTACTTCTTCTGGTGGAATTTCTACACCCATATCACCACGAGCTACCATTAAACCGTCAGAAACCTCTAAGATTGAATCGATGTTGTCGATACCCTCTTGGTTTTCGATTTTTGGTACGATTTGGATGTATTGAGCGTTATGCTCTTCTAGTAATTCACGGATTTCTAATACGTCAGCTGCTTTACGTACGAATGAAGCTGCGATGAAATCAACTTTTTGCTCGATACCGAAGATGATATCTTTTACGTCTTTTTCAGTGATACCAGGAAGCTTAATGCTTACGTTTGGTACGTTAACACCTTTTTTATTTTTTACAGTTCCGCTGTTAAGAACTTTTGTACGGATGTTTCCGTCAGCTTTTTCGATTACTTCTAGCTCGATAAGACCGTCATCGATTAGAATACGAGAACCTGGGTTTACATCGTCATAAAGACCAGCATAAGATACAGAGAACTTCTCTGCAGTACCTAATACTTGCTCAGTAGAAATAACTACTTCTGCACCTGTTACAAGCTCAGCTTGTCCGTCTACGAAGTCGTGAGTACGGATTTCTGGACCTTTTGTATCAAGTAAGATACCAACTGTTTTACCAGTTTTCTTTGAAGCTTCACGAATGTTTTTAATACGAGCGCCGTGCTCTTCATGGCTACCATGAGAGAAGTTTAAACGAGCAACGTTCATACCTGCTTCGATTAATTGCTCTAATTTTTCAATACTTTCACTAGCAGGACCTATAGTACATACAATTTTAGTTTTACGCATATTGCACCTCCGAAAATTATGAAACCGTTCCCAAATATCCGACATTACGCCGATTAGATGGATAATTCTTTAGATAATTGACACATATCTTTATCGATTGTATGTTTTTGAGCTAACGCTTCGATAATGTCATGATCAACAAGTTTATTATTTTGAATACCTACACAACGTCCACCTTTACCAGCAATTAACAATTCAACTGCTCTTGCACCAAGACGACTTGCTAATACACGGTCTTGTGCACTTGGTGATCCACCACGTTGTACGTGACCTAATACAGTTACACGAGTATCAAAGTTTGTTGCTTCTTCAATGTGCTTACCGAAGTCAATTGCACTTCCAACACCTTCAGCTACAACGATAATACTATGTTTTTTACCACGTTCACTACCGCGTTTCAGACGAGCGATAACCTCATCCATGTCATACTCTTCTTCTGGAATTAAGATTGTCTCCGCACCATCAGCTAAACCAGCCCATAATGCGATATCACCAGCGTGACGTCCCATTACTTCGATAACATATGTACGTTCATGAGATGTAGCTGTGTCACGAATTTTATCAATTGCATCAATAACAGTATTTAAAGCTGTATCGAAACCAATTGTAAAGTCTGTTCCAGGGATATCATTGTCGATTGTACCTGGTACACCAACACATGGGAATCCTTGTTCAGTTAATTTTTTAGCGCCTTGGTAAGAACCATCTCCACCAATAACAACAAGTCCTTCGATACCGTGTTTCTTTAATTGCTCGATACCTTTTAGTCGTACTTCTGGGTCTTTAAACTCAGGACATCTTGCTGTATATAATTTCGTACCACCGCGGTGGATAATATCGCCAACAGAACCTAGTTCTAATTTTTCAATGTGACCAGAAATTAATCCAGCGTATCCATGGTAAATACCATATACTTCAATATCATGGAAAATCGCTTTACGAACAACTGCACGAATGGCAGCATTCATACCAGGTGAATCTCCACCACTTGTTAATACACCAATACGTTTCATTTGTACTCACCTCATAAAGATTATTTGCCTTATAATAAAATAACACGAAAAAATATAAAAATACAATGGAGAAGATGTGTCTTTTCATAATAAAAACGTGCATTCGCGAAGTGGAACGCACGCTTTTCTTATTTTATCCAAATGGAAGCGTTTGAAAACGAAACTTGCCCAATTTTCATATATTTTTCATAACGTTTTTCGAGTAATTCATCTTTCGAAATTCCGTTTAATTGTTCAAAAGTTTTTCTAATCATTAAATCTATATTTTCTGACTGTTTCAAAATATTACGGTGTGCTCCACCTTTTGTCTCTGGAATAATTTCGTCAATTACACCTAATTCTTTCAAATCTGCTGCTGTAATTCTCATCGCCTCTGCAGCTTCCTTTGCTTTTCCTGCATCTTTCCAAAGAATTGCCGCTGCACCCTCTGGTGTAATAACAGAATAAGTGGAATTTTCTAGCATATGAATGTAATCTCCTACTCCAAGACCTAGTGCACCACCGCTACCACCTTCGCCGATAACGATACAAATAACAGGCACCGTTAAGCCTGCCATTTCAAATAAATTGCGGGCGATCGCTTCACTTTGACCACGTTCTTCAGCAGCTTTACCAGGATAAGCTCCTTTCGTATCAATAAAACAAATAATTGGACGATTGAACTTTTCCGCCTGCTTCATTAAACGCAATGCTTTTCGATATCCTTCTGGGTGAGGCATCCCAAAATTACGGCGAATATTTTCTTTCGTATCTTTTCCGCGTTGATGCCCGATTACAGTTACAGGCATCCCTTTATACTTCGCAATGCCGCCGACAATCGCTGCATCATCGCCAAATAGACGATCTCCATGACATTCAAAAAAATCAGTAAATAAGTGCTCAATATAATCGAGCGTTGTCGGTCGTTCTGCATGACGAGCAATTTGAACACGGTCCCATACTTTCATATTGCCGTATATATCTTCCTCTAAATTTTCTAGCTTGTCTTCCAAAATACGAATCTCCTCACTGAAGTCCATCTGGCTGTTTTTCGTATAGTCTTTCAGTTCACGAATCTTATTTCTTAGCTCAACAACTGGTTTCTCAAATTCTAGCTCTGCCATACAGCCATTTCCCCTCCTTGATGAACTTCTAAAATCTTACGAAGCGATTCTCTCATATCATCACGATGTACCACCGCATCTAATTGACCATGTTCTAGTAAGAATTCTGCCGTTTGGAAATCTTCCGGTAGTTTCTCACGCACCGTTTGTTCAATTACACGTCTACCAGCAAATCCGATCAGCGCCCCTGGTTCTGCAAGATTATAATCACCAAGTGAAGCGAAACTCGCTGAAACCCCGCCCGTCGTTGGGTGAGTCATAACAGAAATAAATAATCCTCCTGCATTACTATGCTTTTTCAAAGCTACGCTTGTTTTTGCCATTTGCATTAAACTTAATATCCCTTCTTGCATACGGGCACCACCCGAAGCAGTAAAGATAATAAATGGAACTTGTAAGTCGTATGCCTTTTCAACCGCACGGGCAATTTTTTCTCCTACAACAGAGCCCATGCTCCCCATTCGAAAACGAGAATCCATTACTGCAACAACAACAAGCATGTCATCAATTGTTCCTTCACCAGTTACAACCGCTTCGTTCAAGTCAGTCTTCTTACGATCGCTCTCTAGTTTCTCTTCATAATCTGGAAACTCGAGTGGATTTAATGAAACCATTTCTTTGTCATACTCACGGAATGACCCTTCGTCCAATATACTATCAAGACGTTCCCATGCATTCATAGGATGATGATATCCACAATTCACACATACTTTTAAATTTTTTAGAAGCTCTTTCGTATACATGATTTTTTTACATTTCGGACATTTTGTCATAACGCCGTCTGGTACATCTTTTCGTACTTGTTCTGAAGGTATTGCAGCGTACTTTTTCTTTTTCACGAATAAATCTCTTAGCACAATTTGACCCCCTTCGTTGAGAGCTAAGGTTAGCGTAAGAAGAAAATTGGGCTAACACCAAAGTTTGATGTTAGCCTTATCTTCTCAATCTGTCTAATAACCTCACTCTTTACGTTTAACTTTAACCGCTACGCGATAGAATGTTTGTCATAACGTGTCATGGTCATTTCGACAAATTTTATACATTACGAGTGAAACTGTATATTCTCTACTAATTCATCGTAAATTTTTAGTGCATCATTTTCTTGTTTTTCTTCCAAAATAGCGTAAAGCTTTCTATACATATCGATAGAATCTCCTGAAACTTTACAAGAAAGCGTTGATACGTAATCATTTACGATCATCCAAATGCGATATAGTAAATAATTATCGACTTGTTCAATAAGTGTTTTAAAGAACGTTTGGTGAAGCATTGGAACTGAGTTTTCATTTCCTTCAAGCACTTGATGTAATTTACTTAGCACTTTAGAAAACATTTCTTTCGGTAAATTACATACAATTCGAATCATATCTTTCTCAAGCAATCGTTTTGTTTGTAATAAATCACGAATTGTTTTCTCATCTTGCAGCAAGAACGGAGCAATCAATTGTACAAGACCGTTATCGTAAAAGTTTCGAATAAACGTCCCTTCACCACGTCTCGTTTCAATTAATCCTACAAGTTCTAAAGCACGCAACGCTTCTCTTACAGAGGAACGTCCTACGTTTAAACGTGAACTTAACTCACGCTCAGACGGCAAACGATCCCCTGCTACCAATCCATCCTCTTCCATAATGGAACGGATTTTTTTTACAATTTCGAGATATACTTTTGTATTTGATGATGTCAATGGAAATTCCTCGCTTATTCTTTACCAATCAGCGCTAATTGTTTTGTTTTCTCAGCAACTTCATTTGGATCTACTTGACGGCGAGCTACTCCTGTCTCCATTGCAGCTTTTGCAACGTAAGCTGCTACTTGAGGCGCTACACGCGCGTCAAACGGTGCTGGAATGATATAGTCTGCATTTAACTCATCTTCTGCTACAAGCTCAGCAATAGCTTGTACAGCTGCCATCTTCATTTCTTCGTTAATTTGTGTCGCATGTACGTCAAGTGCACCGCGGAAAATACCAGGGAACGCTAGTACATTATTTACTTGGTTTGCGAAGTCAGAACGACCCGTTCCAACAACAGCTGCGCCCGCTGCTTTTGCCAATTCTGGCATAATTTCTGGAACTGGATTCGCCATTGCAAAAATAATTGCATCGTCATTCATTGTACGAACCATCTCTTCTGTTAATGCACCTTCTGCAGATACACCAATGAATACGTCCGCACCTTGTACAACATCAGCTAAAGAACCTTCGATACGATTCTTATTTGTATATTTTGCCACTTCATCCTTCACCGGATTCATACCTGTAGGACGACCATCATAGATTGCCCCTTTACGGTCACACATAATAATGTCGCGTACGCCATAGCGATATAAAAGTTTAATAATTGCAATACCTGCTGCACCTGCGCCATTTGCGACAACTTTAATGTCAGACATTTTCTTTCCAACTAGTTTTAGCGCGTTCACAAGACCCGCTACTGTTACGATAGCTGTTCCGTGTTGATCATCATGGAAGATAGGAATATTTGTTTCTTTTTTCAAACGTTCTTCAATAATGAAGCAGTTTGGTGCTGCGATATCCTCTAAGTTAACGCCGCCAAAAGTTGGCTCCATTAATTTTACAGTTTCAACAATTTTATCTACATCGTTTGTATTTAAGGCAATTGGGAATGCATCTACACCAGCAAAGCTCTTGAATAATACAGCTTTACCTTCCATTACTGGAAGAGATGCTTCAGGTCCGATGTTACCAAGACCAAGTACAGCCGTTCCATCTGTCACAACTGCTACCATATTTCCCTTCATTGTATATTCATATACCTTACTTTTATCGTCATAAATTTCTTTACAAGGTTCTGCAACCCCTGGAGAATATGCAAGACTTAAATCTTTTGCATTTTCTACTTTTACTTTTGATACAGTTTCTAATTTTCCTTGATGCACTTTATGCATATGAAGTGCTTCTTCACGAAGTGTTGACAAACTATCCACTCTCCTCAAATTATTCTTGCTGATATCAATTTCTCCAAGTGGTCTGACCACGAACACTACTACTATAATAATCGAAGTGTAGGGAAATTGTCCATTATATTTTCACAACCACATTTTCTTCCCCGACAATTTCACGAAGTGCTCCTAAACATTCTTCACTTGGATGAATCGATAAACTTCGTGATAATTGTACCATTTTATGTTCCTTTTCATAATAAATTAGTACTTTCGCAAAACCCGAATAGTCAAACAATATTTTAGTAACCTGATTTAAAAGCTTTTTCTCATATTGAGATGGCAATTTCACATAAACAGACGCATCTTTCTTTTCTTCATACACATCCATTTCTTCTAACGGATATAGTCCATTTACAATCCATTGCAGCTTATGATTTCTAAGCTCAATCATGCCGTCAACTAAAACAATTGCTCCTTCTTGTAACTTATCTGAGAAATGTATATACGTTTCGGGGAAAAGAACTGCTTCCATTTCATCATTTTGATCACAAAATGTAATAAATGCCATCTTTTGCAACTTTTTCGTACGAATCACTCTCACGCTTGTTATGTACACGATAGCTCTTTGTACTTTTTTCTTATGTCGCATCGCCTGAGCGAGAGTTGGAATTTCTAATTCTTTCGCTAACTTCACATACTGCGCTGTCGGATAGCTTGATAAATAAAAACCTAGTACTTCCTTCTCTTTATTTAACTGTTCAATAAAAGAGAGCTCTTCTCCTTGTACGTATTTTGATTTCGGAACAGCATCTCCTAAATCACGTGCAAGATTGGCATACTCTAACGCTCCTTTAAGACTTTTCCATAAATTCGTTCTCGAAACACCGAAATCGTCAAAACACCCAGACCAGACGAACGCCTCTAAATTTCGCTCTGTTACAAACTTTGATGGCATGCGCAGACAAAATTCAAATAAATCTTCAAACATTTTTTTCTCTCGTTCTTCGATTAATGCTGTCACTGTAGCCATTCCGATGTTTCGAATGGAAAGTAAGCTGTAACGTATTGCATTTCCTTCTATTTGGAAATTGTAACCACTTCTCTGAAGAGACGGCGGCAAAACATGAAAACCTTTTCGCTTCGTTTCGCGTATATACTGCACAATCTTATCTTCATTTCCAATTGCACTCGATAATAGTGCCGTCATAAATTCCAGCGTATAATTCGCTTTTAAGTAAGCAAGCTGATATCCAATCATACTGTAGGCTACAGCGTGACTTCGGTTAAAGCCGTAATTTGCAAATCTTACAATTAAATCATAAATTTTCTCTGCAGATGTCTCGTCATAACCATTTTGTAAACACCCTTGCACAAAATGCTTACGTTCCTGATCTAAAATATCACGATTTTTTTTACTCACTGCACGGCGTAATAAATCGGCTTCTCCGAGCGAGAAACCCGCCAACTTCGACGCGATTTGCATAATTTGTTCTTGGTATACAATTACACCGTATGTTCTTTCTAAAATCGGCTTTAAGTCCGGATGTAAATATTCAATTTGTCTTTTTCCGTGTTTTGATTCAATAAAGGTTGGAATTTGTTCCATCGGTCCTGGTCTATATAACGAGTTAACAGCAACAATATCTTCAAATTCATTCGGCTTTAACCCGCGAAGTACATTTCGCATACCACCTGATTCAAGCTGGAATACACCTGTTGTATCCCCTCTACCTAACAATTGGAATGTCTTTTCATCTTGAAGTGGTAAATTTCTTATATCAATTTCTTTTCCTGTTTTTTGCACGATAAACTTTATAATATTTTCAAGTAACGTTAAATTACGTAATCCTAAAAAGTCCATCTTGAGCAACCCAAGTTCTTCTAATGCATCAGCTGGGTATTGCGTAACATACACATCGTTATGCCCTTCTTGAATTGCAACACTTCCGGTTAATGGCTCTTGGCTCATAATAACGCCAGCTGCATGAATAGACGTATGACGCGGTAAGCCTTCTACACGTTTTGCAATTTCAAACACACGTTCATGCAGAAGATTCCCTTGTATAAATTCACGGAGTGATTGCGATTCCTCATATGCATCTTTTAACGTTATACCAAGCTTTGATGGGATAAGTTTTGAGAATATGTCGATATCTCGCGGCGGAAGACCCATTACACGCGCAATATCTCTAATTGCCGCTTTCGCTGCAAGCGTCCCAAACGTTACAATTTGCGCAACACGAAGCTGACCATATTTATCCTTCACATATCGAATCATCTCATCACGTCTTATATCCGGAAAATCAATATCAATATCTGGAAGTGTCACACGCTCTGGGTTTAAAAACCTTTCAAATAATAGATCGTATTCAATTGGATCAATATCTGTAATTTCTAATACGTAAGAAACGAGTGAGCCAGCCGCTGATCCACGACCTGGTCCTGTTAAAATATGATTTTCATGCGCGTACTTCATAAAATCCCAGACAATGAGGAAATAATCACTAAACCCCATGCTAGAAATCACGTTTAATTCATGATTCAAACGCTTTATATGTACTTCTTTCGGCGTACCATAACGTTTTTGTAATCCTTCTTCACAAACGCGGCGCAAATACATATCATTCGTCTCGTTAGATGGAACAGGGAATTTCGGTAATTGATTTACATGAAACGGTATTTCTACTCTACAACGTTCTGCAATTTCTACTGTGTTATAAATCGCTTCTTCTACGTGAGAAAATAGGGCTTCCATTTCATCTGATGATTTTAAATAATATTGATCTGTTTTCAGCCTCGGCCTATCAGGATCCGTCATTTTCGTTCCACTTTCAACAGATAATAAACATTCATGAACAAGTGCGTCACTTTGATTGATGTAGCGTACATCGTTCGTCGCTACAACCGGAATATTTATCCTATTCATAAATGCAGGTAATTTTTCTTGCAGAAGCAGTTCATCTTGAATCGCATGATGCTGTAAACTCATATAAAAACTGCCGAACATATTTTGATACATACGAGCTACTTCTTCAGCTTGACTCTCTTTGTCTTCTAATAATAATTGTTCGATTTCCCCATCTTTACCTGGTGAAATAGCAATTAATCCTTTCGCATAATGTGCAAGCCATTTCTTAGGAATACCTTCTTTTGACTTCGTCATAATGCTACTAGAAATCTTTAATAAATTTTGATAACCTATTTCATTTTCAGCAAGTAAGACAAGTGGATAAGACTTTTCTTCTTCTTCACTAAAAATAGAAGCTGTTAAGCCGATGATAGGCTGTATACCATGTTTCTTACATGCTTTATAAAACGGAATAACGCCATACATAACATTTTCATCCGTAATAGCTAGCGATGAATAACCGAGCTCTTTCGCCCTAACTACAAGTTCATCAATTTTACAAGCACTTTTTAATAAACTAAAAACGGTTTGACATTGTAAATGCACAAACTTCACTGTTGTACCCTCTCTTTACCTATTTGACTACTTTTATTATAGGTGAAGAGGAAAGAGGAAATCAAAACATACTTCTTATACTTTGTCCATATATATGAAGAAGAAAGGGGAATGACGATGGATGTAAGAGAACACACTTTTTTCTCTCTGCTTATTATTAGTTATTTTATTGCCTTTGGGGTTATACTTGGTGGTTCATTAATTGGTGGATTTGGTGCATTTCTTATCGGAAAACCAACTCTCACTTACATTAATCAATTCGCCCAAAATTTAAGAATTTGGGCACTCGTTGCAGCGATCGGCGGAACATTTGATACTTTTTATAGTTTTGAAAGAAGTTTCTTTGGCGGGGATATGAAAGATATCGTAAAACAAATTCTCCTTATTTTTTTCGCAACAGGTGGTATGCAAACTGGTCTTATTATTATTAAATGGCTAACGCAGGAGCATGTATGAGAGTACCAAGTGCCAATACAGCAAAAAGATGGTATTTAGTTTTAGCTGGGGCTGCTGTTGGGGGTGTATTGAGCTGGTTTATTTTTTTGTACATATACGGTGTTTTTCAAGAAGAACAAGCTAGTAAAATAGCAGAACAAAGAGAAATTATAGAAAAACAAGAAGCAAAACTCCACGTCCTTCTCGAAGATCAAGAAAAATTAAATACTGAAAATAAACGGCTCTTAACCATTCAAGAGATTAAAATAAAACTTATAAATCGAGAAAAATACGATTTAGACAACCTTACAATTGAAAACATGACTACTTCTATCCATAATGACCTCCAGCATCTTTTAACGAAAAACATACAAAGTATCGCAAAAAATAAAGACCTACTCAAAAAGGTAATCGAAAACAAAACGTACAAACATTACGATCGGCTATACCGTTTTAAAGTCGATACAATATCTTTCGATACCGTGCTTGAAATTAGCATTACGATAGAGAAAGAAAAATAAAGAAGGAGGGGTTTAGCGCCACTCCTTCTTTTCGTTCTAACATATAATTTCTTATTTACAAATCTCACGTAAATCAGCAAATAGACGATCCGCTTCTTCCCAAGAAGATGCTTTTGCACCAGAAGCCATCGGATGTCCTCCGCCGTTATATTGCATTGCTAATTTATTTATAACTGGTCCTTTTGAACGAAGGCGAACACGAATCACATCGTCTTCCTCTAAAAATAGAACCCATGCCTTTAATCCATCAATATTACCAAGTGCTCCAACAACGCCGGATGCCTCAGAAGGAAGTACATCAAATTCTTCTAATACTTCTTTCGTTAATTTAATGTAAGCTGCTCCTTCTTCTACCATCGTAAAGTTTTGTAAAATATAACCGTTTAAACGAGCGATTTTTTCTTTTGTCTTATACATTTCATTGTATAAATCTGTGAATTTCACACCCATGTCAACAAGCTCACTTACGTAACGAAGTGTTTTTGCTGTTGTATTCGGGAATAAGAAACGACCTGTATCCCCAACAATACCCGCTAAAATAAGACGAGCTGCTTCTTTTGTTATTTTTAATCCTTTATCTTTTCCATAATTATAAAACTCATAAATCATTTCACTTGTAGAACTTGCTGTCGTATCTACCCACGTAATGTCTCCGTATGGATCTTCATTTGGATGATGATCAATTTTGATTAACATCTTCCCTTTTGTATAGCGTTGATCGTCAACACGTTCTTGGTTTGCTGTATCACAAACGATAACGAGCGCATTTTCGTATACACTATCTTCAATATCATCCATTACTCGTAAATATGCTAATGACGGTTCATTGTACCCAACCGTATAAATATTTTTCTCTGGAAACGATTCTTGTAGAATTGTACTAAGACCGCCCTGTGAACCTAACGCATCTGGATCCGGACGCACATGACGATGAATAATAATTGTATCAAACTCTTTAATTGCTCCTAAAATTTGCTCATGCATATGTATAATCTCCTTTTTATTCAACTTCTTCACTTTAACGTGCAGTAAAAGCCCAATGAATGTGGGCTAATCATTAGCACGGACACATCCCCACACTAATGAAAGTCTCACTTTATCCTCCATTATAACGGAAAGTATTTCATACATGCGAACAATTGCTTTATAATAAAAATTAGAAAGTTTAGATATTTCTTTTTTCTCTACTATTTTTTCATAAAGCGATGGGAGTGTGCATGATGCCAGTATTAGTCTTCTGTATTATCGTCTCATTTATGTTGTACCTCTTCTACAAAACAAAATACTTTCGTACAAACCGCCCAATGGAGAAAGGTTGGCTCTCAGGAAAATCCGCAATGGCACTCGGTTCATTCGTCTTATTCTTCGGGATAAACCAATTCTTTTTAGAACTTTCAACCGCTCGTATTATCGTTGGTATCTTATTCGTTCTATTTGGCAGTGCAAGTGTATTTAATGGATTTCGCCAATACAAACATTTCTTACCATTAGCAGTTGAAGAAGCCGAAGTCTATGAAGCAACGTAAAAAAGCATCAACATTGTGATGCTTTTTTACGTCCTCTAACTTTCAAAATCATATATGCGACAAACGCAGAAGGAATATTGAATGGATTGCCTTGCACATGGAGATGTAACTGTTCTTCCCCAAAAGACATTTTTTCATATAGCTCTCGCTGAGATAATCCTGTTTTTTTCTTTTTTTCATGTAAACCTTGTAAGTATAAATATTGAATCGGTATCATCACAAGGAAGTAAAATAGTGCGATACTACCAAAAAAGAGTACTGTCGATGACATCATGCATACCACCTTTCAGAAATCCATTTTCTTACAATTAAATTATAACATAGTCTAGAATCCAAATGAATTAATATTCTGTTTTTTTATCAGACAATTGTCTTACTGTATAACTCCTCTTCCGCATACTGAATATATCGGCGAATGAAATAATCAGGATTCTTTTTAATAGGTTCAATATCAAGTCTTAATGGTATTTTCCCTGCCATATAAAAGATTCTTAAAGCAGTTCCAAGTCGAATGGCTGCTTCCGAAATATTTCCCCCATATCCCATCATGAAGTTCCCCCATGCCTCTTCTAACTGTCCAGAAGCAATTAAATGCAATCTAGGAACACCAATATCAAACTCTTTATACCCAAATCCACATTCATCAAAATCGAGTAAATACCAATCCTCTTTGTCTACAAGAATATTTCCAAAATGCATATCTCCGTGAACAAATTGTTTTTCTCCCAATTGAATTGAGTTTGTAAGTTCTTGTATTCTTTCTGCAATTCTCAAGCATTTATTTTTATCCTCATAAGATAAAAAAGAAGCATGTAATAAACATTGTAAAGGCTCATGAATCATCTTTTTCTCGCTATATATAGGTCTTTCATAACCCCTCCAAGTTTGCGGCACACTTTTAAGTACTCCATTTGCTTTTTCATGAAACATTCGCATGAGTGATCCAAGTTTTTCATAATCTTTATCCTTTGGTTCTATAATTTCACTTCCATTTATAAACCTAAAGACAACAAAATACTGGATACTTCCCTCATCTTTCATAACAGGTGTGATCCAGTCACCATCTTTATTTACAACTACTTCTGGTACTAACATTTGTTTTTGTATCGCTATTAACCAATGTATTTCAGCTTCTATTTGCTCGGCTGTATAACGTCCTTCTCTATACTGCCTAACTACAAATTTATTTTTGTCCGATTCGAACATATATGTTTGATTTTCTCCCCCATGCAACAATGAAACTTTCATAAGACTATTTAAATTATATTGCTTACATAACTGCTCTTTAATGTGAAAATCCATTCTTCTCCCCCCTAGTACATATAGTGCAGCATAGTTTCCCTTTAATAATTAGTAGTGTAAGCTTTTCTATCGACTAACAACCAATTCTCTAACCTGATATAGATTAGCTAAAGTCTCCAACATATACTGCTATTTTTGCACTTCACTACCCAAACTCTTACGCAGCTTAAATAACAGCTTCAAAATCCAATAAAACAAAATAAAGTTAAAGAAAAAGCCTAATGGATTAAAAGATATTTCCCATCCACCATAATAAACAAATGTTTCAGCTGGTACACCAAAGTATAGAAAATCGCCCTTATTTTCTCCAGCTGTAGAGATAAAGGAACAAACAATAGCGAAAATCAAACTTACTACATACAATTTCTTTTTCTTTATATCCATTCTTCGATGTGTTAACACATGAAAAGTTATTGCAAATACTACCCCTAAAAAGAGAATTATTACTCCCATTCGACACCTCCACAATTATTGTTCAAGCATCTTCAAATGATTGCACGCTTCTATTTATAAGTATGAAACAGAACGTAATTTACCTTTTTCTTTTGCAATTCAAAACATAATAGATTCAGTTGATAACTAAATTTTAAAAAGCTCTACTATACCTTCTTAAAAAAAATGGAACAAACCAAAGCGGCTTGCTCCATCTTTTTATTTATCGATCAATTGCACCATAAGTAATGCTTTCCCAACAACATTACCTTCATGATGTACTTCTACATCAACCTTACCAAATTTACGTCCTATTTCTAATACTTTCGGATGAACCGATACAACATTGTCAATTTGAACTGGTTTTACGAAATAAATTGTTAAGTTCTCAACAATTAAATCGCTCTTCTTTTGCGCACGAATAACGCGATTCGTTGCTTCTGTCACAATCGTTGCGAATACACCGTAAGATAGCGTTCCGATTGAATTCGTCATTTGCGGTGTCACTGAAAATTGATATAGATGCTCATTTTTCGCTTCTTTCGGCGTCATAAATTGATTCGTTACAATATCATCGATTGTTTCACCGACTTGCGGTTGACGCTGAATCATTTGCAACGCCTGAAGTACATCTTGACGGCTAATAATACCTTGCAACTTATTTCCTTCATCAACAACTGGAAGTAACTCAATACCTTCCCACACCATCATACGCGCCGCAGCTGCGACAGACATTTTTCCATTTACCGTAATCGGATGCTTTGTCATCACTTTATCAATTGGTGTTTCTTTCGCTACACCGATCATATCTTTTGAAGTTACAATACCTAACACTTTTTTATTTTCATCAACAATCGGATATCTTCCGTGCATCGTCTCTTCGTTATACGCATGCCATTGCTGCACTGTATCATCTGGCTTTAAATATAACGTTTCTTCAATTGGCGTTAAAATATCTTCAACGAGTACAATTTCTTTCTTAATAAGCTGATCGTAAATCGCACGGTTAATTAACGTTGCAACTGTAAATGTATCGTAACTACTTGAAATAATCGGCAGTTTTAATTCATCTGCTAATTTCTTCACATGATCTTCCGTATCAAATCCGCCCGTAATTAACACCGCAGCTCCGGTTTCTAACGCTAATTGATGTGCGTTCGTACGATTACCGACAATAAGTAAGTTTCCAGCTTCTGTATAGCGCATCATCGCTTCTAATTTCATTGCTCCGATTACGAATTTATTTAACGTTTTATGTAGTCCTTCTCTGCCTCCAAGTACTTGACCATCGACAATGTTAACGACTTCTGCATATGTCAGCTTTTCAATATTTTCTTTCTTCTTTTGTTCAATTCGAATTGTTCCGACACGTTCAATCGTACTAACATACCCTTTATTTTCTGCATCTTTAATTGCACGATAAGCTGTACCTTCACTTACACTCAAATCTTTTGCAATTTGCCTTACAGAAATTTTATGCCCTACTGGCAGGCTATTAATATGTTCTAAAATTTGGTTATGCTTGGTAGCCAAATGGTTTCACCATACTTTCTTTTCCCTAAATTCTTCATGTGTTGTATTTTCAGTATACTATATTTTCAAAACTGTTACACTCTCTCTTTGTATATCTGTACTATTTTTTTTATAACAAAATACACCTTACATTACACCACTTCTTCTATTACAACAATGTAATGGTATTGTCATCTCGTTCGATAGTTTGTCCAGCCACTTCCATATACAATGAAGACAAGAAATGAAACAAAGGAGCGGATACATGATGAAAAAATTATTAGAAGTTGTAGGTGCTGTATTGTTAGCTTTCGTAGACGGGAAAAAAGTTGCAATGGAATTGAATGAAACACCTGAACAGCCACTTCCAAAAAGAAAAGAATCATCAAAACAAGTACAACCTTTACAAGCTGTCCTACACACGTAAAAAACCCTTCACTTGTCTTTTCAAATGAAGGGTTTCTTTTCTATAGTGTAATACTTTCTCCAGCTTCTAATACTTTCCCTGTACAATTTTGTAGCTTTTCTACAAATTGATATGGATCTTGTTCAATAACCGGGAACGTATTGTAATGCATCGGTACAACAGTTTTCGCCTGAACCCATTTTGCTGCTAAAACAGCATCTTCTGGTCCCATTGTGAAATTATCACCAATTGGTAAAAATGCTACATCAATGTTATTTAATTCCCCAATTAATTTCATATCAGAGAATAGAGCAGTATCCCCTGCATGGTACAAAGTCTTCTCTTCTGCTGTAAATAAAATACCCGCTGGCATACCTGTATATGTAATCGTCTTATTTTCTTCATCAATATAACTAGAGCCGTGGAATGCTTGTGTAAACTTCACTTTTCCGAAGTCAAATTCATGTGAACCACCAATATGCATCGGATGTGTTTTTACACCTTGCCAACTTAAAAATGTCGCTAGTTCAAATGGTGCCACTACAACTGCATTATTTTTCTTCGCAAGTTCTACTGTATCTCCAACATGATCACCATGACCGTGTGATAAAAGAATCGCATCTACTTTTACATCTTCAGCCTTTAAATCTGTTTTGGGATTTCCTGTTAAAAACGGATCAATTAAAATTACTTTTCCATTCGTTTCAATCTTTACAACTGAATGCCCGTGATAAGATACTTTCATTATTACATTCCTCCCCTTATTACATTCTCACTTTTTATTCTACATGATTTTTCAATTCCCTGTCTTTTCTAACATCGATTTACTTGTCATAACGCTTTCTTCCGAGTTAAAGTTATATTTGTAATTAAATATCTCGGGGGTGCCAATCGATGAATGCTAGATTAGAAAATTTAATGCAATGGCTAAAAGAAAAAAACGTTGAAGCTGCGTTCTTAACTTCTACACCGAACGTCTTCTACATGACAAACTTCCACTGTGAACCACACGAAAGACTTCTTGGTATGTTTGTATTCCAAGAAAAAGAACCTATTTTAATTTGCCCTAAAATGGAAGAAGGCCAAGCACGTAACGCTGGCTGGGCACATGAAATTATCGGATTTACTGATACTGACAGACCATGGGATATGATTGCAAAAGCAATTAAAGACCGCGGTATCAATGCAAATGCAGTTGCAATTGAAAAAGAACATTTAAACGTAGAGCGCTACGAAGAATTAACAAAATTATTCCCAAATGCAGCTTTCACGTCAGCTGAGGAAAAAGTTCGTGAACTTCGTTTAATTAAAGACGAAAAAGAACTTTCTATTTTACGCGAAGCAGCTAAAATGGCAGACTATGCTGTTGAGGTTGGTGTAAATGCAATTAAAGAAGATCGTAGCGAACTAGAAGTATTAGCAATTATTGAACACGAATTAAAAACAAAAGGCATACATAAAATGTCATTTGATACGATGGTATTAGCAGGTGCAAACTCTGCTCTTCCACACGGTATTCCAGGTGCAAACAAAATGAAACGCGGCGATTTCGTACTATTTGATTTAGGCGTAATCATTGACGGCTATTGCTCTGACATTACACGTACAGTGGCATTTGGCGACATTTCTGAAGAACAAACTCGTATTTACAACACTGTACTTGCTGGACAACTACAAGCAGTTGAAGCATGTAAACCAGGTGTTACACTTGGTGCAATCGACAACGCTGCTCGTTCTGTTATCGCAGATGCAGGTTACGGCGACTTCTTCCCGCACCGCCTTGGTCACGGACTAGGAATTAGCGTACACGAATATCCAGATGTAAAAGCTGGTAACGAATCTCCATTAAAAGAAGGTATGGTCTTCACAATCGAGCCAGGTATTTACGTACCAAACGTAGGTGGCGTTCGTATTGAAGATGATATTTATATCACAAAAGACGGATCAGAAATTTTAACGAAATTCCCGAAAGAATTACAATTTGTAAAATAATAAAAAAGGCAGCGTGAGTGCTGCCTTTTTTATTTCTCTACTATTTCAAACTTCTCTACAATCATTTTTGCGGGATAGCTTTCAAGCATTTGAGAAGACCATACTTTTATTTTATCCCCTGTTTTTAATTGATCATATGCATCTTTATCCTTAAAAATTAGGACTATATCTGATGGATAATCTTGATTCATTTTTTGTTCTATATAATTTTGCAACTCTATTTTTGTCTTAAACGTTTTATCACCGACAAAAAACACCGTGTCATTTCTTAATATAATATATCCTTCTTTAGTTATTGCTTTTACCGCTACTTGTTTTGTAGTACACGCTGATATTACGAGTAGAAATGCACTTAAAAATATATACATAGAAATTTTCATATGCCTATTCATTCCTAACCCCTTATCCTACACTATTTCTGCTTTAACACCATCTTCTCTTCATACTTATCATCCCATTTAATCACAATCTCTATCGGTTCATCTTTAGATAGAGGCACACAACTTACACAAGAAGACTTCATTTCAATCTTTGCTCCTTTATGATTTTCTGACGTTTGTGTCATTGTGCTAAAGGCTCCATTAATAGCAATCTCTAAATTTTTAAATTCTGTATTTCCATCTCCGCCCTTATACTGAAATGTAAACATTCCATCTTCACTGTCATCCTTAATATGGCCTTTATATTGTCCCGTCCAACTTTTGCTCTCGCTAGAAAAAGTAACATACCAAATCGAGCAGCTTCCTAAAAAGAAAATACTAATGAAAAAGAATAATGCTCTCTTCATCATGCCCCTCCATTCAAATGCACTTATTTATTGTCTATTTCTTCCTTCTATTATACTATTAAAATACAGAATTTTCTAAAACAGGAGGTTTATATGTTACAACAACAGTTAGAAGAAATTCGTAATAATAATTACATGCTGGATAACAAAGTTAACATTGATTCTTTAAGTTCCAATATGCTTGAACATATCGGTGTTACTGATAGCTATTTAAGAGACAAACTTATTTACTCTACTTTTTATCATCTCATCAAAAAGGAATACCTTTCACACACGCAATTACAGAAACTACTATTAGAAAGCATCAGTGAAAAATATTTATTGTATAAGATTCATTCGGCTGATGAAGATGCGGTATTTACGCGAGCATTTACAACATTATTAATTGCCCTCATTATTGATGCTGATACAAATCATAATTTCTTATCACGGACTGATATTTCAAATGTAAAAGATCAACTAATTCTATATATGAACAACGAACATGATTTCCGGGGATATGTGCAAGACCACGGCTGGGCACATAGTATCGCTCATGCTTCCGATACATTTGAAGCGCTTGTTCGTAGTCCTAAACTGGAAACTTTATATTACGAAGAAATATTACAAACTTTATTAAACAAAGTCTGTGTCCATTCTATTTACTACAAATATGAAGAAGACGAGCGTCTCGTTTATCCGATTGTGGCAATGCTACAAAATGGTCTAAAGGAAGAAGTACTCCTATTAGCCCTTCATGACTTAGTAGCTCAATTACCCGTCAAAAAACAAACATTACATATTGAATCGTACGAGTACTTATACGGAAATGTAAAATCTTTCTTACGTAGTTTGTTTTTCCGACTACGCACACTGTCTATATGTGAAGAAACCGAATGCAAAATTGAAAAATTGCTACAAGAACTTCCAAAATATTATTAAAAAAAGAAGGCCACTTAAAAAGTGCCTTCTTCTATTTCACTAATATTTAATTGAAATTTCACGATCCAAACTGAGAAAAGGTGGACAAGAAGCGCAAACGCCATACATGCTCCGCTTAAAAAAGTTAGTATAGGATGCGAATACACGTGCCCTAATCCATAAGATATCGCCACGAAAAACATTGTTATGTAAATATAAATTGCTCCATGTATTTGCCTCATATAAACCTCCTTTTCATATAGTATAACATAAATTTTCTGATTATTCACATTAATAGACTGTAATTAATATTTCTCAACTGTTACACCTCTAACAGCCACTTTAATATATGGCGCTCCTTGTAAACTTTGTAAATCCTCTGTTTTACCTGTTACAATTACACCTTATATTGGTAGGTCTTTTGGTTTTCTGTTTTTTATTTCTTTATAGTTTATCCTAAAAGATTCTTAATATCCCACTTTTATTTTCACTTAAAGATATCCAAATACAGCTTTTCTACATTTTTATCATAATAAAAAGCACATCTATTTTGATGCGCCCTTCACATATACTTTAGTAACATATAAATCATTTTTTGAAACAAAAACTCTCACTCAGATGACCATTTTACGATTATAAAATACCAATCTATTATTTCATCGCATCCTTCACAACATCTTGAATCATAACGACTTCTGTTTTCATATCAACAGAGGGTGCTTCTTCATCAATACATTCATACCAAAATTCCAAATGCTTTTTATCAATTTCATGATGAGAATTTTCGACAAGAGCCCCGCCTTCTCCTTGCACAGAATACCAATATAAGTACTCTTCTCCATCTCTTATTTCCCGGAAAATTGTCTCAACGTACATCTTTTCGTCGTTTAATGTCAAAAGTACTTCTTTCATATTGTCATTCAGAAGCTGCATCCATTCATCTACACGATGACTTTTACCAGGCTTCACTTTAAATCTCGTTAATTCCACATTCATTTTTATTCCCCCGTTTTCTTCTGTACAAATAATCTATATTCTATTGGATTATGAAAACTTAATTTGCTAGCTAATTTTCGCGAAGAAGTATTGTCTACATAACAATCCCAGCACGGTGTAATATCATTTTGCATGCAATGCTCAATGAACCGCGTCGCAACAGCTTGAGCTAACCCTTTCCCTTGATATGCTTTATGCGTCACAATATCAATTTCAGCAAATCCGTTTCCACTAAATATTGAAACACATTCCGCTACAATCATTCCCTCTAGTTCTATACAAAATCCAAAACCATCGTTTAAAAATGTTTCTTTTGATCCCCAATATTCTTTGTAGTACTCTTCTGTAAATTCACTGCTTCGTTCTATATATCTTCTATCAATACGCTTCACTTCATATGTATTTTTGTTACAATTTCGTTTTCTCTCTTCAAAGATTACGCTTTGAAACTTCATTCGCGGGATGTTTCGAAGTACATGACTAAAACGTTCTTCTATCATCATTTCCCACTCGTCACTCGAAGAGAACAATGTAAATCTCTTCTCTGTTTTTTCAATAGCCTTTTTTATAAAAGAAAATAAATCTTCGTTGTAATTTTGATCATCAGTATGACCAAATAAATAATAAATGCCATTCGCTGTACGAATTAGTCCTGCTGTTAACTTCTCGTTTACAAAAACATCACCATCTATCACTTGATCACATACCGCATAAGCAAACGTCGTCGTTTTTGTATGGCTTTCTAAAATCGGAAGGATTTTTCTATACTCAGCTACAGATAATTTTTTCATAATTGCTCCACTTTAATCGTATCCGCCTCTATATGTTCAAAACAAAGATTTACCGTTCTCTTTAATGCTCTCGTTCTATGAATCGTACATGCTGGAATTAAAATAGAATCATTCGGCTTTAATACCGCTGTTTCTCCATCTTCAAAATCAATAAGTAATTCTCCCTCTAACACAATAAATAATTCATCTGAATTAGAATGATAGTGCCAATCATATTCACCAGTAAACACAGCGATTCGTAAGCAATGACTATTTACATTTGAAACGACGAAGTTTTTATGTTGCTCTTGAATGTCCTTTGTTAATTCTATTAAGTTCACAGTTTCCATCTTTCGTCTCATCCTTTCATTAGTCGCTCTTCTGAGAAATCAACTTAGTCTCCACCACCTCCGCAATCTCCTCCACCATCACTTGAGCTGCTACAATCATTGCTACTGTAATCACCGAATCCACTTGATGAGCTTGAAGCGTATGAAGATTTTTTGCTCATTTTTCTTTGCTTATCTTTCTTACTTTCATGACTAGGCCATACTGTATCAAATAATATAAAAAATAAGACTAATTCTATTGCAACAAGGAGAAATTCTAAAATACTCTCAATAATATTAGGAGTTATCTCAAAACTGTAAAACACTCCAAATGAATACATACACAAAATTACATACAGAACCATACAAATATACCGAAATGTTTTTTCTATCATAAGGACTACTTTTTTGAAATAGGTATGTGTATGTTCTGTTCTTGTTTTTTCTTTATATACTTTTGTCTCTTAGCCTGCTTTTTCTTCCTCTTTTTACTCCCCACCCAATCCCCTCTTTTGACTTTCATTTTTCATTTAATTCCAAATTATCACAAAAAATAACATTATAACAAGCTATATTTCACGTAAAGTTTTGTTTACTTTTTGTAAAGCTTCATTTACTTATTACCTAAAAATGGATATAATAAATGTAACAAATTTATAAAAAGGAGACTTTGTATATTTGATTAAAAATAGGGTAAAACAATTCCGCGTCGTTAGAGACATCACCCAAGAACAATTAGCTTCCTCTGTTCAAATCACTAGACAATCCCTCATCGCTATCGAAAAAAACAAATACAACCCAAGTTTAGAATTAGCATTGAAATTATGTGAGTTTTTCAACTGTAAAGTAGAAGATTTATTTCAATTAGATAAAACTGGGGAGGAAAAAGAATGAAAAATACTTCTAATCAAAAGTTCATTTCACATCTTACTCTTTTATTGTTAGGATCATCATTACTTTATTTCAATAGTAACGACGAAGAAAAGATTAGTTCTGTCCTTCTATTCGTTGGTGTATACATACTCTTAGATTTAATACTATTAGTAGTGAAAAAAATATTCTTTAAGAAAAAAAAGAGCGTTTCTGAGAAATATCCATTACCTGAGATGGATGAAAGAATCGAGAAGATGAGTTTAAAGCTTATGGCACAAATTTTCGGTCTCTCTCATTTAGTCGGCTCTGTGATACTATTTATTTTATATATCACTGACAAAAACTCGATGATACGAGTTGAGTATGCCTTATATTACTTGTTCGGCATTCTTTTCTTTACAATGATGTTCGGATTGAAAATTGTAAAGAAACTAGATAATTAACTCAAATAAAAAGCCCCTCCTTACGAAAGGAGGGGCTTACATGTATTTCTATTATGATAAAGCAGGAGCTTTTTCAAGAAGCTCTTTCGCATCAGCGTATTGTAAACCGTGAGCTTCTGCAACTGCTTCGAATGTTACGTATCCATCTAATGTGTTAATACCTTTTAGTAATGCAGTGTTGCCTAAGCAAGCATCTTTGTAGCCTTTGTTCGCAATTTGTACTGCATATGGTACTGTTACATTTGTTAATGCAAGAGTTGATGTACGTGGAACCGCACCTGGCATATTAGCAACTGCATAATGAACAACGCCATGTTTTTCGTAAGTTGGGTTGTCATGAGTTGTAATACGGTCAGTTGTTTCGAAAATACCACCTTGGTCAATCGCGATATCTACAACGACAGAACCTGGTTCCATTGATTGAATCATTTCTTCTGTTACAAGTTTTGGCGCTTTTGCACCTGGAATTAATACTGCACCAATAACAAGATCAGATTCTTTTACAGCTTCTGCGATGTTGTATGGATTAGACATTAACGTTTTTACTTGGTTACCGAAAATGTCATCTAGTTGACGAAGACGTTCTGCACTTAAGTCGATGATTGTTACATCTGCACCTAAACCTACTGCAATCTTCGCTGCGTTTGTACCAGCTTGACCACCGCCGATAATTGTTACTTTGCCGCGTTTTACCCCTGGAACGCCTGCAAGTAAAATACCTTTACCACCCTTGTTTTTCTCAAGGAATTGTGCACCGATTTGTGCAGACATACGACCTGCTACTTCACTCATAGGTGCAAGTAATGGTAATGAACGATTGTCTAATTGTACTGTTTCGTATGCAATTGATACAACTTTGTTATCAATTAATGCTTTCGTTAATTCTGGTTCTGGAGCTAAGTGTAAGTATGTGAATAAAATTAAACCTTCACGGAAATAACCGTATTCACTTGCTACTGGCTCTTTTACCTTCATAACCATATCTTGATTCCATGCTTCTTCAGCAGTTTCAACAAGTTTCGCACCAGCTTGTACGTATTCTTCATCCGTAAAGCCAGATCCTAAACCTGCTCCTTTTTGAACAAAAACTTCATGACCATTTTGTACTAAATGTACTGCTCCCGCTGGCGTCATTGCCACGCGGTTTTCATTGTTTTTAATTTCTGTTGGAATACCGATACGCATTATTAGTTCCCCCTTGAGTTATGAAATGACCCCTGAATCATTTTTTAAAGCGCTTTCTACGCTCTTATATTTTAACATAATATCTCAATATTTGACAAAAAATAATACAAGTTTTCCGATAGATTTAATTTTATATTAAAGGACAGTATTATCCGCACCTCTTTGCATAAAGGATAAACTGTCCAATTATTCGAAACTTCTCTTTATTTTTCTCTATCGATGTCTATGAATAACATCAACTGCACCAGTCACTTCAATAATTGTACCGGTAATCATATCGGAATCGTCCTCACATAAAAACGCAATCGTTCTTGCAATATCTTCACCTGTTCCAGATCTACCAACTGGTGTGTTACGTTCTTTCAACTGACGTGCTTCTTGAATCGTCGCTTCTTTCATTTCACCAATAATATCACCAGGACATACCATGTTTGCAGTAATACCATATTCAGCTTCTTCGTAAGCCACTGTTTTCGTTAATGAAACAAGTCCTACTTTTGCTGCGGCAAAAGCTGAACGATAAATCCATCCCGGTGCGCTATCCGCCCCTTGAAATCCGTAATTAATAATACGGCCAAAGTTCTGTTTTCTCATAATCGGAACGACAAGTTTCAACAAATGAAACACCGCTGTTAAATTACCCTGAATCATTTCATTCCATTCATCTTCTTCATAATCGACTAACTTTTTTCGTTCAAATACATATGGACCAGCATTATTAATTAAGAAATCGATTTTGCCAAAACGGCTTATCGCTTCTTCTACTATTTTATGTAAATCTTCCTTTTTCGTGACATCCGCTTGCACGAATTGTAGACGCTCTTCCATATTTTTATATGTTTCTTTCATCTTTTCCATAGCCGTGATATCGCTATGATATGTTACTGTTACTGAATAGCCTTTAGCCAATAATTTTTCTGTTACTTGCTTTCCTAAACCTTTCGTACCGGCTGTAATGAGCGCGTGTCTCACAAAACGGCCCCCTTTTAAATTGCTATAGTTCATATGTAACAAGTTCTCGCACCAATTACAACTAAAATGAATCAAAACAGAGTTTTCGAAATTCTGTAACGTTTCTGGCAAGCGCATTACCAAAATTTGTTTTATAATAAAGTTGTAAACGGTAATAAAAATGATTGGGAGGAATTTACTATGAATAATACATATACAAATATTTTAATCGCGGTGGATGGTTCTAAAGAAGCAGAAAAAGCCTTTAAAAAAGCAATTCAAGTCGCAAAACGCAACAATGCAACATTAACTATTGCTCATATCGTTGATGTAAAAGCATACTCAGCAGTAGAAGCTTATAGCCGTGCAATTGCTGAACGTGCAAATCTATTTGCAGAAGACTTATTAGAAGACTACAAAAAAACTGCGCTTGAAGCTGGCCTTGAAAAAATTGAAACTGTATTAGAATTTGGTAATCCTAAATCAAAAATTTCAAAAGAAATCGCTCCAAATCATAAAGTAGATTTAATTATGTGTGGTGCAACTGGTTTAAATGCTGTTGAGCGTTTCCTAATTGGTAGCGTCTCTGAACATATTATTCGCTATGCGAAATGCGATGTCCTTGTTGTTCGTGGTGATGAGGAGCAAGGTGAGCTTTAATTTATAAAAATAAATAGGGTAAATAAGAGGCTTCTCTTATTTACCCTATTTTCATTTATACTTTTGGAATTCTGTAATCTGGATTATGCTGTTCCCAGCCACCTTGTGTATGTACACTCGTATCGCCATCACCATCTACCCATATTGTTCTCCCGTCAGGTAAAACTCTTTCATGGGGTGTTACATGATGCGTATTCGGGTTTTCCTCCGCTGTATATTCTGCATCCATTACTTCTGGAGCTGATGCTTGTGCTACACTATCACCTTCTACTCCGTCGGCGATTCCATCCACACCATCAACTATATCAATAACTCCAACTGAGAAGACGCCTACAGCTGCAACTTTAGCTAATTCTTTCCCTGCTTCTATTGCTTTATCAGTATCTCCTTCTCTTATTGCTTGTACAGTTTCAACTCCCTTTTCCGAAACATGTACAATCCCTTTTCCAATTGTCGTTGCTGTATCTTGAACTGTTCCAAGTATTTCTTCGTATCCTCGCTTCGCTTGCTGTTTATCATCTGTAATAAGACCACCTATAGCATCATACGTCCCATCAGCAAGATTCCCAACGATTTCCCCAGTTTTCACAGTAGCTTTATTAACACCTTTTCCAACATCCTTTATGAAATTACTGTTCGTAACTTCTCCTACTGCTTCTATCGCACCGCCCACTACTTCGGCTGTAACTTTAGCGGCTGCTTTAGTTACTAATTTAATTAAACTCATACCGCATCTCCTTTTTAATATCATTATATAAAACTATTGCGATTATAATTATATAGCTGTAGTCTATATAACTACAACTTATTTCACATACTTTACTATAAACACAAAACAAACCACAACAACAATAACGATCGCCAACACATAAGGCGGAAGAAACTTCAAAGACCATAATGCCATCATAATCGTAGCTACTGTTAAATAAGATTGCCTTGCATCTTCTGTCATTTTTTTACGAAGGCAGAATACATACAAATAACCGATTGGCGGCGTAATAAAGCAAAGAACATATATAATTTTAGATTTCAAATACCATTTTTGTTCCCCAAGTTTCTGTATATCTTCTTCTATTCTCTTATGCTCTTGTTCTCTCGCTTCTTCTACAAGCGGATCTTCCTCTTCTCCTCGCTTTTCTTTCATATAAGGAAGAAAATGCATGAAAAAATAGTATGCAAATACGAACGCTCCAAATCCAATATTTACTCTTTCTAATGGAATATGTTCACTAAAACAAGCAGCGGCAATCACTAAAGAAAAACAATACGTCGTTATCCAAAATGAACGTTTTCTCTTTTTTCGTTCCATTTCTTTTTTATCTTGTACATGTTTTCTTTTCGAAAGCCATATCGAAATACAGCAGTCTACTACAAATAGAATAAAGATAAATATCCCGATATGTACTGTTTCTACATCCTCAAATGAAAAGATATTTGGGAATGCAACGTGCAATACAATTAGCGTATACAAAATTAACCCTATAAAATAAATACGTCTCATTTTCCATCCCTTTCTTATTTCCTAACATTACATTAACATACATTTTTTAGAAATAAACGGACAAAATATATATGTTTAGAAAAGGAGGGTGCTACATGGATGATTCTGAACGTATTATTTTAGATGTGAATGGGAAAGAAATCGAAATGTTAGATACGATTCGTACTCATTTTAAAGAGAAACATGGAGTTGAACTAAGTAACGGTGCATTGCTTAGAGATTTGATGGATATTGAGTATATTCGAATTACGGAAGATCGGCATAAGTATGATTAAAAGAAAACGACTGCAGGCGAATGCCATCAGTCGTTTTTCTTTCTTTATTTAAGCTCTTGATGCTTCCCGCCCATACCACCTGGCTCATTGCTATCTTGGTGTACAGTTACTTTATTGGTTTTCGCATCTTTCAAAACTCTATATGTATATGATTCGTTTGGTTCATCTTTAAACTGTACATTCATACCGTAAGAACCGATTTTACTATAAAAGGCCGGTTTTATGTACGAAATATCACTTTCTTTATATCCTTTTTCTTGCAAGTGCCACATCGTTGCAAGAATCGCTTCCTCTCGCTTTACTTGTTCACCAACAAAGATATATTTGTCTAGGAGAAACACTTTAACATTTGCACTTAAGCTAATTAACAGTAAAACGATAAATATTATTTTTTTCATAGACTTCCCCTAAATTATTCTTTTTTACTATATCATAACTTAAATACTAGTAAAAAAGAAAGTACGCCAGACTTTAACAGACTGGCGTACTTTTTAACTCAATTCTTGATAACTTCTTTCGTTAATCCCTTCGCCTTCTCCAAAGCCTTTTCAATCTGTTCAAATCCTGTTCCACCAGCACTGTTACGACGCTTTACAGCTGCATATGGTGACAGCACTTCATACAAATCTTCTTCAAATAACGAGCTCATTTCTTTATACGTTTCAAGTGGTACATCTACTAAATAAATTCCTTTTTGTGTACAGTGCAGCACTAGCTTTCCAACAATTTCATGAGCTTGACGGAATGGTAGTCCTTTGTTTGCTAAGTAGTCAGCAATTTCTGTTGCGTTAGAGAAATCTTGCGTTACAGCTTGCCCCATTTTTTCTTTGTTTACAGTCATTGTCTCTAACATGCCTGCCATAATATGAAGGCATCCTTCTACTGTTTTTACTGTATCAAACATTCCTTCTTTATCTTCTTGCAAGTCTTTATTGTAAGCGAGCGGCAATCCTTTCATTACTGTAAGTAAGCTAAATAAATTACCGTACACTCTGCCTGTTTTACCACGAATAAGTTCCGCCATATCTGGATTTTTCTTTTGCGGCATAATGCTGCTTCCCGTTGCGTATTGATCGCTCATTTCAATAAATTGAAACTCTTGGCTACTCCATAAAATAAGTTCTTCGCAAAAGCGTGATAAGTGCATCATAAGCATAGATGAGTTACTGAGGAACTCCAATATGAAATCGCGATCGCTTACTGCATCTAAACTATTTTCATAGATTCCATTAAATCCAAGAAGCCCCGCACTATATTCTCGGTCAATCGGGAATGTTGTCCCAGCTAACGCTCCTGCTCCTAATGGTGAAATGTTAATACGCTTTAACGAATCTTCATAACGATTCACATCGCGCTCTAACATCCAAAAATAAGCGAGAATATGATGCGCAAATGAAATTGGCTGGGCACGCTGCAAGTGCGTATAACCAGGCATAATCGTTTCAATATTATTTTCTGCTTGATGAACAAGAACAGTTTGCAATTGTTTTGTAGCTTTTATAATATGCTCTACTTTTTCATTTAAATATAAGTGCATATCTGTCGCTACTTGATCGTTACGACTTCGGCCAGTATGAAGTTTCCCGCCTACTTCACCGATTTTTTCAATTAACATCTTTTCGATATTTAAATGAATGTCTTCCGCTTCAACGGAAAAATGCAATTTATTTTGTTTCGCTTCTTCTAATAAATATTGAAGACCTATCTTTATTTTCTCTGCTTCTTCTTTCGTAACGATGCCTTGCTTTGCTAGCATCGTTACGTGCGCAATACTCCCGTTTATATCTTGATTTACTAATTGTTGATCGAAGGAGATGGATGCCCCGAACTCTTCAACCCACGCTTCCGCTTCTTCTGTAAAACGTCCGCCCCAAAGTTTGCTCACGCTTCCACCTTCTTTTGATTCACTTGGCTGTATACTTTCGTCGGTAAACCGAATAATGAAATGAATCCAACTGCTGCATCATGATTAAATTCATCCTGAGCAGTATACGTTGCTAATTTTTCATCGTATAAAGAGTACTCAGATTTACGTCCTTCTACAATTGCATGACCTTTAAATAATTTCACACGCACCATGCCTGTTACATTCTTTTGCGTTTCTTGTAAGAAAGCATGAAGCGCTTGTTTTAAAGGCGAGAACCATAAACCGTTATAAATAAGCTCTGTTATTTTTTGCTCAATCATCGGTTTAAAATGTGCTACTTCTTTTACGAGTGTTAAATCTTCAAGTTCTTTATGCGCCGTAATTAATGTCATTGCTGCTGGGCATTCGTATACTTCACGCGATTTAATACCGACAAGACGATTTTCTACGTGATCGATACGTCCAACGCCATGTTTTCCAGCAAGTGCATTTAACGTTTTAATAAGTTCTGAAAGTGGGTATGCAGTACCATTTAAAGTCGTCGGTACGCCTGCTTCAAAGCCGATTTCTACAAACTCTGGTTTATTCGGTGTATCTTCTAATGCTAATGTCATCTCATATGCATCTTCTGGCGGTGCTGCCCATGGATCTTCTAAAATGCCACATTCATTACTGCGTCCCCATAAGTTTTGATCGATTGAAAATGGGCTGTCTAAATTAATCGGAATTGGTACATTGTTTTCTTTTGCATAGGCAATTTCTTCTTCACGTGACCATTTCCATTCACGTACAGGTGCAATCACTTCTAAGTAAGGATTTAACGCTTGAATAGAAACTTCAAAACGAACTTGATCATTCCCTTTCCCTGTACATCCGTGTGCCACTGCAGTCGCTCCTTCTTGTTCCGCAATTTCTACTAATTTCTTTGCGATAAGTGGACGAGATAACGCCGAAACGAGAGGATATTTCCCTTCATATAACGTGTGTGCTTGCATCGCCATCAATGCATATTCGTTTGCAAATTCTTCTTGAACATCAATCATATATGATTTAATTGCACCTACTGAAAGTGCTTTTTCTTTTACAAATGCTAAGTCTTTACCTTCCCCTAAGTCTAAACAAAGCGCAATAATATCATAATTCTTCTCTTGTAACCATTTAATTGCAACGGAAGTATCAAGGCCTCCAGAATATGCTAATACAACTTTTTTCTTCTCCATTTTGCATCCCCCTAAAGAATAAATATTCATTTTCTTTTATAATAATTCACACTTTAACACCTTTTACAAAATGTATCAAGAGTCATTTTCAAATTTTTTCAAACAATTTCGTCGAACTTCTTTCTGTTTTTTTGTACAATATAAGCAGGAAAACGGGGGTGAACTTATGGAAAAGTATTTCTTATACGATGAACATCTCGGAATTGAAATTCCGCATTTACAAGAAGACTGGGAAGATATCCCCGAAAAAATGCAACATGCGATTTTATTAAAATGGGAACAAGTTCGCGGAAAGATTCCTGATCGTATAAAAGAACTCGAACATTATATTAATGCAAAACAGCATCATTTAAATAACGAAGAAGACTTCGAAATTTCTTGCAAACTGAATTCAGAAATTGCCGATCTCGCTTCCATCATTAATGACCTTTGGCTTTGGTATCGACTCACTCAAAATGTATCTGAGGGGAAAGCACACCAATAAAAAAAGCATGCCCCTCAATTACTTTGGGTCATGCTTTTTTGTCGTAACACGATTTACAATATATTTCTTGTGCTGTTTTTGCCAAACACACATCAAATGGACCAACTAATATACTTCTTTCTTTCGGCAACTTTACAAAAGCAACAAGCTCTTCTTCATATTGAATCTTTTTCTGACATGAAACGCATATTAACTCTTTTCTTTTAAACATGTCTTTTAGCATATTCTCACTCTCCTCTTCATCTATCTATATTAATATACTCTCATAATAGTTAAAACTTGTAAAAAAATGACACATTATAAAGTAAATGATTCATATACTATGTACAAAAGGAGGCCTTACACTTATGCGCGCTTTCGTTATTATCGCTTTAACTTTTTTAAGTGTGATTAGCTGGGATGCGTTTTTTAAAGATAAAAATACAACTGAATAGAAACTCTTCTTTTCTTACTTATTGGACAAACTAAAAAAAACGGTCCAATTCTCCAAAATAACTTAGGCTTTTCTACAAAAATATTTAAACATAACAATTTTTGTAGATTTCCTCCGTTTATTGTCGGTTTCCATCCGCATACATTTTTTGAAAGTATGATATAATAATATAAATCTTGAAGGAAGGGATTTTGATATCATGATCGCTCGAAGGAGCATGTGGCATCGTATTGACGAATCATACACGTAGCGTATTTTCCAGCTCAGATACTTTAGTCTAGCGAAAAAAATACGAGAGTGGGGAAATTATGATTGCCCGAAGGATAATTTGGCAAAAAAAAGACTCTTCTTACACATAGCGTTTTGTTTAGGGCTTAATTGTTACTAGCTAAACAAAACAAAGAAGAGCAGGATTGCTAAATGAAGAATCCTACTCCACGTTTTGTTTAGTCGTTTTAAGACTTAAACTAAAACGAAAGTAGGGAGAATTGATGGACGAGAGGATTATTCGTTATTTCTTCAGCGACATATAGCGTAGTTAGTTTTTTCGTAAACTAACTGAAGCTACATGTGAGCTCGTAGTTAGTTTACAACACAAAAAAGGACTACTAACTACGGAAAGAAGGAATAACGATGAGGAACATCCAAAGTCGACAAATTATTAAAGAAGTTTTTATGGTTTTAATCGGTTCATTTATTTTAGCAGCAGCGCTATATCACATTCACTTCCAAAACCACTTAACAGAAGGTGGCTTTGTAGGTATCGCACTATTCATCCAAAATTTTTATGATATTTCACCATCTATTTCAACTGTAATAATGGATATCCCAATTATTCTACTATGCGCTTCATTGTTAGGTAGAAAAATGGTTGGCTATTCATTCTTAGGTTCAATTTCATTCGGAGTATTTTATTCTCTTATGGAAAATTATTCTCCATTTACGGTCGATTTATCAAACAATTTATTTATAGCTGCAGTAGTTGGCGGTGCGTTAGCTGGTATTGGACTCGGTTTTATATTGCGATTTGGCGGTGCAACCGGTGGAGACGATATTTTAACAATTGTATTAAGTAAAAAAACACGTTTTACAATTGGGCAAATTTTCTTCGTCTTTGACGCGATTGTTCTTGCGCTTTCATTATATTATTTAAATTGGACAGAAATTGCTTTTACTATTCTTTCGATTGCCGTACAGGCAAAAACATTGGATTTAATTTATTATCCAAAAACAGAAAAAGCAGAAGAAAAGCAGCCAGTATCTATTCCAATGTCCAAAAAGCATGCAACAAATTAAAAAAGCGAAAGGCTTCGGCCTCTCGCTTTTTTTATGCTCTTTTTTCCTTCTCGACTATGTGGCGCACTTGATAAAATCTATTTGCAAATTCAGTAACGTTTCTTGTTAAACGATAATTCACTGTAGACCCGATTGCCATTCCAATTACCGGAATACCTTGGAATAATTTACGACGAAGAGCATAAATCGAAAATGTTTTCAAAATTTGTTTTAAAATAATTTCAGTCGAAGCTGGTTGTAACACCGCTTCATCTCCTTCGTAGAAGAAGGAATCTTCTTGTTCTAGCTCTTGCAGTAAATTGTACCATGCGTATTGCTGAAGTCTTCCTGGTAGTAATGACGCATGAAATACCTTTAACGCAAGCATCATTTCATAAGGCTTGTTCACATCATGCCCAAATGACGTTGCAATAAGTTGGACAGCCTTCACATTTAACGCAATCATAACCGGAAAATCAGCTGTTAATAATAATAAACCTCCAGCACCCGTTGCTCCGCCTTGTACGAATGAATATAGGCGATGGCGTGCTGTTTGCTGCTCTGCTATGTATGTTAATTGATCGATAGATAATGCTTTTAAATCCTCTAGTTGCTCAATCGATTCATCAAATAATCTCGATGTTCCTAAAATACGATTACGCGCCTCTAACTGTGATTGTGAACTTTGAATCAATGCATGCAAATGAAAAAGCCATCCATCTGCTTTCGTAAAGAAATCTTTTCGTTTTTTCTCAGGTAGTTTCGCAATTGTATTATGTACCCATTTATCAAACAGTTTTTGAAAATCAGTCGCTTCTTGCTCAACTAATTGCGATTCCCATTCTTTTATATTGTCTAAAATGGCTTGTTCTCGCTTCGATCGCATCGTAACAACCACCTCGTTCGATTTTTTTCTATTGTAACATATTTCTGCTTATTCTTTGCAAATATGCTTGTCTATCTTTATTCACATACCACTTTTAGTGACATAAAATATTAACAAAAAGGATGAGATAAATCACATGAATCTATCCGATATAAAAAAAGAATATCATGCAGTATTCAGTTTAGGACAAAACTGCTGGCCTGCTTGGGCGTTATATCAATTCAAATTATCACCATTTTTTGGCGTTATTGATTTTATGCTAAGCCCATCATTAGAAAAGGTGAATATATTATTACAAAATCGATTTGACCGTTTTTTACAGTTAGAAAATTTATCCTTCATCTCATTTTGGGATGATGATGCGAAATTAAGACTACGGGACAATCTATATGAAATCGACTCCTGCCACGACTTTAAAACAGATGTAAACACACCAACTTCTTGGCCTTCTTATACAGAAATTAAGTTAAATTATGAGCACCGAATTAATCGTTTTCTAACAACAATTGACACAGCACAATCCATATTATTTATTCGAACTGGAGGAACATACGAAGAAGCACGTTCCTTGGAACACATTTTATCTCAAATCGTTACACATACATTCTCTGTCCTATTACTCATTCCTGAAGATGTACCAACTGTTACGGAAGAAGATTGGGGATTGCAAAATATTTGCGTTATAAAATGTCCTATTATGGATGTATTTCAGTACAATGAAGCATTTTGGAATGACTTATTTAATGGCATCGTAATTCGACCACATTCTTAAATACACGACACTTTTATTACGCAATACATTATAATCATCCTTATACAAAATAAAGTGAAACTTTAATCAGTGGGGGTTTTGTTCATCCCCACTGATTATCAGCCCTCACCAATCGGACTTTTACGGACAGCCCGACCCCCACCTAACTTCTTTGCTTCCGCTGAATTTTGAGGTGAGGGTCTTACTGCCCGTTAAAGCGGGATAAATAAGGAGTGATTGTATATGTATCCACGTGCAAAAGCTTTCGGTCTTGCTTTACATCACGAGCGGCTTCTCGTACAAGAATATCATACAGACGATGAAACATATTACCGGCCTCTTGGCGGTTCAATTGAACTTGGTGAAAAATCAGCACATACTGTTATTCGTGAATTTCAAGAAGAGCTTCATACAGAAGTGGAGATCACTGCTTATTTAGGTTGCTTAGAAAACATCTTTCATCTTGATGGAGAAATTGCTCATGAAATCATTCAGTTATATTCTTTACGCTTATTAGACACGTCACTATATGGAATGGAAGTACTGCATATACAAGATGAACAAACAGTATCGTATGCGAAGTGGATTCCCATTACAGCATTCATTCAGGAGAAAAAAGCACTATATCCAGATGGAATTTTAAACTATATCCAAAAGAAAAAAGACGAAATCCTATAGGACTTCGTCTTTCTTTTCATATATTAACCGATGTTTCCAAGACGTAGTACGTCACGAGCGATCATAACTTCTTCGTCAGTTGGAATTACAATAATTTTTACTGGAGAATGTGGGAAGTTGATGAATGCTTCCTCACCGAATACGTTATTGCGTTTTGCATCGAAGTATACGCCCATGTATTCAAGGCCTTCTAATACGCGTTCACGAATAATCGCACTGTTTTCACCTACACCAGCTGTGAAGATGATTGCATCTACACCTTTCATACGAGCAGTGTAAGAACCGATGTATTTGTGGATACGGCTTACGAATACATCAAGTGCTACTTTCGCACGGTGATCGCCTTCTTCTTCTTTCGCAATGATGTCACGTAGGTCACTAGAGTAACCAGTAAGACCTAACATACCACTCTTCTTGTTTAATACGTTAACTACTTCTTCTACTGTTTGGCCTGTTTTTTCCATGATGTATGGAATTAACGCAGGGTCAATGTTACCAGAACGTGTACCCATTGTTACACCAGCAAGTGGAGTGAAGCCCATAGAAGTATCGATAGATTTACCGCCTTCTACTGCTGCGATACTTGCACCGTTACCTAAGTGACAAGAAAGTAAGCTTAAGCTTTCAAGTGGACGACCTAATAGTTCAGCCGCACGCTCAGTTACATATTTATGAGAAGTTCCGTGGAAACCGTATTTACGGATACCGAATTTTTCATAGTACTCATATGGTAAGCTGTATAGGAATGCAGATTCCGGCATTGTTTGGTGGAATGCTGTATCGAATACTGCTACTGCTGGTACGTTTGGTAATACTTCTTGGAATGCTTTAATACCAACAACGTTTGCTGGGTTGTGAAGTGGTGCTAAATCGCTTAATTCTTCGATATCAGCTAATACTTCATCAGTAATTAGAACAGAGTCAGCAAATTTTTCGCCGCCGTGAACAACACGGTGACCGATACCGCCAATCTCATCTAGAGATTTAACGATTCCGTTTTCAGTTAATTTTTTAAGAAGCATATTAACTGCTACTGCGTGATCTGGAATGTTTGTAATTTCTTTTTGTTTTTCGCCATCTACAGTAATAGTGAAGATACTATCTTCTAAACCGATACGTTCTACTAAACCTTTTGTTAATACTGTTTCACTTGGCATTTCAAATAATTGGAATTTTAAGGAAGAGCTTCCTGCGTTAATCGCGATGATTTTTGACATCTAGTCTTTCGCCCCTTTTTCTCTTGGTAGTTGTGTGGATGTTTCCACAAACCGCTCGATTTTATCTGATCAAATTTACTAAATATGAAAACGTTTCATCATTAGTAAATTTTATACTCACGATTTTAATTTAAACATCGTACGACATATATTTCAAGTGAAAAAATTGTAACACCAAGAAAAAAAATATATTACAGATTTCAAAAAAATTCAGTTAAATCTTGTATATATTTAAAAATATGACATATCATATAAAACTGTACTACATGAATTACTAACCCTGTTACATATACCTAGCCTTATTTATGCGTTGCAAACCAAGTATTTAATTGGTCCATAATGTCCTCCATCGCCTTCATGTTGGAGAATTTAGGTAACTCCACTAATAACGCCTGTTTTGGCATCGTTACACTAGGACCTTTCTTTTGGAGAACAAATATACTTTTTGCATTTTTCTCGTTTTTAAACATGGAAACAGGTAGCTGTAATAACCCCTGAATAAAGCATGTTTCTTTAATAAATGCATGTAATTTCGGTGCTTGATCACTTTCAAAAATGAAGTTCGGTACTAGGAAGAATAAGTATCCGCCTTCTTTCGTATGCTTCACACTTTGTTCAATAAATAGGTGGTGGGCATATGACATTCCTTCATCTGCTTTTAACTTATATTCACTTGCACCGATTTCATTTGGATAGTAACCAACCGGTAAGTCTGAAACGACTGCATCAACTGGATCGATATAAAGCGGTGCTAGTCCATCTTGATGGAAGAATTCGATTGCATGCTTTTGTAAATTCGCATTTACTAAAGCAAGTTTAATTAGCACTTCGTCCACTTCTACACCAAATCCACTCATCGTAACGTTTTCTTGAGCACTATTGAAAACTGTCGTCATCAAGTTACCTGTTCCAATTGCAGGGTCTAACACAGTAATTTCATTTTGACCCTTCATAAATTTATGGAATAAGTAACTCATGAACATACCAACTGCATCAGGCGTCATTTCGTGATTCGCTTGTACGCCTTCCTTCATTCCTTTTAAGATGGCTAACTGAAATGCTTTACGAATTTCTTCACCTTTATATGTTTCTTCATTAAACGTACTATATTCACGATTCAGCCTTTCAATTGCTGATTCTGATAATTCCTCTTGTAAAATCGCTCCTTCAAACAAGTTATCCCCTGTTTCTACAAGCGCCTCTAAATATGTTACATCTAATTCTTTACGTAAAACTACCGCAGAAGAATCAAAAATAGAAAATAAAGTTTCTACTGTCTGACTCACGTACATTCCTCCTTCTCTCTTTTACACATAACTTATATCATACCATAATCTGATTTTTTCCCAAAAGAAAAAGCGACCTCTTTTTAAGAGCTCCCTTTTTAGTGATGTATGATGTAACGTCTTCTCTCGTATATCGATTCCATATAGCAATATATGAGAGAAGACGACCTCTTACAAAGAGGTCATCTTCGTTCACATTATTTTGCAGCTTTTGCTGCTTCTAATGCTGCTTCATAGTTTGGATGGCTTGTACCTTCGCTTACGTATTCTACGTAAACTACTTTGTCATTGCTATCTACTACGAATACTGCACGAGCAAGTAAACGAAGCTCTTTCATTACTAAGCCGTAAGCTTCACCGAATGAAAGGTCACGGTGGTCAGAAAGTGTAACAACATTTTCTAAACCGTTTGCTGCACACCAACGTTTTTGAGCGAATGGTAAGTCAGCGCTAATCGTTAATACTTTCGCGTTTTCAATACCTGCTGCATCTTGGTTAAAACGACGTGTTTGTGCATCACATACACCTGTGTCGATAGAAGGTACAACACTAATTAATTTCACTTCACCTTTGTATGTTTCTAAACTTACTGGAGATAAGTCATTTGCTAACACTTGGAAGTTTGGCGCTTGATCGCCAACTTTAACTTCTGTTCCAACTAAAGTCATTGGGTTACCTTTAAAAGTTACGTTTGCCACTTGAAAATCCTCCCTTATTTAAACAAAATATGTACAATGTAAATGATAGTTTGTCCCTATCGATAATGCAAATAAAATCGCTTTATTTACAAAAAAATTAAAGAAGCTAATCTATTGATCAGCTTCTTTATTCGTTAAATTTGAAATTCAGGATCGTCTTCTTTTCGTTTATCCATCATTTCTTTCACTTTATCAACAGCTTGTGGCGCTAATTCAATTATTTTATCGATGACGTGTGTTTGCTTATCTAAGTGCAACACTTTTACGCCTTCTCCATTTATAACAAGAAAAGCAACAGGATTAATAGAAACTCCTCCACCGCTTCCCCCGCCAAATGGATGGCGGCCTGAATGTTCTATTGTACCAAATTCACTTCCACCAGCCGCAAATCCGAAGCTAACTTTTGAAACGGTAAGAATTACACTTCCATCAGCAGCTTTAATTGGATCGCCGACAATTGTATTTACATCAGTCATTTGTTTTAAATGCTGCATTGCAGTTGTCATTAAACCTTGAATTGGATGGTCCATTCTATATCCCCCCTATGCTTGAACAGATTTTTCTGTCGTACCAGATCTTTGTCTTCTCATAAACACGAGTAATTTCACCGCTGTTTTTATAGTACGGAATATACGAAAAGATGCTGTTAACTCACATCTTGATGCAAATCCTTTCCCTTGAAAAACAGGAGTAATTTCAAATTCTGGTACGTCGACAATATGCATATATTGTCCTACAACTCCAGCAGCCATTCCTTTTGTCCCCCATGCATATCCGGTGACAATTCCAGTACTAGCTGCGTCGCCTGCTCCAATTTGCGTATGCCATTTCCAACCATTGATTTTCACTCGTTTGAGAAAATCTTTAACGATAGTATGAACTTCTTGCAGCTTTTTTATCAGTTCTCCCATACTATCAAGTTGTGCCATAATTTTATTGTCTAGTCCGCCGTCCTCTTCAGCTTTTTCGATTTTTTGTCCTGTTTTCTTCTGCTGTTTCTCAATTCTTTCCAACACATCAAATGTATATCGAATCATCCATATTTTCACTTGAAGCAAACATTGCTTTTCCATTTCTGAATATAAAAATGTCACTTTAAGCTTTATTTTCGACAATAGTATAAACAAAATAAAAAGGAGAAGAATTATTATTCCAATTACGAGCCACTTCATACGTATCATCCTTTCACTCCGTACCCATTATCGACAACTTTATTCATCATTAAACAGCGTTTCATAAGATTGAATATAAAAATTTTTCTAAAAATAAAAAGGTATTTTGACAATTTATATCGAAATATATTATTTGAACATATCGTCAGGGAACGGACTCTAATGATATGTAGCACGAAGCATAGAAAATTTAACTGCAGTGGAGGGATACATAATGGCAGATCGTCGCAATTTATTTTTCTTTTATGGTGATGACAAAGCAAAACTCGTTGAAAAAATGAAACCAATCTATCGTATTTTAGAAGAGAATGGATTCACCATATTAGATCATCCAAAAAATGCAAACGCTATCGTCAGTGTTGGAGATGATGCAACTTTCTTACAAGCCGTTCGTAAAACTGGTTTTAGGGAAGATTGCTTATACGCAGGGATTTCTACGAAAGATGAAATTTCATTCTACTGCGATTTCCATATTGATCACGTTGATACAGCCCTTCAAGAAATTACAAAAAATGAAATTGAAGTGCGAAAATATCCAACAATTGAGGTAGATGTAGATGGTAGCACATCTTTCCATTGTTTAAATGAGTTCTCATTACGTTCTAGCATTATTAAAACGTTCGTTGTAGATGTTCACGTTGATGATTTATATTTCGAAACTTTTAGAGGTGACGGTTTAGTTGTTTCTACCCCAACAGGAAGTACAGCTTACAATAAATCGTTACGTGGTGCAGTTGTTGACCCGCTTATCCCTTGCTTCCAAGTAAGTGAATTGGCATCTTTAAATAACAACACATATCGTACACTTGGTTCACCGTTCATTTTAAATCACGAACGTACATTAACTTTAAAACTAAGACCAGACGGTAACGATTATCCTGTTATCGGCATGGATAACGAAGCGCTTAGCATTAAACAAGTGGAAAAAGCTGTTGTACGCTTAAGCGATAAACAAATTAAAACAGTTAAATTAAAAAACAACTCTTTCTGGGAAAAAGTACAGAGAACGTTTTTATAAGATTAAAATAACCGTAGAATTATGGTGGCCCATAATTCTACGGTTATTTATTTACCCCGATTGGCGCGAGCAACAACCTCTCGCTATCCGGCCGATATTCTTGTCAGTTTTTGTCGGTAAGTCGATATATTCTAATAATCGCTCATATATTTGGAGTTACGGTCGATATATTTCAATAATCGCTGATATAATTCAGGTTACGGTCGATATATTCCGATAATCGCTCATATATTTTTACGCACCTTTTCTATAAACGACTTTGCCATCTATTACGGTCATCTCTACTTGTACTTCTTTTATTTCCTCTGCCTCTATTTCAAAAATATCGCGGTCTAATATTGTAAAGTCTGCCTCATATCCTTTTGTAATTTGCCCTCGCTTCGCTTCTTTTCCGATTGCATAGGCACTTCCTGTTGTAAATAAAGAAACAGCCTCATATACCGTTAATCTTTCTTCTGGCATATAACATAAACCGTCAATAAAACTTCTACGTGTAACAGCGCTATATATGCCTAGAAACGGATTTACTTGCTCGATCGGAGCATCAGATCCCCCGTTACAGTGTAATCCCGCTTCCAGTAACGTCTTCCAAGCATACGCATAACGAAGACGGTGCTCGCCTAGTTTTTCAATGACTGATGGAAAATCTGATGAAACAAAGACTGGTTGTATATCAATAATGGCTTGCAAGTTTTTCATTCTTTCAATCAACTCTTCACGAGCTAGCTGACAATGAATAATACGGTCGCGTAATCCTTTTGCTGGCGGATACAATTCAAGCGCATCAATGACATATTCAAGCGATAAGTCACCGATAGTATGAATCGCAACTGGCATATGTAAGTCTCGTGCTTTCTTCACTAATTCCGCAAGTTCTTCACGTGAGAAAATGGCAACTCCATTTGTTTCTCTCGCATCTTCATACGGTTCACTTAATAAAGCTGTTCTTCCGCCAAAAGAACCGTCAGAAAAAATTTTCATTGCCCCAAACTCAATATAATGCTCATTTTCATATTCTTTTCGTTCATGTGCTACTTCATGGTGAACGAGTAAATGTGCTTTAAATGGCATTTCTTTTATAACATGAGAAAACGCATTATGCGTTTTTCTAAATCCACCGTAATAATTTAAATCTTCCGTATGCCCGCCAACGAGTCCATATTGCCAGCAGTCTTTAATTGCTGTTTGCACAGCACTTTGTAAGTAGGCTTCATCAATTTCAGGCTGGACATGTTTGATTAACTCTTGGCCTTGTTCATATAAAAGTCCTGTTAATTTATTGAATGAGTCCCGTCCAACTTTCCCGCCTTTTGGATCTTCTGCCTTTTCTGTTATATTCGCTTCTTGCAGTATGTATGAATTCACCCATGTAACGTGACGACAAACTCTCTTTAATAAAATGGGATGTTCTTTCGAAATTTCATCTAAATCACGCGTGTGAACATCTTTCGTATCCTTAAAATTATTTTCGTTCCAGCCCTCTCCGATAATCCAAGAACCTTTCGGCGCTTCTTCTACTCGCTTCCGAACGAGAGTCAGCACTTCTCTATAAGATGTGCAGTTTGATAAATCTAAACGAAGTAACCTCTCCCCGTGACCAATAAGATGCATATGGCTATCAACGAGACCTGGAATCATCGTTTTGCCTTTTAAATCGCGCAATTTAGCCACAGCATATCGGTTTTCTAACTCTTCTTTACTTCCATTATCAATGATCCTGCCATTTTCAACATAAATAGCTTCTACTTTTTCATTTTCTTCCCTCATCGTGTAAATGTTGCCGCCATACCAAATTTCCCCCATATATTTCATCTCCTTTGTTTTATTGTATAAAAAAAAGCACCATTTCAAAACATGGTGCTTTTCTAAACATTACTTTTGTTCAGTAGTAGACGTTGTAACTTGCCATTCAATATTAAATTTATCTTTTACTTGTCCGTATGCTGGGCTCCAGAACGTTTCTTGAAGGGGCATAATAACTTCGCCACCTTCTTGTAACTTATCGAATACTTCTTTCGCTTTTTCTGCGTTACTAATTTGAATTGCGATTGTTACTTGAGATCCAATTGCATGCCCTTGACCTGGGAATGTATCAGAAATCATAAGATCCGTATTACCAACTTTTAAAGTAGCGTGTAAAACGCGTTCTTTCGCTTCAGCTGGAACCGGGTATTCTGGATTTTCAGGCATATCACCAAAAGTTTGCATGACTTCCACTTTTGCATCTAACGCCTCTTTATAAAACTGTACAGCTTCTTGCCCACTACCATCTAAAACTAAGTACGGATTAATACCTAAAATCATACGGACACCTCTTTTTTCAATTTATAAAATCGAACTTGTGTTCGTTTTTATATTATCATTGTTTGCCATTTCATTCAACTATTTCCTTCACTGTTTTCAAATTTATTTTGACGGAATCTCCATCTCTTGTTTTCTAAGCTCAATACGGCGGATTTTTCCAGAAATCGTTTTTGGTAGTTCATCTACAAATTCAATTTTGCGAGGGTATTTATATGGTGCAGTAAGTTCTTTGACGTGTTGTTGGAGTATTGGAATTAATGTTTCTTCGTTCTTTTCTATATTCTCTCTTAATACGATAAATGCCTTCACGACACTTCCGCGAATTTCATCAGGACTTGCGACAACCGCACATTCTCTCACGTAAGGGTGCTTTACGAGCGCATCTTCTACTTCAAACGGCCCGATTGTATAACCAGAGCTAATAATAATATCATCACCGCGCCCTTCAAACCAGAAATAGCCGTCTTCATCTTTTTTCGCTTTATCACCTGTAATATAATAATCACCGCGGAATTGCATCGCTGTACGCTCATCGTCTTTGTAATATTGTTTAAAGAGGGCCGGCGTTTCAATGTGAACTGCAATATCACCAACTTCGCCTACTTTCACTGGAATACCTTCCTCATTTACAATATCAACGTGGTTACCCGGCGTCGGTTTCCCCATTGATCCTGGTCTAATATCCATCCCTTTCATTACACCAACAAGCAATGTATTTTCCGTTTGCCCATAGCCGTCTCTTACTGTAATATGAAAGTGCTTTTGGAACGTTTCAATGACTTCTCTATTTAACGGCTCACCTGCGGATACAGCGCTATGTAACGCTTCTAAATTGTACTCGCTTAAATTTTCTACCTTTGCCATTAATCTATACTCAGTTGGCGTACAACAAAGCACATTCACCTTATTATCGTCTAATAAATTTAAATACGTTTTTGGTTCAAACTTACCGTGGTATACAAATCCTGTTGCCCCCGAGCCTAGAGTTGCTAAAAACGGACTCCAAATCCACTTCTGCCAGCCTGGACTAGCTGTTGCCCACACAACATCATTCTCTTCAATTCCGAGCCAATTTGGAGCGCTCGTACGTAAATGAGCGTATGCCCACGCATGTGTATGAACAACACCTTTTGGATTTCCCGTCGTTCCTGACGTGTAAGATAAAAAGACCATATCTTCTTTATCTGTCTTCGCCATTTCTAACATGTCACTTTCTGTTTCTAACGCTGTTTTTAAATTCATCCATCCATCTACTGACTGCTCGCTCAGAACGAATTTTTGAAGAGATTCCATCGCTTCTATATCATCAAACTGTCCAATGTAAGGCTCATAACTTACGATTGCTTTTACTTCCCCATGTCCAATGCGGTATTCGATATCCTTTTTGCGTAACATTTCCGAACTCGGAATTACGACAAATCCTGCTTTAATCGCAGCGATATACGTCATGTATGCTTCAATTAAACGCGGCATCATAATGAGGAGCTTGTCCCCTTTTTGCAGACCACTCTTTATAAAAGCGTTTCCAATTTTATTTGCACCTTTCATTAACTCCGCGTATGTAACTTCTCGGCGATTCCCTTTATCATCTTGCCAAATTAAAGCAAGCTTCTCTTTATCACCTGTATATTTCTCTATTTCAGAAACTAAATTATAAGACGGTGGTGCCAACAATTCCTCTCTCTTCATAAACATCCTCCTTTTTCTTTATGCCTCCCTTATATAATAAAGAATTTTCTGTCAATTTTGAACCCTCATCTTTTGACAAATTTTTTAGTTCTGTCGAATATATCGAACACAACTTAGAATATATTAACAAAAAATTAAATATATCAATTTACCGACAAATGGCGCCACAACATAAAAAAGAAAGAGCGGGAGAACCCGCTCTTTCTAAGCCATCATATGGGATTATTTTTGGTAACCGCCTAATTGTTGCTCAGCTAGTGAAACTAGACGTTTAGTGATTTCACCACCAACAGAACCGTTAGCGCGAGCTGTTGCATCAGCTCCAAGTTGAACACCAAACTCTTGAGCGATTTCGTATTTCATTTGGTCTAATGCTGATTCAGCACCAGGAACCGCTAATTTATTTGTGCTACGTGCCATGTTATATCACCTCCTTGTGAGTATAGAGTGTGATAAATAACATGACTTCATACACGGTTTACATATGGTAATTTATGGTTTTAGAAAAGTTCTTCGAATTTTTCTTCTTCCGCCACTACTTCTACCGTTTGTAATACCATAGTTTCTTTGTTCGCTACAGCTTCATCGATTAATGGTGTGAAATCGTATTTCGCTTCAAAACGATTCGCTTTTTCACGCTTCGGCTTCGTCGCTGGGCTTGCTGGTGTGAATACTGTACAGCAATCTTCGTACGGACGAATTGAAATATCATATGTGCCGATTTCTTCAGCGATTTTAATAATCTCTAATTTATCCATCGTAATAAGCGGACGAATAATTGGATAGTTTGTTACTTCGTTAATCGTATGCATACTATCTAACGTTTGACTTGCTACTTGTCCAAGACTTTCACCAGTCGTGATTGCTAGAGCGTTACGCTCCTCTGCGATACGCTCTGTAATACGCATCATCATACGGCGCATAACTGTCATTGAGTAACTAGATGGGATTTCTTTATTAATCGTTTTTTGCACTTCTGTAAATGGAACAAGGTGAAGTGTTACACGTTTACAGTATTTCGTTAACTCTTGTGCTAAATCGATTACTTTTTGTTTTGCGCGCTCACTTGTGAAAGGTGGGCTATGGAAGTGAACTGCTTCCACAGATACGCCGCGTTTCATCGTTAAGTACGCTGCTACTGGGCTATCAATACCGCCAGAAAGAAGTACCATTACTTTTCCGCCAACGCCAACTGGTAAACCGCCAGCTCCCATACGCTCATCGCACATAATGTAGCTATAGCCACTGCGAATTTCTACACGTACATTTACATCTGGATTATGAACATCTACAGTAATATCTTCTGTATTTTCTAGAATGTGTCCACCAATCTCAGGTAATAATTCCATCGTTCTCATTGGGAAATGCTTATAAGAACGGTGTACAGTAATTTTAAATGTTTTCACATCGCCTTTTACTTGTAAGAAAGCTGCTAATGCACCTTTTTTAATGTCTTCTAATTCTGATGGTACTTTCATCGCTAAGTTAAACTTATGAATACCAAACACATCTTTTAATCTTTCAGATACCGCTTCATGATCTTCGCCATTTAATTGGATATACATACGATCATGTGTTGCATCGATTTTAATATTTGGGAATTTTTTCAGTTTGAACTTTACGTTATCTTTTAATGTGCTTACAAATTTAGAACGGTTCTTACCTTTAGTCGTCATCTCTCCATAACGAACTAAAATATATTCATATGTCATCATATTCCTTTACCTCATCACTTCATATAATTTTGGCATCGTCTCTTTCACAATACCTTCAAATTGCTTTACTTCTTCCATCGTGTTTTCTGGTGCTAAACTAATGCGAATAGCACTTGCAGCAGCGGCATGTGGTACTCCCATTGACACTAACACTCTGCTCACTTCATTTGCTTTTGAAGAACAAGCAGATTTCGTTGATACATATACACCGTGCTCTTCTAAAGCATGAACGACCACTTCTGGTTTTAAACCTACAAATGATACATTTAAAATGTGCGGTGCTGCATATGCAAGCGACGTATTAATCGTTACATCTTCCATCTCTTTAAAGAAACGAACAAGCTCTGCTTGTAAACTTTGCAAATGAGCTACCTTTTCTTTCACTTGCTCCATTGTCATGCGAAGTGCTTTCACCATCGCTACAATGCCAGGTAAGTTCTCTGTACCAGAGCGATACTTCAGCTCTTGTTGACCACCTGATAAAATTGGATCTAACCTTACGCCATCACGTACATAAAGAAGACCCGTTCCTTTTACACTATGGAATTTATGTCCAGATATTGAGCAAAGATCAATATGAGAAGCGTATAAATTAAGCGGTACTTTTCCTATCCCTTGTACATGGTCCACATGGAATCTTATTTTCGGATAATTCGATAATAACGTTCCAATTTCAGCAACAGGCTGAATTGCTCCAGTCTCGTTGTTCACGTGAATAATTGACACAAGAATCGTATCTTCACGAAGCGCTCGTTTTACATCCTCTACCGATACAACACCATGCTCATTAACCGGTAAATATGTTACATCAAAACCGAGATCTTCTAATTGTTTATATGCTTCAAACACAGACGCGTGTTCAATATTTGTTGTAATGATATGTTTACCGCGCGAACGATTCCTCATCGCTATTCCTTTAATCGCAAGGTTATTCCCTTCCGTTCCACCTGATGTGAAAATAATTTCAGAAGGCTTAACGTGAAGAAGCTGCGCTGCAATTGTTCTTGATTGTGTTAATAGACGCTCTGCCTCTCCTCCAAGCGAATGAATAGAAGAAGGATTCCCAAAATATTTCCCCGCAACCGTTACGTACGATTGAAGAGCTTCTGGATATGGCTTTGTCGTCGCACTATTATCAAAATAGATCATCGTTCTTCCCCTTTCAGCGCTGTCACATCATATAATCATATCACAAATACGTGTCATTACGCTAAGACTACTCAAAGGTTCCGTTATATTTTAAAACGAATAACCTTACTGTATTCCGCTATTCATTATAGCAACATCGCCTGCAAAATTACACAAAAAAACAAACCCTTATGAAAGGGTTTGTTCATTGTCTACATATTCAGCTATTTTTTGAACAACGCCAGGCTCAAGTTGCTCTAGTACAGAAGCCGCTTGTTCTAAAGCTGCATCGTATTGATATTCACGGAATAATTTCTCCGCATAATTTAAGCTCTCTGCAAGGTTTTCATCATGACTGCGGTAACGATTACCGTATTGAATTAATTTTTCAACTAAATACGCTTGTCCAATTAACTCTTCTGTCATTTCAGCAACACCATTAACAGTTGTGTAAGCTTCTTCTAAACTGCTATTTACAGCATTCATATTTAACGGCTTCACTTCTAATTGCTCATATACAGCTTGCATTGCCATTTGTCCTCTTTTTAAATCTTCCATAATGCTCTCTGGAAGACCTGGCAAATTCGACTTTTGCATAAAGCGTTTCGTTTCGAAAATAGTATTTCGCATTTCTTGTAACTTCTCACGCGCTTCAAATTCTTCTTTGCGCATCGTTTGCAGCATTTCTTTATATTCTGCATGAAGTACTTTTAATGTTTCACATTGCTCATAAATCTCTTCTAGTTCCTCACGAATAATAGAGAAGGCAATATCTTGTTCCGCAACCCGTAATTGCAACATTTCAAAACGTTTCATTAAAATGTGCATTTGCTTTTCAATTACTTTTTGAGACTCAATGTCCTTATCTTGTAACTGATAGCTTTGTTTCACGAGCTGTGTTTCTGCTTTTGTTTCAATCGTTTCAATGCGAATTTCTTCTAAGTCTTCATAAACAGAAAGTGTTTTTTGCTCCACATAATGTCTCGCATGTACTTCTTGTTCTAGTTGATCATAGAAGCTATCTAAACTTGTTTTTAAGTTTTCTACTTTTTCAGCCGCTTCTGTTATGTGAAGCTCCTGTATATCCATTAAACATATTTGTAGTTGTTTCTTCATATCGCGAACTTCTTTAGGAATTTCCAAATACTCTAATACATAACCTTGTCTTACCATATCATTATGTCCGTGTAATAAATCTTCCAACTGAACCGGTAACGTCGCTTGACACTCTACCAATAAATCTGGAATTTGGTGAATAATGATTTCTAAATCTGCTAAACCTTCTTCCAAACTAATAACAATTTCTCTCGCTTTTAAATAGTCGCCATTGTTTGTTGCTTCTTCAAAGGTTTTAAATTTCTCAGATTCAGCGTCTAGCATCTCTTCGATTTTCTGCTCTGCTGCTCCATACATATGTCTATGAGCAAGAACACTCTTCTTCATACTACGATATGTATCACGTAACCCTTCGATTTCCGAGCTATTTTTTTCATGGCTTTCTAACAATTGCTGTAATTCATTTAAAATGTCTGTAATACGATTATCAGCGTCATCTAAACCACTTATGGATTCATTCATCGCATGCTTTGCTTTTCGGAAGGAGAATTGCGAGGCGAATTTTCGCGCTTGCGCTAAATCTTTTTCAGCTTTCGGAATGGTTGTTGATACAATTTCATCCCATTCTTCACGCCATTTACCAAACAGTTCTTCTGTTTGACCCGTCATATTTAAATCTTTCACCCGTTTTAGTTCATCTGCCACAGGTTTATCTTTTATCTCTTGTTTCCACTGCTCAAGTGCTTCAATATCTTTATATGAACGATTTCTTATCACAAGCTCTATCATGAGCAGCACTAGAATAGAGCTTACTACAATGATAACGATCGTCAGGATAGAATCCATGCAAAAAAGCCTCCTAGTTATATCTCTTTTTTTGTCCGTTCCGTTTATGAAATGGAAGGCATTATGTATAAAAAGGGAATTCCCCTATATTTAACAACTAACAATGTACTAATCATACCATGTAATCGTTTGTTTTTGACCTAGTTTTTTTTAAAATTTCATGTTTCTTTCAATGCAATTGTAATCTTTCTCAATATTCCGTTTGGATTACCTCTCATCAGCAAATGAATGCAATACAAGGCCTTCTTCCATATGAGATGCGAAATAAATTTTGCGCAAAAGTGGCGGTTCAATAGAAATCGCATGCACATTTCCTTGCCTTACCGCTTGCTCTACTGCTATTTCTGGAAGTAACGTAATGCCAAGTCCAGCACTGACCATCGCAAGCATCGGTTCTGCATAAGAAGTTTCAAATGCAATAATCGGTTTCGCACCTATCCCTTGAAACATATTCGTAATCATTTTTCTTACATCGCAGATTTCTGGGTATACGATTAACTTTTCATTTTGCAAATCTTCCATTCGGATTACTGTTTTCTCTTTATAAAGATGATCATTTGAAACGACACACACAATTTTTTCTTCTCGTATTTCTTTTATACACGTAGCACCTTCTACTACTGAATCGATGAACATCGCTTCAATCTTCCGTTCTTTAAAGAGTCCCATCAGTACTTTCGTATGCTCAATTTTCCATTCTACTTCGAACCCGTCACCTAATACATCTTTACATTTTGATATATAATGTGCTGCTAAACTTGGCAATATGCCTATAGAAATGTTTCGCTTCTCTTGAAATTTCTTCATCTCGGCTTTCACTTCATGTATGTGTTCCAAAATCGGTAACATTCTTGTTATAAATAGCTCTCCAGCACTTGTTAATTCCACTCCTTGCGCGGAACGCTTCAGTAAAGTAACTTCTAAATCGGCCTCTAACCTTTGAATTTGTTTACTAAGCGCTGGCTGCGAAATATGTAAAATCTTACTCGCCTTTGATAAACTTCGCGTATTCTTCACTTCAATAAACGATCGTACTGCCTCCAAATCCATCGTACACACCTCTAACAAAAAGTTATAACTGTCATAAAAAATCGATATTTCCTTCTATAAACAATTACTCTTTATACTTATTTCATCAACTTACTATAACGAAATGTAAAGGGGAAAGATACTCTTGAACAAAAAACAAATGCTACTCGGATCCCTCCTATGCTTACTTGCCGTAACGGCTTGGGGATTTATGTTTCCTGTCATGGCAAACGCCTTACAGTTTATCGATCCATTCTTCTTCACAACGATTCGCTATGGATCAGCAGCTATTATTTTTCTTATTCTGTTATTAATGACCGAAGGGACAAAGTCACTCCGCTTAGAAAAGAAAACACTTTCGTTACTCTTTTACGGAACAGTCGGTTTCGCAGGATATGGTTTTCTTGTTTTCTACGGACAGCAACTTGCCGGACCGTCTGGAGCCATCCATGCCGCGATGATTCAGTCTCTTATGCCACTCATCGCTTTATTATTGCAGTGGATAACAAAAAACAAACGTCCACAAAACTACACTTTCCTTTGTATGTTCGTTGCACTTATCGGTGTTATGCTTGTCATTTCAAAAGGAAATATTCACTTATTATTTGGAGCTGCCAGTCACCTTTCAACAAATATACTTATGTTATGCGGCGTTACTTGCTGGGTCATTTATACAAACGGTGGTGCTAGTTTTCAATCTTGGTCACCACTTAGGTATACGACGTTAACTTGTTTATTTGGCTCAATTTCACTCATCACTATCGTCACTTTTTTAACTTATACAAACGTCATTACTGTACCTTCACTATCGACAATTATGAACGTTCGTTTTGAACTCTTATATATGTCTATTATTGCAGGCGTTATCGCAGTATTTTGCTGGAACGCAGGAAATCGCTATATTTCATCCATTAATGGCATATTATTTATGAATTTAGTTCCTGTACTTGCACTTATCGGTTCCATCTTTCGAGGTTATACAGTCGACAAAATTGAAGTTGCTGGAGCCTCATTAACAATTATCGCGCTATTATGCAACAATTTATGGCAAAGAAAAGAAAGCACAAAAATCCCCACCTCAGTTCGTTAGGTGGGGATTTCTCACATATGAACAGCTCTTGGCCATTCATAATACATATTCGTTATACATAATGTTTGTTCCATCCATTGTTCAATTTCTTTCGTGTACATTTCTAAGAAAAAGGTCTCAGATGGAAAAGAATGCAACACTTCTGATATATATTGCGGATATAAAAACGGCATATTTATCATGCCTTTTAATTGCGTCATAAACATTGTAAAAGATACCTTCTTAAACTCTTGTTTCATTTGTCCCTGTCTAATCATTTGCTCTATATAATATCTTTCTTTAGAAAAATAAACGGTCATCACTTCGCGAATTAATGTCGTATCAAGCGAAAGCTCTCGGTAAAAGAAACGTGTCAGCTCCCTATTATCAAATTGATATCGTAAAATCCCGCGCACCATTTGCACCATCACATCTTTAGCCGACAAATATTCTCTCTGTTCAAAGGACGTTTCAATCACATGAATATACCCTTCTAAAAAATTAGTAATAAGCTGCTCTAATAGGCCTTGCTTTCCAGCAAAATAATATGAAATATTCGCTACATTCACATCCGCTCGCTTTGCAATGTCTCGCACCGACGTTCCATCATAACCTTTCGTGTTAAACAACGATATTGCCGCATCAATTACTTTTTGTTTCGTCTGTTTCATGCGCTCACTTCCTCTCACTGAACAGCTATAGTGTAAATTTCTTGACTTTTAAGACAAATTCCTTTAATTTTCTATCGACAAAGTCATGTGAAATACATCGTATTTTGCTAATATTTTACACATCTCGATAAAAAAGGAGCTGTTTCCATGTTTACTAAAGAAAGTTATACAGGATCTCGCGTGCAGCAATATGAGACAGTAATAAAACAACTGGATGCATTATTAACTGGCGAATCAAACGTAGTCGCAAACTTATCAAATGCGTCCGCATTATTAAACCAATTTTTGGATCGTGTTAATTGGGTTGGCTTTTACGTAACAGAAGGAAATCAGCTCGTTCTTGGACCATTCCAAGGAATGCCTGCTTGCGTGCGCATTCCATTTGGACGAGGCGTTTGCGGCGTTGCAGCTGAAACGAAAACAACACAGCTTGTAGCAGACGTTCATCAATTCCCAGGACACATCGCTTGCGACAGTGCTTCAAATTCAGAAATCGTCGTACCGATTATTAAGGATGGGAATGTCATTGGTGTACTTGATATTGATAGCCCTGAAAAAAACCGTTTCGACGAAGTAGATCAGCGCTATTTAGAAAAGTTTGTGGAAACACTCCTAAAACATATGTAACAAAAAAGAGCTAGTTATCGATTAAGTACATGACGTACAAAACCGATAGCTAGCTCTTTTTTTATTGATTACTAACAGTAGATATTTTCTTTAACGCTTGCTCTAAATCAGAAACAATATCCTCCCACGATTCTAAACCAACAGATAAACGTATTAAATTATCATAAATGCCCATTTCTTGTCTTAACGCAGCTGGAATCGCGGCGTGCGTCATCGTTGCTGGGTGCTGAATTAACGTTTCTGTATCTCCTAAACTTACCGCAATTGTAATAAAGTGAAGGTCATTAATAAACGCCTGCGTCTCTTCTTTCCCGCCTTTAATTGAAAAAGATATAACACCGCCCCCACGTTTCATTTGGCGAGATGCTAACTCTCCTTCTGGATACCAAACACCTTCTACCGCATCATGATTTTTTAGGAACGATACAATTTTTTCTGCATTATCACAATGACGATCCATTCTTACTGCTAGTGTCTTTAATCCGCGTAACAATAACCATGCGTCAAACGGTGCCATAATACCGCCGATATCTTTTCGCATCGGGCGGATTTTTTCAGCTAACGCTTTCGTTTTACAAATTGTTACACCCGCCACAACATCACCGTGACCACCAATATATTTTGTCGCACTATGAACAACCGCGTCACAGCCAAGTTCAAGCGGTCTTTGTAAATAAGGTGAACAAAACGTATTATCAACAATAACAAGTAACCCATTTCGCTTCGCAACCCGAATCACTTGTTTTAAATCAATTAATTTCATTGTCGGATTAATCGGTGTTTCAACGAAAATAAGCTTTGTATTCGGGCGAATTTTATTTTCCATATCAGCCTCTGTCTCCATATCACAAAACGAATGCGTAATCATAAATTTTTCTTCTAACACTTCTAAAAAACCGTATGTGCAGCCGTATAATCCATTTGAACAAATAATATGATCTCCAGCTTTTAGAAAACTAATTAACGTTGCGGAAATAGCTGCCATACCGGATCCGAAAGCAAGCGCTTCTTCTCCTCCTTCTAACACCGCCATACGTTCTTCGAATAATTTCACAGTCGGATTTCCAAGTCTTGAGTAAATATAAGATGGATCCACTCCCGCAAAACTCGCCTCTCCTTGCTGCGCAGTCTCAAATGTAAATGTAGACGTTTGAAATAAAGGCGGTGTTAAACTTCCTTTATGTTCCTCTGATGTATAACCGTGATGAATTAACGCTGTCTCCATATGCTTCTTTTTCATAAAAACATCCCCTTTTATGTTTTTATTGCCGCATATTCATCATTAAAACTTTGATGAACGTTTTACTTCATTTTATGTAAGCGTTTTATTTGTGTTTCTATCTCTTCTTTTATATCGTTTTAAATTCCTTCTTGTTCATTTCCAAAATTTATATGCATAAAACAAAAACGTACTCGCTTGACGAAACTCTGGGTAAAAGATATAATAGCGTTTGTGTAAAATAAAAAGGCAGCCTTGTAATGTGAGTTTATCGTTTGTATTTTGTTCCTCTACGGAGGTGTATCTCGTAACTCCCTGCTGCTGGAGCGAAGGTACATGAAAACAAAATGCCCGTAAATATCGATTACGTCTGTTTTTATTTTACGTAAATAAAAACATTTTAAAGGAGGAGTCAACTATGGCTCGTTATACAGGTCCAGCTTGGAAACTGTCTCGTCGTCTTGGAATCTCTCTAAGCGGCACAGGAAAAGAATTAGAAAAACGCCCTTACGCACCAGGTCCTCACGGTCCTAACCAACGTAAGAAACTTTCAGAATACGGTTTACAATTACAAGAGAAACAAAAACTTCGTCACATGTACGGCATGACTGAGCGTCAATTCCGTCGCACATTTGACCAAGCAGGTAAAATGCCTGGTAAGCACGGCGAAAACTTCATGATCCTTCTTGAAGCTCGTCTTGACAACTTAGTTTACCGTATGGGCTTAGCTCGCACTCGTCGTGCAGCTCGCCAATTAGTAAACCACGGTCACATCATGGTTGATGGCGCTCGCGTAGATATCCCATCTTACCGTGTAAAACCTGGTCAAACTATCAGCGTTCGCGAAAAATCTAGCAACCTTGTTGTTGTTAAAGAAGCGATCGAAGTTAACAACTTCGTACCAGAATACTTAACTTTCGATGCTGACAAATTAGAAGCTACTTACACTCGTCACGCTGAGCGTGCTGAGTTACCAGCTGAAATCAACGAAGCATTAATCGTAGAGTTCTACTCTCGTTAATGACAAAAAGCCAATCCTGTGGATTGGCTTTTTTCGTTTATATATAAAATTAAATTATTTATTTTCCTCTTTCTGAACATATACATAAGCATCTTTCTGCTCTTTATGTACATCCACCTTCGAATTCTCTGCAAGCTGACCCGCATTTAGCAAAGAAAAAATAATGAGCGCTTCTAGTGACATTTTGTTTTACCACTCCTTTCTAGTTGTTATACATTTATCATACCGCTTACATGTGATTTCCGTATGAACTCGAAAAGGAGATTACAACAAAATGGTTACAAGTATATGAATGCACGCTATAATAACCATAAAATAGGAGGTTGATTCATTTTGACAATAAACCAAATGGTTCAGTTAGGCAGTGCATGTATGTTGTTTATTACTTCCGCGCTTATTAATTGGTATCAGGGAAGTAATTTAATAGATGATCCTGATGAATGGAAATATAGCGCTAAGTTTACGAATTACTTCAAAGGCACCGTTTCAAATTACGAAGATATTTATCAAATCGACTTCTTTATATATGCAGCAAAATTTTATCCAACAGCATTTATCGTTATGCTAGTGAGTTTACTTTATATGCTCATATTAATTCTTTATATTCTATTCAAAAGAAAAGATGCGGCGTTTTAAATCCATACATAAAAACCCCGAATCATAAACTTTTCAGCCTACAATTCGGGGTACTATTTGTTTATATTCGTTTCGGATTAGTAACGAATTAAGAAATATTTCTTTTTACCGCGGCGAATGATTGTGAATTTACCTTCGATGCGGTCTTTTTCTGTTACAACGTAGTCTAATGCTTGTGTACGCTCACCGTTTACGTAGATTGCGCCGTTCGTTACATCTTCACGTGCTTGACGTTTTGATGGAGAGATTTTGCTTTCTACAAGTAAGTCGATTAATACTGTATCTTCTGCAGTGCGTTCTACAGATGGTACGTCTTTGAATCCTTGCTCGATTTCGCTTGCAGTCAGTTCTGCTACAGAACCGCTGAATAATGCAGCTGAAATTTTAATCGCTTGCTCTAATGCTTCTTCGCCGTGAACAAGTTTTGTCATTTCTGCACCTAATGCTTTTTGTGCTGCACGTTTTTCTGGTGCTTCAGCTACTTGCTTTTCAAGCTCAAGAATTTCTTCATGAGATAAGAATGTAAAGTATTTTAAGTATTTAACAACATCACGGTCATCTGTGTTAATCCAGAATTGGTAGAACTCGTAAGGAGTTGTTTTCTCTGGGTCTAACCAAATTGCGCCGCCTTCTGTTTTACCAAACTTCGTACCGTCAGATTTAGTAACAAGTGGAATTGTTAAACCGAATGCTTTCGCATCTTCTTCTGATTTACGGATTAATTCAAGACCAGCTGTAATGTTACCCCATTGGTCACTACCACCGATTTGTAGGCGGCAATTATGGTGTTGGTATAAGTTTAAGAAGTCGTATGATTGTAAAATCATGTAACTAAACTCAGTAAATGAAATACCAGTCTCTAAACGAGATGCTACTGTATCTTTTGCTAACATATAGTTTAAACCGAAGTTTTTACCGATATCGCGTAAGAATGAAATGACATCTAAGTTACCAAGCCAGTCATAGTTGTTAGCCATTGTTGCTGGGTTTTCCACGTTTTCGAACTCTAAGAAGTTTGAAAGTTGGTTTTTAATGCTTTCTGTGTAGTAAGCAACTGTATCTTTCGTATTTAATGTACGCTCTGCTTTTTTACCACTTGGATCACCGATCATACCAGTACCACCGCCAACAAGTGCGATTGGTTGGTGACCAGCTAATTGGAAGCGACGTAACATTAATACTGGTAACATATGACCGATGTGTAAGCTATCCGCTGTCGGGTCGAAACCACAGTATAATTTAACGCTTTCTTTTTCTAATAATTGCTCAAGGCCCTCAGCGTCTGTTTGCTGATTAATTAGACCGCGAAATTCAAGATCTTGTAAAATACCCATATCCTACATACTCTCCTTTAAGTTCATTACTGGCGTGAAGGTTAAAAACATAAAAAAATCGCCCCTTCAAATAAGGGACGATTTTGATTATCGCGTTACCACCCTAGTTGCAGACCAAAAAAGCCTACCACCTTATTTACATAACGGCTTAGCACCGTCTCTTCCCTTTTGAATACAATTCAATCGAAAAAAGATGCTCTAGGGGCGTAATTCGCGATCATCTATGTGCTGATTTTCACCGACCATCAGCTCTCTAAAACAGGGAAATGATCACTACTTCTCCCTTTCCACGCTCAATTATTCATATACTTTTCTTTATACCATCATTTATATAGGCGTGTCAAATAGAGGTCAGGTTTCCCTCCTTGCCAATCCTTTACAGCGTCATAAAGAGTATCGTAATAAGAGAAAGAATTGGAACCCCAACTAATAACGATACATGAAATACAATTGATAAATCATTCCCAATCGTAGCCTCCACAGGATCTTTCGCCGGGGAACCAAGAAACCCGATTAATCGATCGAATCGACTTACCGTTTTTGGAAAGTCCGGTACTTCTATATGGTCACTATCTAAATGCTGTTTTAATTTATATTCACTCTTAAAGGGATTTTCGCTCAATTTCGTCCACCTCCAGCAATTGTTTCAATTTCTTTATCCCGTTATGAAGTCTCGACTTCACCGTTCCGACTGGAATATCTAATACCTCTGCAATTTCTTTTTGCTGCATGTCATGATAATAAGACAGGATTAGGACCGCTCTTTGCTCTTCTGGAACTTTCAAAATTGCTTCTCTTACTGTGAGCCGATCTTCGTGAGAAAATTCTTTTTCCTGAATCGGCACTAAAAACGGCAAAAGCGTACGCCACTTTTTTCTCCTATTTAATTTATTAATCATAAGACGATAACCAATTTGAAATAAATACGTTTTTATTTTTCCCTTTTCAGGTTCATACATATGTTTCTTACGCTCTAGCGTCAAAAACGTATCTTGGACAAGGTCGATACTCAATTGTTCATCTCGGTTAAATCGATATAAAAATGTGTATAGCGCGGGTTTGATTAAAACGTATAGTTTTTCCCCAGCCTGCTTATCTCCACTTTGATACGCAAGCATAAGTTCCTCCTCAATCCCAATCTGCGCCATGATTTTTGATCTCCTTTATTCCTTTTAACGTTAATGAAATACGGGAAATTAAATAGCCACTTGCGACAATAATCCATACTTGTGATTGATTCGTAAAAAATTGAACGTACGGGTTTTGAATTGTCTCGCCGGTTGAAACTAAAATATTTAATGCTTGCACACATATACATGCATACACTGCCAGGCAAGCCGAAATCGTATCAAATACATTCCAGCGAAAATATACTTTTGTTTTCGTAAAATCAATTTTATATCCATTTTTTCTTACTATATGTTTTCTATCAAATGGAATAATGATTGAAAACATAACAATCATCATAACTCCAGCTGTAATCATTGATACTTTAAATCCGATTGGCATCGGTAATAGCAAACCACAAGAAAATACGACTATAACTCCAATTAAAGCAAAAGTAAGAAGTAATTTATTAGACATAAAAAAGCCTCCCTCATCTATTCTTTCATAAATGTATACAGACGAGGAAGGCACTTCGTTCAAATATTATTTTATTTTTTCAGCCATAACCTTTTATCCAAACCAGTCCTCTCTAAATAGTACATAATGGTTTTCCAAAAATAGTTCATTGTATTTAGGGAATAAGCGTTTCACTTGATTCTCTAATTTAAAGCCTATTTGTTCCATAGACCTGCATGAATTGATATTATTATCCCAAGCCTGCGCACGGATCTCATCCACATCTAAAGTTAAAAATAAGTAATTATATATTAAATTCCTTGCTTCTCGATTGACACCTGTACGCCAAAACTTACGTGCAATCCGCTGAGCCTCTGCACTCACAATTAACTTTTTATTTTCATCCACCGTTGGCACAGAGATCCAATATGTCCCTACCATTTCCTTTGTGTGTTTCGTTATAATTGACCAAGCTATAATATCTTTTAAATTTTTATAAGTATGTAACAAGTCCTTAATTTCATTACTATCTTTTGGAGTCACATTCCCTGTCCAATGGTGCATATCTGGATCTTTCATTACCTCATACCACTGTCTGTAATCCTTTTCCGGTTCCACAGAACGTAAGCATACTATGTTTCCTTCTAAAACAGGTATCTTCATCTACATTCCCCCTTTATTATTTACAAAAAGAAAGGTCTGAACGTTGTTTCGTTCAGACCTTTCTCTCTTAATCTTCCATCGTTGATAAGTCACCTGTTGGTAAGTTTAACTCCCACGCTTTTAATACGCGGCGCATAATTTTACCGCTTCTCGTTTTCGGTAATTTATCTCTAAATTCAATTTGTCTTGGCGCTGCATGAGCTGCTAGACCTTTCTTTACAAATTGACGAATTTCTTCTTTTAATTCTTCAGATGGTTCGTACCCTGCACGAAGCGCGATAAATGCTTTAATAATTTCGCCGCGCACCGGATCAGGAATACCAATTACACCAGCTTCTGCAACAGCAGCATGCTCGATTAATTTGCTTTCTACTTCAAACGGACCAACGCGCTCACCTGACGTCATAATTACATCGTCAATACGTCCTTGGAACCAGAAGTATCCATCCTCGTCCATATAGGCAGAATCACCTGATACGTACCAATCGCCCGGCATAAAGTAAGATTCATACTTTTGCTTGTTATTCCAAATTCCACGCATCATAGCTGGCCAACCTTTACCAATTGCTAAGTTACCCATTGTGTATGGAGGCACTTCATTTCCTTCATTATCAACAATCGCTGCTTTCACACCTGGAATTGGTTTACCCATTGAACCTGGACGGATTTCCATGCAAGGGTAATTACAAATAACTTGTCCACCTGTTTCTGTCATCCACCACGTATCATGAATACGAAGTCCAAATGCGTTCATACCCCAGCGAATTACTTCTGGATTTAACGGTTCACCAACGCTTAATACGTGGCGCACTTGTGATAAATCGTATTTTTTAATTGCATCTTGTCCAGCACCCATTAACATGCGAAATGCTGTTGGTGCGCTATACCAAACTGTTACACCGTAATCTTGCAGCGCTTCATACCACGCTTCTGGACTAAAGCGTCCGCCTAAAATAACATTTGATGCTCCGACTAACCACGGCGCGAAAATACCGTAAGCAGTTCCCGTTACCCAGCCTGGGTCAGCTGTGCACCAATATACATCGTCTTCTTTTAAATCTAATACCCACTTCGCCGTTTGATAGTGCTGAACCATTGCGTTTTGCGCATGAAGCACACCTTTTGGCTTACCAGTAGAACCAGACGTGTAATGTAGAATCAAACCGTCTTCACGGCCTAACCATTCAATATGTAATTCTTTTGAAGCTTGTTCGAATAAAGGATTGAATGCTACCGTTTTACCGCCTTCTTCTACATGATCTCCAACAAGGAAGACTGTTTTTAAAGCAGGTAAATCATTTAATGGTACACGCTCTAACAATTCAGGTGTTGTAATTAACACTTTTGCTTCGCTATCTTCTAAACGATCGCGAACTGCGCCTTCCATAAATGCTTCAAATAGCGGACCAACAATTGCTCCCAACTTCACTGCACCAAGAAGTGCGAAATATAACTCTGGGGAACGCGGCATAAAAATAAAAACGCGATCGCCTTTTTCTACATCGCCATAATTTTTTAGGACATTTCCTGCTTTATTAGAAAAATCCTTCATTTCCTTAAATGTATACTTCTCTTTTCGAGATCCATCTTGATAATAAAGGGCTACTTTATTCTTCCGATCGGATTTCGCATGCTTATCAATTGCCTCATACGCCATATTCACTCGGCCTGTTTCATTCCAAGTAAAGTTTTTATTAACCTCTTCCCAGTTAAAATTCGCGTATGCTTCATCATAATTCGGCAAATTATTTTCTCCTTTAATGACAGGAAGCGTTTCTACTTTCATACTTTACATCCCCCTCCTATGTATTCTATTATCTATTATAATAACATTATTTAAAATTTTCAGTATATTTGTTGATTTTTAGACAAATTTTTAATGACAAATTTCGATTCACATCGCATATATTATAAAGTACGATATGAATAGATTCACAAACCCTCAAGGTGGTGAGCAATACATTGATCCATAAAAAAATATATAATGCTAGAAACTTAAAAACAGCGAAAGGCACTTTAATTATTGAAGGGCCTGTCTCTACACATAACTTAGAAATGTATGAATTTCATCCAGATTTAGTTGCGTTTCGTCCTGCCGAGCAGCAATATAAAGCAATTGTCGAAATTTCTAAATTGCCAGAAGCTCGTCTCATTATTGCTAGACATGACCAAACGATTGTTGGATATGTTACATACTTGTATCCTGATCCACTTGAACGATGGTCAGAAGGAAAAATGGAAAACTTAATTGAGCTTGGGGCAATTGAAGTGGTCCCAGCCTTCCGCGGGAGTTCTGTCGGAAAGAACTTACTAGAGGTTTCTATGATGGACGATTATATGGAAGATTACATTATATTGACGACTGAATATTATTGGCACTGGGATTTGAAACAAACAGGCTTAAATGTTTGGGAGTACCGAAAAGTAATGGAAAAGATGATGAATGCTGGCGGGTTACAATGGATGGCTACAGATGATCCTGAAATTTGTTCACATCCTGCTAACTGTTTAATGGTCCGCATCGGTAAACGCGTTGATACGGATTCTATTCAAGCATTTGATCGTCTACGTTTTCACAATCGTTTTATGTATTAATAAAGGGGGCAACTGGAATGATTGTAGAAGAAATTATGAATCAAGATGTGGTGACACTACATCCAAACGATACAATCGAAACAGCAATCCGAACGATACGCACGAAAGGCATTCGGCACATTCCAATTGTCGATCAAAATAATCATGTTGTAGGCATTATTTCTGATCGGGATGTAAGAGATGCAAGTCCGTCTATTTTAGATGAACAAGTTTCACTCGATATGCTGAAGCAACCGCTCGAACTGATTATGAAACATCCTGTTATGACTTGCCATCCTCTCGACTTTGTTGAGGAAATTGCTACTTTATTTTTTGAAAATAAAATTGGCTGTCTTCCTGTTACAAAGGCAGGAAAGTTAGTTGGAATTATTTCTGAATCTACTGTACTGCACACGTTAGTGAAATTAACAGGAGCACATCAACCGAGTTCACAAATTGAAATTCAAGTAAAAAATGAACCTGGCATTCTCGGAAAAGTCGTTGCTATTTTTAGTGAGTTACAAATAAATATCGTGAGCGTTCTCGTCTACCCAGCAAAAGATGAGAATGATAAAGTACTCGTTTTCCGCATTCAAACGATGAATCCGCTAAAAGTGATTGATGCACTTGAAGCAGAAGGCTACCGCGTATTATGGCCAAACATCATGGGGATGCAAGCATGAGTAGCGCGTTTATTTATTCGGATGACTTTCGGGGCTATTCATTTAGCCCTGATCATCCTTTTAACCAACTGCGCGTCACACTTACGTACGATTTATTACAAAAGGGTGGTTTCATCTCTCCTTCTCAAATCATCTCACCACGGATGGCTACAGATGAAGAGATTGCCTACATTCATACAGAGGAGTACATAAATGCGGTAAAACGTGCTGGAGAAGGAAAGTTAGAAAAATCAATTGCAATGACATATGGACTCGGAACAGAAGATACACCGATGTTTCCAAATATGCACGAAGCAAGCGCATTACTCGTTGGCGGTACATTAACAGCTGTTGACGCTGTTCTTTCTGGAAAAGTAAAGCACGCGCTTAATTTAGGTGGCGGCTTACATCACGGCTTCCGCGGCAAGGCATCTGGCTTTTGTATTTATAACGACAGTTCCATCGCAATGAAATATATTCAGAAGAAATACGGTTTACGCGTTTTATATATTGATACAGATGCTCATCACGGTGATGGTGTACAGTGGTCCTTTTATGACGATCCTAACGTATGCACCATTTCACTACATGAAACTGGTCGATATTTATTCCCTGGAACTGGCGCTGTAAACGAACGAGGACAAGGTAATGGCTATAGTTATTCTTTTAACGTTCCACTCGATGCTTTTACAGAAGACGAATCGTTTTTAGATTCCTATCGAACTGTCGTAAGAGAAGTGGCCGCATACTTTAAACCGGATATTATTTTAACGCAAAATGGTGCTGACGCACATTACTACGACCCACTTACACACCTTTGCGCAACGATGAGTATTTATCGTGAAATACCGAAGCTCGCTCGCGAAATCGCTAACGAATATTGCGAAGGTCGCTGGATTGCTGTAGGCGGCGGTGGCTATGACCACTGGCGCGTCGTCCCAAGAGCTTGGGCACTCATTTGGCTCGAAATGAACAACATCCAAAACATCTCAGGTTATCTCCCTCCAGAATGGATTGACGCTTGGAAAGGACAAGCAGAAACAGAACTTCCCCTCACATGGGAAGATCCAGACAACATGTATAAACCTATCCCCCGCAAACCAGAAATTGAAGAAAAGAACGCATTAACTGTAGCGAAATCCCTTGAAATTATTCGGAATAATATGAAAAAATCTTTGTACTAAACGAAAAGGAGGCTCGTTTTTGAATAGCCTCCTTTTATTTATTGTCGGTTTCTGTCGGTAAGTCGATATATTTTAATAATCGCTGATATATTCCTAGTTGCGCCGATATATTTTGATAATCGCTGATATATTTCGAGTTGCGCTGATATATTTTTATGTACTAACGGACTTTATGGGAAAAGGTCGTGATATTATGTGGAAACAACAAATGGTCAACACGAAACGTGGCACATTCGAGCTTTTTACTAAAGGCAGTGGCGAACCGCTTTGCATTACACATCACTATTCGCAATTTAATGAGACTGGTGATTACTTTGCGGATGTTTTCACTGCTACGCATCGTGTATTGCTCATTAATTTACGAGATGCTGGTAACTCAGCAAAAGCCCAGGTAGAAAACGAATTAAGTATGATTGAAACAATTCACGATTTAGAAGCGATACGAGAAGCATTACAACTTCCAATATGGCATTTCGCTGGCCACTCAACAGGTGGTATGCTTGGACTTCTATACGCAATCACATATCCAAAATCCTTACAATCACTAGTCGTCGTTGGAGCCGCAGCAAGTAACTATACTGAAACACCATTTTGTATTTATCATCCGGAACATCCTCAGTTTCATTATATGCAACAGCTCATCGAAAATTTAAAAAGCCCTCACCTTACAAATGAGGAACGGAAAGAACTATCTACTGAGAGAACAAAATTATCATTGTTTAAACCAGAAAACTACAACTCTTATTTTTGTAAACCAATCAACAAAACAATGTCCATTAGCCGGATGAATGCTTTCGCCAATGAATATCCTTCATTTGATTTAAGAGAGTATTTACCTTCCATCCAAACAAAGACACTTATTATATGCGGAAGATATGATGTGCAGTGTCCTATTCAATATTCCATCGAGATACATGAGGATATATGCGATTCTACTTTTGTGACATTTGAGGAGAGCAACCATTATCCTTTTTTAGAAGAAACTACTCTGTTTACTTCTACCACTCAAACATTTTATAAATCATTACGCCAGTACCGTTATTATTAAAAAAAGCTCACAGCCTCTATGAGACTATGAGCTTTTTTCAAAAGAAATATTTCAACTAGTAACAATTAAAAGAAGAACACACAAAACCACTAAACCTAAATCAATAAATACTGCCTTTTTATCTCCTTCTTTTAAACTTATTAGAAAACTAGAAACTATTTTAATTGCAAAAAAGACCATCATAAACAACCCACCGAAATGATCATTCGTAGAATCTTCATCATAAAACATTTGTATTGCGCCTATTAGTAATAAAACAAGTATGATATTAGTTCCAATCTTTAAAATCTTGTTTGATTTATTATCTTTTAATATATCCCCCAAAATGTAGCACGCCCTCTCACACTCTCCTATGTTTTATCTCTTTTTATATTTTAACATAAATTACCTATCCTTCCCTTTTGATCACATAAAAAAACCTGCCAAAGCTTTGACAGGTTCCCTACACGTTAAAACGATAACCAGCTCCCCATACCGTTTCAATATATTGCGGGTGAGCTGGATCTCTTTCAATTTTTTCACGTAGCTTTCTAATATGAACAACAACAGTTGCTAAGTCACCAGCGGAGTCTAATCCCCAAATACGTTCAAATAGCTGTTCTTTATTTAATACTTGATTTGGGTTTGTGACAAAGAATGTTAATAAATCAAATTCCTTCGTTGTAAACGCAACTTCTTCATTGTTTATAAAAACTTTCCTCGCCCTTTGATCAATAGAGATTCCGTGAATATATAGCGTATCGCGTTGCTTACTTACATTTCCTAATAATCTTTCATAACGAGAAATATGTGCTTTTACCCTTGCGACTAATTCACTCGGGCTAAACGGTTTCGTTATATAATCATCCGCTCCTAAACCGAGCCCGCGAATTTTATCTATATCTTCTTTTTTTGCTGAAACAAGTAAAATCGGAATATCTTTTATAGCTCGAATTTGCTTACAAATTTCAAATCCATTCATTTTCGGAAGCATAATATCTAAAATAATTAAATCGTAGTCTTCTTGCAGGGCCATTTGTAAACCTGTTTCTCCTGAATGTTCGACATCAACTTGAAAATCATTAATTTCTAAATAATCTCGCTGTAATTCTGCAATGCTTACTTCATCTTCTATTAGTAAAATTCTTTTCAATTTACTCACCACATTTCTCTACTTTTTCCAATGAGAAGAAAATGCTTGTGCCTTCCCCAAGCTCGCTTTCCGCCCAAATTTCCCCGCCATGTTCTTCAATAATTTGCTTCGCTATCGCTAAGCCAAGTCCACTTCCACCTGTACTAGAATTTCTCGATTGCTCTGCACGATAGAAACGTTCAAAAATATAAGGAAGTGTATCAGATTCTATACCTGATCCGTTGTCCATTACTTTCACAATCACTTTATTGTTATCACTCGATACTGTTACAGTAATTTTCTTTTCTTCTTTATCCATGTATTTCACACTATTATGAATTAAATTTGATATCACTCTATTTATCTTTTCGCAATCAGCCTTTACGTAAAGTGGTGATGCATGTAATTGTAAGTTAACTTCTATACCTTCTTTACTTAAATCCATCTGCATCTCTTCTATTAATTCTTGCATAAACATATTTAATTCAACCGTTTCAAACTGAAAAGGAACTCGATTCAAATCGAGCTTTGAGAATAAAAATAATTCATCAATGAGTGTATCCATATGTCTTGCTTTCGTATGGATAGTTGTCAAATACTTATCCATTTTTTCTGGCGTATTTGCTACTCCGTCTTTTATTCCTTCTACATATCCAATAATAGATGTAATCGGTGTTTTTAAATCGTGAGAGATGTTTGAAATGAGCTCTTTTCGATTTTCTTCATACTGCGTTTGCATCTCTATCGATTCTTTTAATTTCTTCCTCATTTCCTCAAATCCTTGATTCAATTGCCCAATTTCATCGTGCGATGTAACTGGTATTTGAAAATCTAAATTTCCTTCTTTAATTTTTTCAGTCGCATCTTTCAATACAAAGATTGGTTTTATAACACTTCTTGAGACGAGGTAACTTAATAATCCAATAAGTAAAATAGCTAACAGTAAAAGTGATACGAACAAAATCGGAAATAACTTTTGTGTAAGATCTACAAATGAACTTTGCTTCTTTAATACAAATATACTCCCCTCTTCTTCCTGAGGAAAATAAAAATCAAACTTTACATATCGATAAAATGTATCGCCTAATTCTGTTGTACCACGACTATTAATATTTGCTGATTCAAATTTCGGAAGAGCTTCCTTTAAAGCCCCACTTTCAAGTACTTTTGTAGCATAAGAAATGGTTTCTCCCTTTCTTACAACAATTTTCACCCCTTCTTTTTCAAGTGATGAAACGAATGATTCATCTAATAGTTGCGATTGATGTTTCTTTGCTGCCGTCTTTAACTCAATATACGCATTCTCTTCTTCTGACGTAAGCGGCTTTTGAATATAGGAGCTTTTATAGAAATTTTTCACTGCTTCCAAATCACCTGTTATCGAAAAAACGATTAAAAATCCCGTGATTAATATAAGCGTAATGGAAACGAGAATGACAGCGATATAAGAAAATAAAAACCTTGTTTTAATAGACATATGTTACATCCTCACTTTATCAAACCTTATTACTCATAAGCATAAAAATATATGTTCAAATACTCAAGCGATTTTATAGTAATTTTAGCGTCAGTTTATAAAAATTTAATGTTCTTCTTTTACAGTTGAAATGAGGAGGTTGAAATTCCATGTTCAAAAAAACAGTAAGCATGATATGTTGCGTAATTTTTTTACAAGGTTGCTCGCAAGAACAAGAAGTTAAAAAGGAGATGATAAACATGGAGACAGCGCTACTAACAGCTACTGAGAAACAAGAAACGAATACTGTTATATCGTTACTCAAAAAAGGGGCTGACATAAATATAACAGACAATAAAGGTCGCACCCCTCTTATGATTGCTACATACAAAAATGATGTAAAAACCGCAAAAGCGCTTATCGACGCTGGTGCTGACGTAAATATCCAAGATGATATGAAAAACAATCCCTTTCTATACGCCGGGGCAGAAGGTTACTTGGATATTTTAAAACTAACGATTGATGCCGGCGCAGATCCAACACTTACGAATCGTTACGGCGGAACAGCCCTTATCCCTGCCTCAGAACATGGTTATATTGATGTTATAAAAGAACTCCTCATGCGAACAAATATCGATGTAAACCATGTCAATAATCTCGGGTGGACAGCTTTAATGGAAGCCATCGTACTAAGCAACGGAGATGAAACACAACAACAAGTTATCCGCCTTCTTATTGAGCACGGTGCAGATGTAAACATTCCAGATAATGATGGTGTTACTCCGCTAGAGCATGCTCGTGCTCATCACTTTAAAGAGATAGAGAAGATTTTGTTAGAAGGGAATAAGTAAAAAATCCGAAGTATTTATTACTCCGGATTTTTTTACTATTTATTGATAACAATAGGCACCTGAAACGAAACAACCGTTCCTTTTCCAAGCTCACTTTTTATTTCTAATCCAGTTCCGTATAACTGTTTTAATCTTGCGTCTGTATTCAATAAACCAATTCCTTGTTTTTGATTTGGTTTTTTCACTAATATTTCTTTTACTTTTTCCTCAGTCATTCCTACCCCATCGTCAGCAATTGAAATGTTTATAAATCCATTCTCACTCTCGACTTTTATATGAATGCTCCCACCTACTGCTTTTTTCAATATACCATGGCGCACAGCATTCTCTACTAACGTTTGAATAGAAAACGGTGGTACTAAACATTCTATTTCATCTTCAACTTCCAGTACACTTTGTATCCTCTTTCCAAATCTTTCTTTTTCAATATAAAGATATGACTGAAGTAAATCTAACTCTTGTTGTATAGGAATGCTTTCCGCCAAAACTTCTTCACCAAAACTAGCTCTTAAATATGTTCCAAACTCAACAATTAATTTTTCCATTCTAACAATATCAATTTCACTTAAAGCAGCAATCGTATTTAACGTATTAAAAAGAAAATGTGGTTGAATTTGTGCTTGGAGCCAAGCACCTTCTATTCTTACTCGTTCATGAATAGATTTCCTTAACTCTGTTAACGCATCAATTCTTACTTTTAATTCTAAAGCATCAACAGGTTTTACAATATAATCATTCGCTCCAGAGAGAAACCCTGTATAAATATCTTCAGGCTGAGATCTAGCGGTTAACAATATAATAGGCACTTCTGAAATAGAATACTGCTCACGAATCATTTTCGTTAATTCGTAACCTGACATTTTCGGCATCATAACATCAACTAATATTATATCCCATTCCATATTTAAACGTTCCAAAACTTCTCTTCCTGTCATAACCGTTTCAAGTTCATATTCATCTTGTGGCAATATACTTTTCAATACTTTTAAATTAACAGGATCATCATCAACAGCAAGAATTTTTATTCTATTACTAACTCTATCATTTGTATTTTCAAGTGGATTTAATTCCAATACTTTTTCAATTGTTTTCTTAGAAACAATCGGTACCTCTTCATTTTCAGCCAGCGGTAATGTAAATGTAAACCTCGAACCTTTATGCAAAACAGATGTAACAGAGAGTTTTCCACCATGCATCTCTACTAATTGTTTACAAATACTTAATCCAAGTCCAAATCCACTACTTTCGTCATAAGAACTGTTACCTTGTTCATAAGGAAGAAAGATTCGCTTTTGTGTTTCTTTATCAATTCCGATACCTGTATCTGTCACATGAATAACCGCATAATTATTTCTTTCTTCCACATCAATTGTAATAACGCCTTCATCCGTAAATTTCACTGCATTATGAAGTAAGTTAAATAAAATTTGAATAAGACGGTTTTGATCAGCAAATACAAAAGGGAACCGTTCAGGAACATTAGCTATAATTTGTAATTTCTTTTCTTCACTGATAAACTTTTGCATATCAATTATCATTGTAATAATTGGTTGCAAATCAACTGGCCTCTTATGAATTGCTATCTCTTTTTGTTCCATCCTTGTAACATCTATTAAATCATTTAATAAATATGACATACGTCTTCCTATCGTCATTAATAATTTCAAATGTTGTTTATTGTTTTCTTTTATTGATTTTTCTTCATCTATAACACTTTGGGCAATATTAATCATCCCATGTAACGGATTTCTAAGTTCGTGTGCTGTATTTGCCAAAAAACGATCTTTACGCGAATGTTCCTCTTTTAATTTTCTAATTAGTTTAATATTCTCATCACTTGTATGAAAAAAACGAATAAACCAAAAAGTAGAAAATGTAATAAACGCAATAATTAAATCTACAGGATAAAAATTCGGATCAAATTTAAATATTAAATCTGTAGGATCATAATCCAATTTGAACGTTACTATAATATATTCAAGCAAAAAAACAATATTATTTTTTAAGCTTGCCCATAAAACACTTGATGTTACACTAATGACAGCAAAAAATAGAAACAAAGAACTTTGTTTCCCACTTTTTATCGTTTGAAAAATAATACCAGCTATAGTTAAAAAAGGAGTAATTAATGCGAAAAACAATAAAATAGACCACTTACGAATAATTATGTATGGAGCTAGGAAAATAAAAATTAAATATATTCCACAGAAAGCTATTACAATATAAGCTATTCTAATATTGTATTTTACACCGAAAAGAGATCGTATAAACAGCAAAAAAAACATCGCTAATCCTGCATAAGAAATATAAGCAACTTTTATATATGTTTCAAAACTTATATCTACCCAATTGAAAATAATCCTATCATCGCTAATTAAAACTGAAATTCCAGCTAAAAAGCTAGCAATCGCAAAATATATACTTTCCAATTTCTTTGGTCTTATTAAAAAGAGTATACATGCATAAATACTATGTAAGAACATAACTACAGCAACCACAATTTGCAAATAAATTATATTTAAATGATCAGCTAAAATAGCTTCTTGCGTTCCAAAGCGTATCCCTTTCACAATCCCACCGTTAGTAGCTTCGTAAGAGTTGTTTTCAACTGCTATAAGAAGTTGAATCACCCCTTCCTTATCAGGTTCTATCATCATAACCGTCGGAAACAAGCTAGACCTATCCATTTTTTTTACTTTAGATACATTTCCTCTTGCTTCAATTAATTTTCCATTCACATAAAGAGAAAAACTACTATTAATATCTCGAACCTTCAAAGCATATTTTCCTTTAGGATTACTCACATGGATTGATAATGCATACGTACCACGTTCTTTATAACCATCAATTTTCGAAACTTTTCCAGACCATTTACTAGGAACCTCAATCCATCCTTTTTTTTCAATAGATTTATTTTTCATTCGGTCTGGATTTAACAAAACATCTGGATAAAAACTCCATTCCCCATTTAATATAACAATATTCTTTTCATCAAATTTAAAATTTACTAAATTTAAATTCCCACTTTGAACAAATGGTTGATGAATATAAAAAGAATTTTTAAACCATATAAGGCGAAAACTAGTGATAAAAACAATAAATAAAAATACAATGTATAACATTTTTCTTTTAGACATATTGGAAACCTCTTTTATAGTAAATAAGTATTGATTTATTATTGTAAACTGTTTCTACCGTGCAAATTCACTACTTATCTCCTACATTTATTCAATTATTTTCTCATAAAACCTCCTTACTACTTTTTCTCCATCTTCTATAAATAAAGATTAATATAATAACTACAATGATTAATATGCCTATCATTTGTTTTCCTATTAAAGGTGATGTAGACTTATTTATAATTTTTTTATCTTTTAATTCGAAAGGTACTCTTTCTCCTCTAACTAGCAATCTATGTGTATTCACTCCATACGGTGTACATGTAACTAACGTAACGTAATCTTTATCTTTTACAACCAATAGATCATTAATCTCATTCGGCAGTACAACCTTTATTTGATCAACCTTATAAGCAAGCACCTTATTTAACGAATGGATATAAAAAGTATCCCCTTGCTTCACTTGATCTAAATCTGTAAATAATAAAGCAGAAGGTAAACCACGATGTCCCGTTAAAATAGCGTGCGTACTTTGGCCCCCTACCGGTAAAGATGAAGCATTAATATGACCCACTCCACGGCTTAAAACACTTTCAGATGTACCAGCATAAATGGGAAGCTTAACACCAATATTAGGAATTTCAATATACCCCATGCTTTCGCCTACATTTAAAATATCTGCGTACGAATGTTCACTTTCTTCGCTTCCTTTTTTATTAAACGGATCGGAAAATGATTGTGAAGTCGTCTGGACATTTTTATTATGTTCATTCGCTTCTTTCTCTCTTCGTTCAATTTCTTTTTGCTGAAGTTCTTTCACTTTTTTATCATACGAACTAACTGCCGAATAATGTGCCCTCGTCGCTAGCCAATTACTTACTGTCGGATACAAGAAAACACAAAGTCCCAATAAAAAAATGATGCCAAATATAATATTTCGTTTCATCATATCCTCCTCTAAAAAATACTAATGGCGAAAAAAGAGGAGAGGAATCCTCCTCTCCTCTTTTTATATTTACTTACTATCCACTATCTTTTAATTATTTCCTGCTTTTTTTCTAAAGAACACAAATGCCGCTGCTAGCATTAATACAAGACCAATTACAGTAAAGATCATTGTTCCGATGCCACCCGTTGCAGGTAAAATCCATCCACTCTTATTATTCTCTACAGTAAGTGTAATTGCTTTATGATTCGCATCAATTGTTATATGAATCGGCTCTCTTAATAGTTGATAGGATCCTGTTGTCCCATCTTCTTTTTCATAAGTTGGAGCTTTTGTCTCCACAATTTGATACTCACCATACGGTATTTTATTCCATTTAATTACACCATTTTTATCAGATGTGCCTACTACTTTCTTACCATCAATTTCGACTGGATTCCCTTTTTTATCTCGCAGTTCGAATTCCGCACCTTCTAATTTCTTCCCATCTTTCCCATCGACTTTCGTTAATGTAATGCTACCTGTTGTCGGTGTAACGATAACAGGTTTTGTTTCTTTTTCTTTTGTTACATCATCTTTATTTTTAAACTCAATTTTTGCTGTATTTGGAATTTCTGTACCTGTTTCTACCCCATCTCTAATCTGCGCTTTAATTTGCAAGTGGAGTTCTTTTTTACCGTTTAATTTAGAGAAGTCTTTTACAGCAGCTGTTACCTTTTGCCCTTCTACAGCTACTTCTACAACACTTTCATCTACTACTACACCATCAATTTTCACAACTGGTTTCCCTTGAATTTCTAATCGGCTATCTAATACATCTGTTACGATATAAGATTTATAATCCTTAATATCTTCCGGAATTAATGTTTTAATGTCATAGTTGTAATCTGTTTTCGTATTAATTGGTAAACTCTCTAAATCTCCATTAATCTTCTTATCAATTATTGGTTCTTCATAATTCTTCACTACAACTTTAACAATTTCACCAGAAGTAAGTGTACCATCTTCACTAATTACACCAGATTCTTTAATGAAGAATTCATACTTTTTCGGATCTAACACATATCCATCTGGTGCTTTCGTTTCTTTAAAGTAATAATGTCCATATGGTAAATTACCAATACGAATTTTACCATGTGCATCTGTTACAAGTCCTTTTTCTAATTCTGTACCATCTGCTTTAAATAAAGAGAATTCCGCGCCTTTAAGTACCTTGTCTTTCACACCTAATTTTGTTAACTCTACTGCGCCACGTTTTGTTTCATTTTTCGGATAAATATGAACATCATATGTTAATACTTTCCCATCTTCACTCGTCATTGGAATATCAACTGTGTATGTTTTTGGATTGATATTTACATGAGGTGGTCCAGAAATTTCTTTTACTTCATAACGACCTATTGGTAAATTATCAAAAAACGCAATTCCTTCTTCCTTCGTTGTAACTCGAATTGGTTGTGCACCTTCTACTGGCTTTACATCTTCTTTTGCAATTTTTCCGTCATTTGAAATTTTTTCAAATGATGCAACTTGTTTAATCTCAAAAGTAACTCCTGCTAAAGGCTTCGCATTTTTAGGAATTTGCACATTAGTAGTGCCATTTCCTTGTACAAGTGGACCATTAAAAGGGTCTTGCTCAAACTTATGAATTGTTAATGTGCCTTTATTTTTCGATTCTGCTTTTGTTAACATACTTGGTAATGAAGAAAACATAAGTATAGCAATTAAAAATATACTTAAAAACTTTTTCATTTTTCAATTCTCCTCTTTCGATTCTATTATTTTACTATTCTAGTTATTGCTATTTTGTTTGTGGAAAAATACAAGCAGTATTACAAGCATTAAAAATGCACCAATTAAATAAAATATATTTGTCCCTACTCCGCCGGTATTCGGAATTTCCCATTCACTTTTTCGATTTTCGACTTTTATCTTTTGCGTTGGTGTTGATGCCGTTACCTCTACCTCAATTGGATCACGTAACAACATATAACCATCCGGTGCTTTTACTTCTTTAATCGTATATTTACCAAACGCTAATTCCCCTAAAGTCGCCTTACCACTTTCATCTGTCGTTAGCTTACCTATTTCTTTTCCTTCTTGATTGAAAACGAGAAACTCAGCATGTTGTAGCTTTACATTTTCATCTTCCGCATCCACTTTCTCAATTTCAATTTTCCCGATTGATGGTGGAATAATAACTACTTCATTTGAACTTGTTGGCTTATTATCAAAAACAAGTTCTGCTATATTTGGTATACCGCCTTTTGCAATATACTTAGCTAGCACTTCTGCCGATGTACCTTCTACTATTTTGCTCTTAATATGCATCGTGTACTTTAACCCGGCTAAATATGAATATGAACCATCTTTCTTTTCTAAATCAATCGTTACTTTTTTTGTTTGTTCATCAATTTTAGGTGTTATTTTAACTTCCTCACCTTTTTCATTCATAAGTTTCACATCTAAAACTTCTAAAATATCCTCTAAATCATCTTGAAGAGTAACTTTCTCCAATTTTGTTGTATCATTACCAAATTGATACTCCACGTTCCACGTAAACTCTTCATTTTGCGCTTGCAATACGGCCTTTTCCACTTCTTTCTCATTTTGAGTAGAGACGGTTTTTATTACTTTCGGTTTTTCTTTCGGAGGAATAACATACACTTCATTAGATTTTACTGACTTATTATTTATAACTAATTCTGCTGTATTGGGAATTCCACCATTTACTATATATCGTGCCAATTCCGATTGCTTTACACCATCAGCGATTTTAGATGTAATGTGCATCGTATATACTTCATCTGTTAAATACTCATAACTTCCTTCTTTTTTCGGTACTTCAATCACTACTTGTTTCTTAATAGCATCAATTTTAGGTTTTACATTGACCACTTCACCTTTTTTATTTACAACTTTTACATCTACAATTGCTAAAATATCTTCTAAATCATCTTGCAACACGATAGAGTCGTATCCACTTGGTGCACTTCCAAATTCATATCGCACATTCCAACTAAATTTTTCTTTTACATTAGATAAAGTAGCCTTCTCTACGTTCTTTTCATCATCATCCGATACAGTTTTGTGTAGTTTTGGCTCTTCAATCGGTGGCTTCACAACAACCTTATTAGAAATTAATGGATTGTTATCTAAAATAAGCTTTGCGCTATTTGGAACTCCACCTTTGTCTAAGTAGCTTTTGATTACGTCAATATTTGTACCAGTCTTTATCCTCGCTTTAACCTTCAAATGATATTTTCCACCAGCTAAATATGCGTACGAATCATTTTGTTTCGGCAACTTATACGTTACAATTGCTTTCTCTTTGTCTATAACTGGCGTTACATTGACCACTTCACCTTTTTCATTCACTACATTCGTATCTAAGATTTCTAGAATATCCTCTAAGTCATCTTGTATAGTAATTTCTTGTTTTGCCTCTACATCGAATCCAAAATTGTAATTTACATCGTATACAAATTCTTCATGTAATGAATTTAGTAATGCTTCATCTACCATTTTTTGATCTGAATCTGAAACTTTTTTCGTTACAGCAGTTATACACTTTTCAGCGTTTTCACTTGGAGAAGCCTTCGCTACTGGAATATCAATTTTTTGATCTGATGAAATAAAATAACCATTTGCTACGTTAAACTCTTTTGACTGTGGTTTCGTCTCCTTCACCTTATAAATGACTTTATATGCTCCTTCTGGCTGGCCCTCTAAGTCTAAAACCAATTGATTCTCTTGTAGAACAGGTTTTGCATTCGAGCCTTTTGGTCCAAATACTTTCACATCTTCCACTTTCAAATCATTATTAACATTTAATATCATTTTGTCTTTTTCTTTTTTTGTAACCTTTGTGACCGTTTCAATTAAGTTTTTCGTAAACTCTTCAATATTATTTGCTAACACAAACCATTCCGGATTCGTCGCCATTTTCTTTAATTCTTGTCTCGCATATGGTCCTACTTCTCTTTCATATTTATCATAATATTGTGTAGGAGCTGCAAGTGAATCTTTATCTTCCCAAAAGGCTGTAACCAGTTTATAGCCTGCATTTTTCACTTTTTGAGCTTCACCAGTTACTTCTTTTAAAGCCCCCATATAATCCTGACCGTATTCACTTGATGTATAATATCGATCAACTCTATCTGTGATTTGATTGGTTAGCTTGTAAATATAACCATCTTTCCTAACGTTAGCAACACCATCTGTGATAAGTAAAAAAATCACTTCTCTATTTGAATCTGGTTGCCCTTTTGCTTTTTCATATTCATTTAAAGCAAACTGAAGGCCACTTGCAGTTGGTGTACCACTGTTCGGTTCAATTCTATTAACACCATTTTTCGCAGCTGAAAAACTATTACTTAATTGTGCTTGCAAAATCGTTTTAATTCCTGGTCCATTTGCTCCCCAAAGTGTATTCCCTTTACTATCTTTAAATCCTCGATAGTCTTGATAACTCGTGACCATTACACGATCAGTTTGAGGATCTAACTGATCAATAATTTTATTTAATGCACTTTTAACACTTCCGATTGTATCTTTAAAACTTCCACTTGCATCTTGCACAATAACAAGGTCCACTTTCTTTTTATTACGTGGCCATTGAAATGATAACTCTCCCTCATGTTCCCTTAAGCACATATTCCCTGTCGACTTAGTAGTTACCTTATGTTCTATCGCTTCTACTGTATTATTAGCAAATGCAACCATCCATGGGCTTACGATTTGAAATAATAGTAGAAGTATTAGCAAAGGTATAACATTCTTCTTCATTCTTCCATCCTTCCATTTAACATAAAATTATATCGCCCTATTTCCTCCTTTTTCGTTGAATTTAATTCCTTGACGCCCACAGTATAAACCTCCGCTCTGAACAAAAACTGAACAAAAAACGAAACCCACATATATTTCTACAAATCCCTATATATTACAAATTATTAAAAGTCACTTATACTAGAATTGATACATAATTACTGTAAATATTTTTAATTTAAAAATATTTAACAAAATAAAAATTGATTTTATCCCGCATTAACAGGTAGTAAGACCCCCACCTCAAAATTCAGCGGAAGTAAAGAAGTTAGGTGGGGATCAACTGCCCGTAAAAGCCCAATTGGTGAAGGCTAATAATCAGTGGAGGATGAACAAAACCCCCACTGATTAAAGTTTCACTTTATATAAAAATTAATTCATAACACGTTCTGAATTAGCATATGAGAGTTAAGTGTAAGAAGGAGGTAACGAATAATGAGAGCAATTATTATTGATGATGAACCATTAATACTCCAAAGACTCGAAAAGATGTTGCGAGAACTTCAAATTTTTCATGATATTGTTTGCTTTCATGACTATGAATCTCTTAATGTTTATAGTGAAGTTCATACAATTGACGTCGCTTTTCTTGACATCGAAATGCCGGAAAAAAATGGGGTTATGTTAGCAAGAGAACTTCAATTAAAGCATGAGAATATCAAAATAGTCTTCATTACTGGATACGAACGTTATGCAGTTGAGGCATTTGAAATTTACGCATTAGATTACATCATGAAGCCGATTACGAGGGAAAGATTACATAATACAATTGAGCGCCTTATGCAAAATACTACAAATACAAAATCAACTCTTCCTAAAATAAACACTTCGATACTCAATTGCCTTGGTGAATTACATTATGTAAATCACAAAACAAATAAAAAAGTTCCCGTAGAAAAATGGCGTACAAAAAAAGCGAAAGAATTATTTCTATATTTGGTTCATAATCGAAATAAAACTATTAATAGAGATACTTTAATTGAGTTACTATGGCCCAATATTGATTTAGAACAAGCAAGAGTAAACTTGCATTCAGCTATATACCAAATTCGCCGAACCATCCATTCTTATGAAATGGACATGAATATTACACGAGTAAATGATGGTTATAAACTTGAATTAAAAAACATTCTTATTGATGTTGATATATTTGATCAAGCAGCTACAGTCTTACCAAAAGAAATATGCAATGATACGCTAGGTGAATACATTACATTTCTCTCTTTATATAATGGAGATTATTTTAGTGGTACAGATTATTGGTGGAGTGAAGGAGAAAGGACAAGATTACAAAACTTATATTTTCAGCATGCCTTGTCTCTGTTTCATTTTTATATAAAAAACGAAAGTTATAATGACGCAATTGATATTTGTATACATTTACAATCTATCAATCCCTTCGAAGAAAGTACGTATGAACATTTAATTTCCTTATATGAAAAAACAGGGAATAAAATAGCAAAAAGGAATCAAGAAAAAATATTACATCAATTATTAACTGATAGCGAAATGACTACTATTTAAATTTTGCCTTCCTCCCCCACCCTATGCTACATTTAACCCGTTACATTACTATTAATAGGGTGGGAATACAAATGAAAAAACCTAAAATTGGAATGATTGGACTTGGAAGTATTGCACAAAAAGCTTATCTTCCAACACTTACAAAAGAAACAGATTGGAATTTTGTAGGGGCGTTTACACCTAACGCGGAGAAAAGAAAACAAATTTGTCAGCAATACCGCATTCAAGACTTCCATTCTATTGAAACGTTAGCTTCAGAATGTGATGCAATCTTCGTTCATAGTTCAACTGCTACTCATTATGAAATCGTTTCTGAACTTCTGAAAAAAGGAATCGATGTTTACGTAGATAAGCCGCTAGCTGCTACAGTGGAACAGGCTGAAAAACTAGTCGAGTTGAGCGAAAAATATAACCGAAAGTTAATGGTCGGATTTAATCGCCGCTTCGTTCCTATGTATGTTGCGGCAAAAGAGCAAGCTCATCATATTTCATGGATTCGAATTGAAAAGCATCGTACAAATAAAGTCGGGCCCTATACGTACGACTTTACGATGTTAGATGATTACTTACATATTGTAGATACTGCTCGCTGGTTAGCTAACGATGAGCTTAACGTCGTTCATAATATGATGCAAATCAATGAAAAGAATGAACTTCTTTACGGACATCATACATATACAACGCCAAGTGGACTGTTACTTTCTACCGCAATGCATCGCCATGCCGGTACAAATTTAGAACAAATTGAACTTGTCACAACAGGAAAAATCATTCGCGTAAAAAACATGAACACATTTGAAGTTGAGCAAGAAAATGCAGTTTCTCAAATTGGTTCCCCATCATGGGATACGACGTTAAAACAACGTGGTTTTGAAGATGCTGTTCATCATTTCATTGAATGTGTGCAAGGAGATACAAAGCCTGTTGTAGATGGATTAGAAGGATTAAAAACGCAGCAGCTTTTGCAATCTCTGCTGAATAATGTAAACAAAAATTAAAACGGATACATTTTTCAGAATTTACTTTCATTCCCATTCCCTCTTTATTTCTCTCGAAAATTTCTATAGAATATGTTGATAGGAATTATAAATTTCATAATGAATCGTGGAAAGGATGGGATTAACACATGTGGAACGAGTTTAAGAAATTCGCGTTCAAAGGGAATGTCGTTGATTTAGCTGTCGGGGTTGTAATCGGTGCTGCATTCGGTAAAATCGTTAGTTCTTTAGTAAAAGATGTTATTACACCATTACTTGGTATGGTATTAGGTGGCGTTGACTTTACAGATTTAAAACTTACATTCGGTAAGTCATCTATTATGTACGGTAACTTCATCCAAACAATTTTTGATTTCTTAATTATTGCAGCGGCTATCTTTATGTTCGTTAAAGTGTTCAACAAACTAACATCTAGAAAAGAAGAAGAAGAAGAAAAAGAGGAAGAAATTCCAGAACCAACAAAAGAAGAAGTTCTTCTTGGCGAAATTCGCGACTTGCTAAAACAGCAAAACTCTTCTAAAGATAGAGCATAATTGAACGGATAAAAAGGCATGTCCCGAGAGGGACATGCCTTTTTTATATGCTATAACGTTTCCGAATTCATATGAATAAATAAAATAATACCAGCAACCATAAGTACCATAATACTACTTGCAAATAGTGTAATTCCCATAAACATTAAACTTGTGCTCATATCCACCGATACACTTTCAATAAAAATAGAAATTACATACGTGATAAGGGCAATTCCTGCAAGAATACTTCCTGGAACAAATCGCTTTAAACCATTTTGTTTTAACGTCATATATGCAAAAATAGCAGTCATACAAAGCGTAATTATCCAAAGAACGATCATCTCTTCTCCCCCCTCACAAGCCTTTTCTTTCTATTATACATGACATTGCCCTATAATAGTTATTTTTACACTTATGTGACATATAACAAGGAATCATACAATCTATATAGAAGTCTTCCAGATAAGCTATAGTACTTGGGAGGGTTTCAATTGGAAGATGATATTGTAGGATACTTTAAACAAGTAGAGCGATATGATTATATTATAATTGACTTAGACAAAAAGTTTTTTTACATGGAAGTTGTACAACTAAAAACAAATATAACTTCGCTAAAAATATCACTTAACTTAGATAAAGATGAAACTATTATTGCTGGCAATGTGAAACAATATGATCCTTCTAGGTTAGAACAATTCATACAAAGCTTTAAACACACTGCACAAACATGTCTTGCACATAATTTACGAAGTCCTGAAGAACTTTTTGCATTTTGGAAAGGAAATTGACCACTAGAAACAAATGGATATTATTCGTATAATTTGATATAATTACCATATATAAATATTCTTTATAAGGGAGTGTTCATAATGATTTGGATTTCACTAATCGTATTAGCCTATTTCATCATTCTCGTCCCAATACAGTATAACTACATTAAAATACTCAAAGAAAAACAGAAGAAAATGAATATGTCACAAAACGAACTATATGACAACATGTCTTATGAAGAATCCCAAATACATTACCATTACCAAAGTAACGTATTTACAATACCTGCTTCACTTGTCGCAAGTATTATTTATAGAGTGAAACATGCAGCATAATATGTACGCTGTAAAATTATTGTTTGAATCTGTTCATTCTGGTGAGCCTGATCCTACGAAAATGGATGAGCATTATGAAGAAAATCACGATACACTTTTTGAAGAAAGTATTATTCTTGTTAAGGCACACAGTTTTGAAGAGGCCCATGCACTAGGTGAACAAATCGCTATACAGTCTGAGCATACGTACGATAATATGTACGGTGAGCAAATAACATGGACGTTTCGAAAACTGTTGCATGTATTTGAATTAGACGATACACCATTTGAAACTGGAAAAGAATTATACGCAAGATTTTTACACGTTAAGAAAAATGAAACGGTGGATACTGTAGTAAAAGCATACTATCCTGAATACGAATAAAAGCTCACAGCAATCGCTGTGAGCTTTTTTTATACTTACTTCGTTGAATCTCTAAATTGGATACGGTGAGGTAAGATAACAGTGTGATCTTCCACTTTTTCTTTGTTCATATACTTTGTTAATAGACGCATTGCTACTGCACCGATATCATACATCGGTTGTACAACTGTTGAAAGTTGTGGACGAACCATTAATGCAAGGCGTGTATTATCGAAACCAAGTACTTCTACATCAGTTGGTACATTTAATCCAGTGTCTTGTGCTGCGTGGATTACACCTAGTGCCATTTCGTCAGAAGATACGAAGATCGCTGTTGGCTTTTCATCAAGGCTCCAAAGCTTTTCGAATGCTTCGATACCTGAGTCATATGTGTAATCTCCATCGATTACAAGATTTTCATCATATGAAATACCTGCTTCTTCTAGAGCTTTTTTATAACCTTGTAATTTCTTCGCGCTTCCCGCTTTATCAATGAAAGGACCAGAGACGAAACCGATACGCTTATGTCCTTGTTCAATAAAGTGCTTCATTGCGTCGTAAGCTGCTTGTGTATAATCAATGTTTACTGATGGCGTTTCATTTTGCTCATCAAATGACGCTGCTAATACGATTGGTACTGGAGACTTTTTAAATTCTTCAATGTGAATGTCTGTAATATCTTCACCCATGAAAACAATTCCGTCCACTTGTTTTCCAAGCATCGTATTTAATAAATGGAACTCTTTCTCTTTGTTTTGGTCAGAGTTACTTAAAATGATGTTATATTTGTACATTGTTGCGATATCTTCAATTCCACGAGCAAGTTCTGCATAAAACGTATTTGAGATATCAGGAATAATAACACCTACTGTAGTTGTCTTCTTACTTGCTAATCCACGTGCTACCGCATTTGGGCGGTATCCTAAACGATCAATTGCTTCTAATACTTTCTTTCTTGTTGTAGGCTTTACATTTGGGTTACCGTTCACAACGCGTGACACGGTAGCCATTGAAACGTTCGCTTCGCGCGCTACATCATATATTGTTACGTTCATCTCATCGCACACTCCTTCTATTTTTGCTATCTATTTTTATGTATCGGTTACTTGAATGAAAAAAAGACATCAACTCTATTTGCAGATGCCACCAATCGTCCCGAGTTCTTCCTTTTACTAATGATACGATAAAAACGCAGGGTCATACAATATTTTCCCGCAAAAGTTTCGAAAAAATTCGCTTCTTTTCTCGTATTTTCGTATTTTTCATGAAAAAAAGGGCATTTTTTGTAAAAATATAGATGTTTCATAAGTAGAAATCTTATTTTAAGCAGTCCACTAGCTAGTAATTGAAATTTATATCAGCGATTTTTTGAATATATCGACTTACCAACAAAAATCGACAATGATAGGCATTTGATGCGCTGGATCTGGAAGTACTCTACAATTGGCAATAGAAGATCCCATCCCCCTGTAGAATGCGTTACATCGACAATGCAAGGGGTAAATTGAGATTAGTACAGCGGAAATATGGAGCGTATTACGTGACACCTTGTCCCATCGTCCCCTTTCATTTACAGTAAAAAAAGACAGTTTAAACACTGTCTTTTTTTATAAGAAGGAAACAAACGGTTTATCGCTGTTTTTCTCTTTTATAACAATTGCCTCAATTTTATTCTCGGACTTTATCTGCAATTGTACTTTTGCATCTTTCGGTAATTGGTCTAACATACTTTGAGCGGCGAGTTGAGTAAGAGCCATTAATTCTGTTTTACCGTTATATTTAATAACAATATCCATATTTAATGTATCCATTTGATTTTTCTTATAAGAAACTTTAGCATTTACTGGGATAAAGTCTCCAGGAGAAAAACCTTTCATTGCCTCAGCAAATTTATTTATTTTTTCATTATCTTCTCCATGTGCTTGTGTAAATTCATCGGAAGGATATGAATACGCTTTTTCTTCAATTGCATTCCAATTTCCAAGGTTCGTATCATTCTTTTGAACGGTAGCACTAGCAATATACGTGCCATTTTTTAAAGAACTTGTACTTTCTTGCTTAAAGATAGCAAACGTAATTGGGGATTTATTATACTTGTCATTTTTATGAATAGCTTCAATAAGTTGCTTAGCAACTTCAGTCCCCTTAGACATTGCCTCTTCATTGGATACACTTGAAGACATAGCTAACCCAATTACAACGCCAGATAAACTTAATTCATTTGAATTCTGTTTCCCGAAATAGTCTTGTTCTATAATATTTGTCAAAACGGGTGCTTCTACTTTTGCGACTAGTTCATCAACTAACTTCTCAGGAATATACTGATTTAATTGAAGCACATGGTTTTCTGTATCAAATTGCTCTTTTGCAATATTCATTAAACCATTTTCATACTCTGCTAAATCTAATTTAGAATTTGTTTTTACATTAGCTGTATTTATAACCTTTTGTTCTTTTAAAGGAATTACAGTTCTATAATAATCTTTAGAAACAGCAGTTCTCGGAATCATGCTTTTTTCTTTCGTATCTTTCTGTATAACTTCATCCTTCTTACTAATCGTATCATTACTACAAGCTCCTAGTAATAAACTTACGACTGCGAAGGATAATGCCATTTTCTTCATTACTTAAAACCTACTTTCAACAATCTAGTTATTTAGTTTGAACTATTAACAGTTTACCATTAAATATATTTCAACAAAAACAAAAAAAAGAAGCAAGCACCTTTTGCTTGCTTCTTTTTACTTAATATTCTCTTCTAAAGCATCTTTTTTTATGTTCCAATGAGACGTATTCCATACTACCATCCCATCTTTTATGTATAACACTTGCGGAGATTCATGTTTAATGCTGTACTGTTCTGCAACACGATTCGAAACATCTCTCGCATCTTGTACGTATAAGTAATACGCTGGTACCGCTCTTTCTTCACTACAATAAGCTTGAAATTCTGTATAGGCACCATGACTAATCGGGCATGTCGTACTATGTTTAAAAAGAACATAAGGCTCGTTTTTTTCTACTAGTACTTCAAGCTCTTCAATTGTTTCAAGTTTTGTCATATTCATTACGATTCACCTCTCATACGAAGTCTAGAGCGCTTTTCTTTCTTTTCAGCTTTTTTCTCGAGTCTTTCTAATTTACGTTCTTCTTTTTCAACCTTTTTCTCTTGTCTTGTCGCACGATAATGATTGTATACTTCAATTGCTGCGCTACTCCACTGTACAACTTGCGCTACTTTATCTGCATTATTTTCAATTTCATCCGTAACAGACTCTGATACATTACGAAGTTTCGTATTTAAAGAATGGATTGTCGTTCCAATTCCATCTACACCCGATACTACTTTATTTAATGATTGTGACTTCTGTTGAATGTCATCAGCTAACGCATTTGTTTTATGTAATAATTGCTCCGTCTCTACGCTAATCCCTTGCATTTGCTTTTCTAAACCTTCTAACGTGCTTGCAACGTTTTCTAACGTCTTCTGAACCGATAACAACGTTCTGCATACATACACTACTAATACAGCGAAAGCAACCGCGATAATAGCTGCACTTACATATAAAAGAACTTGCATTTCATCACTTCCTTTATCTTTTTCATACTTTCCCCTATTATACAATCATTTTCCGTTTCGTTCTAATCCCTATCTTTCCATTAGAATTTTCATACTTATTCGTTAACTTTAACATAAATGATTCAACAAATTCCACTAAGTAGGTTACAATAGGAGAGGATACATAATTAGTAGGGAGGCTTTACATATGAAAGATCCACGCATTGAAAAGTTAGCATACAATTTAATTAACTACTCTATTCGCTTACAAAAAGGCGAAAAAGTATTAATTGAAAACTTTGGCTTACAAAAAGAACTTGTAACTGCACTTGTTAAAGAAGCATATGCAGCTGGTGGTTTCCCATTCGTTTCTTTAAAAGATCATCAAGTAGATCGCTCTTTATTAATGGGTGCTACTGAAGAACATTTTGAACAAATCGCAGCCTATGAAGCAAACGTAATGAAAGATATGGACGCTTATATCGGTCTTCGCTCTGGCGATAACATTAACGAACAAGCTGACGTGCCAAGTGAAAGAATGCAAATTCACGGTCAAACAGTTGGTAAGAAAGTTCATAGAGACATTCGCGTTCCAAAAACACGCTGGGTTGTTCTTCGCTACCCAAATGCTTCTATGGCACAGCTTGCGAAAATGAGCACAGAAGCTTTCGAAGACTTCTACTTCGAAGTATGTAACTTAGACTACGGTAAAATGGATAAGGCGATGGATAGCCTTGTTACATTAATGAATAAAACAGATAAAGTGCGCCTAACTGGACCTGGAACTGACTTAACATTCTCTATTAAAGACATTCCAGCAATTAAATGCTCAGGTCATTTAAACATTCCAGACGGTGAAGTATACTCTGCACCAGTTCGTGATTCTGTTAACGGTACAGTTTCTTACAACACGCCATCTCCTTACAACGGTTATACATTTGAAAATGTACAACTTAAATTCGAGAACGGCCAAATCGTTGAAGCAACTGCAAACGATTCAGAACGCATTAACAAAATCTTCGATACAGACGAAGGCGCACGCTACGTTGGTGAGTTCGCAATTGGCGTAAACCCATACATCTTACATCCAATGGGAGACATCCTATTCGATGAAAAAATCGATGGCAGCTTCCACTTCACTCCTGGACAAGCTTACGACGATGCATGGAACGGTAACAACTCGAACATTCACTGGGATTTAGTATGCATCCAACGCCCTGAATACGGCGGCGGCGAAATTTACTTCGACGACGTACTAATCCGTAAAGACGGACGCTTCGTTGTACCTGAATTAGAAGCTTTAAACCCAGAGAACTTAAAATAATGAAAAACGCTCGGGATTTTTTCCGAGCGTTTTTTTATCTTCACTCTATATTGAGCTACTTTTCTCACTTTTTGTTTGCTGGAAGTGAAAATAATACAAAAGCGCCACTGCAATAGTACCAATCAATATAGGAACATATAAAGGCAGATCCCATTTCATATATACTCTAGTGCAACCAACAAGTACAAATAATATTTCCAAGCAAAACAAAGGTTTTACATATTTCATTTCTTCCCTACCATTTCTATTTTCACATGTGGATTCTCTTTCTCAATAAGTGCCAAAAATTCAGTCATATGTTGCGGCATCGCAACCATATGTACTTTGTATGCATTCGTCGTAATTTCAAGGTAGTTTCCAACTTGACGAACAACTCTTATATCTTTTAATACAACATCATCATTTAAAATACCGTACTTTAATACACCATCTTCTACTTTATGCTTTTTAATAAATACTTCCCAAACGAGTGGTACATTAACAAGGAAGCATAAACTCATCCCAATTAACGCTGTCATCCACTGCTCTTTATTTGCGACAATCATGACGAGTGGATACACAAACATAAAAGCTAACGTGAGACAAACGAAAATGACTAATGACTTACTTCTTTGAATCGGAAAGTTCATACACGCACCCCCTAACCTAAATTATACCACTTTTTCCATTTTAGTTCATAAAAAAAGGCCATTTCTACATGACCTTCTTAAACAATATATCTATAAAATTTCTTATCCACCTGCAACACTGGAAAACTTTTTGGCAACTCATCTATACTCACACTTTCAAAACCATTCTTTTCATAAAAGCGATGCGCCGCTAAAAATTTCACTGTCGTTCCTAAGTAAATATCCTTCAGCTTTTTATTCTCAGCCCACGAAATTGCTGTTTGGAGCAACTTATGTGATGCACCCCACTCTTTTCCCCGAAATTCTTTTTTTACGAACATTTTTCTTAACGCTACTTGATGATTCCCAATATCTAATAAAGCTACTGTTCCAACTACTTTACCATCATAAATTGCTACCCAAAAGTTGCCATGATTCCTTTGATAAAATGTTTCTATTTCAAGCAGGTCCGGCTGCTCTTCTTTCATAATGGGGACATTGTACTCTTTTTGCTGAATATGAACGATAAGGTTTACTACTTCCTCTTGAAATGTACTTTCATACGGAACAATATGAATCTTCTCGTTCATCGAATCTCCTTCCACTCTGAAGCTAATAAACTATATACAGCGATATCGTGGAAGTGATCGTATAGCCATTCTTCATCTCTTAAAATACCATCTAACTTAAATCCTAAACGCTCTGGGATCGCGCGGCTTTTCACATTTTCAACACCGCATCTAATTTCCATTTTATTTAATTTTAAATTCTCAAATGCATAGTGAAGTACAGCCTTCACGCTACGCGTCATAATACCTTTCCCGCCAGCATCTTCTGCAAGATAATATCCAAGACTCGCCGCTTTCTTCCCCCAGCTCACTGGATGAATACCTACCATCCCAACGAGCTTTCCTTTATAACGTATACCACTTTCAAAACCGTCTCCCTCTGCAAACTTCTTTAACCACATCGGACAAATCTCATTATAAGCATCAGCAGATTTCGTCCCATCTACCCAAGGAAGCCATCTTCTTAAATGATTACGGTTTTGATTTATTAATTGATATAGTTCCTCTTTATGATGTTTTTCTAGTAATTGTAGTTCGATTTCGTCATCTACCCGGAGTGTGAACATGTTTTTTAGCTCCCTTTTCATTTTTCTTATTATTCTAACATTTCTAAACGAAAAATGTTAAATATTCACACTTTCTTTTGATTTTATTTGTATAAAACCTGATGAACACAATACTCCCGTAATAACCAATAGCATCCCTATACATTGTGCGGGTGCTATATTTACTCCCTCTAAAAAAGAAATAATCATTGTAACTACAGGCACTAGATTAAAAAATAAAGATGTCCTTGCTGCACCAATTTGAGCAATTCCATTATTCCACCATAAGTAACCAAGCACACTCATTCCAATTGCCATAAAGAGAATCGCTCCCCATGCCAACAAAGGAATTTCTAAAACTGTTACTATACTTTTTTGTGTAGAAGATATGATCATAAAGGCAAGTGCACCAATAGTCATCGTATATGTCGTCGTTTGTATTGGATTACCAGTTTTAATAAACTTTCTGCCTAGTACACCGTATAACGCCCAGCAAATATTTCCTAATAAAATATAAAAATCCCCTTTTGAAAATGATAAATTTTGTATTGCGGTAAACGAACCTTGCGTAAGCACAAAAACAACACCAATTAGTGCAAGTAACATTCCAATACCTTGGCGCTTTACTATTTTCTCCCGTAAAATAACACTTGCTAACAGCGTCGTAACAAGCGGGTTTGTCGCCATAATAAGTGCACCATTCATAGCTTCTGTATGTTTCATTCCTAAAAAAAAAAAAAAGAAGTTAAAACCGAATACACCAACAATGCCTAACAAAAGGTAATAGATCCTGTTTTGCCTCCATACCTCCACCTCAAAATCTTTTCGTATTTTTAACAGACATAACATCACAAATGCAGCAATCCCAAAACGCCATGCTGCTATATGAATCGCTTCGAAATACTGCACCGCATATTTCGAAGCATTAAATGTTCCACCAGTAAATATCGCAAATCCTAATAACTGCGCATATACTTTATTTTTCATTGTCGGCCTCCAAGTCTTTTCCTTCTAGAAAACCGTAATAGATTTCTAACTTCTCTTCTGTTAGCTGGACAACTTTTCGCAATTGTTCTTGCTGTTCTTTTAATCTTTCTAAATGAGTTGTTAAAATTGAAATTCTCTTTTTTACTTTCGCTGGCACTTCCTCTTTCCTCTGCCTAATTTCCTCTATAATGCATCCATCACTTGCAAACTCAGCCATCTCTTCTAATGACATTCCAGTTTGTTTTAATGAACATAAAAATTTTAATAGGCGCACATCACCTTCTGTATATTGACGAATCCCGCTATTTCGCGTTGGTGGTGGTAATAATCCTAATTTCTCATAGTAACGCAAAGTATGAATACCCATCCCTGTTAATTCTGCTACTTCACCGATTTTATACATGTTCTCTCCCCCTTGTTTTTACATATTCATCTTACAACCTAGAGTTAGCTCTAGGTCAATACAGAAATAAAAATCCACTATATATGATTGATATCTAGATATGAATCGTATATAGTTAAAGTATGGAAAAAAATGATAATTTTATAATTCAATTACGTAAAGGTGTTTTTGATCTCGCTATTTTATCCTTAATAAGTAAACAACCTATGTACGGATACGAAATTACAAGTGCATTACAAGAAATCCCTGTATTTCATATCCCCAATGGCTCGATTTATCCTATATTAAATCGAATCACGAAAAACAATTGGGCTGTTTCCTATTGGGAAGAGTCTGGTGATGGCCCAAAAAGAAAATACTATCGCATTACAGACGAAGGGAGAGAAATTTTACATAGTCGCTTACATGATTATGATGCCGTGTATCAAGCTCTAATGTTACTAGCTAAAGGAGAGGATAAAAAATGAACAAGGAACAATTCTTTGCAAATGAACTCATTATTTCTTTCTTACACGATTTTCAGAAAGGTTTAATGAACTTACCTACATCAGCACGCGAACAACATGTGCTAGAAATTAAATCTGATTTATACGAAAATGCATTAAGTAAAGAAAGTGAAGGGATACCATCAGCAAGCATCCCTTCACAAGTGATTGCAGAATTTCTTCCTCCAAAAGAACTAGCAAAGGAAATTGCAGCAGAATATATCGACGTTATTCAAGATGTACAGCAATCTACAAATACATTTATAAAATATTATTCTGGCCTATCTATCGGTCCACTTGGTGCTCTATCAGTACCTATTGTACTAGGCTTCATCAATATTTCAGCTAATTTGCCATTTGTACTAGCTTTTATAGCAAGTAACATTTGGTTCATCTGTAGAGAAAACCATTGGAATACAGACTTATTAAAATACTTTAAAACAATAATTTCCATTAGCTCAAGGCTTTTAATCGCTCTTCCATTTTCATTTTTCGCAATTCGCATCATCATAACAAAACAATTCGATATGTTTTCATTCTATTATTTAATTGGATATGTACTTTTTAGTTCAATTTATATCGTTTTGTTAAAACAACTCTACAAAAAGAATAAACAATACCAACCTATCCATGGTTTTTAAATATATCGAACACAACAAAAAAGACGCACAGCTAAGCTATGCGTCTTTTCTATTATTTCTCTGCAACTTGAACTTCTTTTACGTAAGCTGCTTCGAATTTTTGGATGTCTCCTGCGCCCATGAAAATGAGAACGCCGTTTTTATGTTTCTTTAATACATCCGTTGTTGTATCTGTAATTAATTCTGCACCGTCAATACGCTTTTGCAGATCTTCGATTGTTAATTCACCTTTGTTTTCGCGCGCTGATCCGAAAATATCACATAAGTATACTTGATCAGCTTTGCTTAGGCTTTCAGCGAACTCATCTAAGAACTTTTCTGTACGTGAGAATGTGTGCGGCTGGAATACAGCGACAATTTCACGCTCTGGATGTTTTTGACGAGCGGCTTCAATCGTTGCATTAATTTCTGTCGGATGGTGTGCGTAGTCATCAATAATAACTTGCTCTCCCATCGGCTTCTCATTAAAGCGACGTTTTACGCCTTCAAAAGTTGTTAACTGATGCTTAACTGCTTCTACATCAACATTTTCATAATGGCAAAGCGCGATTACTGCTAATGCATTTAATACGCTGTGATTGCCGTATCCTGTAATTTTGAACGTGTCATAGTACGTATTACGAACGAATACATCGAAAATAGTACCATCTGTTCTCTTTTGAATGTTACGTGCTTGGAAATCATTATCTTCTCCAAATCCATAGAAAATAACAGGTACTTTCGCTTGAATTTTTTGAAGTTCTTCATCATCTCCACATGCAATAATGCCTTTTTTCACTTGCAATGCCATCTCTTGGAATGCACTGAATACATCATTGATATCTGTGAAATAATCTGGATGATCAAAATCAATGTTTGTCATAATCGCATAGTCTGGATTGTAAGACAAGAAATGACGACGATACTCACAAGCTTCAAATACAAAATACTTACTATTTTCTACCCCATGCCCTGTTCCATCTCCAATAAGGTAAGATGTAGGGTGTGCACCTTGCATTACATGGGCTAACAAACCAGTTGTTGATGTTTTTCCATGTGCACCAGTTACAGCAACACTTGTGTATTGGTTCATAAGGTCACCTAAGAAGTGATGGTAACGATGTACTGGGATGTTTAATTCTTTTGCTGCTACGATTTCTTCATGCGTATCAGGAAATGCATTTCCTGCAATAATCACTTGTCCTTCTTTTACATTACTTTTATCAAAAGGAAGAATCGAGATACTACGCTTTTCCAACGCTGTTTGTGTAAAGAAACGCTTTTCATAATCAGACCCTTGAACAGTATGCTTCATGTCATGAAGAATTTGCGCTAATGAACTCATTCCTGTTCCTTTAATTCCTACAAAATGGTAAACTGTCATCTTAAAGAACCTCCAACATTTCGAACTAATACAACGGCCTATCTATAAGACAGTATATGAATCTTTTCTTATTTTGGTAATCATCATACATTTTTGATGTAGTGAAGTTATTCTTCCCTTCACTTATCAGGATAAACTCGTACGTACTTCTTTTTTATGTCCATAACAAATCCATTATAGCAAAAAAGAAGCCGCTATACTATGATAACAGAAAAACTGATAGGGTCAATCACCTATCAGTTTTTCTCTCTCTTACATATCTTCTCTTTTTTCTAATTGAACACGTTCTAGACGTGGGTTTGGACGATATTTACGACCAGCTTTCGCCTCTGGTTTTCCATTTAATTCTACGTTATCACCAGTAAAGCCAATATTCATTTTTAATAAGCTACTTCCTACTCCGTATATATCAACAGGTACGTTTTGAGCTTCAAATTCACGAATACGTTTCTCATCAAATCCACCAGTTACAACGATGTCTACATGCTGGAATCCTTCTTCATCAAGTGCTTTACGAAGTGCGAATACAAGCGATGGGTTTACACCACGTGGATCGAATGTTCCAAGTACTTCTGGGTGGCGAATGAAGTATTGATCAATCATCGTGCGAGACGTATCTACACGTACACCTTTTAATGTTGATCCAAATTCACGTGCTACGCGAAGTGCATCTGTAATGACATCATTGTTGTAATCAATTAATACAACTAATTCATCTTCTGGGAATTTTTTATGATATGCTTTTGCCGCTTCCACAACATCACCATTAAACATTTGAATTAATGCGTGAGGCATTGTCCCCATACCACTTTTGCCCCACCATTCATTCATCGCATGCGTCGCTTGTGCGCTCATACCACCGATGTATGCTGCATAACCGTCACCAGCTTGTTGTGTATAATGATCATCACGGTCTCCCATGAAAATAACTGGTTTTTCTTTATCTACGCTACGCGCAGCTTGGACAACGTTATATACGTTTGTTGCAACCGATGTACGACGAGCTAAAATCCCATCAATAACACCTTCTAAAAATCCGAAATTTTCATAAGGACCATGAATTGTTAACACTGTTTCAAATGGACTAATTTTATCGCCATCTTTTAAAGAGTTAATCTCAAGTTCCTCAGGATTTTTAGCGAATGTTTGTAGCAATGCAATAACTTCATCTGTTCCGCAAAGAACTGCATTTTCCTTTTGGAAAAATTGCATCGTTACAACACTTTTCGGGCGAAATTCTTCGATGATTTCTCTAGTCTTTAAAAAGTAAACGGCAGAGAACCAACCTTCTCCAACGCGTTCGTCAAATTTAAATGTTTTATTTGTTAGTCTATTTATTTCACCTTTTAATTTTAATTCAATTTCTTTCATGTCGCTTTACTCCCTACTTTACTATCCAACATTTTCTCTTAGTATACAGCAAAACCGTTTACTATACATTTGTTTCCTGCATAGCGGCAAATTCATCCTCAGAAATAAGGACATCTCTTGGCTTCGTTCCTCTTGCTTCAGAAATAATTCCTTGCGATTCCATCTCTTCAATGAGACGTGCCGCGCGATTATAACCGATGCGGAATTTTCGCTGTACAGAAGATGTGGACGCTCCCCCTTGTTCTACAACAAATTGACATGCATCAAGGAACAATTCGTCTTCCGACTCAGCCTGTTCTGTTTTCGCTAATAAATCCTCTTGCTTAAATAAGTAATTCGGCTTCATTTGCTTTTTCACATGATCAACTGTCTTTTCAATCTCATCATCCGATACATATACACCTTGTACACGAACTGGCTTAGATGTACCGTTCCCTAAGAATAACATATCACCACGGCCAAGTAATTTCTCCGCGCCCCCAATATCAATAATCGTACGCGAATCAACTTGAGACGATACTGTAAACGCAATACGCGTTGGAATGTTTGACTTAATTAAACCTGTAATAACATCTACAGATGGACGCTGCGTCGCTACTAATAAATGAATACCACAAGCACGTGCTTTTTGCGCAATACGACAAATCGCTTCCTCAACATCACCAGGTGCTACCATCATTAAATCGGCTAGCTCGTCAATGACAATAACGATATAAGGTAATGTCTCTCCCGGAATTTCTCGCTCACTTACAATCGTATTGTAACGAGTTAAATCACGAGCTCCTGCGTGCGCAAATAATTCATAACGGCGCTCCATTTCTTCAACTGCCCATTTTAATGCAGCTGTCGCTGCTTTTACATCCGTAATAACAGGTGCTACAAGATGTGGAACAGAATTGTATGGTGCAAGCTCAACCATCTTCGGATCGATTAACATTAACTTCACTTCATGTGGTTTCGCTTTATATAAAATGCTCGTTAAAATGGCGTTAATACACACACTTTTACCTGAACCTGTTGCACCTGCAATAAGTCCGTGTGGCATTTTTCGAATATCCGTTACAATTGGATCACCTGAAATATCAAGTCCAAGCGCAACCGTAAGCGGTGATTCACTCTTTGTAAACACAGGACTTCTTAAAATTTCACGAAGAAATACTGGCTTACTTTCTTTATTGGGAACTTCGATTCCAATCGCACTCTTCCCTGGAATCGGCGCTTCAATACGAATATCTTTCGCAGCTAAACTTAGCTTAATATCATCACTTAAGTTTGTAATTTTATTTACTTTTACACCTGGGTCTGGCTGTACTTCAAAACGAGTTACTGCTGGACCTTGCGATACATTAATAACATGTGCGCCAACGTGGAAATTATTAAACGTTGTATCTAATAATTCTTTCTGTTCTTCCAACCATTCCGTATTATCTAACGCTGCTTGCTGCGGAATCGATAGTAATGTTAATGATGGAATCGTATACGTCGGTGGCGTTTGCAATACATTGCGCACATCATTCTCTCTTTGATTTACAACATATGCTTTCTCTTCTACTTCCGTACTTGAAATTGGCTTTTGTACTTGCTCTGCCACTACTTGTTGTACTGGCTGCACTTGTGGCTCCACTACTTGCTGCATTGGCTTTTCTTCCACTTGTGGTTCCACTACTACTTGTTGCATTGGTCTTTCTTCCACTTGTGGTTCTACCACTACTTGCTGCATTGGCTTTTCTTCCACTTGTGGTTCTACCACTACTTGCTGCATTGGTTTTTCTTCCACTTGTGGTTCCACTACTACTTGTTGCATTGGTTTTTCTTCCACTTGTGGCTGTTCTTCTACTTGATGTACAGGCTTATTCTCTACTCGTTCACTCATAGAAGGTTGCATTGCATTCGTTCTAGACGCATGTCTTTCCATTAATCGCGCTCTATCTTGTTTCAACATAACAACATTAAATGGTACGTGACGCTTTTTCTCACGTTTTGGTTCTTCTTTTTGTACAACTGGTTGTTCTTCTACAATCGGTGTTTCTTCTGCAACTGGTTGTTCTTCTACGACCGATGTTTCCTCTGCAACTGGTTGTTCTTCTACGACCGGTGCTTCTTCTGCAACTGGTTGTTCTTCTACAATTGGTGCTTCTTCTGCAATCAGTGCTTCTTCTACAATCGGTGCTTCTTCTGCAACTGGCTGTTCTTCTACGACCGGTGCTTCTTCTGCAACTGGCTGTTCTTCTACGACCGGTGCTTCCTCTGCAACTGGCTGTTCTTCTGCAATCGGTGCTTCTTCTACAACTGATTGTTCTTCTACGACCGATGTTTCTTCTGCAACTGGTTGTTCTTCTACGACCGGTGCTTCTTCTGCAACTGGTTGTTCTTCTACAATTGGTGCTTCTTCTGCAATCAGTGCTTCTTCTACAATCGGTGCTTCTTCT
>NZ_JBQAGP010000003.1:0-569118 GCF_051916425.1 Bacillus cereus group sp. MYBK222-1
GTATTAGGCACGCCGCCAGCGTTCATCCTGAGCCAGGATCAAACTCTCCAATAAAGTTAGTTTGTCTAGCATCTAAAATAAAAATTGACGTTTCACGTTGTTTGTTTCGTTCAGTTTTCAAAGAACTACTTGGTCACTCATTTGCGACTCCCTTATGTTAACATCTTCGTTTTTCGATGTCAACTAAGTTTTTCAATTTCTTTTTTGTCGTTTTCTGCGTTTCCGCATCAGCGACGGTTATTAATATATCATGCAGAAAAATGAAATGCAACACCTTTTATAAACTTTTTTTAAATTAACTACATTTCTTTTTTAATATCATATACTTAAACGAAATATCTCTTTCATTTCTAAGAGATTCCTACATATATTCTATATAAAGTCACTCTATCCAAAAACGTTTCTTTCTATAATAAACGTTTTATTTATATACGATACCATACAAGGAGGAATATATATGGACTATACCGATTTATTAATCAAACTAGGTCTCTCGGCTATTTTAGGGTTCGCCATCGGTTTAGAGCGCGAATTAAAACGTAAACCACTTGGTTTAAAAACGTGTTTAGTTATTTCTATCATTAGTTGCCTCCTGACCATTGTTTCTATTAAAGCAGCTTATAATTTACCACATACTGATCATATGAATATGGACCCACTTCGACTTGCCGCTCAAATTGTATCAGGGATTGGTTTTTTAGGTGCCGGTGTTATTTTACGTAGAGGAAACGATAGTATTGCCGGATTAACAACTGCTGCTATGATTTGGGGCGCATCTGGTATTGGTATTGCTGTTGGAGCTGGATTCTATATCGAAGCGATTTTCGGAATGTGTTTCCTTATGATTAGCGTTGAACTTATACCATTAACAATGAAATTTGTAGGGCCTAGATCATTTCGTCAACGTGATATCGCAGTAAAACTTGTTGTGCGAAATATGGACAATATCCCGGTTGTAATTGAAGAAATAAAAGAAATGGATATAAAAGTGAAGAATATGAAGCTTAAAACATTGGAGAATGGCTCGCACTATTTGCACCTTAAATTATGTATCGATCAAAAAAGACATACTGCTGATGTTTACTATGCTCTCCAGCATCTTGAAAGTGTTCAACAAACTGAAGTGGAAAGTATATAACGTAAAACAAACTCTCTTTTAAATTAGAGAGTTTTTCTTTTTTCTATAATGGCAACAATGAATGTAGTCCTGCAAAGTAAGGAGGAATAGGCAATTGAAATCCCGTCCGAATTTAGTAGATACATTTCGTGATTCCATTATTTTTCGTTTAATTTGCTTTATTGTTATACTTACTGCTTTTTCCGGCTTTCTTATACATAGATTAGAACCATCACACTTTACCACATGGTTTGATGGAATTTGGTGGTCAATCGTTACAATTTTCACTGTTGGCTATGGTGACTTTGCCCCTCATACACTAATCGGGAAACTTATCGGTATGAGTATTATTTTATTAGGAACTGGATTTTGCTCTTATTATATGGTGCTGTTTGCTACTGAAATGATTAATAAACAATATATGAAAATTAAAGGAGAAGAAGCTGCGACTTCTAACGGTCATATGATTATTGTCGGCTGGAATGAACGAGCAAAACATGTTGTAAAACAAATGCACGTACTACAACCAAACCTTGATATCGTTTTAATTGATGAAACACTTTCTTTACTGCCAAAACCATTTCATCATTTAGAATTTATAAAGGGGTGCCCCCATCACGACCAAACGTTATTAAAAGCTAATATTACAACGGCACACACCATATTAATAACAGCCGATAAAGAAAAAAATGAAAGCTTAGCGGATACACAGTCCATTTTAAATATTTTAACTGCAAAAGGGCTCAACCCAAACATTCACTGCATCGCTGAACTTCTTACTTCTGAACAAATACAAAATGCAACGAGAGCTGGCGTGTCAGAAATTATAGAAGGAAATAAATTAACGAGCTATGTATTTACCGCTTCTCTTTTATTCCCTTCCATTTCAGGTGTACTATTTTCACTTTACGACGAAATCTCTGATAATAAATTACAACTGATGGAGCTTCCTATGTCCTGCACCGGACAAACTTTTGCGAATTGTAGCTATACTCTTTTAAAGCAAAACATTCTCTTACTAGGTATAAAGCGCGACGAACAATATATGATTAATCCAGTTCATTCCTTTGTTCTCATTGAAAGCGACATACTCATTGTTATTCACCATTAGTAAAATGACGCTCTAATTCTTGCATGAGCACTTTCCCAATATTGATATATTTTCTTTTTACATCTCCATCTGGATCTTTCGGCTCAGCAAATTGATCCATTCCACTCGTTCCAGCTGTTAAAGTATTTACATGATCATCTAGTTCGTCTTGATATACGTGCGAAAGAATATACGGCGTTCCAAGACGAACTATTACGCCTGGTACATCTAGTTCTCCATCAATAGCTGTAAATGGCACTCGCAGAAATTGATAGCCATCTTCTTCATCAATTTTATAATCAAAGCATCCTTTATCATAATCCCAATTGCCACCAATGCTATATCCGAGTGGCTTCATTATTTCTTCTAACTTATATAACGCATATGTACGTCCTTCTAAATTTGAATGAATCGGAATCAAGTCCATCCCTCCTAGACTTTTTCTTTAGCATACCCACTCTAGTTTGAATATACTGATGGACTTTTCGATGAAATAATAAAAAGCGGCCGGATCCGGCCGCTTTTTATTATTTTAAACGCTCTTCTAATTCTGCTTTTAATTCTTCAAATCCTGGTTTACCAAGTAAAGCAAACATGTTTTTCTTGTATGCTTCTACTCCTGGTTGGTCAAATGGATTTACGCCTAATAAGTAGCCGCTCATCGCACATGCTTTTTCGAAGAAGTATACAAGGTAACCAAATGTGTACTCATTTAATTCAGGAATATTTACGATTAAGTTTGGTACTCCGCCATCGCTATGTGCAAGTAGTGTACCTTCGTATGCTTTCGTGTTTACGAAGTCTACAGTTTCACCAGCAAGGTAATTTAATCCATCTAAATCGTTTTCTTCTGATTCGATTGTTAGTTCATGTGTAGGTTTACCTACTTTTAGCACTGTTTCAAATAAGTCACGACGACCTTCTTGAACGTATTGACCTAATGAATGTAAGTCAGTTGAGAAGTTTGCTGAAGATGGGAAAATACCTTTTTGATCTTTTCCTTCACTTTCACCAAATAACTGTTTCCACCACTCAGCGAAGTATTGAAGTGCTGGCTCATAGTTAACAAGCATTTCAATTGTTTTTCCTTTATTGTATAGAGCGTTACGAACTACTGCGTATTGGTAAGCTGGGTTTTCTTCTAGTTCTGATGTACCGAAGTCCTCACGACCAGCAGCTGCACCTTTCATCATCTCTTCAATATTTAAGCCACTCACTGCGATTGGCAATAAACCAACTGGCGTTAATACAGAGAAACGTCCTCCAACATCATCTGGAATAACGAACGTTTCGTAACCTTCATTATCAGCTAATGTTTTTAATGCACCACGCGCTTTATCTGTCGTTGCATAAATACGTTTGCGAGCTTCTTCTTTTCCATACTTTTCTTCTAATAACTTACGGAAAATACGGAATGCTAGTGCTGGCTCTGTTGTTGTACCTGATTTGGAAATAACGTTAATAGAGAAGTCTTTACCTTCTAGTACATCCATTAAATCTTTCATGTAAGTGGAGCTAATGTTTTGTCCAACAAATAGCACTTGTGGAGTTTTACGTTGTTCTTTAGAAAGTGTGTTGTAGAAAGAATGGTTTAACATTTCAATTGCTGCACGTGCTCCTAGGTAAGAACCACCGATACCTACAACAAGTAAAATGTCAGAGTCATTTTTAATTTTTTCTGCGCATTTTTGAATGCGAGCAAATTCTTCTTTGTCATATTGAAGCGGAAGGTCTACCCACCCAAGGAAATCGTTCCCAGCTCCAGTTTTTTCGTGGATTGCGTGATGTGTTACTTTCACTGCATCACGTAAATAAGTGATTTCATGTTCACCGATGAAGGATAACGCTTTAGAATAGTCGAACGTTACATGTGTACTCATCTTTTTCCCTCCAATTATGGATATGTATTTCTGTATTCACTTTAGCGAAACTGAAGTTGTAAATCAAGCGATTCACCCCTTGTAAACGTAACCAATATATATTTTTTAAAAAAAGTTCATTTTTTGCATAAAAATTCGCATTTTTCGGTATAGATGTATATACATCCTATTTCGAACATTTTTTATGTATAAAAACAACATAACTACCCCATTCTATAAAAGAGTTAATTAACTCATCACTTGCTCATGCTTCACAATTAAGGGGGGCTTTTTCATGAGTACTTTGCAACGTATCGCATTAGTCTTTACTGTAATTGGCGCTGTAAACTGGGGATTAATTGGGTTCTTCCAGTTTGACTTAGTGGCAGCCATTTTCGGTGGACAAAACTCAGCTCTTGCACGTATTATTTACGGCATCGTCGGTATTTCTGGGCTGATCAATCTTGGTTTACTCTTTAAACCATCAGAAAATCTTGGTACTCACCCAGAAACGAACGAAATTCGCTAGTCAGTATGTCCTTACTCACCTTCGACATACGAATATGATTGCATGCAATCATATTTGCAAATATATATCATAAGAAAAAGTAAAAGAGGAACGCTCATATGCGCTCCTCTTTTACTTTGTTAACTCAGACTCTTCAATCCATTCTGTTAGCTTTTCTCGCAGCGTATTAAATCCGTCCTTAGATGGATTCGGTATAAGAATCCGTCCTTGTTTTCTTTTCGCCGCTTTTAACGATAAACTCATTTTTCTGTGTTCTTCATCAATTGAAAGTACTTTTACTTCTACTGTATCGCCGACTTTTAAAAAGTCATGAATATCCTTTACATATCCATTTGTAATTTCAGATATATGCACAAGTCCTTGTGTTTCTGCATCTAACGCTACAAATGCACCGTAATCTTGAATCCCAGTCACTTTCCCTGTTACAACCACTCCTGTTGTATATTGTTCTGACATATGAAACACTCCCATACGTTTACCATTTTCTCTACAATTGTAGATAGCAAAGCAGATGATTTATTGTTAAATATCCGATTAGTTAATACGTACCGTAAGTAAAGCTACTCAGGATACGCATACCTTATATTAGTAAATTATACCACTATGACAGAGCTCATTCAAAATTCATGAAAAAATTTCCTTAAGTAAGTATAATTCTCCAATATTAGGATAGAATACTAACACATGGCTTTCTAGTATTCCCCCCCTTTTATGGACAAAACGTATTGTGTTTTGTCCTTTTTTTATTCTCTATAAACCGTTCCATTCTCTTCATTGCTTCCATAAGCTGTTCAAGCGATGTTGCATACGAACAACGAATAAACCCTTCGCCACTTTCGCCAAATACACTTCCAGGTACAACAGCCACTTTTTCTTCTAATAATAACTGTTCTGCAAATTCCGCTGAAGATAGTCCAGTTGAAGAGATTGAAGGAAAGACATAAAATGCTCCGCCCGGCACGTGACACGTTAATCCCATTTCATTGAAAGATGTCGTCATAAAATTACGGCGTTTCTTATAGCTATCTCTCATCCGAATTACTTCATCATTCCCGGCACGTAACGCTTCAAGTGCTGCGAACTGAGACATCGTTGGGGCACACATCATAGAATATTGGTGAATTTTGAGCATTAATTCTGAAAAATGAACAGGAGCTGCAATCATACCAAGACGCCATCCTGTCATTGCAAATCCTTTTGAAAATCCCGAAATTAAAATCGTATGCTCGCGCATATTTTTAATACTCGCGAAACTTGTATATGCTTCGTCGTATACAAGTTCTGCATAAATTTCATCAGATAATACGATTAAATTGTACTTCTCAACAATCACTGCTATTTCTTCAAGCTCGGACTTGTTTAACATTGCACCTGTTGGGTTATTTGGTGAACAAAGTAAAATTGCCTTTGTCTTCGCTGTAATAGCTGCCTCAATTTGTTCTGGTTGTACTTTAAATTCATTTTCTAAAGTAGTCGCCACAGGAACTGGAACGCCTCCAGCTAATGTCACAAGCGGGGCATAAGAAACGAAACTTGGCTCAATAATGAGTACTTCATCATCAGGATTTATAATGGCGCGCATCGCTACATCTAACGCCTGACTTGCTCCAACTGTAACAATGATTTCATCGTTTGGATCATAAGAAACTGCAAATTGTTTTTTTAGATACTTTGCTATTTCTTGACGGAGCTCCAATAATCCTGCATTTGCTGTATATGACGTATATCCTTGTTCTAAAGAACGGATACATGCTTGCCTCACATTCCAAGGTGTAACGAAATCAGGCTCTCCTACTCCAAGCGAAATAACACCTTTCATATTTGCTGCTAAATCGAAAAACTTTCGAATACCAGATGGTTGTAAAGATTCCGCTGCTCTAGATAGTTCAAATTGCTTCATGGTGTCACCACAATTCGCTTATCATCATCGTTTTTTTCATAAATAATTCCCTCATGTTTATACTTCTTCAAAATAAAATGCGTTGTCGTAGAAACGACAGATTCAATTGTTGCTAATTTCTCAGAAACAAACATCGCCACTTCTCCCATTGTCTTTCCTTCTAATGTAATAGAAAGGTCATATGTCCCTGACATTAAATACACAGATTTCACTTCTGAATAACGATAAATTTGCTCAGCAACCGCATCGAACCCAACGCCGTGCTTTGGCGTAACTTTCACATCAATCATTGCCGTTAAACCTGTATGTTCTTTCACCTTCGTCCAATCGATATGTGTTACATAATCCACGATAATCTTTTCCGCTTCTAATTTTTCAACCATTTTCTTTACTTCTTCTACTTCTATATTTAACAGCTTCGCTAATGTATCTACAGATAATCGACTACTTTTTTCAAGACAAGCTAATAATTCTAATTCTTTTTCTGTCACCATATAAATCATCCTTCCTTTTCGTTTGTGTCTAAATTATACAAATAGCCTTTCCAGTTTGAAAAGAAGATTTTTTTAGTGAATTATGTCAAAATAAAGTGAAACTTTAATCCATGGAAAGGTTCACCCCATGGATTATTAGCCCGCTCCAATCGGGCTTTTACGAGCAGTTGATCTCCCACCTCACTTCTTTGTCTCAACCCTCTTTTTAGGTGGGAGTCTTACTGCTCGTTAAAGCGGGGTGAAGTGAAACTTTACTCAGTAGAAAAATGCATGATAAAGCGAAAGGGGATGGAATCGTGAAACCAAAAGTTTATATTGCTGAACCAGTTCCAACATTTGTAGAAAACTATTTATCAGAACACTGTGATTATGAAAAATGGGAGCAAAATGAGAAGGTACCTCGTGATGTTCTACTAGAGAAAATACAAGATAAAGATGGTTTATTAAATTTCGGATCTGCTATTAATGAAGAATTATTGGAGGCGGCTCCTAACTTAAAAGTAGTAAGCAACATTTCTGTCGGTTACGATAATTTTGATTTACAAGCGATGGAAAAGCGCAATGTCATCGGAACAAATACACCTTACGTACTAGATGATACAGTAGCTGACCTCGTTTTTGCTCTTATGTTATCTGCTGGTCGTCGTGTTTGTGAACTCGACTCCTACGTAAAAAATGGTAAATGGAATGCGGAAATTGGAAAAGAGCACTTTGGGCTAGATGTACACCATAGTACAATCGGCATTATCGGTATGGGCCGAATTGGTGAAGCTGTTGCAAAACGAGCGAAATTCGGATTTGATATGGATGTTCTTTATTATAACCGTCGCCGAAAAGAAGAAGCTGAACAAAAATTCGATGCTACATATTGTGATTTACAGACGCTTCTAAAGCAGTCTGACTTTATCGTTCTTCTTACTCCATTAACAGATGAAACGTACCATCTTATCGGAGAAAAGGAATTTTCATTCATGAAAGAAACAGCTATCTTCATTAATGCTTCTCGCGGGAAAACAGTAGATGAAGAAGCGTTAATCGATGCGTTAACAGAAAAGAAAATCTTTGCAGCAGGCATCGATACTTTTACACAAGAGCCGATTCAAAAAGACAATCCGCTCTTATCCTTACAAAATGTTGTGACCTTACCACATATCGGATCTGCAACATTAAAAACTAGGCAACAAATGGCTATGACCGCCGCTGAAAATTTAGTTGCAGCGTTACAAGGAAAAACACCGCCTAATATTGTTCGCGGGTAATACTGAATATACGAAAGGCAAGATGACATCGTCATCTTGCCTTTTTTTGTTAACATATTTTTTTCTGCCTTGGAAATGATATGAACAAAAATCAATGGAGTGACAAAAAATGAATCACGAATCTACTTGTCCTTATTTCACTTTTTCCACTCGCGGCACTACTGTTCATTACGAATTGTATGAACATGAAAATAAAACAGAACGTCCTACTTTCGTACTCGTTCACGGCTTTTTATCTTCCTCATTCAGCTACCGCCGTCTTATTCCTTTATTATCGAAAGAAGGAACAGTCATTGCTCTTGATTTACCACCGTTCGGGAAGAGTGATAAGTCTCATCTATTTAAGTATTCTTATCATAATTTAGCAACGATTATAATCGATTTAATTGAACACTTATCTCTCTCAAACATTGTGCTAGTTGGACATTCTATGGGCGGTCAAATTTCACTTTACGTAAACCGTATACGTCCTGAATTAATTTCAAAGACAATTTTACTATGTAGCTCTAGCTATTTAGCACGCGCAACTTTACCTTTACTGTACTCTTCTTATTTACCGTTCTTTCATTTATACGTAAAGAATTGGATTATACGGCGCGGCATTGTTCATAACTTAATGAATGTCGTTCATGATCATTCATTAATTGACGATGAAATGAAGGCAGGTTACTCTGCTCCTTTTTATGACAACCGTATATTCCCCGCTTTAACTCGTATGATACGAGATCGTGAAGGTGACTTATCTTCAACTGAATTACAAAAAATCGAAACACCTACTCTACTCATTTGGGGTGAAAAAGATCGGGTCGTCCCTGTACATGTAGGTCATCGTCTGCACAAAGATTTACCGAATTCGAAATTTATTTCTTACGAAAACACAGGACATTTACTACCTGAAGAAAAACCGGAACATGTTTATGAAGAAATTATGGCTTTTTCTGCGCAGTAATATAAAAAGGCTGTCGGAAATTCCGACAGCCTACAATGAACAACTTCCGCCTTCTTTTATTATAAGTAATTCCACAGCTAACTTCTCACATTTTTCAAGCGCAGGTACTTCCTCAAAAGACATAAAGTATATATGTTGAATCTTCTTTGCGATGTATTTTGAATCATCAAACACACTTGCGACGTTCACAACATCGCTCGCTTCTGTTTCATAAAACTCCGGTCCCATTTGAAACGGATCCCAATTCTTCACAACCTCTATCATCTTTTCATATGTACCCATTCGCTTCCCGCCTTTTCACTTTTTAATACTTTTCTTTATCCTATCACATCAGCTATTCTATAAGAAGAGAGAGAACTTTCATAACTTAACGGTTTTACAGAAGAAGGGGGCAAACTTATGCAACTATTTCATAAAGCAGTCAATCGCCGTGGAACTCATAGTACAAAATGGGATACATATAAAAACGAAGAACTTATCCACGCGTGGATTGCTGATATGGATTTTGAAGTACCACAACCAATTCAAGCTGCTTTAAAGAAACGTATCGAGCATCCTATTTTCGGCTATACACTTCCTCCCGAAAATATTGGCGATATTATTTGTAACTGGACAAAAAAACAGTACAACTGGGATATTCAAAAAGAGTGGATTGTCTTTAGCGCCGGAATCGTTCCAGCTCTTAGTACGAGCATACAGGCCTTCACAAAGGAAAACGAATCCGTTCTCGTACAACCACCTATTTATCCCCCATTTTTCGAAATGGTCACAACAAACAATAGACAATTATGCGTAAGTCCATTACAGAAACAAAATGATACATATGCGATAGACTTCGAGCATTTAGAAAAGCAATTTCAACAAGGCGTCAAACTTATGCTTCTTTGCAGTCCTCACAACCCGATAGGTCGTGTTTGGACGAAAGAGGAATTAACAAAGCTTGGATCTTTATGTACAAAATATAATGTAATCGTTGTCGCAGATGAAATTCATTCCGATATTATTTATGCAAATCATACACATACACCGTTCGCTTCTTTATCTGAAGAACTAGCAGCGCGCACGATAACTTGTATGGCTCCAAGTAAAACATTTAATATCGCTGGATTACAAGCATCGATTATTATCATTCCAAATGAAAAACTCCGTCAAGCCTTTACATCTATCCAATATAGACAAGGCTTCCACGGATTAAATACATTTGCCTATACAGCGATGGTAAGTGCCTATACAGAATGTAATGATTGGCTAAATGAAATTCGATTATATATAGAAGATAATGCTCAATTTGCTTGTAAATATCTGAAAGATCACATACCTACTCTTTCCGTAACGAAGCCAGAAGGTAGCTTTTTATTATGGATTGATTGCTCTCGCCTACAGCTTTCTCAAAATGAGCGCACTAAATTGCTCGAAGAAAAAGGAAAAATTATTGTTGAGCCTGGTGAGAAATACGGATTAGGCGGCGAAGAACATATTCGAATTAACATCGGCTGTCCAAGGTCTGTTTTAGAAGAAATTTTAAATAGGCTGCGCCATACGTTTTCATAATAAGAAAGGAGACTGTTTGGGACAGCCTCCTTTGTCAACTTTTGTCGGTAAGTCGATATATTTTAAAAATCGCCGATATATTTTGAGTTACGGTCGATATATTCCAATAATCGCCGATATATTTTAAGTTACAGTCGATATATTCCAATAATCGCTGATATATTTTCACTTACACTACACAAAAAAGCTACCGCGCACGGTAGCTTTTACTTTTTCTTCATATCCGACGCTTTTTTTACAATAACACCACAAGCAATTCGATCACCTGATTTACCTGTCGGTTGTGTCATGCCATCATCAGCGTTTTCTGTAATAATAATAGACGCTCCATCTTTTCTATGAATCGTCGTTTTTCCTTCTTCAAGCGTTATATGCGGCGCATCAATTTCTGCTTTAATCTTTCCAGAACCATCTGCAATTACGTTCGGTAAATCACCGTTTTCTGCACCCTTCGGATTGAGTAGTCCATGCTTTTTATCATCTGGATTAAAATGATTTCCAGCTGATTCAAAACGAGGTGCTTTACACTCTCCAATTTCGTGTACATGTAGTCCGTGCGGGCCAGGTGCGAAACCTTCCCCTTTAATCGTAATTTTCACTCCGCTTGTTTGCTGAGTTACTTTTGCAGTCCCCACTTCATCACCTGAAGCATTATGTAATTTCACTTCAATTTCTTTCGGCTTTCCTTGGTCACAACCTGCCATCAGAAATAGTAAACAACAACTGAAAAAAAGCCGTTTTTTCATTTTATTCCCTCCAAAATACATTCTGCCCTTAGATTGTCCGAGCATAGAGGGAAACATACAAAAATGAGTTACTGTTTCTTTTCAGCTAACAGCTTTTCTTCAACTTTCTGTAATCGCTCTGCTTCTCGTTTTGATACACGAACGAACATACGCCACGTAGCAATCGCACCGATAATAAATAGAACACAAACAATCCCTGGAATAATATATTCTGTTTTATCTTCCGGAAAGTATAAAGGCATCATAACGAACACTCCTTAATTATAGGATTCGAAAAACATCAGAATTTTCTGTTATATACATTTAAATTATAGTTGAACCTATCCATATTCTCAAGGGGCGTTCCGAAAGCGAATGATTTCTTTGACTCCTTCTCCTACTTTCCTTACTATAAACTTGAGGTGAAAAATATGAGAGAAACATTTGAAATTGGCGAAATCGTTACTGGTATTTATAAAACGGGAAAATACATTGGCGAGGTTACAAATAGCCGCCCTGGCAGTTACGTCGTAAAAGTATTAGCTGTTTTAAAACATCCGGTGCAAGGTGACTTACATAACGTAAAACAAGCTGACGTACCATTTTTCCACGAAAGACGTGCTTTAGCTTTTCGTGAACAGACGAACATTCCAGAGCAAATGGTGAAGAAATATGAAGGAGAAATTCCAGATTACACAGATTCACTCAAATTAGCATTAGAAACTCAAATGAATTCATTTTCTGAAGATGATTCACCTTTTGCGGTTCGTAGTCTAGAAACATTAGAACAGTTAAAAAAGGACTACAAACTTTAAAAAAACAAAACGACCAAATTACATACTGTGCAATTTGGTCGTTACTGTGTACTCACTTTCTTTAACACTTTTGAAAAATCAACGAGTTCCCCTAATGTTGGAGGTGCTGGTTTCACTAAATACTCTTTATCTTTTTCTACTAATTTAAAAATATTATACGTCGTCATCGCATCATCTAGCGCACAATGATGCTTACCCGTCCCTACTTTTCCATACGCTTCAATCGCTTTCCACAATCCTGTTTGATTTCTCTCACCAAAAAACTTCTTATACTCAAGTGATAAATCACGACACTGTCCTTGGAAAGGAAAATCTACTCCCGCTTTTTCACAATTATGCTTCAACACTTTCATATCCATATTTCCCCACGTAACAATGGTCGGTTTACATCTCTTTTCATATTCTGCAAGTTTTTCAACGAGTTCTGGAAACGAAATTCCTTTATCTACGACTTCTTGTTTAATCCCTAAAAACTTCTTACATCGATCCGTTAAAGAAGGAAAAGTCTTCGGCCTAACATGAGCTGAATACGTATCTTCTACCTTACAGCCAACAACCGAAACGAGTCCTACCTCAATAATCTCCGGGAAAAATCCTTTTGGTTTTTTTCTGTGCTGGGGCATCGTAAACTCAAAATCCAAAAATAAAAATTGTTGTTCATTCATACGATCCCTTCCTTATCATCTTTGTCATTCCTTTCTATTTGACACTCCTACACGAACAAGCTCGAATGCTAATTCCATTTTAAATATTCAGATTGGATGTATCTTATATATATGTCAAATGCCCGCAAATATTTTTAAAAATAAGAAAAAGTAACCTTTGCAGAAAATATAACAAAATAAACCCTTTCATTTACATCCGACATTTTTCTACTTTATAATGACGTTATGTGTGTTTCATCTAGTTAATTTTTGACACACTAAGAAAAGTGAATGAAAGGAGATGAGAGTTTTGCACGAAACAACGCAAGAGCTCGCAAACTGGCAGTATTATTTTGCTATCGCAGTCTTTTTAATTACATATGCCATTATTATTTCTGAAAAAATTAATCGCGCTGTCATCGCACTTCTTGGCGCAGCACTCATGGTAATTATGGGGGTCGTTGATTTACACAACGCCTTTACGAAACATATTGAATGGGGGACGATTACACTACTCATCGGTATGATGATTTTGGTGAACATTACGAGTAAATCGGGTGTCTTCCAATACGTTGCCATTAAAGCGGCAAAAGGAGCGCAAGGAAATCCAATTAAAATTTTAATTTCCCTTTCCTTACTTACTGCGCTTGGTTCCGCGTTTTTAGATAACGTTACAACTGTACTTCTTGTTGTTCCAGTTACTTTATCTATTACGCGCATACTGCAAGTAAATCCTGTCCCTTATTTACTTTCTGAAATTATTTTTTCAAACATTGGGGGAACAGCAACATTAATTGGTGATCCACCTAACATTATGATTGGTTCTGCCAATAAGCATTTAGATTTCAATGCTTTCTTACTAAACTTAGCGCCAATCGTAATTATTATCATTGGTGTGACAGCGACAATACTTTACTTCATGTACCGCAAACAATTAATCGCTGATCCTGTACAAGTTAAAAAATTAATGAGTTTAGATGAAAAGCAATACATTAAAGATCCAGTATTAATGAAAAAATCTTTAACAGTACTTGGACTTACAATTGTAGGTTTCATGACTCATTCCATTTTCCACGTTGATGCAGCTATCATCGCTTTAACTGGTGCTACTGTACTTATGTTAATCGGTGTGAAAGAACATGAAATTGAAGAAGTATTCGCAAGTGTAGAATGGGTAACAATCTTCTTCTTCGCAGGACTATTCGTACTCGTTGGAGGACTTATCGACATCGGTCTTATTAAAATGTTAGCTCAAAAAGTAATTGGCATAACAGGCGGAGATATTTCTTACGCATCTATCCTTATTTTATGGGTATCTGGTATCGCCTCTGCAACAATTGATAACATTCCATTCGTTGCAACAATGATTCCTCTTATTAACGATATGGCTGTCGGATTAGGTTTATCACCTGCTGACGCACAAATCGACGTATTATGGTGGGCATTAGCATTAGGTGCTTGTCTGGGCGGAAACGGAACATTAATCGGCGCTTCTGCTAACGTAATTGTCGCAGGTATCGCAAGCCGCGAAGGACATAAATTTAGCTACATGGACTTCTTAAAAGTCGGTTTCCCAATTATGATCGTTTCATTAATCATTTCTCATATTTATATTTATGTACGCTACCTTATGTAGCACAAAAAGCGCTCTGATAACCAGGGCGCTTTTTTCATTACACATATTTAAATTAAACTTACTCATTATACCTCACCGGCTCATTTCGAATGATAAACAAGTGAATCGGCAAGAACACTGAAAATGTAATTACATGAATAATCGTAAATAATATAGAGTTCGTTCCATATCTGTCTAAAATAGCGTAGATAAGATAAATAGACAACACAATGGATACAGCTGTTGCTATTAAATATAAAATTGGTACGAAATTAAAAATGAAACATGCGACATATATGCCGAATACTTTCCATCCTGCTTCTTCTTTCAAGAAATCGGGTAATTTATCTTTCGCTAAATCACCCCATATTTTACTATTTAAAAAAGGAATAAATGCTAGAACTCCATCCGTTGCACCGTCATTTTTCGCCATCGTATACAGTGCAAAAGCCGTTAACAAATACGCAATAACTGCCCAAATCAATATAACAAGAATAAACGCAAAACTAAGAGCAAAGAAACCTGCTAGTAAGCCTTGATCTTCCATCTTATCCTCTCCTCTCTACTCTCAACATATTTCATTGCATTGCAAGTTATGTTTTAAAATTCAACCAAACTCTCTGTATAATAATAGGAGTAAGATAATAAGAGAGGAGAACAACCGATGCATCCATTTGTAAAAACATTACAAGAGCATTTCATAGCTCACAAAAATCCGGAAAAAGCAGAACCGATGGCACGTTATATGAAAAATCACTTCCCATTTCTCGGTATTCAAACACCTGAAAGAAGACAATTATTAAAAGACGTCATCCAAATACATACTCTCCCAGATCCAAAAGACTTCCAAATTATCGTACGTGAGCTGTGGGATTTACCAGAACGAGAATTTCAGGCAGCCGCACTCGATATGATGCAAAAATATAAAAAGTATATAAACGAAACGCATATTCCCTTCTTAGAAGAACTTATTGTAACAAAATCTTGGTGGGACACTGTCGATAGCATCGTCCCTACATTTTTAGGCGATATTTTTTTACAACATCCCGGATTGATTTCTGCCTATATTCCAAAATGGATTGCATCAGATAACATATGGTTACAACGCGCCGCTATTTTATTCCAGCTAAAATATAAACAAAAGATGGATGAAGAACTTCTTTTTTGGGTTATTGGACAACTACATTCTTCGAAAGAATTTTTCATTCAAAAAGCGATTGGATGGGTCCTTCGTGAATATGCAAAAACAAAGCCCGATGTCGTTTGGGAATACGTGCAAAATAACGAGCTTGCTCCACTCAGCAGGCGTGAAGCAATTAAGCACATTAAAGAAAATTACGGAATAAATAACGAAAAAATAGGCGAGACTCTATCATAGATAGACGCGTTCCTCTATTGAGATTTAAAAAAGAACGTGTTAGAATATGTTCATTATTATTAATATAAGTAGCGATGACGGACTTATAAGTACTTGCACAAAAAGCGATTCAGGGATAGTGAAAGCCTGAAGCCGCAAGGAAACGGCAGTCTCGAGCAATACGTGATAAAGTGGATGCACCTTTTGTGTATCAACTAGGGTGGAACCGCGGGCAAACGCTCGTCCCTAGGCAATTAAGCCTTGGGATGAGCGTTTTTTTATGTTTTTCAAAGCATATACTGCTCGTTTCACAAGTTACCTGAGCACGTCATCGCCAATACGTTAACTTTCAAAAGGAGGATTTTATTATGTATTCAATGGAACAAGTAGTAAACTTAGCGAAACATCGCGGTTTTGTTTTCCCTGGTTCTGAAATTTACGGTGGTCTTGCAAACACTTGGGATTACGGTCCACTTGGAATCGAATTAAAAAATAACGTTAAAAAAGCTTGGTGGAAAAAATTCATTCAAGAATCTCCATACAACGTTGGTTTAGACGCAGCTATTTTAATGAACCCAAAAACTTGGATTGCTTCTGGTCACGTTGGTAACTTCAACGATCCAATGATCGACTGTAAAAAATGTAAAGCGCGTCACCGTGCTGACAAATTAATTGAAGATGCATTAGATGCAAAAGGCATCGAAATGGTTGTTGATGGTCTTACTTTCGACCAAATGGCTGACTTAATGAAAGAACATGAAGTAAAATGTCCTGATTGCGGTAGTGAAGAATTCACTGAAATCCGTCAGTTCAACTTAATGTTCAAAACATTCCAAGGTGTTACAGAGTCTAGCACAAACGAAATCTTCCTTCGTCCAGAAACAGCACAAGGTATTTTCGTAAACTTCAAAAACGTACAACGCTCTATGCGTAAAAAACTTCCATTTGGTATTGGCCAAATCGGTAAGAGCTTCCGTAACGAAATCACGCCTGGTAACTTCACATTCCGTACACGTGAATTCGAACAAATGGAACTTGAATTCTTCTGTAAGCCTGGTGAAGATTTAGAGTGGTTCGCATTCTGGCGTGAAACTTGTAAGAACTGGTTACTTTCACTTGGTATGACTGAAGAAAGCATGCGTCTTCGTGACCACGGTGAAGAGGAATTATCTCATTACAGTAACGCAACAACTGACATTGAATTCAAATTCCCATTCGGTTGGGGCGAACTATGGGGCGTTGCATCTCGTACAGACTTCGATTTAAAACGTCACATGGAACACTCTAACGAAGACTTTAACTATATTGATCCACAAACGAATGAGCGTTACGTACCGTACTGCATCGAGCCATCTTTAGGTGCTGACCGCGTAACATTAGCGTTCTTATGTGATGCATATGAAGAAGAGCAATTAGAAAACGATTCTCGTACAGTTCTTCGTTTCCACCCTGCTTTAGCACCATACAAAGCAGCGATCTTACCATTATCTAAAAAGCTATCTGAAGGTGCTACTGAAGTATTTGCAGAACTAGCTAAAGACTTCATGGTAGACTTTGACGAAACTGGTTCTATCGGTAAACGTTACCGTCGTCAAGACGAAATCGGTACACCATTCTGTATCACTTATGACTTCGACTCAGTTGAAGACAAAGCTGTTACAGTACGTGACCGTGACACAATGGAACAAGTGCGTATGCCAATTAGCGAACTAAAAGGTTTCTTAGAGAAGAAAATCCAGTTCTAATTATAAGAAAAAGAGGCTGCTCATTAGAGCAGCCTCTTTTTTTACTTTTCACGTTTTTCTTTAATTGCTACTGTACATCTTGAAATACATAATAAATCGTCATTCTCATCAATGATACGTACATCCCAAACCATCGTTGAGTTTCCTCTATGTATCGGTGTTCCGATTGCTGTTACAATTCCATCTTTCTTTGAGCGAATATGGTTTGCATTAATTTCTAGACCGAAGCAAATACATTTCTCTTGATCAATTAAATTGTATGAACCGACGCTTGCTACTGTTTCCGCCAACGCAAGAGATGCACCACCATGTAAAAAACCAAACGGCTGATGTGTACGTTCATCAACAGGCATCGTAGCAACTACCTTATCTTCTGTCATCTCTAACAACTCAATTCCAAGCGAATCCATTAAAGTTTTTGCCATATCGTTTCCCCCTTCTCTCACTTTAATTAAATGTATAATTTTACCTATTTACTTTCAAACTACGTATAACACTTATATAAGGAGGTTTCACCTAAATGAAACAGAAATTTTTTATACTATCGCTTATGTTCTCCTTGCTGACTATTGTACCAAATTGTGCACTAGCAGCCAAAGCATCCAACCTGACAATCGATGTTCAGACTGTCACGCAAAAAGGTAAGAAACCTTATATAGAATATCAAATCAATAGGCCTTCGTTTCATAACTTTTCCGATTCTAAGTTTCAAAATAAGCTAAATTCCTATTACAAAAAATCTACTGATAAATTTAAAACAAAATTAGAAAAAGACGCAAAAAAATATTATAAAGAAACAGAAGGATCTAGTACACCATTTCATCCGTACGTGGCGAATGTTGATTATAAAGTCTCCTTAAATAAATCACCTTTGCTCAGCCTATATTTGAATTACTATCAATATACAGGCGGAGCACACGGTCTTTATACGTGGAAGGCTAACACATTTGATTTAAAAGAAAAAAAGTTACTACACTTAGACGATTTATTTCAACAAGAAGATACATATAAAGACGTAATTCGTGCTGAGATTGTAAGACAAATTAAACAAAATGAAAGTATTTATTTTCCTGATGCAACTGAAAAAGTCATGAGCACGAAAAAGTTTCACTTCTTTTTAGAACCGAACAATCTCGTCATTTATTTCCCTTTATATGAAATTGCGCCTTATTCAAGCGGCATTCCACAATTTCGTATTCCATATACGTTGCTAAGAGAGTATTTGAAGCCTTCTTATCAAAATATTTTAATTGACAACAAGTAAATCGCTACGATAATGTTAACTTAAAAACAACAGGAGGTTAACATTATGAGGAGATTTCATGTTTTAGATTTAGCATTAGCCGCCATGTTCGTCGCTCTTATGGCCATTGGTGCAAATATTGTATCTTGGGCACCATTCCTGCAAGTAGCGGGCATCCCATTATCTATGCAACCATTTTTCGCAATTTTAGCAGGGCTTCTTCTTGGAAGTAGACTTGGTGCATTATCAATGACTGTTTACATGCTAGTTGGAGTAGCAGGTGCACCAATCTTCGCTAACTTCAAAGCTGGATTTGGAGCACTTTTAGATCCTACTGGTGGCTTTATTATCGCATTTATTATCGTTGCTTACGTATCAGGAAAACTCGTAGAACAAAAGGAAAAACCAACATTTCGTACATTTGCAACTGCCTCTTTCACAGGAATCATTTTAACTTATATTATCGGTACTACTTACATGTACGGGGCAGTCAATCTCTTTATGGGCGGTAATATGAGCTATAAAGCTGCTTGGATGATTATGATGTGGTTTGCAGTAAAAGATATTGCATTTACAATTATCGGTGCTATTATCGCACCTCGCATATACTATGCTGTGCGTCGTTCTGCTTATCAGCATTCTCATTCGACGATTTCATAAGAAAAAGGAGTTGTTCCTACTGGAACAACTCCTTTTTTATATTAAGACTCTTGATTCGTTTGTTCTTCTAAAATTTTCTTCATCATTACGACCATGTCATCACGTAATTCTGGGTGTTGCAGTGCCATTTCGATTGTCGTTTGAACAAATCCTAACTTTTCACCTACGTCATAGCGCTTTCCTTCGAAGTCGTAAGCGAATACACGTTGAATTTCGTTTAAACTTTGGATAGCATCTGTTAACTGAATTTCGCCACCAGCACCAACATGTTGCTGTTCTAAGAACATAAAGATTTCAGGCGTTAAAATGTAACGTCCCATAATCGCTAAGTTTGAAGGTGCTGTACCTTGCGCTGGCTTCTCGACGAAATTGCGAACTTGGTAACGACGACCTTCTTGTTCTAATGGATCAATAATTCCATAGCGATGTGTTTCCGACTCTGGAACAGTTTGTACACCAATAACAGAAGAAAGTGTTTTTTCATACTCATCCATTAATTGACGTAAACATGGTTTCTCAGCTTGGACAATATCATCACCTAGTAGCACTGCAAACGGCTCATCACCAATGAATTTACGTGCACACCAAACAGCATGTCCTAGCCCTTTCGGTTCTTTTTGACGGATGTAATGAATATCTACCATTTTTGAAGAAGCTTGTACTTTTTCAAGCAACTCATATTTTTTCTTCTCCAATAAGTTTTGTTCTAGTTCAAATGCGTTATCAAAATGATCTTCGATAGAACGCTTTGTTTTACCAGTAACGATAATAATATCTTCGATACCCGATTTCACTGCTTCTTCTACAATGTATTGGATCGTTGGTTTATCTACTATCGGTAACATTTCTTTCGGCATTGCTTTCGTTGCTGGTAAAAAACGTGTTCCTAATCCAGCTGCTGGGATTATCGCTTTTCTTACTTTTTTCATCACAAAATACCCTCTCTCCTGTCGGAATCAATAGCAATCATTTCCTACATAAAACAAAAGGGAGATTTCGCTCCCTTTTGTTCCTTACTACTTAAAATTACTTTGTATTATAAACGATTCATAATGTCTTCTTTAATAGTAAGTAACTTTTGTTCACTATTTTGTAAAGAACTATCTTTTACACCAAAGTAGAACTTAATCTTCGGTTCAGTTCCAGATGGACGTAGGCAGAACCATGAACCATCCTCTAATTGATATTTTAACACATTTGATTTCGGTAAGTGAATCTCTTCTTTATGTCCATCTTGTAAAGATGTAACGATGCTTGCTTTATAGTCTTCAACTGCCACGACTGTTAAGCCCGCTACTTCTTTCGGAGGATTTTCACGGAACGTTGCCATCATCTCTTGGATTTTTTCCGCTCCATCTTTTCCTTTTAGCGTTAACGACACAAGGTCTTCACGGAAGAAGCCGTACTTCTCAAATACTTCTAATAGACCATCGTATAACGTTTTACCTTGTGATTTGTAGTATGCAGCTACTTCACATGCGAATAGGACAGATTGTACTGCATCTTTATCACGGCAGAATGGGCGGATTAAATAACCATAGCTTTCCTCATAACCGAATTGGAATTCATATTGTCCGCTTTCTTCATACTGTCTAATTTTCTCACCGATAAATTTAAATCCAGTTAACGTATCAACTGTATCTAAACCGTATGTTTTCGCGATTGTACGACCGATTTCAGACGTTACGATTGTTTTTAATACGACACCGTTCTCTGGTAGCGTTCCGTTTTCTTTCTTTTGAGATAATAAGTAATCAAGCATTAATGCACCTGTTTGGTTACCAGTTAATACTTGGAACTCACCATCGTGATTACGAACTGCTACACCAAGGCGATCTGCGTCAGGATCTGTTGCGATTAATACATCCGCTCCTACCTTCTCACCGTCACGAATTGCATATTCAAATGCTGCATGCTCTTCTGGGTTCGGTGATTTTACTGTAGAGAAGTTCGGATCTGGTAACTCTTGCTCTTTTACAACTGTTACATCTGTAAATCCAACTTCTTTTAAACCACGGCGTACAGAAATATTTGATGTTCCGTGTAGTGGTGTGAAGACGATTTTCAAATCTTTGCCGGCCTTTTCCACCATTTCTTTATTAATAATGACATTGTTCAATTCTGCAGCATATGCATCATCGACTTCTTGTCCAATAATATGTAATAAACCGTCAGCTTTTAATTGCTCCACATTAGCAACCTCAACTGTTAACTCGTCTTCTACTGCGTTTACGTAGCTAATTAATTCATCAGCTTCTTTCGGAGGCAACTGTCCACCATCTTCACCGTATACTTTATAACCATTATATTCAGGCGGATTATGACTTGCAGTAAGAACGATTCCACTCACTGTATGTAAATGACGAACTGCGAAAGAAAGCACTGGCGTTGGACGTAAGCTTTCAAACACATATGTTGTAATGCCGTGTGCACCTAGTGTAGCAGCAACTTCCATTGCGAACTCAGGTGATTTATGACGAGAATCATAGGCTACAACAACACCGCGTTTTTTCGCTTCCTCACCTAACTTTTCGATAAAGCTTGCTAATCCTTTTGTCGCTTTACGAACTGTATATACGTTTAAACGGTTCGTACCAGCACCAAGTTCACCACGCATACCACCTGTGCCAAACTCTAGATTTTTATAAAAGCTATCCTCGATTTTCTTCTCATCTTGCTTCATATTTTCTAGCTGTTCTTTTAATTCTGCATCTAATTGTGCGTAAGAAAGCCAGCGACTAAATTCTTGTTTCCAATTCATTCTTCTCTCTCCTCTCGCTCGTCATACCTTTATTATATGAAAAAAACATGCTGTATCTCAATATTTTATAAAATCTAGCAGGATTTTACTAGGAATATTTGTATACACTATTGTTAAATACTCCACTAAAGGGAATGAGGATTATGCGCGAATGGGGCTTGTCAGAAGAGCTCAAAATACAAACAAAGCAAATGATTGAAATTGCTGAAAAAGAACTATCGATTATGAGGAGCGCAATCGATAAAGAAGACGAATGTATTTTATGCAAAATGGAAGATATTCATCATATGTTAGCAAATGTACAAACATTGGCAGCTACATACTATATTCAAGCATATTTATCACCTTATACGGAAAGTTCATCTTTTATTACGACAGCTATCCAACATTTAAGCGCCCGAAAACATGGCGCTCTTATCGTTGTGGAACGAAACGAGACGCTTGAAGCTTTCATTCAAACTGGAACGACATTAAACGCTCATTTAACCGCACCATTACTCGAATCAATATTTTATCCAGGTAACCCTCTTCATGATGGAGCCGTTCTCGTTAAAAATAATCATATTGTCTCAGCTGCCAATATTCTTCCGCTCACGAAAAGCACAGAAGTTGATCCTGAACTAGGAACACGTCACAGAGCTGCAATTGGCTTATCAGAAAAAAGCGATGCCCTTATTTTAGTTGTCTCTGAAGAAACGGGCCGCACTTCCTTTGCTTTAAACGGGACTTTATATACAATTTCTCTATAAAGTAAAATTACATCGGCCGTAACACCATATATCAATAAAAAAGGCTGTTCCAAAATGTAGGAACAGCCCTCTCTTACGATCTTATTCTTCGCCGAAACGTTCAACAAGCGTTGCAAGTGTACGTACCATTGCACCTGTTGCTCCAGCTGGACCTAAATCATGTGCTCCTGATGATTCAGATGTTCCAGCGATGTCTAAGTGTACCCAAGGTGTATCTTCAGCAAATTCACCTAGGAATGTACCAGCCATAACCGCATGTCCTTCGCGGCCTGGTGAGTTATTTAAATCAGCAAACTTACTGTTTCTCACGCGTTCTTTATCACGATCAAAAATCGGTAATTGCCAAATCGATTCATCTGTTTCCATAGATGCTTCTAGCACTTGCTCAAACAACTCTTCATTGTTTGTCATTGCACCCGTCGTATGATTTCCAAGTGCAACAATTACACCACCTGTTAATGTCGCAACATCAATTAAATAGTTTGCACCTAATTTTTTCGCATACGTAATACCGTCAGCTAATGCTAAGCGACCTTCTGCATCTGTATTTAATACTTCAATTGTTTTTCCGCTCATAGATGTGATTACATCGTCTGGCTTAAATGCGGTACCACTTACAACGTTATCTGTTGATGGAATAACAGCGATCACATTTTGCTCTGGGCGAAGTTCACCGATAATTTCCATCGCACCTAATACAGCAGCCGCACCGCCCATATCACCTTTCATACCGACCATACCTTCACGTGGTTTTAAAGAATAACCACCTGTATCGTATGTGATTCCTTTTCCAACGAATCCAATAACATCTGTCCACTCTTCTTTTCCTTTATAAATAAGAGCGATCATTTTTGGTGGCTCTACACTACCTTGGTTTACTGCAAGTAACGCACCCATACCAAGCTCTTCCATCTCTTCTTTCTCAAGAACTTTATAATCCATATCATACTTCTCCGCTAACTCAACAGCATACTCAGCAAGCTTCGTCGCTGTTAATACGTTTGGCGGCATATTTACAAGTGTACGAGCTGAATTTGTTGCACGTCCATGTACGTAGCCAACTGTTAATGCCGCTTCAATTTCCTGTGCATCTTCCGCTGTAATAGCCGTAAACTTCTCTAACTCTACACGATCCTTTTTATCTGATTTATACGTTTGTAACTCATATGTACCAAGGCCTTGTACTTCTGCCGCAATATGAGCGACATCAATCGCGTCTAATTTCTCTGTTACGAAAGAATCAAGTAAGATTGCTGCATCTTGTACTTTTGCTGCTTGCAGTGTTTTAAACGTCTTACCAAGAGCCGAACGTAATGTTTCTGTCGTATAAGATTCTTTCTTGCCTAAACCAACGAAATAATAACGTTTCACTTCTGTTTTTCCTAAACTATGTACTTTTGAAATAGCTTTCTTCTTCGTAGAAAGTTCTTTCTCTTCTAATAAAACTTGTAATTGTCCTTCAAACGCTTTGTCCAGCTCTTGTACAAAGCTACTCGTTTCCTCTTCTTCAAATAAGGCAACAATCACCGCTTCATGGCTTGCTAATTCTTTTTGTACTTGGAACATGTTCAGACCCCCTAAATTTCTCTACTCTACCTTTATTATAACTTTATTTTCGATAAAATGCGACAATTCTAACTTCTGTTATACCCTATATAAAATAAAAAAAGTCTAGCGTACTTACCACTAGACTATCTTTGTTTTAAATATTGACCACGAAACACTTGCATCGTCTCATCCTGGTTTAACATCGTTAACTCTTCTTCTGAAAACTTACCATTTCCTATCTTAACTACATATACATTTACTTTTTTCTTACCCCATTGGCTATAAACATCTTTCACTGTATCATAGTACAAATCAAGACGGTTTCCTTTTATTGCACCGCCCTTATCAGCTACTACACCATACCCATAACCTGGTACGAATAAGATTGTTCCAATTGGGAATACGCGTAAGTCCGCTGCAATTGTGGAATATAAATCCCGTTTCGCCTTAACACCTGAATATGTAATACCATACTCCGGATGTCCCGGCCTCTTACCAGTTGACTCAATTCCCGACGTATAACCTGTTGCAGTCATTTCAATTGAACGATATTTAGACCAGTCGTTTGCCTGCTCTAAAGCATTTATCACTTCGTTACTCGGAGCAACATTTCTTTTAACTTCTGCTGCATGTACTTCTTTTGCACTCGTTCCCTCATATTTCTTTACAATCTCTAATAAAGAAACTCCTGTGAAAGCATTCCATGTTACGCATAATGCAATTGCAAGTAAACAAGTCATCATAATGCGAATACAATATCGTTTTAACATTTTTATATGCCACACTCCTTCATCGTTAATCATTCCCTATACGATGAAAGAATATGCAAAAAAATAATCTCCAATTGCATTGGAGATTAAAACATTTGATATCCGCTTTTCCGAAGTTTCTTAATAACGATTCCCGCTAAAGCAGCACCAATCAATCCAGTAGATAAAATAAACACATCTGCTTGTCCTAAATGCGATACACTTGTCCCAAATGAAGAGAATGTTTCTTTTGGCTTTGAAAAATAATCCCACATACTCGCCTTATTAATAATAAGCATACAAACAATCGGATATACAATAACCATTACCCATGTCGCTCGCAATATCATGTTGAGTAAAAATCCAATTCCAAAAAACAAAATGAAAAATAACATCATTGAAATAAGTAATACCGGTATACTCACTCTTTCTCCCTCTCCTTCGTATGTGCCGTAAATACGTGATAGGCTGTATAACCAAACTGCTCTCCTGGATTTAATGTTTTGTCCATTTCAAGATGTAATTCTGATTGTCTTTCTAACAAATATGTAATAAGTACAGACGTATTTGGATCGTCCGCAATCGTATCTGGATGTAGAAACGCTACTTCAGACAATTCCTTCTCCTGTACAATAATCTCTTCCCCTTCAGGCTCCAAAAGGAAAATAATCATATTATCACTAATCTCATTGCGAATTACGCCCGATCTAACACCAATGATCCCCTTCACATGAGCGACAATACCTGTCTCTTCTAACACTTCACGTTTCACAGCTTCATCAACGGTCTCACCTTCATTTACAAAACCAGCCGGTAAAGACCATTTCCCCTTTAACCCACTGTATTTTTTCTTAACGAATAACCACCTGCCATCTTTTGTAGCTACTAGGCCACTGACAGCTAACCATACTTTTCCTCGCTTCTCCATGATGTCATACCCTCCTCTATTAGAACGGACAGAATATTCTTTCTTTTTTATATATTATACTATATTTTTTAAATGAAAAAAGCAGAAACAGCTCTTAGCCGTTTCTGCTTTTTCTACTATATATTAAAAGAACTTTAATTTACCTTTTTTAAGAACTAATAAAGGTCCACCTAATAAGAATAGGTAACGGTTATCGATCACTTTCTTCATGAAGGAAGCTTTCCAACCTGTTAACTTTTTGCCCATAACAACGCCCATTGCATCGTCATGACCTAAAGAACATACAGATCCTTTATTGTCGAATACGAATTTCTTCATTTCGCCTTTACCACGAACTAACACAGTTAAGTTGTGCGCAATGTTGTAACCTTGTTGAATTGCGATTTGTGCTGTTGGTGGGTATGGACGGTTAATTTCTTCGTTAATGATTAACGCTGCGTCACCAACCATGAATACATCTTCGTATCCTGGAGCGTGCATGTACTCATCAACTTTTACACGTCCGCGCATTGCTTCAAAGCCAGACTCTTCCACAATACCGTTACCACGAACACCTGCAGCCCAAACTACTGTTTCAGACTTAATTAATTCAGTATCATCACCGTTTGCAACGATAATACCTTCTTCAGTTGCTTCTTTAATTGCTGTACCGATGCGGAATTCTACACCTTTTTTCTCAAGTTGTTTCACAGCGTATTCTACTAATGCTGGATCGAAACCTGGAAGTGCTGTTGGAGCAGCTTCTACACAGATAATACGTGCTTTTTCACGTGGTACATTGTACTGTTTGCAAAGTTCAGGAACACGGTTTGCAAGCTCACCTACGTACTCGATACCAGTAAATCCAGCACCACCAACAACGATTGTTACTAACTCATCGCGCTTTTCATCTGCATATTTAGCGAAGCTAGCTTCCATATGCTCACGAATTTGACGAGTTGCATTAATGTTAGCGATTGAGAATGCATGCTCTTTTAATCCTGTAATTCCGAATGTTTCTGATTCGAAACCAAGACCGATTACTAAGTAGTCATATTCTAACTCGCCGTCTTTTAAGATAATGCGTTTTTCAGCTGCTTTAATTTCTACTACTGTATCTTGTACAAAGTTCACTTTATTTGTATCAATAACGTCTTGAATATCTAGACAGATTTTTTCATCTTGTAATGTACCAGCTGCGCTCTCGTGTAACCAAGTCGCTTGGTAGTGATAGCTGTTGTTGTTTACTAACGTAATTTCAGCTTCATTTACAGATAATGCTTTTTGCAGACGAACAGTCGTAATCATCCCGCCATAACCTGCACCTAAAACTACGATTTTTGGAGTCTTCACCAAATCACAACCCTTTTCTTTATATAATAGTAATGAAAAATAATACCAAGTACTAAAAACTCTATTTGTCAAGAATGTGGAATTTATCACATTCTATATCATAACAAAACACAGTCAAAAAATCGTACGAATTTTGTCATAGAAATTTAACATAATACTTCCCTATATTAGTCGGTTTTATTCCAGAATTCAAGCGTCTGGAGAATTATCAATATTTTAAAATAACATAGCGTTTTCAAGGGTTTTTCAGCCTTTTTTTCATGTATTTTCCTTTCTGTATATTTTATACAATGTAAAAAACATCTATGCGAAAACTTACACACAATTCAGTCGTTTTCAGAAGTATTATGCACTCAAATATGCTATCATTTATTTGAAAGTATCATCATTTGCAGGATTTTCGTGTACATATGAACAATATATGAAATCAATATCAAAATTCCATCTATAGGGGGAATGAAAGTGGCAGAAAATCAAAAAGTTTACGACATAACAATTATTGGTGGTGGGCCAACAGGACTATTCACAGCATTTTATGGTGGTATGAGACAAGCAAGTGTAAAAATTATTGAAAGCTTACCTCAGCTTGGAGGACAATTATCCGCGCTCTATCCTGAAAAATACATTTATGATGTAGCCGGATTCCCGAAAGTGCGCGCACAAGAATTAGTTGATAACTTAAAAGAGCAAATGAAGAAATTTGATCCAACCGTTTGTTTAGAAGAAGCTGTTGATACGCTTGAGAAACAAGCTGACGGTATATTTAAACTTGTTACGAATAAGCAAACTCACTATTCTAAATCAGTAATTATTACTGCTGGCAATGGTGCTTTCCAACCACGCCGCTTAGAATTAGAAGGAACAGCAAAGTATGAAAAGAAAAACTTACATTATTTCGTTGATGATATGAATAAATTTGCTGGTAAGCGCGTCGTAGTATTTGGCGGCGGCGATTCAGCTGTTGACTGGACAATGATGTTAGAGCCGATCGCTGACAAAGTTACAATTGTTCATCGTCGTGATAAATTCCGTGCGCATGAACATAGCGTAGAAAGCTTAATGAACTCTCGTGCAGAAGTAAGCACACCATACGTTCCAGTAGAACTCATTGGTGATGACAAAATTGAACAAGTCGTTCTTCAGCATGTAAAAACGGAAGAAAAAATTATCATCGATGTTGATGATGTAATCGTAAACTACGGCTTCGTTTCTTCTCTTGGCCCAATTAAAAACTGGGGCTTAGATATACAAAAAAACAGCATTCTCGTGAACTCGAAAATGGAAACAAATATTCCTGGTATTTACGCTGCTGGTGACATTTGTACATATGAAGGAAAAGTAAAACTCATTGCTTGCGGCTTCGGTGAAGCACCAACAGCAGTAAACAATGCGAAAGCTTACTTCGATCCAAACGCAAAACTTCAACCGATGCACAGCTCAAGTATGTTTTAATATAGAAATGAAAAGAACTCCTTTTATGCGAAGGAGTTCTTTTTTATTACGCTATCGTTCCCTTCCAAAATATGTTACAATAAACAAGAACAAACGTTCTATTCAATAAGGGGGATATTTAAAAATGAAAGAACCTACTATCGTAAAAAAAGAAGCTTTCCAAGCAATCGGTGTTTCGATTACGACGACCAACGAAAAAGAGGCATCTACTGAAGGGAAAATTCCCGGGCTTTGGAACCGGTACTTCCAAGAACAAATGATGCACCACATTCCAAATCAACAAACGAAAGAAACATTCGCTTTCTACTCAAATTACGAATCAGATGAAACGGGTACATATAAATACACAATTGGCATGCCTGTTTCTTCATTAGAAGACGTTCCTGCAAATATGACAACTTTAACAATACCTGCCGCTACGTATGCGGTATTTACAACGAGAAAGGGACCAATTGCTGAAGTCGTTTGCGAGGCTTGGGACTATATTTGGAAATGGTCAAAGGAAAACAAACGTGCTTTTACAACAGACTTTGAGCTTTATGATGAAAGAGCGTTAGATCCAACTAACGTACAATTAGATATTTATATTGCATTAGCCTAAACGACAAAAAAGAAGATACCAAATGGTATCTTCTTTTTTGTCGTTAAATAGCCACTGTGCAAATCCAACATAATTGTCTACAATGAGAAAGTGCAGTATAGAAATATTAGAAACTGTATAAAGTGAAACTATACTCAGTGGTGGGGGGGTATTCATCCCCCACCACTGAGTATTAGTTGAACCAATCGGACGTTTACGGGCAGTTAGTCTCCCACCTAACTTCTTTGCTCGAGCCAAATTTTGAGGTGGGAGTTTTACTGCCCGTTAACGCGGGATAAAGTGATTGTTAACAAGTTTTTTAGTTTAAATTTGTCGCATAGAAAGGAAGCAATATGGAGGAACTACAACAAAATAAATCTGCTTTAGAAGGAAGCGGAAAACCGTTATTAAAAAATACGAATTTCCTTTTTCTTTGGGCAGCTACTCTTTTTTCAAGTTTCGCTTTAGCCTTTTTTACTTTTTCACAAACGTGGTACATAGCAAAAACATTAAACCTTGAGGCATCACTCGGTGTTGTTTTCGTAGCTCTTAGTGTTCCAAGGCTTATTTTTATGATTATCGGCGGCGCTGTAGCTGATAAATTCCCGAAAAAAAACATTATGTTTTATTCTAATATTGTTCGTGCTATTCTCGTCGCAACTATCCTTACATGGTTCATCGTAGGTGATGTAACACTATATACATTTGCTTTATTCGCTTTATTCTTTGGACTTGCTGATGCTTTTTTCTGGTCGGCTGATGGATCTATCTTGCCTGAACTTGTAGAAAAAAGCCGTTTAACACAAGCAAACTCACTTACACAAATGACAAACCAAGCATCGGTCATCTTAGGTCCTGTACTTGGCGGCATTCTTATTAAATTTACGAACTATGAAACGATTTTCTCGATTACAATTTTATTACTCATTGTCGCAGCCATACTCGTTCAAAAAATACAATTTACGATGCCAGAGCAGCAAAATACAGACAAAAGCATGTTCACTTCTATTAAAGAAGGAATTTTATATGTAAAGGAATCTCCATTCCTTTCAACTTTCCTTATTTGTAGCGCCTTTCTAAACTTATTTTTAATCGGTCCGATGCAAGTCGGTTTCCCGCTTTTCATTAAAAATGTTCTACACGGTGACTCGCTTCAATTCAGTTACTTAGAAGCATCTGTAGGAGGCGGAATGGCAATAGGCGCAGTCATTGTCGGTTTAAAAAATATTAATCGGAGACGCGGTCTATTTTGCATTATCATGATGCTACTGTCTGGCGTATTCTTCTTATCCATCAACTTTAGCACCGTACTTTGGCAAGCATTATTAGCTGGTATGTTTTACGGTATTACAATCGCAATGGCTATCGTTCCGCTTATGGCGATGATTCAATCGACAGTGAAAGAAGAAATGATGGGACGTGTAATGAGTTTACTTATGCTATCATCAATGGGCTTTATCCCGCTCTCTTATGCATTCACATCTATCGCGCTTGCAATAGGAATTCCAATCGTAACCGTTATGAAAAGTGGTGCAATCGCCGTTATCGTCTTTGTACTATTTGTAGCGATTCGTGTTCCAGTTGTAAGAAAGTTTGATTAACTACTTGGAGTCATGCATTTACGCATGGCTCCTTTTTAAACGGATCAAATAACGGTATCCCCTTACTTCTTCTCACAGCTGCTCCCCATTCTAATCCAACCTCTAAAAATAAATCTCGCACTGTACTATATAAAAGAGCCTTAACATTTTTACGGATTTCTCCGTATTTATACGCTCTCACAACACTTTTTACGCGCCAAATGAAATTTCCATACACTTCTTCATCAGCTAATATTTGCTCCAGTAAAACACCTTGCTCTAATAATCCGCTCTTTTTATAAGCAAGCTCCACCTTACTCCAAAATATATTAATCTTCTTCGGATTACTCGTCATCGGCAGAAGTGCATATATAAAAGGCTTCGGTATATCATGACGGCAATACGTCTCATCAAGCTCGTACGTTCCTTTTCTATTCTCTTTTATTTGTGGAATGTTTTTAGAAAGAATTGTTTCCCCCTCATATTTTTCCCCCATTCCACTACAGCCAGCTGCATCATTCTCACTTTCACATGCGGACAATTTCATACGGTCATCCATGCGGTCAATTGCAGATATAAGAAATACATATAAGTTCGCACTATACCCGCCGCGTTTATGTCTTTCTTTCGTTGCAACACGCTTTATAATTCCTAGTTCCTCTAACTTTGCAATGGAGCGGCGTACTGTACGAATACTTTTTCCAACATTCGTCGCAATCGTCTCCATTAACGGACAAGCAACCCCCACTGTTTTCTGTTTCTCATTCACTGCATACTTTCCTAAAAAATGAATAATGGTAGCATCTGTTTTATTCAATTGAAATCGGTAGCATTTCAAAACTTGTTTTTGATATGTATTAAACTCTTCTTTACTTCGAAATTCACTATATGGTTTCATTAAGTTATATAAGCTTCCCATTTTTATCACCTCATTTATAAGTAAGAGGCAGGAAGGGGATTTGGCGTGCTATTTAATATTTTTTTAGTGGAGATGAAAATATGATCGTAATTAGCGCTTGTTTAGGTGGTATCGCTTGTCGGTATGATGGAAATGACAATCTCGTTTCAAAAATAGGGGATTTGCTGCAACAAGAAGAGACACTCCTCATTTGCCCCGAAGTATTAGGAGGATTGCCAACGCCTCGTCCCTCAGCTGAAATTATTGGCGGGAATGGCGATGACGTTTTGGATGGAAAAGCGAAAGTGATGACAAAAGACGGTGAAGATGTCACGGAAGCTTTTGTAAATGGTGCTTATAAAGCATTAGAACAAATGAAAGATTTGCGCCCAGAATATATTATTTTAAAAGAACGCAGTCCCTCTTGTGGTAGTTCCACAATTTATACAGGAGAATTTAACGGGAATAAACAAACTGGTTACGGGGTAACAACTGCTTTATTCAAAAGACATGGATTTACAGTCATTTCAGAAGATGATTTTGAAAATATAAAAAGGAATTGACCCTGTTCGTCAATTCCTTTTTTCTTTCTTATTTTGCACCTAATTTTTCTTTCACTTTCGCAGGAAGCTCATCTTTCTTAACTTCTTCCCAAGCCGAAACACCTTTTTTATCTGAGTGGTATACGCGTAGGAATGCATCTTTACGTAAGTTTTTTTGAGCTGTGAATTCTAATTCTTTCTCTTTACCGTCTTTATCGAATCCTTTTAATTTATACTCAAAATATTTGTATGGCTCTCCGCTATCAGACTTCTCATTTTTTTCAATTCCATCAGCTGTGATTTGAACATAGTACTGATCTTTCCCCATACGGTTAATATCACAACCAACTAAAAGGCTTGCGAATACAACTAAAATACTAAACAGTGCAATATATCTTTTCATTTCCTTCACCTCATATGTTTTTTCTTATATTGTTATCTTAAAGCCCAAAGCTTAAAGAAGAAATTCAAAAACATGACATGAACATTACACTTTTGTAAGATAATAATTATTGCTTCACTTTAGAAACCGTCATGCCGTCACCAATTGGCATGAGTACAGATTCTAAATTTAGATGAGTTGCTACTACTTCATTATAAAAAGCCTTAAGGGAAATGAATGAATCATCTCCCTTAAGGCTTTTTATCCTCTATCTCTTTACTGCCAATTTTTTATATACCTATTACCGCCAATAACGTCTTTCACGCCACTTTCGCCACTTATCACGTAATTTCCTTATACCGTTTATTACACCTTCTATTATGCATTCTATTATAATATCTATCACAAGGTATCTTATACATCTAAAAATAGGACCTATAACGTACTTCAATATAAATTCAAAAATATTTTCCAGCATATATCCCCTCTTTCTATTCTTCAATTATAACTGGAAAAAAGAGAACTTTAAAAGAAGCTTAAATAAATAATCATGCAAGATTTGACCAACTTAAAGCTACTTCAGCAGCTATTTTTTGTATCAACTAGCAATTTCGTTTTCAATATGTGAAAAAGGATTTCTAAATGATGAAGTGAATATATATTTATTGTTCTCTAACTTTTGAACGAAAGTTTTTTTACATAAGTTTCATTCTGTCCTAATTTAAAGGTTTTGAGGGGAGAAATAATATGAATCCTATTTTATTAGATGTTCCGTTACAAATAGAAACAGATAGACTCATTCTTCGAGCGCCACTTCAAGCAGGTGAAGGGAATGTAGTACATAAAGCTATTAAAGATTCAATTCATGAATTAAAGCAATGGTTGTCTTTATTCCAGTCCATTCCTACTGTTGAAGAAACGGAAATTCTTCTGAGAAATGCCCATATAAATTTTTTGAACAGAGAAAGCTTTCGCTACCTTATCTACCATAAGAAGACGAATAATTTTATTGGAACAGCTAGCCTTCACCGAATTAATTGGAATGTTTCTAAATGTGAAATTGGATACTGGGTTAACACGCAATTTAGTGGCAGTGGATACATAACAGAAACAGTACGTGCGTTAACAAACCTTGGATTTCAGTTATTCAAATTTAGAAGGATTGAAATCCGATGTGAAGCTAGTAACACGAAAAGTCGTGCGATCCCTGAAAAATTAGGTTTTGAGCTTGAAGGGGTATTACGTAATGAAGATGTTTCAGCTGACGGCAAACAACCAGCTGATACTTGCATCTATGCAAAGATAAATTAGTTTAAGATTTTAAAATTTGTTATACAAATATCTTAAGGCACGTTTCTAAATTTAGAAGGCGGCTTTTTGATTTTTTACTGTAAAAGAAAAGACCTTTTTAGCGATTGCACTCCATCGCTAAAAAGGTCTTTCTCTATTTCAACTAAAAACTTAGCACTCTTCTGGCTTACCAGCATTCGTCGCTGTACGGAAAGATGATCCACATCCGCATGATGCGATTGCGTTTGGATTATCAATTGTGAATCCGCCGCCAAGCATAGATTGTTTATAATCAATTTTTACTCCTTTAACAATCGGAGCACTTTCTTTATCGATAACAAATTCGACACCGAAAAACTCAAGAACTGTGTCGTCTTCTTTTGGTTCTACTTCAAATCCTAAGCCGTAAGAAAGACCACTACATCCGCCGCCGTGTACAGCAAGGCGCACGTACTTCTCTCCATCTTCAGCATCTTTTAACATATCTTTAATTTGGAAAGCTGCTTGTTCTGTTACTTCAATCATGAAATACACCATCCTTTCTGTTCTCGTTCTATTATACATCTTTACGCTTCTATCTTGTACTCATACACTCCGTGGCAAATTACTTCTGCTGGTCCTTTCATTAACACGTTGCCTTCTTCTGTCCATGCAATCATTAAATCGCCACCAGCTAAATGAACTGTAATTTCCTTACCACGTTCCATTTTTCCATTTAAAATAGAGGCTACAACTGCAGCGCACGCCCCTGTTCCGCAAGCTTGTGTTACACCAGATCCACGTTCCCAAACGCGGAAGTTCATCTCTTCCTCATTCAAAATCTCAATGAATTCAACATTTACTCGTTCTGGGAACATTTCATGTGTCTCAAGAACTGGTCCAAGTGTTGTAAGAGGTGCTTGTTCTACATCATCCACAAAAATAACTGCATGCGGATTTCCCATTGAAACAGCTGTAAATGCATAACGATGGTTATTGTATAAGAAGTTTTCACGAATAAATGGTGTTTCACCTTCGCCAAGCATCGGTATTTCTGCACGCGTTAAACGCGGTGCTCCCATATCAATTTTCGCTAACGTAACTTTCCCTTCTTCTACCGTTACTTCAGCCGTTACAATGCCAGCTAACGTTTCAATTGTGAAAACTGTATCTTCTACTAGTTTATGCTCATACGCATATTTCGCTACGCAGCGTAGACCGTTACCACAGCTCTTTCCTTCTGATCCATCATTATTAAACATGCGCATTTTCACCGGCGCTACGTCAGACGGACAAATTAAAATCATTCCATCTGCTCCAATACCAGTATTAATATTTGAAACCTTTTCCGCCACAAGAGCTAAATCTTCTTCAGGAATTCGTTCTTCAAACATATTTACATATATATAACTATTGCCAAGACCATGCATTTTTGTAAAAGAAAATTGGCTCATTTGTATTCACTCCAAAAATAATTTGTTATTTCAAGTATAAAATGCACGCTTTTAGAACACAATATGAATGTCCCCCGTTTCTCATATTTGACAACATTTGGCGATGAGCCATTCTTGCGCAAATTGTGTAAGAAAAAAGCCCTTCTAAAAAGGGTCTTTTTTATTTATATACAATATTATCCTCCCCTGCGAAATAAAATTTTATCTAATAGAAAAAGAAAAAGGTGCTGCCGATTGCAACACCTTAAAACATTGGATTTTCATCCAAATACTCATATACATTATTAACAAGTTCTTCTACTGTAGCCCCTTGTACCACTTCACCATTTACAAGAGCAAACGGTCCTTCAAAACAAATACCACAATATCCTAAACAACCATACTCCATTACATCTAAATTCGGATCTTTTTCTAATTTCTCTAAAGCGGCTTGTGAACCACTCGCAAGGTTACCTACACAAAATTCAATTAATGGTTTAATCAAAATTCTCCCCCCTGTACTACAAAACAAATTACTTTCTGACTTCATCTATAAGAAAAAAACTAAGCTGTTTCTTGTTGTTTTCATTACACCTTCTAAACTATTTAGTTACTTCATTATTTCACTTCAAAATAGATGATTCCTTCTATATAACATGCTATTTACGATGAAATGGTAACTAAATAATGCAGATCGTTTACTCTACTTTTCTTCTTATTGTACAACAGAGTATTCATTCATGCATTGTTATTTGTTCACAAATTCGATATAATTTGATTGAGTAAAGTCAAAATATTTTATTAATATAAAATTTTATGATTAGGGGATATTTCAACAGAAAAGGGGTAATCCATCATGAAACACCTCGTAATATTAGGTGGCGGCTACGGTGGAATGAGAATTCTGCAACGGCTACTTCCAAGCAATCAACTTCCGGATGATGTACAAGTGACATTAATCGACAAAGTACCATATCATTGCTTCAAAACTGAATATTATGCATTAGTTGCGGGTACTATTTCAGAAACGCATATTCGTATACCGTTTCCTGAACACCCACGCCTCAATATTCAATACGGCACAGTAACAAATATTGATCTCAAAGAAAAAGCTGTTCATCTCGATGGCGGCGAAGCAATTCAATATGATGATTTAATTATTGGACTTGGCTGTGAGGATAAATATCATAACGTTCCTGGGGCGAAGGAATATACACATAGCCTACAATCGATTGAACAAACACGTAAGACATATGAACAATTAAATAGTCTAGAACCAAATGCAACAGTAGCAGTCGTTGGTGCTGGATTAAGTGGCGTTGAAGTTGCAAGTGAACTTCGCGAGAGTCGTTCTGATTTAAAAATCTACTTATTTGATCGAAAAGATAGAATTCTATTCCCATATCCAGAGAAATTAAGTAGATATGTAGAAGAATGGTTCGTAAAACATAAAGTTACTATTATACGAAACTCTAACATTACAAAAGTAGAGCCAAATATTGTGTACAACCACGATGAACCACTTGAATGTGATGCAATCGTCTGGACAGCTGGTATTCAAGCAAATGAAGTTGTTCGAAACCTTCCAGTTGAACAAGATGGTAGCGGACGGGTTGTTTTAACAAAATATCACAATATTCCAAATAACGAGCACGTATATGTTGTAGGAGATTGTGCAGCACTTCCACACGCACCATCTGCACAACTTGCTGAAGGTCAAGGGGAACAAATTGTCCAAATATTATTAAAACGTTGGAATAATGAACCACTTCCTGACGAACTACCTGTCATTAAATTAAAAGGTGTTCTCGGCTCTCTTGGTAAGAAGCATGGCTTTGGTTTGCTAGCAAACCAACCATTAATGGGACGTGTACCAAGGTTACTAAAATCCGGTATCCTCTGGATGTACAAATATCATAACGGTTAATACTTTACAGGCTGTCTCCTAATTAGGCAGCCTCTCTTATTCGTTAAAATATAATTATCAGACACATCTTTCTCAATATGAATCATGATTTATTTTTCATTTTCATATTAAAAACTACCAATAAACAGTGTATGCTATTGATAAGTTGTTTTATTTCCTTTAAGGCCGAATTCATTCGGTCTTATTTTTTGTGTGGTAAATACTTTTACAGGAGGCATTTCATTTCACTTATGAACGTAACGAAACTAAATGATCGCATAGAAGCGAAGAAGAAAGAATTGATCTATCTCGTTGAAAAGTACGGATTCACTCATCATAAAGTAATTTCTTTCAGCCAAGAATTAGATCGTTTACTTAACTTATTAATAGAAATCAAGACGAAGAAAAAACGTTGCTCTTTATAACCGTTACCTTCTCTTTTTTGATACGATAGAACTAGAATCAGAAAGGAGCCATCTATGTTTATATTAAAAGACGTTACATATAAAGATATACTGCACATTCCTTATTTACAGATTCAAAAAGAAAAAATCACATGTATTATCGGCGAGAGTGGGAGCGGAAAAAGCACATTGCTCCGTATGTTAAATGATCTACAATCTCCAACATCTGGAACAATTGAATATAACGGAAAGCTAATTTCTGATTATCCCCCTATTCAATTACGACGTGACGTAGTCATGCTTGGGCAAACGCCACCTATTTTCGATGGAACCATTAAAGACAATCTATTAATGGGACTTCGTCTTTCTGAAAAGCCATTTCCAAATGATGCTGCCTTGCGAAGTGCATTAACGACTGTTAGCTTGGAAAAAAATTTAGAAGACAACGCTGATTCATTATCAGGTGGCGAAAAACAACGACTTGCTTTTGCACGTATCGTACTTATGGATCCACCTGTCTATTTATTAGATGAACCAACTTCGGCGTTAGATAGCGATACAGAACGACGCGTTATGAAGCAATTCACTATGTTAGCAAAAGAAAAGAAAAAAACAGTCATCTTCATCACACACTCACAACAGCTTCCAGAAGAAATTGCAGACGATATTATTGAGATTAGTAAAGCAAACGGTGCAACTAGAAAGGAAGTGCTCTCAGTTGAAGGGCGTGATTGAACTCCAAATTTGGCAACTTGCCGCTGCATATATTTTCATTCTTATTTTAATTGGGCTTGTGAAGTTAAAAGGAATACCTCGCGAAAAACAAATCGCGCTCGCAACATTCCGTATGACGATTCAGCTCGTACTTGTTGCCTATGTCCTTACATACGTATTTGAAAACAGTAATCCATTTTATACAATTGCTCTCATTACTTCTATTACTACCTTTGCAATTTTTAATATTTATAAACGAGTGAATATCCCAATGTCTAAAGAATTAAAACGAGTAGCCGCCCTTTCCATGGTAGCCGGATCAATTGGGCCACTTCTACTATTTATCTTTGTTATTATCGGACATGATCCGTGGTACGCCCCGCAATATATCGTTCCGATTACAGGAATGTTAGTTGGGAATGCAATGACTGGTGTTTCTCTCGGTGCAAATACGTTCTTAAACAATATGAAATCGCAAAGAGGTCAAATTGAAGGAGCACTTATGCTCGGTGCCACACCGAAAGAAGCAGCTGCTCCGCTCATTCGAGACGCTTTTGACTCGGCTATTTTACCAACGATCAATTCTATGGTCGGAATGGGGATTATAAGCTTACCGGGCATGATGACTGGTCAAATCTTATCTGGTGTATCACCATTTACAGCCATTCAATATCAAATCGCAATTATACTCGGTATTTCAGGAAGTACCGCTTTTGCTGTCATTATCTTTTTACAGCTTGGATATAAAACATTCTTTAATAAGAGGTGTCAGTTGAAGGATATTGACTATGGTGGACGGTAATCTAGCTTTTTGCTCGGTAAATGATGCACCTTTCTCGGTGAGTGAAATTATATCGACGATTTTTCGAATATATGTATCATAACTCAAAATATATCAACGATTTTTGAAATATATCGACGATTCGACAAGGAATATCGACTTACCGACAAAAAATGACATAATAAAAAGAGGAGGCCTATACGCCTCCTCCTTTTATTTACTTACGCCTTCTTAACGAATTGTGATTTTAACTTCATAGCTCCGAAACCGTCGATTTTGCAATCAATATCATGATCGCCATCAACTAGACGGATACTTTTTACTTTCGTACCGATCTTCACAACTGAAGAAGTTCCTTTTACTTTTAAATCTTTAATGACAGTAACAGCATCGCCGTCTTGAAGAACGTTTCCGTTCGCATCTTTTACAACTTTTGCACCATCATTATTTTCAGCTTCTGCTTCTTGGCCCCACTCATGAGCACATTCTGGACATACGAAAAGAACGCCATCCTCATACGTATATTCTGAATTACATTTTGGACAATTTGGTAAAGTAGCCATAAATTCATTTCCTCCGTTCATTATTTATACGTAAAAATCAAAATTGATGTTTACATCTCGATAAATAAAATTTGTATAGCATTTCTATATAGTGCCATAGTCTCACGTTATTGACAAGCCTACCTCAAATTCTCATTTTTTATTGTATTTTACAAAATTTCAATTCGTATGGTGTTTCCAAGTAAAAAAGAAGAACCTTCACAAGATCCTCCTTTTCAAAATGAACGAGTTCTGACTAGAACCCCCAACCATTTTCTTCAATATAAAATTGATACTCTTCTAGCTCATCTTCACTTAACTTCTTATTATTCTCATATACTTCTTGCCATTCAAAATAGTCTTCACTAAAATAAACAGCAAATTTAATTTTCACGTTCTTCTTCTCTGCATAATCATAACCAGTAAATTCTACTACATCATAATCTTGTTCTTTCTTCACAAACTTCCAAGTTGGATTATCCGTCATAATCTCTAAAGTCACACCTTCACTACTTGAACGAACGACATTTTTAATATTTGGCTCAGTTGGTAAAAGTGAGAGTCCGAACATAGCTCCACCAAACATGATTCCAACTATAACCTGGAAACCAACCATACCAGCAAAACTAGCGCCACCCTTTGATTGTAAGTAATACGCCTTCTCATGATCTGGCATATCTTCTCCCTTATGTAATACACGAACAGCGTGCTTATAATATAAACGGTTTCCTTGCCATCCAGTAAATATCATCGTTCCTAACTGAAGAACTAAACTACATGTTAAATAAATCCCATCTGGAATATCTATAAAAGGAGTTACAACGATACTAGGTACCGCCAATAACGTAAGTATAATAAACAACTTATACATTTTACGATAAGCTAACCAAAAAGTTGGGAAGAAAAAGGCTACCCAATTCCACGTATTCCCTTGCGCTGGATTTTCTACTTTGCCCCACTTAAAGTCATAATAAGCTGTATTCTTTTGAACAACTTTATGCAACTCTTGCGGAGAAATTTTTTCTTGTAAAACAGTGTCCTTCACGTACATCATCCTTTTCTCATATCTACATACGTGTATTTTATAGAAATAAAAAGAAGGAATCTAACAAAAAGTACATATATTTCATAAAAATGAACAGAAATCGAATATATTCCTACAATTTACCGTTTATTATTCCATTTTTCTTTTTAATATATTAGAATACTTATGAATGATAGGTTTAATACACTAAGTTAATTATTTTATATATTCACTAAAAAGGATGCATCAAAATCATTTTATACATCTTTTTTAGTGAATATATACTACTATTTTAAAACAAACATCTCGATTTAAGAGAACTCACAAATTAGCTTTCTACTATTTCAAACATATTTCCACTTACGCAACTAATGAATAATGCATTATTAACTTCCTCAATTGATACAATAAAATCTATTGCTACAACATTTTTAGGCAGTTTAATTATATCTTTTACCTCGCCACATGCAGCATCAAGTATTATCAATTCTAAATTTGAAGTTGCAATATAAATTTCTCGATCTTTATATAACAGAACCTCTGTAATATCATGTAGAGTCGTATTGTTCCAAATCACTTTACCTGTTTGAATATGAATACCACAAATTCTGCCTTCTCCTAAGGACAATACCATCATCTCTCCGATAAGAAATGGAGGCAATTCAATTTCAAAAGGCATATTTATTTCATATAACTTTTGAGCGCTCTTATGGTCATAACATTGTATTTGTTTACTTACCTCTTCATAATCATACTCAGTTCTTGTTAATAATATTTTTGATCCCTGTGATGCAATGTAAGAGTACTGTACCTCATCAAAGGCTTTTTCAAAAATTAAGTTACAACCTTCTTTTCCATATTCCCACTTTTGTAATGAATCTATTGCTACACATATAAAATGTTCATTAGTTAAAGTAACTGGTTCATTTGGATTACAATCTTCCATCATTTGTTTCCATCGTGTAGAAGCATCTAATAATTGAATGGCAATTGCAACGTTACTATATGCATCAACTTCCGCATCTTCATCCAAAGGATTCCCTGCTAACACATAGTAATCTGAGCCAAAATGGCATTGCAACTTCTCTCCTCCAACTCGGACATTCTTTTCCCATACTTTCACTCCACTTTCAAGCTCTAATAAAACATTGTAGCCTTCCTGTGTCATAACTAATAAACGTGGTAATTCTTCCTTCGTAGTTTTTACAACTTGTATAATATGCCCTTCTATTTCTAAATTCCATAGAAACTCCCCAGAACTTGATGAAATAGCGTACAATTTCGCAATATTTTCTCCAAATCTATTCGCATGCCAAATAATTGTGACATCATTCACAGTTATGCAATTACAATCTTCTACTAGTGGAAGATGACACTTCCAAACCTCTTCTTTCGTTTCACTATCGAGTTTACGAATTTCGTGGCTGTTTTCCTCCACATAAAAGATACTCTTCTCATTATGAGATAGTACCGGAGTAAATATCGGTTCAACCTCTACCCCCTTTAAATAATTCCAGTTTAATTCATACTTACCACTTGTAGAATGATATGTTCGGTACATAATTGCGTTATTTCTATTTACAAGTTCAGAAAGAAATGGCTCAATTTCTAAAATTCTATGATACGCATCTTTTATTCGGAAAGAATCAACTCCACTTATGTAAATCTGCTCTATCTCCTTTTTAAGAAACGAAAAGATTACTCGTAAAAATTGCTCGCTATCAACACTAGCTAACTTTTTTCCTCTCTGATTAATAATGAGAAAGTTCCCATCCTTCTTCTTAAACTCTACCTTTTTTTCATATCTATCTAAAAAAATCACAGCACCATCATCTTTAAAACATTCACCCCATGCGTCAAACAACTGACAAATCGGGTCGATTATGTCTGTTTTTTCTTGCAACACAATTCTATCATCTATACTAATTACTATTTCTCCGGCATTTTCTGTCGGCAGTTTATTTAGTTCGATTTGAAACTTTTTCATTATTTCCTCCCTCTATTGCTCGTTATTCAAACTAACTATAATATATGACATAAGATTCTTAAAACTATTATTTGAGGTGACCCAATATGAAGACTACAATTTGGACAGAAGATGATTATTTAAAACTAGCACCCATTAACGACGAACTAATCAAAAAAGCAGAAGAAGTACTGAACGTAAAGCTTCCGGAATCATACATAAACCTTCTAAAAGAACAAAATGGAGGAACACTGCGCCTTGATGCTCACCCTACTTCAGAGCCGAATTCTTGGGCAGACGATCACGTTAATGTTTCTGGCTTATATGGCATTTCTTTTGATGAAAATGAATCTAGTATTTTAGAGAGTCATTATTTAATTCAAGAATGGGAAATGCCTGAGAATCTCGTACTTTTATCTGGGGACGGACATACATGGATTGCATTAGACTATCGAAATGTAGCTGAAAATCCTCCAGTTATATTTATTGATAATGAAGTTGAGCAAATAATTGAATTAGCACCTAACTTTGAAAGTTTCTTACAAAACTTAACTACATATGAATATGACGAAGAGTAAACCTTATTCTAAAGCGGTACAAAATTCCATTGCAAATTTACATGCTGCTTTAAAACTGCTTGGATTTAAGAAAAAAAGACATACATTTTGCAAAGCTGAAAACGGATTTTATAAACTCATTAACATACAAAAAAGTCAATTTGGAGATGACTTCTATATACATATAGGAGTTCATCCTATCGGTCTCCCGCAGCTTATCACGGACCAATTACTAATTAAAGAAAACATCTCAATATTCGATTGCATTCTGCGAACGAGAATAGAGCCTATACATATGAAACAGAACCAGTTATTGCATAATGTTTCACATGAAACTATCGACATTCCGAATTATCTTTCTACTATTTTCGACTGGTTTCAAGTGTGGGCATCTTATGAGAATTTAGTAAAAATAAATATACATTCCGTTACTCCAGTACTAGCCGTCGTTCCAATATTACAGGAAAAAGCGTTTTTGCTTCTTACTTGTTTCTCTTTCTACAATTTAAAACAGTACGAGCAAGCTAATCACTACTTACAGCAATATTTGCAATGTGCTGTACATCTGAATACCGAGGAAAAAGAGCCCGTATTCTTTCACGAAGTTGACATGTATATGAAAAAACTAGTAGAAAACGCAATGTAACTTCACATTGTGCTTTCTGCTAGTGCTTTATCACACTTTTATATCCTTCTCCTACAACTCCCAAGTAATATTCATCTCTTTAAAAGATACTTTACTAACTTCTAACCCTTCACTATCATCCGTTCCAATCATTGCTACCTCATCTTTAGACAATATAATTTCCTCATTTTTACTTTGGATTTTTCTCTCATACACGATTTGTAAAAGCTCTATTTGTTCCTCTGTTAGCTCATACTCTTCTTCCAATCTTTCCATCGCTGATTCCTTATCAAGTAATGGCGTTTCTAATAAGAATCCGCCGTGCTCTTCCATCTCTTCAAATGAATCAATTGAATACGCACCGCTATCCTCAATCCAAAATGCAGTTGTAATAAAAGGAACTGTTTCACCTTCTACTTCTTCTAATACGTATTGAAGAGCTTCTTCTTTCGCAATATCTATCACTTCCGAAGGTGCTCCTTCAAAATAATTTGCCACATCAATCCACTCATCCATTCTCTCACTATTCACATCTTGAAGACATACGATCGTATAATCCGGATGAAACGTAATTGTCCCTCTTCCGCCTTGACTATCTTGCATACTATAGTTACATCCATCCCATGAACTTTCATGTAAAAAGTCCGGAGCATGCGCTACATTAATAGCATGAGCAATCGAATTTAAAACGCACCCTTTCCATAACTGTTCTCTATCTATATGTAATTTATATTTACTCATCGTCTTCCTCCACACACATATTTTTTCTATTATCTTTCCTCTACATAATACTTGTAAAGCCTTTCCCACCTACTACATAATACGAAAGACGCCCTTTCAAAAAGGCGTCTTTTTTACAGTTGAAAATTTACTAATAAATAAAATGAATTGTTTAATACATGAATTCCAATTGGAACGAGTAAATTGTTTGTTTTCTTATAGGTGTAGGCTAAACTTATGCCTATACCAAAAATATATAAAATACTCCCTACTGTAAGGGGATGCCCTAAAGTAAATATGAAAGCACTTATAACGGCACTACTAAGTGTAGAGAAGCGCTGAGATAATTTCATAAAAAACATACCTCGGAATACAAGCTCTTCCCAAATCGGCGCAAAAATCGTGAGTACAACTACATATAAAATGATTTCATTTTTAGTAGGCTCTATTACTATATTAGATTCCCCCACACGAAGCCCATGTGGTAAAACTAAATTTAATACTGCAAGATATATAAGCAGTACGATCATTGTCATTATTATTGTTACATAATGTTTTGAGTTATTGAATTGTATTGATTTTAGTAAATGCACACAGTAATTTCTTGCCGGTGCATACATTACAATAATCATACAAAACGTGAAGGGTGAAATGAGATGATTTACATACCACGGATATAATGAGGAGCCATATAAAAAGTTCAAATAACCAATTCCATACATGGTCCCAAAAATAATTACGATCATACCGATTACTTCTAGCATACTCATTTGTACATTCTTTTCTTCATATGTAACTAATTCCGTGTCCACTATATCCCCTCCAGTATAATTAAACCTTTTAAACCATTATATACCAAATTAAACGTAAAAAAAGACAATACACTCAACTGTATTGTCCATTTTCTTCCCTACCATTTCTCTCTACACGTCTCAATTAAGTGCAGCAAATACCTCTTCGTCATATCTGCCCTTCTCCACCTTGAGAGCATTCTCTTTTCTTTTGGATTTTGCCGTATTCTCGCTACTTCTTTTAATAAAAGCTCCCACTCTTCCGCTGAATGTTCTAATAAGTATTGCAATCCTCTATCTTTTGAAACGATTGTTTTATAATTTAGTGTATATAAAATGCGCCCCATCGTAACGACCGCTGATTCTACCCATTCTTCTATAAAGAATAAATATGGCTGCTTCGCCTTCCCACTCCAGTACTGTTCTACGTTGTATTTCATCGTATTTACTACATCATCCCACCTTATTTGGAACGAAAGGTCTTCTGCTTCTTTCCCGCTCACTGTAATCCCTTGATTTTTCAATGTCCACCATGTGACTGCATTAATATCCCAATGTCCTATATTCGCCTTACCATCTGCACAATACACGTACTCATTCATTTCATCATTGTATTTTCCTAAATCAACAAGCGGAATATACATACCATCCATTCTTTTCCCTAACGTACTACCACTAAGTTTCTTATGAAGCTCTACAAGTTGCTGTTTTTCAGCTTCATTCACGGGATCACTTATTACCGTGACAAAATCAACATCACTCGTTTCTGCATGAAATGCACCGAGTGCGATGGATCCGTAAATATATACGCCAACTATTTTTTCATCTAAAAAAATTTCTTTTAACCCTACTATGTACTGCTCCATCAACTGCTCTACTTCTTTCGGTAACGCATGCTTTACTACATTCTCCACATCTATCCCTCCAATAAAAAAAGCCTTTGCAAATTCGCAAAGACTTCCTGCTTTATAAATATTTCTCGATTTCTTCGTAAACATCCTTCAAACGAGGATTTCCTTCTCCAACAATTTCTCCATTTACAAGAACGACCGGATAAAATAAATCTTCCTCTACTACGCGCTCCGCGAATGCTTTTTTATCTTCATCTTCTTGTTCTTCTTGAAAATCAATATACTCGAAATTAAATTTATTTTCTTGTCCTTCATATTTACGACCAATCGCCGCTTGTAACCACTCAAACGTTTCTGTTGAAGATGGCATTCCAACGCAGCTCGCACAAATTACTTTCGTCCCATACACTTGCACATTAACCATTTCTTCTCCCCCACTTCTTGTTCTAACAGTATATTCAGATGCCTTAGCACATAAGCACATCATTTTACAAACTTATTCCATACCCCTATACTGAAAAAACACGTTGTAAACATGATAAAAAATTTCGGCAATAAAACAAGAACAGAAAAAATAGATTTTCCCCTCTATCTTGATTATAATAAAACTGATGAAAGGAGTCGATAAAAATGGAAAACCCACATATGCAAGAACAAGTACTAGAAGTATTAGATAAATTACGTCCATTCTTACTTCGCGATGGCGGAGACGTTGAGTTAGTAGACATTGAAGAAGGTATCGTAAAATTACGCCTTATGGGTGCATGCGGAAGCTGCCCAAGTTCTACAATCACACTAAAAGCTGGTATCGAGCGCGCGTTACTTGAAGAAGTACCAGGCGTTATCGAAGTAGAACAAGTATTTTAATTAAAAGCGGAAGCGGCTCGTTCAGAACAGGAGGTCATTGGAGCTCCTGACGAAGAGGCGCTTTTTGCCTCACAGGAAGGCGCGAAATGGCCGACTGTTCTAGCCGCTGGAGCTGGATATTATCTAGTGGCTCGTTCAGAATCACTTCCTAGAAAGAGACCCATTTGGGTCTCTTTTTTTATTCAAATCACATTTATCCGTTAACATCATAAAACAAAATTGGAAATCCTTCTCAAAAAATGCGATAATTAATACTATATAGTGGATCGTTCACACATATAAAGTAAAAAACATAGGGGGACGACACATGCCAAAAATGGGGAACACGTTTTTAACAATTCAAGAACTAGAAAAGAAAAAAGAGTATTTATTAGACCTTTCATCCGTTATACCGACATGGAATGCGAGCTATCAATTTTTATTTAAAGAAATCCAGCAAGAATTATTGAGTAAAGTAAATGAAAAAATCGAAAAACATCAATTCATTTTAAATATATGTGCAGATCAACAGGTAGGGGCATAATGTATTACATACAATTGTGGTATATAAAAAAGAGACCTCAATCGGTCTCTTTTTTATATTTTTAAGACAGCCAATCTAATTTTCTAATCCCAAGCTTATCAACTGGTAAACGGAGTGAGCCATAAAAATGCCTCATAAATTGCTCTGAGCGGTTCACATCGTGTAAAATGGCTTCTAAGCGATCTCTATATATGCTTTTTTGTTCTTCGTTTCCAGTTTGGTAATATCGTTCAACTGTTTCAAAATAGTGAAGTGGGAATAAGAGCCTTGCAAATAATAAGCGCCAGCCAAATGAGGATAGCGAATAATTCCGTTCATAATCTGTAACAAATTGAACGATTGTTTGATCCCAGTCTTTCTTTTTTTCAATCATCATATAGCGAATCCATTCTGCTATATCTCGAGTTGGGTGATCATACACCCAATCAAAAGGGAGTTTGAGACGCTTCGTTTGATGCCATAATAAAGGTGTGAATCGTTCTTGGCAAATTGTCGCTGCATCAGTTAGTTGCGGCGTATCATCCATTTCTGTATCAACAACATATTGAATGGCATTTTCTGCAACCCCTAAGTAATACGGGAAGGATTCAATAAACAATTGATCGAATACGTCTGTAGGGTGGTTCATCACTTGTGATTGCCAAAACTTTTCTAACTGATCGAGTCTCTTTTCCCATAACGCTTTCCATTCACCAATGCGGCTTAATTGCTCAATTTCTTCTGGAAAGAATGCACCTCGTTTATGGAATATAGAAAGCTCACTTCCTAATGACGTAGCATGTCGTTCTAACGCGCGCATACCTTTTAATAAGCAGTAATTTTGTTCTTCTATCTCACTTACATAGTAGCCGTGTATAGTCGGAACGAAAGTCGCTACAGTTATATCCCCTTGCTGGTTCATATAGTCACTGAGCTTTTTCATCTCTACAAGTACTTCTTCCTCCATTTCTCCAATTGGAACAAGTACATAAATTTTGTTGCGAATCCAAAAGCTTTTATAGGGGCCAAGGGGGATTAATTCTTTAACATGCATGTGATAATGCTCATAAATATGATGAATCATCGCAGTCGCCACCTATGGTTTTTCTTTATATATATGAGCTTGTGCTCGCCTTTCATTCCTATGCACATGATAAAGCAACGAAACGTATACAAATACTAAAAAGAAAAAAAGGTGATAAACATGAAAGAATCAAATCAACTACAAGAAAGAGCATTACAACTATTACAAGAACGCGGTGTAACAATTGACGATATTGCTGAGCTTGTTCATTTTCTTCAAAAAAAATATCATCCAAATTTAGAGATGTCAGAATGCCGTTATAACGTTGAGCGTGTATTATCAAAACGTGAAGTACAAAACGCACTGATTACAGGTATCGAACTCGATGTTCTCGCTGAAAAAGGAATGTTAAGTGAGCCGTTACAAGATATCGTAAAACGTGATGAAGGCTTATACGGAATTGATGAAGTGATCGCACTTTCTATCGTTAATGTGTACGGCTCTATCGGTTTCACAAACTTTGGATATATCGATAAATTAAAACCTGGTATTTTAGAATACTTAAATGATAAATCAACTGGAAAGGTGCATACATTCCTTGATGATATCGTTGGCGGAATTGCTGCCGCTGCTTCAAGCCGTTTAGCGCACAGAGCTGAGCATTCGGAGTGAAATACGAAAGACCGTCAGTGTCATACTGACGGTCTTTCGTATTCCATGAGCATAAATTCTCTTCCTCGGCTTACAAAAATAGGGCCTTGTTGAAAACCTATATGTTTATAAAGCGTAATCGCTCTTGTATTAAATGTCGCTACGCTAAGTCGAAACGTTTTCGGCTTACATTCTTTAACAGCAAACGCTATCCCAGCTTGAAAAAACATTTTCCCTAGCCCTTTCCCTGTTAACTCCGGCTTCATGCCAAGTCCGATATCCATTACATCTTCTCCACCATATAAATGAGCATCTCTTCCCCCTGGCACTTGTGCATTTTCCCCAAAACAAAAATAGCCGATAAACTCTCCCTTATCGTCACAACAACCATAATACGTCCCATCTAATAATTCTTCTATTACTTCTTCCTCGCCTGAAAAGCTATATAAATTATAGGGTTCTTCGTACGTCCACGTATTTATCTCATTTGCTTCTTCTACCGTTAACTTATGTATATCCATCCTTCTCTCCCCTTATCAAATACTTTATATATACTCATTCATTTTTCGCGCCTCATTTCCCTTCAATTGAAATATGCACAATTGCATACGCACACCCGTGGAAGAAATGGTACAATTTATTCGAATCGCTGTTGCTACACTTCTTGATCAAAGAAAAGGCGTTAAAACGGATATTAGCGCCTTATCAAACTCAAGCAATTGGCACATTTTGTCATCTTGAAAGACACTCGAAAGAGTGTCTTTTTTTCTATACCTTACAAGGACTTACTCATTTCAAAGCATAAACACATAAAATAATATAACTCTTTACACGCATGAATCCCTTTCTAAACGTTGCGAAGTAGACTTAAAATAAAAAAGCACTCTTGGCTAGAGTGCTTTTTACTTTCAAACAAGGAGGTTACATAATATGGATAGTACTCTCGTATTTAACTTCGGCATTGGTATTATCATCATTTTATTTGTTTTCTTTGTTCTTTGTATGAGCGGGGTGTAGAAAGACGATTTGAGGCGTCTTTTTATACATATGTATTACTTGACTTTCGTAAAAGAAGTAACAATAATGGTTACAGAGAAACCATTCACATATCCACAAATAGGAGGAAGAACAATGAAACATGTAATCGTTTATGCACACCCAAATACAGAAAGCTTCAACCATGCGATTTTAGAAACGGTAAAAAGTGAATTAGAAGAAAAAGGTCATGAAGTACGGGTTCGCGATCTATATGAATTAAACTTCAATCCAGTATTAGGCGCTTCCGATTTCATCTCATTTTCTCAAGGAAACACACCAGCAGATATTAAAGAAGAGCAAGAGCATATCTCTTGGGCTGATAGCATTACGTTTATTTATCCAGTTTGGTGGGCGGGACTTCCTGCTATTTTAAAAGGATACGTTGACCGTGTATTTAGCCACGGCTTCGCTTATGCTTACGGTGAAAATGGCATCGAGAAGTTATTAAGCGGTAAAAAAGGATTATTATTATCTACAATGGGAAATACGAAAGAGGCATACCTAGCCGGCGGTATGTTTGACGCAATGAAAAAAACAGCTGATGTTGGTATTTTTGAATTTACAGGCATTGAAACAATTGAGCATACATTCTATACAAGTGTCCCTTCTGTGGATGATAGTGTGCGTAAACAATATCTTGAAGAGGTTAAAGATGTTGTGAATCGTGCATTTTAATAAAAAAACTCCGGCTTTAACAACCGGAGTTTTTTATTTCATCATTAATTTCGGAATATATCTTTGAAGAATGCTTTCTAATTCATTCATATCTTCCTGTCTAATAAGTAAATTCACATTGTCATTCATTTTTTCTCGACCGCGATATAAAAATATATTTTCTTTTGGATTTTCCCATGTTGATGTTTTATAGCCTTTTAATTCTTCGTATGAATAAAAGTTTAATCCGTCTACTACACCTTTTTCATATATTTGTACACTTTTAATAAGATGGATGGCTATTAAAGTCATAAAACAACTTGCTACAGCATGAATACCTAGCTGAATGAGAAACTGTTCAACTGTATGAATATCGCCACTTACGTACCGAGCATATATATACATACATTGTCCAATGAAATATGCTGGTCCAAGTAATACAATCCAACGTCTTTTCACCCGAGGGTACATTGCAATCAGTTTTCCTGCGCTTTTTTTCATTTCATTTATTTTATATATTTTCCATAGAACAAAAAACAAAACACACAATGTAAAAACAAATATAATACATGACATCCAGTACATTCTTATTCTCCCCCTTACATCATTACATTTAAATTTTACATTTTATATACTTATAGTACATATGCAATTATGCATAAAAAAACAGGTAACCTCTTTCGGTTACCTGCGTTTCCTTACATCTTCTCAATCCACTCCGTCAAGTTATGCACAACTTGCGTCGGTTGTACTTCATATTCTGTTAACTTCTCCACAGTTGTGACTCCAGTGTGGACAAGAAGCGTATGCATACCAGCATTTATTCCTGCTAAAATATCTGTATCGTAGTTATCCCCAACCATTAAGGCTTCATTCTTTTCTATGCCAAGCACTTTCAAAGCTTGTTCCATAATGATTGATTCTGGTTTTCCGATAAAGATTGGATCCACACCTGTTGATACTGCTACAACTGATGTTAATGAACCGTTACCTGGTAATAACCCGCGCTCAGTCGGAATGGCAATGTCTCCATTTGTAGAAATAAATGTTGCGCCGTTACGCACAGCAAGACAAGCTTTTGCTAATTTTTCATATGTGATGTCACGATCTAAACCAACAACAACGAAATCAGGATTTTCATCCACAAGTTCAAATCCTTTTTCCACAAGCGCATCATGTAAGCCTTCTTCACCAATCATATATACAGTTGCGTCTTGTTTACGTTCGTAAATGAAGTTTGCTGTTGCCATACTCGTTGTGAAAACTTGCTCTGCTTTCGCTGGAATATCGAAACGAACAAGTTTTTCTGCCACTTGTTCTGGTTTACGAGTTGAGTTATTCGTAACGAATAAATATGGAATGCCGCGCTCTCCTAATGCTTTTACGAAGTCGCTTGCTTCTTCAATTTGTTCTTCTCCGCGATACATTGTACCGTCTAAGTCAATTAAGTAACCTTTATACATCGATTATGTCTCTCCTTCTATGCTAACGTTCTCACCTTATCATACCACTCTTATATTACCCGCTTTTCCAAAAGAAAAAAACGCTTTACCTTAAAGCGCCCCATAACGTTCATTTTTTCTCTTTTATTTGGTAAGAACAACTACAATCGCCCTCGCACATATTTGCTAGCGTCTTTACTTCTGCTCCTGCAAATAAACGATTATACATCTCTTTTTCATCTTCACATACTTGCGGGAATCTCTCAGCGATTTCCTTTAACGGACAGTTTTGTTTTTCAATTATGAAAGAGTTCTCTCCATCTCTCTTAATTTGAACCATATAACCATTTTTCTCTTGCATAGCTGCTATCTCTTGCACTTTATATGCTAAATTCTTTTGGTTACTCACACGCTTTTGTAACTGTTCTTCCATACGCTTCGTTCTCTCTTTTAAAACGTAACGAAGTATTTTTTCATCGCCCATTCGCGCTAAATCTTCTAGCATATCAATTGCAAATTGCTTATACTCTTTCGGGAATGTATCTTCTCCCTTTTCGCTTAATCCATACAAATAAGTTGGTCTTCCGACATGTTGCCTTACCATCTTGGAATAGATGAAACCATCCTTCTCAAGATTACTTAAATGTCTTCGAATCGCCATTTCTGTAATCTCTAAAACTTCAGCTAGTTCCGCTACCGTGTGCTCTCCCTTTACTTTCAACAACTGCACAATTTCATCTTTCGTCGTACGTGCTTCCCCCATGCTTCACCCTTCTCCCTCACATACAATATAAGACCCCCAAAAGGCATTCTTTGGGGATCTTATAAGCATAATTATTCTGGTACAAATGCAGATACAGGCCCTAATTCCTTCTCTAAATAACTGCGAATATTTGCTGGGTATTTTTCTACCACTGCAATATGTTTTTGAATCGTCTTATATAATTCATCATGATTCATTTGAATATAATCTTGCGTAAGCATTTTTCGAAGAAGGATAATTTCTTTCATTCCTTGTCCATCTTCTGCACTTATCACTCGCTCGTCCATTAAAATATCAATAATATCTTCATAGCTTCCTGGGTCGCGCATAATAAATCCATCGATCATCGCATTTCCTACATCTAATACACAATCAATAATTAAATGAGCTATGCGTTCTAATGCGTAAAATTCAAACTCGGTTTCATATATCTTTTTCTCTTGAAATGTACTTGTTGCTCGTTCTAAACATACTAGCATTTGTTCTATTTTCTTTCTGTCTACAAAATACATGAATGTCACCTACCTGGAAATTAAAGCATTTACATTTTAATTGTAACGCTTTCTTCTGAAAAAATCGACAATTTTTCGAATTCACCTTTTCCTCGTTATTTGTTATAGTTATATTTGTATGATTTTTGAAATTGGAGGAATGGAATCTTGGAACGTGAACTCGCACTAGAAATTGTCCGTGTAACAGAAGCAGCAGCATTAGCATCCGCACAGTGGATGGGCCGCGGAAAGAAAAACGAAGCAGATGATGCAGCAACTACAGCAATGCGTGATATGTTCGATTCAGTAAACATGGCAGGTACAGTTGTAATTGGTGAAGGAGAACTTGATGAAGCACCGATGTTATATATTGGTGAAGAACTAGGAACAGGTAACGGTCCAGAAGTAGATATTGCCGTTGACCCATTAGAAGGTACAAACATCGTTGCAAAAGGTCTTGCAAACGCAATGGCAGTTATCGCAATCGCAGATAAAGGAAACCTTCTTCATGCTCCTGATATGTACATGGAAAAAATCGCGGTTGGTCCAAAGGCAGCTGGTAAAATTAGCTTAGATGATCCAATTGAAAAAACAATTGAAATTGTAGCGGAAGCTAACAATAAAAAGATTCGCGATCTAACGGTTATCGTTCAAGAACGTGAACGTCATCAAGATATTATTGACCGTGTTCGTGCAAAAGGTGCACGCGTAAAATTATTTGGTGACGGTGATGTTGGTGCGTCAATCGCAACAGCACTACCTGGAACAGGTATCGACTTATTCGTAGGTATTGGCGGAGCTCCAGAAGGCGTTATTTCTGCAGCAGCATTAAAATGCCTTGAAGGTGAAATGCAAGCTCGCTTAGTTCCAATGAACGAAGAAGAAGAAGCTCGTTGTCGTGAAATGGGATTAGAAGATCCTCGTCAACTTCTTATGTTAAACGATTTAGTATCTGGTGATGATGCAATCTTCTCAGCAACTGGTGTATCTGCTGGTGAGTTATTAGACGGCGTGAAATTCCTAGGCGGAGATTTAGCTGAAACATACTCTATCGTAATGCGTTACAAAACAAGAACAGTACGATTCATTAAAACGCATCACCATTTAGATCATAAGCCACACTTAAACTTAGATATTTAATAAAAGGAGCCATGTGTATGGAAGAACGTTTCTTTCTGTACGACGACACTGTCGCTACAAAAACTCGTTTCGTTAGCTTTATGGGAGAAAATGAGCGTCATGATTTAGCGCTACTATACTCCGATCGTCATTACGGTAAAACAATTGTCCTTGATATGCAACGTAATAAATTTGCAATCATCGGCACTGACGATTTAAACGAACCAGGCTACTTAGAGCACGCATTTTCTATGACTGAAGAAATTGCAGAAGAACTACGCTCATTTTTATTTGAACTTATATAATTTATCTTAGGCACCAGCTTTTTAGCTGGTGTTTTTTCACTTTAAGTATTTTGAATTTTCAATCATCCGTGTTATAATGAAAAATAAATCTATTTGGATAGAAAGGACGTTATCTACGTATGCCAACATTTACTTTGTAATGGACCAGCAATTGGATAGCATTACTCTCAAAAAAGCACCACGCTTTTTCAAGGGAGTAGTCTGCCCATTCCCATTACAAAGGAACGTATTGCATCTGTAGTATGATGTTTACGGAGGTTCCTCTTTAGGGAACCTCCTTTTATTTTTGTCTTTTTCTCCTGTCTTCATACTACAAGACATCCAAATAGCTGTATTACGTTTCTTTACCACTACTATAAGAGGTGAAGGAAAATGCAGAAAGTACAAATTTCTTGGAGTTTATATGAAAACGAGCAAAACACAATCGAAAAGTATTGTAAAAATTGCAGACGCACTACCCTATTTACTGATACAAATATTCGTAGACATAACGCCAACGGAAAAAACATATACCGCTTTGCCATTTATAAATGTCCGAAAGATCATACGTGGAATCAAAAATTGCGTATTTATAAATCATTTACTGATCACGTTGAAACAATCGATATGACGCAGCAAGATAAAACGGAAACAACAACTACCATTTCCATTACACAGCATAAAGAAAGTGGTATAGCTGAAATTACGATTGTATTAGATATCGTTTTCGGTTCCCACCGGATGGATAAAGCCTTATCCACATATATTTCCGACTGGAGCCGTACACGCATTGTGGATAAAATTAAAAACGGAGATATTCAATTGAACGGACAACAAATGAAACCAAATACAATACTTTCTGAAGGCGATCATATCTCGATTTGTTTATGAATGAGAATATACAAAAAATCCTCTTACAATTGTAAGAGGATTTTTTTATTTCTTCACTTTTCGTAATACGAAGTGTGCACAACCGAAGTTACAGTACTCGTATAAATACTCCGTTAACGTACTAATTTTCGTATCATATGTCGCACGCTGGTTACTATCATCAAAGAATCCGCGCAATCTAAGTTGCTCATAACCCCAGTCCCCAACGATGTAATCATATTTATTTAAAATTTCTGCATAGCGCTCTTTAAATGCTTCTTCACTAAAACCGTCACGAAAGTTTTTAATTACTTCGTACTGAACATTATTAATGCTCACCGTAGCATGAATCTCTTGCTTTTGCTCCATCATTAACTTCCTCTCTAAGCATTCTTCTTTTTATCGTATCACAAAGCATACCAACCAACAATTTCAAATACAAAAATTTGCAAATTAGTGCATGCTATGGAGAAGGAGGTGATACATCGTGAAAAAACAAATTATACTTTCTCTCCTTACGCTTTCCTTATTTGCAGGCTGCCAAACAAATAAAGCCGAAATGGAACGTGAAGAAGGAAGTCGTGTTCTTGTTTCCAATAAAAACGACATGTATCATACGGAAAATACAAATACACGATTAACGAGAGTCGGTTATTCATCTAAACAAAAGCATGAAGTGTCTAACAAACAAGTAGGAGCCATTAACCGTGAGAAAGTCGCTGAAATGATTACAAGCATGACAGTCAAACTTCCTGACGTTACAAACGCTGCTACGCTCGTTACCGATGATGAAGTATTTGTTGTATACCGTGCAAACACAACGGATCCAAAACTCGTAGCGGATCAAGTATATAGAGCTGCTTTGTCCATCGTCCCTCGCTATTATAAAGCATATGTATCAACAGACCAAAAGTTGATTTCTCAAATTCAAGGACTTCAATCTGGCGCATTAAATGATACAGAGTATACGCAAAGCATCGATATGTTAAAACGTGAAATGAGCAAAAATCCTCATTTGAACAATACAGGGGATCAGACTTTAAATGATATGATAAAAAAATAAAGAAGGCGGAGAAAACCTCCACCTTCTTTATTTTTTACTATTTATTACGATCCGCATAAATCTCCATCGCATCACACATAAACTGCGCTAAACCTTCGCCAAACTTATCGATATTTTTCGTAAAGCGCTCATCAGCGACGTACATTTGACCAAGTCCTTTAAAAGCATCTAATGAATATTCACCGAAGTTTTGCAAGTAATCGTACCATACTCCAATTGCTTCTTGTGCCTCTTTAGAATCTGGTTCTCCGTGTCTAAGCGCCGCTAAGTTTCTGTAAATCGTATTAAACTCTTCTTGGTTTTCTTTAGACATACCTTTCGCATATTCATTCGCTTTATCTACAGCTCTGTCTCCCCATCTTTCACGCGCTTCTTCTTCGTACGGATTATGGCTGAAATCGAAGCCTTCAAATTTCTCTTTATTCGTCATTTCAATCTCTCCTTTTGTATGCTGAATTGTTTTATCAATCGTCGCAATCACTTTATCTAACCTAGCCCGCTTTTCAAGAAGCATTTTCTTATGAAGCTGCAATGCTTCTTCCCGGTCAAATGATGGACTCATGATAATTTCTTTAATTTTTTTCAAAGGGAAGCCTAATTCTTTAAAAAATAAAATTTGCTGCAGCGTCTCTAAATTTTCATTGGAATACAGACGATATCCAGACTCTGTCGTCTCATCTGGGGTTAACAACCCAATTTCATCGTAATGATGCAGTGTGCGCACACTAATTCCAACTAAATTAGCTACTTCTTTTACCTTCATTGCCATGTGTATCTCCCCCTTAATACATACGATAAAGTATGACGCAACGTTAGAGTCAATAAGTAAATTCATTTTCTTTATAAAATATTTCATGCATAATAGATATGTACATATATTAGAAAGCGGTGAAAATATGGTTTCAAATACTGTAATTGCCAGCATCATCTTTCAACTCATTGTCTCGATTCTGGTCCCAATTATTGTACTCGTTTATTTCCGTAAAAAATATAATATAAATTGGAAAGTGGTCGGCGTTGGTGTTCTTATCTTTATCGGATTTACCCAAATTCTCGAAACACCATTCCACCTATTTATGCGCGGTAATCCAGCAATCGCTCCAATTTTAGAAAATCCATTTGTTTTCGCACTTTATGGCGGACTAACTGCTGGTATATTTGAAGAATTAGGACGCTTCGTTGCCTTCTTCTTCCTACTAAAAAAATATCAAGAATATAAAGATGGCTTCGCTTACGGAATCGGTCACGGCGGAATTGAATCCATTTTAGTTGGCGGATTCTCTGCATTCCAAGCACTTATATTTGCGAATTCAATTAACAACGGTAGCTTCGCCCAGATGGTCGAAAAAATGCCAGAACTAAGCCGCCTACAAGACATGTTAATTCAGCAACCTGCCTACTTATACTTCCTTGGCAGCTTAGAAAGAATTATGGCACTCGTGCTGCAAATCGCCTTTACAATGCTTGTTTTATACGCAGTAAAACAGAAGAAGTATATCTTCCTTGTGTACGCTATACTATTCCACGCACTTGTAGACTTCTTCGCGGCACTTTACCAAACGAAAACAATTAACATCTTTGTTGCAGAAGGAATCACCCTTCTCTTTACAATTGGCGCTATCATTCTTATTCGTAAAATGAAAGAGAAATTAATGAGTGTGCCAAAGTAAAAATAACCCGCCTGTTGGTGGGTTATTTTTTATAAAGATTATCATAGCGATGATAACTTTTACCGCTTTGTAGCTCCTTCTTTGTTTCTGCATCTATAACGATGTACTTGTGTAACTCTTCTACTTCATTTTGAGAAAAGGAAGCGAAAAAATAAACTTGGCGATCAGGGTGAATAAAAGAATCTTGAAGCACTACTTCACCCCGACAACCCGCGGCTGTTTTTTGTAAAAAGGAATATTCTTCGTCGGGTACTTCTTTAAATAAAATCTTTTTTCGAACACTATACGCTGCATTATTGTATTCTTTATACATTTTCTTATCTAACTGTTCGTAAAACACATCTTCGCTCACAAATGGCTTATTTCGATTACTTGGATAATCTAACTTTTGATTGGATTGTGCATATGTTGTGGACAGTTGTGAGAGAAAACAAATCACAAATACAATACATAGCATTTTTTTCATCATTGCACCTCGATTTTCTATTATCCACATTACTTTTCCACATGATCAGATCATTATGTCCTTTCCAATAAAAAGGAATATTTTCCACATTTGTCGAAGTATATAGCGTCAACTTGAAAGATGGGGATGAATTATGAAGAAAATCATTGTAATACGACATTGTTCAGCAACTGGCCAAGAACGTGATGCCGAATTAACGACCGATGGAAAAAAACAAGCAAACACCCTTGCTACATTCCTTTTAGAAAACCAACTACAAATAGACCATATTATTTCAAGCCCATTTGTGCGAGCTATCGATTCTATTCGGCCCTATGCACTCCAAGCTAATTTGTCTATCCAAGAAGATGAACGATTAGCTGAACGCATATTAAGCGACGTTTCAATGGACGATTGGATGCAAAAACTAGAATCTACTTTTACAAATATAGATATTGCCTTTTCAGGCGGAGAGTCAACAAAACAAGCAACGGACCGTGCTATATCACTTATCGAAGACGTTTTAAAATTAAACCATACTACAATATTACTCGTTACACATGGAAACTTACTTACTCTCATTTTAAAGCACTTTGATCATACGATCGGCTTTCATGAATGGAGAACTTTAACGAATCCTGATATGTATGAAATTACAATTGATGAACAATGTAGCCTAAAACGATTATGGAAAGCACCGTCCAAGTAATATCTCTTTCCAACACATTCAGTTGACGCCACGAGAAGAAACTGTACCAATAATAGAAAGGGGTATCACTCCATATGTACGAAGATGTACTTGCTTTACTACATAAAACAAATGTTTCTTATGAAAAATTCGAACACGAACCGGTACTCGATTATGAGACAGATCGGATTGTACGCGAGAGGCTTGGCTTACAAGGTACTCCAAGTAAAAGCTTATTTTTAAAATCAAAGGCTGGAGATTATTACGTATTTTTCACGTTAGAGGGCACAAGGCTTAACCGCGGAGAGATGAAAGAACTAACAGGAGAACGCTTATCTCTCTGTTCCGCTGATGAACTGCGAGACAAAACTGGTTGTACGCCAGGATGTGTAGCTCCTTTCGGGTATGCACACGATGTAACAATTATTGTGGATAACGCTATTTATACGTACGATAAAATTTTAATTACACCTGGTGTACCTGAATTTACAATTGAATTATCCACAGAAGAATTAAAAAAGATTTTATTAACATGCCCAAATACTGTTTTGGAGTACAAACAAAAAGAGAGCTAATCATTAGCTCCCTTTTTTCATTATTTTGCTTCTGCTGTGTTTTCTTTTGCAGAACGAACTTGCTCGTCCGCATGGTAAGAAGAACGCACAAGTGGGCCAGCTTCACAGTGGCTAAAGCCTTTGCTAAGTGCAATTTCTTTTAGCTCTGCAAATTCCGCTGGTGGGTAATATTTAAGAACTGGTAAATGCTTCTTAGATGGTTGTAGGTATTGTCCAAGAGTTAAAATATCCACATTGTTTGCACGTAAGTCATCCATTGCTTCAATTAAATCTTCTCTCGTTTCCCCTAAGCCCACCATAATGCTCGATTTAGTTGGAATATCAGGCTGCATTTCTTTTGCTCGACGTAAAAACTCTAATGAACGATCATATTTTGCTCTAGCGCGAACTCGGTCAGATAATCGACGTACTGTTTCAATGTTATGGTTTAAAATATCTGGTTTTGCATCCATTAACATTTTTAAGTTTTCTTCTACTCCACCCATATCAGATGGTAATACTTCGATTGACGTAAATGGATTTTTACGACGTACAGCGCGTACTGTTTCAGCAAAAACAGCTGCTCCACCATCTTTTAAATCATCACGTGCAACCGCTGTTATAACAACGTGCTTTAAGCCCATTTGTACTACAGAATCTGCTACGCGTTCTGGCTCTTGTAAATCAAGCTCAGTTGGTAATCCTGTTTTAACCGCACAAAAACGACAAGCACGTGTACAAACCGCACCTAAAATCATAAATGTTGCTGTTTTTCTTACAGCCCAGCATTCATGAATATTCGGACATTTTGCTTCCTCACAAACTGTATGAAGATTTTTAGAACGCATCATTTTCTTTAAGCCTGTATAGTTTTCATTCGTGTTTAACTTAATTTTCAACCATTCGGGCTTGCGCTTATATTCTGTTTGTTTTGTCATGGTTATCAACTCCGCACAATATGAAATAGTTTACCGTGTTCGCTTCTTTCAATGTAACATATCTATTCTAACGTATGAAAGCGATTTGCTCAAATGAATATTCTAAGATTTTTTCCAATCGTTCCCTATAATGAAATACTCCGTATATCCCACACTAAAAAGAGTGATGATGTGAAAGGAGTCTATTTCATGCTTCGAAAAATTTCTCTTTTGCTTTCGATTTGCTTTCTTCTCCACCAAAACATCGCTTACGGTGAAGATAATCAGCAAAGCATATACGAAAAGCGCATGGCACTATATAAAGAAACCGAGCAATCTTCAGGCATTCCGTGGTATTACTTAGCTGCAATGGATCAATACGAAAGAAATATACGGAGCGTAAGAAAAGATATTCCGAAAAAACCAGATGCCATCATTTCCCTTTATTTCAAACCAGAAATATGGGCTGGACCTGTTAATGGTAACGACACTCTCCCCCACACAATTGCTCTATTTGGCGGGTTAGGTTTAGATGGTGACAAAGATGGATTTGCAAATGCAAATAACGACCGTGATCTTTTGCATACAGCAGCAACGATTTTAAAGAAACAAGGAACGTCAGAAGAACGTATTAAAATCATGCTCTGGGAATATTATAGACGTGCAAAAACAGTTGATTTAATTACCGAATACGCCCAAATTTATAAACATTACGGACGTATTAATTTAGAAGGAAATGCGTTCCCTCTTCCGATTCGCAGTGACCATAGCTACCGTAGTACTTTTGGCGCTGGAAGAAGTTTTGGGGGAAGAAGGGTTCATGAAGGAACCGATATATTCGCAGGCTATGGCGTACCAGTAAGATCCACTTGCTATGGCATTATTGAAACAAAAGGCTGGAACCGCCTTGGCGGATGGCGCATCGGTATTCGTGACCTTCATAACAATTATCATTATTACGCTCACTTAGGCGGGTTCTCAAAAGAGATACAGCTTGGACAAATTGTCGAACCCGGAAAAGTAATCGGATTTGTTGGTAGCACCGGTTACGGTCCTCCCGGCACAGCTGGAAAATTCCCGCCTCACCTACATTTCGGCATGTATAAAGACAATGGTTATACAGAATGGGCTTTCGACCCCTACATGCACTTAAGTCTTTGGGAGCGAAAAGAACGCGCAAATACAAAACGATAACCGTAGCACATTGCTACGGTTATTTTTTATTTATGGCTAACTATCCGTTTTCTTTTTATCAGGTACAACAACACTTCCGCTTCCGTAATAAGTAGGCACTTCCCCTTGAACGATGCGCGTCGCAATTGGAACATTTTGTTTCACTTTTATTTCTTTCGTATGAAATGGAATAATGACTTGCAACGTAACTTCCATCTCCATAATAATTTGAATCGCTGTCGTATTGATTCCGTGCGGCTCAATTTTTTGTTTAATATCCGTATTTACATGACCAATCGTCGTGAAATCAATTGGAATATCGGGTCCGATATTTCCAAGAAGCGCATTATTTGTTACACGACCAAACGGAACTGCCATCGTTGCCCCATTTTTTTCAGAAATACCTAGTCCCTTCAAATTCCCTTGTTCTACTTGCTGTAAATACTTTTCTATGTATGTGGTCGTTGACGTTACGATTTCATTTACTTGCTTCGTATTTAAATTAATTGTGGATACTTTCCCGTTTTTATCATTTTGTACTTTCATTAATGAATCGACATCGAATCCCTCATCAATTCTATCTTTTACCGCCTTCGTCATAACCGCTGTCGCCATTTTATGTGTCTCTACTTCTCCATATTTCATTAATGTCGGCTGAATGCTACTATTCACAATCCATAATCCTTGCACGAGTAATATGACAAAAAGAATAAACGACATAAGCAGTATGTGCCGAAAGGAAATAGGCCCCCTTCGAAACCGCGAATTTTTCGAACGAAATATACTCATAAAAAACCCTCCTTCTTATATCATTTCTATGCAAGAAGGAGGGACGATATATGCTTATCTCATTTTTAATAATGCTTCTTTTCCGATTGTGCCAGCCGTAATACCTAACGCTTCGGCTTCAATCGTTACTGATTCTAGCGGTGCTTCAAGAAGTTGTTCAATCGTTCTTACACCAACCGCGCGACCAGCAATAATACCACGATTCCCTAACTTCTCATTTAAAAGACCTACATCTAATGCACCGCACATAATATATCCTTTATCGCTCATTACAGCTAGCAAATTTGTCTTTGGAAGTTTGACGCTAACCGCAATAAACGTATAATTATCGATTATAATCGGCTCTACATTAACCATAGTTCACACTCCTCTCTTTCTTATCTGTATGACAAGAGAAAAATGAGTGTTACAAGTTAACTAGCCTATAGTTTGACAGAAGATGTATAAGTTATTAACATGTCTGCTAACACATCTCTAAGTAGTTCTGGCATATAATATTGTTTGTCAGAAAGTGTGGATAGCTCTGGGTATAAGTAGCCAAATGTAAACATATCAATCGTTCCTACCGTATATATACGTTCTAATTCCAGCGATTCCCCGTTAATTAATACATCTTCGAGTAAAATTTTATTCCCAGGAATCGTATCTGGAATGACTTCTACACCAGCGTAAATCATTTTCCCCATTACTTTCCCCCGAAATCCAAACCCTTTTACCTCAAGGTTCTCCATATTCGGCCGACGTGCTTTCAAGATCACTTCTCTTAACGTTTTCCCCGGCACTTTTAATAGGCATGGATTAATTGGATGTGGACAAATTCTGTGAATATCTCCGCGCGTCACAACGCCTTCTTCTAATCCTTCAAGAAGTACACCAGCGTTCACCATGCCAATCTCTGCATCGCACCAGTTTTTCAACGCATTTGCTAACATGTGCGAAAATGCTGTCTCATGAAACCAATCAACCGGTAATGATTCCTTTAAATGAACAACAGGTTCTTCCATAATATGTGTACTTTCTTCCTGCAGCGCTTCAATTGTGGATAACGGTTTACTATAAGCACCTAAACGGTCTGTCTTAATCGCTCTACCGTCCTTTTTCAATAGCTTCTTCGTCTCTTTATCCACAGTAAGCTGAACGTGTCCAACGTAACGTCCCCACTTCTCACAACAACAAAGTAACGTATGATTCATAAGAACACCACGCTCAAATAAATGATGCGTATGTGCCCCTAAAATAACATCTATATCATAATGCTCCGCCATATGCTCATCCATACTTTTTCCAAGGTGAGAAAGGACAACCGTTATATGAGCCTCATCTCTCACTTCTTCTAAAATAGACTCTAAATGCTCAATTGGATCTTCAATATGCCAATCTAACATTTGATAAAACTCTGGATACGCAACCGTTAATCCGATAAAAGCAATCGTAATCCCATCTGTCGTTGTATGTAATTTATAAGGCTTTGCCCACTCTGGACGTACCCCTTCTTTTTCAAATAAATTTGCGACAAGCACCTCAAATCCAGCATCATCATATAGACGATTCAAATGCTCCTTCGCTAACGTAATTCCTTCATTATTTCCGATTGTTACATAATCATATAACGCCTCATTTAAAAGCTTCGTATTGCCAAGCCCATTCGTCGCTTCCGAAATACTATGAAAACGATCCACATGATCGCCGATATCTACAGTTAAAACAGTCTCTCCCGCTTCCTGTCTTCGCTTTTTCTCTCCTTGTACAAACCGAGAAATTTGCGGCCAATTTTCAAAATGACTATGTATATCGTTTGTATGATAAAGGTGGATGATTGTTTCTTTATTTATATTCAGAGAAAAAACCTCCTCTCAGTTCCTTACTGCCATTTACGCTATGCGCACGCAATAATCCTGTAAATACTTTTCGTCTTTTCTTGCTATTTTACATTGTACTCGCATTGTGAGAAAAAGCAAAAGATTGTCCTTTTTATATGAGAAACTTTACTTTTTCCAGTGTGGGGATTTGTTGGTAGAGCGGGGATTTGTCAGAAAGTTCAACAGGAAATTCGCAGGTCTTTTTTCAATTGGATTCACCAGTGGATTTGTCAGTATCTTTGCCTTACTTCCAGTCGGTCCCCTTTCATATAAAATGTTGCAGGGTATATGAAGAATTTCTTTTGTCGTAATTTGTTGATAAGTCGATATTCCTTGTCGAATCGTCGATATATTGAAATAATCGCCGATATATTCCGAGTTGTGATCGATATATTTGAAAAATCGCTGATATATTTAGTCAGAAACCCACCTGGGTATCTCGGCTAACCCCACCCCAAGCCCAACTCACACAATAAAAAAAGCGCCCTGCACAGCAGGGCGCTTCCTTTATATATTATCCAATAGAACCTTCCATCTCAAACTTGATTAGACGGTTCATTTCAACTGCGTATTCCATTGGAAGTTCGCGAGTGAATGGCTCGATGAAGCCCATTACGATCATTTCTGTAGCTTCTTGCTCAGAAATACCGCGGCTCATTAGGTAGAATAATTGTTCTTCTGATACTTTTGATACTTTCGCTTCGTGCTCAAGTGAAACGTAATCGTTTTTGATTTCGTTGTAAGGAATTGTATCAGATGTAGATTGGTTATCCATGATTAACGTGTCACACTCGATGTTAGAGCGAGAGTTTTTCGCTTTTGGTCCGAAGTGTACGATACCACGGTAAGTTACTTTACCACCATGCTTCGCAATCGATTTAGAAACGATTGTTGAAGACGTGTTTGGTGCTAAGTGAATCATTTTCGCACCAGCATCTTGGTGTTGGCCTTTACCAGCAATCGCGATAGATAATGTTAAACCACGAGCGCCTTCGCCTTTTAAGATAACTGCTGGGTATTTCATCGTTAATTTAGATCCGATGTTACCGTCAATCCATTCCATCGTTGCGTTTTCTTCACAAACCGCACGTTTTGTAACTAGGTTGTATACGTTGTTCGCCCAGTTTTGGATTGTTGTATAACGGCAATATGCATCTTTCTTAATGATGATTTCTACTACCGCACTGTGAAGTGAGTTAGTCGTGTAAACAGGTGCTGTACAACCTTCTACGTAGTGTACGTGTGCGCCTTCGTCTACGATGATAAGCGTACGCTCGAATTGTCCCATATTTTCAGAGTTAATACGGAAATACGCTTGAAGTGGTGTATCAACTTTAACACCTTTTGGAACGTAGATGAATGATCCACCAGACCAAACTGCAGAGTTTAATGCTGCGAATTTGTTGTCTGTCGGTGGGATTACTTTTCCGAAATGCTCACGGAAAATATCTTCGTTCTCTTTTAATGCGCTATCTGTATCTTTGAAGACGATTCCTAGAGCTTCTAGGTCTTCTTTCATGTTGTGGTATACAACTTCAGATTCGTACTGTGCAGATACACCAGCTAAATACTTTTGCTCAGCTTCTGGAATACCTAATTTATCAAATGTCGCTTTAATTTCATCAGGTACTTCATCCCAAGACTTCTCAGATTTCTCAGATGGTTTTACGTAGTACGTAATTTCATCGAAATCTAAGTCGTTTAAGTCGCCGCCCCATTGTGGCATTGGCATTTCATAGAACTTATCCAGTGATTTTAAACGGAAGTCTAACATCCACTGTGGTTCTTCTTTCATACGTGAAATCTCTTCAACGATCTCTTTTGTTAAACCGCGTCCAGCACGGAAAATCGAAACGTCTTTGTCTTTGAAACCATATTTATAATCGCCGATATCTGGCAGTTGCTTCGCCATGTTGGTGTGTCCCTCCTTAGATAACCTCGTTTTTAGGAACCTTTAACATTACTTATCTTCGTTTAAGCCCTTTTCTAACGCTTTCCACGCTAATGTTGCACATTTAATACGTGCAGGGAACTTGCATACGCCTTGTAATGCTTCAATATCTCCTAAATCGATGCTGTCATCGTACTCTTTTCCTAGCATCATGTCAGAGAAAATTTTAGAAAGCTGAAGTGCCTCTTCAATTTTCTTACCTTTTACTGCTTGTGTCATCATTGAAGCTGAAGACATTGAGATAGAACATCCTTCTCCTTCAAACTTCGCTTCTTGCACAATACCTTCTTCTACTTTCATCGTAAGTTGAATACGGTCGCCGCAAGTTGGATTGTTCAAGTTAACTGTAACACTATCTTCTAACACGCCATGGTTACGAGGATTTTTGTAATGATCCATAATAACTTGACGATATAACGTATCTAAATTATTAAATGACATTTGTGAAATACTCCTTTGTCTTGATTAGCGATTCAACAAATGTATCAATTTCTTCTTTTGTATTATATAAATAGAAGCTTGCACGTGCTGTTGAAGAAGCTTTCAGCCACTTCATAAGCGGTTGTGCACAGTGATGTCCTGCGCGAACCGCAATACCTTCTACATCTAATACTGTCGCTACATCATGAGGATGTACGTCTTCAATATTAAATGTAACAAGACCAGCGCGATGCTTTGGACCATAAATTGTAACGCCATCTACTTCTGATAGTCTTTCTAAAGCGTATTGCGCTAATTCATGCTCATGCTTTTCAATATTATCAAGACCGATTTCTTCTAGGAAATCAATTGCCGCACCAAGTCCGATTGCATTACCGATAATCGGCGTACCTGCTTCGAACTTCCACGGAAGCTCTTTCCAAGTAGATTCTTGTAAATCTACGAAATCAATCATTTCACCGCCAAATTCAATTGGCTCCATATTGTTTAGCAATTCTTTCTTACCATATAATACGCCGATACCTGTAGGGCCGCACATCTTATGAGCAGATAATGCGTAGAAATCACAGTTTAAATCTTGTACATCCACTTTCATATGAGGTGTACTTTGTGCACCGTCAACGACCATAATTGCGCCATTTTCATGTGCAATTGCTCCGATTTCTTTTACAGGGTTAATCGTTCCAAGTACGTTAGAAACATACATGATAGAAACGATTTTTGTATTCGGTGTAATTGTTTGACGAGCATCTTCTATTGAAATTGTCCCATCTGGTTGAAGCGGAAGATATTTTAAAGTTGCACCAGTTTTCTTCGCAACTTGCTGCCACGGAATGATGTTACTATGGTGCTCCATGTAAGAAATAACGATTTCATCGCCTTCTTTTACATTTTCAAGACCATAGCTAGCCGCTACTGTATTTAATGCAGTTGTTGTTCCGCGCGTGAAAATAATCTCTTCCATTGATTTCGCATTAATAAACTTGCGAACTTTCTCGCGTGCACCTTCATACGCGTCGGTAGCTTTCGTACCGAGCGTATGAACACCGCGATGCACATTAGAGTTATATTCTTTATAGTAACGTTCTAACGTTTCAATGACTTGAATTGGTTTTTGAGAAGTTGCTGCACTATCGAAATAAACAAGTTGTTTGCCGTTCACTTTTTGATCAAGAATTGGAAACTGTTTGCGTATTTCATGAATATTCATTAGCGAACTTTCCTTTCAATTACCTCAACAAGCTGTGCCTTTACTCCTTCAATTGGAAGCTCATTAACTACAGGTGCTAAGAATCCATGGATGACTAAACGTTCTGCTTCGCGTTTTGGAATACCACGGCTCATTAAGTAGTATAGTTGAGTTGGATCTACGCGACCTACTGAAGCTGCGTGACCTGCCATAACATCATCTTCGTCAATTAAAAGAATTGGGTTTGCATCACCGCGTGCTTTCTCATCTAACATAAGAACGCGAGAAGATTGTTGTGCATTTGACTTAGATGCACCGTGTTCAATCTTACCAATTCCGTTAAAGATAGATGTTGCACTATCTTTTTGTACACCGTGTTTTAAAATCCAACCTTCAGATTGTTTACCGAAGTGAACAACTTTAGTTGTAAAGTTTTGTGTTTGGTTACCACGGCCAATTGTTACTGTTTTCGTATCAGCATATGAACCGTCGCCCATTAAGTTTGTAACGTTCTCTGAAATTGTGTTTCCGTCATTCATAAGGCCTAGAGCCCAATCAACGCGACCGTCGCGTCCAACAATACCGCGGCGGTTAACGTAAGTTGTTACGTCTTTTGCTAATAGATCAACCGCACCGAATTTCACTTGTGCGCCTTGTTCCACGATTACTTCTGCTACGATATTTGCAATACCTTTAGCATTTTCATTTGCAACGTAGTTTTCTACATAAGTTGCAGTACTGTTCGCATCAGCTACGAATAATACGTGGTTATATACGTTAGCTTCTTCGCCGTCTACTAAGAATACAGCTTGAAGTGGAGTTTCAAGAACAACGTTTTTCGGAACATATACGAATGCACCACCGTTGATTAATGCAGCATGAAGTGCAGTTAGACGATGCTCGTCTACCTTCACGCCGTCTTTCATTAAGTACTTTTGTACTAGTTCAGCATGCTCAGTTGCAGCTGTTACGATGTCTGTGAAAATAACACCTTTTTCTTTTGCTTCGTCTGCTAAAGAAACGAATGCAGTTGTACCAGTACGTTGCACTAATACACTGTTATTTTCATCGATTAAGTTTTTCACTGCTTCTGGAAGCTCTGTTAAAGAACTTACAGGCTCTTGCTTAGCAGCGTCGCCTTTTCCGATAAAGTCCCATTTGTCAATTTTCGTTTTATCAGGAGTTGGCATTGGAAGTTCAGTTGCTTGTGCAAGAGCTTGTAAGCGGAACTCAGTCAACCAAGCTGCTTCGTTTACTTCGCTTGCGCGTTGACGGATTGTTTCTTGATCGAAAGGTAATGTACCGATTGTCATGTTTATGCTCCTCTCTTACGCTTCTTGCTCTGTTGTTTCGTCTTCAATACCTAATTCTTTTTTAATCCAGTCGTAACCTTCAGCTTCTAGACGTTGTGCAAGCTCAGGTCCACCAGATTTAACGATACGACCGTTCATCATAACGTGAACGAAGTCTGGAGTGATGTAGTTTAATAAACGTTGGTAATGCGTAATCATTAGGCAACCGAAGTCTTCGCCGCGCATTTCGTTAATACCTTTAGATACAACTTTTAATGCATCGATATCAAGACCTGAGTCAATTTCGTCTAAGATTGCGATTTTTGGCTCAATCATCATTAATTGAAGAATTTCGTTACGTTTTTTCTCACCGCCAGAGAAACCTTCGTTTAAGTAACGTTGTGCCATTTCTGGATCCATTTCTAGGAATTCCATGTTTTTATCTAATTTACGGATAAATTTCATAAGAGAAATTTCATCGCCTTCTTCACGACGTGCGTTAATTGCAGAACGTAAGAAGTCAGCGTTTGTTACTCCGCTAATTTCACTTGGATATTGCATTGCTAGGAATAGACCTGCTTGTGCGCGCTCATCTACTTCCATTTCTAATACATCTTCACCGTCGATGATGATGCTACCTTCTGTTACTTCATATTTTGGGTGACCCATAATTGCAGAAGATAAAGTTGATTTACCTGTTCCGTTAGGTCCCATAATTGCGTGGATTTCTCCACCTTTTACTTCAAGGTTTACACCTTTTAAAATTTCTTTGCCATCAATTGATACGTGTAAGTCTTTAACCGTTAATGTAGAACCAGCCATCTCAATACCTCCATTAATCCTATATATACATTTTAAAAATTCCTAAAACGTTCATATTCTCATTTTATTCTCATTCTAATTTTATATCAAATAAAATGATATCGCAAACGACGAAAAAAAGTAACAATTTTTTCACAAATGTATATAAGTATTTCCTTCACATCTTTCTATGATACACCTTTCTTCTTATTTATATAAAGAAAAAAGGACTGGTAATTTTCCAGTCCTTTCCTTATATTTATTCACTTACCGGAAGTACAGCACCTTTATATTCTTTATTAATAAAATCTTGAATTTCTTTTGAATGCAGTACTTCTACTAGCTCTTTAATTTCTTTTTTCTTCTCGTCACCTTTACGAACTGCAATAATATTTGCATACGGAGAGTCTGATCTTTCAATCGCAATCGCATCCTTTGTTGGATTTAATTTTGCGTCAATTGCATAGTTTGAATTAATAAATAATGCATCACCTTCATTATTTTCATATAACTTTGGTGAAAGCCCAGGCTCTACATCTGTTTTAAACTTTAAGTTTTTCGGATTTTCTACAACATCTTTTACTGTTGCTTTCACAACATCTACTCCGTCTTTTAGTTTAATAACGCCGCCTTTTTGTAACAGTGCTAGCATACGGCCACGCTCCGCTACGTTATTACTCATAATCACTGTCCCGCCATCTGGTAAGTCTTTTAAGCTTTTATATTTCTTCGAATAAATACCCATTGGTTCTAAATGAATTTTTCCCGCGTTTACAATTTTATATCCTTTTTCTTGGATTTCTTTATCTAAATAAGGAATGTGTTGGAAGTAGTTCGCATCAATTTCCTTATCCGCTAACGCTTTATTTGGCAACACATAATCTTGGAATTTTTTAATTTCTAATTTAATTCCCTTTTTCTCTAATATCGGCTGTGCCTTTTCTAAAATAACAGCGTGCGGTACGTTAGAAGCTCCCACAACAAGCTTATTCTCCTCTTTCCCTCCGCAAGCAGCTAATGTAAATACAGACAACGCTGTAACAACTGACAATAGAATCTTTTTCATATGATGTCCCCTTCTCCCGTATAATTATGTAGTTATAAAAAAGCTGGCATACACCAGCCCTTTTACAGCAATTATTCTTTTACAGGAACAACTGCCCCTTTATATTCTTTATTAATGAAGTCTTCGATTTCTTTAGAATGTAATACTTCTACAAGAGCTTTAATCTCTTTCTTATCTTTATCGCCTTTACGAACAGCTACTACGTTTGCGTATGGTGAATCATTACTTTCAATTGCAATTGCATCTTTTTCTGGGTTTAACTTCGCATCAATTGCATAGTTCGAGTTAATTAAAACCGCGTCGCCTTCTTTATTGTTATACACCTGTGGTAATAAACCAGGCTCAATATCTGTTTTGAATTTCAAGTTTTTCGGGTTATCCGCAATATCTTTTGGAGTTGCTTTAACTGGATCCACCCCATCTTTAATTTTTAAAATGCCTTCTTTTTGTAAAATTGCTAAACCACGTCCATGATCAGCAACTGAATTACTCATAATAATTGTCGCTCCGTCTGGAAGTTCTTTTAAGCTCTTATATTTTTGAGAATATACACCAATCGGTTCTAAATGAATTTTTCCTGCTACTTCAAAATCATATTTTTTATCTTTCATTTCTTTTTCTAAATACGGAATGTGCTGGAAGTAGTTTGCATCTAAATCCTTATCCGCTAACGATTTATTTGGTAATACGTAGTCTTGGAATTTTTTCACTTCTAATTCAATTCCTTTTTTCTCAAGTAACGGTTTTGCCTTTTCTAAAATTTCAGCGTGCGGTACGTTAGAAGCACCAACAACTAGTTTCTTTTCATCGTTATCTTTCCCGCCACAAGCAGCTAACCCAAAAATTGAAGTTGAAATAAGTGCTGTCAGTAATAATTTTTTCATTTGAAACATCCTCCCGTTTTTTATTATCGTTTATCTATTCGAGTCGTTACACGATCACCAATCCATTGAATGAAAAATACAACTAGTAATACACAAATTGTCGCAACGATTGTTACGTCGTTATTTCCTCGTTGGAATCCTTCTAAATAAGCAAGTGTTCCAAGGCCACCAGCACCAACAACTCCCGCCATTGCTGTATAGCCTACTAAAGCAATTGTCGTAACCGTAATACCAGATACTAATGCTGGTAACGATTCTGGAATTAACACCTTCAAAATAATTGTGCTTGTTTTTGCTCCCATCGCTTTTGAAGCTTCAATTACACCTTTATCAATTTCACGAAGGGCGATTTCAACCATTCTCGCGTAAAACGGTGCCGCTCCAATAATTAAAGCTGGAAGTGCTGCACTCGCTCCAAGAATTGTTCCAAGCAGAATCTTTGTGAATGGGATTAATAAAATGATTAAAATAATGAACGGTATCGAGCGGAAAATGTTTACGAACGCTCCAATCGCCGTGTTAACCGCTTTGTTTTCCCATAAATTATCTTTCGCTGTCATAAAGAGTAACAATCCTAAAATGAGTCCTAAAACAAATGTGGCAAGAGCTGCGATTGCCGTCATATATAACGTTTCACCCGTTGCTTCTAACATTTGATTCCAATCAACATTTGTGAGTAATTTATCCATGTGCAATCACCTCCAGCTCTACTTGATCTTGATGTATTCCCTCTATTGCTTGCTGAATCGCTGTTTCCTCACCATTTAAATGAACAACTAAACTACCGTAAGAGCCGTTATTCGTTTGTGCAATATTTCCTTGCAAAATGCTAACTTCTATATCACTGCGCTGCATTAACCTTTGAAGTACTGGTCTTTCTACCGCTTCACCGATAAACTGCAAACGAATTACTTTTCCATCTGGATATTTTTCAATTAAACTTTCAATCGTTTCATTTGTATCTTCAGAATCCGTTAACTGCTGTACAAATCGTTTCGTAATGTCTTGCTGCGGATTACGGAATACATCAAGTACTGGACCTGTTTCTACAATCTTTCCTTTCTCCATTACCGCAACGCGATTACAAATCTTTCGAATTACGTGCATCTCGTGTGTAATGAGTACAATCGTTAAACCGAGACGTTTATTAATATCTAATAATAGATCTAAAATTTGATCTGTCGTTTCTGGATCAAGAGCTGACGTTGCTTCATCACATAAAAGTACTTGCGGATTGTTAGCTAACGCTCTTGCAATCCCAACGCGTTGCTTTTGTCCTCCGCTCAGCTGAGATGGGTACGCGTCTCCTCTTCCTTCTAATCCAACAAGATGAATTAGCTCATCAACGCGTTTTCTTCTCTTCGCCTTATCAACACCTGCAATTTCAAGTGGGAACTCAATATTTTCACGTACAGTTCGTGACCAAAGTAAGTTGAAGTGTTGAAAAATCATTCCGATCTCTTGTCTTGCCTTACGAAGTTCGCTTCCTGTAATCGCTGAAATGACGCGATTGGCAATTGTAATTTGACCTGAAGTTGGTTTCTCCAACTGATTGAATAATCGAATTAAAGAACTTTTTCCAGCGCCACTATATCCGATAACACCAAATATTTCACCTTTCTCTATTTTTAAATTGGCATTATCTACAGCAGTGACATCACCGCTTTTTGCTTTATATATTTTCTTTACATTCTCTAATAGAATCATGGTGTATCACCCCTTTTTTGTTTAGGTCGACTCCGCAATTTTTTATTTTTGATGCGTGTAGTCTACCGTTCTCATTACTTTTATTATTTGAATGTCCTCCACATTCAAACAACAAAAAAACCTTTCCGCTTTAGAGAAGCAGAAAGGTTTATATGCGTATATAACAACATTATCCCTCTCTCTCATCTCTCAAAGCATTTGCTTTGCAGGAATTGGCACCATTTCAACATAAGTTGACGGTTGCCGGGCTTCACAGGGCACAGTCCCTCCACCTCTCTTGATAAGAGAAATCAGATTACATTTTCGTCTGATTTGTAATTTATGAAATTGTCTATATTTTATGAATTGAATTGTATCAATATCCACACACCATGTCAACAGAAATTTTTGTAAAAAACGAAACTTCAGAATTTTAAGCGCCCACTGACATCGGTTTACATATATGAAACATCGATTCAATTAATAACATCGTTCGATACGTTCCCGAATATTGTATACGTCCATCGTTCATTAACGTTTGCAATCGTACATTGCCATTCACCAATTGTTTTACATCTTCTTCATCTACACAAACGATTTGCTCCGTTCCTCTTTCTTCTTTCAACAGTTCTATATAATCTCTTGAAATTTGTAACGAACAACTTTCATCTCCAAAGCGGAAATTAACAGTTTTTTCTCCTTGTCTTAAAAGCGGCTCTAAATGATATTGACCATTAGCGTAATTTACAAATGATTGAAGCAAAGAATATAATTCCACTCTAAATCACATCCTTCATATCACTTTCTATTACATACCATTCCCTCTCACTAAAGAGCAATCCTGTTACTTTCGCTCGACAAATACTGTAACCACCCTGCATCTCGACATATTTCCCAAGAAATATGTCGAGGCGGCAAAAACTTTGCCGCCTACTTTAATTCCGTATATAAATATTCAACCGAATGAAATGCATATATCTTCTTCATGAGTGTCCCATTTTCAAAAACAAGTAAACACGGTACACTTTCAATTCCATACTCTTTCGCGAAATGCGGAGCATAATTTAAATCTAACATCCCAATTTTCAAATCTTCAATTGTCATCTCAACGACTGTTAACATCTTTTTTGCTAATTGGCATGTTCCACACATTGGAGTATATACATATAACACTGTTTTTTCTTCGTTCTCTATTAGGGCTGTAGCTTCGGCTCCTGTCCAATCAATCACTTCTATCATTCCTTACCGTAAATATTCTGTATAAACGTCAATGTCAGCTCCCCATAATACATTTGCTAAGTGTGAAGATGGCGCTGTTGCCACTTCCCGGTACGAGCGATCAATATAAATATGCTCTGCTTGCGGAAATTCTTTTCGAAACTGTTTCCTTAACTTTTCTCCAGCATCATCAGCATCCACTAGGACATACACTTCCTTATCAAAAAACTGATCAACGAGCTCATCCATTTTCGACAAACCAATTGTACCATTTGTACAAACAATTTCCACCGGTTCCCGAATAATAGATTCAATCTTTCTTCTATCTGATGTACCTTCTACAATAATGACTTTTTCTACATAAATCATATGTCATCACCCGATCACCATATACTATACAACCTTTAACTTAGTATATAGTATATTCGTTATTTTCATGTTGTTTCCTGTTTATTTTTGCAAAAGAAAAGCGCAAGCGGCTCGTTCAGATTGTGAGGGGGATGGAGCTTCTGACGTAAAGGCGCTTTTTGCCTTGCAGGAAGAAGCGAAGCCACCGAACAATCTAGCCGCTGAAGCTGGATCATAGTGAAAAGCGGAACCGACTGTTTAGCCCTGTTGGCTAAGGTTCTTTCACACAGAAGACGCTTTTTGTCTTCTCGTGCGGAAGGTTCTTAGACATGAAGGGCTAGGAGGTGGAGCTAGACAATGAAAAGCGCAAGCGGCTCGTTTAGAACAGGAGGACACCCGAACTCCTGAACTAGAGGCGCCTTTTGCCTCAAGTGAAGGAGTGAAATGACCGACTGTTCTAGCCGCTGGAGCTGGATCATAATGAAAAGCGCAAGCGGCTCGTTCAGATTACAAAGCCCCATGAAACCTTATCGAAAAACATTCATTCCCATAATAGCTTATTCATTTGCGCTCGTTTTTAAATGCATTATGTAACACAAAATAAAAAAGGACAGCACAAAGGCTGTCCTTCAGTCGACTATAATTAGTCTTGGTTTGTCATTTCTGCATATTTTTCAGCAGTTAATAACTTCTCAACTTGGCTTGCATCAGAAAGTTCAACTTTAACCATCCATGCACCCTCGTATGGAGATTCGTTAACAAGTTCTGGTTGGTCACTTAATTCTTCGTTTACTGCTACAACTTTACCGCTTACAGGTGCGTATAATTCAGAAACTGTTTTAACAGATTCTACGCTTCCGAATGGCTCGTCAGCTTCGATTGTTGCACCTACTTCTGGAAGTTCAACGAATACGATATCGCCTAGCTCACTTTGTGCAAAGTGAGTAATACCGATAACAACTTCATTACCTTCAGTTTTTACCCATTCGTGTTCTTCAGAGTAACGTAAATTATTTGGAATGCTCATGACTGTACCTCCAGTGAATGTATTAATTATGTAAAAATACCTTATTGGTACTTTTTCCACACACTTTCAAACTGCTCTTCGTTAAAACCAAGTGTTACCTTCGTTCCATCTGTTACAATTGGACGTTTAATCAACATGCCATCAGATGCTAAAAGCTCGTACATTTCGTCTTCACTTGCATCTTTTAACTTATCTTTCAGACCAAGTTCACGGTAACGCATTCCACTTGTATTAAAGAATTTTTTTAATGGTAATTCACTTTTTTCATGTAAATTACGTAAATCTTCTTTTGATGGTGGATTTTCAACAATATGAATCATCTCATATGCTACATCGTTTGCCTCAAACCATTTCTTTGCTTTTTGACATGTGCCACACTTTGGATATGAATAAAATGTTACTGTCATAAATTCACCTACTTTTTTACTAACCTTTACCTTTATCATATAGAAAACGTTTTATTATTTCAAACGATTATTCGCTAAACTTTTACTTATTTCGTGATAATTTTTAATAATCCTGCAAATTTTTCTTATTTTTCCGCCATTTGTTAAGGAAAAATAAATATATAAATTTTTTTAGATTCTTCTCTTATCACTCTCCGAACATATATCTTAAACAAACGTTTGATTAACTCCCCTTTTTTCTTTGTTAACCCTTGAGCTGTATCGCTTTCTTCCTACCGAACATACATCTTAAACAAACGTTTGATTAATTTCCTTTTTTCTTTATTAACCCTTGAGCTGCATCGTTTTCTTCCTGCCGAACATACATCTTAAACAAACGTTTATTTAACCAGTTCAGCCTATAGTCACAAAACCCGGAAACACTTTACATGACAAAGGCGTACAGATGAAAGGAACTAACGATTTTGACCGTAGTAGTGAGCCCATAAAAAAGTTATTAAGCCTATCATCAATAAAGCAAAAGTAACTGCTCCTGAGAATATGAAATTCAAATTACTGACTGAAATATAAAAAGAAGTGCCCTTGCTTAGAAACAGGAGCACTTCTTTTTTATCATCAATCTAAAGGTAAACGTATCCTTTATTAAAGCAGAAATGTATACTTTTCTACTTTTTCGTAGTTTATTTAAACTCTTTGCGGAATCGCCACTAGCTTATTTACATCATTATCGTTAGCTGAGGTTAATTATATTTTTCTACGTACTACATAAAAAGCTAAGGAACCCATAATAATAGGTGCAACTAAACTAGAAGCATATGCACTAGTAATAGTAAAAAGAGAGAGTATAAATATATAGATAAGAGATAGTCCAATAAATACAGGAATTCCAACTCGAAACTTCCTACATTGTTTTATGTTCCTGTATAACACTTCTCCAATTAGGCAAGCTACAAGATCTAATACACTACCAAATATGATGAGAATTACAATAAATCCAACTATGTTAGGTAAACCATTCTCGTTAGAATAACTAGGATCCGAAATATACGGTATTAAGAACCATATAATAGTAAAAGTAAGCAGGCTTGCAGCATAACTAATTAAAAATTCCCTCAACGTAATCATCCCCATAAATTTCTAATATTATCTTCATTGTATGGCATAATGCTCTATCATTGATAGCAAGACTACCATCCACAAAATTGCTAATTGCATGAAATAAAAAAGACGCATTTAAATAGATGCGTCTTTTGGCGATGTTTCTTTTGTGAAATCATATAAAGCAATTGCGCCTAAAATAACCAATATACTTTCAGGGGCATCTAACAAAATAGTTCTCCAAGTTTCTGATACTGCCCATTTAATACCTGCCGCTGATTCAAGATATGTTTGAAAATAACTGATTGTAAAATCAATTACAAATAAACATACAAGTAATGTTAGACCGAATCGAATTAATTTCTTATTTTTAAACATGTAACACCTCTCAAAATTCATTGGATATTTCTAATTTTAGTTCATTACATATAAAAATCTCTATATTTAATTTTAACATAAAAAAATTCCAAATAAATACAATATGCATATTTGCATATTTCGTGTATATTGAGGAATTACTGTTAATAAAAAAGCCCTACTAGTAACCTCATAAAAATGGAATCATTTGGACCATTATATAACCAATTCCTGAATGCAAAATAAAGGAGAAACCTTGTTTACAGGCTTCTTCCTCATCTATTCAAATAATCTGCAATTGTTTGAAATACGACGATATACATATTATGAATACTTTCTTCTGTATTTCCGCCATTAGATAAACCAACTGCCCATTGTTGTCCTTCACCACTTCCGATATTTGCAAACCCTTGCGTATACATCGCATTTACATCTTTTCGGGCACTGTTATACTCTATCCCTTTTGTAATAAAAATCGAATATGATTTATCTTGTAAACCGATAAAAAATACTGGTTTCTTTAGTGATGAAAATACATTTTTATATTGCTCTGTTGAGGCTTCTTGAAAGTGATCTTTCATTATTAGAAAACCATCTACTTCCTTAGATTTCTTTTCCAGTTCCTCTAACTTTATTTCCTCAAACTTTACATTCCTAAACGTATCTTTCGGTTTTTCTCCAACAACTCCAATTACGAGTGCTCTTCCGTTATATTCTAATTTCTCTCCTTCTTTATCCTTTGCACACCCAGCACCGACTAGGCATATGAATATAAAAACTAAGAAATACGATAAACGCTTCATTTAGCACCCTCCTCTTCTTTTCAGTCAAGTGACAAAAACGTAAGGTTCATTCAAGAAAATGTAAGTAAAATCGATAGCCCAAATTGCGTTTCTATATTATAATCAATTGAATTTACTTACATTACTAAACATAGGAGATTATCATGAAGAAATTTAAACTTTCATCTTTTCTTCCGTTAAGTTATATACTTCTACTCGTACTCGTAAGTCCCCTTTACGATGTATTAAATAAATCGACTGTACACGCAGTAGATGTCACAACTGTAGTAGATGATTGGATTCCATTTGTGAAAGCATTTATTATTCCTTATTTAATTTGGTTTCCTTACTTATACGGCGCACTTATTTATTACTGCTTTGCAGATCGAAAACAATATTATGTCACTTTAAGTAGTATCATTCTTGGAAAACTTGCTTGTTTTTCTATTTATTATTTTTGGCAAACAACTGTACCACGTCCAACCGTCGTTGGAACAGACGTATTTTCCGAACTAGTCCGCTATATTTATAGTATCGATCAACCGGTGAACTGTTTCCCTAGCATTCACGTTCTTACTACCTTTATCATTATGTTAGCTGCCTTTAGACGTAGAGAACAACATGCTTTTGAATATTACATTCTTACCTTCTTCGGTACGCTTATTATTTTATCAACGCTATTTACGAAGCAACACGCATTTGTAGACGCCATTTCTGGAATGACGCTTGCAAGCATACTCTACTTCGGCGTTCAGCTTTTATTAGCAAAAGAAACCGTACGTGTTCCAGTAAAACAAAATCATAAAATGTAAAAAGCAGACTGTGGCTTCTCAGTCTGCTTTTCTCTATATAAAAGGAGATTTTCAAGTTAAGATTGCGGTACAGTCATATCACCAGAGTGAATACGACCTGCTTTTTTAAGAGCAATGTAAAGTATATAAGAAACAGCTACTGGAATGACGATATAAGTGATTACCATCGCTGGGACAACTTCCCATCCTTCGCTGGAAATTAAATTAATTGGTGCGATAAGAGAACTTAATCCAAGACCTGCAATTTCTTTTCCTGCTTCCAGTTGGAAAATTAATGCGGATACTGGACCAACTATCGCACTGGCGACGACAGTTGGGACGAGAATCATTGGATTTTTAGTGATATTTGGCAACTGTACTTTCGGAGTACAAAGTGCTTGAGCTAATATGCCACCTAAATTATTTTCTTTCGCTGAGATGACAGAGAATCCGATAAACTGAGCAACGCAGCCTGCAAGAGCAGCACCACCTGCAACACCATCTAAGCTAAGTGCGATCGCTAACGCAGCTGATGAAGCTGGAGAGATAAGTAATAGTCCCCAAACGACTGCAATGACGATAGAAGCGATAAACGGGCTACCAGCTGAACTATCTTTAATGAATGCTCCAACTGCATTTAAAACAGGAGTAATATTATGAGATAACCAAATACCGACTAAACCAGAACCTAATATTGCCGCAAATGGAACGAGCATCATATCTAACGCAGTTTTTCCACTTAAACGTTTACCAATATATACAGCTAAAGTCGCTGTTAATAATGCACCGATTGGCTCACCTGTTTTAATAATTAGACCTGCTTCAGTAATTGAAATGGATCCGGCACCAATTGCTCCAGCTACCATAGCTGAGAAGATTACAAGACCGTTTGCACCGAGCATAAAAGCAATTCCAGCACCAATGGCTGGTGCCATAAGTGATTTTGCAACAACTCCGATTGTAATAAGCAACGGAATATCAACAATTCTTCCTATATTTTCGATTAGTAAACCAATTCCAAGGGATACGAAAATACCTTGTGCGATTCCAGCTGATGCTTTAAATACACGAGACATTATATATTCCTTCATTTGTTTCACCTTCTTCTATAAGTTAGTAACCAATTGTTTTCATATAATCACGTAAAATGTCGTTTGATTTTGCGAATCGAGATTCTTCATCCTCTGTTAAATTTAGTTCTACAATTTCTCTTATACCATCTCTAGTAATAATAGCTGGCACTCCTGTACAAATATCATATTCACCATACTCACCATCTAAAATAGCTGATACAGCAATGACACGGTGATCATCGTTAAAGATTGAGTTTGCAATATATGCTAGAGAATTTCCGATTCCGTAATAAGTAGTACCTTTTCGTTTATAAATTTCCCATCCGGCTTTTGCAGTCTTCTCAACGATTTCATCTAAATCTATTTCACCAAATCGTTCTTTTTGTTCTTCTAATATTTGCAGAATTGGTTTTCCACCAACAGTTACGTGTGACCAAGCAACCATTTGAGAATCACCATGTTCTCCTAATGAATACCCATGAATACTACGAGGATCTACATGTAACATTTCAGATAAAATTGTTCGTAAGCGAGAAGAATCTAGTGATGTACCAGTACCGATCACACGATTTCTAGGTAATCCAGATAATTTCCACACTTGATATGTAATAATATCAACTGGGTTTGATGCAAGTAAGAAAATACCATCAAATCCACTTTCCATTACGCCGCCAACAACACTTTCCATAATCTTTGCACTCGCTCCTAAAGTATCTAAGCGACTTTGTCCTGGCTTTGGTGCTGGTCCTGCTGTAATAATAACGATGTCCATATCTTTGCAGTCTTCATAGCTTCCTGCATATACTTTTGTTCTTGTATTTGTAAAGTTAATGCAGTGTGATAAATCCATTGCTTCCCCAACTGCACGTTCATGATTTATATCAATTAATAATAGCTCTTCGCAAATGCCTTGATTGACAATGGAATATGCACAACTTGATCCAACTAATCCAGTACCGATAATTGCAATTTTTCTTGTATGTCTTTTCATAGCAATCTCTCCTAATTGATCATATAATCTATTTCTTTTGTTCCTTACACTCCTAATTATAGAGGTTCCCACGATAGAAACCATGGATACTTTGCGAAATATTGAGCAAAGTTTTTGTCCTTTTTGTGAATTGTTATATTCCATTTTCGTCATATTTGTTACAACTGGAAAAATATTTATTATGTATTTATTGACATATACAAAAAGAAAACGAGCGAATAGATTCGCTCGTTTTCTTTTTCCTGTTATTCCGCACTTAATTGGCTTTTTAATTGCTGTACAATCATCGGATTTGCAGGTGCTGCCGGTTTGTAATAACTCTTTTGCTTTGCATACTCATACATATTACGTTGGCGCATTTCATCTTGATTACGAATTTGGATTAACGTTTGGTGTAACTGTTCATTATCAGACTGAGCAATATAATTTGCATAACTTGTTAAACTTGCATTTAATCCTGCTAAATAATCATTTACCATATCTTTTTCATTCATCTTTCGCTTCCTCCTATCCTAAGAAAGTCATTAATTGTTGTTTCGTATTTCGTGCATCTTGCGCATCTTTTTGTAGCATTTGTTTCAGTTGTGGATCCGTACACGTCTGTGCATACTGCTCCAACTTGTTAATAATTGTTGCGTGTCCACCAATTAAATGACGTAAGTTTTCTACTTCAAGCTCTGTTAAGTTTTGCATAGGATACTCCTACCTTTCTTCTTTCATTCTTCTTTAGTATTCTGTTCTTTTTAAATCGTATTCATGAAAAAGCCTTCTTACATTTCACATCTATTTATAAATACAGAAAAATGTTATAATTACAGAAAAATACAAATTTTCAAAAGGTCACCTTACACTAACGATAGTATCTCAAAACAAATCATAGTAGGTAGGTGTGCTTATGCAAAAATATTTTAAAATTATCTTCTTAATGGTTTATGCAATTCTGTATATAAAATTGTTGATTGATATATTAACTTTAAAGCCATTACTCACTTCTATTCCTTTACATATGTTATTTCTCATTTGCTTTCTATTTATAGCACTTAACAATTACAAAAATCGTAACACTACATTTTTCCTATTGTTTATTAGTGCAACTCTATTAGTAAGTATTAGTTTCATTAAAAGTATTCTTATATAAAGGAGCAATAAACATGAAAACACACGACTTCCTTACAGGAATCCAAAAGGGCTCTGAGCCTAGTCCCTATCAAGATCCCATCGCATTCAGTTTCGTTTGCTTTTTCTTAGCGATATTTACATTTTTCAAACCAGCTAAATAATATCATTTAACAAAAAAGAGCCTCTAAACCACTAGAGGCTCTTTCTCATCTAATATCTTCTTTTCAAAACTACGATAGTTAAAGCATACGAACAAAGCACTCCAGCTAATAAAAATGCATTTGCCAATTTATACTGTTCGCCTGTTAACGAATATAGATTCCCGATTAAAAAGATAACTAAATATAGAAATAAAAATACAAATAATGAAATTTTAGCGGCATTCCCTGTAATATGCTCGCCTCTTTCATCTTCCCCCTCATTCTTCTGAAAACGTGTGGAATATAAAACACCTATTAGTCCCGCTACTGAGATTATGATCCCTATTACAACGCTCATTCCGTTTCCCCCTCTATTTTATATTGAAAAACTTCATGAAACTCCTTACCTAAAATATGTGCAATTTCAAAAGCTAAAATTAAAGATGGATTGTAACGATTCGCTTCAATTGAGGCGATCGTTTGTCTACTTACCCCTGCTTTGTTCGCTAAATCAGTTTGTGACCAGCGTTTTTCTGCTCTAAGTACAACGAGATTATTTTGTAAAATTCCACTCTGTTTCATAACCTCTCCTTTTTACATTATTTTCTATATTTTAATTGTAATTTATTTTTAACATGATGTAAACTATTTTTAACAATGACGAACTAAATCTTTAATCTTCCAATTTCACCTACCATTATTCAGGAATCATACGCACTAAAAAACCTTAGAATCGCTTCTAAGGTTTTTAATTATCCCGCTTCCTATTCACTTTCGCATAACATGTAATCCTTTAATAAACGTTTCCAACAATACATGTAAACTCGTATCCAGATCTAACGGCAAACCAAATCCACCCTGCTGTTCAATCGACGCAAATCCGTGACAAATGCTTCTAAATCCACGTGTCGCATGAAGTGCATTCTCCCCTTCTAAGCCATACTGTTGTAAAACTTGAAGACAAAGCTTTACAATTCCGTCGCCTGCTTTTCTTACTTCTTCATCTCGTAAAAAGGTTGCTTCATATAGTCCAGGATGTTTGCGTACGAATGCTACATACGCTTCTCCTAAAGCATGAATTGCTTCATCCATCCGTTTACCCTCGGCCGCTTCTTCCAGTTTGTTATACAGCTGTTTGATTCCGTAAATACCAAGATGTTTCCGTACATCTTGTAACCCTTTTACATGATTATATAGTGAGGGAGAACGTATCCCTAACCTTTGCGCTAATGAAGCTAACGTTACTTCTTGTATTCCATTTGCATCTGCTATTTCTGCTGCTGTTTCTACAATTTTCGGTAATGTAAGTCCGATTCTCGGTGACATAAATTACCCCTCTTTTCTACTTTCTATATTTCGCTTCGCTTCCTTAATAGCAAGCTCTATGACAGCCCCTGGATCGTTTATCATTTTCCCATGCCCTGCCGCAAGCAAGGACGGCTCATATTCTCTTAACTTCTCTGCACTTTGTAATGATATTTCTTTACTCCACGTTGCCATCGCAGGAAACGGAAACCAAAATTTCATTTGTCCCGAAACAGCCGTACCTCCTCTTGTTTGAAATGCATCCCCAACAATAAGAGCTTTATTTCTTATATCAAGAAACGACATGGAGCCCGGTGTATGTCCCGGTGTCATAATAGCAAGCAGCGATCCAACTCGGTCACCATCTTCTAATAAAATATCAGGTACCGTTTTTATCTTTTTAGGTACACCGCCTTTTATTGGCGTATTTGGTTCATCCTTTTGTAACGTCGTATCTCCTTCTAACAGCTTTGCGTCCCGCTTAGAAATGTAGACTGGAACATAAGGAAGTACTTCCTTTAATGCGTCTAATGCACCGATGTGATCATCATGCGCATGTGTTAATACAATATTCGTAATTGGTTTTCCTATTTTCTCAGCCGCCTGTAAAATTCCTTTTGCGCTATATGGTAAAGCAGCATCAATTAAAGTTAAACCATCTTCTTCCTCCACAAAGTAACAATTCACAGGAAACACTCTTGGCAAAAATGACAATTGATATACCGTTTTTTCATGCATCATTCTCATATTCCCATCTCCCTCTTCACGAAAACTAACACTATTAGTTTTATTATACTAATGGTATTAGTTTTATGTCACTAAAAATTTCATTTTTTCAGAAAAAAGAACAGTAGCCGTATAAACGACTACTGTTCTTTAAAGGTATTAAACTGTATAACGCTCATCTTCTAAAATTTTCGCAGCGATTTCACGTTTCTTCGGAATTACGTTAAGTGGTGTGTGGCGAGTTAATTTACGTAATGATGATAACATCATGCGCAGCATGTCGCCGTTTTCAACTGCGATAAGTGTTTCTTTCGCATGTGCTTCAATTTCGTTGAATGCTTCTTGGCAGAATACTTCAGTGTATAACACTTTTTGTTTATTCTTTTCAAGACCAGTTGTTTTAATTGCTTTTTCTGTACGAAGAACAGCTGATTCCATTGCGTATAAGTTGCTTACGATGTCAGCGATATTCACAAGAATTTCTTGCTCTTTATCTAATGCTTTACCGTATTTTTGAGCAGCTAATCCAGCTACCATTAAGCCGATTTTCTTCGCGTTATTTACTAAATATTTTTGAAGTGCTAATGGCTCATCGCCTACTTCTTCTGGCATCATCATCATTAACTCTTCTTGTAATTTTTGTGCTTTTTGAAGAAGTGGTAATTCACCTTTCATCGCTTTACGTAAGAACGTACCTGGTACGATTAGGCGGTTAATTTCATTCGTTCCTTCGAAAATACGGTTAATACGAGAATCGCGATACATTCTTTCAATCTCGTACTCTGCCATAAATCCGTAACCACCGTGAATTTGAACACCTTCATCTACTGTATAGTCTAGTACTTCAGAACCGAATACTTTGTTTAAAGAGCACTCGATTGCATATTCAGCGATAGAAGCTGCTACTGCTTTACCGTCTTTTACTTCTTCTTCAGATAATGTGCTCATTCGGCTTTCGAATAAGCCTACTGTACGATATACAGAGCTTTCAGCTGCATATGTTTTTGCTGCCATATTCGCAAGTTTCTCTTGAATTAATGGGAAACGAGCGATTGGTTGCTTGAACTGTTGACGTTGGTTTGCATATTGTGCTGAAATTTCTACTGCACGTTTCGCAGACCCAACTGTACCAACACCTAATTTATAACGACCAATATTTAAAATGTTGAATGCGATAATATGACCTTTACCGATTTCACCAAGTAAGTTTTCTTTCGGTACTAACGCATCTTCTAAAATTAACGTACGAGTTGAAGAACATTTAATACCCATTTTCTTTTCTTCTGGGCTTGTAGATACACCAGCGTAGTCTTTCTCTACGATAAATGCTGAGAAGTGCTCTCCATCAATTTTTGCGTATACGATAAATACGTCAGCGAATGCAGAGTTTGTAATCCACTGTTTTTCACCATTTAATACGTAATGTGTACCTTCTGCATTTAAACGTGCCGTTGTTTTTGCACCTAATGCGTCAGATCCTGAACCTGGCTCTGTTAATGCGTATGCAGCTAATTTTTCACCAGTTGCAAGTAATGGTAAATACTTTTTCTTTTGCTCTTCGTTACCGAATAATACGATTGGTAAAGATCCGATACCTACGTGAGCACCGTGAGTAATTGCAAAGCCACCAGCGCGAGAGAATTTCTCTGCGATTAACGCTGAGCTTACTTTATCAAGACCAATTCCGCCGTACTCTTCTGGTACGTCAGCGCCTAATAAACCAAGTTCCCCAGCTTCTTTTAAAAGACGAACAGAACGATCAAACTCATGTTGCTCTAAATATTCAAGCTCTGGAAGAACTTCATTTACGATAAAGTCCTCTGTCGTTTTTGCAATCATTTTATGCTCAGATGAAAAATCTTCTGGCGTAAACACTTGATCAATCGTAATCTCATCTACTAAAAAGCTACCGCCTTTAACCGCACTTCCTACTGTTTTTTCCATGAAAATTTCCTCCTTCATATTTTCATAAGCCGCTTCTCTCATTTTGAAAGAAGCTGGCTCTCCCGTTTATTTTTTATAAACCTTTGTTGCTTCCATTCTTTGCATTGGTGACGTCTCGTTCTGAGCGAGCCGCTTCCACTTTTTTTATAATCCAGTTCCGGTGGCTAGAACAGTCGGTCGTTTCACCCCTTCCTGTGAGGCAAAAAGCGCCTCTTCGTCAGGGCTTCCAACGCCCTCCTGTTCTGAGCAAGCCACCTGCACTTTTTATCTAATCCAGTTCCAGCGGCTAGAATGTTCGGTGGCTTCGCTTCTTCCTGCGAGGCAAAGAGCGCCTCTACGTCTGAAGCTCCATCCCCCTCACATTCTGAACGAGCCGCTTCCACTTTTTTTATAGTAATTCAAATACTCCCGCTGCTCCCATTCCGCCGCCGATACACATTGTTACGATACCGAATTGTTCGTTGCGGCGTTTCATTTCGTGAATAAGAGATAGTGTTAGTTTTGCTCCTGTACAGCCAAGTGGATGTCCAAGTGCGATTGCACCGCCGTTTACGTTTACTTTTTCTTCATCTAAACCAAGTTCACGAATAACTTGGATCGATTGTGAAGCGAATGCTTCATTTAGTTCAAATAGGCCGATATCAGATAGCTCTAAGCCAGCTAGTTTTAACGCTTTTGGAATTGCTGCGATTGGGCCGATTCCCATTACTTCTGGTGGTACACCCGCTACTGCAAATGAACGGAATTTCGCAAGTGGCTTCATGCCATCGCTCACTGCTTTTTCACGATCCATCAATAGTACAGATGCTGCACCGTCACTCATTTGTGAAGAATTACCAGCTGTTACAGAACCGCGAACGTTAAATGCTGGACGTAATTTACCTAAAATATCTAGCGTCGTTTCAGCTCTTACACCTTCGTCTTGCGTGAAAGTGATTGTTTCTTCTTGCAGTTTGTTATTTGCTCCAACAGTACGTAACGTTACATCTACAGGTACTGTTTCATCAGCAAAGTTCCCTGCAGCTAATGCTTTCGCAGCGCGTTGATGACTTCTTACTGCAAATGCATCTTGCTCTTCACGAGAAATTCCATATTTCACAGCAACTTGCTCTGCTGTATGTCCCATACCCATATAATATTCTGGAGCTGCTTCTACAAGGCGACTATTCGGACGAACAACGTGCCCCATCATGGGAACTAAACTCATTGATTCCGCTCCGCCTGATAATACCGCTTCCGAGTGACCAAGCATAATGCGCTCTGCTCCGTAAGCGATACTTTGTAAACCTGAAGAACAGTAACGGTTAATTGTAATAGCTGGAACATCGTAAGAAAGTCCTGCTAATCCGCCGATATTACGAGCCATATTTAAACCTTGCTCTGCTTCTGGCATCGCACAACCGAAAATTAAATCATCGATTGGCCCTTCATAATTCGCACGCTTTAACGTTTCCTTTACTACTAACGCCCCTAAATCGTCAGGACGAACTGTTTTTAATGAACCCCTCTTTGCTTTTCCAATTGGTGTTCTTGCTCCCGCAACAATGACAGCTTCTCTCATGAACGATATCTCCCCTCGTTATTAGTTACGTAATGGCTTTCCTTTTACAAGCATGTGCTGCATTCTTGCTTGTGATTTCATCTCACTTACTAAGCTAATAAATGCTTCACGTTCTACATCTAATAAATACTGCTCATCAACTTCTGTTCCGTACGGCACTTTTCCGCCTGCGATGACATATGCAAGTTTCTTCGCAATATGAAGGTCGTACTCTGAAATGTAACCAGATAAATGCATTGCTTCTGCACCAAGTGCAAGAGTTGCATATCCTGTTTCACCAACAACCGGTATCTTTTTACGAATCGGTGCTTTATAACCAGCTTCATATAAAGCAAGTGCTTTCTGTTTCGCATCGTATAGTAAGTGATCACCATTCACACTAATACCGTCTTTATCACCTAAGAAGTTATGAGAAACCGCTTCTTGTCCTGAAGTTGAAACTTTCGCCATTGCGACTGTTTCGAACACTTTATTTGCAACTTTTTGTAGATCGAACTCTACGCCATTTGCCATTTTATTTAAGTGTTTAATGTATAGCTCTTTATTACCGCCTCCGCCAGGGATTAAGCCAACACCAACTTCTACTAAGCCCATATACGTTTCACTAGAAGCTTGAATGCTCGCTGCTGGTAAGCAAACTTCTGTACCTCCGCCAAGCGTCATACCATATGGCGCTGCTACAACTGGCTTAGAAGAGTATTTAATTTTCATCATTGCATCTTGGAAGTTTTTCACAACTAACTCAATTTCAAAGTAGTTGTCGTCTTGTGCTTCCATTAAGATCATTGCTAAGTTCGCACCAACGCAGAAGTTCTTCGATTGGTTACCGATAACAAGACCTTTATAATTCTTTTCTACTTCATCAACAGCGTAGTTAATCATTTGCGTAATATCCATACCGATTGCATTGCTCTTCGAATGGAATTCTAAGCAAAGGATGCCGTCGCCTAAATCAATTAAGCTCGCTCCGCTATTTTTCTTTAATACGCCATTTTTCGCTTTTAATTGCTTAAGAGAAATTGCTTTTTTATTACGTTCGATTAGCTTATATTCGCCATTATCGTAATAGTAGCTATCTCCGTTATCATGTTTGTAGAAAGTAGTGAAACCTTTCTCTAACATTTCTTTCACCCAAGCCGGAACAACTACGCCGTTTTCTTCCATCTTTTGAACGGACTTTTCAACGCCGATTGCATCCCAAACTTCAAACGGTCCTTGCTCCCAGCCGAAGCCCCACTTCATCGCTTGGTCAATTGCAACGATATCGTCAGCAATTTCTTTATGAAGTTTTGCAGAGTATAAAAGAGTTGGTGTAATGATGTTCCATAACAACTCTCCTGCGCGGTCTTTCGCGTATACAAGCGCTTTCAATTTATTCGATAAACCTTTTTCTTGTTTACTTAACTCGATCGATGCAGCTTTTAATTTTTTGCGAGCTTCGTACTCCATTGTTTCTGGATTTAATTCTAGAATTTCTTTTCCTTGTTTTAAGAAGAAGCCTTGACCTGTTTTGCTTCCAAGCCATTTTTTATCAAGCATGTCATGCATGAAAGCTGGTACTTTAAATACATCGCGCTCTTCTTCTTGTACGTTTTCATATACGTTATTTGCAACGTGTACAAATGTATCTAAACCGACAACATCTAATGTACGGAACGTTGCGCTCTTCGGACGACCAATAAGTGGGCCTGTTACAGAATCAACTTCCCCAATGCTATAGCCGCGTTTTACCATCTCTTGAAGAGTTACTAATAAACCGTACGTACCGATGCGGTTTCCAATAAAGTTTGGTGTGTCTTTCGCGATAACAACGCCTTTTCCAAGAACGTCTTCGCCAAATAGTTTCATGAAGCTTAATACTTGTGGATCAGTTTCTTTCGTCGGTATTACCTCTAGAAGTTTTAAATATCGTGGTGGGTTAAAAAAGTGTGTGCCTAAGAAGTGTTTCTGGAAGTCGTCTGAACGACCTTCTGCCATTTTTTCAACTGAAATGCCTGACGTATTCGAGCTTACGATAGAACCCGGTTTACGAACAGCATCTACTTTTTCAAATAGTTTCTTTTTAATATCTAAGTTTTCAACTACTACTTCAATAATCCAATCTACATCAGCTAGACGCTCAAGGTCATCTTCTAAGTTACCTGCTTCAATCAGTGCTAAATTTCCTTTCACTGTCAGAGGAGCTGGTTTTTGCTTTAATAGTTTTTGTAGTGCCGTATTACTAAAACGATTTCTCACACTTTTATGTTCTAATGTAAGTCCCTTCGCTTCTTCTTCTTGCGTAAGCGCAGGTGGTACAATATCAAGCAATAATGTCGGAATACCAATATTAGCTAAGTGTGCCGCAATTCCTGAACCCATTACGCCTGAACCTAGAACAGCAGCCTTTTTAATTTGGAACATCCAATTCTCCCCCTATTCTTGAATGAATGCTCATTCAATTTTTCGACATAAGTCGCAATCAATGAGTGAGCCTCTACTAATAAATATATGATACTGTTTAAATTTTCGCAATATATTTATTGATAAAATTTTCTGAAATAAATATTTTTCTTTTATTTGCCCATGCTATATATGTATTTTCTTCACTAAAATACACTTTCCCTTTTTATAATCTGACGAAACTGGAGGAATATATATGGCAAAACTTAAGAAGAACCCTTCAAAGGCTGGAATTAGCGCAGCAAGTGTGACAGGAAACGCTGGACCAACTGATCGAGGCGTGGAAAAAGGACGTCAAGGTAATAACCAACAATATAAGAAGCATAATATGGGCGAAAAATAACGCTATATTTTTGGGCAGAGAACGTGGCATAATGGGTAATGGCTGCTTTTTCTGCCCAATTTATTTGTAACAAATGAGGGAATTATAATGAAACGAACAATAGTTATGATTGTAATGATTGCCACACTATTTACAGGGATGATTTTCTTCTCTTACGCACAAAGACAACAAGCTGTAAGAGCCGATCAACCTAGCATCACTGGGCAATACGGGATTACAATCGATGCAGACACAGGTGAAATTTTGTATGGCAAACGAGAAGACGAACGCTCTTATCCGGCTAGTATAGCCAAAATGATGACAACGCTTCTTTTACTAGAGAATGTAAAAGAGGATGAGGAAATTACAGTTACAGAGAACGCAATTAAAACAGAAAGTCAAAGTAAGAAAATTAAACTTCGTGCTGGGGAAAAGTTAAAACGTGATGAGGCATTAAAACTGATGCTTATCATTAGTGCAGATCCAATAGCTGAATCCATCGCAGAACATATCGCAGGATCAAAAAATGAATTTGTAAAAATGATGAATGCTAGAGCGAAGGAACTTGGTACAAAGCATGCGACTTTCAAAAACGCAAGTGGTGCTGATGCACTAGGAAACAAAGTATCACCATATGACATTGCTATAATTACGAAAGAAGCATTAAAGTACCCAGTTGTTTTAGAATATATGAATTCAACGCGTACAACTCTACATACTTCAGAACGCTCTCCAAAGATTGCAAACTATGGACGAGAAGAACTATATGACGATCCATATGCAATTGGAAGTAAAAGCGGTCTATCAGCACTCGGAAAATATACTGTCGTAACAGTGGATGAGAAAGACGGTAAACGCGTCATTAATGTTGTATTATCTTCTACTCGCAAGCAACTGTATCCTGATACGAAGAAAATGGCACATTACGCATTTCAGCAATTAAAATAACCAAGGAGTATTTTCTCCTTGGTTATTTTTTAACCATACCTTTTAATACGAACGCAACGTTTGCTGGACGCTCTGCTAGACGACGCATGAAGTAGCCATACCAGTCGTTTCCATAAGGTACGTAAACACGCATTTTGTAACCTTCTTTTACTAGCTCAAGTTGACGCTCATTGCGAATACCATATAACATCTGGAATTCAAATTGATCCCTTGGAATATTGTGTTCTTCGGCAAGTTTTTTCGTATATTCAATAATCGCTTCGTCATGTGAAGCAATTGCAGTATAATTTCCATTTAATAAGTGCATTTTAATAATCTTTTTATAATTTTCATCTACATCTTTCTTGTCTGGGAATGCCACTTCTTCAGGTTCTTTATAAGCCCCTTTTACAAGACGTAAATTAGGATTATAAGCATTTAAATCCTCAATATCTTTTTCTGTACGATATAGGTAAGCTTGAATAACAGTACCGATATTATCGTACTCAGATTTTAATTGTTTAAAGATATCGATTGTCTTTCCGCAACGTGTATAATCTTCCATATCAATTGTAACGAATACACCATTTTCTTTTGCAGCTTCTAAAATGCGGCGCATATTGTTCATTACAATTTCATCAGAGATATCTAATCCCATAGAAGTCATCTTTAAAGAAAGTTGCGAATCCAAACCTTCTCTTCCAATAGCACGGATTGCTTCAATCGATTGGTTAGCCATTTCATTTGCTTCCGCTTCATTATCAACGAACTCCCCTAAATAATCGATTGTTACACAAAGTCCTTGCTTGTTTAATTGTTTAATAGCTGCTGTCGCTAATTCAATTGTCTCCCCTGCGACAAAGCGACCTGCACCAAAGCGTAAACCGTACTTTTTAGCCAGTTTTGTTAGCGCTTTATTTTTAGATAAGAAAAGAAACGAATTTCGCATTAATTGTTCCATGTAATTCACCCCTATGACTTAATTTATCTGTTTTTTACCCCTCTTCGAAATTATATCATTGTTTAAAATTATTGGATACAAATAATTATTTAGATAATTTATAAAATACTATAAAAACATTTAAAAACCTATATTCTCGCTTATAAATATGCCTGAAATATTTTTCGACATTTAGAAAAATAGAGTTTAATAGGCACAAAATAAGCATGCCGAAAATATTCGACATGCTTATAAAATCCTTTATATTCCATGTAAATTATATGAGGATATTAATACAGAAAACTTGAGATTATATTTATCCCAAGTTTTTTTTATTGTTCATTTCTCTTCTCTTCATTCAGCCTTTTAATATGTGTAATTAACTGCACCATCTCTTCTTTCGCATCGGGATACGTCTCATTCCAGTGCTTCACTAAAGCTGGCATCGTCTTCGCTATGTAAGAATACAGTGCCCACTTCTGTACCTGTTCTTTTCTCTCTTCATTGCTCTCTCCAAGTAATAGTTCCGTGTATTTCTCTAACAACCCGTCAAACTGTTCGTTAAACTTTTCGCTCATCTTATTACCTCCTATATGAAAAAAGCAGCGAAAATCGCTGCTTTTCTTTATAATTTTGATCGAACAGAGTTTAATTTCTTCTCCATTGTGCTTACTTTATCACGACGATCATCGATACGAATTGTTGTTGCAACGCGCTGTGCACCTTTCGTATATGGAACTTCATGCATTTGTTGAATAACTTCTAGAATGACAGGAAGATCTCCTTCAATAATTGTATTCATTGGTGTTAATTGATACTTCACGCGATCTGCATTTTTCTCTAGCACCTTTTGTACTTCTGCTACATATTCACTAACACTTGGATTACCTGTTCCTACTGGAATAATCGATACGTCAACAATTGCCATAGTAGTCTTCCTCCTATAATTGCTTCTTATATATCCATTATCTATTTTACCGAAATACGCATCATTTTACTAATTTGTTATTCCTCTATTTTAAATTGCTCAACCAATCTTTCCAAGTCTCTCATATGCTCCGTCAAGCTTTCCATCGTATGAGCTACCTTTTCTAGATGATTCACTTGTGATTCAGTTGCAGCATTTACTTCTTCCGAAACAGCTGCGCTTTCTTGACTCGTACCAGCAATTGTATGCATGACCGCTGTAATTTCTCCTTGTTCATGACCAATGTTATGTACCTCTTCTACAATTTGTTCCACTGAAGTACTGATGGTATTAACAACTGACATAATTGTGCGGAACTCCGCCTCTGCTTCTGTCGTAACATTATTTTGTATATCCGCAATATCTTTTAATTTACTTACAACTTCTACAACTCGTCTTACCTCTACTTGCACATCACCAATCATCGTCGCAATTTCTACTGTTGCTTCTTTTGATTGTTCTGCTAATTTTCGAACCTCTTCAGCAACAACAGCAAAGCCCTTACCTTGTTCACCCGCACGTGCCGCCTCGATTGAAGCATTTAAAGCAAGTAAATTCGTTTGATCCGAAATACCTTTTATAAGCTCTACAACATTTTGAATCGATCCAACTCTTTGCTCTAACTTTCCAGATGCTTCCTCTGTATGAACGACAATTGAAGAGGATTGTTCTCTCGTACGAACTAAATTTCGCATCGTATTTAATCCTTGCTTAGATGCCTCTTCTGCTTTACCAGCTACTCCTTTTATTTCACCAACAGAGTTATTCATTTGTTCCACTGACTGCGCCATATTCTCGAGCTGCTCTGAAACTTCGTCTACACTATTAGCGAGCGTAGAAGCTCCTCCGCTCACGTCATCCATTGCACCTGACACTTCTTTACTAGCTGCTACAGTTTCATTCGTTAAATAATGTAGATTATTCGTTGATTGTTGCACGGTTGATACACTATTTTTAATTTTGCTTACCATTTCATTCATTTGTTCAACCATATGATTAAAATGGTTCGTCAGTTCTCCAACTTCATCCTTACTTGTCACTTTCATTTGCAACGTTAAATCACCTTCTGCTACTTTTTGAACGTGATTCGTTAATAATTGCAGTGGTCTTGCTAATCTTCGTGAAAACAAGTATGAAGCTACGATTCCAACGAATAAGCTAATACATGCCATTATAATGACTGTATTTCTCGTACTATGTAATAGCCCATCAATTGTTTCTTTCGGATAAAAAATTCCTATCTTCCATTTCATCAAATCAAATGACTGACTATATGCAACTACCTCTTCACCTTTTAATGTAGTGACAGCATATTTTGTTACATCTTTATTTAAACTCTGCACAAGTGGCTCTTTCGAAACATCTTTCCCTATCTTTTCCGGGTAAACAAGAGCCATATTTTTATCATTTATAATAAACATTTCTCCGCCGTTATTGTATTGAATATTATGAAGTAATTTCTGAATTGTTCCGAGCGATACATCCATCGCCACAACACCTAATACAGATCCATCGTGAGCTGTAATTGCTTTAGAAACTCCCACGCTTAACTTACCTGTTGCAATTTCATACATAGGTTGTCCCCAGTGAACCGTTTTCACATCAGCTTCTGAGTCTTTATACCAAGGTCTTGTCGTTGGATCATACCCCTCTGGCACTTTTCCACCTTCAGCAAGATTGGCACTTAATGTTTTTTTATCTTTCGTACCAATATATAAGTCTAAAATGCCTGGATGATTCTTTTTATACTCCGAAAACTCTTTCGTCAAAAATGCTTCCTCTTCTGGAGTAACTCCGTCTTGAAGCATATTACGAATCATCTCACTGTTCGCATAATACCCCATATCTTCATCCGTTCTTTGAACAAATGTCGTCAGTTGCTCTGTCACAAGATCCATCGTATTTTGAGAATACTGGTCTAAGGAGCGCACTTCCTTCTCTTTCTGTAATTCATACATAGCTGTACCTAATATTACGAACATCATAGAAATAAGTACCGAAAATACTACCGCAATTTTTAAACGTAAACTTCTTAACATCTTCCCCCAAGCATCCCGATACGATAAACTTAACTAAATCTATACAATTCAATCAAATTTACACGAGTTAGTGCTTCATCGTGTTCTCGCAACCCCGAAGGGACGAGGGGTATAACACTCCACACGAGGCAGTATCGTTACCTCCTATTATCAAGCATTTATTTTACCCATCTTGATAAATTTATCGCAGCATTTACATCCCTATCGTGATGGCTATTGCATGAAACACAACACCACTCACGTATTTTTAAACTCCATTGTCCTTCTGGTTGAACTGAATGGTCGTATTTTATGCCGCAACATGAACAAATCTTGCTTGAGGCGAACCATTTATCAGCTTTTTCATACGCAATGCCGTACTTCTCGCACTTGTATGATAAACATTGAAAGAAGAAGTTTAATTTTTGAAAGGAAAGTGCCTTCGATAGTTTTTTGTTTTTTAACAGGTTCGAAATAGATAAGTCTTCCACAACAATCCTCATTGGTTTGGTTTTCACCAATTTAGCTGTTGCTTGATGGATATGGTTATTTCGGATATTCATAATTTTCCTAGATAACCGCAGGTGCTCCGCTTTCGCTTTTTCATATCCAGCAGATTGAATTTTCACACCTTTTTTAAATCTCCTAGACATATCTCTTTGTGCTGACTTTTTCCTTTTCAAAAGCTTTTTAACCTTGGCATCTTTGTTTATATTTCGTTCTTTCATACCATTAGAAGCTACAAACAACTCTTTTAACCCAACATCCACACCAATCGACTCATTCGTTAGTTCTTGTGATTCAAAGTCTTCTTGGAATCCTACACTAATCCACCAGTGACGACCATCAAAGGTAACTCTTGGATTGGATGGTTTTTTGTTTCTTGGTAGTTGTTGGCTTGTTTTCACTTCTCCAATAGACTGAATATGAACGACTTTCTTTCCTATAATCAGTCTTTCATAATTGGCATAAAATCCTTGGATTACATCTTTTTTGGATTTATAAGAAGTGTGAGAACCATTTTTGTACTTTTTGAACGAATGTTTTCTCGCCGTATCAAAATCTTTTGAAGCCTGTTTGGGAACTTGTGCATTAATGTCTTTTAACCACTCATATCTCTTTCGCTTCTTGATCTTTGTAAATCGTTTCTGTAAAGCTAACTGTGAAACAGATTTTCCAAATAGCTTATAGTATCTATCACTCATTCTTTTACAATAGTTATAAGCAAATCTTGCAGCACCAGCATGATTTCTAAGCACTTTCTCTTGTTCAGGCGTTGGAATCAGTCTGACTTTCTTCGCTAATATCATCAGAATGTAACTCCTTTAATGAAAGATTTGTTCTTCTGAATCGTAGCGTGTTCCACCAGCATTCTCCTTAGACTACTCGGATGCAAACCTGTTAATTCTGATACTTGACTAACTCGTGAAAATTTCATTATTATTCTCACCTCATTAAACCTAACATAGCACGTATGTTCGATACTTTCAATGAAGTTTGATAGATTTAATTAAATGTATCTTGTTCAACTAAGGGCGCAATTCCTTAGCCAGTTCTCTTATGAACTTCTCATGTTTTCACATGAGCGCAGACTATATGTTTATCTACTTAAAGATAGAGGATTTTTCCACCACCATAGGCTTGTGATGTACTCTCGTCAGTTATACGAGATAGTCGTTGAACGTTCACCTTATCCATTTTGACTTAGATGATTCGAGGCGGAAGACCCATTGTTCTAGTGTTTAGGATTTAACCTTGCACCATCTGATTGATTTTTTCTGCTTTCGCGACATTCACGCTCGCTATTTCTAGCCACGTTGTAGTTCAATCAGCTTTAGGGATTGCCCGCAGTTAACCCTCACTACTAGCCAATCACTTGACTAGCAGGGCTTACTGATATATTTAATTAACTTTCGTTATAATTGGTTAAATAAATCGTAACAGTTAATTACCCTTCTTGTTGTATTGTAATCATATTAATCATTATATTAAGTATAATAGATAAAATTAAAAAATTGAAATTAATTCTCACCTTAATACAATTAGAAAACTGACTACCACTTGTGCAAAAACAAATAGTTCATTATCCTTAAACTATAATCTCATTCGTTCGGAGGGAACTATGTTACAAAAATTCGGTTTCTCACAATATGAAAGCCAAGCTTACGAAGTTGTCGTATCAAGCAACGAACCATTAGATGCTACAACGATTGTGAAGCATTCTGGCGTGCCAAAAGCAAAAATATATGAAGTGCTTGCACGTCTAATCGATAAAGGAATGGTAATGGATTCTGTTTCGGAGAAGAAAAAGATGTATACAGCATTACCACTCAAGCTAGCAATTGAAAAATTAACGACAGAATTTCAATCCAATATTAAAGAATTAGAGACAACTATATCGAAAAAATCATTTACAGATGATCGTGTATGGAGCTTAAAAATGCAATCTTCTATTCGCGTTCAAAGTAAAGAGCTCATCGAAAGTGCAAAAGAATCAATTCGCATTTCAGCTTGGAACGATACCCTTTTAGAATATCTTCCGTTATTAGAAGAAAAAGCAAAACAAGGCGTCAAAACCGAAGCCCTTATAGTTGGAAAAGTAAAAACAGACTTAGAAAACATGCATTTTCTAATCCCAGCGGAAGAGCCTAACGCGCTAGAGCGATACTTACTGCTCATCGTTGACGACCGTGAAATTTTATTTGCTGGTGTAGAGCAAGAGTCATGGCAAGCGATGAAAACAATGTCACAACCTTTCGTAAAGTTCTTTACAGAATTTTTCTACCATGACGTTGCACTTGCAAAGATTACCCAGAAACACCATGATCTCTTTATGGAAGATGAGGAAATTAAGAGTTTGTTGATGAAGTTGAGATACTAAAAAAACGCCTCTATTACAAGGCGTTTTTTTCTACATTTCTTTTCTATTTTTCATCTTTAACACATAAGCTCCTGCAATAATAAAACCAAGTCCTAGAACAAATAAAACCGTAAATTCATTGCCGATGCCACCTGTAGCTGGTAATCGCACTTCATTATGAGTACTAGGTTGTTGCATTGGCTTCACATCAGCAGAAGGTTTCACTTCTCCATTCGGTGTTGGCTTATTTGGCTTAGAAGGAAACGATGCCTTTTCTTCTTTCTTATTTTTCACAATATGTTTAATAATTTCTCCATCCTCTTTTATTTCAAATCCGAATGTCTCTTCATTTATTACATATCCATTTGGTGCTATTGTTTCTTTATACGTGTACTTTCCGTATGGTAGTTTGAATTTCGCTATACCTTGCTCATTTGTTTTTCCTTTTACTACTTCTTTCCCTTGTTCGTTGTAGATTGTAAATTCTGCGTTCGGCAGTTTCGTATTCCCATCCGCTATATCTACTTTCGTTATTTCTAACTCGCCTTCTACTTTCTTATCTTGAACGATATGTTTAATAATTTCTCCATTCTCTTTTATTTCAAATGCGAACGTCTCTTCATTTATTACATATCCATTTGGTGCTATTGTTTCTTTATACGTATACTTTCCGTATGGTAGTTTGAATTTCGCTACACCTTTTTCATCTGTTTTTCCTTTTACTACTTCTTTCCCTTGTTCGTTGTAGATTGTAAACTCTGCATTTGGTAATTTCGTATTCCCATCCGCTATATCTACTTTCGTTATTTCTAACTCACCTTCTACTTTCTTATCTTGAACAATATGTTTAATAATTTGTCCATTCTCTTTTATTTCAAATGCGAATGTCTCTTCATTTATTACATATCCATTTGGCGCTATTGTTTCTTTATACGTGTACTTTCCGTATGGTAGTTTGAATTTCGCTACACCTTTTTCATCCGTTTTTCCTTTTACTACTTCTTTCCCTTGTTCGTTGTAGATTGTAAATTCTGCGTTCGGCAGTTTCGTATTCCCATCCGCTATATCTACTTTCGTTATTTCTAATTCACCTTTTACATTTTCATTTTTAAGCTCTAATACAGCAGTTTCACCAGTTTTCACTTCAATTTTTTTAACACTTCCGTCTAACACATATCCAGCTGGCGCTTGAATTTCTTTGACGCTATATATACCGATTGGAAGATTACCTAACTCCGCAATCCCCTTATCATTAGTCGTAACATTTTGTTTAAAGTTTTCATTAGAAACTTCAAACACCGCTCCTTTTAATACTTCCTTTTTTTCTCCTAATTTCATAATCTTTAAAGAACCTACTGATTCCCAATTTACAACTAAATCTGTACTGATTTTCTCACTATTTCTTTGTAACAATACCGTTGTATTTTGAACTTTTTCCGATCCTTTAAAAGCTATTGCTTGTAAATTTGTTAAAGTAGACTTCACTTTCATTTTAAAGTTACCACTACTCGTATTTTTTGGTATTAATATTTTGAATTTTTCGTTAATTGATAACGTACTTTTCTCTTCACCATTTTCATTTACAATGCGAAACCCTTTAGGAGCATTTTCAGGAAGAATTGTATAAGAGCCAGAAACCGCATTTGTTTGCACTGCATAAAATCCTGTTTCTAAATAATCACCTTTTTTTGTAGCAGTTTGTGAATCTACAGGATTAACTTTAAAGAATACATTTTGTGATCCAGTTTCTTTCTTTGAAACCTCTACTAAACGCTTCATAAGATTATGTACACGTTCATTTTTTGCAACTAAATCTTCTTCCGTTAATTCATTTGCTGCAATCCATACTGCTAATTGTGTAGCATAATGCGCTTCTTCCGTTGTCGCTACACCTAATTCAGATGGGCTTTTTTGAGGATATCCATTTAATAAAATACGATATACAGCATCGGATGTTTTCCCCATCTCAGGCAAATCATCCCCATTGGGCGAACGTAAATCAGGCGTTAAACAATACGCAATACTACCCGAAGCCGTTTTAATTATTTCTGTCTTTATTTCACGCTGTTTCGAATTACTATAGCTCCAATCCATTTTATATGTTTCTCTGTTCATTACTTCTGCCTTTACTTGTGGCATCGCAATTCCTAATAAAATAATAAGAGCACTTAAAAAACTAAACCATTTTCCTACCATCTTTCGTTTCATTCTCTCCACCACCATATATAAATTTCTACATGAAGCAATCTTACTGTTTCATTGTACTTATAGTGAAAAAAAGAGAATAGGTGGTTTTTTTGTAGTATCTTGTCGAATTGTTGAGAAAGTTTCACAGTAATAAGCCATTTTAAAACGTTTTGTTGTCATGCTGCTATTGACAAATAAACATTACATGTTTCCAATTTTCAAACATAATAAAAAAGGCACTTTATAAGTGCCTTCATATCTTACGAGAAACAAATTTCAAATGAATACATATTACTTATCTTTTTCCTTTATCTCCATCAACAGCTCAATAATCTTCTCATTTTGCTCCACTTGTTTCTCTGAATTTTGATAGATGAAACGAACCCATCTAAAAATAAACGCGACCACAAATATTGGTATAAGGCTAAGTATCACTCCGACTAAATCATATGCCATTTTCTATCACCTCGCTACATACAAATTCTCTACCTTTCTACTAAAACCTGCAATTTTTTACAAATAAAAAAGAACCTATCAAACGATAGATTCTTCCTTCGCAAACTGAGTAGAACGTCCTCTCGTAATCGAGAAAATCGCACAAAGCAGCGCTAATATAATAAAGCCGCCTCCTACCCAAGCATTATATATAACAGACGATTTCTCAATAACAACTCCGCCTACTGTTGAACCGAGCGCAATTCCTAAGTGAAGGGCAGAGTTATTTAAACTTTGCTGAATACCAGCTGATTCCGGTGCAATTTCAATTAAATAATTTTGTTGTGCTGGCGAAATAGCCCAGCTCAGCATACTCCAAAGTCCCATCATAATAATGAACAGCGGGAATGAGAATGTCATCATCGGCAATAGGAAGATCGCACACGCAAATACGATAATAATTGAAATAATACTTTTCTTCGATCCCCATTTATCAGCAAGCCAACCTCCGAAGCCGCCCCCAATTACTGCTGCGATTCCGAAGATGAAGTAAAATACACTAATCCAATTCGCTTCCACATGCATAACATCTTTTAAAAATGGTGTTAAATATGCATATAGTGTTAAATGACCCGTTAAAAATAAGAATGACGTTAACTGTGCACTGACGATTTTTTTATCTTTTAACGTAGCAATCTGCTCTCTTATTGATAATACCGATGTCGGTGGTACTTTCGTTAAGAATAATGAAATACAAGCGATTGCTATAACTGTTAAGATCGAAATGAGTACAAATGGTGCACGCCATCCGTATGCATTTCCGAGTACAAGGCCAAGCGGTACTCCAAGTACAAGTGACCCACTAATCCCCATGAAAATGATTCCAATTGCACGCGCACGAAAATGCGGTTCTACAACGCTAGAAGCAAGTGTTACTGACAGTGCAATAATAAGCGAACCACTCGCCGCACAAATCACCCTTGAGAACATTAACATCCCGTAATTCACACTAAATGCTGAAATAATATTTCCGATTAAGAAAATTGATAATGCCCCAACATACAATGTTTTTCTTTCAAATTTCCCTGTTAAAGCTAGTAAAACAGGACCTGATAAAGCAAATACTACTGAAAATATTGTGATAAGCTGACCAGCTGCACTAATAGATACACCTAAATCGTTGGCAACTAAATCGAGCGTTCCTCCTATAATTAGCTCAACCGTTCCGACTACGAAAGCCGCGATAGCTAAAATATACACACGAAAATTCAAGTCTTTCCCCACGCTTTCTTTTTTGGTTACTACGATTATAGTAACCAAAAAAGAAAACGGAAGCAAGTACAATTTTTTATCATAAGAAACTCCCCTCTTATGATATATCTCCAACATTTAAATAAAGATCCTTATCTGAAAAATTATCACTACTTCTATCCAATTTGTAATCAAACTAAGAAATATTAATAAAAAACAACATTTATTATTAAATTTATATATATAAATTCAATTTATAATAAACTTGATTAAATTTCCTATTATTTACAAACGAATTGTACCAAATAAGATTTTTCTTTACTAGACTTGTATTAAAATTACAGAAAAATTATTATTTTCTTGTAGAGTAAATACTATACTTTACAAACACACAATAGTTTGGAATATCAAAAAACTTAGGGGGAAAAGAAATGAAAAAATTAACTGCACTAACTTTGACAGCAAGTATTTTAGCTTCAGCTGGGCTTGTGCCTACATCATCTTTCGCAGCAAGTAACGAACTTCCGTATTTAAATGAGATTAAGAAATTGCAGCCAGACGTAAGTACAGAAGAGTTAATTTCAGATATTATTGAAGTTGCAAAAAATACGGGCAATACAAAAGAAGCTTTAGCAGAACAAATTTATAAAGAATTAAAAGCAAATCATGAACAAGGAGAACGAGAAGCTACTCAACGAAATAATAAAGATACTACTAATGTTCAATATGGTGCTAGCGGCGGAAATGTAAAAGTAGGAAATTCTAATATGGGCGACTTTTATTATACTGGATCTACAACTGCTTATATGAATCACGGACATGTCGGTATGTACTATAGTAAAGACTTGATTGTTGAATCTGTACCAGACAAAGGTGTGCGCACAATTGCTACTAATAAACGCTTAGTTGATAAAGGTGATGCAGTTGTCAAATCTGTAAATACTTCTTGGCAAAATAAAAATGACGCAGCTTGGTGGGCGAAAGATCGTGTAGGAAAGGATGACTATTCTTATAATTTCGCAAACAATAGAAATACTAGCCATTATGGCGCGAAGAATTGTTCTAAATTGATATGGTCTGCTTATAAATTACATGGTGGTTTAGATTTAGATAAAGATGGTGGAGCAGGTGTATATCCTCGAGATGTTAGAGATGCGCAAAAAAACATCGTTAATTCGTAATATATAATTTTAAAACTGAAAGTGAAACAATTTATTTGTTTCACTTTTTGGTTATTTGAGGAGCAGAAGTGAAAATGAAAAATCACCGGAAAATAATTCTATTTTTTACGATTATTATAACGATTGCAGTATTAGCTTACTATTTATGTATAAAAGATAAGAATGCAAACTTAATATCAGATAAAGAAATACAAAATAAAAATTTTTTAGATGATAAAAAGGCTGTGCTTTACTTCTCATCCACTGCCGATCAAGATTTAGATGGTAAAGGCATTAGTTATGCCATATTTATAAATAAACAAGGCGTTGCTAGCGGATATAAAATGGGTGGTCTAGAGCTCGGCGGTATTGGTGTATCCGACGATAAAAAACAAGTTCTATTAGAGAGTAAAAATACTATAACATTTCTAGGAGAAAATCCTACTACTCATAAAATAAAATACCAACATACCGGTGATTTTAATGGATATTTAGCAAACCAAAAGATATTTGTTACTATTTACAATTCAGGAATGGACAAAGAGAACGGGAACTATAATTCAAATGTTTTATTCGGAAATGAAAAAGTTATTCATAAAAGCAATATCCCTCATTTCATTATTAGCTCTGGATTAGATGGGGAAAATATTTTAGTAGCCACTCAAGAATTAGTTACTAATAAATACGAATTAAAAAAATTAACGTTTAATGATGCAACAATGAATATAGAGAATATTACAGCGCTTAATATAAATGGAAAAGAGGACCATGCTAATCTTTCACCTATTTTAGTAGATTCAGAGAATTACTACATGGTTATGAGTACAATTGATAAGGATGATCCGCTAAAAGGGGAAACATTCTTGTTACGTACTAATAAAGCCACTTTAGAACAAAATACAATATTTATGTATAAAGAAGAAAACTCAACTGCAACCAGCCCATTTTCATTAGATAATTCCGCATATATATATAACAACGAATTATATTTTTTAAACGGTCTTGGTGATATATATACATATAACCCTAAAAATAATACGATGAGCCATAAATTCACCATAGATTACCATGTTAAAGATGGCGTTAGATATAATGAACAAACTTATTTCGAAAACGACTCATTATATGTTCTACGTTATGATGCAAAGCGCAATAATAAATACTATATAGAAAGATACAACTTAACAAACGGAAGAAAAGTATCCGAACAAGAAATACAAGGTATAGAATCTATACTCGCCACCGTGAAAGGCGGAAAGAAAGTTTATGCTTATGACTTTAAAATGTTACTACCCAAAACAGGTAATTAACTATACTTAATTACCTGTTTCTAGGTTATAAAATAGGGTAATGTAATTCCCCATAATTCTAATTTTATACTTTCAAATTTTTTCACATAAAAAACAGGCGTATGATACGCCTGTTTTCTAATTATTAAACAGCAGTTTTATTCTTCTTATTTAAATACCAATATACCGGCAGTCCCGTAAAGACAATTCCAATTGATAAGAAACAACTTAGTGGATCGTTAATAATCGCACTACCGATTACAAAGAGTGAGCCCAAAATCGCAACGATTGGGACGATTGGGAATAACGGTACACTGTATGCACGCTCTTTATTTTTATTACGTTTTCTTAAAATGAAGACACCGATAAACGTCATTACATAGAAAATATAAATAATGAATACGGAAATCTCAGATAGCTTATTCGGATCGCTAATAATCATTAAAATAATTCCTAAAATGATTTCAACAGTAATCGCATTTGCTGGTGTTTTAAATCTTGGACTTTCCTTCGCAATAAACTTAGCAAATGGAAGTTGTCCACGTTCTGCCATCGACATCGGGATACGTGGGAACGTTAAAATCTTTCCATTTAAACAACCGAAAATAGAAACGATAATACCGATACTAATAATTTTCCCACCATATTCTCCAAGTAGCATTCCTGCAGCTGTCGCTGTTGCATTTTCTCCAAGTTCTACAATTTGCGTTGCTGGTAATACATTCAATAACGCCAAATTAATTAATACGTAAGCAGCTGTTACAATTAAAATCCCAACTGTCATTGCTTTCGGTAATAGCTTTGTTGGATTCTTCATTTCTCCACCAATCGAAGCAAGTAAAATCCAACCGTCATAAGCAAATAACGTTGCTAAAATTGCCATCCCGATACTTTGATTTTCTGATATCGGCACAACTACGTTAAAGATATCGCTATTCCCTTTCCAAAAACCTAACACAACAATTAATACGATTGGAATCATCTTCCCGATTGTCGTGATCGTTTGAACGATACCTCCGTATTTTGTTCCCATACTATTTACAACGCCAAGGAACACAACTGTTCCAATTGCGATTGGTAAATTCCATACTTTATCTAAATAGAAAAAATTAATCATTAAAGAACTAAAGTATAACCCTAATGTTCCAATAATAGCTGGCCCATAAACAATTGTTTGCATCCAGCCTGATAAATATCCCCAAAAACTTCCGTAAATCTCCTCTAAGTACGTATACAACCCACCATTTTTCGGGATTTGCGCTCCTATTTCAGCTACTGTTAAACCACTTGCTAGCGTCAACAGACCACCAATTACCCAAGCAAGAATCGCCATATTAGAACTCCCTGAGTAATCTAATACGCTGCCTGGTTTCATAAACACACCAGACCCAATAATCGTTCCTACTACGATAGAAAGTGCTACCGTTAAACCAATTTTGTTCTTCTCATCATGATGCATGCTGCGTATCCTCCTTCCAATCCTAGTGTGATGCAAAAATGAAATAAAAAAACACTCCTCCCTAAAAAAGGGACGAGTGTTATATTCGTGGTTCCACCCTTGTTTCAATTCGCAAAGTAACACACTTCACCAATTTCTCAAGTCTAAAATAACGGTTTTTGCCGGCAAGCAATTACTAGATGTTCGTTCACTGCTGCAGTTCAGAGGTGGTAATCTATTTTTTCGTATTAGGAAGCTCACAGCCAAAGGCTTCCCTCTCTGAGAATCGTAAAAAATTGATCGTGTCCTCATCATCACTTCTTGATGTCGAATTTTGTAGTTATTGTTCATTATATTGAATTGTTAGAAAAAATCAATATATTTTTTATATAACATACGAAATTTTTCTCTTCTTATATTATAACAGAAGTTACGCCACTTCTCTAATTACCTAAAAATGGTATAATCCATACAGGAGGTGTATCAATAATGATTGCTGTTTTTTGTATCATCGCTACATTTCTTTCTGTTCTATTCGCTATCATGCATCGGCACAAATATCCTGGTTATAGCATTTTAGCGGTAGCTATTATACCGGCTGTTTCCTTCTATGTATTAGGTAAATATCAATATACAGAAGTATTTATCGGTTTTGCAATCTTCTACTGTGTCTTTGGATACATACTAACTATGAAAAAAATTTTATTAAATCATTAAAAGGGACCGATTTCTGCTGACAGAAATCGGTCCTCGCACGTACCTTCCGGTTGCCCACACGAAAGATACATAATTCGATTATTTATTTTCTTTGTTCATAAAAAACTTATGGTGCGGTAAATCAACATTCAATGCCTCTAATTGTTTCTTTTCATTGTCTAAAATCTCTTTTGCCTTTGTTTTTGTTGCCTCATCTAATCCCGCAAAGATATCTTCATGCTTCTCTTTCTCTGGGAGTTTCACGCCTAACTTCGTTAATTCTTCTTTTGCTTGCTCATGCGTTAATTTGCCGGACTTTTCTTGTTCAAAAATTGACTTCACTTTTTCTTTCGCCTGTTCATCTAAGTTAGCAAGCATGTCTTTACGCTTACCCTTCTCCGGCATTTTCACGCCTAATTTCGTTAATTCTTCTTGCGCTTGTTCACGTGTTAATTTACCGGATTTCTCTTGCTCTAAAATGGATTTCGCTTTTTCTTTTGTTGCTTCGTCTAATCCCGCAAACATTTCTTTGTGTTTACCCTTTTCCGGCAACTTCACGCCTAATTTTGTTAACTCCTCTTGTGCTTGTTCACGTGTTAATTTACCAGACTTTTCTTGCTCTAAAATTGATTTCGCTTTTTCTTTCGTTTGATCATCTAATCCCGCAAACATTTCTTTACGTTTTTCTTTCTCTGGAAGCTTTACACCTAACTCCTCCAACTGTTTCTTTGTATCGTCCATAATTGTTTTTACTTTTTGTTTTGTAGCATCATCTAAATCTTTTTTCGCCGTTTTTGCAGACTGATCCACTGCTTGAGTATTCGTTGCCGCGAATGCCGGAATACCGACTCCTCCAATGATTCCGAATGATAAAGCACCTGCAATCGCTAAATACCCAACTGTTTTCTTCTTCATAGGAAATTTCCTCCTTCATATTTCTAATGCATGTACACTTTCGTATACAACGCCTATAGTAATGTTGGTTTCTTAACATTTCCTTAACGACTTAACAAAAAAAACACCGCTCATCCCGAGCGGTGTTTTTCTAAGCTTTTTGTAATTGTAATTCTTCACGTTCCATTATTTTTCTTAATACGATTGTTTGTGTCATTGTAAATAAGTTACCTGTTATCCAGTACAACACAAGTCCTGATGGTGCCGCAAATCCCATAAATAAAATCATTGCGGGCATCATAATTTGCTGCATTTTTAGCATTTGTACTTGTTCTCCAGGTGTAATATTCGATTGGAAAACCTTCATTTGAATAAATGTCGTTAATGCTGCAATAATCGGTAATATATGATAAGGATCTGCATGTCCTAAGTTCACCCATAAAAACGAAGATGTGCGAATCTCTTCTGTTCGGCTAATCGCATAATACAAAGCAGAAAAAATCGGCATTTGTATTAATAGAGGCCAGCAACCAGCAAGTGGATTCCAACCGCCTGATTTCATTAGTTCTGACATTTCTTTTTGATACTGTTTTTGTTTTTCTAGATCTTTGCTTACATCACCGTATTTCTGCTTTAACTTCTGCAATTCAGGTTGCATTTTCTTCATTTTCGCTTGGCTACGATATTGCGAAACAGCTAATGGAATCATTGCTGAACGAATAACGAGCGTCATAATAATGATAGCAATCCCAAAGCTAGCTCCCGGTATATGATGAGCAACAAATTGAATCATAAACGAGATTGGATATACAAAATAATGATCCCAAATTCCCGTACTATGTGCATCAATTGGTGCTGCATTACTGCAACCAGATAAAACAAAAACAAGTAATAATGATAAACTAACGAGCACAGCTCGGTATGATTTTAACATGTTCATTCCTCCAATGTTTCGTAATTATTTAGCGAAACATTGGTGTATACGGACCGACCTCGTCATTCTCTTCACTTGATTCTTGTCTGCGTACAGAACGAATCATTCCATATTTATAAAAAATAGAAAATAGTGGTACATTCCCCGCACTATCTTCACATGTATCAACTAACGCAAATGCTCTTTGTCTACCGCTCGATGCTTGCTGACGCACAAAGCGAGAAACGTTAGCAAGGAAGAAAACTTCTAATAAACAAAGTGCTGTCGTTACAAACGATATATATAGAATTGCATCCTGCAATAAAAATTCCATCGCTTCACATCCTTAATAAGGTCATTTTAGCACATTCGGCAAACATTCTCTATTTCCTTTTATCGTCAAAAAAAGTATTTTGCATATTTTCTCAAGAAAATAATAATTGAGAAACATTGTATTCGCTTTCTTTAGTATATTCACACACATCAATGAATAGGCTTGATTTATTAGAAATTTATAAAATTTTTGCATTATAATAAAACTATTGCCAGTTTTTGAAAAAACCTTTATTCTCTTCTTGTAATCAAAAATGAATATGGAGATGAAACATACTATGGGTCAACTAGGAGACGCCGATTACGTTCCCGACACCGCCTTTTTATCCTTCCCAGCAGCTAAAACATTTCACTTAGAATTTATCATACAGTTGGTTGTTATTTTCGTAGCTTCTATTTTGTATGCAATTTCTATGAATATGTTCTTTATCCCGCATAACATGATTAGCGGTGGATTCGCTGGAGTAGGGATGATTATCGGTTATTTAATGCACTACAATATCGGTGCACTTATCTTTTTACTAAACATTCCTCTTCTTATTTTAAGTCACTTTTACTTAGGCAAGAAGACAACCTTTTTAACAGCGTACTTTGTAGCTGTATCATCGTTAGCGATGAACATTATCCCTGTACACCAAGTTTCAGACGATATTTTACTATCTTCTGTATTCGGCGGTGTAATCTGCGGAGCAGCCTCAGGAATCATATTCCGATTTGCTTCTTCAACAGGTGGTTTTGATGTTGTTGGATTGATTGTAGCGAAATATCGAGATGTTTCAATTGGAGCAATCATATTTGTATTCAACTTAATCTTACTTGTTGTAGCAGGATTTATTTTCGGATGGGATATTACACTTTATACGTTAATTAGTCGATTTGTAGTCAGCAAAGTGATCGATGCTGTGCATACGAAACATATTAAATTAACGATAATGACAATTACAGAAAAAGGCGAGGAAATAAAAAGCGCCCTACTACATCACGGCATACGTGGCGTGACAATGGTAGATGCTGTCGGCGGCTATACAAACCATAAGAAAAAAATGATTTACACTGTCGTGACTCGCTATGAGTTAGGCGAAATGAAACGCATTATCCGTCAAGTGGATAATAAAGCATTTATGAACATTACTGAAACAGTTGAAATTGTCGGCCGTTTCAAACGCATATAAAAAAGGTCAATACATGAAAGGGCATCACATATTATATGTGATGCCCTTTGTTATTCAACTCACGCACCTTTTAGCATAATACAATCACTACGTTTATTACTACAAATCGGAGGATAGCATTCCATATACAATACTGTCTGTCCATTCATCTTTATTCCAGAAATCTTGTATGAAATGTGCTTCCTTTCTCATGCCTATTCGTTCACACAATTTTTGTGAAGCTGTATTTCGTGCATCAAGATTAGCTTGTATACGGTGTACATTACATTCATGAAATAATTTAAATACCAAACGACTTACTGCTTCTGTTGCCAAACCTCTCCCAGTTACTTCATTTGAAAAACTATAACCAATCTCAACAGTGTCTTTCATATTTGTGTACCATACGGATAAATCACCAACTACCTTAGTTTTGTATATAACCGCCAAACTTAATATTGAGTCTTTAGTAAGTGCATTGTTTGCTAGCTTCTTATTAAATCTTTCCTGCATGTCTTCATAAGTCCACTTATTATGTAATAGGAACTTACATGTATCCTCACTATTATAAATAGCAAATACATCCTGTAAATCAGTACTCTTAAAAGGTCTAATTATTAATCTTTCTGTTGTGAACTCCAAGTTAGCTCTCCTCCCTTACATTACATGCATGCCATAAAACATTTTTTATCATATTTAAGTCTACTTAGATCTCACCTTGATTACATATTTCATCAAAATAAATGAAACTCCTTCTTCTACTAAACCGCACCGTTAATGGTATTTCCTTGCGTTTTTTATTTTTTACACTTATTACAAAATCAGATAATTCTATTATTATGTCTCTAAATGTGTTATAATGAAAACAGACTCACAAAAAAAGAGTATATAGACTTGGAAGTTTCTCATATTTTACAAACAAAAAGAAACGAGCAGTCAGGTATATTTCAGACACCATACACGTAACGGTTTAAATAACCGATCATCTTAGTTACTCTTCAATGATCTTTTTATAAAAAGATACGTACAATTAAAACTCACTTCAATATACTATACCTACCTTTTTGACTTCCAAATCATCTTATTACATAAGGAGATGAACATATGAATCAATATATACGATATACAATAGCTGTCCTGTTTGCTATTATCGGCGGAACAATCTGCTTCTGGACAAACACTCAGCTTGGAGAGAATATCATTTTTAATGGAATCGAAACACTTGTAAGCGCTTCAATTTTAGGTGGATACATTTTCTTCCTCTTTAATCCAGAAGAAAATGCGCAAAAAACAATGTTATTAACAATGATCGGAATTGTCGGCGGATGTATTTCCTACTCAATGACTAACTATACATTACCACTTCAATTAAGCTCAGCTTTCTTCCACGGTCTATGGACTTGGTTCATTGCCTTCTGTCTAGCAGATGTATTCAACCTATTACAAGACAACGAAGAAGAAAACGGTCGCCAAATTGAAAGTAACTCGTAAGCTGGAAGAGATTCTTCCAGCTTTTTTTATGTTGGTTTGCAGACCCCGTCACCATAATAAAAAGAAGCTACTCTACAGCAACTCCTTCCCTATATACCCCATCTGGTAATCGCCGGAATATATCAGCGATTTTTCAAATATATCGACGATTTCTCCACTTATATCAGCGATTTTTTCATTATATCGACGATTCGACACAGGATATCGACTTACCGACATCTTTCGACACTAAAGACGCTCAACATACCCTATCCCCCAAGCAATTTACTGCCGAACTCTACGATTAAAAAGATAATTAATAAGATCGCGAGTATTTTTAATGCTACATATGCCACTTTAAAAACAACATAAATGAGCAAGACGATTAAAATAATCGTTAAAATTTCCATCTAGAATTCCTCCAAGCTTTGCTCTTCTTATCTTATTTTACTCGCCCCACACTTTTTATGGAACGGCATAAGAAGACATAGAAAAAAGAGGTTACCTCACCCATCGTAAGATACCCTCTTCTTTAGCTGCTCAAACCATTCTCTCTCTAATTGTAAATATCCCATTCCACTCTTCTCAGCGCTCTTCAATTCTTTATCAGCTTTCCTCATATAAATGTGTGACGCTTCCATATCGCCCTCTAAATATTTAATAATTCCTTGTGTGCGATAATATCCGTTTAGGTCCATTTTTGTAATAGCCTTCCCATGTTCCCTCGCTTCTTCTAAAGAAAGACTATCCATCTCATAAAGGGCTTTATATAAAAGGTACCAACTATGAAAACTACTAACGAAAAACTTATTTTCTTTCGTTACAGGTAGTTGAACAATTTGTTTTATATACGGTACGGCTCTTTCCATTCCCTCTTGATCCGCACGAGCCAAAAAGACGAGCATAAGTCTACTCATTATCTCTCTTATCCCTTTATTCTCTTTTATTTTTTCCTCACTCAGTTCTACCAATCTTTCATCCCAATCTCTCGGTCTTTTATAACTAAATAACTCACTCGATATTTGAATCTCATATAAATGATTTCTAGCTCTTTCATCATCTTTAATTAAAATAAGAAATTGCATCCCATCACTCATAAGCGTTCCTTTTATCGGCACAATTGTAACCGCAAAGATTGCAAAATGGAAAAAGGAAAAATATAAAAGATATTGATAATAACTCACCATATATATATAACCTGAAGTAATACCAAATAGTAAACTCGTAATCGGTCCACCTAAAGTAAGCCATGCCCACTTTTTCGAAAGGTTCGGTGTCTCTATAGAAGGTGGTACTAGTGTTGCAACGCCTCCAAAGTACGCCCATAATTTATTTTCTCGAATGCGTACTTTCCCCTTCTCTTTTTGAACAGTAATGGGTCCTACTGTCATAAATTTAAAATTCAAACCACCTATTACACCGAATGCTACATGCCCTAGCTCATGAATGGCTAATACTAACAATGAAATTCCAACTATTGCCCATAGATTCAAAATTACTTCTAATTTCCCAGTTCGGATTACTCCGTATAAAATGGACAAAACTAACGCCGCCGTCATAGTACCAGCTGGCCTTCTTAAAATATCCACCTTTTTCTCCCCTTAATAAATCATTTTTCTATGCATTTCGTACATATATGTTCCAACATGTAAAACCCAAACGAACGAAATCATAATGACCATAAAATAATCTTTCCCATCTAAAAGTACATACGCAATTGCCACTAACCATGCACAGGCAAGTGTCATATTTGTATATTGATATGCCTTATATCCCGCCTCATGAACAATTTGTTTTTGTCCTTCATCTGCATTCTTTGCCCACATTTCCATTGACTGAGAATACGTAACACTCTGTTCTGGATATAAAGCGTTATACCTTTTCCTCATTACAGACCCTAACCAAGTTATAGCAATAAAGCACACTGTAGATACCACAATACTTACACTAACAAAGAGCAAGCTCCCTTCTTTTGTATACGTTCTATAAAACGCAATAACTGAGCAAACAAACCATGATGGAATAATAATTTCCATTACTCGAAAATAAATAAGCACTATCCCTAACCTTCGTCCCTTAACATTTTCTTCTTCATCTTTCGTTTGTGCGAGTACTCTTGTACGCTTCCAAATATAATATATAGCTATTACGCCAAATAAACTCATCATGCCAATGCTAATAACAGGGGATATTTTACTAGTTCCCTCTGTTGCACTATCCCCTACTACATACCCTATGAACCCGCCACATATCACTCCTGCTAACAGCTTCAGTATAGCCAACATTTTCCCCTTTACTTTACCCTTCACCATCATCTTCCCCCTCCACTAACGTAAATATTTCCTCCACCGGTACATTGAAAATTTGTGCGATTTTTAACGACAATACGATAGATGGTGCATAATCCCCGCGCTCAATTAAACTAATCGTTTGCCGCGATGATCCAATCGCTTTCCCCAAATCCCCTTGTGATAAACGATGCTTTGCTCGCAATTCCCTCACTCGATTTTGAAGCTTCATATCTTCCCTCTTTTTCATTTATTTAATTAAAATTGTAAATAATATCCTTATTTTTGTCAATTATAATTGTCATTTTGACGTTAATAATTGACAATATAATCTATAAATTTTTAAACAGGTAAACAAAAACTTATTAAAATAAAAAAGGCAGTGCATCTGCACTGCCTTCCTAAATTCTGACATAGAATGGATTCCATATTAACTTGCGTTTTGTAATAATGCTCGTTTTAACTGTTTACGGAAACGAACTCCTAACGTAATTGCTACAATCGCAATCACTCCAAAAATAATTTTACCGATATGACCTTCTAGCGCTCCAAAAATATCATGTAAATTGCCACCTAGCCAGTAACCACCGATTAAGAAGAATGATACCCAAAATAGAGCACCTGAGTAAATTGTAATTGCAAAACGGCGGAACGGTAAGTTAATAATTCCCGCAAAGTATCCTGTAAAGTGACGTACACCAGGAATAAAGAAACCGATAAAAATCAAGAAGTATCCATACTTATCAAACCACATTCTTGTTAAGTCGATTTTTCTTTGTGTTAAAAATACGTATTTCCCATACTTTTGAACAAAGGGCATTCCTAATTTATTTCCTAAAAAGTATTGGATCGTCATTCCTACACTTGTCCCAATGAAGGATAGGATAATTAAAATCGGTAAACTTAAATCACCCTTATGTGCTAAAAATCCCGCATATGCTAACGTTGGCTCTCCCGGAAACGGAAGTGCAATATATTCTAACAGCAAACCAACAAGTACAACATAGTACCCGTATTGCTGAAATAATTCATGAATCCATTCCATGTCATCTCTCCTTTCAATCACGTGCAACTTCTTACTAATATTGTATAAAAAAATTGTCGAAATAACTATCACAATAGCTTACATTTTTATTACATTTTTGTAAGGCTCTCACTAAACTTTTCCGTTCTTTATTTACTTTCATTTTCAGACAACTTAACAAGTATATAACGTGAGAAACCAAGGCCTTAATATGCATTTTTTATCCATTTTTTAACACTTGAAAATCGTTATATTTTGTTCTTAATAAAAAACCACTACAAACTCATACGAACTTCATATTAGCTTCATATACGTATTGTAAGATTATATCGGAATTTGTTTAAAAATTTAACTAATATATGACTAAACATTAATTTGAATAAATATTAATCGCTTTTCGAAATTGAAAAAAGGGTGAATACGAAATGGAAGCTTATAAGATGCACGATTTTATTAATACAAATGTTGAATCTCACCAAAATGAAACCGTTTTTAATTTACACATATGTGAAACAAATGAATTTGACGTAAGTTTAACAAAGTCTACAACACTGTCTTTTATCGTTTCAAAAAAGAACATTAAGATTGTTACGAAAAAATGGATTAATTCAAATCAAGAAAGCATGATTGGCAAAAGCTACATCATTCCAACGAAAGCTTTTCACTACTTCTTACCAATTATTTCTGAAACGGAAGATGAATTAAATATTCAAGTTCAAAGTTTTGGACTACATGGCGAACTTTTATTAAATGAAAGATTACTTATTGATAAAAACAACAAACACAATGCCAAAATTACTACTTTCTTTGAAACATTAGATGAAAATGTAAATAAAGTATTACGAGGATTGCAAATTCATTGTATGTAAGACTATTACAATAGTAAAAAGGAGAATATAATGAAAAAACTATTATTAGGCGCACTATTATCATTAGGATTTTTAACTATTCCATTCACAAATGCTGAGGCAGCTACAACGAAAGATCAACTGATTGTAAACACACAGTTAAATAAAATGGATTATTATCAAAACGGAAAATTCATAAAAAGTTTTACTGTCGCTACTGGAAAAGCATCTACTCCTACACCTAAAGGTACTTTCCAAATCGTAAATAAAATTAAAAATCGTCCTTATTACACAGGCAAAATTAAAGGCGGCGATCCACGTAATCCGCTTGGTGACCGTTGGCTCGGACTAAACATGGCAGGAACTTACGGAACAACTTATGCGATTCATGGTACGAACAATAATCAGGCAATTGGTAAGTGGACAACACTAGGTTGTATTCGTATGTATAACAATGATATACACTGGTTATTTGAGCGTATTCCCCAGCAAGCTACTGTCACTGTAAAATAACCTCAAAGCGCGATTTACGTGTAGCCAAGAATTTTATGTCTTGGCTTATTTTATTTCTTCATTTACAGTAGCAAAACAACTGTATTTACATATATAATAGGAATAGATTGTGTTAGGTAACATCCAAACATTGATAAACATGGATATTAAAATTATACAGTTATAATATTTTATAAATTTTACAATACATACTATAATAGAATTACTGTAATTCTTAAATATTCAGTTTCACTAAACAACTCCCCTTGCTACTTTCATGATTATTTTATGGCGGGGGCTTATTATATGTATAAACAATCTGAGTCATCGAAAAAATGATGAATTCGAATATTGCAGTAAAAAGCGTTATTTAGGAGGTGTTACTATGACGCATATACTGGTGATTGAAGACAACCCAGATATACAAGAACTAATTCGTGAATTTCTAATGGCACAAAACTTTACTGTTGATGTCGTTGGTGCTGGAACAGAAGGTATACTTCTTTTCCAAAAAAATTCATACGATCTTGTCCTCCTTGATGTGATGTTACCAGATATAGATGGCTATAGTATTTGTAAAATTATGCGAGGACAATCTGATGTACCAATCATTATGTTAACAGGCTTACATAATGAAGAAAGTGAAATTAAAGGATTTGAATTAGGTATTGATGACTATATTACGAAACCGTTCCATTACACCGTATTTATTAAACGTGTAGAAGCTGTATTAAGAAGGGCAGCAACGAAGGAAGCCGAAGCTGCGACTATACTACAATTCCATGAATTGATGTTAAATTCTACAGCATACGCCGCTTATGTTCATGGTAATCAAATTGAATTGACAACAAAAGAATTTGAAATTATTTATACTTTACTGCAAAATCGAGGAAAAGTATTATCAAGAAGTGATTTGTTGAATAAGGTATGGGGCTATGAACATTATGGTGATGTAAGAGTTATAGATACACATATTAAAAACTTACGAAAAAAATTAGGAATTCCTTATATTAAAACGGTGAAAGGCATTGGCTACAAAATCGAGTCGTAGCAAAGACAACATCACCAAAAATATTTTCATCAAAACCTTATTATTTTGTATTCTTTTATCACTTTGTCTTTATCAAGTTATTTACTTCTTAGCTTCAAACTACGATAAAGAACGTTTTGCGAAAGAAAATGGAACGCATACTACAGAACAAGCGGATTCAGATAAACAAAACGATCAAAGTAAAACGAATCAAAATAAAGCTGTATCACAGGGGGACATGTTTAATTTCCAATCTGCTATTATAGATTATAATTCTCTCTCTACAGCTATCAATCACCTTTTGCAGCCTAGCCAAACTGCAAAAGCAAAAGAACATGCTCAAAATATTTCGGGGGAAAATAGCGCTTCTGCTCCATCTACAGAAATGGAAAAGCAAGTCGCTACTAATGATGCCTTACATAAACAAAATGCAGCAAGTAAAGCAAATGATGCACAAGATAATCCAAAATTAACAGATGTCCTGCAGCAATTAGCTCCACATATTGGCGCAACAATGCTTGCACTCTCTCTGCTCGGATCTTTAATTTATGCAAAACTAATTGCTAAACCTTTTCAATATATGAGTGATGCTTTAAAAGATATTATGAATCTTGATTTCTCAGATAAAAAGCTACTCAACAAAAATACGGATCAAACAGATTTTAATTTACAAGTAGCTGCTTCACAAATACCAAATATAGTGAAGAATTTACATGCAAGCAATCAAGATTTAAGAAATGAACTCAAAAAGGAACAACAATTAGAACAATCTCGTAAAGAATTTATGTCTATGGTTTCCCATGAATTAAAAACACCAATCGCAGCCGTTATGGGACAACTAGATGGCATGATTCACGGAATTGGAGCTTATAAAGATAGAGATAAATATTTAAAACGTTCCTATGAAATGATGCAAGACATTAACATATTAACGGAAAAAATGTCGGAATTATCCAAAATACAAAACCCTCAATTTAAACCTGATTTAAAAGTTATCTCATTAACTAATATTATTGAGGATGTTATGAAGAAAGTAGATTATTTCGTATCTGTAAAGCAGTTAAATGTTCAATCTAACATTAAACAAGATGTACAAGTTTTAGCTGATCCTAAATTTATTCAAACTGCCATTTTTAACATTATTTCAAATGCAATTCATTATACAATTGACCATCAGCATGTATATATAAAGCTTTATGAAAAGCCAAACGGTTACGCATTAGAAGTATTAAATACAGGTTCACAAATAGATGAGGATAAACTTGCTCATTTATTTGAGCCATTCTATCGCGCAAACCCTGACAAACACGGCTTAGTACAAGGTAGTGGTCTTGGGTTATACATTGTAAAACAAATACTAGATAAACATCAATTTCCTTATGGTATACAAAACACGCCTCAAGGTGTAAAATGTTCTATTGTATTCCCAAAAGCAATGTAAAAACCTACTACAATTTCATATCCCAAATTCATACTTCGTATGAGTGGCGGAATTTTGTAGAGTATATGACTCTGTTTCGTTCGCCCGTTATCCTATTTGGATAGCGGGCGTTTTTTATTATGTAAAAGGAGGATTTTCATGGAGAAATTTAAGTATTCATTACTCGTTTTATTCGGAGCTTGTAGCTACGGCGTACTTTCAACTATTTTCAAACTCGGATTCATTAATGGATTTTCAGCACATCAACTATTAGGAGGACAATATGTCTTCGGATGGATTGGTCTTCTTCTGCTCGTTCTTTTCGTTTCACGTCATAAAGTAACAAAAAAGCAATTCTTTTCCTTACTAACAGTTGGCACAACGATGAGTATGACCGGTATCTTCTACGCTATTTCTGTAGAAGAACTACCAGCATCTATCGCTGTCGTTCTACTTTTCCAGTTCACATGGATTGGTGTCGTTATTGAAGCAATTGCAAACCGAACATTTCCAAGCCGTGAGAAAGTTATATCTATCATTATTTTATTTGCTGGAACATTGTTTGCAGGCGGTGTCTTTGAAGGTCTCGGACAAAACTTTTCCACGAAAGGTATGATCTTTGGTCTATTAGCCGCTGTCTCTTTTTCATTCTATGTTTTCGCCAGTGGGCGTGTTGCTACAGAAGTTCCGCCTTATACGAAAAGCTTTCTTATGACAACAAGCGCTACGCTTATCGTATGCCTATTCTTCCCGCCAACCTTTTTAACAGATGGTGCCCTGCAAGCTGGCCTATGGAAATATGCTTTCTTCCTCGGATTATTCGGCGTTGTCGTACCTGTCATTTGTTTTTCGATTGGCGTACCGAAAGTAGGAACAGGACTTGGTACAATACTAGGTGCAGCTGAATTACCAACAGCCATTATTGCTTCTATTACACTTGTACATGAAGTCGTAACGTTCATGCAGTGGATTGGGATTATCGTTATATTACTTGGGATTTTCACTCCTCAACTTCTTACAGCTAGGAAAGAAAAAAAACGTAATCGCGTGTATAGTGCTTAAAAATATTAACTTGCTTATAAATGGAAATAAAGTTACAATGTGGTATAATTTCAAATCTATTTGGAGGTATAAATGACTATTTTAAGCGTAGCCTTTTTTGCCATTATGTGTATCTTCTTCCTAATAAGATATATGAAAGAAAAGAAATTTTACGATGTGCTCGTCATTCCTATTTGCATATATTCTGGAGCAGTCAAAACCCCTTTGGTGGAGTACTTAAACTTTAATACCACATTCAAAATAACATATGATATTGCAGCTATTATTCTCGTAATCCTTGCCGTGCTTTTCTTCTTAAAGGATAAGAAAGAGAATCCTACTGCATAACAAAAGACCTTTCATTTACTTGAAAGGTCTTTTTCTCTATCTCACTTTATTGCTCCATATAGCTTTTCTAACTCACGCTCAATTTGTTTTACATCAATCCGTTCAAATAGTGGTTGCACGCTATCAATTCTACTTGGCAACGTATGTTGAGGCTCCCAATTTCGGTTCACAATCGATAATGTGTTTCTAATTCTTTCACTTGAAAATGGTAAAAACGGTTCAAGGAGATTTGCAAAATTAGCGATTAGATAAACACAATTATAAATCGTTTCTTCGCATGAAACTGGATCATCCTCCCTTTGTTTCCAAGGCTGCCTCTCATCAAAGTATTTATTTGCAAAACGTACTGCATCAAATATTGATTCTAGCGCTACCTTAAATTTAGTTTGCTCAATCGCCTCTCCTACATGTTTATATAATCCTTCTACTTTATCTTTCAGCTCTACATCAATACTTCCTTTCGGCACGATACCACCATAATATTTTTCAATAAACTTTAATGCCCGGTTCACAAAGTTCCCGTATGCACCTAATAATTCACTATTATGACTGTAAATAAATTCTCGCCACGAAAAATCAGTATCGCGATTTTCTGGTGCGTTGACGGTTAAAAAGTAACGAATAGAATCTGGATCATAGCGTTCTAATATGTCAGGCACCCATACCGCCCAGTTTTTACTTGTAGATAATTTTCTTTTTTCCACTGTTAAATATTCATTTGAAACGATATGACGAGGAATTGCCCCTTCTCCTATTCCAAGCAATACCGCTGGCCAAATGACGGAATGAAATGGAATATTATCCTTTCCGTGTACATAATATGTTTTCGCTTCGCTATCCCAAAACTCTTGATCATCTTCCCCTGTTTTTTCAGCCCAATGTTTACTCGCTGAATAATAGCCTGTCACTGCTTCAATCCATACGTAAATTTTCTTATCTTCATACCCTTCTACTGGAATTGGTACCCCAATTGGTAAATCACGTGATACAGCCCTATCTAGTAATCCTTCCTTTACATATCTCTCTGTTAGTTGAATCGCATTGTCGCGCCATGTTCCTGTTTGTTTGGCGTTTTCTACAGCCGTTTTGATTTGCTCCTGAAATGTATGCAATGCAAAATAGAAATGCTCTGTTTCCTGTACGGATGGTGTACTACCACATAACTTACATTTCTTTTCTAACAAATCGAGTGGATCTAAAATAGCTGAACACGCATCGCATTGATCTCCTCTTGCTGCTTCATGGCAATGCGGACATATCCCTTCTACATAACGATCAGGTAAAAATTGTGTACACGTTTCGCAATATGCTTGTTCCACTGTTTTTTTATAAATATGTCCCTCTTCTAATAAACGTAAAAAAACATTTTGAACCGTTTCATGATGGTGCTCACTATCTGTACGTGTATAGCAATCATACGTAAAACCAAGGCTACGAAAACATCGCTGGAACTCTTCATGATACTTATTAGCAATTTCCTTCGCCGTCACACCTTCTTGTTTTGCCCGAATTGCAATTGGTGTTCCATTACAATCACTTCCCGAAACATACAACACATTCTCACCTTTTGCCCGATAATAACGTGCTAAAATATCTCCAGGTAACAAACTCGCAATATGTCCAAGATGTAACGAACCATTTGCATACGGCCAAGCGCCTCCAATAAAAATACTCATCTTACATTCCTCCTTTAAAATATAAAAAGCCCCGCCCTTATCTAAAAAAAGATAAGGGCGGGGCTGTATAAACAGTCGCGGTACCACCTTATTTCGCCAATTACTCACATAATTAGCCTTAACAAGTACGGAGCTATATGCTCTTATACTGTGGTTTTGATAACGAGTACCAACTCTCGTCGTCGCCTACTATTATCATTTGATAAGTTCAGGACGAAGCTCAAAGGCCATTGTTCAAATGAATATTCTTGCTTCTTCTCAGCTACCGAAGCTCTCTGGAAAGAATGTGTTCATCCTACTTTTCCTTTTCAACGCTTTTACGTATAACACGTATTTTACGACTTAATAACAGAAAAATCAAACTTTTATCTAGAAAGAAAAGGAAATTCCATCCCCCTGCCGAATACCTATACGTTCACAAAAGGAGTGATACGATTGAATCAAAAACAACTAAGCACACGTAATGAAAAAAGCTGGAATGCAGCTGCTTATGAAGCTTGGACGAATCGTCACGGGGCACCAGCTGATTATGCGAAAAAAATCATAGAAGACCCTATGCGTGAGGTAGATCACTATTTACCTTACATACAATCTCCGAAAGGAAAACGTATTATTAATTTACTCGGGTCAAAAGGAAATAAAGCTGTTGCTCTCGCTCTTTTAGGAGCTGACGTAACAGTTGTTGATATTTCAGCAAGTAATGCAAAATATGCAAATGAACTTGCGGACGCAGCCGGTGTCTCTATCGAATATGTCGTTTCTGATGTATTACATGTGCAGCTCTCCGAATCATTTGATATCGTATTGCTGGAACTCGGTGTACTCCATTATTTTTTAGATTTAAAACCGCTCTTTCAAAAAATTGCTACTTTACTTAAAGAAGATGGAATGCTAATCCTTCGTGACTATCACCCTGTTTATACTAAATTATTAGGAGTCGACCACCCATCATTTCGAGCAAATGGAAATTATTTTGATGAAGAATTGATTGAAGATGATGTTGCTTATAGCATCCTTCTTACAGAAGCGCAGAAAGAATCGTTACCTAAAACAACCATCCGTCGCTGGACGCTAGGAGAAATCATTACAACACTTGCAGAAGAACATTTTAAAATTGAAAAACTAGTTGAAGAACACGGGCCTCATCAAAGATGGGTCTTCCCTTCTACTGCACCGGAAGGAATGGAAGAGCGTGTACCGGGTCTCTATACATTAATTGCGACAGCATGCAAAAAAGGATCCCTTCACGGATAGGATCCTTTTTGCATGCTCACGCATATAAGTTGAGGTTGGAGATTACCATAATTCTGTAGAATAGGACACAAGATATTTCAACATTTCGTCTCTGACTTACGTCGTCAAAAAGGGGTATGACCAACATAACGAAGAGTAATGTCTTAGTTGATACTGATAATCGTTATCAACTAATTAGAAGTATACATGATGTTATTTCAAATTACAATAGCATTTCTCATTTTTATTGATGAATTTTTTGATATACAAATGTATACATTTTAAGAACATTTACTCATATCAATCTGCCATATTCCATTATCTGCTATAATTTTTATTGAACAGATTAATAACTTCATAATGATGTTTTTATTAATTCTGCTCTAAATATTTATAAATTATAATAAACAGTTTTTAAAAGGCAGGGGTAACGATGAAATATGTTAGTATTCGAAAAAAACTACTGTTCACACTCTTAAGCATTTCTTCTTTATTTAGCATTGCTCTTATTGTTATTCTTTCATTCGCTATAAGCCAAGCGAGCGAAATTGAAACGTTAAAAAATGATGTTTCCAAAAGAGCAACCATTTTAAAAGAACGTGGCGATTGGTTCCAAGCACAAGTTGCTGGTTTACAAGAATATTTACTGTCACATGATCAAAAAGGATTGGATAAATTCAACCGAGAAGGAAAAAAACTAGCTGATACGAGAGAAAAAGTAACCAGTGATAAAAAACTTTCGGAAGGAATGAAAGAAGCCATTTTAATGGGAGGAAAATGGCGAAGCGTCATAGATAATGAAGTCCTCCCTCTCGCTCGCGAAGGAAAATGGGACGAAGCATCCAAAATCGCTTTAGCTCAAACCGATTATGTAAATGACCTTTTAAGTCGTTTTACGAAATATGCAAATGAAGAAAATGATAAGCGTGACGCATTAATTGCCGACGTGGAGTCTTCTTCATCGCTTATTCAATATATTATTTTCTTATCACTTATTGCATGTACAGTAACGTCTATTTTATTAGCATGGTGGTTCTCTGGTAAGCTCGTTAAACCGATACGACAAATTGATGAGAAATTAAAAGAATTAGCTTCGCAAGATGGTGATTTAACTGCTAGATTGCATGTAACGAGTAAAGATGAAATTGGTGATATCGCCAATTCCTTTAATCAAATGCTCACTAATTTACAACGTATAATAAAACAAGTGCAACAAACATCAACAAGTGTAAAAGAAGCATCTGAAAATGTGTTTATCGAAACAACTGCTTCTATGGAAAATACGGCCAAAACTGAAGAGACTATGAATGCTCTTGAGCATAATATTCGTTCACAAGTTTCCAGCATCGAAGAAAGTTCAACTGCAATGGACGATATGGCAACAAGTGTTCAACGTATTGCAGAATCCGCCTCTTCTGTTGCTAGCCTAGCTGTTACTACTTCAGAAAAAGCTGATAGTGGGAATAAAGTCATTGAGAAATCTATTACACAAATGCATACCATTAATGAAGCTGTGAACGCTACATCACAAGTAGTAGAACGACTCATTACACATACAAATCATATTGATACTGCACTTCAATCTATTTCTAATATCGCGGAACAAACGAATTTACTCGCTTTAAATGCTTCCATTGAAGCGGCTCGTGCTGGTGAACATGGAAAAGGCTTCGCTGTTGTTGCCGATGAAGTACGAAAGCTTGCTGAACAATCTCAGCTAGCAGCAACTGATATTAACCATTTACTTCATCAAATTCAAGCAGATACAAAAATAGCAAATGAAATGATGACGCAAGGTCAATCAGAGGCTTCTGAAGGCATTACAGTCATTCGTACTGCTGGATCTTCATTCTCAGAAATTGTTAACCACATTAACAAAGTTTCTACACAAATGCAGGAGGTGTCTGCAACTGCTGAAGAAATGGCCGCAAGTTCTGAAGAAATGAACGCAGCTTTAAATAACATCGCTTCTATTTCAAATGAGGTTGCCGCCGAAACATCACAAACAGCAACTTCAGCTGGTGACCAAGTAACCAAAATGAGTGTCGTTGCTAAAAAAGCATCTGAAATGAAAACGACTGTACAAGAACTTGAAGTTCTCGTTTCTCATTTTAAAACAAATGCTTAAGGTGAAAAAAGAGAGATTTACAATCTCTCTTTTTTCACTTTAAAATATCTCTTTCTATCTCTCATTCCGTCTGCTATAATTCCTAAAGGAAAGAAGAAAGCTTTATTCCAGACGGAGTAAAGCTTTCTTTCAATTTTTCACATTAATTAATTCTAATACTATGATTTCACAAAGGAGGATTTTATTATATGAGTTTTATTAGCATTCGAAAAAAACTAATGTTCATGATGGGAACGATTTGCGCTTTATTTGGAATCGCCTTAGCTTTTATTTTATTTTTTGCCATTGATCAATCTCGTCAAGCTGAAGCATTACAAAAAGAAATTTCTCCTCTAGCAACACAATTAAAAGAGCGCGGGGATGCTTATCAAGTACAGCTCTCTGCTTTAAGAGGTTATTTATTACAACATGATCAAGTTGAATTTGACAAATTTAACGAAATGAGTAAACTTCTTGAAGATAAGAAGGATGAGCTTCTTTCAAATCCTAATCTTTCTCAATCTGTGAAAAGTACAATGGAATCAGGATTGGCTTGGAGAAAATTTATTGAAGAAAAAGTTTTCCCTCTTGCAAAAGAACAAAAGTGGGAAGAGGCCCTGCAAGTAGCTTATGCAGAAAATGGTACTGTTTATAAAGTAATTGGTGACTTCACAAATTACAGTAATGAACAAGCTAAGTTACGTGATCAATCTATTAAAAAAATTGATCAATCTTCACTACAAATTGAATATGTTGTTTTCTTATCACTTGTTATTTGTATTATTGTAGCTATGATTCTTGCATGGTGGTTCTCAGGTAAACTTGTAAAACCAATTCAACAAATTGATAGTAAACTAAAAGAATTATCATCTCAAGAAGGTGACTTAACAGCCCGCCTACAAGTAAACAGTAATGATGAAATTGGTACGATCGCAACATCATTTAATAAAATGTTAGAAAACCTACAACATATCATTAATCGTGTTCAAAAAACATCTGTAGAAGTACAAAACGCTTCTGAAAACATGCTAGAAAAGACGAATATATCACGCGAGGCAACGATAAAAGTTCAAAGCACAATGTCCAACTTAAATGAGAGTATTCAATCACAAGCCGCTAGCATGGAAGAAAGCTCAACTGCAATGGACGATATGGCAGTAAGTGTTCAGCGCATTGCTGAATCTGCCACATCTGTAACTGAACTTGCTGTAGCTACATCTGAACAAGCTAACGATGGAAATACTGTTATTCAAAAATCCGTTTCACAAATGACAACGATACACGACGCTGTAAATGCTACGTCAGAAGTGGTCGAACGTCTAATCACCCACACGAAATATATTGATACAGCTGTACAATCTATTTCTAATATCGCGGAACAAACAAACTTACTTGCTTTAAATGCATCTATCGAAGCAGCTCGTGCTGGCGAACAAGGAAAAGGCTTCGCTGTCGTAGCTGACGAAGTTAGAAAACTTGCTGAACAATCTAAAACTGCTGCAACAGATATTAACCAATTACTACATCAAATTCAACAAGACACTGAAACTGCGAGCTCTATGATGTCACAAGGCCGTTCGGAAGCATCTGAAGGCATTCATGTCATTCGTGAAGCTGGCAATTCTTTCACAACAATTGTGGAGCAAGTAAATAAAGTATCTACTCAAATGCAAGACATCTCAGCAACTGCTGAAGAAATGGCTGCAAGTGCTGAAGAAATGAACGCTTCACTGAATAACATCGCTTCTATTTCGACTGAAGTATCTAGTGAAACAGCGGCAACAGCACAATCTGCTGAGAAAAAAGTCGTTACGATGAATGAGATGACACAAACAGCTAAACAAATGAAACAAACAGTTGAAGAATTAGATCAACTCGTATCTCATTTTAAAACTGAATAGCCATTCCAAAAATATTCCTCTTCCAAGAGGAATATTTTTTTGAGCTCATTTCCTGCACTTTATGTATATATCCGTTATAATGAGAATCGATATCATTAATATGTAGGGGGTGCTACACATGTCACAACAAGCATTTGAAGAAAAGTTATATGCAAACTTAGAAGCTGTTATTGACCCTGAACTCGGTGTTGATATTATTAATCTTGGATTAGTTTATGACGTTACAGCAGATGAAAATAATAATGCTGTCATTACGATGACTATGACTTCTATCGGTTGTCCAATGGCTGGGCAAATTGTATCAGACGTAAAAAAAGTATTATCAACGAACGTACCTGAAGTCAATGAAATAGAAGTAAATGTCGTATGGAATCCGCCCTGGTCTAAAGAACGTATGTCACGTATGGCGAAAATCGCATTAGGTATTCGCGACTAAATACAGAAAGACCTGACATCCTAGTCAGGTCTTTTTCTCTTATTATTTTACGCCTACTGCATCATAAGCTTTCGTTACAGCTTGTACAGCTTTAGAGTTTTTACCATATAAATCTTCAGCTGACTGAAGTGCTGCTTGGCGCATCATCTTAAAGTCAGAGTTTGCAGTTAAATATTTCGTAAGAGCACGGTAATAAATTTTTTCTGTCGCTTCACGGCCTACTCCTGTTACTTTCACGCCGTAATGCTCCCCGCCTTCAGATACTAAGTATGCAGCTTTATTGTTAATACTACTGTTAATATGAACGCCGCCGTTATCAGCTGTTCCAGTGTAGCGTTTATTATAATGATCTGGGTAACCTTCACCTGGTTTTAATGGATTTGGAATAGACGCTGGATCTTTCAGAGAACGAAGTGCATCACCAGGTTTTCCAGGTGTATAAATGTCAGCACCTAAATCCCAGCTCTTCTTCTCAACCATGACACCCATAATATCAGATAACGATTCATTTAACGCACCTGACTCATTTTTATAAACAAGATTTGCTGTATGTTCCGTTACAGCATGCGTTAATTCGTGACCGATAACATCTAGTCCAGCAGATAATGGAATAAATGTCGTACCATCGCCATCACCATACATCATTTGTACACCATTCCAAGCTGCGTTATTCCAGCTTTCTCCAACGTGAACAGTCGAAATAAGCTTCGCGCCTTTATCATCGAAAGAGTTACGATTAAATGTCTTTTTGTAGTAATCATATACTTTTCCTGCGTTTACATGCGCATCAACTGCAGCTTTATCTTCGAAGAACTTAGATTTACTTTCAACTTCTTCTCCTGTATATCCAAGCCATTGTGAGAATAAATTAAACAAGTTTTCATCCATATTTTCTGCATCAAACGTATGGATACCTTGTCCTCGTTTACCATCAAACAAGTTGAATTGTCCTGTTTTCTCATCTTGAGCAATTTCAAATGATTGTCTAGCTCCTAGTACTCCGTAACCAAATCCTGTAATGTGATCTACAGCATTATATTTCTCAATCACATTTCCATTCGTTGCATCAACAAAATAATGCCAATATCCTGGAGCTGGCTTTGAAATCGATGCTTTCACTAAATATGCAAGATAGTAATTTCCATCTTTTTCATACACAAATAAATCTTTTTTCACACCGTCATAATTCTTTACTTTACCCACTTCTTTTTCAATATCTGCCTTTGCAATTGTTTCTGCTTGCTCTGCACTAATCTTTGCAAACTCAGGAATATTTTTATCCTCTAAATTCGGAATAACTTGTCCGAAGAATGCTTTTACATTATTCTCTTTATCTAGTGTAACTGTTTGATCTGAACCGTACACAGGAATGTTATTATGTTTCTCAACTAGCTTCACGTGTGTTGTACCGGATTCAGCATCTTTTTCTTCCCCAACGACATTAAAGTGTTTATCAATATTTCCTGCTAATTTGAACATATCTTTCTTACTCTCTAAATATTGAAAGACCGTTTCTTTTTTATCTAGTCCTTCCGGTGCTTTCCATTCTTCACCTATGTATGCAGGCGTTTTAAATTCTTGATGGTATTGAATTTTTTGTTCTTCCGCTTTCGTTGTCGTTGCTCCAAATGTTCCAAATCCCCCGGCGATAACAGTTAACGCTAATGCTGATGAAATGACTTGCTTTTTCACTATAACATTCCCCATTCCCTAAAGATTTTTGACACTTTTATACAGTTCTTGGTTTTCAAGTGGATACCTTTACCTAAAATTTGAGAAAGTTTTTTCTGACAATTCTACTCAAAAAAAGAGGACATCCTATCGGACGTCCTCTTTTTTATAAACATTTTATTGCTTTTTCAATTCAATTGCTAAATAGTGTGATTGCTCTTTCGCTTCAATATGAATATCTTCTTCAATCGCTTCTGCTGCATCACGCATAACAAGTGTCTCACCATTGATTACACTACTACCTTCAATTTGTACAACATACAATTGACGGCCTTCTTTCACTGGAAAATGAATTTCTTTTCCTGCTTCTAACGATAAAGAATATAAATTCGCATCTTGATGAATTTGAATTGGTGCCCCGCCTTCTACTTGAGATACCATATGAAACCATTCATTTTCACGCTTGCTCCAATCAAATGTAAACTCACCATAGTTTGGCTTATGATCCTCACGGTCTGGTAAAATCCAAATTTGTAATAAACGTAATGTTTCATTTCCTAAATTATGCTCACTATGAAATACACCTGTGCCAGCACTCATATATTGAACATGTCCACGCTCAATTGTTCCGCGGTTCCCCATGCTATCTTCATGTGTTAAAGCACCGTCTACAACGTACGAAATGATTTCCATATCGCGGTGTGGATGCATATCAAAACCAGTTTGCGGTGCTACTAAGTCATCATTAATTACACGTAATGCACCAAAGTTCATGTTATTAGGATTATAATAATTGGCAAAGGAAAAATGAAAATGTGTATTTAACCAACCGTGATTTGCTCTTCCCATATTTTTATGATCAACTTTTCTAAACATACCGTTCACCTCATATTATCTCGAATTCAAGATTTATTTTTAAATTTTTCTCACTGTAACTTTTTTAGTAATTGTAGTAATTGATGTTGTTCTTCTACATTTAAATTTTGAAACTGCTCCGCTTGGAATGTTTCTTGAGGCGGGACGATTTCTTCATATAAAGCTCTTCCCTTTTCTGTTAACGAAATATATTTTGTAGTACCTTCTTGTTCACGACGAATCCACTCAAGCTGCTCCATTTTATTTAAAAGCTGCGTAATATTTCCTTTCGTAACAAATAGCTTATTTCCAAGCTCTTGCTGCGTTAAACGATCATGCCCTCCAACTTGAGCTAGTACATCAAACTGAGCGGCAGATACATTCCATTCTTTCAAATGCTGATTCGTCTCACGAATACTTTTGTTATAAAAACGTGATAAACGAAACCATAGGAGTAAACCTAGTCTATCTTCTGTTTTCATTTCATCACCTCGCTCGTTTCATACCATTAGTTTAGAACTAAACTTTATAAAAGTCAATTACTTATTTTTAGTAAGAAACAAAGAAAGCACAGCGTCATTTCTCCACTATGCTTTACATTAGCTTTCTATTTTTATATTCATCTAACTTCCTCTCCGCGAACTTTCTCGCATCTTTCTCAATCCATCTATCTTCGTACAATTCACTTCCCACATATAATACTTCGCTCTTATGCTGCATTGCATGACGAAATTCATGCAGTAGTGTTTTAAGGACTTGCTCATACTCTTCCCACATACAAACAAAAATTAATTGTTTTTCTTTATGATAAAAACCACCTACCGGGAATAAAAATTCCTCTTCTTCTTCTCCTAATGATAAAAGGACATGATTCGCATCACACGTATCACAAAAAATAACCGGTGTTTTACATACTTCAATCAGTGAAAATAAATCGTCTCTAAGCCTTTTGACATCCCAAGGAAGCTCCGAATCCAACACATACCAATTCTCCACCTGTTGATATACATTTTGAAACTGGAGTTCCATTTCTCTTTATTCCCCTTTCCAAGCATCCTTTTTCTATATGTATGCCACAATATAGTAAATATTAAACGTATTCTTTCATCCTTGAAAAAATGCCAATCAAAAAGGAATCTATATCGACATAGATTCCTTTTTTATAAATATCTTGTACTTTTATTTTTAAAAATTTAGCTCTTCTTCCTATCCCACTTAAAGACTTTATTTAAAAATTTATATACATTCTTTGACTCTTTCGTCAGAAGTGGACCTAAGATAGATAGTATAAGCACGTATAGTGCTGAAAATGGCTTCAAGACTGACATTAAACCACCAGCGATACCGATATTGGCCATAATGATGGAGAATTCTCCTCTTGAAACAATTGTTAATCCAATATTTGTTGACGCTTTATGAGATAATCCAGCTTGTCGTCCTGCAATCATCCCTGCTATAAAGTTTCCGATGATTGTAAGAAGGACAGCACCTAACGTTAACCATATCGCTCCGCCCAGTGAGAACGGATCAATGCTTAATCCGAAACTGAAGAAGAAAATAGCTCCGAAAAAGTCTCTAAATGGAACAACGAGATGTTCAATTCTGTCACTATGCTCTGTCTCAGAGAAAACTAACCCTAAAAGAAGTGCTCCAATTGCTTCAGCAACGTGAATTGTTTCCGAGAATCCTGCAATAAAGAATAATGAAGCAAATACTACAATAATGAAAATTTCATCTGAACTAATATTGAGCAATTTATTTAATAACGGCGTCGCCTTTCTAGCTACAATAAAGAATAGAAGCATATATCCTAAAGCAATTCCGATTGAAGTAAGGGCACCTAAGAATGAAGCGTGATCCCCTAGAACTAATCCAGAAACGACTGATAAATATACAGCCAGGAATATATCTTCGAACATGATAATTCCTAAAATTAATTCGGTCTCATTATTACCAGTTCTTCTTAAATCCACTAACACCTTTGCAACGATAGCGCTAGAAGAAATCGTAATAATCCCCGCAATAATTAAGATTTCTAGTAAAGGGAATCCCATTATAAATCCGTATAATAACCCAAGTGAAAAGTTAATTAAAATATAGATCGTTCCACCAATCGCAATAGAACGTCCAGATTTAATTAGTTTTTTCATTGAAAACTCTAGTCCTAGATAGAACAGAAGAAACAGAACGCCAATCCGTCCAAGGAAGGAAATGACATTTGCACTTTCAATAAATTTGAAATCGATCACACCTATTGTCGGCGCATGTGGTCCCACTAGCATCCCAAGAACAATTAGAAACGGAATGACTGAGAATTTAAACTTTCCAGCAATTACTGCCGCAATTGCAACTAATACTAACGCTGTACCAACTTCAAAAATTAACGTATCCATCTAGTCAGTCCCCCTATTCGAAAGTAACTCATTAATAATTTTTTTAATTTCTTCTCTCTCGCCTGAAACTACAAGCATATCGCCTTCCTCAATTACTGTTTCTGGTCCTGGATTAAATAACTTTTTCATATTCTTTTTCATAACTGCAATAATCGTTACGCTATAGTTTTTTCTTATTTCAAGATCACCAATTGTTTTTCCAATTGCTGGCGCTGCATTCTCTACTTTAAACCACTCAATCGCTAAACCTTCAAAGACCATTTCAACATTTTCTAATGCTCTAGGTTTATACACCATTCCACCTAATATTGCTGCAATTTGTCTTGCCTCTGAGTCGCGTAATGAAATACTTGAGATACTTTCTTCATGGTCTGAATCAAAATGATACATTTCTCTACGTCCGTCATCATGAATAACAATTACCATCTTTTCATTACCTTTCGTAACGATTTGAAATTTATAGCCAATACCCGGAAGTTCACTTTCTCTAATATTCATCTTTAGCTCCTCCTCGAATTTTATTTAAATTTTCTGTTTTTCTATCTTTTGTTCATCCAATCCATTTTAGAAATTCTAACCATTCAGGATACCTGTGATTTGGAAATCTTTTATTGTAATAATAAGTGGCTCCTAAAAAGATACTAAAAGATGTAATGATAAAACATATATTACTTCTCATTTTCAAACTCTCAAGGCTTACTTTCCATAAAGATTCTTCTTTCAAATCATCCCCTCTTTCTCGCTTTACATTTAGTTTTTTAAAATGTAAATAATTCTAAAAATATTATCATGTAACATAATCATAACACAAAATAGATTTAAGTAACATGATTTTTTAGAAAAATTGATTCTCGTATATTTTTTGCATATAATTTTCTTATTACGGAAAAAAGGAAGTGTATTATATGGTTGATATCTTTAGCAGATTCCTTGAGGTAACGAATAATATTTTATGGTCATATATTCTTATTGCAATGCTAATCGGCTTCGGTCTTTATTTCTCTTTTAAATTGAAGTTTGTCCAAATTACTCATTTCGGTGAGATGGTCGGTTTAATTAGTAAAGGATTTAATCGAAAAGAAAAAAAGAAAGATAGCATCTCCCCGTTCCAAGCATTTTGCTTAAGTGCAGCTGCACGTATCGGTATCGGAAACTTAGCTGGTGTAGCATTAGCTATCTCAATGGGCGGACCTGGCGCAGTATTTTGGATGTGGTTTATCGCTATCCTTGGAGCAGCTACTAGTTTCGTAGAATGTACGCTCGCGCAAATTTATAAAGTAAAAGATGGAAGCAGATTCCGTGGTGGCCCAGCATATTATATGGAAAAAGGATTAAACAAACGCTGGATGGGTGTTTGGTTCTCACTTCTTATTACAGTTGCGTACGGATTAATTTTCAACTCTGTACAAGCAAACACAGTAACAATAGCATTTGAAAATGCTTTTGGACTAGAGCGAACGATCGTAGGAGCTCTATTAGCTTTATTAGTTGCAGTTATTATTTTCGGTGGTATTAAGAGCATTTCACGTATTACGGAAATGATTGTTCCTCCAATGGCAATCATTTATATTGGTGTGGCTATTTTTGTTGTTATTAACAACTTTACTATGTTACCAAGCATTTTTATGGAAATATTTAATGGCGCATTCGGTTTAGACCAAGCCATCGCTGGTGGTATTGGAGCAGCAATTAAGTTCGGAATTCAGCGCGGTCTATTCGCAACAGAAGCAGGTATGGGTAGCTCCCCTAACGCAGCCGCAACATCAGATGTATCTCACCCTGTCAAACAAGGACTTGTTCAAGCGTTAGGTGTTTTCGTAGACACGTTCTTAGTATGTACATCAACAGCATTTATCGTATTATGTTCGGGCCTTTACAAAGGAACAAACTTACAAGGTATCGAATTAACACAAAATGCATTAAGTTCACAAATCGGACCATGGGCAAGTACTTTCTTAGCAATTATTATTTTCCTATTCGCGTTCAGTTCTTTACTAGGAAACTACTATTATGGTGAAACAAACATCGCATTTATTAAAGAAAGCAAAACTTGGTTAATGATTTATCGCGTTGCAGTTGTCGGAATGGTATTCTTCGGATCGATCGCTGCCCTTCAAACAGTTTGGAGCTTAGCTGATTTATTCATGGGACTAATGGTATTGACAAACTTAATTGCCATCTCATTCCTAAGCAAATTCGCCTACGCAGCATTAGTAGACTATATGAAGCAAAAGAAACAAGGAAAAGATCCTGTTTTCGTTGCAAGTTCTATCCCTGGCTTACAAAATACAGAGTGCTGGGATGGACAGGATGTAGAAGAGAATAAAAAAGCTGTATAACAGCTAAAAGCGGAAGCGGCTCGTTCAGAACAAGAGCTATATATCAAACAAAATCCCTATTACTCTACAGTAATAGGGATTTTTATTTACACAGTTCATAATTTGTTCAAATTAATTCCAGCAAAAGGGTTGATTTATATGAATTCCTAGATTATAATAATTATAAATTAGTAATTGATATCACATAACAACTCAAAAGGAGATTGATCATAATGAACAAACAAGTAATCGAAGTATTAAACAAACAAGTAGCAGACTGGAGTGTTTTATTCACAAAACTACACAACTTCCATTGGTACGTAAAAGGACCTCAATTCTTCACATTACATGAGAAATTCGAAGAACTTTACACAGAATCAGCTACTCACATCGATGAAATTGCAGAACGTATTTTAGCAATTGGCGGCAAACCAGTAGCAACAATGAAAGAGTACCTAGAAATATCTTCTATTCAAGAAGCAGCATACGGAGAAACTGCAGAAGGGATGGTCGAAGCAATCATGAAAGACTACGAAATGATGCTAGTCGAACTGAAAAAAGGCATGGAAATCGCTCAAAACTCTGACGACGAAATGACATCTGACCTACTACTAGGCATCTACACAGAACTAGAAAAACACGCTTGGATGCTACGTGCGTTCTTGAATCAATAATAGACTTTAAAGCGGAAGCGGCTCGTTCAGAGTCGCTTTTTTCTATGGAATGGTCGCGCGTGCTGGTACATGAAATTTATATCAACGATTTTCCCTATATATCGACGATTTTTCAAATATATCAACGATTTTTTCATTATATCGACGATTCGACATAGGATATCGACTTACCGACAAATCACGACAATATTAGCACCTCCCTATCCCCTACTTTCATCAATATATTACAATCTCTTTTATGTTAAGATATAGGAAACACCCTTTAGTAAAATAGATCCAAAAAAGCTTTTCCATATTCATCATTTACTACTTAAATGGCGGGAGTGGTTCAGTTGAAAGACTACTTAATTAGAGCATTTTTTGCATTAATAACAGTTGGGATTGTCTTACTTATAGCTAATATTTTCAATATACGTATCGAGGTGAAAGACTATGCTTTCCTCGTTGTTGTAGCAATTAGTGGCGGCTGGGGTGGCTGGTACTTGTATAAAAAACAAAGTAATCAAAGTGATAAAGGCATTCCAAAGTAATACGGAATGCCTTCTTTTTATTTCCGCCTATAATAAATAATGAAATTCAAACCACTAATACAAACTATCCCAATAAACATATCAAACGAAACCGAATCTCCACCTAAATTATACTCATCAACAATAAACCCAGACATAAACAACGTGATCGCGGAAACACCGATACATAGTATCGAAATAAACCAAAGCGAAAACGCATTAATCAGCTCTTTCTTCTGTATTGAAACAATTAGCATAACAAGAATAGATGCTGCTAAAATACATTTAAAAACCGGCCTTAAAAATACGAATTCCTCCATCTATTTCTCCTTTTCCCAAAACATTACACCTTAACATTAACATATTTAACCAAATTAAAAACACATGCCTTTTGAAGATAAAATGACATGTGTTTCCAAAATTTCCTATACAATTGTATTATAATAATTGCTTCCACTTCGTTCCTAAAACAGGACGCTCGTAATTCTGTATTTCATGAATTAATTTATCGGCCGTCTCAGCGGCAACGATTAACTCTTTATTCGATGGATTCATGAATCCCTCTTCTGCTGCACGTTCAACCATTTGCAGAATTGGTCCATAAAAATCTTTTATGTTCAATAAACCAACTGGCTTATTATGTATACCAATTTGTGACCAACATACTGCTTCAAATAGCTCTTCAAACGTTCCATATCCGCCTGGTAGTGCAATAAAAGCATCCGCAAGCTCTGCCATTTTCGCTTTACGTTCATGCATCGTTTCTACTTCAATTAATTCTGTTAACCCTGTATGAACGATCTCTCCTCGGAATAGACCGCGCGGCATAACACCTGTTACACGACCACCTAAGCGAAGAACTTCGTTTGCTACTTCTCCCATTAATCCGACGCAAGAACCACCGTATACAAGCTCATAATCATTCTCAACAAACATTTTACCTAATTCAATTGCCTGCTCTTTGAACTCTGGTCTCTCCCCTAAATTGGAACCTGCAAACACACAAATCTTTCTCATCCTTACACCCCAGAACTATATATTGTTATGATACAATGAACATTGTACAACATATGGAGGGGATGAGAAAGAAATGGATATCGTCGCATTTGAAAGATGGGTTGAGGAATTTTACGAAAAACGAAGCTGGTCACAGTATAATGCCTTTATTCGGTTAAATTTCTTAACAGAGGAAGTTGGGGAAGTTTCACGCGTTGTTCGCGCAATCGAAATCGGTCGGGATCGTCCTGATGAAAACGCGAAAACAGAAGAAGAGCTAAAACAAGAACTAAAAGAAGAACTTGGTGATGTACTATCTAACCTTATTATTCTTTCACAAAAATATGATTTAGATTTGCAAGACATTATGGAAGCACACGTCACAAAGCTTTCGAAAAGGTTTGAAACACCTAAATGAGAATATTATCAATTATGATATAATATTCTTGTCACAATACTAAGGGGGATTTTATGTTATCTAAAAAATTGCACGACGCACTAAACGATCAAATGAACTTTGAATTTTACTCTGCCCACGCTTATATGGCAATGGCTGCTTACTGTACGGCGGAGAGCTATGATGGATTCGCTAACTTTTTCCTTGTACAAGCTGAAGAAGAACGTTTCCACGCAATGAAGCTTTACAACTACATTAATGACCGCGGTGAGCGCGCTATTATTACTGGATTTGATAATCCAAATAACGAATATGACTCTGTACTGAACGCTTTTGAAGTGGCACTTGAGCACGAGCGTGAAGTAACGAAACGTATTTACAACCTATCTGATATCGCCTGGGATGAGCGTGAACACGCAACAATTACATTCTTAAAATGGTTCGTCGATGAGCAAGTAGAAGAAGAAGCTTCATTCGATAGCATCATCCAAAAATTAAAACGTATTACAAGCGATTCAAACGCATTATTTATGCTAGATGCTGAATTAGAGAAACGTACATTTACGCCTCCAGCTGAGTAGTATTTCAATCACCTTAATGAATGGATTAAGGTGATTTTTTTATTTCTTCTCTAAGTTGAATAACCCTCGCCACATCCTTTTTATAGAGCCCAGAAACCTTTTCAACAAAGTCACTATGAGTAAAAGTTCCATCTCCTTCTTCTACTATACTCAAATGTCCATGTATAAATTTCAAAAACGCTCTAGCATCTTCTCCAGTTAAACGATTAATGTTATCTATAACCTCATCAAATTCCTTTAAACTATTCTGTGCTTTCACCCTAATTCCCCCTCTCCACACTATTTATCATACCAAAACAAAAAAAGCCGTTCATCCCTCTAGGCGAGAGATAAACGACCTCTTTACTATTTATTAAAGCATAACCCCAACGATAACCGCTGATAATATACTTACTAACGTTGCACCGTATACAAGTTTTAATCCGAATGATGATACAACGTTTGCTTGTTTGCCATCGATACTCTTCGTTGCACCTGCGATAATTCCGATTGATGAGAAGTTCGCAAATGATACAAGGAAGATAGATAAAATACCTACTGTACGAGCTGATAAATCACCAGCTACTTTACCAAGGTCAAGCATTGCAACGAATTCGTTCGTTACTAATTTCGTTGCCATAATTTGTCCTGCTGTTAGCATCTCTGATGTTGGGATACCCATTACGAATGCTAATGGTGAGAAAATGTATCCTAAAATGCTTTGGAATGTGATTCCGAAAATTGAATCGAACACACCATTAATTGCTGTAATTAATGCTACGAAACCAATTAACATCGCCGCTACTGTTACAGCGATAGAGAAACCAAGCATAATATATTCGCCTAACATTTCAAAGAATGTTTGCTTTTTATCTTCTTGTAATTCTAAAATGTCGTCTTCTTCTTTCACGTCATATGGATTAATAATATGAACGATAATGAATCCACTAAATAAGTTTAATACAAGTGCCGTTACTACATATTTTGGATCAATCATTTTCATATAAGAACCGACAATTGACATCGATACTGTAGACATGGAAGATGCACAAAGTGTGTATAAACGATTTTTCGGTAATTTGCTTAATTGATCTTTTACTGTAATGAATACTTCCCCTTGACCAACAATCGCAGCTGCTACTGCATTATATGATTCTAGTTTTCCTAAACCGTTCACTTTACTTAATAGGAAACCGACTGCACGAATGATAATCGGTAAAATTTTAATATGTTGTAAGATCCCAATTAATACTGCTAAGAAAATGATTGGTAATAATACCGTTAAGAAGAATGGTGCTTGTCCATCATTTGCTAGACCACCAAATACGAAATTAACCCCTGCTTCCGCAAATTTTAAAATAGCGCCAAACCCATCTGCAATCCCTTTTACTAATACAAATCCGACTTTTGTATTCAGTAAGAAATATGCAAGTACCAATTGAATGACAAGCATAAGTGCAATTGGTTTATATTTAATTTTCTTACGATCTGAACTGATAAGGAAACCTAGTACAAATACTACAAGTAAACCGACTAGAAACATTACTATTTTCATATGTGAATCCTCCACTTCTCCCACGAGTTATTGGTCGTATAACGTATAACGAATGACGTCTGACCATTGATGTTAAAAAAATTTAAAACCCCTAAATACTATTCAACTGTTATCTAAAATCAGTAAGCGTTTACATAAATTGCAATTTATTAAAGGTAGCCTCTTCTCTCCTACTATACTTGAAAGTCTGAAATTGATACCACCTACAAATCAAATTGTAAGCGTTATCTAACTGAAAAGCAATATAAATTTAAAAAGATTTTTATATGTTAATATATTCCTAATTAATTGGTTTTTCTATGCAAATTTACCATAAAAAAATAGCCCTAGCTATGAGCTAGGACCATCTTTTTTATAACATAACACCAACGATAATCGCTGATAAAATACTTACTAATGTCGCACCGTACACAAGGCGTAGACCGAATGATGATACAACATTTGATTGATTTTCATCGATACCTTTCGTTGCACCTGCGATAATTCCGATTGATGAAAAGTTCGCAAATGATACAAGGAATACAGAAAGAATACCAACTGTACGAGCTGATAAATCACCAGCTACTTTTCCAAGATCAAGCATCGCAACAAATTCGTTTGATACTAATTTCGTTGCCATAATTTGTCCCGCTGTTACCATCTCTGCTTGCGGAATACCCATTACGAATGCTAATGGTGAGAAAATGTATCCTAAAATAGCTTGGAATGTAATACCGAACATAGAATCAAACAAGCTATTGATTGCTGTAATTAATGCTACGAAACCAAGTAACATGGCTGCTACTGTTATCGCGATTGTGAAACCAAGCATAATATATTCGCTTAGCATTTCAAAGAATGACTGTTTTTTCTTATTTTCTAATTTCAGTGTATCTTCTTCTTCTGTAATATCGTACGGGTTAATAATATGAATAATAATGAAACCACTAAATAAATTTAATACAAGTGCTGTTACTACATATTTTGGTTCGATCATTTTCATGTAAGAACCGACGATTGACATCGATACTGTAGACATGGAAGATGCACATAATGTATATAAACGGTGTTTTGGGATTTTACTTAATTGATCTTTTACTGTAATAAATACTTCCGCTTGCCCAACAATGGCAGCTGCTACTGCGTTATATGATTCTAGTTTTCCTAGACCATTTACTTTACTTAACAACGTACCAATAGCACGAATAAATATCGGTAAAATTTTAAAGTGTTGCAGAATTCCAATTAAAACGGCAAAGAATACGATTGGTAATAACGCTGTTAAGAAGAATGAAACCTCTCCTTTATTAACAAGGCCACCAAATACGAAAACGATTCCAGCTTCTGCATATCCAAGAAGCGCGCCAAATCCATCTGAAATTCCTTTTACTAAAATATAACCAACTTGTGTATTTAATAAGAAATAAGATAATGCTAGCTGAATAATAAGCATAATTGCGATTGGTTTATACTTAATCTTCTTTCGATCGGAGCTTATAAGAAAACCGAGTACAAATACAACGAGTAATCCTACAAGAAACATAACAAACTTCATTAATAAAATCCTCCATTTAACTCTTCATTAACGTTGAACGTCTGACCACTAAAACAAGAAATAACCCGAACTTTCCATTTCCCCTCCAAAATCTTCAATCAGATAGGAAAAATCATAAAACCTCTTGTTTCAAAGGCATTTTCCATTCTAACATAAATCACAACTCATATCCGCACTTTTCTTTAAAAAATTACATTTTATTATAAAACACTCATTAATGTTCGTCTTTTACTACCGACAAAATCTGGATAAAACAAAAAATGAGCATCAAGTTTCACTTGATGCTCACCTCATTATACCGCTTTTTCTTTATCTGCTACTTGCTCTTCCCAGCACTCTGTATTTTTCAGACCTGGAATTGAATTCGCATAGAAGACTGGATCTTTTCCTTGTTTCTTTTGCTTTACATAATCTGATAATGCCGCAAAAGCGTACTTAGAAAGGAATACGATTGCCACTAAGTTAATAACAGCCATAATACCCATGAATAAATCTGCTAAATCCCAAACGATTTGAATTGTTGCTACAGAACCTAACATAACCATACCAAGTACAGCAATGCGGTAAGCTGTTAATAGCACTTTACTTCCATTTAAGAATTCAATATTCGTTTCACCATAGTAGTAGTTACCTACTAATGAACTAAATGCAAACAAGAAGATTGCAACTGCTACAAATATAGAAGCCCATGGACCGATATGTTGACTTAACGCTTGTTGCGTTAATTGAATACCATTTAAATCAGCTGCATTATGCACATCTGATAAAAGAATGATAAATGCTGTACAACTACAAATTAATAATGTATCTGTAAATACCCCTAAAGTTTGAATGAAACCTTGTTTAACTGGGTGCGTTACGTTTGCAGTCGCAGCCGCGTTCGGCGCACTCCCCATACCTGCTTCATTTGAGAATAATCCGCGTTTTACCCCTAATAAAATCGCAGCTCCTAATCCTCCGCCTACTACTTCTTTAATTCCGAAAGCATGTAAGAAAATTTCTTTAAATACATACGGAATTGCCGTAATGTTTGTTACAACAACGAATAATGCTACTGCTACATAAATAATTGCCATTACTGGAACAATCATTTCAACCGCACGTGCAATTCGCTTTACCCCACCAAAAATAATAACTGCTAGTAAACCAGCCATTACAAGACCTACTAATCTACTATCTGTTTTGAATGCCCCATCAAAAGCAGCCGCTACAGTATTAGATTGTACAGCATTAAAAATTAATCCAAAACTTACTGTTATTAATACAGAGAAAATAGCTCCAAGCCAGCGCTTATTTAAACCCTTTTCCATATAATACGCTGGGCCACCACGGAACGTATTCCCATCTTTCACTTTATAAATTTGCGCTAATGTGCTCTCGACAAATGCAGAAGCACCCCCAATTACCGCGATTAACCACATCCAAAATACTGCGCCTGGACCACCTGCTGAAATTGCAATAGCTACACCAGCTAAGTTACCAGTACCTACACGAGAAGCTGTACTCATACAAAAAGCCTGGAATGATGATACACCACTCTTCTCTTTTTGTGCTTTCCTCGTTTTCGAACTCGCCCCATCCCCAAGCAATCGAATCATTTCACCGAAGTAACGAACTTGGACAAATTTCACACGAAATGAAAAGTAAAGTCCTAACCCAATTAACATCGCAATAATGATATATGACCAAAGGACATTATTTATATCCCCAATTACCTTAGCTAAAAAATCCATAATTGCATTGCCCCCTCTTCCTAACAATAAGAAAATTATATTCTAAAAACTCTTAGTAATCAAGAACTTTATGTTAGGTTTTCTAACATAAGTAGGTTAACTTTCTTAACACATGTGTTTTTTTACGCAAAATTATAACTAGTACGCGCATTTATCCAATACTAAATCACTCATCCTATGTGACCAGCCATACCTTTAAGACAGTACGTTCCCTACAAATAATATGAGAAATGAACAAACAAAAATTATATTAACAATTACCTCTCATCCTTTTCATCCTTTACTACAACAAAAAAAGGCGAGCATCGAATTCAACTCGATGCTCGCCTTTTCATTTACACTGCTTTTTCTTTATCCGTTACCGCTGACTTATCCCAACACTCTGTATTCGTTAAACCAGGAATAGAATCTGCACGGAAGACTGGATCTTTTCCTTGTTTCTTTTGCCTTACATAGTCTGCCAATGCCGCATACGCAAATCGGCCAAGAAGTGTAATCGCAATTAAGTTTGTGATTACCATTAGACCCATAAATAAGTCTGCCATATTCCATACAACTTGAAGCGTCGCAACAGAACCGAATAATACCATTCCCACTACCGCAATACGGTAAATTGTTAACCAAGTTTTACTTTGTTTAATGAATTCAATATTCGTTTCACCATAATAGTAGTTTCCTAAAAGTGAACTAAACGCAAATAAGAAAATAATAATCGCTAAGAAGCTACTTGCCCATGGGCCAATTTGTGAACTTAATGCATTTTGTGTTAGTTCAATACCTTCTAAATTCGTTGCTTTATATGCACCAGAACATAGTACGATAAACGCTGTTGATGTACATACTAAGAATGTATCTACTAATACGCCAATTGTTTGAATAAAACCTTGTTTTGCTGGATGCGTTACATCAGCTGTTGCTGCCGCGTTCGGCGCACTACCCATACCTGCTTCGTTCGCAAATAATCCGCGCTGAATACCATATTTCATCGCAGCACCGATACCACCACCTACAGCTGAATCTAAACCGAATGCACCTTTAAAGATTTCTGTAAACACATCTGGTATTAAATAGAAGTTTTTAATGACAACGAAAATAGCTACCGCAATATAAATAAGCGCCATTGGCGGAACAATCATTTCCGACATACGTGCGATACTTTTTACACCACCAAAAATAATAACTGCAACTAATACAGCTAATACAATCCCAACAATATAACGTTCTAAACCAAATGCATTTTTAAACGCTAATGTAACTGTATTTGCTTGTACTGAGTTGAAAATTAAACCGTAACTAACTGTAATAAGGATAGAAAACCAAATTCCCATCCAACGTTTATTTAAACCTTTTTCCATATAATAAGCAGGACCACCACGGAAGCCACTGCCGTCTTTTACTTTATAAATTTGGGCAAGCGTACTTTCTACAAAACTTGAAGACGCCCCAATAATCGCAATAACCCACATCCAAAATACTGCTCCAGGTCCTCCCATAGAAATCGCTAAAGCTACCCCAGCTAAGTTACCGATACCAATACGGGCTGCTGAACTCATACAAAATGCTTGGAAAGAAGATACACTACCTTTTTTACGCGTCTTTCCAGTTAATCCATCACTCATTAATCGAATCATTTCCCCTAAATGAGTAATTTGTACGAATTTCAATTTAATAGAAAAATAAAGACCTAAACCAATTAACATTGCAATAAGAATATACGACCAAAGAATTGTATTCGTCGATGAAACGAATTGTTCCAAAATATTCATACAATTAACCCCTCCTTTTCTCCATAAAACGAATTATATTTAAAAAATATTTAAAAATCAACATTTTTCGACAATTTTCGATTTCCAAATATTAGAGGTTTCATGACTCCTCTTTTTAGCAAATGTACATACTAAAACAAAAAACAAATTCCTAAACAACCCATTGACAAAAATACCAACCTGTAACTATAATGATTACAACAGGTTGTAACAAACCTAATTACAATACATTCATTCACTTTCAGATATACACTTTAACAAAACACTTTGGAGGGATTTATTATGAAAATCGGAATTATTGGAGCAACTGGTAAAGCAGGAAGTCGTATTTTAAAAGAAGCATTGGATCGCGGACATGAAGTAACTGCAATCGTAAGAAATGCTGCAAAAATTACAGAAGAAAACGTAAAGGTTTTAGAGAAAGACGTATTCTCTCTTACATCTAACGACTTACAAGCATTCGACGTAGTTGTAAATGCATTCGGCGCTCCAGCAGGCGAAGAACACCTTCACGTAGATGCAGGAAACGTACTTATTGAAGCTATGAAAGGTGCACCAAATACAAAATTACTTGTAGTTGGCGGTGCTGGAAGCTTATTTGTAGACGAAGAGAAAACAACACGTGTATTTGAAACGCCAGGTTTCCCAAAAGAATACCTTGCAACAGCTCAAAACCAAGGTAAAAACTTAGAAATTCTGCAACAAACTAACGATATTACTTGGACATTCATCAGCCCTTCTGCACTATTCGCATTAGGAAAACGCACAGGTTCTTATACAGCTGGCAAAGACAATCTTCTTGTGAACGCAAAAGGTGATAGCTACGTAAGTTACGAAGACTTCGCAGTAGCAGCACTTGATGAAATCGAAAATCCAAAACACGTAAACGAACGCTTCACAGTTGTTTCTGAAGCTGAATAATAAAAAAAGCTCGTAAAACATAGTGTTTTACGAGCTTTTTATTATTGTACTTGTTCTAAACCATTTGGAGTAATCTTGAAGGAAATCTCTTTAAATTTCTTCGCATCTCCTTTTCCAAGTAACTCACCAGTTTTATACCAACTTAAACGATCAGATTCTGCATGATACACTTTTATCGTATCCCCATACTGGAATGGCGTACCGTTTACTTGCTCAGCAAAATTCTTTGAAGTTTCTTGTCCTTCTGCTGTTACATGTTTTTTCTCTTTTCCATTTCCATCATAAATTGTAAGACCTATATACTGTTCATTTACAAAACGGTAATGGATCGTATCATTTGTAAATGTTGCATGTAATTTCTTTTCATCATGGTTTAATGTAACAATCGAACGCGTTACATTGGACACACCTTGATATACTATACTATCTCCATATGTAACTTCTACAGGAACTTCTGTCACTTTCTTATTTCCAAAGCGATCTTTCGTTTCTACTTTCGCTGTTTGTTTACTAATCTTCGATGTATCTAGCATCCCTACAAAACCGACTACTTCTCCACCTTTTACTTCAACAAACTTCTTCGCATCTAATGTTTCACTGTTTGTTCCGATTACCACTTTTTGTGGCAACGCTTTTACTTCTTGCTGCGCTCCCATTTGTTCAAAACCGTGCGCTGTCACTTTAAAGAACACTTCGTTAACACCATACTTCGCATCAATGAATTCATTCTTTTTATACACTTTAAAACGATCAAATTCTTTTTGATAAATTTTTACTATATCACCATATTCAAAGGCCATACCGTTGAATTGTGCTGCAAATTCTTTTGTATTTTCAGATGCTCTTACTGATAAAGCTTTCTTTTCTTTTCCATCTTTATCATATACATTCATTCCCATATACTTCTCATCTGCAAATGAAGTATGCATTGGACCTTCTGAATCTGTTGTACTGAATTTCTTTTCTTCATGATTTAATGTAACAATCGATTTAATATTCGTTCCGTCGTGCCATGTACCGAAGAACATAATGCTATCTCCGTAAATCACTTCTACTGGCACTTCTGTTATTTGCTTATTTCCGAAACGATCTTTCGTTTCTACTTTTACTGTTTGTTTACCGATTTTCATTGTATTTGGTTTCTCCGCAAATCCAACTACTTCTCCGCCTTTTACTTCAACAAAGTTTTTCGCATCTAGCTTTTCAATTTCTGTTCCGACTACTACTGTTTGTGGCTTTGCTGTTACTTCTTGTAGCATGTCCATTCTCTCAAAACCTTTTTCTGTCACTTTGAAGAATAGTTCTTTCGTTCCTTGTTTCTCACCTTGACCAATAAGATTGTTATTTTGATACCATTTCAAACGATCTGGTTCCGCATGAAATACTTTCACTACATCTCCATACTCGAACTGCATACCATTCACTTGCTTCGCAAAGTCCTTTGAAGTTTCTTGCCCTTCTGCTGTTACATGTTTTTTCTCTTTTCCTTCTCCATCGTATAACGTCATTCCCATGTATAGCTCTTTATTAAAATATTTATGGATTTGACTATCCATATCAGTCGCATGGAATTTCTTATCATCATGCTTTAAAGTTACGATTGAAGCAATGTCATTGTTATATCCCACATATGCGATACTATCTCCATACGTCACTTCTAATGGTACTTCTGTCACTTTCTTATTTCCAAAACGATCTTTCGTTTCTACTTTTACTTTTTGTTCACCGATTTTTGTTGTATTTGGTTTTTCTACAAATCCAATTACTTCTCCATCTTTCACTTGAACAAAGTTTTTTGCGTCTAATGTTTCACTGTTTGTTCCGATTACTACTTTTTGTGGCAACGCCTTTACTTCTTGCTGGGCCCCCATTCGCTCAAAGCCCTTTTCTGTTACTTTAAATAATAATTCTTTCTCTACCTTTGCCTTACCTTGACCGATAAAGTCATTATTTTGATACCAATTAAAGCGATCTGATTCAGCGTGATACACTTTCACTACATCACCATACTCGAACTCTAACCCATTAATTGATTTCGCGAATTCTTCCGCATTTTCAACACCTTTTACTGTTGCTTTCTTTTTCTCATTTCCATTTTGGCCTAGTAATGAGAATTCAAAATACGTGTCTTCTTTAAAATAATAGTGTACTGGATTTGAATCGGCCATCGCACTAAACTTTTTCTGATCATGTTGCAGTGTTACGATGGATTTAATATTAGTATCATAATTAAGCCCTTTAAATACTAAACTATCACCATAACCAATATTCACTACAACAGGAATGAAATTCTTATTCCCTTTTTCATCCATAATCTCTACTTTTACAGTTTTTTCTCCAACTTCGGGCTTATCTTGCATAATTACGCCCGTTGTTTTGACACCCTTCCCTAAATTCTGTACGAGTTCTTTTGCCTTTTTCTCATCATATGTAGTACCAATTTCTACATTTTGGATTTTTGTATCATTCGGCTCACCGTATGGAACCTCATATAATCCAGTTTGTTTTTCACGAATTGGATTGCTGTCTGTAGATAACCATATTTCTTTTTCTAATTTCGGTAAATTTAATTTCTCTATCTTGTCTCTAGTATCATCCTTTGGAGTTAATCCCCATTTTTCAAAGAAAGGAGTTAAATTTTGACCAGCCAGCTTTGATGTCATGTAAATAAACAACTGCTTTTTCTCTTCATCAGATTTAGGCATTTCTGTATTTTGTAACATACGATACATCTGATGTAGTTTCGGATAAAATTGATCTCCATAAGCTAAATGCAATTGCCAAAACATAACCAACTTCTCGAACTCATTCATCTTCTCTTGTGCATCTGTTTGACCTAAATAAGCAAAAGCTGCCTTGTAGCGCTCCTCTTCTTCCAGCCTCGTTTGATGACCAAACTTAGTTTGAACTGCTAAAGAGTAAATATTAACGGTTACCTCTCCCAGGTCTTCCCACTCCCAAGGTGCCTGCTGATGTAAATGCCCAACTTCATGCCAAGGCCCCCATCCATCAGTTTTTAACTCTTTACTGTCTAATACATACTTCATCGCATTCTTAACATAAGAAGTGCGGTAATAGTATGCATTCATCCAATCGCCCTCTTCTGGATATCTATTTTCAACAAATTGAACATAGTGTTTTGGCGCTTTCGCCACTCCTACACTCTCTTCAGATAATCCCGAAATCTTATTTTCTATGCGAATGATTTGATCATGCAGCTTCAATAATTCTGTTGGATCTGTATTTTTCATATAATCTTGTACAGCATCATAGCTTGATGTGATTAGGCTTCTTTCTCCTCTTAATTCCACTGCATATGGATTCTCATACTTTTTCAGCATTTCATCCCAATCTTTTTTCGTATGCTTTCCTAATATGAATAATGGAAAATGACTTCCACCATTAGTAACTTCAGCTGTGATATCACCTTGATTGTTCGGGTTATAGAAATACAGTATCCCGCCCACTGGAGATGATATTACATTTTCACCAGGTGTTAAATCAAATTCCTTAGGGTCTTCTTCATCATACGCATGTGTTCCTATAAAAGCTTTAATAGACTTATCACCTTTTATTTTAATTTTCATTTCTTCATTTGGCTTTGCATAAATCCCAGTTGGTTCATTTGCCGCTAGTTCCCAGTCCACCTTTAAACGATCTCGTTCCTCAGTGACATCACCTTTTCCAGGCACATAAAACGTCCTCTGCTCCAAACGACTCTCTTTGCTCTCTTCCAACTTTCCACCTTTAACCTCTTCCAAAGGCGCTGCATATCCTTTCGATGCTTCAAAAGCTACTGGTGATAATAATGTGGATATGCATATACCAGCTACTAATACCCTACTCTTTTTCTTCTTCGACATAATCTGTGTCCCCTGTTCCTTTATTTAGAAAAACCATCCTATATATTTATTTAATGAAAAATCCTATTATTTTTATAAAAACATGTAATAAATAGACGAATACCTCGCGCACCTGTATCTATTACTACCGCATTTCCCTCCATGTATTCGCTTTCTTACTTTGTAAAATTTTTATGTAATATGTCCTCCTCACTTCTCTCTATTTGTGATGAGTTCTATTCGTACATAAAAAAAGAATAGCAAAAGATATCATTATAGTATTGTCATCTATACATCTAAAAATAAAAATAGCAATAGAATCTTACATTTTCTTCATATATGACCATCTATAGGTAGTTTTTCCAACTGAATTGTACATGCTTTCTACTTTGTTTGATAGCCTTTTCAATTAGAATAATGTTACAATTTTGTGAATTTAATCAGTTAATCTTAACGTTCGGATTTTATTATATTTGAATATCTTTCACAACATAAAAACAATGTTTTATTTGGTTAATAATTATCTTAATATAATTTTATGTTTCATAGATAAAAAGCATTGGTGTTAACCAATGCTTTTTTATCTTACCTTTTATATTGATTTGGTTTATGCGGTTCGTTTGGAGTATGTGGTTTATTATTATCATGACCATTTCCTTTTTTCCAACTTACTGATAACTCCGGACTTGTTTCTTCTTCACTGCGCTCAAGTAATACAACTGCATTTTGAATTGTTGGTGTACCTTTATGCGCAATGCCTTGTAGCTTCGTTAATTTCCCGATTACTTTAAAGCTAAATCCACCAGCTGGTGTTTGTTTCGGAACTAAAATGCGGAACTTTTCTCCTACATTAAATTCCGTTTTTGCTTCGCCTTTTTCATTTACAAATTTCGCTCCCGCTGGTGCACCTGTTGCTTGCACTTTATACGTTCCACTTTTTGCATTTGTTTCTACTGTATATAAGCCTGTTTCAAAGAAATCATTTTTCAATACTGCTTCTTGTTCTTCTGTAGGAGTTACACTCATTGTAATTTCTTGTAACTCTTCACTAGCACTTGCTTTTGCAACGATATCTTTCGTTACCTTTTCTACATTTTTATTGCGGAAATCTAAATCATTAATATCGATTTGTTTTAACGCATTCCATACTGCAAGCTGCGTTGCATAATGAGCTTCTCTCCAATCGGAAACACCTAATTCTTGCGGGCTCTTTTGTGGATATCCATTTAATAATACACGGTATACGTTAATATCCACTTTCCCCATTTCCGGTAAATCTTGACCGCTTGGAGATTTTAAATCTACATTTAAGCAAAAAGCAATTTTGCCATCTGCCGTTTTAATAAGCTCTGTTCGGATTGGTTTCTTCTTAGACTTACTGTAACTCCAATCCATTTGATACTTTGTATGGTCCATGACTTCTGCGAATGCTTTTTGAAGCGGGAATAACACAAATAAAACACTTAAAAACATAGCTAAAAGTTTGAACGATTGCTTTATATTCATGTTTACAGCCCCTTATAACAAACTTGATACTAAGTAGTATTTATTTAGAAACTATTTTTATGCAAAAAAAAAGAGTGCTTTTACGCACTCTTCTTTCTTACCCTAATCTTAGAAATCGAAGTTATCAGGATCTGGACCAACGCGGTGATTTTGGTTTAACGCATCGATTTTTTCCATATCTTCTTTCGTTAATTCAAAGTTAAATACATCAGCATTTGCAATGATACGGTGTTCTTTCGTTGATTTTGGAATTGTAATTACTCCATTTTGAAGATCCCAACGTAAAATCACTTGCGCTGTTGTTTTGCCGTGTTTTTCAGCAATCTCTTGTAATGTTTCGTTATCTAATAATTGACCTTGCATTAATGGTGACCATGCTTCCATTTGAATACCTTGTTCTTTACAGAAAGCTTGTAGTTCTTTTTGTGTTAAACGAGGGTGGTATTCTACTTGGTTAATCATTGGTTTAATTTCTGCATCTTTCATTACATCTTGTAAGTGATGGATTTGGAAGTTACTTACACCAATTGCACGTACGCGCTTTTCTTTATAAAGTGTTTCTAACGCTCTCCACGTATCTTTATATTTTCCTTCTGAAGGCCAGTGAACAAGATATAAATCTAAATAATCTAGTCCTAATTTTTTTAGACTCTCTTCGTATGCAGCGATTGTTGTTTCATATCCTTGGTCTGCGTTCCACACTTTTGAAGTGATGAATAAATCTTCTCTTGAAATACCAGTTGCTTCGATACCTGCACGGATTCCTTCACCTACAGCTTTTTCATTTCCGTAAATTGCAGCTGTATCGATGCTGCGGTATCCTGCTTTAATCGCTGATTTTACAGCTTCTACAAGTTCTGGTCCTTCTTCTACTTTAAATACACCTAAACCGAACCAAGGCATTTCTACACCGTTATTTAATACTGCTTTACTTTGTAAGTTTTTCATTTTATTTTCTCTCCTTTTATTTTACTTGATCTCTTTTTTCTAATGTCATGCTCCACGCTGTTAAAATCACAGCGGCTACTACCATAAGACCGCCTACCCAAGCAGTATGGATTAATCCTAACGAATTCGTTACAAGGCCACCTATATAAGAACCTAAAGCGATTCCTCCGTTAAATGCGGCAATATTAATTGCTGAAGCAACATCAACCGCACTCGGAACAAAGCGCTCTGCCAATATAACTACATATACTTGTAGCCCCGGAACATTCATAAATGCGAATAGTCCCATGAAAATAATTGTGATTAATCCAGCTACTTTAAATGGCGCTGTAAATGTTAAAACAAATAGTATAATCGCTTGAATTAAGAACATGTAAAATAGCGCTCGGATCGGATTATGATTCGATAATTTTCCGCCAACCATATTCCCTATCGCAATTGCAATTCCATACACTAATAAAATGATGGTAACGGTACTCGCTTCAAATCCTGTTACTTCTTGTAATAGTGGTGATAAATACGTAAATGTTACGAACGTACCGCCGTATCCAAGTGCAGTAATAATGAAAACAAGTAACAGTCTTCCATTTTTAATTAGTTTGAATTGATCACGAAACGATACAGGTACACCATTTTTTAAATTAGATGGGACGAGTATACTGTTTGCGATAAAAGCAATAATTCCAATTACGACAATCGCCATAAATGACGCTCTCCAGCCAAATTGTTGACCGATAAACGTTCCAATTGGTACACCTGTAATAGTCGCAACTGTTAATCCAGTAAACATAATCGCAATGGCGCTAGCACGTTTATTCTCTGGGACGATTGCAGCCGCAATTGTAGATCCTATCGACATAAACACACCATGTGCAAACGCAGATACAACCCTTGCGATAATTAATATAGTGAAACTTGTTGCTACTGCCGCGATCCCATTACCAATAATGAAAATAACCATAATCCACATTAATAATGTCTTTCTCGACATACTAGCCGTTAGCGCTGTTAAAACAGGAGCTCCTACTGCCGCACCTAATGCGTATAGGGAAACAGTTAAACCAGCTGTTGTAACAGAAACATTTAAATCTTTTGAAATAGATGGTAATAAACCGACACTAATAAACTCGGTCGTACCAATCCCGAACGCACTAATTGCTAGTGCTAATAAAGCAAACATACTTCTTCGATTCGTCTGAACTTCCGAAGATGGTACTGTATATGAACTCAATTGAATTCCTCCTTATTACAAGAAATCCAATCATAATAGTGCGATAAAAAGGCCCTTTTATCTTCTAAAAAAATATTTAATCTCTACAAATGCTATTATGAATGGTTTCATTCTTTTTTTGAAGAACGCACTTTAAAGTACGATAGGCACCAAAAAGTAACATAGTCACTTTTCAGTACCGTACTACTCATTTGCCTCTTACATGTGCTATTATGAAACATATTTAACATGATAAAAAGTACGTACTTTAAAGTGCTATAGGTACTAAAAAGTAACATTTGTATGATTTAACTTATTTTACTCACAATGGGAGGGTTTCATATGAAGCAATACAATATTCCTGTAGAGGCAACTTTAGAAGTTATCGGCGGCAAATGGAAAGTTGTTATCCTTTGTCACTTAACGAAAGGTACAAAGAGAACGAGTGAATTAAAACGCTCAATGCCTGGTATTACACAAAAAATGTTAACACAACAATTACGTGAATTAGAAGACGACGGCGTTATTCAAAGAAAAGTATACAACCAAGTCCCACCAAAAGTAGAATATTCTCTTACTGATTACGGCTGGTCTTTAGAATCCATTCTTGATTCTCTTTGTTCTTGGGGCGAATGCCATCTTGAAAAAGAAGGTAAGACATCGATGCTAATTGCGGAAGGCGAATAATAGGAAAAAGGAAAAAACGAACATGAATTTGTTCATTTTTTCCTTTTTTTCTTATTATATATGTACATTTCTAATTGAAACAAAATATTTTATACGCTTTCATACCTTGTCAGTACTACGTTATACGCTCGATATGAAATAATTAGGAATCATTTTTATGTTAACATAGGTGTATATAGTATATAATATAGGATATATATTATATACACTTTCCGGTAACGGAGCTTTTCCATTATGCGGACAAGCCATATATCGGACAGTTCATAAATAATAAGTAAGACGTTATGGTTTTAGATTTATGTTTGCAGCTTACTTGCTGTCATAAATTTAAAGGCATTTTATTGTGTTTTGTGAAACTTTGTATAAAGTTTCGTAACCGTTTACTATCTTACTTATCAAAAATAAGAGTATTGCTATCGTAAAGGAGAATTGGAGATGCCAGAAACTATGACTCAAACAAAGCCAGAACAAGAAACTGTACAAATTTCTGCTAGCCAAGGACAACTTGATGTACTTGATCAGTTGTTAAAACCTGAGGTACAAGAATCATTAACAACACTAGTAGAACAGCTTCCAAAGCTAACTGAGCTTGTTAACATTTTAACTAAGTCTTATGACTTCGCTCAAACTGTTGCTACTGATGAAGTATTAAAAAGCGACACTGTTGGTGCAATCACAGAGCTTGTAGAACCTGTAAAAGATACAGTGAAAAGCATGGCTGCTACTGCAATCGAAGCGAAAGATCGTGCTGACGAAAGCAACGAAGTTATCGGCCTATTCGGTCTTTTAAAATTACTAAAAGATCCACAAGCACAAAAAATGTTCCGCTTTGTGAACGCATATCTTCAAATTAGTGCAGAACGTAACAATAAATAAGTTAACTTATAACAACAATTAGTAAAGACGGGGGATATCATACTATGTCAAAACAAATTGTCATCTTAGGCGCTGGTTATGGCGGTCTTCTTGCCGCTTTAAACGTACGTAAATATTACAGCAAATCAGAAGCACAAGTTACAGTGATTAACCAATACCCAACACACCAAATCATCACTGAACTACACCGCCTTGCAGCTGGTAACGTGTCTGAGCAAGCAGTTGCAATGCCACTTACAAAGCTTTTCAAAGGTAAAGATATCGATCTAAAAATCGCAACAGTTGAGTCATTCTCAGTTGATAGCAAAGAAATCAAACTAGCTGGCGGCACTACTTTATCTTACGATGCACTTGTAGTTGCTTTAGGAAGTAAAACTGCTTACTTCGGTATTCCAGGACTAGAAGAAAACAGCATGGTATTAAAATCTGCTGCTGATGCAAACAAAATCTACAAACACGTTGAAGATCGTATTCGTGAATACGCGAAAACGAAAAACGAAGCTGATGCTACAATCGTAATCGGTGGTGGCGGATTAACTGGCGTTGAGCTAGTTGGTGAGCTTGCTGACATTATGCCTAAACTTGCAAAAAGCCACGGCGTAAATCCAAAAGAAGTGAAACTTCTTCTTGTTGAAGCAGGTCCAAAAATCCTTCCAGTATTACCAGACCACTTAATCGAACGTGCAACTACTAGCCTAGAAGCACGCGGCGTTACATTCTTAACTGGTCTTCCTGTAACAAACGTTGCTGGCAATGAAATCGACTTAAAAGACGGTCAAAAACTTGTTGCTAACACATTCGTTTGGACGGGCGGCGTTCAAGGTAACCCACTAATCGGTGAATCAGGTCTTGAAGTAAACCGTGGTCGTGCAACAGTTGATGCATACCTACAATCTACTTCTCACAAAAACGTATTCGTTGCTGGAGACAGCGCTGTTGTCTTCGCTCCAGACGGACGTCCATACCCACCAACTGCACAAATCGCTTGGCAAATGGGTGAGTTAATTGGATACAACTTATACGCAGCACTAGAAGGCAAAGCATTCGAAGAGTTCGCACCTGTAAACTCTGGAACACTTGCTAGTCTAGGACGTAAAGATGCGGTTGCTACAATCGGAGCAAGCAATACTCCACTTAAAGGCTTACCAGCATCATTAATGAAAGAAGCAAGTAACGTTCGTTACTTATCACACATTAAAGGTCTATTCAGCTTAGCTTACTAATCTGAATATAAGCCCGAATCATGCCCTGCATGGTTCGGGCTATTTTTATCCCACTTTAATGGGCAGTAAGACCCCCACCTCAAAATTCAGCGAAAGCAAAGCAGTTAGGTGGGGGGCGGGCTGCCCATAAAAGTCCGATTGGTGAGGGCTGATAATCAGTGGGGATGAGGAAAACCCCCACTGATTAAAGTTTCACTTTATCCGAAATTTTCTCTAACTTATTTATTCGGCAAAAAAATTATATACCCTTTAAATTTATCTAAATATACTGACTTTTTATAATGAAAGCTGTCCCGTTCGGAACAGCTCTTATTGTCGCTTTTTGTCGGTAAATCGATATATCGGGGAAATCGCTGATATATTCGGATTTGCGCTGATATATTTTGAAAATCGCCGATATGTTTCGAGTTACGGTCGATATATTCAAAAAATCGCCGATATAATTTTTAAACCTTCTTCATTATCCTAACTTCACAAGGCTGTAGTTCTTCTTCCCTTTACGAATAATAATAAATCGTCCATCAAATGAATTCTCTACCGTAACATCCGTACCTACATCCGTTACTTTTTCGCCATTCATAGAAATAGCTCCGTTATTAATATCTTCACGCGCTTGTCGTCTAGATGGTTCAATTCCTAGATCAACTAGCCATTCTACGATGTTTTTCGTCTCTTTTGAAGACTGGAATGTTGGCATTTCTTTAAAGCCTTGCTCAATTTCATCAGCTGTTAACGATTTAATATCTCCGCTAAATAACGCTGCTGTAATTTTCACAGCTTGTAGGAATGCTTCCTCTCCATGAACGAATTTCGTCATTTCTTCCGCTAATACTTTTTGCGCTTCACGTTTATGAGGCTCTGTTTCTACCTTCACTGCCAATTCATCGATGCGCTCTTTCGTTAAGAATGTAAAGTATTTCAAGTATTTAACGACATCACGATCATCTGTATTCACCCAGAACTGGTAAAACTCAAATGGTGTTGTTTTTTCAGGATCAAGCCAAACTGCACCACCTGCTGATTTACCAAACTTCGTACCATCTGATTTCAATAATAACGGAATCGTCAATCCAAATACTTTTGCTTCGTGCCCTTCTAACTTACGAATTAAATCTAAGCCACTCGTAATATTTCCCCATTGGTCACTACCGCCAATTTGCAGTTGAACATCCTCTTTCGTGTATAAATGATGGAAGTCCATCGCTTGTAAGATTTGGTACGTAAATTCTGTGAAAGAAATTCCTGTATCTAAACGACTTGCTACGATGTCCTTTGCTAACATGCTATTAATGCTAAAGTTTTTCCCGTAATCACGTAAAAACTCAATAATATTTATTTCATGTGTCCAGTCGTAGTTATTTACCATCTTCACTTCGCTATTTCCGCCAAAATCAAATAGCTTTTTCATTTGCGCTGTTAACGCATCCACATTATGTTGAACTACTTCTAACGTTTGAAGTTGGCGCTCTGATTGACGCCCACTCGGATCACCAATTGTTCCTGTTGCTCCGCCAATTAAAATAACTGGATGATGGCCAGCTAACTGGAATCTTTTCATCATCATAAACGGAATCAAATGTCCGATATGCATACTATCACCAGTCGGATCAACTCCGCAGTATAGCGAAATCTTTTTCTCTTCTACTAGCTTACGTAAACCTTCTTCGTCAGTCTGTTGATTAATGGCACCGCGCCATTCTAATTCATCAATAATGTTCATCTTTTGTCATCCCCTTTATTTTTTAAAAACAAAAAATCCCTATGTCTATGACATAGGGACGATGATTCACCGTGTTACCACCCAGTTTGTATAAATAGCATAGCTACTCATACCACTCTTAGCAATAATATCGATTGCCAATCCGCTTAGCATTACCTAAGATACTCCAGAGTGTAATTCGCAAATTTGTTTGTGCTAGGTTCCAGCATCCCCTAGCTCTCTCATTAACAGTGACAAACTGCTACTGGGCTCTTTCAACGTATGTTATTTGTTAAATTATTAGCCATTATATTGAATTGAAAACAAATTGTCAACAATACCCAAATATTATTTTAAAATAATTCGCAGTTTCATACGTATATGTTATTCTTTATCTTCTCCAATAATCCTTACTTCACGCTCTAACTTCACGCCAAATTTCTCTTCAACTGTTTTTTGTACGAAGTGAATTAAATCGATGTAATCTTGTGCTGTTCCGTTATCAACATTCACCATAAATCCAGCATGTTTTAGAGAAACTTCCACTCCACCAATTCGCTTACCTTGTAACCCTGAGTCTTGAATCAATTTACCAGCAAAGTTATTTGGTGGGCGTTTAAATACACTACCACATGAAGGATATTCTAGAGGCTGTTTTGACTCACGTTTAAACGTTAAATCATCCATTTTTGCTTTAATTTCTTCATGTACACCTTCTTCAAGTTCAAATCTCGCTTCAAGAATAATGTAATGGTTGTTCGCAAATACACTCTTACGATATCCAAATTCAAATGCTTCTTTCGTCAAAGTACGTAGCTCTCCATCACCTGTCATTACGACAGCTTCTGTTAATACATACGAAATTTCACCGCCGTATGCACCTGCATTCATATATAATGCTCCGCCAACTGAACCTGGAATACCACAAGCAAACTCAAGCCCCGTTAAGTTATGTTCTAGTGCAATACGTGATACGTCAATAATTGCTGCACCGCACTGTGCTACAATCGTCGTTCCTGTTACAGTAACACCTGTAATATGAATTAAACTTACTGTAATCCCGCGAATTCCACCATCTTTAATAATAACATTCGATCCATTTCCTAAAAACGTAACTGGAATATTATATTTGTTCGCATATTTAATAACTTCTTGAATTTCATCATAATTTGTCGGCGCAACGAACACATCTGCTTTTCCACCAACTTTAATATGCGTATGATTCTTTAACATTTCATCTTGTTTCACATGACCTTCAGGCAATACCGTACTTAAATATTCATAAACCTCTTGCATATTCATTTTATGATTCCTCTATTTCTATATTCTTTTTATCCCGTTATACGGGCCCATAATATCCCCACATACATGAACGAACTTAAAGTGGTGGATACAGTGTACCCAAAATCAATTCGAGACACCTATTAACCTCTTAATTTATAAGAGGTGCCACTCATATTAAAATATATATTGCATAATAAAGCAACCCAAATGGGCTACTAAACTTGACATGTCATCAGAAAGACAACAATTTGTAAAATATATTACTTTTTCAAAACACTACCCTTCAGTATCTTACTATACCACACGAAAATAAAGTGGTATTTTTTTGTAATCTTTACTTTATTTTCATCAACAAAAAAGATGCTTTTACATAGGTAAAGGCATCTTTTTCATTACTTATTTTAAATTACTTTTCGTTCTCTTCTTTTTCTTTATCAAACCATAGCAGTTCATCGTTATCCACTTCACCATTATAATTGATTAAGATTTCTTCTCCCGCTTTTATATCTTTATAAGCATAGAAGTTAAATGTATGATTCTCAAAGACAATATCATACGTCGCATTCGGTGTATATGAATGATTGAATAACATGCCGTATCCTAAAAGGATTGCCGTATGATTAATCCCATACTCAAATGCGTAGTCAGCAAGTAATGTTTTCTCAATGTGTTCATGCTGTTCATTCGGATAAGAGATAACTGGCGCTGCGTGTATCAACTCACCTTTTTTAATATCACGAGTTGCAAATACACCTCTATTAAATTCTCCATCACTAAGTTCAGAAGTCTTAACTTCGATCATATACGTCACCTATTTAATTCTTTCTTTGAAGTATTTTAATTCCGCTATTAGCTGAATTTCATCTTCTTAAGCTTGGCAGAAAACGAGCAGAAAAGCAATTAAAATCCGAGCAAGTCTTCGTTTAAATGAAAAAAGGGCACAAACGTTGTGCCCTTTTTAAGTGATATTACTTTTCTAAAATATCTTCTAACAATTTCACTTGCTCGCTAACAGTATGTAATGTCTTCACAGATGTATCATTTCGATGTTTTTCTTCTTCCACACTTGCTAACACTTCTTCTGTAGCCGCAGAAGTTTGCTGGATTACATTGGAAGCATGTGTAACATCCTTTACGATATTCGTCGTTTTAACTTGGAAACTTTCTTGATGACCGACGATTTCTCTCATTACATCATTAATTTCATCAATAAATTTCCCTAAATCCGTTACATTTGTTAAAACACTTACTAGCATTTCATTACATTCTTCTTGTACTCTTTCTGATTTCTCTACTTGCACTTCTACCTTACTTGCTTGATTACTAAAATCCTTCAAAATCCCTTGAATTCTTCCCGCAGAACGATTCGATTCTTCTGCAAGCTTTAATACTTCATTCGCTACAATCGCAAATCCTTTCCCATGCTCACCTGCTCTTGCAGCTTCAATATTTGCATTTAAAGCTAGTAAACTCGTCTGACTTGAAATATTCGTTATTACATCTACAATCTCATTAATTTGCTTCGACTGCATCATTAAATCTCTAAATATAACTCCTGATTGTGAAACAACATCATTTAAACTTTTCATATTTACTTCAAAGTTTCTTAAAGTATGTACACTACCCTTTGAAATTTCTAAGCTTTCATCAATACGAATCGATGCATTTCTTACTTGAGAAATGATTTGTTCAATATTTCCCTCCATATCATTCAATACTTCTACCGAACGATACATCATCTCTGATTGTGATTGCGTACCAACCGCTACCTCTTCAAAAGCGAAATTGATTTCACTCATTGACTCCATCGATGTATTCATATTTTGTCTTAAATAATTGAAATTACGATCTAGTTTTACAACCGTTTCCTCAATAAGTCTTTGCGTTTCTTCTAATTCCTGAGCTTTTCTCATTACTTCTTGCTTCTCATCACTTAAACGAGCCAGCAAGTTAGAGCCAATCTTCGTGACGCCCCACATTGCAATCGTAACAATCGCTAACAAACTTGCGAAGTTTGCAGCTTCAGATGCAGCTGTATAAGCAAAAAATTTCTCTGGCCAATAACTACAAAGAATAAATGTGATTACAACTGCCACTCCGCCTAGAATTACAACGAGACGTTCACTTAAATAAATAAGTGAAACTGCTAGTGTAAAATAGACCATTTGAAATACAGCTGGGCTTTCATTAAAAGCTTGTACCATAATGAAAGACATCATAAGCAACATAAATGTCATGATATATTTATACGTCGTTTCCATGCTTTTTATAAAAGTAAGAAGTGTTCCAAATACAACGACAGAAATGCCACAAACCCAAAACGCGATTGCTCTCTCTGTAAAAATATATCCGTAATACCCAATTGCGATGATTCCAAGGAAGAAACTACAAATCGTAATAAACAGCAATAAATGATTTTTCTGTGATTCTTTCTCAAGGTTAGAAAAACAAGTTTTCTTTAACCATTCCATATATAGTCCCACCTTCTGCACTTAATTACTTCAGCTTAAATACCGCACTCACTGGGTTATGATCACTATTTTCAAACTTTAAATCTTTTCCTTGCACATTTACAATCTCAACATTCGGTGAAACGATAAAGCCATCAATAATCGTGACGAAGTTTTCACCTTCTACATATTTCTTCACATCGTCTCTCACTGTCATAACAGACGGGTCTACAGCCCATTTAAAGCCACCATCAGTAAAGTCCTTCGGTAACTCTACTAACCACTCAGGACGCTCCTTCACAAACTTCGGATCACTTAATTGAACGTCAGAAACTAATTGATTCCAATCTCCGCCCATTATTACGTAATCACCATTTTTATAATGCTTGTTCATATATTCTTTTAAAAACTCTACTTGCTGTTTTCTAATTTTCCCGCCTTCATCGTACGCAGACAAATGTAAGTTTACAATTCTAACATGCTTTCCATTATTAACAGGGATTGTATGTTCAACAATCGCCCGATCTAAATCAAATAAACGCTTCGGCCAAGGCTCCATTCCAGGAAGCTGGAGTCTCTTCGCTTCTTGGACAGTGTATTTAGAAAACGTACTTAACCCAGCCTCCGCATATCCCATTGGATTTGTTATTGGCACTGGAACCCATTTCGTATCGTAGTTCTTGCCAAATGACGAAACATAATCAGGTAATCCTTTTTTCAAAAATTCATGTTCATTCACATCAAATGATCGAAGTGATTTTATATCAACTTCTTGTAGTAGCGCAAAATCACTATTCTCATTTTGTAAAAACGAAAGCATATTCTTTAGGTTAACTTCCGTTTGCTCTTTACTACTTGAACCAGATCCCTTTCCCCCATCCATAAAGAAATCTTGCTCCTGATCTAATCCAGCATATCCAATATTAAATGTTGTAACTTTAAATTCATTTCCTGTCGCTAATACGCGCTCTTTATTATTTTCCACCTTCAAACTTACACTATCCGCAGGCTGTTCTTTAGTAAGTGTCATATACCCTAAAAAAACACCTACAACTCCCAATGCTACTAAAATACATATAAGTACTATTTTTAATAACTTCTTCAAATAAACGCCCCTTTTCTAAAACACACAACTTAATTTTCCTTATTTTCAGTTAACTAAAACCGAATGACAGACATAACAAATATTTTATCATATCAAAAACCTTATATCACTATATTTAGTTTATAAACAATAACTCTTGCTCTTACATTATCAAAAATACAAAATCCCCTAACTCCTTCACTGGAAATCAAGCGCAATGTTTAGTACACTATATGTAATAATCATAGGCGATGGAGTTCGCCATAAACGCTGCTTAGCTAATGACTCCTACCAGTATCTACTGGTAGGAGTCTATTTTTTTGAGCAAGCTATTTAAAGAGGTGAGAAAATTGATTTATATTATCGTCGGCATTGCCGGTATATTAGGGGCCCTTTCTCGTTATTATTTAGGTCTTACGATTCATGAATCTTGGCATTATACATTTCCACTAGCTACATTACTGATTAACTTAGTCGGCTGCTTCTTATTAGCGTGGCTGACTACGTATATCGCTAAGCTCAACATCTTATCTTCAGATGTAATCACAGGCATCGGGACAGGATTCATTGGTTCTTTTACGACGTTTTCAACATTTAGTGTAGAAACTATTCAATTGATCAATCATTCCGAGTGGAGCATAGCCTTCTTATATGTATCATGCAGCATACTTGGTGGCCTCATTATGTCTGGACTTGGCTATACACTAGGTAATTTCTTACTTAAGAAACATCTTACGGAAGGTGATCACTTATGATAGAAGCTTTATTAGTCGCAACAGGAGGATTTTTCGGTGCGATTACGCGATTTGCAATTAGCAATTGGTTTAAAAAAAGAAATAAAACTTCCTTTCCAATTGCTACATTTCTCATTAATATAACAGGAGCGTTTTTACTCGGATATATAATTGGCAACGGAGTCACTACAGGTTGGCAATTATTATTAGGTACTGGATTTATGGGTGCATTCACAACATTCTCGACGTTTAAACTAGAATCTGTTCAGCTTCTCAATCGTAAAAGCTTTAGCACATTCCTTTTATATTTAAGCGCTACTTACATAGTTGGTATCCTCTTCGCATTCCTTGGAATGCAGCTAGGCGGAATATAAAAAAGAAAGCGACTCTTATCAGTCGCTTTCTTTCATAAGAAATAAGTCCCACCATATGGAATGGAAAAGAAACTAGCTGGATACACATCATAATTCACACTTTGCATCGGAAATTGTGAGTATGGCATATACTGTCCTTGCATCATTTGTGCCAAATATGCTTGTTGCTGCATTTGAATCGCTTGATTCATAGCATGAATGGTCTCCTGCGCCCCAGCAAGCGTAATAGCTGCCCCCACTTGTCTACCACTATAAAAATAATGATTCATCATTATTCAACTCACTTATTATTTTTCTTCCATATCGTATGTTTCTATTTCATGAGGAGTGTTTCATTCCGATTAATGGATCCCTCACTAATTAAACCTCATTTTATCTATTATTTTTTTTCAGCTTTGAAGTAATAAATCCAAATAGTAATACACCAATACCACTAAGGAACAATACATAACTTATCGGTACTAAGAAAAAGAAAGGTTCTTCAAGGAACCCATTCGCTCCTACTTTACTGTTTGAAGCATGTATCGTTAAAGAAATAATCGCTAAAATCATGAAAGAAATAGCTACTACGTATGTATTTTTCATTTCACATTCTCCTCTATTCATATAATTACCCTTAGATTGTTAACATCATATTACCCAAAACAACATTAACAGTCAATAATTATTTATTGTTTTACAATAAATAATTATTGACTGTTATAAACAAAAAGGTTTGCGAAGTATCTGAAATTGCCTCACAAACCTTTTCAAACATCAATATTTACACTTCAAATCTCTTACTTACTACAACATAAATCGCACACAACAGCACAAATATTCCAGCACAAATTAACAAAATTTCTACACTAAACATATCAGCCAATGGGCCAAATATTATCATTCCTAAAGGAAGCGCGCATGAATTAGCGATTTGTACAACACTAAACATCCGCCCATGCATAGAAGGTTCTACTTTTTCCTGTAATAACACGGTAACTGGTGTATTGAAGCACGGCATTGTTATACCAATTAAAAAATTAAATAGTAAATACATAATAAATATTGGTGCAATCCCTAATCCAATCATAAGCAGTCCATATAACGCACAAGCTAGCGCTGTTGTATGCATACGATTACGAAAGCCACCGCACGCCGCAATTAATACGCCACCAGCTGCTGCCCCCGCACTAAAAGTCATCTCGCTAGCAGTAAGTCTCCACATTTCTGCACCGAAAGAACGAGTTACCATTAAAGGTGTTAAAAAGGCAGCTGGACTTATTAAGATCATGACAATGATTAATAAAACAAGTAGCCTTTTAATAAATACATTTTCTTTTAAATAAACAAAACCTTCTTTTATACCTTGCAGATTAGATTTTTGCTTATTCCCTACATTCACATGTCCTTCTACTTGGATGATAAACATAATACTAATTCCGATCATAGCTGTCATAACATCAATAAAAAATGTCGCTTCAATGCTAGCAATGGAAAGAATTGCAGCACTTGCTGCTGGAGAAAGAAACATAATTAAAGATGTAATACTGCTATTGATCCCATTTACTTTCATAAGAAAATCTTTTGAAACGATTTGTGGGATTAACGCATTCACAGCTGGCGTTTGTACCCCTGTCCCAGCAGAACGAATGAGTAGCACTATAAAAAGTAACCAAATACTTTTATATCCTGTTAAAAATAAAATTGCTAAAACTAATGTAGCAATTGCTATAACCCCATCCGATAACATAATCATCTTTTTACGGTCGTAACGATCAATCCAAACACCCGCAAATAAAGAAATCGCAATTTGTGGTAAGAAACCACAAACGGTTGAAATGGTCAACATTACCCCTGACGATGTTGTAAGGGTGATATACCATATAATTGCGTACTGCACGAGAGATGAACCGAACAACGAAATAGTTTGAGCAGTCAAAAATAATATAATTTTCGTTTTCCAATTATTTTCACTCATATGCTTCACACCCCCTTAACTAATCCCTTCTCTATATTAAAAATACTATCTGCCCAATCAAGATAAAAACTTGCTTCGTGAGATACAAGTATAATGCTCCCCTTAAACTGTATTAATGCCTTTTGCAAAGCTTCCTTCGCTTCTGCATCTAAATGATTTGTCGGCTCATCTAAAATTAAGAAGTTACAAGGTGATAGTAATAATCCACACAGTTTCACCTTCGATTGTTCACCACCACTTAACGTACGAATTTCTTGCGAAACGTGCGTATCCTTCACTCCACACGCAGCTAAATGATGGCGTATTTCCTTCATATTCAGTTTAGGAAACTGTTCTGAAATAATTTGAAGCGGCGTTAAAGAATCATTGCTCCAATTTAAATCTTGCTCATAATATCCAATCTTTATTTGCTCTGAAAATTGAAATTCTCCAGAAATACTAACAATATTCCCAACGATTGTTTTTAATAAAGTAGATTTCCCTACTCCATTGAAACCTGTAATAACAAGTTTTTGCCCACCCATTACTGAAAAATTCAACTTTGGTAAGAGCGCGAAATCGTAGCCAACTTCAAGGTTCTTTACTTCAAGAACTGTCTGAACTGAAATGGGAAGTTCCTGAAAATGAATAGACGGCTTATGAGTAAAACTTGGCGGCGCAATTCTTTCCATACGTTGCAATTGCTTTCTACGTCCTTGTGCTATTTTTGAATTCACTCCAGCAATATTTCTACGAATATACTCTTCCGTTTTTTCAATTTTCTTTTGCTGTGCATAATATTGGCGAATATAATCTTTTCGCAAATGCTCCTTTTGTCTTACAAAATCTGAGTATTTGCCGTAATACTTCTTCACCGTTCCAAACTCTACATCACATATGCAAGAAGTCACTTTTTCTAGAAACTCAAAATCATGTGACACGACAATAAACGCCCCTTCAAAATTCATCAAATAATTAGCAAGCCATTCAACATGCTCTTTATCAAGAAAGTTTGTCGGTTCATCTAGTAATAAAATATTAGGCTCTTCTAATAAAAGCTTTGCTAAAATTACCTTTGCACGTTGTCCTCCGCTTAATTCACCAATAACACGATTCATCCCAATCGCATCAATACCTAAACCGGCTGCCACCTTATTTATGAAGCTGTCTACTGAATAAAAATCACGAGCCTCGAGCAGTCCTTGCATTTCTGCCGCTTTTAATAGTTGATTTTCATCTCCAGTCATCGCACTTTCTTCATATAACTTGTTCATTCTATCTTCCATTTCATACAAATCATTAAAGGCTCTCTTTAAATATTTTGAAATGGTATAACTCTCATCAATTTCTGCGTATTGATCAAGATGTCCGATTTGAATATTAGGTTGCCACTTAATGCTCCCCTTATCAGAAATAATTTCCCCCACCAATATTTTCATTAACGTACTTTTTCCTGCACCATTCTGTCCAACAATCCCCATATGTTCCCCTTTATGCAAATCAAAAGAAGCATTTTCGTATAATACTTTATCTATAAAACTATGTGATAAATTTTCAACTTTAAGTAAACTCATTTTTATTCCTCTTTTCCTGAAATTAAAAAAGCAGAGAGATAGCGTCATTCGACACTAGCCCTCTGCTTCGTGGTTTTTTCCATACTACTCCAATTTACAGTAAAAACTCATTGGAATAATATACACAAAGGGCCATAGACAAAGCATTGTCTATGGCCCCTTAATCTATTTTATACATCAGCTAAATAACCATAACGAAATAAGCATAGGTAGACTATACTTTTTTCAAAAAATTATTCAGCCGATGAATATAGAGGTTTTATCCCCCTTGATTAAGCTCCGTACAACGCTTCACCGTATACATTTGTGCGGAGCAAAGTTTTCTAATGAGTTTTACAAATTTTATATAAAGCATGTTCTGCACCTTCCTTAATACTTAAAAGGGATTTTAGCATACAGTTTTATGAAGCGTCAACATTACTTCAAAATCATTCAACTACTTATTTTCAAAATATTGCTTCTGAAACATACACATTCTTATGGCATTATGATAGTTACCATCAACGAAAAACTCGTCTAACAGTTCACCTTCTACCATAAATCCAACCTTTTTATAAACATGTACCGCTTTTTCATTTTCCTTATCCACCACTAAATAAATCTTATGCATATTTAATACAGAAAAAGCGTAATCCATCGCTAACCGCGTCGCTTCCGCTGCATAACCGTATCCTTGATAATTCGGGTCAATAATGATTTGGAATTCTGTTCTACGGTGAATATAATCGATTTCCACTAACTCAACTAACCCAACCATTTCATTATCTTTTTCAACGATAAATCGGCGTTCACTTTGATCGTGTATATGTTTATCGTATAAGTCTTGCAGCTCCACAAATGCCTCATACGGCTCTTCAAACCAATACGACATAATATGTGCATTATTATTCAGTTCGTGTACAAACTTTAAATCTTCTCGCTCTAATGGACGCAATTTCAATTCCTGACTCATTTCTATAACCTCCAAGTAAAAGAAACCTCTTCATTTAATTTCTCAATTTTTTTCAATTTCAAACGCCCTAATTTCATTGTAAACTTTCAAGTAACTTTAAGGTCAAGGTATAAAAAAGTAGTGCAAACTTATGTCTGCACTACTACTCTTTTCTCAAATCTCTCATATTCGATATGTATAAAGCAATAACTAAAACAAGAATTGCTCCTGCGTATAATAACGTCTCCATCGGTTCCTCATGAGACACAATAATCAATCGAATTAAGGCTGTAATTCCGATATAAATAAAATAACGTAACGGGAAATGATAGTTCGATTTAAAATACTTAATGATTAATGCTATGAACTCGAAGTATAAGAAATAGACGATGATACTTTCAACTAATTTATATGACGTATACTTCTTTGCTGAAAATATGTATTGAATAAAAGTAATCGTCTCGTTAATTAAAAAAATAGATAAGACAATGGATAATATAATTAACGCTATATTTAATATCCACTGTAAAACGCTTGCGATAAAATGATCAATATTGAATGATTTCATTTTCTCATTAAACTCCCCTTCGTATAAGTACGTATTTATTATAGCAAAATTATACTTACAGAAGTGTTAAATCAAATATGATCGTCCTCTCTCACTATCACTTCACCATTCGGATATTTATGCTCAATATAACCGCTTCCCCAATCACAAAGCACCTTCAAACCCTGTTTTAATGATTGTCCCTGTTCTGTCAGGGAATATTCAACTTTCGGCGGCACTTGATTGTATACTTTTCTAGTTACGAGCCCATCCTTTTCAAGCTCTTTCAATTGCTCCGTAAGCATTTTTTGTGTAATACCGGTTACCAATCGTTTTAACTCACCCGTTCTTGTAGGTCCGCTTGTTAAATGATATAAAATGTGGGATTTCCACTTACCTCCGATCACATCTAAAACGACTTCAATTCTATTGTTATACTCTTTTTTCATAACGAACTCCTTCTGTATTTTTATGGGCACTTTCTCGTGCCTATGTCACGAGATGGTGTCTATATCACGGAAAAGTGCGTACTTTTCATAATATCTGTACTATACCATAATGATGCATGTAAGCAACTTATAACAGAACATCAATTTAGTGGAGGTATTTTAAAATGAAAAAAGAAAATCGTACTGCAAATTTTTATGATGTGATTCGTGAGCGCCGTTCCGTTCGCTCCTATGATCCATCCGTTACAATCTCTGACGAAGAAATTAAAGAACTTTTAGAAGAAGCAATGTTAGCACCAAGTAGTTCTAACTTAAACCCATGGCGTTTCATGGTAATTACAGCTCAAGACTTAAAAGAAAAGCTTCATCCAATCGCTTTAAATCAACCACAAGTGTTAGAAGCATCTGCTATGATCGTAATTTTAAGCGAAAATAATGCTCATGAATTCGAACATATCAATAAAGTGAATGAGCGTGCAGTAGCTGCTGGATTTATGACAGACGAAATTAAAAATAGACTGAACAACAGTATTCGTGAGTTTTATGCACCTGTCAGTGACCAAGGAAAAAGAGAATGGCAAATGCTTGACGGTGGTTTGCTAGCTATGCAGTTAATGCTTGCTGCGAAAGCGAGAGGATATGATACAGTTCCAATGCTTGGCTATAACGCTGAAGAATTCCGCAAAGCATTTAACATTCCAGAAAACTTAACTGACGTTTTAATGATTGCATTAGGTAAAGCGAAAGATCCAGGATTCCCAACAGTTCGATTAACTGTAGATGAAGTAACCTCTTGGAATGGCGATTTTTAATCACCGGTTTCATCGTACTTTTGAAATGAAGTACGATGAAATCTATTAGTTAAACTATGATCGACTACTTGTACAAAAGAAAGGCGGAGAAAACAATGCTTGAAGTTTTAAATCGAATTAATGAACTAGCTAACAAACAAAAAGAAGCAGGTTTAACACAAACAGAATTAGATGAGCGTATAGAATTACGCGAGAAATACCTTCAAATGATTCGCGGCCAAATCCACACCACTGTTACAGGATTAAAAATATTAGATCCTTTAGGAAATGACGTAACACCTGATAAATTAAAAGAACGACAAAAGCTAGCACTAAAAACTGATAATAACGCATGAAATTACCAAAATCCTTTGTTACTTAATGATTCGTCTAGGTAAACATATTATTAGATGGATCATTAAGTTAACATCCACTTTCTATTTCTATATCCAAAATCCACAAACAAATTATCCCCATCTTTTCTTTGTATCCTTTAGCTTTTTCATAATGAAACTATATACCTCCAAATCGTTTCAAGACGTTATTACTTCCACATAGTCGCAATTTATATAATAACGGTACAGTACAAATAACGTGCTGAATCAATACGTATGGGGGAATAACGATGAATGAAGCGTTACTTTTAGTCGACATACAAAATGATTACTTTAAAGGCGGAAGTATGGAATTACATCAACCTGAAACAGCCGCACAAAAATCGAGGGAAGTATTGAAATTATTTCGTGAAGAGCATAAAACAGTTATTCACGTACAACATATTGCGAACAATGAAGGGGCTACTTTCTTCTTACCCGATACAGTAGGTGTCCAAATTCATGATGATGTACAACCGGTTGCTAATGAAAGAGTTATACAAAAACATCACCCTAACAGTTTTTTAAGAACCAATTTATTACAAACATTAAAAGCAGAGAAAATAGATCAACTAGTCATTTGCGGTATGATGACTCATGTATGTATTGATGCAACCGTACGCGCTGCCAGTGATTTAGGATTTCAATGTGTCGTAATTGAAGATGCTTGCACAACAAAAGATTTAGAATTCCAAGGAAATCTAATCCCCGCAGTACACGCTCATCAATCGTTCATGAGTGCATTAGAGTTTGGTGATATTTATGCAACAGTCATGTCAGCAAACTGTTTTATAAACAAAAGCAAATAAAGAATTACAGTTCCATATGAAAAAAGAAAGGATAAGTATCTTATTCTTTCTTTTTTTTCATTGTCTTAATGACAGTATTTATACGATAATCACCATAGTGTAAAACATGTGCAAGAGTCTCTTCTAATTGCTGATGCGAAGACGTGTGAAGAGTCATGACATAGCACCCATCGCCGCTTATACGATACATTTCAGTAATTAAGTCCGTTTTCTCGAAAAAATTTTGGATTTGATTATGATAATGTGGTGCATGCAAAAATAGCGTAACAAAGGTCATAATAGATCCTTCCAGCTTAGCTCTGTCGATATCTATCGTATATTTTTGAATGACACCTGCCTCTTCTAACTTATTAATTCGTTTCCCAACAGCCTGACCAGTCAAATGTACTATCTCTCCAATTTCTTTCCAGTTCATTCTAGCGTTTTCTTGTAGTAACTGTATAATTTTAAAATCTGTTGAATCAAACATGGACATCCCCCTTCCTATATGAAACAACTTCTATAAAATCTTCATTTCCCCCTACAGTCTAGCTCAAAAATTTCGCACTACAATTGATTGATTCTATTAAGAGTTAATCAATTGTTAGCGGCTTTCCTTCTTCTTTACTATGTATTTTATTAATTACTCGTAGGCGCTACAGCAAGCTAGCGATTTTTTTATAAATATGAAAATTTTTTAGGAATTAGTTTATCTTTTTTTTATGTTTTATTTAGAGGCAGTTTATACTCGAGTATTAACATAATAAACGTAGTAACTATTACTATAATCACAAACCGTACAACTTACATTTATAAAATGAGGAGACGATAAAAATGAACAAAAAAACGAAAGCACTATCATCTATATTGCTCGGATTCACACTAGCACTAACCGGGTGCGTTGGTACGAAAGCCGAAGAAAATCATAGTAAACCGAAACAAGAACAAGCTGCTAAAGAAACAAAAAAGGAAAATAAGTTAACGAAAGGCCAAAAAATGGATAACATTCTTAGCGACACAAATTGGCAAGGTACACGAGTATTAGATAAAGATAAAAATGACTTAACAAAAGAAAATGCAAACTTCATTGGTCTTGCAAAATATGATGCAAAGTCAGGAAGATATGAATTCTTTGACGCTAAAACAGGTGCAAGTCGTGGCGATAAAGGAACTTTCTTTATCACAAATGATGGGAAGAAGAGAATATTAATTTCAGAATCAATGAAATATCAAGCTGTTGTTGATATGACAAAGCTAAATAAGAATGTATTTACTTATAAACGAATGGGGAAAGATGCTAACGGTAAAGATGTAGAAGTTTTCGTTGAACATGTTCCATATAAAGAAAAAGAGCTTTCTTTCACTGATCCGGACAAGCAGCTGAACACAACTACAGGCGATATCGTTAAAAACGTTGATGGAGATAAGATTTTAGGCGGAACCCTTTGGCACGGAACTAAAGTATTAGATGAAGCTGGTAATGATATAACACAATTTAATTCGAATTTTATAAGTCTAGCAAAGTTCGATGACAAGTCTAATAAATATGAGTTCTTCAATAGCGAAACAGGCCAAAGCCGCGGTGATTATGGCTACTTCGATGTGTTGCACGAAAATAAAATAAGAGCTCATGTTTCAATTGGAAATAATAAATATGGTGCGGCTCTTGAACTTACTGAACTAAATAATAAGAAATTTACTTATAAAAGAACTGGTAAAGACCAAGCAGGGAAAGACATCACTGTATTTGTTGAACATGAACCTTATACAGGTGATATGAAACCACAATTTAGTTTTTAATTTGTTTGATTAAAAATCTATATTTGATATTTAGAACATGAAGAAGCATAAGCTGACCAAAACGGTCAGCTTATGCTTCTTTTTACATGTAACAACCACTACAGCTCTTCAATTACCTTCGTTAGCTTTTGAAGCGCTGATAAAAGATTTGTTAATTCTTCAGATAAAAAAACTGCTGCCTACAAAATATAGACAGCAGCTACAGTATACATTTTATAACTAATAAACAGCAATCGGCCCATAAGGACCTTTAATAATTTCTATTCTTGTTTCAAAAATATCTGTCAAAAGCGTTGAGTCCATAACTTCTTCTACTGTTCCAAAAGCAGCAATTTGTCCATCTTTCATCGCACAAATTTTATCAGAGTATTTAGCTGCAAAATTTATGTCATGCATAACAGTCAAAATTGTTCTTCCAAATTCATTAGCCGCACGTCTCAAATGCTCCATCATTTGAACAGATCGAGCAACATCAAGGTTGTTCAGCGGCTCATCCAAAAGTACATATTCAGTCTCTTGGCACAATACCATCGCTACATATGCCCTTTGTCTTTGACCACCAGAAAGCTCATCTAAATATCTATTCTCTAAATTAGTTAAATCTAGGAAGTCGATATATTTAGAAATAATAACTTCATCCTCTTTCGTTAATCTTCCCTTTGAATAAGGAAAGCGCCCAAATCCAACTAATTGTCTAACCGTAAGCCTCGTTACAAAATGATTTTCTTGTCGCAATATAGTTAAAACTTTTGCTAAGTCTTTTGATTTGGATTCAGAAACATCCATATTTGCTACCTGGATTTGTCCTTCGTCCATATCTAAAAGTCTACCAATCATCAAAAGTGTCGTTGACTTTCCAGCCCCATTCGGTCCAATTAAAGAAGTAAAGCCCGCTTTTGGTATTTCAATATCCAAAGGTCCTATTTTTACCTTATCCGTATAGAACTTTTTAACATTATCAATTTTTATCATAAAGCCCTCTTCCTTAAAACTATAGTTAAGAATATAATTCCACCAAATAATTCAATAATAACTGAAACTACACCTTGAGCATGGAATACATGATACATTAAAAAATATGCACTCGTCATTATTAAAAATCCGATTGCAAAAGCCATTGGGAAAATATATCTATGATCATAAGTTGACGCCGCCTGATAACTCAAAGTCGCTACTAAAAAGCCGTAGAAAGTAAGTGGCCCAATTAGAGCTGTTGAAATAGACATTAAAATAGCTACTAATACAAGCGTATAAATTACACTAGGTTGATATTTAACTCCAAAGGAAGTAGCAACATCTTTTCCTAGTGACAAAACGTTCAAATTCTTAGAATGAGCAAAAATTAATACCGCTATAATTATGACCATAGGAATTACAACCGGAAAATAAGCCGGATCTGCATGATTAACAGAACCAAATAATCTTGCTTGTAAAATATCAAATTCTGAAGGCGCAAGTAATTTTCTCATGAAAGTTGACACAGAATTTAGCCCGGTACCAATAATAATTCCCACTAAAAGCATAAGTTGTAAATTCCCGTATTTACCGGAAAGTAGCCATCCATAAAGTATCAAACTCATGAAGACCATAACAACGACTTGAAATAAAAATGATCCAATTCCATTAAAATTGATCAATGCACTAACACCAAAGAAGAATACTGTACTCGTTTGAATTGCTGAATAAAGTGATTCGAAACCTAAAAGTGACGGAGTAATAATCTTATTATTCGTAATGGATTGGAAAGCAACTGTCGACAAGCTATGGCAAACAGCTGCAATAATCATTGCAACAATAGCTACTATCCTTCTCTTAACAACTGGGATAAAAGAAGGTGAATCTATCGGAACTGGATTGTTATACACTAAAAGTCCATATGAAGAAAGAAGGCCTAAACCAATCAATGTGATTAGTAAAATCCAATAACGTCTTGCTTCTTTCTTAGAACGAAAAGCGCTAGCTGATCTACTTTCATTATGAAGGCTAGAATCGATTTCGACATTTTCTTTATTTTTATATTCTAATGTGATCATCGTAGCCTCCTTGGTTTTCTTTGTCTCAATAAAATAGTAATAAACACAACTGCTCCCACTGTTGCAAGTATTAAAGAAACAGGTAGTTCAAACGGCTTTATAATTGTTCGAGAAATGATGTCACAAGCAGTTATTGTCCCCATTCCGATCACACAAACCCAAGGTAAATTACTCCTAAGATCATCACCTCTAAACATAGAAACAATATTTGGCACAATTAACCCTAAGAAAGGTAAGTGCCCAATAACAGCTGCAACAATTCCAACTGCAACAGAGATAAGAGCGGTCCCAAAAAGAACAATTCTATTGTAATTAACGCCAAGGCTTGTTGCGACATCTTCTCCTAATCCAGCTAAAGTCAATCTATTCGCGTACATAAAAATAAGCAAAGTAATGATAACTATCAGCCATAAATATTCATATCTTCCTACCTGAATGTTAGCAAATGAACCTACAAACCAAGTTTCAATACTTTGCGTCATTTGAAAAAGAAGTCCCATAAAAGTAGACACTGCAGAAATAACTGCTCCAAGCATCAATCCAATAATCGGGACAATTAAAGACGAACGAAGCTTAACTCTTCTTAAAAATAGAAAGAAAATCATAGTTCCTATAAAAGAAAAAATGATTGCACCAGTCATTCTTTGAACTAACGTCGGGGAAGGAAACAATAAATACACAAAAAGCAGGCCTAAGCCTGACCATTCAATAGTCCCCGTTGTAGTAGGTTCAACAAAGCGATTCTGTGTAATGAGTTGCATGACAAGTCCTGCCATCGCCATCGCAGCTCCAGTAAGCATTAATGCAGCTGTTCTCGGAACGCGAGTGATGAAAAACATCTCTGTTCCGTCCTCTTGTCCACGTATATCATAAACTCCAGTAAACAGTGATATAATCCCTAAAATTACAACAATTATAATCGCTATTATAAAAGGTTTTGTCCATAATTTATTGTGATTATAAAACTGGGGTTGAGAAATATTCTCAACCCTAGAAATTATATTTTTTGACACTGTTTCGTACTCCTTTACACTACTTAGCTAAAGTTTTTGCCATATTTCCAAATAACTCTATATAAGTTTGAATTGATTCATTTGTGTAAGTATCTTCTGGTGCATAAATAACTTGTTTCTTAGAAACAGCAGTTGTGTTTTGAAGAGCAGGTGATTTAGAAATAACATCCTTAGCAGGTGTTGACTTAGCTGCATCAGATGTTGCAGCATCACGATCTAATACAAAAATCCAATCAGGATTTGTTTGTGCAATAGCTTCAACAGAAACGTCATCACCTTTATGACCTGCAGTAGAATTAGAAACTTCTAACGCTGGAGTCCAACCGAAAATTTCATACATTGGTCCCCAAACACGACCAGAGTGCGGCGCAGCAAAGCCAATATTACCACCAGTAACGATAACACTCATAACTTTATCTTTTCCGTTATAAGCAGATTTTGCTTTTTCAATAGATTTATCGAAATCAGCTACTAATTGTTTAGCTTCTTTATCTTTATTAAAGATTTTTCCTAAAGTAATTGTAGAATCTTTAAGTCCTTTTACTAAGTTTTCTCCAGGCTTAGTAGCTTTCTCAGAAACATCAAAATTAAGATCAATAACAGCTGCATTTGGCACTAATTTTTTGATTTCTTCGTAATGATCAGCAAATCTTTGACCAACAATTACAAGGTCAGGGTTTGCAGCGGCAATAATTTCAAGATTTGGTTCACGGTGATTCCCAATATTTTGAACTTTTTCATCCTTTTTATATGCTGAATCAGCAGGCATAATATCCTTTGGAGCAGCTGCTAATTTAATTCCCCAATCAGCTAAAGTTTCAAACGTTCTATTATCTAAAGCAACTACATTCTTTGGATTTACAGGAACAGTAACTTTTCCATGCGCATCAGTGATTTCAACCGTTTTTGGCTTATCACTACCATTATCTTTAGTAGCCTTCGAAGTTTCTTTACCTGAATCTGAGCAAGCTACTAACATTAAAGTGAAAATTGCTAGAATACTTACTAATTTTAAAAGCATAGTTTTTTTCATACGTATACTCCTTATTATGTAATTTATTTCGAAAATGATGACTTCCAAAGATTGAATTAGATAATAACTGCTATTCACCTAAATCAATATTGATAATCATTTTCATTTGAATATCCTGTAAATAAGTATAGTCATTAATTATGTGAAAATCTTGTGAATGGTGTGAGTTAATAAAATTAAAAATAAATTTGATACGGTCTCAACTAATGCGCAGCAGATCCATCCCCCACACCTTATAAAACATGGTTTTTACTGCAAAAAAATAACTATTTCCTGATAGCAATCTTCTTTTTATAGTTTCTGTCTTTTCATATTTCACAGAAACTACTTTATGATCTTATTTTTATCATTCAACCATTGAATAGCCTCTGCCATGTATTGTTTGAATATATCTATTTTTCTTCTCACACTTTAACTTTTTTCTTACATACCCAATATATAAGTCTACTACATTTGGATTTACGACTACGTTATGTCCCCAAACTTGGTTCAAAAGCATTTCACGGCTCAATATTGTATTTTTATTCTTGATTAAAAATACAAGTAAATCGTACTCACGCTTCGTAAGCGAGAGATTTTTACCACCTTTTTTCACAATATTGCTAGATGCATCAACAAAGAGATCTTTAAACTGATAAAAGGTTATCTCATTTTGCTGGTTACAGTTACTTCTCCTTAAAATAGCTTGCACCCTTGCTACTAATTCTTCTTTCGCAAATGGTTTTCTTATATAATCATCAGCTCCAGCTTGTAACCCTGCTACGCAATCCTTGCTAGAAATATTGTCGGTCACAATAATGATGGGTGTCATTTTAACAAGTCGTATTTTCCTGCAAATTTCTGGTCCAGATATACTTAATGAATCCCAATCTAATATGATAATATCCCAATCTTGTTCATATGCTATATTTAAACCTTCGTTTTCATTGTGAAGTTTTAAAATGAAATGGCCTTCTTCCGTTAAACCGCTTACGATTTTCTTTGCTAAAGACCGTTCATTTTTAATTACTAACACCTGCCTCACCGATGGTTCACCTCTACTTCAATATAACTTAGTTACATAAAAAATTATTTAAGATTTATAAATATTAAACCCCTAAAAAATCCATTAAAACAGCTTATTAGGAGAACTCTATATAATCTTACAATAGGTATAGATAGAAACACAAAACATATTAAGATTTGAATAAATTGATTTTATTGATAGAAACTCACCAATCGGGCATTTACGATCAGCTATAGTATCTACCTGCTTATCATCCATAACCATTTCTTTATTTTCTGTTTCAGGGGTACTGCCTCATCCCTATCAACTTAAGTATTTTATAAAAGAACAAAACAAAAAGAACCATAACCTCACCAACCTGGCAAGATTATGGTTCATATCATACAAAATAAAAAACCACCAAATATGTATTGGTGGAGACGGTGGGAGTCGAACCCACGTCCAAAAATATCGGCACTTAAGCTTCTACGAGTGTAGTCGATATATTAGCATTTCGCGAACTCTTCGGCCTATCGACAGGCTTCCAAGTTGCTAGTCTGGTTGTTCTCTTCCTTTGTCCTCAGACGGCGAACTCCGGCGTAGTCCACTTAGTTTGAGTCCCTTACCCTACCACATGGACGATGGAGGGAGGAACCTTTAGTGCAATTAAGCAGCTAAAGAAAGATTGTTTTGTTTGCCAATTATAGGCTTTGACGTTTTAACGAGGCCGATCCCCTCGACTCGCAACCTAAGCTCGAACTATCCCTGTCGAATCCGTAACGTCCCCATGATAAAAATGGAGCATACGAAGAAAATTTCGTGATAGCTACTAAGAGCTGTTTTTCAATGTGCAACAACCTTACATAAGTTATTATAACATACGCGCGCCGTTTTACAAATGTAAATATCTGTATTACATCTTTTGACGATCACGGAACGCGCGTGCAATTTCACGTTTTGCTTCTTTCTCTTTTAAATCGTGACGCTTATCATATTGTTTCTTACCTTTTGCTAAACCAAGTGCCATTTTCGCAAATCCATTTTTCAAATAGATTCTAAGCGGAACTAGTGCGTAACCCGTTTCTTTTGCAGCTCCTGCTAATTTATCAATTTCTTTTTTATGCAGAAGTAACTTTCTCGTACGAAGCGGATCGTGGTTGAAACGATTTCCTTGCTCGTACGTACTAATATGCATATTATGAACCCATACTTCACCATTATGTACACGTGCAAACGCATCTTTCAAGTTCACGCGTCCAGCGCGAATCGACTTAATTTCCGTTCCTTGAAGGACAAGCCCTGCTTCGTATGTTTCTTCGATGAAATAATCATGAAAAGCTTTTTTATTTTGTGCAATAACCTTACCTGAACCTTTTGGCATATAACGTCCCTCCTCTATTTTTACTATTGTAACAAATGTTACTAAAAAGCGAAAGTGGCTCGCCCAGAATGTGAGGTGGATAGAGCTTCTGACCTTGAGGCGTTCTTTGCCTCTAGAGAAGAAGCGAAGCCGCCGAACATTCTAGCCACTGTAGCTGGATTCCGATAAAAAGCGGAAGTGGCTCGCTTAGAATCTTTGGACATTGGAACTCCCGACAGAGAAGCGCTTTTTGCTTCGTCCGAGGGAGTGAAATGGCCAACAGATTCTAGCCACTGTAGCTGGATTTCAATAAAAAGCGAAAGTGGCTCGCTCAGAATGTGAGGTGGATGGAGCTTCTGACCTTGAGGCGTTCTTTGCCTCTAGAGAAGAAGCGAAGCCGCCGAACATTCTAGCCACTGTAGCTGGATTCCATAAAAAGCGAAAGTGGCTCGCTCTCAAGCCACCAATAAAAAAGAAAAAGCCCCGCTTTTTATCAAAGCGAAGCCATCCTTTTCTTACTTACGCTTTTTCTTTTTCTTCTTGAATCCTGGTACGTTTTCGAAGAATGCTTTTTTCTTCTTACCGTTACCATCTTTTTTCCCTGGTTGGCCAGCGGACGAGGATGCAGATCCTCTTCCTTTTCCTTTACCTTTGCCACTACGGTCAAATTTTCTACCTGTCCCACGTTCTCCGCCGCGCTCATTACTGCGCTCGCTACGTCCACCGCGTTTCTTTCTGCCTGTTCTTGGCTGTTCGATAACGACTGGGCGGTCTTTGAACTTACGACGAGGCGTACCTTTCATGCCAACGATTTCAAAGTCGATTGCACGCTCGTCTTTGTTTACGTTAATAACGCGAATTGTAATTTCGTCACCGATGCGGAATACGTTACCTGTACGTTCTCCGATCATTGCGAAATGCTGCTCATCATAACGGTAGTAATCATCCGTTAAGTAGCTAACGTGTACAAGACCTTCAATTGTATTTGGAAGCTCTACGAATAAACCGAAGTTTGTTACAGAGCTAATCATACCGTCATACTCTTCGCCGATCTTATCAAGCATATATTCTGCTTTTTTCAGCTCGTCTGTTTCACGTTCTGCTTCAACTGCACGACGCTCCATATTAGAAGAGTGCTCTGCAATCTCAGGTAATTTTTCACGCCATTTTGCTTGTGTTTCATTGTCGACTTTACCGTTAATGATGTATTCACGAATTAATCGATGAACAATCGTATCTGGGTAACGACGAATTGGTGATGTGAAATGTGTGTAGAACTCAGTTGATAAACCGAAATGTCCTAAGCTTTCTGCATCGTAACGTGCTTGCTTCATAGAACGAAGCATTACTGTAGAAATGACTACTTCTTCTGGTTGCCCTTGAACCATTTCAAGAATTTGTTGTAGCGCACGAGGGTGTACTTCATTTGCACGTCCTTTTACTGCATATCCGAAGTTCGTTACAAACTCGAAGAAACGCTCTAACTTATCTTCTTTCGGATCTTCATGGACACGGTACATGAATGGTACGTTCATCCAGTGGAAATGCTCTGCTACTGTTTCGTTCGCGACAAGCATAAATTCTTCAATTAACTTCTCTGATACAGAACGATCACGCATAACAACGTCTGTCGGTTTTCCTTCTTCATCTACTAATACTTTCGCTTCTTTAAAGTCAAAGTCGATTGCCCCGCGGCGCATACGTTTTTCACGTAAAATTTGTGCCAATTGGCCCATCTCTTTAAACATCGGTACGAGCGGCTCATAGCGTTTAATTAATTCTTCGTCCTCATCTTCTAAAATGCTTCTTACGTCAGCATACGTCATACGCTCTGTCGTTTTAATTACACTTTGGAAAATCTCGTGTTTAACAACGTCACCTAAATTATTGATTTCCATTTCACAAGATAACGTCAGACGGTCTACTTTCGGATTTAATGAACAAATACCGTTAGATAGACGATGCGGAATCATCGGAATTACACGGTCAACAAGATATACACTCGTCGCTCTTTCCGCTGCTTCTACATCAATTGGAGAACCTTCTTGAACGTAATGACTTACGTCCGCAATGTGAACACCAAGCTTGTAGTTACCGTTCTCAAGTTTCGTTACTGTAACAGCGTCATCTAAATCTTTTGCGTCTGCACCGTCAATCGTTACGATCATTTGGTCACGTAGGTCACGGCGATCTTTTAAATCTTCTTCTGAAATCGTTTCTGGTACACTGTTTGCGTGCTCCATCACTTCTTCAGGGAACGCTAAAGGCAAATGATGTTTATGGATAACAGATAAAATATCTACTCCTGGATCATTTTTATGACCTAGAATTTGAATAACTTCACCTTCTGCACTTAAACGATTCTCTGGATAGCTCGTAATTTTCACAACTACTTTATGACCTTCTACAGCACCCATTGATGCACTTTTCAATACGAAAATGTCACTTGTCCAGCGCTTATTGTCAGGTATAACAAATCCAAAGTTTTTCGATTCTGTATATGTACCAACTAACTCTTTCGTTCCGCGTTCTAAAATGCGTACAATGGAACCTTCTTGACGCGAACCACTCGATTGGGAACTAAGGCGTGCTAATACTGTATCGCCGTGAAGTGCACCGTTTAATTCTGTAGGCGGGATGAAAAGATCATCGTCTCCTGTTTTCTTCTCGTCTGGTACAACAAATGCAAAACCACGCGCATGTCCAATTAACTTACCACGTATTAAATTCATCTTTTCAGGAAGACCGTAACGGTTGCTACGAGTACGAATAACAAGTCCCTTTTCTTCCATCGTTACAAGTGCTTTTACGAAATCTTTAAAGCCCTCAGAACCTTCAATCCCAAATGCCTCTTCTAACTCTTGTATCGTTAGCGGTTTATACGCTTCTTCTCTCATAAATAATAACAACTTATCAATATGTTCTTGTATGATTTCTTCCAAGCAAAAATACCTCCTTTAAAACCTTATATTATTTAGTGTATCCGAAAGATAGGGGATGTATAAAGCGAAACTTCAATACTCCCCTTATGATTTTTACAGTTTTCACAAAAAATTCCTTATGAAAAAAAGAGGCAACTAGATCTTACCAATCTAGTTGCTCCAAGAAGTTATATACATCCTCATGTAGCTCGTCACGCTGCTTATCAAGTGTAATGACATGCGTAGAGTCTTCATACCATTTAATGTCTTTTAACGTTGATTCTACACCGTTATAAATAATGTTCGCACTATCTGTATTAATCATTTCATCATGACGCGCTTGTACAACAAATGTTGGTGCATAAATCATGTCCACATTGTTACGTACGTCAGCAATTAATTGTTGTAATGCTTTTAATGTATTCATCGGTGTCTTTTGGAATTCCAACATTTCTTGTTCGATTTGCTCTGGTGATTTTTGCTCACGCTTTTTATATTCGCGGGCATATGCCAATATACCTTGGTACATCGTTTCTTCACTCTTAATATACATTGGTGCACACATTGGTACTACACCTAAAACCGGTACTGTATAACCTAATTTTAGTGAAAATACTCCGCCAAGTGACAATCCAACGACAGCAATTTTCTCAAAACCTTTATCTTTTAAAAGCTGATATGCCTCCGTTACATCTTGCCACCAATCTTCAGGACCTGTATGAACAAGCTCTTCTGGTGGTACACCGTGCCCTTTATAAATTGGGGCATGACAAGTGTAGCCTTTCTTTTCTAAGAAACGCCCTAACATACGTACATCAGCTGAGTTTCCTGTGAATCCATGTAGTAATAAAACAGCGCGGTCTCCACCCTCAAATGTAAATGGTTTCGGAGATGCTAATTTCATCATGTACTTCTCCTCTTTCTCTTCTGTAATCTAGTCGTATTCTTTCTATATCTAGTGTACCATATTTATATTTCTATAATCTAATTAGAAACATCTTTCAAATGGCAAAACAAAAAAAGAAGAACCATTAGTACATCTTACTAACGCTTCTTCTTTCAATTCTATAAGTTTAAGTACGTAACACCAATTGTTAATGCGAAGAACAATACAGCTAAAACAATTGTAATACGGTTTAATACCGCTTCAATTCCACGTGCTTTTTGCTTACCAAATAATTGCTCTGCACCGCCTGAAATTGCACCTGAAAGGCCTGAGCTATTACTAGACTGCATAAGTACCATAACAATCATTAAAATCGATACAATAATAAGTAAAACGGATAATAACGTATGCACTTGGCGTACCTCCTACAAAGATTCAGTTATTGTAACTGTAGCATAAATTCTATAGAAAAGCGAGAGCTATAGAGGCGCTCTCGCTTTTCTTCCCTTACATAAACATCATTGCAAATAACGGTCCGAGCAAACATGTTAAAATGGCTGTTAATGTCATTGTTACCGATCCAATAACACCTTCATGTTCATTATTTTTCATCGCTCTCATCACGCCCATAATATGAGAAGCACATCCAAATCCGATACCTTTACCAACTGAGTTTGTAACGCGGCTCCATTTTAATAAAAGCGGGCCGGTAATTGTTCCCGTAATACCTGCAATAACAACGAAAGCTGCTGTTAATGACGGTACACCACCAACTTGCTCTGAAACACTCATCGCAACTGGCATTGTCACTGATTTTGGTAAAGAAGATAAAATTAAGCTTTTATCTGTTCCCATAAGTGACGCAATAGCAAAGTCACTTGCAATGGCAACTGTTGTACCTACTAGTACCCCGCCGGCAATCGGTACAACATATTTTTGAAGAACGTGGCGTTGTTTATAAAGAGGAATTGCAAATGCTACAACACCTGGTCCGAGCAGTTTTGCAATCCAGCCACCACCACTTTCCATATAATGTTGATACGGTATATCAAGCACGATAAATAGGAAAGCCATTAATCCTGTTGCTACAAGCATTGGAATGGTGAATGGTGTTGGAAATAATTTATAGATTTTTTTAGATAATTGATATAATAGCACCGTAAAAAGAACCCAACCGATCCCGATTAATATTTGACTCATCGCGACTCTCTTTCCTTTCTATTCGCAAGATATTGTCCTGTATGTCCTGCGACAATAATGATTAAAAATGTACTCGCTACAACTGTAATGAAAAGAGAAATTCCTTTACTCATAAAAAAAGCACCGTAATTCATTAGGCCAAGCGTTGGCGGAATTAATAAAAACGGCATAATAGCAACGAGTGTCTCTGCTCCTAAATCGAACCATTTCACTGGAAGAACTTTTAGGCTAAGTAAAACAAGTAAGAGGAACATTCCAATCAAACTTCCTGGGATCGGAATATTTAACATTTCTTGTACCCAAGTTCCAACCATATAAAAAACGTAAAGAGCAGCAATTTGGACAAGAATCTTTGTAAATTTCATGTTCATCATCCCTCTTGTTTATACGATCTTCTGTTAATATCTTTATCATAGTATAAATTGTAAAAAGCTGCAATTTATCAACTTGACAGCAAAAAACGCCTATGTTATACGCTTACAACCTTGATATGACTACATTTATAAACAAAAATTAAGTCAAAAACCTTGACCTAATATAAGAAGTTTTTATTTTCTGAATTTTAAAGGTTGTTATTTCAATAAAATAATCTTTTTATCCTTAAGCTTACATATATATAAACATGATAGGTGGTGAACATATGCCCAAAAAAGTTCTTATTTTTTGTGATCCTGGCATTGATGATACGATGGCTCTCCTCTTAGCGTTCTTTATCGATGAAATAGAAATCATCGGCATTGTTGCTGATTACGGCAATGTTCCAAAAGAGATGGCCGTACAAAATGCTCATTTTCTTAAGAATGAAACAAGGAATAGAAATATTAAGATATTCGGTGGTTCAGAACGCCCTCTTACTGGTGCCCCGCCTGCTTTTTTTACAGAAGTACACGGGAAACAAGGGCTTGGGCCAATTATTCCAAATGGGAATGTGACTAACGGAGAAATGGAGAATTTCTTTGAAGTGATTCCTCTTATTGAACAGTATAAAGATGAATTAATCATTGTAAGTTTAGGAAGACTTACCTCTCTAGCAATTTTATTTATCATGTGCAAACAGTTAATGAAACAAATTAAATCTTACTACGTAATGGGCGGTGCCTTTTTACATCCTGGTAATGTTACCCCTATTTCTGAAGCAAACTTTTATGGTGATCCTACTGCCGCTAATATAGTCCTTCAATCCTCACCTAACATGTACATCTATCCATTAAACGTCACCCAATATTCCATCATTACACCAGAAATGGCTGAATATATTGAAGCAAAAGGAAAAGCCCCACTCGTCAAACCGTTATTCGATCATTATTACTACGGCTATTATAAAAATGCTCTACCACATTTAAAGGGTAGCCCCTTCCATGACACAATGCCAATACTCGCTTTACTTGATAACTCTATGTTTACGTATCACAAATCCCCTATCGTTGTCATGACAGAATCCTCTGCACAAGGAGCAAGCATAGGGGAATTTCGTTCTTTAGTGAACCAAAAGCCATTTATTGATTGGCCGGGTCATCAAATTGCAATTGATTTTGATTATAACAGTTTCTTTAAACATTTCATGTCACTTATGACGGGGGAACAATTTTAGCATAAAAAAACAGACCGTGATTTCTCACGGTCTGTCGTTATTTTCTACAATTATCGTTTGATGTTGTAGAAAGATTTGATACCATCGTAAACAGCGATTTCGCCTAGTTCGTCTTCGATGCGTAATAATTGGTTGTACTTAGCAATACGGTCAGTACGGCTCATAGAACCAGTTTTGATTTGGCCAGCGTTAGTTGCAACTGCGATGTCAGCGATTGTAGCATCTTCAGTTTCACCAGAACGGTGAGATACAACTGCTGTGTAACCAGCACGTTTAGCCATTTCGATAGCTTCGAAAGTCTCAGTTAAAGTACCGATTTGGTTAACTTTAATTAAGATTGAGTTAGAGATACCTTTTTCGATACCTTCAGCAAGTTTTTGAGTGTTAGTTACGAATAAATCGTCACCAACTAATTGTACTTTGCTTCCAAGACGCTCAGTTAATAATTTGTGACCATCCCAGTCGTTTTCGTCTAAACCATCTTCGATAGAGATGATTGGGAAGTCTTTGCAAAGCTCTTCGTAGAAATCAACCATTTCTGCAGAAGTTAAGCCAGTACGGCCTTCGCCTGCAAGGTCATATTTACCAGTTTCTTTGTTGTAGAATTCAGAAGAAGCAACGTCCATTCCTAAGAATACGTTCTCGCCAGCTTTGTAACCAGCTTTTTCGATAGCTTCGATGATTACTTCTAATGCTTCACGGTTAGAACCAAGGTTTGGAGCGAATCCACCTTCGTCACCTACTGCAGTGTTAAGACCTTTGTCATGTAATACAGCTTTAAGTGCATGGAATACTTCAGCACCCATACGGATTGATTCTTTGAATGTTGGAGCACCAACTGGTAAGATCATGAACTCTTGGAAGTCTACGTTGTTATCAGCGTGAGAACCACCGTTGATGATGTTCATCATTGGAGTTGGTAATTGTTTTGCATTGAATCCACCAAGGTAACGGTATAATGGAAGACCTACGAAGTCAGCTGCTGCGTGAGCTACTGCCATAGATACACCAAGGATAGCGTTAGCGCCTAGTTTACCTTTGTTTGGAGTGCCATCTAATTCGATCATAGCACGGTCGATACCAGCTTGGTCAGTTACATCGAAACCAACGATTTCTGGAGCGATAATTTCGTTAACGTTGTTTACTGCGTTAACAACACCTTTACCAAGGTAACGAGATTTGTCACCGTCACGTAATTCTACTGCTTCGTGTTCACCAGTAGATGCACCACTTGGTACGATAGCGCGTCCGAAAGCGCCGCTTTCTGTGTAAACTTCTACTTCTACAGTTGGGTTACCACGAGAGTCAAGGACTTCGCGAGCGTAAACATCAATAATTGTTGACATAATAAATTCTCTCCTTTTTATATAAGCAAATTATTTAATAATTGTTTTACCTGTCATTTCTTTCGGTTGCTCAACACCAAGAAGTGTAAGCATAGTTGGAGCGATATCACCTAAGATACCACCTTCACGTAATTCTACGTCGTTCTTAGTAACAATGAAAGGAACCGGGTTAGTTGTATGAGCTGTCATTGGCTCTCCTTCAGAAGTTAATTCTTCATCCGCATTACCATGGTCAGCAGTAATAAGTGCTACACCATCTTTTGCAAGAATCGCTTCTACAACTTTTCCTAAACATTCGTCAGTTGCTTCTACTGCTTTAATTGTTGGTTCCATCATCCCAGAATGGCCAACCATATCACAGTTCGCAAAGTTAAGAATGATAACATCATGTTTATCATTTTCGATTTCATTTACTAAAGCGTCCGTTACTTCGTAAATGCTCATTTCAGGTTTCAAGTCATACGTTGCAACCTTCGGTGAGTTAATTAAGATACGTTCTTCTCCTGGGAATTCAGCCTCACGACCACCGCTAAAGAAGAATGTAACGTGCGGATACTTTTCAGTTTCCGCGATGCGAAGTTGCTTTAATCCCGCTTGCGCAACAACTTCACCTAAAGTGTTATCAAGGTTCATTGGCTTGAATGCCACGTAACCATCTACTGTTTCACTAAAGTGTGTCATACATACGAATTCTGGAATGTGAGGTACTTTTTCACCACGATCGAACTCACGGAAGTCTTCGTTTGTAAATACACGAGCAATTTGAATTGCACGGTCTGGACGGAAGTTATAGAAGATAACTGCATCATCATCATTGATTGTTGCAACTGGCGTGTTATCTTCGTTAACAATTACAGACGGCAATACGAATTCATCGTAGATACCATTTGCATAAGAGTCTTCTACACACTCTTCTGCTGATTTATAAGTAGGTCCTTCACCATTCACCATAGCACGGTAACATTTTTCTACGCGATCCCAACGCTTGTCACGGTCCATGGAGTAATAACGACCAGAGATAGTCGCGAATTGTCCTACTCCTGTTTCTTTAATTACTTCATTTGTTGCATCGATATAGCTTTGTGCTGTTTTTGGTCCAACATCGCGGCCATCTAAGAATGCATGAATGTATACTTTCTCAACGCCTTCTTTAGCTGCTAAGCGAAGAAGAGCAAACATGTGGTTCATGTGACTGTGCACACCACCGTCAGAAAGTAAACCGAATAAATGAAGTGCAGTACCTTTTTCTTTTACGCTTTTAATTGCACTTTGGAACGTTTCGTTCTTATCGAACTCACCTTCACGAATTGCAACGTTTACGCGTGTTAAGCTTTGATATACAATGCGGCCAGCACCGATATTTAAGTGACCAACCTCAGAGTTACCCATTTGACCTTCTGGAAGACCTACTGCCTCGCCACAAGCTGTAAGCGTTGTGTGAGGAAATTTGTTCCAGTAACCATCAAAATTAGGTTTCTTAGCTTGTGCTACAGCATTCCCGTAAGTTTCTTCACGAAGTCCGAAACCGTCAAGAATAATTAGAGCTGTTGGCTTTCTCATTTTACCGCCTCCAGAAGACCTAAGAACGAAGCAGGCTCTAAGCTAGCACCGCCAACTAAAGCGCCGTCGATGTCAGATTGTGCCATGTACTCTTTAATGTTTTCTGGTTTTACGCTACCGCCGTATTGAATACGAACAGCTTCTGCAGCAGCTGGAGAAACAGCTTCTGCAACAACTTTACGGATGTGCGCACATACTTCGTTTGCATCTGCAGAAGAAGAAGATTTACCTGTACCGATAGCCCAGATTGGCTCATAAGCGATAACAGTTGCTTTAACTTGCTCTTCAGTTAAACCTGCAAGTGCTTTTGTCACTTGACCTGCTACTAGATCAAATGTTTTTCCGCTTTCGCGCTCTTCTAAAGTCTCACCACAACATACGATTGGTGTTAAACCATGTTCAAATGCTGCGATAGTCTTTTTGTTTACTGACTCATCTGTTTCAGCAAACATTTCACGACGCTCAGAGTGGCCAAGTACTACATAGCCAACTTTTAAGTCGCTAAGTGCTACTGGGCTAATTTCGCCAGTGAATGCACCATTTTTTTCGAAGTGCATGTTTTGTGCACCTACTTGTAAATCAGTTCCTTCAGTCGCTGCTACAAGGCGCTCTAAGAATAGAGCTGGAGAGCAAACTACTGCATCAACAGCTGAAGCTGCTGGGATTTGACCTTTAACTTCCTCTACGAAGCTAACTGCTTCAGATAGAGTTTTATTCATTTTCCAGTTACCTGCGATAATTGGTTTACGCATGCTTTGCACCGTCCTTTTTCTTTGGCTGCTACTTATTTGTCGTTAAGACAAACTACACCTGGAAGCTCTTTACCTTCCATGAATTCTAATGACGCACCGCCGCCAGTAGAAATGTGGCTCATTTTATCAGCCATACCGAATTTTTCAACAGCTGCTGCAGAGTCACCACCGCCGATAACAGAGTATGTACCTTCTGCATCTGCTAATGCTTGTCCTACTGCTTTTGTACCTTGTGAGAATGGAGTCATTTCGAATACACCCATTGGTCCATTCCATACAACAAGCTTAGAGTTTTTAATTACATCTGCATAAATTTCACGTGTTTTAGGACCGATGTCCACGCCTTCCCAGTTAGAAGGGATAGAGTCGATACCAACGATTTTAGTTGTTGCAGTTTCAGAGAATTCCTCAGTGATTACAACATCAACTGGCATGTAGAAGTTTACGCCTTTTTCTTTTGCAAGTTGCATAAATTCTTTTGCTAGTTCGATCTTGTCGTCTTCACATAGAGATAGACCAATTTCATGACCTAAAGCTTTAACGAATGTGTAAGCAAGTCCGCCACCGATGATTAAGTTATCTACTTTGTCTAATAGATGACGAATTACACCGATTTTATCTTTTACTTTCGCCCCACCGATGATAGCTGTGAATGGACGATCTGGGTTAGAAAGTGCTTTTCCAAGAACATCTAACTCTTTTTCCATTAGTAAACCAGATACTGCTGGTAGGTAGTCCGCGATACCTGCTGTAGAAGCGTGAGCACGGTGAGCTGCACCGAATGCATCGTTTACGAAGATGTCAGCAAGAGCTGCAAATTCTTTCGCAAGTTCTGCATCGTTCTTTTCTTCGCCCGCATAGAAACGTACGTTTTCAAGAACTAATACGTCGCCTTCGTTCATTGCTGCAACCATTTCTTGTGCAACTGGTCCGAATGCTTCGTCTGCTTTTTTAACATCTTTACCAAGAAGCTCGCCTAAACGTGCTGCTACTGGAGTAAGACGTAATTCTTCTACTACTTGACCTTTTGGACGGCCTAAGTGGCTTGCTAAAATAACTTTCGCACCTTGCTCCACTAAATATTGAATTGTAGGAAGAGCTGCACGGATACGAGTTTCATCTGTAATTTTGCCTTCTTTCATAGGTACGTTGAAGTCAACGCGGCAAAATACACGCTTACCTTTTAAATCTACGTCACGAATTGATTTTTTGTTCATTGGATTTCCCTCCGACTACTAGTTAGGATTGACAAAACCCACTCAAAAGCTTAACACATTTGCTTTTAAAACGAAAGAAGAGAGAGAGGGAACAAACCCTCTCCCTCGTTTTGTCATTGATAACTTATATAATTAAGAATTAAAGACCTTTTGAAGTCATGTAAGCTGCTAGGTCTACTACGCGGTTAGAGTAACCAGTTTCGTTATCGTACCAAGAAAGTACTTTAACCATGTTACCTTCCATTACCATTGTAGATAATGCATCGATTGTAGAAGAAGCTGTACATCCGTTATAGTCGATAGATACTAATGGCTCTTCGCTGTATCCAAGGATACCTTTTAATTCGCCTTCAGCTGCTGCTTTGAATGCTGCATTTACTTCTTCAACTGTTACTTCTTTGTCAAGTTCAACAACTAGGTCAACTAGAGAAACGTTAGCAGTTGGAACACGTACAGCGCCACCGTTTAATTTACCTTTAAGTTCTGGTAATACTAATGCTACTGCTTTAGCTGCACCAGTAGATGTTGGGATCATGTTTTCAGCTGCTGCACGAGCACGACGTAAATCTTTGTGTGGTAAGTCTAAGATTTGTTGGTCGTTAGTGTAAGAGTGAATTGTTGTCATCATTCCGCGTTTTACGCCGAATTTTTCGTTTAATACTTTAGCGAATGGAGCTAAGCAGTTTGTAGTACAAGAAGCGTTAGATACTACGTTGTGGCTAGCTGCATCGTATTGTTCGTGGTTAACACCCATAACTACAGTGATATCTTCGTCAGAAGCTGGAGCTGAGATGATAACTTTTTTAACTGATCCACCTAAGTGTTTTTCAGCGTCTGCTTTTTTAGTGAAACGGCCAGTAGATTCTACTACGATTTCTACTCCGTAGTCGCTCCATGGTAATTGTGCTGGGTCACGCTCAGCGATAACTTTAATTTCTTTACCGTTAACAACAATGCTGCTTTCGTTAGCAGATACTTCTGCGTTTAAAGTTCCGTGAACTGTGTCATATTTTAAAAGGTGAGCTAAAGTTTTAGCATCTGTTAAGTCGTTGATTGCTACTACTTCTACCTCTGGGTTGTTAAGTGCTGCGCGGAATACGTTACGTCCGATACGTCCAAATCCATTAATACCAATTTTAGTCATTTGAATTTCCTCCTTGGGGGATTATATTAAAGGGTAATACCCTTTGTTAACTGTTTTGCTGCACCTTCATCTGTAATTAGAATTGAAGTGTGCCCTTGTTTAATTACAGCCTGTATTGCCTTTGCCTTTGAAGAACCTCCAGCGACTGCAACAACGTGAGATACATTTTGTAAATCCTCTAGTTGCATACCAACTGTTCTTACTTTATGAACAACATTTCCTTGTTCATTAAAGTAGTAACCGAAAGCTTCGCCAACTGCTTCGCTTGCCTGAATCTTTAACCAATCTGCTTCTGAAGTATTTCTGCGACGTGCCATTGTTAACGCATCACCTATTCCATGAATGACGATATTGGAAGATCGAATCAACTCAAGAACTTCTTTCACGGAAGGCTCTGTCACAATAGACGCATATGCTTCGCTGCTAACATGGTCTGGAACATACAATAAGCGATAATTACTCATCGTATTTTGCGCCATTTTGGCACAAATGGTATTGGCTTCTAACTCGACGCCTTCTCCAATTCCACCACGTGCTGGGACAAATAGCATATGTAAATCTTTGCAATCAAGCTGCATCATGTCCGCAACAGCAGCTAGCGTAGTTCCTCCAGCCACAGCAACGATATTATTCGCTGTCAGACGGTCTTTTATACAAGTCACACAAGCACGGCCCATCTCCAGTTTGACCCAAGGCGATTCATCACTATCACCAGGGACAACGAAAACTTCATCCAAGTCTAATGTTTCCTTAAGTTGCTTTTCTAAAACCTTTAACCCGGAAATTTCTTTCATAAAGTCTTCCAAAGCAAGAACTAAAGCTGTTCCTTCTTCTGTCAAAGTCATTCCAGAAGAAGCGACGTGAACTAAGTTTTGTTCTTTCAAAACTTGAACTTCACTTCGCAATACTCGTTCTGTCATACCGAGACTTGCTGATAAATTTCTTCTTCCAATTGGCTGCATAAGCCTAATGTATTGAAGAATTTGCATTCTCGTTTGCATAACAGGTAGCAGATCAGGTAATAATTTTTTTGTGTTCTGAATCCATGAGCGCATATCTTTTCTCCTCACTACATCGGTTCATTTTCCCTCATGGTCACTTTACGTCCCGTAGTGACATTTTGTGTCCCACATAGGTTAAAAAAATAATCCCTGCTACGTGTATTATTGTAACAGGAGATAGAAACTTATTCAACTCTTAACTGCATTCTTTATATAGTTTATTATGACACCTTTGTGAATGTTACCATATTCTACTTGTTTTCCGTCTATTTCTACAACCGGAATCATTAGATGATATTTTTCTAAAAAGTCATTATCTTCATATATATCTATTTCCTCAATTTGAAAAGAATATTCACATTGTACTTCCTGTAAAACTTGTTTCGCCTTCACGCAAAGGCCACAATCATTTTTTGTATACAGTACAACTTTCATCTTCTTCACCTATCCGATCGTTTTTCGTAATGACGACGCTGGGATGTGCATTTGCTCTCTATACTTCGCCACTGTTCTTCGAGAAATAACGATTTCATGCTCTTCTTCTAACAATTTTGAAATCTTTTGATCTGAAAGTGGCTTTTTCTTATTCTCTGCCTCAACAAGCGTTTGAATAAATTGTTTTACACGCTTTGTAGAGACTGCTTCATCTTCAGTAGTCGAAACGGCATTACTAAAGAACGATTTCATCTCAAATAAACCGTGTGGTGTTTGCACATATTTATTTCGCGTTGCGCGACTAATTGTCGATTCATGCACACTTAACTCTTCGGCTACTTCTTTTAAAGCAAGTGGCTTTAAATACTCCGGACCTTTCCAGAAGAAATCACGTTGTTTTTCCATAATAATGGTCATTACTTGCAAAAGCGTTTGTTTTCTCTGTTTCAAACTACGCATAATCCACTGCACATGCTGATACTTTTCTGAAACGTAAGATGCTACTTCACTTTCACTATTATTAAGAAGCGCACTATATTCAGAATGAATTTCAATTCTCGGCATATTTCTCTCATTCATTTGTAAAACGAGACGATCACCATCTTTTTTCACCGCCATATCAGGCACAATATAAAGTGGTTTATCAGAAGAAAACGCAAGACCTGGTTTCGGCTGTAATGACGTAATACAGTTCACCGCCGATTGCAATTCCTCATTACTACACTTCAACACTTGAACGAGCTTTCGCCAATCTTTCTTCACGAAATAAGCGAAATGGTCTTCTACAACCTCTTCTGCTAATCCATCCCGTCTTTGTAAGCGCTTCAATTGCAAAGTTAGACATTCCTGAATATTACGCGCCCCTACCCCTGCTGGCTCCAGTGATTGGACAAGCTCTACAGAGCGGTCAACTACATGAAGTGGTACGGAAAGAAGATTTGCTAACTCTTCATTCGTTTCTTGTAAATACCCATTTCCATCCATGTTCATAATAATGAAAGAAGCTACTTTTCGCTCTTCTTCCTCTATTTTATAATACTGTATTTGATTTAATAAATGTTGCTGAATCGTTGTAGAATCCACACTGTAGATTTCCATCTGATTCTCGACTTGTTTGCTGGTACTTTTACTGTTGTTAGAGCTCTTTTTCTTCTCCCTCTCAAAACCACCTAACTCAATAAGGGGATTCTCTAACGATTGCTCATACAAAAACTCCGATAATTCTTGTACATTATACTGGAGCATTGTAATCGCTTGCCTTAACTCTTGTGTCATTGCCAAACGTAAGCTTTGTTCTTGTAAAAGACTTGCCTTCAAACTAATCTCCCCCTTGTTTCTATTGTACAATAAGTTTGGTAAAAGGAGAATGCTATCACAGACACCCATTCCAAAATATTATTAATTTATATGTATTAATGAGATTTACAACTTACAACCGAAATTTGAATAATATTGAAAGAAAATAATAACGGAATTAATTTATAATCAAGTACTAATATTAAATCTTATTATCAGATATAACAAGAGAGAAATAAAAAAAGTCCTAACCTACAAAACGTAAGTTAGGACTTTTTGACGCGCCCAGAGGGATTCGAACCCCCGGCAGACGTGGTACCGGAAACCACCGCTCTATCCGACTGAGCTATGGGCGCATGATAATAGAAAACACTTCATTTTCTTCTCATAATAATAGCAATAAAATCCATCTAAATCAATAAAAATATCCCCGTAATCCTTTATGACGCTTAGTTATGAGTATATTAACAAAGCACCCACCCCTAAATTTTCCAATCATAAATTCACCCCAACTCACAAATTATAATCTTTGAATTGATATTCCAAAGGGGGCTTCATTCAATGACTGTAATTACGAAATTAAAACAAACTGTTTCTGGATTAAAAAGTGCACAAGCTAGCTTAGAGGGATTCGCTCTTGATACGGATAATCAACAAGCTAAGCAACTTTTCCAAACAGCTGCACAGCAAACACAAACGATTATCGATTCTTTAAACCCACGCGTTGAAGAAGTCCAACAAGAAGAACCACAATACTCACAGCAATAACGAATCAGTCTTGCTGTGAAATAGAAAAAGGATGATATGCAGTCATCCTTTTTCTATCACATTACATATTGCAATAGAAATGGAATGATAAATATGCAAAAACTCGGACTCATAACCGTATTATTTGCCCTTCTATTTAGCTCTTTTACCGGATGTGATAATAGTCCTTTAGATAAAAAAGTGAAAGAAGAAGCAAAACGAACGGAGAAAGAGAAAGGTCCAAAGTTAACAAAAACGAGTATGGAATCCTTTAATCAATCTATATCACAAGGAGCCAAGAAAAGAGCTCTCACTATGGATGAAATTATAAAAAGTACAGCAGTAAATTCAAATTTAGATCTCTACATAGCAGTTACACCTGAGCATCACGAAAGATTTGGATTAAAACCTCTCCGTAAGAAGCTCCAAAAGCAGCTAAGTGATGAGCACCCCACTTTCGATGTTCGTGTAAGTACAGATAAAAAAATCTTTATGTTACTTGAAAAGCTTGAAAGAAAAATTAAGGAAAAGAAAGTATCTAAAGATGAAATTAATAAACAATTAAAATTCATTGGTAAAAAAATGGAGTCTAACACTTAACGCTTTTTAAAAGAAAAGGAAGGTTTGCAATGTCTAGTAAAGATAAAAACTTAACCCCTGTGCAACAGGAATATAAAAAATTCGAGCAAGAACGCGAACCGAAGCGTCCTGTCTTAAAAAACTGTATAAAAGCCTTTTTCGTTGGTGGTTTCATTTGCCTAATTGGGCAACTCATTTCTACTTTTTATATTACGTATTTCGATTTCACTGAACGCTCAGCAGGGAATCCAACAGTAGCAACTCTTATTTTCATCTCGATGTTACTAACTGGGTTCGGCGTATATGATCGTCTCGGTCAATTTGCAGGTGCTGGGACAGCTGTACCTGTCACTGGATTTGGTAACTCTGTTGTCGCCGCATGTATCGAGCACCGGACGGAAGGGTTTGTCCTTGGCGTTGGCGGTAACATGTTTAAATTAGCCGGCTCCGTTATTTTATTTGGTGTATTTTCAGCTTTCGTCATCGCACTTATTAAAACGATTCTCGTTCAATGGGGAGGGCTATAAATGTTACAAGGACACCGAACGTGGGTATTTGAAAACAAACCAGTTATTATTTCGACAGGAGTCGTCGGCGGGCCGTTTGAAGCAAAAGGAAAAATCCCCGAAGACTTCGATATCCTTCATGAAGATTTATGGCTCGGACAAGATTCCTATGAAAAAGCACATAAAATTTTGTTCGAAGAAGCTTGTAGCCGCGCCACTGAAAAAGCAGAACTTCGTAAAGACGATATCCAATTTGTACTCGCAGGAGATTTAATTAATCAAATTACCCCTACAAGCTTTGCTTGCCGTACACTGGGTACTCCTTATCTCGGACTATTCGGCGCTTGTTCTACTTCTATGGAAGGTTTAGCACTTGGGGCGAGTATCGTAAATGCAAAAGGCGCAAAATATTTATTAACTGGTGCATCCAGTCATAATACAGCTGTAGAAAAACAATTCCGCTATCCTACCGAATATGGCGGACAAAAGCCACCTACCGCGCAGTGGACAGTAACTGGAGCAGGAGCCGCTATTTTAAGTGATACTGGAAACGGCCCTAGGGTAACATCAGCCACAATCGGAAAAGTGGTTGATATGGGATTAACAGATCCGTTTAATATGGGAGGCGCAATGGCTCCAGCCGCCGTCGATACAATTGAGGCCCACCTACGCGAACGCCAAATCGACGCCTCTTACTACGATTTAATCGTAACCGGTGACCTCGGACATGTCGGCCGCGAAATTGCTTATGACTTATTACATAAACACGGAACGAAAGTAACGAGCGAACAGTTTCAAGATTGCGGGCTGCTCATTTATAGAGAAGGGCAACCTGTCATAGCTGGGGCTAGTGGACCAGGATGTTCCGCAACAGTCGTGTACGGTCATTTATTAAACAGAATGAAAAGAGGAGAGTTCAAAAAAATACTTGTCGTTGCGACAGGCGCTTTACTATCTCCACTTACATTCCAACAAGAAGAAACGATTCCGTGCATCGCTCACGCCGTTTCAATTGAATTCGGAGGTGCAACGCAATGATTTTTTTCTGGGCTTTCGTCATTGGCGGACTCATATGTGTAATTGGCCAACTTATGTTTGATGTCGGCAAACTAACACCCGCTCATACAATGGCAACACTCGTTGTTGCTGGAGCTATATTAGATGGATTCAATTTGTATGAACCATTAATTGACTTCGCTGGAGCTGGGGCAACCGTACCTATTACAAGCTTTGGTAATGCCCTCGTTCACGGCGCAATGGAAGAAGCCGCAAAACATGGCATCGTTGGCGTTATTACCGGCATGTTTAAAGTAACAAGCGCCGGTGTATCCGCAGCTATTATTTTCGGCTTCATCGGAGCATTGCTATTCAAACCGAAAGGATAAGGTGTTTGTATGACAGTTATTGCTAGTGTTAAAACCTGCCTTGCTAGTGTAAGGGGGGCTCAAGCAAGTTTAAGCTCCCTTTCTTTAAATTCACAAGATGAAGAATCAAAACGTGTATTTCATGAATGTATGTTAGAAATGGACAGCATCATCGCTGATTTACAGAATAGAGTTTCAGTATTAGAACGTGAAGAACCTCAATATAAAGGGTTTTAAGTAGACTGGAGGAAATGACTATGTCTCACCTGCCGGAATGGACACTTGTCATTCTTCGCTCTGTATTCATATTAATTATTTTATTCGCTATTACGAAATGGTTAGGGAAAAGACAAATCTCTCAGCTCTCCTTCTTTGAATACATAGCCGGAATGACAATCGGTGACATCGCTGCCCAAGTATCTACAGGGCTCGATTCAAAATTTTTTCACGGCGTCTTTGCGATACTCATTTTCGCTGTGGTACCTTTTTTAACAGGAATCCTCTCTTTAAAGAACAAAACAGCTCGGGACTTCTTTGAAGGGAAATCTACCGTATTAATAAAAGACGGAAAGATACTCGAAGACAACTTAAAGAAAGAAAAATATACAAGTGATGAATTACTGGAACTTCTCCGTGGAAAAGGTGCTTTCAGCGTAGCTGATGTTGAATTTGCTGTCTTAGAACCGAGCGGAGAATTAAATGTATTATTAAAGAAAGATTCCCAGCCACTTACAGCAAAAGACATCGGTTTAAAAGTAGCAAACGAAAAAGAACCACAAACTGTTATTATGGATGGCAATGTCTTAGATGAACCGCTATCCGCAAGTGGACATAACCGCGCTTGGCTACATGCTGAACTAGAAAAGCTCGGTGTTGTTATCGAAAATGTCTTTCTCGGTCAAGTTGATTCATACGGACAACTGACTATCGACATTTATAATGACAAACTACAAATGCCTTCTCCTCAAAACAAACCTTTATTATTAGCATCATTAAAAAAATGTCATGCTGATCTTGAACTATTTTCCTTAGAAACAAAGTCGAAATCAGCGAGCGAAATGTATAGTAAAAACGCGAAACAAATCGAAAAGATTTTAAATAAAGTAACCTATCTTTTAAAAGAATAGATATCGAAAGAACGCTTCAGTCAAAAGGCGTTCTTTTCTTTTTTTTCTACAGTTTTTATAACGTTTAAATTTATGTAATTCGGTTATGATGTTGAAGATACATAAGCAGGGAATTTCAAAAACATAGCGAATATTTCATGGTACAACTACATATTTTTTTGATTTAAAGTGGTTTCGTTTGACCTTTATTGACCATAATTGTATTATAAGACTAAGAAAGCTTTATAAGGAGGAAATAACAGATGAATTTAATTCCTACAGTAATTGAACAAACAAATCGTGGAGAACGCGCTTACGATATTTACTCTCGACTATTAAAAGACCGCATCATTATGCTTGGTAGCGCAATTGATGACAACGTAGCTAACTCAATCGTTTCCCAGCTTTTATTCTTGGAATCTCAAGATCCAGAAAAAGATATTCACATCTACATCAACAGCCCTGGTGGTTCTATCACAGCAGGTATGGCAATTTACGATACAATGCAGTTTATTAAACCGCAAGTATCAACAATCTGTATCGGTATGGCTGCATCTATGGGTGCATTCTTACTTGCAGCAGGTGAAAAAGGAAAACGTTATGCACTTCCAAACAGTGAAGTAATGATTCACCAACCACTTGGTGGTGCACAAGGTCAAGCGACTGAAATCGAAATCGCTGCTAAACGTATTCTATTCTTACGTGAAAAACTAAACCAAATTCTTGCTGACCGCACAGGTCAACCACTTGAAGTGCTACAACGCGACACAGACCGCGACAACTTCATGACAGCAGAAAAAGCTTTAGAATACGGTTTAATCGATAAGATCTTTACAAATCGTTAATAGATATTTAAAGCTCCAGCGGCTTATTTAGAGTCGCTGGAGCTGGATACATAAAAAAGCGCCTATTACAGGGCGCTTTTTTATAGTTAAATCTCCGCACGAACATACCCCACTCAGTATCCCTCTAAATATATCGGCGATTTTTCAAATATATCGACCGTAACTCCAATTATATCGGCGATTATTTTAATATATCGACGTTTCGACACAACTTATCGACTTACCGACAATTCTCGACAAGAACGCACATCTCACATACCCCCACCAACAAGCCCCAAACAACAAAAAAGCTATCGCACATGCGCGATAGCTTCTTATTGTACATATGCAGCTAATGCCTCTAAAGCCTCTTCTGCATCTGAACCTTCTGTTGTAATTGTTATCATGCTACCAGTTCCAATTGCTAAGCTCATAATCCCCATTATGCTCTTTGCATTTACTGTCTTCCCATCTTTTTCGATGAAAATATCTGCATGAAAGCGATTGGCCTCTTGTACAAACAACGCAGCCGGACGTGCTTGTAAACCGTTTTTTAATGAAACCTGAACTCTTTTTTGAACCACAGCTCCATTTCCCCTTTAACCTCTTATTTTTTTGCTACCGTTTCCCCCGCGCGTAATTTCTCTGCAATATCATCAATTTTACGCAAACGATGATTAATACCCGATTTACTAATTTTCCCCCCGGATACCATCTCACCTAACTCTTTCAATGTTACATCTTGATAATCTCTTCGTAATTGCGCAATTTCTCGTAATTTATCCGGCAATATATCAAGACCAACTGTCTCATCAATATAACGGATATTTTCAATCTGCCTTAGCGCTGCACCAATTGTTTTATTTAAATTAGCTGTTTCGCAGTTCACTAAGCGATTTACAGAATTACGCATATCACGTACGATTCGAATGTCTTCAAATCTTAAAAGTGCATTATGAGCACCTATAATATTTAAAAACTCTGTAATCTTTTCTGCTTCTTTCAAATACGTAATGTACCCTTTTCTTCTTTCCAACGTCTTACTATTTAAATCAAATCCGTTCATCAGTTCACATATAGCATCATTATGTTCCTTATATAACGAAAAGATCTCTAAATGATAAGATGATGTTTCTGGGTTATTTACTGAACCACCTGCTAAAAATGCACCGCGTAAATACGATCGTTTACAACATTTCTTCTCAATTAATTCTTGTGATATATTTCGAATAAATGAAAAGTCGTCTCGAACGATATGAAGATCAGCTAATATTTCGCGTGACTTCTCAACAAGCCTTACGATATATACATTGTTTTTCTTCAATCGCATTTTTTTACGAACAAGTAATTCTACCGTCACGTCATATCCTTTTTTCAAAAGCGTATAAATCCTTCTTGCAATTGCCGCATTTTCCGTTTGAATATCGATTGATAGACGACGATTTGAAAAAGAAAGCGATCCGTTCATGCGAAGTAACGCTGATAATTCTGCTTTCTCACAGCATTCCTTCATCTCCAGATTCGTCAACTCTTTCTTTGTTTCTGATGCAAATGACACAGTCAACACCTCCTTATACGATTATTGTGGAACAAAAATCTTGTCCTATATGAAATGAGGAGCGTTACCTCAAACGAGGCAACGCACATCTACAACAGTGAATATAAAATAGAAGCTAGTTTTAATGTATCGTGTCTTACAACACGGTCATCATACTTCGCTAATTGATCTTGAATCACGTTAATATTATTTTCAGTAAAACGCTCTTCATCTACTACAACTGGCGCTGACATTTCTTCCTCATATAACTGACGTAATTCACAAGGAATATCACGGTTATTTACAATTGCAGTATCGATAAATGGTTCACCTAAATGATCATGTAACGCCTGCACATGATCAAACGCAGTATATCCCATCGTTTCACCAGCTTGCGTCATAACATTACACACATATACCTTCTTTGCTTTTGCAGCAAGAACAGCGTCCCCGATTTTGTTAACAACTAAATTCGGTAATATACTCGTATACAAACTTCCTGGACCGAAAACAAGTAAATCAGCTCGTTTAATCTCAGTCAACGTTTCATGTAACGGCTCTACATCTTCTGGAGTTAAAAAGACACGGTTAATTTTCTTTCCGAAATAAGGAATCTTTGATTCACCTGTTACAATTTCTCCGTCTTCTAGTTCCGCATGTAGTACTGCACTTTGATTCGCTGCTGGTAATACACGTCCTCTAACATTTAAAACTTTACTCGTTTCTGTAATAGCATGGAAGAAGTCTCCTGTAATCGAGGTCATACCTGCCAATAATAAATTTCCTAACGCATGACCTTTCAGTCCATCTCCCGTTGTGAAACGATGCTGAAATAAAGCTTCCACCAGTGGCTCTACATCTGATAACGCAACAAGTACGTTACGAATGTCACCTGGGGGTGGAATTTCTAGCTCATCACGTAATCTACCTGAACTGCCACCATCATCAGCGATTGTAACAACTGCTGTAATATCAACCGGATATTGTTTTAATCCTCGTAATAAAACAGAAAGTCCCGTTCCGCCTCCCATGATAACAATTTTGGGTTTTCTCTCTTTTTTCATCCCTTAATGACCCTTTCTCTTCTCCACATCACGATGAGATACATGAACGCTATACTCTGGTTTCAGATGTTTCCCAAGGTATTCTGTAAGCGTAACAGAACGATGCTGTCCACCTGTACATCCAATTGCAATTACAAGTTGACTCTTGCCTTCTCTTTTATAATGAGGCAGCATGAAAGTGATAAGATCAGTCAATTTCTCTAAAAACTTATGCGTCTCATTAAATTTCAGCACATACGATGAAACTTCTTCATCTAGTCCTGTTAATGGCTTCATATGTGGAATGTAATATGGATTTGGTAAAAAACGAACATCAAATACTAAATCTGCATCAATTGGAATACCGTACTTAAATCCAAATGACATAACATTTACACGAAATGCTTGCTCAGTTTCAGTTGAAAATAGGTGAACAATTTTTTCACGTAATTCTTTCGGTTTTAAATCAGATGTATCAAGCACAATATTCGCGCGTGCCTTCATATCTGTTAATAAATTACGCTCTGCTTCGATTCCCTTTAACGGCAGACCAGTTGGTGCAAGTGGATGCGAGCGTCTCGTTTCTTTATAACGAGTTACAAGTGTGCTATCTTTCGCATCTAAGAATAAAATATGAGGAATAATCCATGTACGTTCTGATAAATCATCAAGCGCTTCCCATAAATGTTCGAAAAACTCTCGGCCACGTAAATCAATACCAAGTGCTACTTTATTCATTTTTCCTTTTGAATCCGCCATAAGCTCAATAAACTTTGGCAATAACATCGGTGGTAAATTATCTACACAGAAATATCCTAAATCTTCAAAACTTTGTAAAGCTACTGTCTTTCCAGCTCCAGACATTCCTGTAATAATTACCATTTTTATATCATTATTCTCTGTCATCGTATCCTCTCCTTGACGGTTTAACTCGGATCTAATCGATATGAAAGCAACTCAAAATCTGGGGTATATACAAATGTACCGTAGATTATGCCATTTCCTTTAATTAAATAATCAATAATGTGATAATCTCCTGGTGCCATTGCTAAATCATCAATTTTATCAAATGTATGCCAACCAATGATGCCTTCTTCGCTCTCTAGTTTGTTTTCTCCTGCAAAATCTGTCGCTAAAAAGGAGAACATCATCCATTCAGAAACAACTTTATCACCTTCTTGGATGACAAAGGTGAAGACCCCCTTTAACGCTGGGTTCTTTAAATAAATACCTGTTTCTTCACGATACTCGCGAACAACGGAATCTCTTACAGTCTCACCACGCTCCATTTTCCCGCCTGGTGCAACCCACCAATTCCGGCGAGGTTTTTGGAGTAAGAGTACTTCATTATCTCTAATTAACACACAGTTTGTCACTCTTTGCATGTTTCTTCACCTCAGCTACTTGCAGCAAATTTCTCACTGCATACTCATTTCATTATACTATCAAAAACAGTTTGCTACAACGAAGGAGCCAGTCCCCCTTTCGCTAAGCACTGCTACTCAACAATTTTAAAAAAGCTTTTTATAACAAGCAATGTAAATGCCTGGACTTTCCGTGAATAGCATGAAAAATCCCCTTAACGACTTTTATCGCCAAGGGGACTCCAGCGCCCTTACTTCTTACCGAAATAAGTAACAATCGCAAATCCTAAAATAAAGGTAATAATTGAACTTATAATTGAAAATCCTCCAGTTGGAATACCAGGGAACACAATTACAATCGAACCGATAACTAGTCCAATAATTGCCGCAAATGTCATACTTTTATATCGATCTAATAAGAAACTAATTCCTTTACTACTTACAACGAACCCTACCATAACGCCAGCACCAATAACTGCAATTAAAGGTAAGTTGAGTGTAGTTAAAGCATTAATTGCTGTCGGATATACACCAATAATTAATAAAATAAACGATCCGCTAATTCCAGGAAGTAACATCGCCATACTAGCCATCCATCCTGCGAAAAATAAACCAATTGCATTTAAAATTGTTAACGTCGTAATTGGATCTGCTGTCTTATCTGGTTTAAAGAAAGCTGTGATGGCAACAAGAATTGCTGCAACGATTAATAAAACAATGTGCTTACCTTTAAACGACGACTTTGCATCAGCTTCTCTCATTAACATCGGTAATATACTAATAATTAAACCGAGGAAGAAAAATTGAGTCGGTTCATAATGATTTGCAAGTAAATATTTAATAACGTGACTTAACGTTAAAAACGCTGCTGCCACACCAGCTGCAAGTGGAATTAAAAATCCTAAATGTTTTTTCCATTCACGACTAAAGAATCCGCTAATTGCCGCAAGCAATTGTTCATAAATCCCTAACACAACAGCGATTGTACCGCCGCTCACACCAGGAATTAAATCACTAACACCCATACAAAATCCACGATATATATTACGCCATTCCATACTGAATAAATTCCTCATTTCTTATAGTGATTTTTTCCGTAAAGTCCAGTATATCAATAAGAAAGCTTATAATCCCAATATTTTTTGACAAAACTTTGACATTTTCACACAAAAAAAGAAGAAAGCTCCTATCGGTAGCTTTCTTCTCAAAAGGTATATTATCCCTTATTTTTCTGATACAGTTTTTAGTTCTTCTAATAATTCTTCTACGTAATGTTGTGCACTTTGTGCTGCAATACTACCATCACCTGTTGCAGTTACAATTTGACGTAGCATTTTTTCACGAACATCACCTGCTGCGAAAATACCAGGAACTTTCGTTTCCATACGCTCATTTGTTTCAAGGTAACCATTTTCATTTGTAATACCTAGTTCAACAAATGGTTTTGATAGTGGTAACATACCGATGTATACGAATACGCCGTCAGTTTTGACTTCTTTCTCTTCTCCACTGTTTACATCTACAAGTGTTACACTTCCTACTTTACCATTTGCTTCGTTAATTTCTTTTATCGTGTGGTTCCAAATGAAGTCTACTTTTTCGTTTTGGAAAGCACGATCTTGTAAAATTTTCTGTGCGCGAAGCGTGTCACGACGGTGAACGATCGTTACTTTTGATGCGAAGCGTGTTAAGAACACACCCTCTTCAACAGCAGAATCTCCGCCGCCAATAACTACAAGTTCTTTACCTTTAAAGAATGCGCCATCACATACCGCACAATATGATACACCGCGGCCGCCAAGTTCTGTTTCACCTGGTACACCGATTTTTTTATACTCTGCACCACTTGCAACGATAATTGCACGTGCTTTATATTCTTTTTTACCAGCAATAATTGTTTTGTATTCTTTACCATCGATGACTTCTTTCACATCACCGTATGCATATTCAGCACCAAATTTCTTCGCATGCTCGAACATTTTATTTGATAAGTCTGGTCCTAAAATAGACTCATAACCTGGGTAGTTTTCTACATCTTCTGTATTTGCCATTTGCCCGCCTGGAATACCACGCTCAAGCATTAATGTGCTTAAATTCGCACGAGATGTATATACTGCAGCTGTCATACCAGCTGGTCCTGCACCAATAATAATGACATCATAAATTTTTTCTTCTGACACACTATTCACTCCTATCCATTCCTACACAATTAAGTTACCCTCATTATACTGTTCGCATCATTTTTTTCCCAATGATTTGCTTATCTATGTGTGCGTACGCTTAACAGCTTGCACATACTTTCGAACAGTCGCTACAGATACATTATACACATCTCCGAGCTCCGACTGTGTCATCTTATTTCCTTGTTCACTGCGTACGATATATTCAACCGCAGCTGACCAGCCGTATACATTTGTAAAAACTGCCCCAGATGTATGTAAACGTATGAACGTACAAAACCAAAATTGTAAACACTCTTCGATTAATTCATCATCTTTTTTCGTATAATTGTATAAAGCATCCGCGATTCGCGCGCACTGTTCAAATTGCTGTAAATCAGCTGGAATACTCTTATGGCTATTCAGTAAAAAGAAATACTTTGCAAGTTGCGATACGATTGGAACACCATTCTTCGCCTGCGTTACATCAAAGAAGAATCCAACCTTCTCCGGCGTTGATAATTCATTCATTAAATATAAAGCTAGCATTTGTTCCTCTAGCGTCGCACTTTGCTGGAATGATTTTCGTAATTCTTCAAATAACACATTTTGTCCTTCATCCGCTAAATTCAATGCATTCCACGGTTCTTTTCCCTTTTTATCAGGGTGCAATTCTACAACATGTTGCCACATTTTTTCAGCTACTTGCTGATCTTTCACCATATACGCAGAATATGCAAACCAATAATAGAAACTAACGTCTCCTTCGTATCCTTGACGCTTTAATAATTTGAACCATTTATATGCAGGCTCGAAATGACCAATTGTTGCAAGTGTCGTCCCAAGTTTCAAACGATGTTCAAACGAAATCGGATATACCGAAACTAACTGAGCAGCTAACACCTCTACTTGTTTATGCTCTCCAATTGAATATAGAAAAATAAGTGTATTACAAAGCGCATGTATATTACCAGGATTTTTCTCTAAAATCATTTCCGTTAATTTCAGTGCCTTATCTACATTACCAGATTGAAAATGCGCAATGGCTAAATTATTATGCCCTGACCAAAATTCCGGATAGTCTTTCGTAACAATTTCTAATGTAGCAATTGCTTCTTCCAATTGTCCATTACGAATATAACGATTGGCTTCTTCCTGCATAACAATTAAATCATCTTCATCCTCAATCTCTTCCGCACCCATCGCTTCTTCTTCCATAATTTCAAGTAATTCTAATGTATCTTCAACAAATTCCTTCTCTTCTGCAACTTCTAAATAGCGATCCGCATACTTCTTCGCCTGCTGAAATAGACCCATATACGCATAATTATTTGCAATAAAATAATAACATTGTTCAAGTTCTGGATTAGATCTAACAAGCTTAAAGAAGGTTTGATTCGACTCTTGATATTCACCAGCCTCAGATAATACTGTTGCTAATTGACATAAAATAAACGGCTCCTTCTCGCTTTGTGCCGCTCTTCGAAAATATTTAATTGCATCTTGCAATTTTTGTCCTTTGTAAGCCCTCATCCCTTTTTTATAAAAGAAGTCCGCTAATTGATTAAAAGAGATAACTTGTCCGTTCTCCTTATATATTCTTTGATTTTTCCCCATATATCCTCCAGTTTTTTGTTTTCTTCGTTCACACATTCTTCTATCTATAAGTATAAACGATTCCGTAAAAAACAAAACAGTATATTATACTCAATTATTTCCTTTTTATTCATTAAAAAAGAAGAGAAATGTTACATTTCTAGTATGAACCTTCTCTAGCCTCCATTTGCTCTTTCGTATAAATAACACGCATTGGATTCCCACCCACGAAAGCACCGCCTGGCACATCTTTATGAACAAGTGTGCCAGCTGAAACAATCGCGCCATCCCCAATTTTCACACCTGGTAATATAGTCGTATTTGCCCCGATCATCACTTCGTTTCCAATAACGATCTCTCCAAGTCGATATTCGCGAATTAAATATTCGTGCGCTAAAAGCGTCGTGTTATAGCCAATAATCGAATTATCTCCCACAGTTATCTTTTCCGGGAACATAATATCCGGCATTACCATGAGCGCAAACGATGTTTTCTTTCCTACTTTCATCCGCAAAAATGTGCGGTACAACCAATTTTTTACAGATAAAAATGGCGTGTAACGTGCAATTTGGATAATAATAAAATTCTTCATTACCTTCCAAAAAGACACTGTCTTATACACATTCCATAATGAATTTTCTCCTGAAACAGGATAGCGCGTTGTCCGTCGCACTTCACTCGCTCCTCTACTTATCTTTACGAACGATTCATGTCGGACAAAATCGGCAATAAATCACTCATTTTATCTAGCATAAAGTCTGGCTTGTAAGCCTCTAAATACGCTCTACCTTTCAATGTCCATGAAACCGCAGCTGTTTTCGTACCCGCATTTTGTCCGCCAACAATATCATGATGATTATCCCCAACCATCAATGCTTCTTCCGGTTTCGCATCTAATAACTGAAGCGCTTTTTGAAGTGGCTCTGGATGTGGTTTCACATGCTCGACATCATCAATTGTCACAACAACATCAAAAAACTCATCAAGCTTCGATAACTTTAATCCCATCTCAACAGTTTGTCGTGCTTTCGTTGTAACAATACCAACCTTATAGCCTTGTTTCTTCAACTCTTGAACTGTTTCATATACAGTTTCATATTCTTCTACTAATTCATCATGATGATCATGATTAAATTGACGATAACTCGTAATTAACTCTTCAACCTTGCTTTCATCAATCTTACTGAACGTATCATGCAAAGACGGACCGATAAATGGTAATACATCTTCACGCTTATATTGATTTGGATAATATGTATGTAAAGTATGTAAAAAAGAAGAAATAATAAGTTCGTTTGTATTAATTAATGTTCCATCTAAATCAAATAACACTGTATTTATTCTCATTGTCTTAGTCCTTTCTCTTTCCTGAATATGAAAGAAGCAGCATCTTATAATAAGATGCTACTTTTCTCTAATTTTCTAAATATCTTTTATCAGCTTGCCCCATTTTTCGTCTCACAATAATGAAAATAATAGAAATAACAACAAGTCCAATTGACATTACTTGTGCAATACGAAGTGGCCCTAGCATTAAACTATCTGTACGTAACCCTTCTACGAAGAAGCGTCCTACTGAATACCAAATTAAATATGTGAAGAATAATTCCCCGCGGCGTAAATTCACTTTTCTTAATGCAAGTAATAAAATGACACCTGCAAAATTCCATAATGATTCATATAAAAACGTCGGGTGGTAGTACACACCATCAATGTACATTTGATTAATAATGAAATCTGGTAAATGAAGACCTTCTAAAAACTGTCTCGTTACTTCATCACCATGCGCCTCTTGGTTCATAAAGTTTCCCCATCGGCCAATTGCTTGTCCTAGTAAAATACTTGGCGCAGCAATATCTGCCAACTTCCAGAATGAAACCCCGCGGCGTTTCGCAAAAAGAATCCCTGTAATAACAGCCCCGATTAAACCACCATGAATCGCCAAGCCACCTTGACGAATATTAATAATTTGACTCGGGTTTTGCGCGTAATATTCCCATTCAAAAATAACATAGTACATTCTTGCAAATAGAATAGCGATCGGTACTGCAATTAATACAAGGTCAACAAATGTATCTTTTGGAATACCTAGCCTTTCTCCTTCGCGAGTTGCTAGCCAAAGACCTAATAGCACACCTGTACCGATAATAATCCCGTACCAATAAACAGGAAACGGTCCAAGTTGGATAGCTACGCGGTCAAGCTGTGGTACAGAACCTAACAGCATATGTATGACCTCCCTCTCCAATGTTTACTCCTGATTTCCTAACTCAATCGCACTCATTAATCGTTCTGAGAACTGCTGTGCTGCATTGACTCCCATACGTTTTAAACGGAAGTTCATCGCTGCCACTTCAATAATAACAGCTAAGTTTCGACCAGGGCGAACTGGAAGTGTAATCTTCGTAAGTTCTGTATCAATAATCTTCATCTTCTCTTCATCAAGACCTAAGCGATCATAATTTTTCTTTTGATCCCAAATTTCAAGATTAATAACAAGTGTAATACGCTTATAATTTCGCACTGCCCCTGCACCGAATAACGTCATAACGTTAATAATGCCTAGACCTCGAATTTCTAATAAATGCTCAATTAAATCTGGAGAGCTTCCGACCAACATGTCTTCATCTTCTTGGCGAATTTCTACACTATCATCCGCAACAAGGCGATGACCACGTTTTACAAGTTCAAGAGCTGTCTCACTCTTACCGACACCACTTTGCCCTGTAATTAAAACACCAACGCCGTAAATATCTACTAACACACCATGAACAGCTGTTGTTGGCGCTAACTTACCTTCTAAATAATTTGTTAAACGACTTGATAGTCTTGTTGTCGTTTGAGAAGAACGTAATAAAGGCATGCCTGATTCACGTGATGCTTGCAGTAACTCATCTGGTACATCTTGATTACGAGTTACAATAATACATGGCGTCTCCTCAGTACAAAGCGCTTTCATTCTCTCTTGTTTTTGATCTGACGTTAACGTGTCAAAGAATGTAAGCTCCGTCTTTCCAAGAAGCTGCACGCGATCAGCTGGATAATATGTAAAAAATCCTGCCATTTCAATTCCAGGTCGTGATAAATCACTTGTATCAATTGGACGATGAATTCCTTCTTCACCACTTATTAACTCCAATTGAAATTGTTCAATTAAATCTTTTGTCCTTACTTTCGGCATATGTATAAACCTCCACTCCGCTGCGGGTTCAGTCTCATTTGATGTAAAATTCCATTCTATCGGATATTGTACCATTTTTTTCTGGAAACAAGAAATACGGTTTCTAATAAATAGAAAAAAACATTTCATACATATCATGAAATGTTTTTCTTTTTGTCATTTTCTCTTTTTTTCATATAAAGGTTCCACAATTGCCTTTTCAATAATCATATTAAAAATTGAAATACAAATTGCCGCAACGATCGCTACACCGAAACCTGATATATTAAATGCGTCTCCTAATAATGAATCTGCTATTTTTAACGTAATCGCATTAATAACAATTAAGAAGAAACCGAAAGTTACAACAGTAATTGGTAGCGTAATTAAAATTAAAAACGGTTTTACGAACACATTTAAAACAGCCAAAATAATACTCGCAATAATTGCAGTTTGTATATTTGCTACGTAAAACGCGTCTGGTGCAATCCCTTTTAAAAGTCCCGATACAGCGATTAACACAACGCTATTTACAAGAAGTGATACAATCCATCTCATTTTCTTACACATCCTTTTAAACATATATCTTTCATCATACGCTAATAGATAATAAACGCAAGTATGATACGAACACTTATATCAACTTATTCTACTCTTCATACTTGTATACCTACTAACACTTCTTTGCGAAATAAGGCCCACACCATCTATGCTCATGCGTTTTCACAAAGGTCCAAGTGAAATCTTTATCTACAATGTAAATATCGCCTTTATACATATCATCCATACTTAATAAACTTGCATCTTTTATTAGTAGTACATCATCACAGTGTTGATAGAAGATGTAGCACTCCTTTTTCACTTCATTATGAAACGTGTTTTCCACTTCTTCTCCCTCTACACACTTCTTTCTCTCATAACTAAATATGTGCCAAAGATACCCACATGCATACTTATCTCCATAAAGGAAAATGTCTTCTTTTTCTTCATCACTTAAATGATTTGCAAAATAATCCTCACAGCGTTTCCGAAAATATACACCCCACTTTTGGAACTCTCTTACCTTCATATTTTTCTTTCGCAACACATCTAAAAACTCCACCTTCTCCCCCTATACAATAAAAACCGAGTGTCATTGCCACTCGGTTTTTCATAATACCTTATTGTGATAGTTCTACTTCTTTTATCTTCTCTTTCATTCTTGCTTTATCACGATTTAAAATCTCTTTTAAATACTTACCCGTATACGAGCGCTCTTCTTTCACTACTTGCTCTGGAGTTCCGGAAGCAACGATTTGTCCACCTTTGTCTCCGCCCTCCGGTCCAAGGTCAACGATATAATCCGCTGTTTTTATCACATCTAAATTATGTTCAATTACAAGTACCGTCTCACCGCTCTCAACAAGACGTTGCAACACTTCTAGAAGACGTGCAATATCATGCGCATGTAAACCAGTCGTTGGCTCGTCTAAAATGTATAGTGTACGTCCTGTAGAACGACGATGCAATTCAGAAGCTAATTTCACACGCTGTGCTTCACCACCAGATAACGTCGTAGCTGGTTGCCCTAATTTCATATAACCAAGTCCAACATCTACAAGCGTTTGAAGTTTACGCTTAATTTTTGGGATATTAGCGAAGAACTCTACTCCGTCTTCAATCGTCATCCCCAACACTTCAGAAATATTTTTATCTTTATATTTCACTTCTAACGTTTCACGGTTGTAACGTTTACCGTGACAAACTTCACACGGCACGTATACGTCTGGTAAGAAGTGCATTTCGATTTTTATAATTCCATCACCACGGCACGCTTCACAACGTCCACCTTTTACATTAAAGCTGAAACGTCCTTTTTGATATCCGCGTACTTTCGCTTCATTCGTTTGGGCAAACACATCACGAATATCATCAAACACACCTGTATAAGTCGCTGGGTTAGAACGTGGTGTACGTCCAATTGGCGATTGATCAATATCGATTACTTTATCTAAATGCTCAAGACCTTTAATCTCTTTATGAGTACCTGGCTTCGCTTTCGCTTTATATAACTTTTGCGCTAACGATTTATATAATACTTCATTAATCATCGTACTTTTACCAGAACCAGATACACCCGTTACCGCTACAAACGTACCAAGCGGGAATGACATTTTCGCGTTCTTTAAATTATTCTCTTTTGCACCGACGATTTCCACTTTTCGTCCGTCACCTTTACGTCTTTCAAGTGGAACTGGAATAAACTCTTTACCGCTTAAATACTTACCGGTTAGCGAATTCTCGTCTTGCATCACTTCAGCTGGTGTACCTGCTGATACGACTTGTCCACCGTGAATACCTGCGCCAGGCCCGATATCAAGTAAATAATCAGCTGCCATCATCGTATCTTCATCATGCTCAACAACAATTAACGTATTACCTAAATCACGCATTTCTTGCAATGTACGAATAAGACGATCGTTATCGCGCTGATGCAAACCGATAGAAGGCTCATCAAGAATGTAAAGTACGCCAGTAAGACGAGAACCAATTTGCGTTGCTAAACGAATACGTTGCGCCTCACCACCTGATAAAGTTCCTGCGGCACGACTTAACGTTAAATAATCTAAACCGACGTTCACTAAGAACCCAACGCGCTCCTGAATTTCTCTTAAAATTAAATGAGCAATTTTTTGTTGTTTCTCTGTTAGCTCCACACTTGAGAAGAATTCCTGTACTTCTTGAACAGAATATTTCGTTACATCAGCAATCGTTTTTCCGCCAACGAAAACAGCTAAACTCTCAGGCTTTAAACGTCCACCTTTACACTTCGGACAAGCTTGCTCTGCCATATACTTTTCCATTTGCTCACGAACGTAATCCGAACTCGTTTCACGATAACGACGTTCAATATTTGGAATAACACCTTCAAATAAAATCTCATTTTCCTTTACTTGACCAAATTCATTCACATAACGGAAATAAACTTTCTCTTCTCCGCTTCCGTACAACACTTTATCAAACAAATCTTTCGGTATATCTTTCACAGGCACATCCATATCAACGCCGTAATGATTACATACAGATTGTAAAAGTTGTGGGTAATATTGTGAACTTGTCGGCTCCCAAGGCGCAATCGCATGTTCATTTAATGATAAATCCCAGTTCGGAATAACAAGTTCTAAATCTACCTCTAACTTTGAACCAAGCCCATCACAAGAAGGACATGCCCCGAAAGGACTATTGAATGAGAACATACGCGGTTCTAATTCTCCAATTGAAAAACCACAATGCGGACAAGCATGATGTTCACTAAATAGAAGTTCCTCTTCTCCCATAACATCGATTAGCACTCGTCCCCCGCCAAGCTTTAATGCACTTTCAAGAGAATCTGCAAGACGGCTTGCGATCCCTTCTTTTACAACAATACGGTCTATTACAACTTCAATGGAATGCTTCTTATTTTTATCTAACGCAATATCTTCAGACACATCAAGCATTTCACCATCAACACGTACACGAACATATCCTTGCTTCTTAATATCTTCAAGCACTTTCACATGTGCACCTTTACGACCAGAAACGATAGGAGCTAGCACTTGTAATTTCGTACGTTCAGGATATTCAAGTACACGGTCTACCATCTGCTCTACTGTTTGTGACGTAATTTCAATGCCATGATTCGGACAAATCGGTGTACCAATTCGCGCAAATAATAAACGTAAATAATCATAAATCTCCGTTACCGTTCCAACAGTTGAACGCGGATTACGACTCGTCGTTTTTTGATCAATTGAAATTGCTGGTGACAATCCTTCAATCGTATCTACATCCGGTTTATCCATTTGCCCTAAAAATTGGCGTGCATACGCAGATAACGATTCTACGTATCTGCGCTGCCCTTCTGCATAAATCGTATCAAATGCTAATGATGATTTCCCCGAACCAGACAATCCCGTTACAACGACAAGCTGATTTCTCGGAATGGTTACATCAATATTTTTTAAGTTATGTGCTCTAGCACCTTTTACAACAATAAAATCCTTGCTCTTACTCACTCTTTTCACCCTTCCGCTTTTAATTCTAATAGTAAATCTCTTAATTCAGCTGCACGCTCGAAGTCTAACGCTTTTGCTGCTTCTTTCATTTCTGCTTCCATCTTCGCAATTGTCTTTTCACGCTCTTTTTTCGTCATCTTCTTAGCTGGCGTTGCTTCATATGTTTCCGGCTCTTCAGCAGCTGTCGTTGCACGGATTACATCACGCACACCTTTTTGAATCGTTTTCGGCGTAATACCATGTTCTTCATTGTAAGCTTCTTGTATACTACGACGACGCTTCGTTTCTTCAATCGCAATTCCCATCGATCTCGTTATACGATCTGCGTACATAATAACGCGGCCGTTTTCATTACGTGCTGCACGGCCAATTGTTTGAATTAATGAACGTTCTGAACGCAAGAATCCTTCCTTATCAGCATCTAAAATCGCTACAAGGGATACTTCTGGAATATCTAATCCTTCTCGCAATAAGTTAATACCAACGAGAACATCAAACTTACCAAGGCGAAGATCTCGTATAATTTCAATACGTTCTAACGTTTTCACTTCAGAATGCAGGTAATTCACCTTAATTCCTACATCTTTTAAGTAGTCTGTTAAATCCTCTGACATCTTCTTCGTTAAAGTCGTAATTAATACACGTTCATTTTTTGCAATGCGATCTTGAATTTCTCCTAATAAATCGTCAATTTGCCCTTCAATTGGTCGTATATCAATTGGCGGATCTAAAAGCCCTGTTGGACGAATAATTTGTTCTATTACTTCTGGCGACTGCTCTAATTCATACGGTCCTGGCGTTGCTGAAACGTAAATAACTTGATTCGTTTTCTCTTCAAACTCATCAAAAGTGAGCGGTCTATTATCTAAAGCTGATGGCAGACGGAATCCATGATCCACAAGTACTTGCTTACGCGCTTGGTCCCCGTTATACATCGCTCTTACTTGCGGCACTGATACGTGCGACTCATCCATAACAATTAAGAAATCTTCCGGGAAATAGTCTAATAACGTATACGGCGTTGCCCCCGCTGGACGAAGTGTTAAATGACGGGAATAGTTTTCAATACCTGAACAAAAGCCCATCTCACGCATCATTTCTAAATCATAACGTGTACGCTGCTCTATACGCTGCGCTTCTAACAACTTGCCGTTATCATTTAATTCCTTTAAACGCTCTTCTAGTTCTTTTTCGATATTTTCAATAGCGACCTTCATCTTTTCTTCACGTGTAACGAAGTGAGATGCTGGGAAGATTGCTACATGATCACGTTCTGCTAATACTTCCCCCGTTAACGCATTTACTTCGCGAATACGATCAATTTCATCGCCAAAAAACTCAATTCGAATACAATGCTCGTCAAGTGATGCCGGGAAGATTTCAACTACATCTCCGCGCACACGGAATGTACCACGCTTGAAATCAATATCATTACGACCATACTGCACATCAACAAGTTCACGAAGCAATTGATTGCGATCCTTTTCCATACCAACTCGAAGTGAAACAACTAACTCGCGGTATTCTTCTGGAGAACCTAAACCATATATACACGAAACACTCGCAACGATAATTACATCATCCCGTTCAAATAATGCAGACGTTGCCGAGTGACGCAATTTATCAATTTCATCATTAATCTGTGCGTCTTTTTCAATAAACGTATCTGTTTGCGGCACATACGCTTCTGGTTGATAATAATCGTAATAACTAACAAAATATTCAACTGCATTATTCGGGAAAAAGTCTTTCAACTCACTATATAACTGTCCTGCTAACGTTTTATTGTGAGCCATGACAAGTGTTGGCTTTTGCACTTCTTTAATGACATTTGAAATCGTAAATGTCTTACCCGTTCCTGTTGCTCCAAGCAACACTTGCTTTTTCTTTCCGCTATTAATTCCCTCTACAAGCTTCTCTATAGCTACCGGCTGATCACCTTGTGGGGAATACGCTGAGACAATTTCAAATTGATGTTCCACGTAAGATCCGACCTCCTCATAAAAATCTGTATTATTATTTTACCACGAATGCCCATAAAAAACCTAAAAAAACGAACAGATATTCGGTAAAGTTTTCGACAATATATATAGAAAAAGGAAGGAGAGTACACTTCCTTCCTTATCAAATCTTCTTCCGCATGAGCAAACAGTAAGCACCACACTGATTAAGATTCCACTTCATTTAAAATCAGCTCTTTTTCCTACTGTCATCCTCTCCTATACAAACTATCGGTATACTAAAAAAGCTACTTTCCTCTAAGAAAGTAGCTTCTCTTTCCCCTTCTCCTTCTTCGGAAAAAGAACATATGAAAATGAAATAACTGTATCCACTAAAAGTATAATCGCCCAAACTTGGCTAACCCGACTCGCTGCTTTATTTAAAACAATTCCCGTTTCTAACCAATTACGCCATTGTTCAACCGGGGCAAGACCGTACAGAAAGAAAAAGAAAATATGCACAACAACAAACAAACTAAGGTGCAATACCCAATTTTTCATTTCCTGCTTCGCATAAGCCATACCTGTTAATTCTACCTGTTCTTCTATAATAGGCGCCGGCTCATTCCGCCATTTCGCAACTAATTTTTGCGCAAATATATCAAGCTTCTTCAAATCCTTTTTCCCGTAGAAGACTGCATACAATAAAATGATTACAGTAATGATTTGAAAGTTAGAAAACTTTCCTGTTTGATAATAGTCCACTACCCCTAAAGTTAAAATAAACACTTCATTTACGAGTAGCACAATTCCCATAATAAAACTCGCCTTTTTCAAACGAAATCCGTAACGGAGTAAAAAGAAACCGATAGCCGCTAACCAAAATACAATTTCTGCCCCAATTAAAAAATACCAACGATATTCTGCGAGTATACTCATTTAGCCCTCTCCTTTTCATCATAGATACGAAAAGCTTCATCCATATATAGTAAAAGTTCTTCTTCAATCGGATACAGGCTCATTTTCTGTGAATCTTCCTTCGATTTTCTAACTTCCCATAACTTATCTAAAAACGCTTCATCACCATTAGCCATTTCTAAACATTTCTGCATTAATTTCTTCGTTGCCCCTTGTACCTCATCACTAGCTACTTCTTTACCGTCTTTCATAAAAGTACGGAATTGCTTTAATAAATCTACCCATTCTAAAACATTCGTATCTTCCTTACTCATGTTTGGTAAATTATGAAGCAATTTTTGTTCTTCCTTTGAAAATACTTCATTTTGAAATATTTCACGTATACGAGAAGACTGCTTCGAAAGCTGAATCAGTTCAAACATAACTTTCCAATCGAGTTCTCCTTCCACATCTACCGAATAAACAACTGCTTGTAAAACACTCTCCATTCGATTAAATTTCTTTTGTTCTTCTTGTACAAACCGAAGTTGTTTTTCAAGCGAATTTTTTAAATCTAGCTCACCTTTTACTAACATATTCGCAGTTTCTTTTAATGAAAATCCCATTTCCTTTAAAAACAAAATTTGTTGCAAACGAATAACGTCCGCTTCACTATATAACCGATGTCCACCCTCTGTTTTACCACTCGGCTTTAATAAATCTATTTGATCATAATAACGTAATGTACGTACCGTAACCCCTGTTTCTCTCGTCAATTGTTGAATTGAAATCACTACCATCACCTCTTCTCCTTCATTATAAAAGATGACGTTACGTAACTTTCAAGTGTTTTGTAAAAAAAATACAAAAGGCTGTTTATACGCTTCGTATAAACAGCCTTTACGGAAATAACCCCTTTTGCACAGCACGACCACAAAATAAAATAAGTGCCCCAACAACAACACTCGTTGCTGTTTTATGATAATGAGCTGAAACTAATAAATAATACGATAAACCTACAGTACCAAGCATAATACAAATACTCGGCACTGGATTATGAGAAAAGTTCTGCATTCCCCAAAACAAAGCAAAAATAGCCGTAGCGACACATAATACCGGTAATCCCATCCCAGTTCCCCTTTTTCTATCTATTCCTTGTTGCTAACACGCTCGTCGATGCCATACTTATTAATAGACCAAAAATAGCAATATATAATAACTCATTTACATGTACTACTAGCCTGTCTAAATACTTATTTACACAAAGATACATAATGAACAAGAAAACGAAGCTTGTCATACTAATCGTAAAATATGACTTCATCTTGTTCACAACTCGCTCATCAATCGACGGTATTCCCTCTTCTTTCAAACGCTTCTGTTCTCTATATTCCGCAATGCCATATAAAATGACTAGTGCTACATTCGATATGAAAATAGTTCTCCACGAAATACTTAACATTATTAAACTCGCATTTAAAATAAGCTCCGCTAAAAATAAACTTCCTATAAACCTTATAACATCTTGCTTACTCATACATGATCCGCCTCTTTTTGATTTCTATACTTCCACTTCGGCCAATAGTTCACAAGAAAATACACCCACTGTCCTAGTACAAATAAAACAAATGGCATACCAGCACTTCCGTAAACAATTAAATTGTACAAACTCCATATGGCTAAACTAATCGCTAAAAACAACCCTAAATATTTAAACGCTTTATCTGACTGAAATCTCTCAAACTCATCCTGCATTTTTCTCTCCCCTTACTCTAGCGTAAATATTTCTTCCACCTTCACTCCAAAATATTTGGCAATTTTTAAGGATAACTCTAGACTCGGATTGTAATGATGGTTTTCAATCGCCACGATTGTCTGCCGCGTCACCTGCATCGCCTTTGCCATTTCAACTTGTGTTATATGATGTTGCTTTCTTAATTCTTTAATTTTATTTTTTACACCCATAGGCTCCACCTTCAAAAGTAAAGATATCTTTACTTAAATTATAAATATTTTCCAGTTGTAAGTAAAGGTATCTTTACAAATTTTAGAAAAATATTTCACTGAACATCTTTTCTAACAAAGTACAGAGGGAATTAAATTTATATCAGCGATTTCCTAAATATATCAGCGCAACTGAAATTATATCGGCGATTCCCCAAATATATCAGCGCAACTCCATTTATATCGGCGATTTTTTCAATATATCGACTTACCGACAAATACCGACATCTGTAGCACTATAAACATAAGAAAGAAGCTGTCCCAAAATATCTTTTGGAACAGCTTCTTCCTACTACATAAATCCTAACGCATATACAAGAACATATCCAAGCACCGATAAGCAAACCGAGCCAATTAGCCCTGCCACGAATGCTTTGCTTCCTAACTTCCGGAACGTTTTAAACTCTACATTTAAGCCAAGCCCCGCCATCGCCATTGCGATAAGCATATAAGCGATGACTACAATATATCCCGCAACAACTTCTGGAATCACGCCAAGAGAATGCACCGCACTCATCGCTAAAAATCCGAAAATGAACCACGGAATTGGAAGGTCGCGCCATGATCTTTTTTCCTTGCTTCCCTCACTCTTACCAAACCATAATCCAATTAAAATCGCTACTGGTACAAGCATTGCAACGCGCGTTAACTTCACGATAACTGCGATGTCTACAGCCGTACTTCCTCCTGGCGCCGCAGCTGCTATGACATGAGCGATTTCATGCAGCGTCGCACCCGAGAATACACCGTAGCCGTACGGAGAAAAGCCAAGCACTGGATATAATAACGTATAAATAAGCGTAAATATCGTACCTAAAATAGCAATGATTGCAGCCCCAACTGCCGTTTCATCATCTTTTGCTTTCACTTGCGGCGCAATTGCCACGACCGCTGCCGCGCCACAAATCGCTGTTCCGCATGCTGTTAAAATTCCAAGCTTCTTCTCTACTTTAAATACTTTCGTTAGTCCGTATACAACGAAAATCGTAAATGTAATAACAACCGCTGCGATGACCAATACTTTCGGTCCCGCCTTCGCAATATCAACAAGATTTAATCGCATTCCAAGTAAGATGATCCCAAAGCGCAGCAACTTCTTACTCGCAAAGTTCGTCCCCGCAATCGCATCATGAGGAACTCCAATTGCCGCACGCCAAACCATCCCAATTAGAATAGCAATTACTAATTGTCCCATAATATTTAAAAATGGAAGCTCCGCTAAATATTTCGCCACAATTGCGATTAATAATGTAATCCCAATCCCTTGCGAAAATCCAAAACGCTTCTTCTTTTGTATAACAAGTGTTTGTTCCACTTTGAACCACTCCAATAATCATATTGGAACATGCATGTTCTTTCTACTTACATTATAAGAGAGTTTCTATAATAAGTTTAATATCAATACCAAATCTCTATCATCAGAAATACTTATGATAAGATGATAGAAAAAGAAAGGAGCAGATGATATGAACGTAGACATTTTAAAAATTTTTGTTACGGTTGTTGAACAGAAACACTTCTCTCGTGCAGCAGAATTATTAAACCTTTCACAGCCTGGCGTAAGTATGCACATTCGCAACTTAGAAAACGAATTTGGAACTACGCTTATTCAGCGATCCCCGAAGCACGTTCAAGTGACCGAGGCCGGAAACATATTATATATACACGCAAAGCAAATGCTCTCTCTTTATGAAGATGCCAAACAAGAAATTAATGAACTACATAACGTTGTAACAGGAACGCTTCGCATCGGTGCTAGTTTTACAATTGGCGAATACTTACTTCCAAAAATACTCGCTAATTATGCCAATGAAAATCCACTCGTCGAAGTTCATACCCTTATTTCAAATACAGAAGACGTTTTGCAAAGCCTTCGCTCTAATCAAATTGATATCGGCTTAGTAGAAGGTCAAGTTGTATACGCCGACGTTGACGTTGAAACGTTTATGCAAGATGAAATGAAACTCGTCGTCCCGCCAAACCATCCACTACTCCGCACAAATGAAATAAATGAAAGGACACTCCAAGATCAAGTGTGGGTATTAAGAGAAAGCGGTTCTGGAACACGTGCTTATAGCGATCGCTTTATTCATCAACACCATTTAAAAATGAAACGATTCTTTACCTTTAGTAGTATCCAAAGCGTAAAGGAAGCTGTCGCTGCCGGGCTTGGCATCGCTATCCTTTCTGATTGGACTGTACGGAAAGAGCTACTGGCAAAAGAACTATTCCACGTCGAAGTTCCAGATGAACAACTCATCCGTCCATTCTCCATCGTGCGCGGCAAATACTTTATTCCGTCTAAAGCTATTCAAGTGTTTCTAAATCATGTAAATTCTTTTGCGAAAAAACAGCATTGACCTTCACATTAGTGTGAAGGTTTACAATACATGTAAAAGGAGTGAAACGCATTGCGAATTGGGGAGTTATCAAAAGAAACTGGCGTTAGCGAAAGGTCACTAAGACATTACGAAGAAAAGGGATTGCTCCCTTCGAAGCGCCTCGCAAATGGCTATCGTGATTTCGATGAAAGTGCTATCGAAAAAGTGGAGCTTATTCAAATGTACTTACAAATCGGCTTAAATTTAGAAGAGACGGCAAGGATGCTGCGCTGCCTTGAAATTGAACCGCACTTATACGACAATCCGTGCAGCAGCATCCTTACGCTTTATGAAGATAAACTTAATGAAGTAACAAAGCAAATCTCATTGCTTTCCAATATTCAAACGAATTTGCAAAAACACGTTTCACTCCTAAAACAAGCAAAAGAAAAGGAATGATTACATGTTTGTTATACACGGCAGTTCAAGACAAAATGGAAATACGGAAGCTTTAACACATATGATGGTTGATGGAATTGAAACAGAACAAATTTATTTACGTGATCACACAGTCTATCCTATTACAGACCAGCGTCATGATGCAGAAGGATTCCAACCTGTAGATGATGACTACGAGCAGTTAACGAAACGCATGTTAGAGCACGACACAATTATCTTTGCTACACCATTATATTGGTACGGGATGAGTGGTCATATGAAAAACTTCATCGATCGCTGGTCACAAAGCTTGCGTGATACATCCCTTCATTTCAAAGAAAAAATGAAAGGCAAAAAAATGTACGTTGTTATCGTTGGCGGCGATAATCCGAAACTAAAAGCATTACCACTTATCTCCCAGTTCCAATACATCTTTGAGTTTGTTGGTTCATCGTTTGAGGGTTATATTATTGGAGATGCGAATGGATTAGATGAAATCCAAAATGATGCTGAGGCGCTAGCTAAGGCACAAGTTTATAATAACGAATTCAAAAATCACAAGCTGAAATAAGTTTGACAAACTTATTTGTATGCGCATACAATAAAAGTAATATTATGAAAGGAAGGTACTTTGACCAATGAAGTTCTAATTCTCTTATTTATTTCATCCATCACAAATAGTGAACAAAAATGATGAAAACTAGCAGAGGATTAGTCTGTCCATTTGTCGATACTTTCTTTCGAAACGATCATGTGAAAAATCGTTTATTTATGTACGATTTTTACATGCAAGGGCGACGTTTATCCTCTCTAGTGAAACTAGGGAGGTTTTTTTATGACTATTTTATTCGCACGTAATATTGAAAAGAGCTTTGGTGATCGTACACTATTTACGTTACCATCACTGGAAATTCAAGCGCAGGATCGCATAGGAATTGTTGGAATCAACGGTGCTGGTAAATCTACGTTATTACAAATATTAAGTAAAGAAATAGAAGCTGACACTGGCATAGTAACTCATCATAGTTCTATCAGCATCATTCCTCAGCTTAGCGAGGAAGTACCGGAAACCACTTCTTCTCTCGCAAAAGGAAAATGGAGCATTTCAAACGTTTCAAATTCAATGAGCGGCGGTGAACGAATGCGTCTAAAGATTGCCCATGCTCTTGAACAGAATGCAGGCATTTTATTCGCTGATGAACCAACAAGCCACTTAGATATGGCCGGTACAGAACAATTAGAAAAGGCACTTTTATCTTATAAAGGGGCACTTATTTTAATATCACATGATCGTGACTTTTTAGATGCGATATGTACAAAAATCATCGAAATCGAAGATGGTACGATTCAAGAGTATAAAGGTAATTATTCAAACTATCGCAAGCAAAAAGAACGTGAGCGAATACAAAAACAAGCAGAATATGAGCAATATGTACAAGAAAAAAATCGTTTAGAGCAGTCCATTTTACAAAAAAAGCAACGTGCTTCTAGCATGACAAAAATCCCAACACGGTTCAGTTCATCTGAATCTAAACTTTATAAATTAAGTGGGGCTCATGGCCAAGAACAGGTTAGTAAAGCAGCGAAAGCATTAGAAACACGTCTCGAAAAACTAGAAAAGAAGGAAAAGCCAAAGGATCTTTCTCAAGCTCAGTTTGACGTGCAATACCATACACCTATTCATAGTAAAGTGGCAGTACAGTTCAATAAAGCGACAAAGAAAATAGGTAATCGTACACTATTTAAAAATCTGAATGGAACTATTGCTCCAGGTGCAAAGCTTGCTATTTTAGGCGCAAACGGAAGTGGAAAAACGACTTTGTTCAACATGCTTCTCGCAAACGAGCGTGGCATTCAGCTCTCAAAGAGTTGTAAAATTGGATACTTCGAACAAACACTATCTATTTTAAAAACAGATAAAACCATTTTAGAAAATGTTCTAGAAGAAACAAATTATACAGAATCGTTCGTTCGCACAATACTTGCAAGGCTTCTATTCCGCCGTGAAGATGTTCATAAGCCTGTGCACGTTCTAAGCGGGGGTGAGCGAATGAAGGTTGCACTCGCAAAAGTATTTTTAGGAAACTATAATATGCTTCTGCTCGATGAACCGACAAACTATTTAGACTTAGCAACGCAAGAAGAATTAGAAAGCATGTTACAAGAATATCCTGGCACTATACTTTTCATTAGCCATGACCGTGCCTTTATTCGCTCTGTGGCAGACCATATTCTAAAAGTAGACGAGAGTGAACCTAGAGTATTCCACGGCAATTACGAGCAATACACCAAGAGAACAACCGAGGATTCTGTAAATGTTACTGAACAAGAATTGTTACGATTACAAACAAAATTAACAGAAATCATCGGCCGAATTTCCATACAAAATCATCACGATGACATCACATCTCTCGAACAAGAATACGAAACATTATTAGTTCAAATCCGGAAATGTAAAGAAGCGCTCTAATGTCTTCCCTATATATCGACGGGACCTGCCGCATTTCCCAAGAAATATTGAATCTTCGACATAGCATATAAAAAGCCGTGCATCAGCACGGCTTTTTACTTCAGATACGAACAGCAGTCCCGCTCACAGCAACCATTAGCATTCCTTCGCGAACGACTTCATAATCCACATCGATACCAACGATGGCATTCGCATTTTTTTGTCTTGCGAGAGTTTTCATCTCTTCCATTGCAATGTCACGTGCTTCTTTCAATTTGCTTTCGTAAGCGCCTGAGCGACCACCGACAACGTCACGGACAGAAGCAAAAAGGTCACGAACGATATTCGCCCCCATAATCGCTTCTCCATTCACGATATCGACATAATCAATAATTTCTTTCCCTTGAATTGTAGAAGTTGTTGTTACAATCATACCGTATAGCCTCCCATATAAGATTTCCACTTACTTATGGTGCGCTAATTCGGCAAAAATTATATTTACGAACTAAACTGCGCTTCGTATAACCTGCTGTATCCTCCGCCTTGCTCAATTAATTCATCATGTGAACCTTGTTCTGCAATCCCATCTTTATTTACAACGACGATGCGATCTGCATTTTTAATCGTTGCCAGTCTATGAGCGATAACTAACGTCGTACGGCCGACAGATAGTTCAGCAAGTGATTTTTGAATCGCAAGTTCCGTCTCTGTATCTAATGCGGAAGTCGCTTCATCTAATATTAAAATTGGCGGGTTTTTCAAGAACATACGAGCAATAGCTAGACGTTGCTTCTGTCCGCCTGAAAGTTTCACGCCGCGCTCACCGATAACAGTATCTAAACCGTCTGGTTGTGAGTAAATTAAATCTTCTAATTGCGCACGTTTTACTGCCTGCCAAATTTCAGCCTCTGATGCTTTTAAATTTCCGTAAGCAATGTTTTCGCGAATCGTTCCTGAGAATAAGAACACATCTTGCTGCACGATTCCAATTTGCTTACGGAGTGAAGATAACGTCATGTCTTTCGTATCAATACCATCAATTTGAATCGATCCAGATGATTGCTCATAAAAGCGTGGTAATAAACTACATAACGTCGTTTTTCCAGCTCCAGATGGCCCAACGAACGCAACTGTTTCACCTGCATGTATTTTCAAACTAATATCATTTAAAATCGGTTCTTTGTTTTCATATCCAAATGTAATGTTGTTATATTGAATATCACCATGTACATGTTTTACTTCCATTGCATCTTTAGAGTCCACAATATCTGGCTCTGTTTCAAGAAGCTCTACATACCTTTTAAAACCGGCGATCCCTTTCGGATAGCTTTCGATTACCGCATTAATTTTTTCAATTGGACGGAAGAAAATATTCGTTAATAGAACGAATCCGATAAATCCACCGTACGTTAATTCTCCTTGCAGAACAAACCACGTACCGCATATTAAGACGAAGAGCGTTACGAGACGCATAAGCATATAACTAATTGACGAATTTAGCGCCATAATTTTATACGCCATTAATTTCGTTGTACGGAAACGAGCGTTGTTAACAGCAAATTGCTCTTTCTCAAACTTTTCATTTCCGAATGCTTGTACAACGCGAATACCACCAACGTTGTTCTCAATACATGCATTGAAATCAGCAACATCTGAGAATAAACGTCTAAATGTACCTGTCATTTTTTTATTGAAGTAAAGTGCCAACCATAATAAGAATGGAATGACGAAGAACGTTAATAGCGCTAACTTCCAGTTGATCATCATCATAAATGAAAATGCCCCAACTAAAGTCATAACGGCAATAAATAAATCTTCTGGCCCGTGGTGAGCAATTTCCCCAATCTCCATTAAATCGTTTGTAAGGCGTGAAATTAAATGACCTGTTTTATTATTATCAAAAAATCTGAATGATAGCTTTTGAATATGATCAAATAATTTCTGCCTCATATCTGTTTCAATGTTAACACCAAGCATATGTCCCCAATATGTAACGACATATTGTAAGCCTGCATTTAACATATAAACTGCGAGTAAACCGAAACAAGCCCATAAAATAAGCGTCCAGTTTTGCCCTGGCAATAACTTATCAATAAATTGATTTACGATAAGCGGGAAGCCGAGTTCTAATAATCCTGCGACAACCGCACAAGAAAAGTCGAGTATAAATAAACCTTTATACGGTTTATAGTACGAGAAAAATTTACGCAGCATATCTTACCTCCATTTTCCAAAATTAAAAAGACTCTCTAAATGATAACTATTATCAAATAATTATTCAAGTTATCCGTCTATGAAACTGAAAATAAGCTTTGCGATAGTTGTCGTTATTGGCCGGAAAGTCGATATATTCGAATAATCGCCGATATATTTCGAGTTACGCTGATATATTTGCAAAATCGCCGATATATTTCAAGTTGCGCTGATATATTCCGATAATCGCCGATATAAATTTCATGTACTATAACTACCGCCCTGCTTACACAAAAAAAGGCATCACCACAAGGTGATACCTTTTCTTCTATTACATCGCTTCCGAATCCCACTCATGCTCCTGCTGAACAAACACAATACCTAATTCGTGATGTCCACCAGCGTATAATGCCGTTTGAGCAAGGCGAAGTTCTCCATTTGTATCTAATACTTCTAATTTACAAAATGCTCCTGTCGTCTTCGTTTGAAGCGCATCATAAAATTCCTCAGCACTTCTTGGAATGACTCCATTTACTTTCGTAATCATTTCTCCAGGCAGTAAATTCAGCTCTGCTCCAATTGTATTTGGAATTGTATCTAGTACAACGAGTCCATCATTACGTGCAGCGAAGTACGCTGGTCTTGTTTCATCCGCAATTTTCTCTTGCATGGAAATTGTAAAACGTCCAAGCATTGCAACGCCCATTGCAATAATGGCAAGTACGTGCCACCAATAACTTGCGATTCCTAAAACAAGCACAAGTCCTGCTAATCCGTACACACGTCTTCCTGTAAATAATAAAGCTTCCGTCGGCTCATAACTTCTAATCCTTCTCATAAATCCAATTAAAAATGGAACGAGGAATAGAGAATATGTATGTGAACCGATTGAAACGACAGGCCACCATGAAATAAACTGCGTTACTGCGTCACCTGGCACAAGAATAAAAATAGGAATGATCCATAAACGCTTTGATTCGTGTAAACCAATCTTTAATCCGCGCTTACCCTTCCTAATCTTCGGCGTCGAATATCCTACTGCATTTTTAGAAATCAACAAGCCCTCTACAACGAGCATGATGCCTAGCAAAATAGCAAGGGATACGATTGTATTCTCTTCACCTTCTCCAAGCTGTAAGAAAGAAACTGGTAGCTTAGAAGATAATAGAACACATACAATCGCGATACTAAACGTATAAGCCGCTGATAAATATCGATACATAGCAGTTAATCCAAATAGTAACGTCCAAAGTAAAATGGCCCATAAGCTCGCCTTAGAAACAACAAGTCCGAGCCCAATCGTAATGATAGATACGATTAATCCGTATTTAACTCCCGCCAATAAAGATGTTCGCAGTTCAAACCAAATATCATAAACTTTAAAAGAAAAATCTTTTCGTTCTCGTAACATACGTAAGTATCCAACGAAGATACTACTTATAAAAAATACATAGACAGCAGGGTGTAAGAAAAAACGTCCAACTGCCCGCATTATTTCAAAAATCCATGCCTCCACGAACCCATTCACCACCATTTATATCATTCTTTCTTTTTATATTATCATAACTGGACAAACGTTTGTTTAACACAAAAAAATACAGGCAGCAAACTGCCTGTATTTCTTTTTATTTCGCCATTAATTTTAATGCTGACTGTAATTGTAGATCATTTTCTCCAGAACGGATTTTTTCAATAATTTTCGTTTGAATCGCCTCAGCTGTCTTTTTATCGAGCTGTCCTGTCGCTTCCATCTTATTCGCATTTTGGAATGCTTTCAGTGCTGATTCTGTCTCTTTACTAAAGTAGCCATCTTCACGTCCTGGTACATACCCTAAACTCTTAAGCATTTCTTGGGCATGTTTTACTTGTACATCATTTGCATTGTATGAAAGTGTCTTTTCAATTTGAATTGGTGTCGCATGATAATAATCTGGTTGTTTCACTTCTACAGTTGGCTTGATTCCTTTTTTATGAATCCAGTTTCCATCCGGTGTTAACCATTTGAACATCGTTAATTTGATGTTGCTGCCATCTTTAAATGGAACAGCTTGCTGAACAGTACCTTTGCCAAACGTTTTTTCACCAATTAAATCGTATCCTTCTCCCTCTTTTAGCGCACCCGCTAAAATCTCTGAAGCAGAAGCACTTCCATTATCAATTAATACTGAAATCGGATATGGCTTTCTCTCTTTTAGTTCCGTAGAGAATTTCTTCTTCTCACCATTTCTTTGCTCTACTTGTAGCATCGGCTTTTTATCCGTCATAATTTCTCCTAGTATCTCTTCTACACTATTTAAGTAGCCACCTGGATTACCACGTACGTCAATAACTAAGCCTTTTATGTTTTTCTTCTCTAACTCTTTTAACTGATCCTTAAATTCTTTCGCTGTATTTTCAGCAAAAGAAGTGATTTGCATATAACCGATATCTTTTCCACTCTCTTGTTTCACAGAGCTAAACACTGTGAAGATTGGAATTTTTTCACGCTTAATTTTAAATACAATCGGATCAGCTACTCCTGCACGCTTAATTTCAATCGCAACAGTCGTTCCTTTTTTACCACGAATCTTTAATACTGCTTCTTCACGTGATAAATCTTTCACACTATTTCCATCTACAGATAAAATTTGGTCATTCGGTTTAATTCCAATCTTTTCTGCTGGTGAGCCTTTAATTGGAGATACGATAATAAGCTTACCGTCCGTTTTGTTCACCTCAGCCCCAATCCCTTCTAACTCGGGATCAAGTGATTCACTAAACTGTTTAGCCGTTTCTTTATCCATATACGTGGAATAAGGGTCCTTCAGCGTAGACAACATGCCTTGTATTGCACCTTCGACTAATTTTTCATCTTTCACGTCTTCCACATAACGTGAATCAATTAGTGCATACGCCTCATTAATTTTTGCCAAATTCCCTTGCGCAGTGCTAGCGTTTCCATTCGAAATTGTTTGCGTTACTTCTGCTGGGTTAACCCCAAATAAAGACATACCCGCAAACATTCCGCCAGCACCAATTAAAAATGCAACAACCATTCCAATAATTGCAACTCTACGTTTCAATGCGGAATTCCCCTTTCCAAAACACACAGGTGGTGTAGCAAAAGGCATCACACAGTGTGTGATGCCTTTACCTATTTCTACTATATGATAAGCTTGTACGAATTATGTTTGCAACTTTTTATACTTTTAAGAAGCGACGAATTGACATTACACTTCCCCACATACCGATTAAAGCCCCGATTAACACTAGTAAACCAGCTAATTGGAATACGAATGGGCTGTATGGTAGAAGTTCGAAAATTGTTCCGCCAAGTTTTTCGTTAAACACACCTTGCAACGAATTATACGTAACTAGAATTAAGCCAATTGGAATAATTGATCCTAATACTCCTAGGAATAATCCCTCTAATAAGAACGGCCAACGAATAAACCAGTTTGTTGCACCTACAAGTTTCATAATTTCGATTTCTGTACTACGAGCATAAATTGTAATTTTAATTGTATTAGAGATTAAGAACATCGCTGTGAATAAAAGACCAGCAATTAACACAATCCCGATGTTACGACCAGTTTTTACAGTATCAAATAATCGTTCAACTTGCCCTTTTCCGTACTGAACATTACTTACAAACTGCATTTTTTCAATCTTTTTCGCAATTGTTGCTGTATCTGTTGGTTCTTTTGCTTTTACAACGAATACGTTTTTAAGTGGGTTATCTTGTTCAAATAACTCAAATGTCTTTCCGCTATCGCCTAAGCTTTTAATTAAACGTTTTAACTCTTCTTCTTTAGAAGAATATTTAATAGAGTCTACTTTTGCAATCTTACTCATATCATCTTCTAATTTCTTTTGATCAGCTTCTTTTGCTGCTGGATCAATGTGTACACGAATTTCTACATCTTGCTCTACTTTCGTCGCAAAATGGTTCATATTCATAATCGCTGTTAAAAAGACACCTACAAGTAATAATGTAACTGTTACTGCACTAACAGAAGCAAACGTCATCCATCCGTTACGTGATAGATTCTTTACACCTTCTCGCAAATGTCGACTAAGGGTCTTAGCCTTCATATCCGTATCCTCCCTCCATCTCATCTCGAACAATTTTTCCGCCTTCAATCGCGATTACACGATGACGGATTGTATTTACGATATCTGCGTTATGTGTCGCCATAACGATCGTTGTACCACGCTCATTAATGCGCGTGAAAATCTTCATAATATCAAGAGCTGTTTCAATATCTAAGTTACCTGTTGGCTCATCGGCAATTACAACCTTTGGTCTATTAACAATTGCTCTCGCAATCGCAACACGTTGCTGCTCCCCGCCTGAAAGTTCGCTTGGAAGTGCGTCTGCACGATCTTCAAGACCTACAAGACCTAACACTTCTGTTACACGCTCACGAATTGCATCTGGCTCTTCTTCAATTACTTCTAAGGCAAACGCAACATTCTCATATACCGTTAATTTAGGTAGTAATTTAAAATCTTGGAAAATCACGCCTAATTGACGACGGAAATATGGAACGTCTCTTTCTGCTAATGACTCGATAGTAAGACCATTTACATTAATTGATCCTGTAGATGGCTTCTCTTCACGATACATCATTTTAATAAATGTAGATTTTCCGGCTCCACTCGGTCCAACTACGTATACAAACTCGCCTTGTTTAATGTTAACTGTGAGACCAGCAATGGCTTTCATACCATTCGGGTACTCCTTATAAACATTCGTCATTTTTATCATTATTTATCACCCAATACTTAATGATTTTTTTCGAAATACTTTTCTGTACATTTGAAAATAAAAGCTAAACCTTTATTCTCTTTTAAACCACTCTTGTTGAAGGTAGTCTACTTATACTCTTTTTCTAAGCAATACTACTCTATGTAATATATTTCAGCAAAATTCTACAAACCTCATTGTAACATCAAACGGTTTCCAGTTTGGATACATTTTTGTTACAGTTATGTTACATTCCAAAAAAAGGGAAACGAGTTGATTATATGAATCAACTCGTCCATTTTACCCCTTTTTATTTATGTTCAGCTAACCACTCAGCTACTTTTTTCGCATCTTCACCTTGAATAAGTCCTGGCGACATTGAACCGCGACCTTTTTTAATAATTTCTTCGATATCTGCAGCGTCGTACTTCCCGCCTACTTTTCTTAAATCAGGTCCAGTTGCTCCTGATAAATCTGTTGCGTGACACCCAGCACAACTTCTTTGGAAAATTTGTTCTGCACTGTCTGTACTTGCAGACTGGTTCGAAGACTTACTCTCTTCTTTATTTCCACACGCTCCTAAAGCAAAAACGACTGATGTTCCTAGCGCAATAGCCAATAATTTCTTTTTCACTTCTATCGCTCCCCATTGTTGATATTCTTTTCATTCCTAACACACTCATTTTCATTATAAGCATTATCTTTATATAGAAAAACTAAGGTGTATTTCATATTCTTCAAAAATAAAGTGAGAACCCTAATGATATAAAGCTTTTATAAGTTGTTTCAATTCTGTGAACAACTTATAAACTTCTATAAAGGATTCTTTTTGAACGGGAATTTAGAAAAATTCTGTAGAAAGCCTTACTCTATTGCCAATCTGTTTTACTATTTTCTACTTTTTACAAAACAATATACAACATTGTATGCTACATATAATCCCATCAAAAAGAGAAGTTGTCGTTTCCAACTTCTCTTCCTCTGTACTTCATCCATATAAATAAAATAGCACTCTTTATGTCCTCTATATCCTCAACGTGCGCCAACAATTTTGTTGGCTTTTTTTCACTTAGCTTATTAGATGCGAGAACGTAAGTAAGCATCAATAAACGGATCAATTTCTCCATCCATAACTGCTTGCACATTACCGACCTCAGTATTTGTACGGTGGTCTTTCACAAGAGAATATGGGTGGAATACATAAGAACGGATTTGGCTACCCCATCCGATTTCTTTTTGTTCTCCGCGAATTTCATCTAACTCCGCTTGTTGCTCTTCTAATTTCTTTTGATATAATTTCGCTTTTAACATCTTCATCGCATGCTCACGGTTTTTAATTTGAGAACGCTCTGACTGACACGTTACAACCGTATTTGTCGGTGTATGCGTAATACGAACTGCTGAATCTGTCGTATTAACGTGCTGTCCACCCGCTCCACTTGCACGATACGTATCAATTTTCAAGTCTTCTGTACGCACTTCAATTTCAACTTCATCATTGAACTCAGGTACAACTTCACAAGATACGAACGATGTATGGCGGCGGCCTGAAGAATCGAATGGTGAAATACGTACAAGACGATGTACACCTTTCTCAGCTTTTAAGTAACCGTAAGCGTTATGACCTTTAATTAATAAAGTAACGCTCTTAATACCAGCTTCATCACCTGGTAAGTAATCAACAGTTTCTACTTTAAACCCACGTTTTTCAGCCCAACGTGTGTACATACGTAGTAACATAGAGCCCCAATCTTGTGACTCTGTTCCACCAGCACCTGGGTGTAATTCTAAAATGGCGTTATTTTTATCATAAGGATCGCTAAGTAGTAACTGCAGCTCATACTCATTCATTTCTTGAATTAAGCCTTTTACTTCTGATTCAAGTTCCTCATGTAAATCTTCATCATACTCTTCTTTTAAAAGCTCATGCGTAATTTCTAGGTTTTCGAACGTCTCATCTAGCTGACGGAACTTTCCAACCATATCTTTCAGTGCATTTGCTTCGTTAATTACAGCTTGTGCGCCTTGTTGGTCATCCCAAAATCCTGCGCCCATCATTTTCTCTTCTAATTCTGCAATTTGTTTCTCCTTAGTAGGGAGGTCAAAGAGACCCCCTAAAAGCCGCTAATCTCTTAGCCATTTTCTCTAATTCCTGTCTAATTTCTACTAATTCCATTTCCTTCACCTCTATGTAATTGCTGTTACTTTCGTATGAAAACAAGGGAAACTCTCTCCACTTATGACGGAGAGAGTTTAATCCTTCTTAATTATACATTTTTGATGTAAAAGTTTGCAAAGCAGCCTGGGCTACCGCCCTATATTACTTCCCAATGCCACAGCAGTTTTTATATTTTTTACCGCTACCACATTTACATAAATCGTTGCGGCCCACTTGGTCACCTTTTACAACTGGTTTTTTCTTCGCCTCTTCGCCATCGCTAGATGGGTGAACAGCTTCACCTTGAACAACTTCTTGACGCTCTAAGTTTTGTTCAATTTCAGCTTTCATAATGTAACGAGAAATTTCCTCTTCAATAGAAGCAATCATTGACTCGAACATTGCGAACCCTTCCATTTGATACTCACGAAGTGGATCAATTTGACCGTAAGCACGTAAATGAATACCTTCACGAAGGTGATCCATCGCATCGATATGCTCTGTCCATTTCGTATCTACAACACGGAATACAACAACTTTTTCGAACTCACGCATTTGCTCTTCTGGCATAAGCTTCTCTTTTTCGTTGTAACGCTCTATTAATTTCGCGATAATTGGCTCGCTCATTTCCTCTGGAGCAAGGCGACGTAATTCTTCTTCTTTCACATCTCCTTCTTGCAGAAGGTTTGTATTTAAGTAGTCAACAAGACCTTTAATGTTCCAATCTTCTTCAATTTCCTCTTGTGTATGAAGTGCAACCGCACGCTCTACTGTAGATTTCATCATACCTTCAATAATACCGCGTAAGTTCTCAGACTCCATTACCTCTTGACGCTGTTTGTAAATAACTTCACGTTGCTGACGAAGTACATCATCATATTGTAGTAACTGCTTACGTGCATCATAGTTATTTCCTTCTACACGTTTTTGCGCAGATTCTACTGCACGAGAAACCATTTTACTTTCGATTGGCTGAGAATCATCCATACCAAGGCGATCCATCATCGCTTTCATATTATCAGAACCGAAGCGACGCATTAGTTCATCTTCCATTGATAAGTAGAACTGCGTAACACCTGGGTCCCCTTGACGACCAGCACGACCACGTAACTGGTTATCAATACGACGACTTTCGTGACGCTCTGTACCGATAACGGCTAAACCAACGTTTTTCACATCGTCTCCAAGCTTAATATCTGTACCACGACCTGCCATGTTCGTCGCAATCGTTACAGCGCCTTTTATACCTGCTTCTGCAATGATATCCGCTTCACGCGCATGGTTTTTCGCATTTAAGATGTTATGACGTACACCTTTACGCGTTAACATTTTTGAAATAAGTTCTGACGTTTCGATTGCAACTGTACCGACAAGAACTGGTTGCCCTTGTTTATGACGATTTACAATATCCTCAACAACAGCATTAAATTTACCTTCCATTGATTTAAAGATTAAATCTGCACGGTCATCACGAATAATCGGTTTGTTCGTTGGAATTACGATAACGTTCATATTGTAAATGTTACGGAATTCCTCTTCCTCTGTTTTCGCTGTACCAGTCATACCAGATAACTTTTCGTACATACGGAAGTAGTTCTGGAATGTAATTGTCGCAAGCGTCATACTTTCATTTTGAATTTCTACGCCTTCTTTTGCCTCGATAGCTTGGTGTAACCCTTCGCTATAACGACGACCTTTCATAAGACGACCAGTAAATTGGTCTACAATTACGATTTCGCCTTCTTGTACAACATAATCTGTATCACGATGCATAACAACGTGCGCACGAAGTGCCTGATTAATATGGTGAAGAAGCGCTACATGTTTTAAATCAAATAAGTTTTCAATATGGAAAGCTTTCTCCGCTTTCGTAATACCATCTTCTGTTAACATTACATTTTTCGTCTTCACATCAAATGAATAATCTTTTTCATTTTCTAACGTACGAACGAATGCATTTGCAAACATGTACAGCTCTGTTGATTTTTGAGCTTGTCCAGAAATAATAAGTGGCGTACGCGCTTCATCGACTAAGATAGAATCGACTTCATCGATAATAGCAAAGTGCAGTGGGCGTTGAACGCACTGCTCTTTATATAAAACCATGTTGTCACGTAAGTAATCGAATCCAAGCTCATTATTTGTGCTATACGTAATATCAGCAGCATAAGCCTCTTGTTTCTCTTCGCGTGACATACTGTTTAAATTAATTCCTACTGTTAATCCTAGGAACTCATGAAGTTGTCCCATTTCGCTCGCATCACGTTGTGCTAAGTATTCATTGACTGTAACAACGTGAACACCTTTTCCTGTTAAAGCATTTAAATATACAGGTAATGTAGATGTTAACGTTTTACCTTCACCCGTTTTCATTTCAGAGATATTCCCTTCATGTAAGGCAATACCACCCATTAACTGTACACCATACGGACGCATTCCAAGAACACGAGTCGCAGCTTCACGAACAACCGCAAAAGCTTCAGGTAGTAGATCATCTACTGTTTCACCTTTTGTTAGACGTTCTTTAAATTCAAGCGTCTTCCCTTTTAATTGTTCATCAGTTAATGGCTTAATAGATGGCTCTAATGCATCAATTTGCTCAACTGTCTTCTGCATACGTTTAATTTGGCGTTGATTTACATCAAATACCTTTTTTAAAATACCGATCATAGGAAATACGCTCCTCTTTTTATTAAAATAAAACTTCCGATTGTTTTTTCTTTTTCTCTATTACAATCAGTCGTTATAAAAATCAAATGTATGTTATGCCAATTTTTCTCCTAATTAAAAAAACTAAAATGTATATACCTAATGATAATTGTAACACTTGTCTTATAACTATGACAACAATCGGCCGAATGTCTCGTTCTAAATTGAGAAAACTTTTTTAAAAAATCTATTTTCAGCAAAAAAAGCGCAGCCATTTCGGCTGCGCTTTTGAATTATTATTTAGTTTCAATTAAACCATATTTCCCATCTTTACGGCCATATACAACGTTAGTTTCATTTGTATCAGCATTTGTGAAGACGAAGAAATTATGTCCTAGCATATCCATTTGTAGGATTGCCTCTTCAACGTCCATCGGTTTTAAATCGAATCGTTTTGTACGTACAAGTTCTAGTTCATCCTCTTCTACCTCATCCAGAACAGCTACTGCTTCTGGAAGGATAAAGTTCGTTTTCATAGAACCTTTCTCACGTAACTTACGATTTACTTTTGTTTTATGTTTACGAATTTGTCGCTCAAGTTTATCAACTACTAAATCGATAGCAGCGTACATATCGCTATTAGTTTCTTCTGCACGAAGTAATAAATCAGTAAATGGAATTGTTACCTCGACACGTTGCTTGTCAGAGTATACTTTTAAATTAACTTTAATCTCTGGGAATGTATCAAAATAACGCTCTAACTTACTTAGTTTTTTCTCTACATATTCCTTTAATGCTGGAGTTACTTCAATATTTTCACCACGAATGTTGAATTTCATAGATGAATTCCTCCTTTCAAGCCTATGTACTATAATTTCGACACCGGCTTAAAAACTCCTTCTAACTTTTTTAAAAAAATTAGTGGAATTGCGATTTTTTTATCGTTTTTTGTTGAAATGAAAAGATGCATCGTTTCTATCTTTATTTTATCCTATTAACATCGTGAATAACGAATATAACTGTGGACAATTCGTTACAGAAAAGAAACAACTTTTTGACAACTCATTTTATAACAAAAACCCCTTGCAAAAAAACAAGAGGTTCTACCATATATATAACGTTGCCACAAGCGCAGCTTTCTCTTCCCAAAAACAATATACCTACAGTTTTACAACATTAGCTGCTTGCGGTCCACGTGCTCCCTCTACAATATCAAACTCAACTTGTTGCCCTTCTTCCAATGACTTATATCCATCTTGTTGAATAGCAGAAAAATGAACAAACACATCATCACCGTCTTCACGCTCAATAAACCCAAATCCCTTTTCTGCATTGAACCATTTTACTCTTCCTTGCATGTTCATTCCATTCCCTTCACTCTAAAAATCAGGGCATTTGCCCCATAATTTCACTATAACGAATGACAACTTACGAAGTCAAAGAAGACTTATCGTCTTTTTATTATCTCTTTCGACAGTTACAGATCAACTTCTACAGAGCGTCAAACTAGAAACTTCGCTTGCTCCTTTATCATAGAAAAGGCTTCCAATTTGTCTCACTGTAATTCCTGTCGTATATACATCATCAACAAGTAAAATATGTTGACCATGAAACATCTCTTCTCTCTGAAAATAAAAAGGATTACTTCCCGAAAGCCTTTCTTTACGCGACTTCTTACTTTGCTTTTCTGTTTCCTTCCTTCCTAATGATGAATAAAAATTTTTGACAGGCAAACAAGCTGCTAATAACTCTGCTTGATTAAAACCTCGTTCATATTCCCGTTCCCTACTAAGCGGAACAGCAATAACAGTTGAAACGTCCGTAAAATACTTTTGAAATAACTCCCGAAAAGATTGATAAAAAATACGAACTAACTCCGCATCACCTCGAAACTTAAATTGCGCTAGTATACCTTTCATATCATCATTGTACACGTACAACGAACGATTTTTAAAAGGACGATATCCTTCCTCATTCCTCCATCTTACACAGTCCATGCAAATGTCATTTTCTTTATATCGAGTAGGTAAGTCATCTAAAGGACGACCACAATCCATGCAAATTCCTCCTATAATATAGGAAAGTTTTTGCTCACATCTATCACATACATATTTTTTTGGGGACTTTACAAAAAAGGTGTACCAACTAACTGTTTCCACCATATACTCATCACAAAGTAAACAATGCATTAATCGATCAATCCTTGTTCTTTCGCATTTTTGTTCATACTTTGAATATGTTTTTTCGCGCGTACCATTGCCTCTGTCTTACCGTAATGAAAATACATAACCTCACCATATGGCTCTTCAAAACTACGCCCCGCTCGGCCTGCAATTTGTACGAGCGCACTCTCTGAAAAAATTTCTTCTTCAGCTCCTAACACAGCCACTTGTAAGTTCTTCACAGTTACTCCTCTTTCTAAAATTGTCGTTGTAACTAATAACGGAATGTCTCCCTTTCTGAAAGATGCTACTTTTTCTTTTCTCATCGAATCTTCTGCATGCACGCCATCGATTCTATTATCCAACCCTTTCAACAACTGACTTATTTCTTCTATATATCGCACATGAGGAACAAATAAAAAAATAGGATACTTTTTGATTAAGTTCATTTTTAACCATTGTAGTAACACGCGAGGAATTTTTTTATGATGGAGGCTTTTCTTCCAATTTCCGCACCAACTAAATAGAGGAACTGGTAACGGGTGACGATGGTATCTTCCCGAAACAATGATACCTTTTTGTTTCCCTCTTCTGAAATTACGCTTCCACTTTTCATCAGGGGTTGCAGTTAAATAAATACGCGCTGCTTTCTCTTTCATTGCTTGCCTAACTGCATACTGTAACATTTGATCTGCATGATACGGGAAGGCATCAATTTCATCTACAATCATCACATGAAACGCTCTATAGTAACGTAACAGTTGGTGAGTCGTTGCAACGACTAACGCTGCATCTTTTTTATGATCTACACTCCCTCCGTATAAAGCAGCTACAGTTATACTTGGAAACACTTCTTGTAATCTCGGCGCTAATTCCAGTACAACGTCAGTCCTTGGCGTTGCGATACAAACTCTTTCTCCTTTTTGGAGCGCCTCTTCTATACCGTAAAATAACATTTCTGTTTTTCCAGCCCCGCACACAGCCCAAATAAAAAAAGATTCTTTCTGCTTAATCGCTTCTATAACTCCTTGCGCCGCCAACTCCTGACCAATCGATAAAGCCCCATTCCACTGTAATGGATTTAGCTCCCTGTCTCCGTTTCTTTCATGAATCCCGCGAACAAGTACAGCACATTCACTAACTCTCCCCATCGTGATACACTTCCGGCAATACGCGCATGCTTTACCGCACCTTTTACATAAAAATGATGCAAATAGCCGCTGCTCTATATTTCCGCAGCGCTGACATATATATTTAGAAGTATTCTTCGTTATACCTTGTACACATACAACCTCTCCCCTCTTTTTCAAATCACTTAATTCTCTCCGTAAATCTGAAGAGAGTTCTTCTAATAGCAACTGTTTTCCAGCAAGCATTAGCAATCACCTCCAGCACTACTATAAGCCTTTCTTATAATCTCGTAAAAACGCAAAAAAGCCGATAACCTACTTATAAAATAGTAAGCTATCGACTTTATACACGTTTTTTATTCAATTATAATCCTATAATCTACCGTAACCTAAGAAATGTTTTTGGTTGTAAGAGCTATTTACGCTACCGTAAGTAACACCTGTTGATTCATCAGCAGCATGAATCATTTGACCGCCACCAATATAAATACCAACGTGAGATACGCCTGTTCTGTAAGTACCTTGTAAGAAGATAAGATCTCCTGGTTTTGCTTCAGATGCGCTAATCTTTTGTACAGAGTTCCATAAACCTCTAGTATCTTGACGACCTAAACCGTAAACATAAGAGATTAAACCACTGCAGTCAAATCCACCATTTGAAATTGACGCACTACCCCATACGTATTTTAAACCTACTAAGCCTTTAGCTTTTTCAACAACATCATTTGTTGGTGCTGGTGCTGGTTTTGGTGCTGGTTTTTTCGCTTCTTCTTTTTTAGGCTCTTCTTTTTTAGATTCTTCTTTTTTAGATTCTTCTTTTGGAGCTTGTACAGCATTGTTTGCTGGTGCTGCTGGCTCTGCTTGTGCTGGTTGAGCTGGAGCTTGTTGAGCCTGAGCTTGCTGAGCAGCTTGTTCTGCTTGTTTTTGAGCAGCAACTTCTTGTGCTGCTTTTTCTTGTGCTTCTTTTTCAGCAATTTGCTGTAATTTTAATGCCTGTTGTTCAAGCTCCTTCAATTGTTCTTCCGTACTTGTCATTGAAGTTACAACTGTATCCATTTTACCGCTTAAATCGTTTACTGCCGCTGCTTTTTTCGCTTTTTCAACATCAAGTTCTTTTTTAGCAGTTTCAATTTGAGCTTGTGCTTCTTTTAATTCTTTTTGCTTTGTTTTTACCGTTTCAACATCTTTTTTCACGTTCGCTTGATCTTCTTGTTGTGTTTTCATGATGTCTTCGTCAGACTCAAGAATTTTAGAAACTGAATTTAAACGATCAACTAAATCTGCAAGATTTTTAGAGTTTACAAGAACTTCTGTTACAACGTTTGTGTTTGGTTGCTCTTGAAGTGCAACTAAACGTTTTCTTAATAACTCCTCACGTTTTGCAATTTTCGTTTGTAATTCTGCAATATCTTTATTTTTCTTTTCGATTAATTGCTCAGTGTCCGCAACTTTTTTCGTTGTTTCATCAAGCTTTGCAGCATTCTCTTGAACAGACTTATCTAAACCTTGAATTGTTTTGTTTAAGTCATTCATTTGTTTTTGTAATTCATCACGTTCTTGTTGTTGTTTATGTAAAGTGTCATTTTGTGTATTAATTTGTGATTTCACGTCAGAAATTTTATCTTCAGCAAATACATTTGGTGTTAGTCCTGAAAACATTAACCCTGCCACTAATGCGCAAGATGCCATTTTTAGCTTTTTCATTTTATTTTTTACACCGCTTTCTTTTTTCTTTTTCCGTATATAACCTATAAAATTTATACCATAATTCGGGATTTTTTTTGCTAATGTTACGCTTTTGTAAAACAAATGTAATATTATATGTAACACCATCGCAAAATATGCATATTTTTGTATATATGTGTAGAGTTTTAAAAGGTTTTTATAAGCAAAGAAAAAAACGCAAGGTTTCCCTTACGTTTTATTAAATATACTAATACGGATGAAATCAAAACGTTATTTCATCCATTTCTCAGCCCAATTTTGGACTTCATCCATAACACTTTCTAACGCTTTTCCCTTGTCCGTTAAGCCGTACTCGATTCGAACTGGTACTTCTGGATAAACATTACGAACTACAATGCCTTCGCTTTCCAATTCCTTTAAACGCTCTGATAACATACGATCGCTCATATTCGGTATAATATCTGCGATTTCTCTAAAACGTTTTGACTCTTCCAGCAAAGATTTAATAATTAAGCCAGTCCATTTCTTACTAAGCAAAGTAAAAGCTGACTCAAACTTTGGACATAAACAAGAATTATGCTCCATATGTTTCACCTCTCCTCTATTATAATATAGTTTCTTGTAAAAAGTAAGTTATAAAACTTTCCTCATTATTTTATTTTACGTACATTTTACCATTTCCAAATATTAACTTGTCAACTTCACGTAAAATATCCGTAAAAAAACCCTCTTCCGAAAGAGAGCTTTTTATATCTTTATTACTTCGTATACCATCCAAGACCTAATGCACCTTCACCTAAATGCGTTCCAATTACAGCACCGAAATAACCTGTGCGGATTGTAACATGAGGATATTTTGCTTCTAATTCTGCCTTCCATTCATTCGCTTCCTCTTCACGTTGTGCATGAATGATAACTGCTTCCATAGGTACACCCTTACTTGCTTGCTCATCAAAAATTTCAATGATACGTTTTAACGCTTTTTTACGCGTACGAATCTTTTCAAACGGGATAATGATTTTGTCTCTAAAATATAAAACCGGCTTTACTTGTAACAGACTACCGATGAAAGCTTGCGCACTATTTAATCGGCCTCCACGTTGTAAATGGTGTAAATCATCTACTACAAAATAAGCGTCCATCGTTTTCTTCATTTCATCAAAACGGGCGATAATCTCTTTTGGATCCTTCCCTTCGCTTGCTAGCTTTGCACCTTCACGCACGTAGAATCCTTGTACTTCACAACTAATTTCAGAGTCGTACGTATATACATCAATACCCTCTACCATTTGACCAGCTGTCGTTGAAGTTTGATATGTACCACTAATCCCACTTGAAAGATGAATGCTAATAACTGCATCATAATCCTTAGATAATTCTTCATATAGCTCAACAAACTTTCCGATTGCTGGTTGAGAAGTTTTTGGAAGTTCTTCTTGCTCACGTACTTTTACATAAAAATCATCTGCTGAAATTTCAGCTTCTTCTTGATAAGATTCCGTTCCAAACACAACGTTTAATGGAATCATATATATATTGAGTTCATCACGAATATGCTTCGGTATATATGCTGTACTATCAGTAACAATAGCTGTTTTCATTTTCGTACCTGCCTTATAAAAAAGTTTTTATTTCCTAATTTTACACGAAAACTAAAAATGGTGCATCCATACATGAAAATGCGGGTTTGAAATTATACTCATCATCTCGACAAATTACAACAAAAAGGTAAAACACTCACCAAAAATTTCAGCTTATTTATAAAAAATGTTTGAATATAAAAACGCCCGCTTTTAAAATGTAAAGTACTAGTCATTTTGATGGATAGGAGCGTATACAAGTGTTATTACAATATTTAACAATAAAAGACTACGGTGAACACGAAATTGTTATTCAAAAATCAAGATTCATCTGTTATGTTAGTCGTGCTACAACCGAAGAAGAGGCTCAAGAATTCATACAAAAAATCAAAAAACAAAACTGGAATGCAACACATAATTGTTCTGCTTATTTAATTGGCGAACAAGATCAAATTCAAAAAGCAAATGATGATGGTGAACCTAGCGGTACAGCTGGCGTACCTATGTTAGAGGTACTAAAAAAACGCGGTTTAAAAGATACCGTCGTTGTCGTTACCCGCTATTTTGGTGGCATCAAACTGGGCGCTGGTGGATTAATTCGCGCATATGGAAAATGTACAAGCGAAGGCATTAATCATGTCGGTGTTGTCGAGCGAAAATTAATGCGTGTTATGCAGACCGAAATTGATTACACATTACTTGGTAAAATTGAAAATGAATTACGCAATTCAAAATATGCTATTAAAGATATACATTACCTCGAAAATGTCACATTTGATACGTATGTAGAAGAAGATGGAAAACAACCATTCACGGATTGGATGATTGAATTAACAAATGGGAAATGTACAATTACAGAAGGAGATATGTTGTACTTAGAACAAGATGTTATCTAAGAATAAATACTGTATCGCCTTTAAAGATTAATGTAGTGAATTACTTTCCTACAAATGAACTAAGGAGATTATATATGGAAGAACGTTATTATCATCTCCAAAATAGCAGAATAAAAAAGAAACGAAGAAGAAAGTTTTTCTACTTCCTTATTTTCTTATTTTTATTTGGTAGTGTAGGACTTTATATATTAAATTCCTACTCTTCTCTCATGGGGATGTATAGTGGTTTTACTCGTGAAAAATCGGATTTGAGAACCGAAGATGTAGAAATTACAAAGGAGCCTTTTACACTCCTTATTATGGGTATAGAAGATTATGCAACAGACGGCCAAAATGGTCGTACAGATTCATTAATGTTTGCGACAGTCAATCCGAAAACGCAAAAGATTTCGCTTATGAGTATTCCTCGGGATAGTCGCGTTCCAATCGTCGGAAAGAATAAAGAGGACAAAATTAACGCTGCGCATGCTTACGGCGGAGAAGAAATGGCAATCAAAACTGTCGAAGGTTTTCTAAAAGTGCCTGTCGACCATTATCTTAAAATTGATTTCCAAGGCTTTAAAGGTATTGTTGATGCTGTTGGCGGTGTTACTGTTGATGTCCCCTTCGATTTTTGGGAGCGTTCAGACGTGGATTACTACAAAAAAATCGAATTTAAGCAAGGACAACAAGAATTAAATGGTGAAGAAGCACTCGCTTACGTTCGTATGCGAAAGCAAGATCCGAATGGTGACTATGGCCGGGCTGCTAGACAAAGACAATTACTAGCTGCTGTTGCTCAAAAACTAAATTCCACCTCTACCGTATTTAAAATTAAAGATTTGACAGCAGTCGTTGGAAAATATATAAAAACTGACATTCCTATTTCAGATGGCCTTGCTCTTTACAAGAAGCTTTCTGGGTTTGATCCTTCCACAATACAAACACTCAAACTTGAAGGAGAAGACAAAAAAATAGGTGGTATTTATTACTTCCTTCCAGATCCAAACGGTGTTGAGGCAGTACGTAACGAAATTAAAAAAGAACTAGGAGAAAAGGTAACCACGCAAGAAAATTCAACAACAAAAACGGAATCCACTCCTTCTTCAAATTCGAACTCTAACGAGAAAGCGAAGAAAGAAACGAATCAGAATCAGAACAAAACACCAACTGATCCCCCTCCTTCTACGAATGCTCATGCAGAGTGGATTATGAGAAATCAGCAATAAAACAGCCAAATCGCATGCGATTTGGCTGTTTTTTTATTTATTAAAATGTTTTAAGATTGCTTCTACAATACGCTCTGATGCGCGGCCATCACCGTACGGATTAGATGCTTTTGACATCTTATCATGAGCTTCTTTGTCTGATAACAACTCATCAGCAAGACTAAAGATTGTCTCTTCGTCTGTTCCCGCTAATTTCAACGTACCTGCTTCAATACCTTCTGGACGCTCTGTTGTATCACGAAGAACAAGAACCGGTACACCTAATGACGGAGCTTCCTCTTGTACACCACCAGAATCAGTTAGCATTAAGTATGAACGAGCTGCAACATTGTGGAAATCAATTACATCTAGCGGCTCAATTAAATGAATGCGGCCATGATCGCCTAAAATATCATTTGCAGTTTCACGAACAACAGGGTTCATATGAACAGGATACACAACTTGTACGTCTTCATGCTTATCAACAAGACGCTTAATTGCACGGAACATATTACGCATTGGCTCTCCTAGGTTTTCACGACGGTGAGCTGTCATAAGTACAAGACGATCACTTCCAAGTTTCTCTAGTACAGGATGACTATATGTTTCTTTTACAGTCGTTTTTAGTGCGTCAATCGCTGTATTTCCTGTTATGAAAATACGTGATTCATCTTTATTTTCTTTCTGTAAGTTCGTTGCTGATTTTGCTGTAGGTGAGAAATGAAGATCTGCCATTACACCTGTTAATTGACGATTCATCTCTTCTGGGTATGGAGAATATTTATCCCATGTACGAAGTCCTGCCTCGACATGACCTACTGGAATTTGATTATAGAAAGCAGCTAAGCTTGCGATAAACGTTGTCGTCGTATCACCATGTACAAGTACGATATCCGGCTTTGCTTCTTTCATTACTTTATCCAAACCTTCTAAACCACGCGTTGTAATATCGATTAAAGTTTGGCGATCCTTCATAATATTCAAATCGAAATCTGGTGTAATTCCAAAGATACTTAATACTTGGTCTAACATTTGACGATGTTGTGCTGTTACAGTCACAATCGATTCAATTTTCTCTGGATGCTTTTGCAACTCTAATACAAGAGGTGCCATTTTAATTGCTTCTGGACGTGTCCCGAAAATTGTCATTACTTTTAAACGTTCAGTCATTTCATTGCCTCTTTTCTTTCACTAGTTACAAATCCTATTATGACATATAAGAATATACATGAATACATACCTTTTTAACGAATAACGGAAAAATCCCTCTTATGAATACTTTCTCTTCCAACAGAATAATAATCTATTCCTTGTTTCTTAACATCCTCATTAGTATAACAATTTCTTCCATCAAATAAAATAGGTTCTCTCATAAGTTGTACGTACTTTCCTAACGGATACGTTCGGATAGCCTCCCATTCTGTCACGATAAAAGCCGCACTCGCTCCTCTAATCGATTCATCTATACATTCGCTATATTGTATAGCCTCTCCAAAGATATTTTTCATATTTTGAATCGCCTTCGGGTCATATAGCACTATGTCTGCACCTATATTCATTAATTCTTGTATCATAATAAGGGACGGTGCGTCTCTTATATCATCTGTATTCGGTTTAAATGCTGCTCCCAGCACTGCAATTCGCTTCTTGTTCATATTTATTACTTTCTTCGCTTTCTCAATCAATAATAGCTGTTGTTTATTATTTACTTCAATGACGGCTTTTAACAAACGAAAATCATGTGCCACATTCCCTGCAATTTGCACAAGCGCTTTCGTATCTTTCGGAAAACACGATCCCCCGTAACCAATGCCCGCATTTAAAAAAGACGACCCAATTCTCTTATCCATTCCCATTCCTTTTGCAACATCTAATACATTAGCTCCTACCTTCTCACATATATTTGAAATTTCATTGATAAAACTAATTTTTGTCGCTAAAAAGGCATTCGATGCGTATTTAATCATCTCTGCACTTTTTATATCTGTAACATACGTTTGCAAATGTAATTTACTATATAAATTCTCAACTTTTCGCGCCGCTTCCTCATTATCAGCTCCAATTACGATACGATCTCCCTGAAAAAAATCGTAAATCCCTGAACCCTCCCGTAAAAATTCGGGATTCGATACAATATGTAATTCATGCCTATTTTGTAATGTCTCCTCAATCCATCCCCTCATAGCACCATTCGTCCCTACAGGAACAGTACTTTTTGTAACAACAATAATGTCTTTAGTCGCATATGCTCCAATATCAAAACATGCATTTTGAATATATGTTAAATCTGCTGTCCCATCTAATAACGATGGCGTTCCAACTGCAATAAATATAAATTCTGCATCATGAAATGCTTCTTCTTTACTTGTTGTAAAAGTTAAACGATTATTCTCAAACGCATCATATATTAATTCATATAAGCCAGCTTCATAAATAGGCAGATCCCCTTGTTTTATCCGTTCAATTTTCTCATCATTTATATCAAAACATGTAACCGAATGTCCCAATACTGCCAATCCTACTCCTGTAATCAATCCAACGTATCCGGTACCTATTATCGTAATTTTCATTTCCTTTTCGCACAGGAATATACAATAGAAAATATACGAATACATAGAATTCCCCCTGTGCTTCCCCCTCTCACATTAAAAATGAGAAAACTCTTTTACTTCTTTATTATATGAATTGCTTTCTTCATTCTTTTTTAAGTTTTTGTAAAATTACATATTGTCCATAAAACAAATAGAAATTTTACCGAGATTAAAGTTGCACATTCAGGCTTGAAAAATTCCCACATTTTAACACGGAACTTACTCATTTCTACGTGTAACACTTATAATATTGAAATAAAATTATTCGCTATTAAAGAGAAAGAGAAAATGTCATATTCCAAAGCCCAATACGATTAACCTTCTCAAACGATTCAACATTCTGTATACCATTGTCATATATTCTATCTGCTTCCATTTACCATAAAACGAAAAAAAGATTGAATTCTAATCTTTTTGTGATACCATATGTTATGAGCCTGTAAATAAACATCATAATTTTCAGATAAATATATTTAAAAAAATTACGTTAGACTATAAAAGGGTGGGGTATTAATGGACTCACAAGTGATTTATGCCATTTTGGCATCTTTCATCACTGTACTCGTCGTTACTCCTTTAGTTATTAAGTTAGCTTTTAAAATAGGAGCAACAGATAAGCCAAACGCGCGTAAAGTGCACCAAAAGATTATGCCTCGTCTTGGCGGGTTAGCAATATTTATTGGTGTGGCTGTTGGATTTGTTGTCGGTGGCTTATATGAACAAAGAATGTTATCGATAACGCTAGGTGCGATTATCATTGTAATCATCGGTATTTTAGATGATATGTACGAGTTATCTGCGAAGGTAAAATTCGGTGGACAACTATTAGTTGCCATTATGATTGTAAAAAGTGGATTATTAGTGCAAGTATTATATATTCCAATCCTCGGGGATACTGAACTTGGATGGCTTGCTTACCCAATTACAGTATTTTGGATTGTAGGTATTACAAATGCAATCAACTTAATTGACGGCTTAGATGGATTATCCGCTGGTATTTCATCTATCGTACTGGCAACGCTAGCATACATGGCCTTCACTAGCCCATGGGGTACTGGAACGGCTATCATTTTACCGCTAGCACTAATTGCACTTGCAAGTACAATTGGATTTTTATTCTACAACTTCCATCCAGCAAAAATTTTCATGGGAGATACAGGAGCACTATTTTTAGGATACTGTATTTCTGTTATATCGTTACTTGGATTATACAAAAGTGTAACGTTATTCAGCTTTATCGTTCCAGTTATCATTTTAGGCGTACCTGTATTTGATACGGCATTTGCAATTATCCGTCGTATCGTAAATAAAAAACCTATTTCAGCACCAGATAAATCGCATTTACATCACCGTTTACTTGCAATGGGCTTCTCACATCGCAAAACGGTACTAATTATATACGCGTTTGGTATCTTCTTTAGCGTAAATGCTATTATTTTTACTAGTGCAACATTATGGTTATCCATTATTCTTCTTTTCGTTTTAATCTTCTTTACAGAAATTATTGCTGAAGTAATTGGACTTGTACATGAACGTTACAAACCACTTATTTCCTTTTATAAAAAAGTGAAAAAACGCGAAGACTAATTGTAGTATAGCCTTTACTATTATGAAATATTCAAATAGCATCCTCTTTCTTATAAGAGGATGCTATTTTTTATTCATTATTTTACATTTCCAAAATATAGCTTGTTTGAGAGTTCCACTATTGGAGAAAGATATACATAATAAGAAAAGGATTATATTTTCTTTTTTACATCTTGATTGTCAAACTGAGGGTGAATGTTATGATCAAGCGAGTATTTCAATACATTATTTTATTTTTAACGATTACTATGTACGCGTCATCTCATGCAGGAGCGACTACCATTCCCCCTGCTGAACATCATCCAAATACCGAAACTACCTCTTCTACCAAAAAAATCGCGTACTTAACATTTGATGACGGACCAAACAAATATACTACGCAAATTTTAAACATCTTAAAAGAAAAGAAGGGAAAAGCAACTTTCTTTGTTATTGGTGGAAAAGTGCCACATTATAAAAAGACAATGCAACGATTAATTAAAGACGGACATTATATCGGGCTTCACAGTATGTCACATGATGTAAAACGCCTTTACACCGGTGATCCATCTGCTTTAATTACAGAGATGGAACAAACACAAAGCATCGTTCAGCAAGTTACAAAATTAAATTCACATCTCGTTCGTGTCCCGTATGGTAGCATGCCTTATTTAAAAAAAAATTACCGTGATGCACTTGTATCAGCCCAGTATAAAATGTGGGATTGGACAATCGATACATACGACTGGAAAAGCTATGATAACCCTTCTGCCATACTAGAAAGGGTACGTAATCAGAGCGATGAACAAGTCGAAGTAATTTTAATGCATGATTCGAGTGTAACCGTACAAATACTGCCACAAGTAATTGATTACTTACAGTCACAAGGATACAAGCTTCTTCCCTATAATCCATCTTCTCATCTCGAAGTAAACTTTTGGAAAGACACAAGATTGTAACAGCTTTAGTGCCTATGTGCTAAAGCTGTTTTATTTTTCTCTTCCCACCCTTCCCATTTTTGTGTAAAATTTTAAATAGTGATGAAGTTTCGAGGTGAATAGAAATGAAACGAATAGATCTCATTTTTAACGCAATACAAAAAAGCAATTATACAGAAGGTGTAACTGCATCAGAACTCGCTACCCTGTTGCAGCTAGATCGAGCCAATGTAAGTAGCGACTTAAACAAACTCGTAAAAGATAAACGTTTATTAAAAACAAATACGCGTCCTGTTCGTTTTTATATAGAAACGAACACTTCGTTGGAAACGCATTCAAAAGAAGCAACTTCATTAGATACATTTGCAGTTGAAAATACGAGCCTTAAAATCGCAATCGAAAAAGCGAAAGCTTCTATTCTCTATCCTCCAAACGGTATGCATACTTTACTGCTCGGAGAAACAGGCGTCGGAAAATCCATGTTTGCTTCTTTAATGCACGAATATGCAATTGAAGTTGAACAGCTTCCTAAAAATGCACCATTTATCGTCTTTAACTGTGCTGATTATGCAAATAACCCACAGCTACTACTCGGGCAATTATTTGGGATTAAAAAAGGAGCGTATACAGGGGCAAGTGATCAAAAAGGGTTAATTGAAAAAGCACATGAAGGGATCCTTTTCTTAGATGAGGTACATCGCCTTCCTCCAGAGGGACAAGAAATGCTTTTCACCTTTATTGACCGCGGAGTATATCGCCGCCTTGGAGAAACAGAAAACGAACGTAAAGCACAAGTATTGATCATTACTGCAACAACAGAAGAACCAAATTCATTTTTATTAAAAACATTTACAAGACGTATACCAATGACTGTCACGCTGCCACCACTTCGTGAGCGTACACATAAAGAACGTTTTGCTTTACTGCAACTATTTTTCACAAATGAAGCAATTCGCTTGCGAAAAGAAATTCACGTTAGCCCAAATGCAATGCGTGCTTTCGTCTTTTACAATTGTCCCAATAACATCGGCCAATTAAAAACGGATGTACAAATTGCCTGTGCGAAAGCCTATTCTGACTTCGTGACAAAGAAACGTGATTCTGTCTATGTTTCAAGCACAGACTTACCTTGGTATATGAAAGAAGGACTATTCATTGAAAGAAAGAGCCGTCATCTATACCAAATACCGAATGAAACATTTATATTTACAGGTGATGAAGGTTGGAGTAATCATAAAATAGAAAATGAAAAACAGTCTTCTATTTACGATTATATTGACTATAAATATGAAGAACTTCAAGCTCGTGGTATTGAAGAGGAAGAATTAGAATTACTAATAGAAAATGATATTCAAAGCTTTTTCGTACAATATTTTAACCAAATGTCAAAAAAGACAAGTCATGAAAATGTTTTTAAAATTGTAGATCGTAATATCGTTTCCGTTTGTGAAAAAATTGCTGAACTTGCTGAAAAACATTTATCCAAAACGTTCGATGAAAAAGTATTTCTCGCTTTAAGTTTACATGTACAGACAACTCTACAACGTTTACAGGCCGGAAAACAAATTCATCACCCGCAATTAAATCAAATTCGTACGAAATATAAAGAAGCTTTTTCCGTAGCTATGCAATGCATTCAACTACTGGAAGACGAATTACAAATAACAATGCCTATCGATGAAGCAGGCTTTTTAACAATGTTCTTCGTTGTTGATCCAATTCCTGCCTCACAAACAGAAGTAAAAGTATTAATATTAGCGCACGGCAACGGCATAGCAACAGAAATGGCAAACGTCGCAAATGAACTGCTCGGCATTGACGAAGTAACCGGTATCGATATGCCGTTACATGAATCGCCGAAAGATTTCTTAGAGCGTGTGAAAGTGTATATGAAAACACTCCAAAATGTAAACGGGCTTCTCTTACTCGTTGATATGGGATCTCTCGCTTATATTGGTGATATATTAGAAACTGAGTTCAAAATTCCAGTGCGTGTTCTTTCCATGACAAGCACTCCACATGCACTAGAAGCGGCTCGAAAAGCTCAGCTTGGCTACTCGTTAGATGCATTATATGAAACGGTGAAGAACTTAACACCGTTTTACTTAAACGTACAAGAAGAAAAGAAAAAACCACTATCACCAATGAAATCTGTTATTTTGACAGCTTGTTTAACTGGGGAAGGCAGTGCTTTAGCTATTCAAAAAATGTTGGAGAACTATTTGCGATTTGACAAAGACTTAATTGAAATCATTCCGATTAGTATCGTCCATGAAAAGGATTTAACGAAAATGATTGAGAACATAAAAAAAGAGCGGAATATCATTTGTATTGTTACGAATTTTGATGTGCAAGTGCCATGCTTAACGTATCATTTCCAAGACATTGTAAACTACACAGCGATTCAGCCAATTCAAGAATTAATTACGTACGAAGAAACATATGCAAAAATGGCTGATATTCTTGAACAACAAATGCAGCGTAACGACGGAGCATTACTTATCAAAACAATTCGTTACGCATTAAATACAATTCAAGAATTAATTTCCTTACAGCTAACTCCTGACAGTTTAATGGGTGTTATTCTGCATATGAGCTGTATGGTTGACCGTCTTCAAAAGGGAGAAAGCCTTCTCCCTCATCCAGATAAAGAGAAACGAAGACAAGATGAATACTGGATGTATATGAAAGTAAAAAAAGCATTGCAGCCAATTGAAAATACATTTGAAATACAAATACCTGATGACGAAGTGTTTTATGTTATGGACTTCTTCATTAAAAATCAGCCTGTAAAAAATTAATCGTGGCAGTTTTTTAGTATATCGATCTTAACTCAGATTTTATCGGCGATTTTCAAAATATATCAGCGCAACTCGAGTTTTATCAGCGATTTTCAAAATATATCAGCGCAACTCAGGTTTTATCGGCGATTTTCAAAATATATCAGCGCAACTCGAGTTTTATCAGCGATTTTTCTAATATATCGATTTACCGTCAATAATCGCTAAAATTCGCACCTTATAACAGAAAAGGCTGTTCAATATGAACAGCCTTTTTGCTACTTCTTTACTTTCCTAATTCTCCCCCTTATTTCACCCTTCTTATGGGACTTCGTATAAACATTTACATATACATTCGCCTGAATGATTTCTTGCAGTAAGCTATCAAACGCTCGCCCCTGTAAAGGCCCTTCAAAATCCCCCACATTAACTACACCAGTGACGACTCCTTCATTAACACTAATACCTTGCTTTAATGGACCAAATAAACTTAAAACAATTGGACCAATTTGATTTGCTTTCCCTAAATGAATTTGGCATGATGTAACTTTTTCGATGTTTTTCAATATGACCCGATATTGCAACTTCTTTAAATCCTCACTAAATATAAACTCTGCTACGCCATAAGCTTCTGTATTTACAGGAGGTATTTCCCTCTTACCTGTTAACCTCGCAAAGAAATGTGTTGTCATACGGGCATTCTCCTTATATAAATTTCCCAGCACTACTTCTACTACTTTATGGTTTATACATAATCATTTATGACTTTTTCAAGTGTTAATTACGAAGAAAAGATTCACATAATCTTTACATTAGAATCGTTCCTTTTGCTTTACTACCTCTTGTATAATGCACTTAGAAAAACATTCTAGGAGGTCGTTTTGGAAAATAACAAATACACTTTTCACACATTATTAGAGATTTTTCTCGTCTCATTTAAATTAGGACTTACTTCGTTTGGTGGCCCCGTCGCCCATCTCGGCTATTTCCACCACGAATATGTACAAAAAAGAAAATGGATGGATGAACGAATCTATGGAGATTTAGTAGCACTATGTCAATTCCTCCCTGGTCCTGCTAGCAGCCAAGTCGGTATGGGCGTTGGATTATTAAGAGGCGGGGTATTCGGAGCTATTATTTCATGGATTGGGTTCACTTTACCGTCTGTGCTTGTTTTAGTTTTCTTCGCCTCATTCCTTAATCAGTTCGACCTTGGAAGTGCTGGCTGGATTCATGGGCTAAAACTTGTAGCAGTCGCTATTGTCGCTCATGCAATATGGGGAATGGCGCAAAAATTAACGCCAGACCGAAATCGTGCGACGATTGCAATTGCAACTGCCTCAATCGCCCTATTATGGCCAAGTAGCTGGACACAAGTCACTCTCATTATCATATCTGGCTTTATCGGCTGGCTTTTATATCGCAACGAACCAATTAGTCAATCTCAACATATAAAAGTACCTATTTCAAAAAAGATAGCAGTTTCTTATCTCGTCTTATTCTTCGGACTATTACTACTGCTACCAATATTAAGACCGTTCTCTTATTACATCGCTTTATTTGATAGTTTCTATCGCTCTGGCGCACTTGTATTTGGAGGCGGACACGTCGTCCTCCCCCTTCTTGAAGGTGAGTTCGTACAAAACGGAATGATGACGAAAGAACAATTCCTAGCTGGATACGGATTAACACAAGCAATGCCAGGACCACTATTTACATTCGCCTCTTATATAGGAGCAGTGTTAAACGGGACGCTTGGTGCCATACTTGCAACAATTGCGATCTTTCTTCCTGCTTTCTTACTCGTTATTGGTGTTTTACCCTTTTGGGACAGTGTGAGAAAAATATCTTTCATACAAGGCGCACTACTTGGAGTCAATGCGGCCGTTGTCGGTATTTTAATTGCCGCTTTTTATGACCCTATTTGGACAAGCACGATTAAGAACGCTGTAGATTTTGTTTTTGCATCTCTTCTATTTTGCTTGCTCGCTTTTTGGAAAACACCACCTTGGGTTATCGTTATACTTGGAGCCTTTGGCGGATATATTCTATCCATTTTGTAAATAAAAAAAGACGGCATAATGTAGCCGTCTTTTTTCTATTAAAACTTTATAAGCTCTATTCCTTCAGGCAACTCACTCTCTGTTAAAATACGCAATTCTTTCACGCGATCCATTACGTAAGAAGAACGCTTCACAAGCTCTGGGTCAATATAAGCTGGATGAACCATAATTTCTACCGTTTGTTCACCTTGTACTCTTTCTTTTAACTTCACGAAGTAATCTTCCGTCACACCATCTGCGTAAAAATCACTGTAAAATACGTCAGAAAATGGGCGTACTGCTCGCTCTTCTTCACAACGACGAATTGGAACATTATATTTAACAGCTAACCTTTCAAGAACATCGTGCAAAATTGGCAATCCATGCACGTGATGATGACTATCTAAATGCGTTGGTTGTAATCCGTAAGATAGGAATTTCTCAATTTGAGCAGTCCACTCTCTCTCAACTTCCTCTGGATTTACTTTCCCTTCCCATACGACACTTTGTTTATGAAACAATCCATCGCTACTTACAAGTGACGGTACATCTCCAAGAAGCGGTTTCCCTGCCGTTAATACGAGATGTACTCCTACCCCTAACGTTTTATACTCTTTTGCTAAGCGTACCGCATGCTCTGTTCCTGGCATATTCATCATCATCGTCGTTGAATTTACAAGTCCATTTATATGTCCATCAATAATGCCGTAATTTGTACCTTCTGTAAGACCGAAATCATCTGCATTTACAATTAACTTAATCATTGTAATACCTCCTAATAGGATAAAAAAAAGCGGGCTAAATAGCGCCGCTTTTATTTCTCTACCTTTTTGAAGAACTGCGGAAGATATTCTTTATGCGCTTCCAACATTTCATCTAAAATTTGTTTTGCCACTTTATCTGATGGTACAAGTGGGTTAATTGTCATAGCAAGCAGCGCTTTATGATAATCCCCTGTAACAGCAGCTTCAATTGTTGTGCGCTCAAATGATTTAATTTGTTGTACTAAACCGCGAACTGGTACTGGAAGATCTCCAACTGCAATTGGTTTTGGACCCTCTTTCGTAATAATACAGTTCACTTCAACAGCCGAATCATGTGGCAAGCTTGCAATTGTTCCGTTGTTTCGTGTATTAACAGGCTGGATATCACCTTTATTATTATAAATAGACGTAATTAAGCTACATGCTGCGTCACTATAATAAGCGCCTCCACGTTTTTCTAATTGTGGTGGTTTAATATCTAAATTCGGGTCTTTATATAACTCGAATAAATCATCTTCTAATTGTTTTACTACTTCTGCACGTGTACCTTTTTCAACCGAAGCTTCTTTCTCTTCTTCTAGCATTTCACGTGTTTTGTAGTAGTAACGATGGTATGGACATGGAATTGCACGAAGGCCGCGAATAAAGTCTGGCTCCCAGTTAAGCGCAGCGATATTTTCCATCGTAATTTGCTTTTCTGGATCTGTTACAAGTTCTAACACACGATCCATTACACTTACGCCATCTAAGTATACGTCTAATCCATATACCATGTGATTTAAACCTGCAAAATCAACGTGAACACGACTTGCATCTACTTCAAGCAATTTTGCAAGACCCATGCGGATTCCGATTGGAACGTTACATAGACCAACTACTCTTTGAATATTTGTATAACGAAGAACAGCTTCTGTTACCATACCAGCTGGGTTTGCAAAGTTAATTAACCATGCATTCGGACAAAGCTCCTCCATATCCTTACAAATATCTAAAATAACAGGAATCGTTCTCAATGCTTTGAATAAACCACCAGGACCATTCGTTTCCTGACCGATTACATCATATTTTAACGGGATTGCTTCATCTTTTGCGCGAGCTTCTAATAAACCTACGCGAAGCTGCGTCGTTACGAAGTCAGCATCTTTTAATGCTTCGCGACGATCAAGCGTTAAATGTACCTCAATTGGTAAACCAGATTTTTTTACCATACGTTTCGCTAAGTTACCAACGATTTCTAACTTTTCTTTTCCTGCCTCAATATCTACTAACCAAATTTCACGAACAGGAAGCTCATCATAACGTTTAATAAATCCTTCAATTAACTCTGGTGTATAACTAGATCCACCGCCGATTGTAGCAATTTTAATTCCAGTCATGCTTTATTCCCCTTTCGCTTCAAGCTTTTTATAAAGATCGATAAACTCTGTTGCTAATTCTTTTACTGTAATCGCATTCATTAAATGATCTTGTGCGTGAATTAAAAGAACACTAATCTCTGTTTTTTCTCCTCTTGCTTCTGATTGTATGAGCTCCGTTTGGAAATGATGCGCTTCATTAATCGCTTCTTTCGCCTTTACCATCGCTTCATCAGCCTCTGCCATTTTCCCCTGTTTGGCAAATTGAAGTGCCTCCATCGCAAAGCTTCGTGCATTACCACTATTTAAAATCAATTGGAATGGAATTTGTTCTGCTGTAGTCATCATAATTACCGCCCTCTCTATTATCGTTCAACCGACTTACATACCCCTTCAGTTTGAACATTTCTATTAAAATATTAATTTATGAATGATAGTTTGGTGTTCTTGTAGATGGATCTCATCTTTTTGAACATGATATAAAGGTGATTGTTCTCACAGATGGTGTTATCTGTGAGAACAATTACTGTGTTACATAGGTACAGAGTTGTTATTTCCTTGTGCTGCTGCTTTTTCAGTACGAACAACAGAACGATCGCATAATACAACGAATGGATAATAGATTACCATCGCAATTACAAAGTTGAATAACTGTAGAATTGCGCCTGAAAGATGCCCACCTGTTACAAGATAACCACTAATAATTGGTGGTGTTGCCCATGGAATCATCGCAACTGTCTTTGGTACCCAACCAATAGATATAGCTGTATAAGAAGTAATTACTAATACGATTGGTGTTATGATAAACGGCAAGAATAAAACTGGATTTAAAATAATTGGTGTACCAAAGATTACTGGTTCGTTAATGTTGAATGCACCTGGACCAATTGATAAGCGAGATACACCGCGTAATTGTGCACTTTTTGCTACAAGTAATACAACTACTAAGAACGCTAATGTTGCACCAGAACCACCAAGATATACGAAAGTATCAAAGAATGGTTTTGTAACAATGTTTGGAACATCAAATGCAGATGTACCACCTTGGAATAACTTCATGTTTTTCTCTAATGCCGGTAAGTATAATGGCTCAATAATACCACCAACGATATTCGGACCATGTAAACCGAAGAACCAAAGAAGATGAACAAGGAGTACAATGACAATTGCACTTGGTAATGTCCCTGCTAAACTTTGCAGTGGTGATTGAATCGTATTAAAGATAAATTCATGAACACTTGTACCAGCTAATTTCACTGCTAATTGAATACCTGCAACTACTGTTAAAATAACAAATGCTGGAACTATAGCTGCAAAAGATCTTAAAACTGCTGGTGGTACTCCATCAGGCATTTTAAAAGTAATGTTTCTTTGTACGAAGAAACGGAATACTTCAGTAACAAGGAGTGCCACAATAATTGCTACGAATAACCCTTGTGCACCTGTCCAAACTAAGTTCAATCCGCCTTCTTTCGGTGTTGTTGGCGTAAGAATAATTAACGCACCAAATGAAATAATACCTGCTGACAAACCATCAACGCCGTAAGATTTTGCTAAGTTATAACTTGTTGTAAATGCTATGATTAGTGCTAGAATCGCGAAAGAACCAGTCCACATTCCACCGCCAACTTGTTTCCACGTTTCACCAAACAAACCTTTCATGAAATCTTGGAAAGCTTCAGATGGAAAACCATTAATTAGTGATGCCAGTGCACCAACTAAAATAAGTGGCATAACTGCAATAAATCCATCACGGATCGCAGCTAAGTGACGTTGCGATCCGATTTTACCAGCGACAGGAACAATATATTTCTCCATAAATGCAATAAACTTTTGCATTTTGCTTCCCCCCTAATTATTTTTTAAGTGTTAATGCGTGATCTAAAACTGCTTCTCCATTCATCATGCCGTAGTGCATTGGATTGATAACGTCAATTCCAACGTTTTTCTCATCAGCAAGCGTTTTCATTGAAGACAGCATGTAACGAACTTGTGGTCCTAGTAATAATACATCTGCTTGATCGATATTTGTTTTTACTGCATCCCCAGATACAGCCCAAATCTTTCCTTCTAGACCGCGAGCTTTTGCAGCCGCTTCCATTTTTGTAACTAGTAAACTTGTAGACATCCCTGCTGAGCAACATAATAAAATATTCATTTGAAAATCCCCCTTGTGTAGTATAAAAAATTTATATTTTATTTATTTTTCTTTACGCTATTTATTAATGCAATTAGCATGCCAACTTTTTAAAACCACTAAAATCAGCACTTTTTCGACTATTTTCTTTGTGTGTTAACGCTTTCAATTAGTGTGTTGATCAAAAAACACACAGTGTGTTATAAAACAACACGCTTTTAACACATAACTGTATGAAAATAGATTAGTGTTTAGTTGTCTAGTTGTGTTTAAAACAAAAAAACACTAAAAAAATTTTTTTAGCGTGAAAATCTATTAAAAAAACTCCTCTATCTATTGTCCAAGCAAACTCTACTAAATCACATAGAATAGAGTAAAGTAACACAATTCGAAAGGGGATTCCTATGCCAAAACATAGAAAACAAAGCAAAATAAAGATTTATAGAATAACAAGCTATAAAAAAGACAAACGTTCTGAATTAGACTCTAACAAATTTGAACTAGAACAGCAGGAAATAGAAAATAAGCAGGACAAGCACGGTAAACAAGGCAAACAGGACAAGCACGACAAACAGGATAAACAGGATAAGCAAGCACAAACGGAAAATGTAGTCATAGTACCCACGGATTCACACAACCTAGATATATGGGATGAAATTTCTTTAAAAGAAATACAAGCTGGTGAACATACAAGTTTATTGAATGAAAAAAGCAATTATCAAAATATTCATTTGCTACAAGTAAGCGATATCCGTTTATATTTGGACAAGCAACTACAATTCAGTTCCGTCGATGAGCAAATTTATCATGAAGCACTTGTACATCCAATTATGTCAAAAGTAATTGATCCAAAACGTGTTCTCATATTAGGTGGTGGCGATGGCCTTGCCCTGCGAGAAGTTTTGAAATATGAAACTGTGCTACATGTAGACCTTGTTGATTTAGATGAGGCAATGATTAATATGGCACGTAATGTTCCAGAAATAGTATCTTTAAACAACAATGCATTTTTGGATAGTCGCGTGAATGTGCACGTATGTGATGCGAAAGAATTTCTAAATTCTCCTTCATCCTTATACGATGTAATTATTATTGATTTTCCTGATCCAGCAACAGAAATTTTAAGTACTTTATATACAAGCGAACTTTTTGCTCGGATAGCTACATTCTTAACAGAAGATGGGGCATTCGTCTGCCAATCTAATTCACCTGCTGATGCACCTCTAGTATATTGGAGTATCGGTAATACAATTGAACATGCGGGATTAACTGTGAAAAGTTATCATACAATCGTTCCTTCTTTCGGAACTGACTGGGGATTTCATATTGCCGCTAATTCTGCCTATGTACTCGATCAAATTGAGCAATTATATGTAGTGCCAACGCCTCGAACATTACCTTCCCTTCTTTCTCCTTTATTTCAATTTAGAGAAGAACATTTAGAACAACGTAATCTCGCTCTTTTAAACTCAGAATCGAATCTTATCTTGCATCAATGTTACAAACAGGAAATGGAATTTTAACAACATTATAGTAAGGAGCGCTACCTTATGGAATATTCTACTTTCGGTAAGCATATAATAGTAGATTTATGGGGAGTGGATTTTTCCCTATTAGATGATATTTACTTTTTAGAACATCATTTAGTTCACGCTGCTGATCAATCTGGTGCCCACGTTTTAAACGTAAGTACAAAAGAATTTAATCCGCATGGTGTTACTGTTTTAGTTTTACTATCAGAAAGCCACCTCTCTATTCACACTTATCCAGAAAAAAACTTTGCCGCCATTGATTGTTATACGTGCGGTACAACCGTTGAACCGCAAATAGCGATTGATTATATCGTAAGTATATTGAAACCAAATGAGATGCATATAAAAAAACTGATTCGTGGTATAGGAGAAATTGTTACTGTCGATTAAATACCACTCTTACTCATTTGTAAAAAGGAGGATTGTAAATACCATCAGTGGAACAAACACTCCACTGATGGTACAGACACATACATAAAAAACCTTGCATACGCAAGGTTCATTCAGCTACCGACATCTTCTTATATAATTCTACAAATTCACTCGCTAATTCCTTCACCGTAATTGCATTCATTAAATGATCTTGTGCGTGCACCATCAGAAGGGTAACTTCGGTCTTTTCACCACCGGCTTCTTTCTGTATGAGATCCGTTTGTACACGGTGTGCCTCTTTTAATTCCTCTAACGCTTCTTGTAATTTCGCTTCTGCTTCTGTAAACTCCCCACGCTTCGCGCAATCAATTGCTTCCATTGAACAACTTCTCGCATTTCCCCCATGCAAGATTAAGTGAAAGGCCTTCGTTTCTATCGTATCCATTTTAGTTCTTTACTCCCCCTTTTCTTCCGCCACTTTTTGTTTATCCCATATTTTTAAGAACGGTAAATAAATGAAGAATGCAAGCGCAAAGTTAACAAGTTGTAAAACAACACCTGAAATTTTCCCACCTGATCCTAAATATCCACTAAATAGAATTGGTGTCGTCCAAGGAACAGCAGCACCGCTCGGACGAGCAACTAATCCCCATTCCATTGCAAAGTAAGAAACAATTGTTAACACAACTGGAACCAATATAAATGGAATTAATAAAATTGGATTCATGACAATTGGCATCCCAAAAGTTACCATCTCATTAATATTAAATATACCAGGCGCAATTGACAATCTACCTATACTTTTTAATTGCTGACTTCGGGCAAATAATAACATTCCTACAACTAAAGCAAGCGTTGCACCAGATCCGCCCATATAAATCCATAAATCAAAAAACTGTGCAGTAATCGTATTTGGTATATCTTGCCCTGCTTGGTAAGCAATTCGGTTTTGATCCATTAACGACAACCAAACGGGACTCATTACACCACCAACAATAGTAGCTCCATGAATTCCACATGACCAAAGAACATGAACGAGAATAACAGCTATTATTGCGCCCCAAAGACTAGCACCAAGTACACTAAGTGGTTCCTGTAAAATTTGCCCTACAATATTATGGATACTGCCAAAAGAAGTATTTTCTATAATTAAGCGTAAAAGCCAAATAACCGTTACAACAATAAATCCTGGAACAAGCGCGGCAAATGAACGTGTCACAGCTGGCGGAACTGTCTCTGGCATCTTTATAATTATCTTTTTTTGTACAATAAACCGATAAAGTTCAGTAGATATAAGTGCAATAATCATTGCTACAAATAACCCTTGGCTTCCCATTAATACAGCTGGGATAGCACCTTCTACAAGTACACTCTCTTTTGTACTTGGTATAATATATGCAACTTGAAATGGTGTCGCAAGTAAAAACGTCACAAGCGACAATGCCCCGGATGCTAAAGCGTCCACTTTATAATATTCTCCAAGTCTGTAAGCGATTCCAAAAACAGCTATTAAAGCCATTATATTAAAAGTTGCACTAACTGGATACCCCAAAGCCCTCTGCCAATTCTCCCCAAACAAACCTGCCATAAAATCATTATAACCTGGTATTGGTAAAGCACTAATGATGAGGAAAAATGATCCTATAATTAAGAACGGCATCGTCAATACAAGTCCATCACGAATTGCTAGCAAATGCCTCTGCTCTGCAACCTTTCCTGCTACCGGCATTACATATTTCTCTAAAAACCGTATCATCTATCCCACTCTCCTCATGGTTTCATTGACAAAGCTGCTTGCAAGATAGCTTCCCCATTACAAAGTCCGTAATGAACGGATTGAATGACATCAACAGGTACCCCTTTCTCCTTACATAATTCCTTCATTTTCGGTAATAAATAACGTACTTGTGGCCCAAGTAAAAGTACATCAGCTTTATCAATATGGCTATTTACTTCAGAACCTGATACAGCCCAAATCTTTACCTCTATTCCTCTTGCCTCTGCTGCTTTCTCCATTTTAGTAACAATCAAACTGGAAGACATTCCCGCTGCACAGCAAAGCAAAATATTCATCTCGCTTCCCTCCCCCTTCTTCTCAACCTAAATGATGGCGCATCCCTTACCACAACTAGGTTACAAATATATATGTCTAGATTTCCTGCTGTATGCCGAGCTTAAAAACAAAAATTTCTCGGTTTTCACGCTATTCTATCTATCCGTATTCTCCTAGTAAAGAGGACTTTAACTCGCTATAATAATTCAGTATGATTTTTTTAATTGATAGGAGGATATATTTATGAAGGCATATCGCTTTCCACTTATTTTATTATCTTCTATCCTAATTGGTGGTTTCATTGGTTATTTCATGGGTGCCGATGCAGTTGCTTTAAAGCCGCTTGGTGACATTTTCTTAAACTTAATGTTTACGATTGTTGTACCGTTAGTGTTCTTTAGCATCGCGTCATCTATTGCTAATATGGATGGATTAAAACGTTTCGGTAAAATTATGTCTAGTATGGCTGGGACTTTCTTATTTACAAGTATTTTAGCTGCTATTTTTATGATTATTGTCGTGAAAGTATTCCCGCCAGCACAAGGTGTTGTATTAGAACTAACCCAACCTGACAAAGCTGAAAAAGCAGTTAGTGTTGCAGATCAAATCGTCGGTATTCTAACAGTATCTGACTTCTCGAAGTTACTATCTCGTGAAAATATGTTAGCTCTTATTTTCTTCTCTATTTTAATGGGGATTGCAACTTCAGCAGTTGGTGAAAAAGGAAAACCATTCGCTACATTCTTACAAGCTGGTGCAGAAATTTCAATGAAAGTCGTATCTTTCATTATGTACTACGCTCCAATCGGACTTGCTGCTTACTTCGCAGCATTAGTTGGTGAATTCGGACCACAGCTTCTTGGAACTTACTTCCGAGCAGCAATGGTATACTATCCAGCGTCTCTTATTTACTTCTTTGTATTCTTTACGTTCTATGCATACCTTGCAGGTCGCAAGCAAGGTGTACAAGTATTTTGGAAGAACATGGTCTCTCCTACAGTTACATCTCTTGCAACTTGTAGTAGTGCCGCAAGTATTCCAGCGAACTTAGAAGCAACGAAGAAAATGGGTATCTCTTCTGACGTTCGTGAAACAGTTGTCCTTCTTGGATCTACACTTCATAAAGACGGCTCTGTTTTAGGCGGCGTATTAAAAATTGCTTTCTTATTCGGTATTTTCAACATGGAATTCGAAGGACCAAAAACATTAGCAATCGCACTTGTTGTTTCTCTATTAGTAGGAACAGTAATGGGCGCTATTCCAGGCGGCGGTATGATTGGTGAAATGTTAATCGTTTCTTTATATGGCTTCCCGCCAGAAGCATTGCCAATTATCGCAGCAATTAGTACAATCATTGATCCTCCTGCAACGATGTTAAACGTAACAGCAGATAACGCTTGTGCCGTAATGACAGCTCGCCTTGTAGAAGGTAAGAACTGGATCAAAAACAAATTTGCTTAATAGATAGAAAGAGGATGCTCGTTTTGAGCATCCTCTTTTTGTCGTTATTTGTTGATAAGTCGATATCCCTTGTCGAAACGTCGATATATTGAAAAAATCGTTGATATATTTGAAGTTATGAACGATATATCCGAAAAATCGTCGATATAATCTATTCTGCCACAAATTTGTTAAAATCTTCACAAATATTCCACATCCATTATTCATTCTCCGTACTATAATCATGTATGGAAAAGGAGATGAACCTAATGACACAAAGCGCACCTGAATTTAAAGTTCTGCAAAGCATTGCATTTCTTGCTGTCGTTTTGCAAAGTTCGTTATTATATACAATGAATCAAGGAAATGTCTTACTTGAGCAATCCCTCATTATGGGCATGCTATTTAACCTTGCAAAATTTTCAGCACCTGCATTCATATTTATCGTCGGCTTCCACTTAATTCGTCACTATACAAAGCAATTAGTATACAAAGAATATATTTCTGAAAAAGCCGCACATTTACTCATTCCTTATCTCTTCTGGTCTATTCTTTACTTATTAACAACAAACGATATGATTACACTACAAAGCGGAATAAAAAGTTTATTACTCGGAACAGCCGCACCTCACCTTTGGTACGTGATTATGATGTTCCAAATTCACCTATTGTTCCCTTTGCTGTGCACACTATTTTATTGGTTTCAAAAACGAACAGAAAATAAAAAAGACATATATAAATATATGACTATCTTTGCTTGTTTATATTTCCTCTTAATGTGGTATTCTTCGCACTACATTTTTAATGGAGAGAAATTGACTAGCTCAACAATTTTACATTATACAGACCGTTCCTTCTTCTTCTACTCGTTCTATTTCGTCATGGGAGGAATCGCTGCTGTAGCACTAAAAACGTGGCGTACATTTGTTATGAAACATATCCCGCTTATCACAATATTATTTTTCGTCTTATTTTTATTCATCAATTATGAGTTATTTAGTTTTTACGGAGCAAACTCTATTCATTTAACCGTTTCGACTTATTTAAAACCGTCTATGTTTTTATATATCGTATGCGAAATTATCATACTTTACGTGCTTTCTATTACAATCGTACAGAGACGCGGTTTCTTATATAAAGCTTTACGATTTATCGGGAATTACACATATGGTGCTTATTTAGCTCACTTTTTCTTCTTGCAACTATGTACAAAGTTTCTTTCTTTATTCATACTGCAAGAAAACACAATATTGTATAGCTTATTATTATTTACAATAACGGCCACAATCTCGATTTCAGCAATGGTCATATGCAGTGCACTACCATTTCATACATGGATTACAGGACCTTCTCCTACGACAAATATGAGATGGGCGAAGATTGTACTTCGGAAAAATCACGAAAAGGTATTCAAACCATATCTTTGATATAATAGAATTCCATACACGAAAAGAAAGTAGGACACACCTATGATTAATCAAATTGGACAAATTATGCTATATGTAAATAATCAAGATGAAGCCATGCAATTTTGGACTGAGACAGTAGGATTCCAAATTATTGCGGAAGAAAATAACGGACAAGGTTTTCGCTGGATTGAAATTGCACCGTCAAAAGAAGCAGGAACAAGCATCGTTCTTCACGATAAAGAGTTAATTGCAAAGATGCAACCTGAATTAAACTTAGGTACTCCTTCACTTATGTTCTTCTCTAACAACTTAGATCAACTATATAAAGATCTTTCTAAGAAAAACGTTACTGTTGGACAAGTTGTAGATTTACCTACTGGCAGAGCTTTTAACTTTGCTGATAATGAAAACAATTACTTTGCGGTAATGGAACGCAAATAAAAAAGAAGCTATCCGAAAAAGTCGGATAGCTTCTTTCATTTTAAGAAACTTGTTCTGCATTCGTTTCCCTATGTTGTATATGGCTCGTGATCCAAGCAATTCCACCAGCAACAACGAGATAGCATAACAATATTAAAATTTGCATTTGTAATTGCGACCAATCTCCTAAAGAAATCACATCTTGCAATCCTCTAAGAGAATGGGACATTGGGAGAAATTGTCCAATCTTGCTAAGAACAGCTATATTTAATTCTCCTGGGAAAGTCCCACCGCTCGTCGCTAATTGCAAGACGAGAAGCGTTACCGCTAAAAACTTTCCAACAAGACCAAATACCGTTACTAACATAAGAATAAACGTCATGAACGTAAAGGAAATAACGATACTTGATAAAACAAAGAGTGGCACACTTGCAACTTCTAATTTCATAACTCCTAGCACAACTACATCTACAAGCAATGCTTGAATAAGTCCAATTACATATACTAAGCCTAATTTGTTAATAAAATGTACTGTTCCACTTACTTTCATATTTTGTCTACGGCCAAGCGGTAAAATATTCGACGCCATAATTCCGCCAACATAAAATGCAAGTGATAAGAAATATGGTGCAATACCTGAACCGTAATTAGGCACGTCAGAAACTGTTGACTTCACTAATTGAACTGGCTCTGAGAACATCGTATTGCGTGCATCATCATTGCGAACATCCGCTATCTTCTCTGCGCCCTCTCCCAATTTCGTAGAAAGTTCTTTCGCACCGTCGTCAAGTTTAACAAGTCCGTTCGTTAACTGATCAGCACCATGATTCAGCTCTGTTCCCCCGCTCGCAAGTTGATTTACACCTTCTTGTAATGATGTAAATCCAGTTCCCCATTTCGTAAATCCACTAGCTAAATTTGTAGCACCATCTGCTATCTTTTTCGTTCCAGCAGTAGCTTCATTTAACTTAACTCCGAATGTATTCATACCTTCTTCAACCTTATGCTGACCATCTGCAAGCTTCTGTGCACCTTGTGTCAATTGTTTCTGACTATTATTTAAAGTGTTTGTTGCTTGAGCTAATCCATTAGAAGTAGCGATAATCTTTTGAAAAGCAGGGTCTTGCTGCACCTCTGGATGACTTTTCACGTACTCTTCTAATTGTTGTTTTACACTATTTGCTGCATTGTCCGCTTTCACTTGCCCGTCAGCAAGTTTCTCACTTCCGTTCACCCATTCATTTGTACCAGCACTTAATTCACTAACCCCTGATTGTAAGTTTTTTTCACCTTGTGCTAATAACTCCATACCACTATGAAGGGATTTTGCCCCTTCACTCAGCTCATTCGCTCCATCAGTTAAAGCTGATTGACTAGAAGCAAGTTTTTCACTTCCCTCTTTCACTTTTGATGTCCCGTCACTTAAACGATGAATACCATCTGCAAGCTGATTTGCCCCATTTCTTGCATCTGTCGTTCCTTCATGTAACTTCCCAGCACCATTACTTGCATCACTCAACCCTTGTGCTAAGTCTTGAAACTTTGAAAAGACACCTTCTGTATAAGATTTCGTAATACTATTTGAAATTTTTGTTTTCATATTTTCAACAGCTGTCGTTCCAATTTGAGCTGCTACAAAGTTTTTACCCGGATTTACTTTGTACTGCAATTGTGCTGGTTCTGGTTTTTCATCCATAAGTGTACTTACCTTTTTAGAGAAATCGGCTGGAATCGTAACAACCATATAATACTTATCTTCTTTTAGCCCTTCCTCAGCATTTTTTTCTGATACGAAATGAAAAGCCAGTTCCTTATTCTCTTTTAAATTTTTTACAAAATCGTCTCCTGCATGAATTGTTTTCTCATCCATTGCAGCACCCTTATCTAAATTTACAATCGCAACAGGTAATTTATCTAATTTTCCGTATGGATCCCAATATCCAGCTAAAAAGAACCCTGAATAAATTAAAGGAACGATTAACAAAAAAATTAAAGCGATACGCCCATGTTTATGGTGCCACATCGCTTTCCAATCTTTAAATACAAGTTGAATTCCTTTCATGAAACATACTCCTTCTCCGAATTTCACACCATTAGAATGGTTTAACAGATTTACTATACACGTCCATTTCCATACTGTATAATACATCTTTAATTATCAATCCATTCCTTTTGGTCTATAGAAAGGAGAATCAAAATGGAACTTCTTCAACTAAAATACTTTCAAACAGTTGCACGATTAGAGCATATGACAAAAGCCGCTGAAGAATTGCATATCGCACAGCCTTCACTCAGCAAAACAATTGCTAGATTAGAAAAGGACTTGGGCGTTCCGTTATTTGACCGCCAAGGGCGACAAATTACATTAAACTCTTTCGGGAAAGTATTTTTAAAACGAGTAGAGCGCATTTTTCATGAATTAAGTGAAGGCGAACGAGAAATTAAAGATTTAGCTGACTTACAACAAAGCTCTATTACGTTGGCTGTTTCTATTCCAAGAATATTACCCGAACTAATTGGTTCTTTTTTACTAGAACATCCTAACGTTCGATTCCAACAATTTCTCGCATCTACTCCTTCTATGAAACGACAACTAGATAATATAGAAATTGACTTTTGCATTTCTTCTGTGCCAATTGAAGGCGAAGAGATTATTTGGGAACCACTTATTACAGAAGAAATTTTCTTAGTCGTCCCTTCAGGGCACCGTTTATCAGAACGTGAAAGTGTATATTTGCATGAAGTAAAAGACGAACCGTTCATTAGTATGAACACCGGTTACGGATTTCGGCACTTAACAGATGAATTTTGTAAAGAAGCTGGCTTCACTCCACATATTGCTTTTGAAGTAGATGAACCAACCGTGATTAGCGACCTGATTAAGCAAGGCCTCGGCATCGCCTTTGTCCCAAGTTTAACTTTATTAAAAAACTCTACTTTAGCATTAAATAAGTTACGTATTATTGAACCAAATTGTGAGCGAACGATTGGGTTAAGCTGGTCAAAAAAACGTTACTTATCGAAAACTGCTCAGAAATTCCGTGAATTCGTAATTGATTACTTCTCCAATATTAGGACTTAAAATGATATTAAACAATAAAAGATGCCATCCCCATAGGGTGGCACCTTTTATTTTTCACTCTTCTCTAATTCTATTTCAGCTAAAAGCGGCAAAACATTATCAAAAATATGCGTATTGTTATTTTCGCCTGTTACATATCCACCGTAGTATCTACTAAATACGTTGTCATTTCGGAATGTGGCCATATGATCATATAATTCCTTTGCGAAATTTGTATCACCTGTTTGTAGTACGTACAAAATCGTTAATCCGTAAGCGGCTGGCGATTCATAATTCACAGTTTGTTTTCCCGTTTCTAAATTGTAACGACCGTATAGCTTTCCATCCTCCTGAAATTTCTTCTTTATAAATTCCAAATAAGCATCTGATGAAAGACCACCTAAACTACGATGATATGCAACGTATGATTGGTCAATCAGATTCACTTCTTTGTCGTACGTAAATGTACCATCTGCTTTATACTCTTTCGGGAATGCCCATCCATGCCTTGGATAATCCGCTAAAAATTGAACGACTTCCTCATATTGCTGAGCAGAAACTTTTCCATACTTTTTCATATAGGAGAATGCATGCGGATTTACATATGACGTTGTTGCAAAATCATTTTGTTTCCTTGCATCTGCATCATAATAATCAACATAATAATTATCTTTCTTATTATAACGAATTACAGCATCACTCAATTGATCTGCCAAGTTTTTATAGCGCTCTTCCTTGTACATTTCATAAGCGCGATATAACTGTTCTATAATACGAAGATCATCAATAAGTGCATTTGTAGCTGACTGCATTTCTCCCTTTTCAGAGATTTTCCATAAAACAATTTGGTTCTTATGTACAAAGTTATTTTGAATAACCTTAACTTGTTCATCGAATAACGCTTGATCGTCTTTATCGAGTGTATATTGCAGCCATAGTCCTGCTGATTCCGATAAAGCTTCACGGCCTTTCGCTTCACCAGTACCTGCTTTTGTATCCTCTAAACGATATGTAGCAAGCGTCCCATTTTCATTCACCATATGTCTTAAAATAAAATGTTCCGTACGGTTTCCTTGCAAAGCTGACCAAAATACAATTCCACCTAAAGCGATTAAGAGAACAACCCCAACCCCTATATATAAACGTTTCCGCAATCCTTTCACCTCCCTATTAAGGCTAACCTTAATTTTACCAGAACATACACAAATTTAAAAAAGACAATCTATTAGATTGTCTCCCGTTCCTTTATCATCCCTCACAAGCCTCTTTAGAAGGTCTATATAGCGATTCTACGAGTCGATCATACTCACTACGCGTAATCTCTTTATTATACAGCTTCAATAATAAATCTCTATGCTCTTTTGAAAATGCCATCTTTTTAATGACTTCAGGATACATAAAACATCCTCTCCATTTCACATAAACTTCTTCACTCCAAAAACAGAACTTATGTTCGCATAAAAGATTATAAAATATTCCTCACTAAAAAACAAACAAAATATTAACTTCTTTCTATTTAGAATATTCAAACATTATATTACCATATCCACTTTTTAAATACATATATATTTTTGGTAGTTTTTTTGAATAAATCTTCCAATTCAATCAGAAAATAATGGCAAAAAAGAAGAGGAGTTTACATATGGATACGGTAACATTAGCAAGAGCATTTTTCGGTTCTTCACTAGCATTCCACATTATCTTCGCAACACTTGGTGTCGGACTTTCATTAATGATTTTTATAAGTGAAATACTCTATCACTGGAAGAAAGATTCCGACTACGCCATTATGGCGAAAAGATGGACAAAGGCTTTTGCCATCCTTCTCGGTGTAGCAATTCCAACTGGAACAATCGTTGGTGTGCAAATCTCACTGCTTTGGCCGGGTTTTGCCAAAATTGTTGGGCAGGTTATTTCTGTTCCCTTTCAAATTGAGATTTTCGCCTTCTTTTTAGAGGCTTTGTTCATGTCCATTTATGTATATGCAGCTGACAAACTACCTCCATTCATGAGATTAATCTCGCTATTCTTCGTCATGATTGGTGCCACGGCATCCGCCGTGCTTATTACATCGGCAAATACATGGATGAATACACCCGCGGGCTTTTCAATGGGACCAGATGGATCAGTTTTTAACGTTGATCCGTGGAAAGCTTTCTTTAATCCGAGTTTTGGCACGAGCGCATTCCACGTTGTGATTACAGCCTACGCAACTGGAGCTGCCGTCATTGCCTCTATCGCCGGATTTAAATTATTAAAGAAGAATGTAAGTGAACGTGAAGTGGCATATCATAAAAAAGGACTACTGTTAGGACTCGTCGTGACATTTATTACAGGCGCTACAATGTGGCTTTCGGGACACGAATCGGCAATTGCTTTACATAAGCATTCCCCTGAAAAACTGGCATCTGCTGAAGCTCTATTTGAAACGACATCACATGCACCGTTATCAATTGGCGGCGTTGTAGATCCTAACACACTTGAACTAAACTATGCACTAGAAATCCCGAACATGCTTAGCCTACTAGTAGGACTAGACCCTAACACTGTCGTAAAAGGACTAAAGGAATTTCCACAAGAAACATGGCCACCATTTTACACGCATACACTGTTCAATTTAATGGTTGGCACTGCTGCCTTTACCTTTGCAGTTGCAGCAATTGCCCTCTTATATTGGTACTTTGTTTACCGAAAAAAAGGAACAGAGCTACCGAAATGGCTTCTTTGGGGAGCTGCCGCATGTGGACCAGTTATGATGCTCGGCATTGAATTTGGTTGGATTTTCAGCTGTAGCGGTCGTCAGCCATGGACCATTTACGGTATGCAACGTACAGTCGATGCTTCTACACGCGCCGATTTTGTCGGTCCTTTATTTATTCTATTCATCATTTTATATATTGGACTCGGTATTTTAACAGTTTTTGTACTACGGACATTCTTTAAGAAACATCCGCTTACAAATGATTTACATCACGAAGGAGGCGATTCTCGTGCATGAGGAAAGTATTGCAATCATCATCTTATGGGCTCTTATTTTCGTATACAGTATATTAGGGTCCATCGATTTTGGAGCAGGTTTTTGGGGCATGGTATACGCAAAACATCCAACGCTAGCTGCCAAGCTTGCCAACCGATACTTATCACCGACTTGGGAAGTAACAAATACATTTCTCGTCTTTGTCGTTGTCGCTTTTCTTGGCTTCTTTCCGAAAGCCGCTTTTACCCTAGCAACGGTAATGTTCGTACCCGTTATGTTAATTCTAGTACTCGTGGCAATTCGCAGTACATTTATGGTATTTGCTTATTCCCTGCCGAAGTACCAACACCTTCTTCGTATTATTTCAGGTATTACAGGACTCTTAATTCCAGCCCTATTAATTACCGTTTTACCTGTTACAGAAGGTGCCTATATTACAATGTCTGAAGGAAAAGAAGTACTCCTATATGGAAAACTTCTTTCTAGTCCTGTTATTTATTGTTATATGCTCTTCGGACTAACTTCGGAACTATTTCTTTCCTCTCTCTTTCTTGCTGATTTTGCGAGAGAACAAGGTTCAGAAGATGCATATAGAATTTATAGAAGAAATGCGATTATCCTTGGTCCTGCAACGCTCGTTACGGCGATTATTGCCCTCGTTGTAATGGATCCGGAAACACACTGGCTTATGCAAGGGCTAATAAAGCAATTCACATGGTTTACAGTTTCTATCGTTTTATTCATTATCGGATACTCTTCTCTTTGGTGGACAAACAAGAAGTATGACACACTAGGATACCCTCGCATCGCTGTTTTAGCAGTCGTCGCTCAATATGCATTTGCAAGTTATGCTTACGGCGTTGCGCATTTACCGTATATTATTTATCCTGATGTAACTGTATTTACAAGCTTTACAACGGTCGAAACATTCTATGCATTGCTTATTCTATATGCAATTGGGATTGCAATTTTATTACCAGGATTTATTTTCTTCTGGAATTTATTCTTGAAGGATCGAACTTTTTTGAAGGAAAAATAATATTGTAGGGCCTGTTCCAAAAGGTATTTTGGGGTGGGCTCCTTTTGTCATGTTTTGTCGATAAGTCGATATAATTTAAAAATCGCTGATATATTTTGAGTTGCGCCGATATATTTCAATAATCGCTGATATATTTTGAGTTGCGCCGATATATCTCCATAATCGCCCATATAAATTTCATTTACTATCTTACTGCCCCATTAATTTCTAGACTCCTCTCACAATAGTTATTTCACTAAGAGAGATACTTGTCCCATAACTTGAAAAACACATATTTATTGCACTCCGTTATACGTCTAGTTCTTCTTATTTTTTGCTGAATATACTACCAATACAAACCTTAAGACAAGCTACATTACTTTAAGGAAAAGTAGAAAGGTAGGTAAAATATGAGCATTGAAATATGGATTACTATTATTGTATTCTTCTTAACAATGATTGTTATCTTTTGGCGACCTCGTGGTTTAAATGAGGCGTGGCCGGCAGCAATTGGCGCTGGCATTATCCTGATTACTGGACTTGTATCAAAACCAGACGTCATGGACATTATTAGTAAAATTGGCGGTGCCTCCATAACAATATTAGCGACCATCGTTATGGCGGTTATATTAGAAAGCTTCGGCTTCTTCCACTGGTCCGCAGCGAAACTTGCAAACCTAGCAAAAGGCTCCGGGCGCCGCTTATACTGGTATATTCAATTATTATGTTTCCTTATGACTCTTTTATTTAATAACGACGGTAGTATTTTAATTACAACGCCAATTTTAATTCTTCTCCTAAAAAATCTTCAATTAAAACCGCATCAACAAATCCCTTATTTATTAAGCGGTGCTTTAATCGCTACTGCATCTAGTGCACCAATTGGTGTAAGTAATATCGTAAACTTAATCGCATTAAATATCGTGAATATGACTCTTTATATGCATACCGCTATGATGTTTGTACCTGCAACATTAGGACTATTGTTTATGTCATGGCTTATGTATACGGTTTTGAAGAAAAAACTTCCGAAAAAATTGCCTGTTTCTTCATATGATATTGAAGAAATATTCTTCACGAAAAACTTTCATCCGTTAAAAGGAAAAAATTCAGTTGATACGAAACAAAAACGGACAAGGTTCATGCTAAAAGTATTAGGCTTCGTCTTCCTTATGCGCTGTCTTCTATTCGTTGCATCCTTCTTATCCATCCCAATCGAGATTGTTGCCGTACTCGGTTCACTCGTTCTTCTTATTTGGAGATGGTACTACTTACGAACGAACCCTGTCGACATTTTGAAAAAGACACCTTGGCACATTTTGATTTTTGCTTTCTCTATGTATGTCATTATTTACGGGCTCCACAACGCAGGATTAACAGCAGCGCTTGTCCAATGGCTTGAACCAGTTGTAAGTCAACATCTGCTTTATGCTAGCTTTGCAATGGGTGGACTCGTTTCTCTCCTCTCCAATGTCTTCAATAATCACCCTGCACTTATGATTGGGACCATTACGTTAACAGAAATGGGATTAGATCCAGTCACATTAAAAACTATCTATCTCGCAAATATCATTGGTAGTGACATCGGTTCACTATTATTACCAATCGGTACGCTAGCTTCTCTCATTTGGATGTATATCCTGAAACAAAACAAAATTAAAGTAAAATGGAAAGACTATTTAAGTGTATCCCTTATCGTTATTCCACTCACAACAGTCGTTACATTATTCCTCTTATTCTACTGGGTACATCTCTTCTTCGCCTTATAAAGTGAAACTTTAATCAGCCCTAACTAATCGGGCTTTTACGGGCAGTTGCCCCCCACCTAACTTCTTTGCTTCCGCTGAATTTTGAGGCGGGGGTCTTACTGCCCACAAATAGCGGAATAAACAACAGAAGCCCGCTTTGCTACCGTCTTAGCAAAGCGGGCTTCTTCTATATTTAAGTTAGGTACTACAGTGTGATCAATCAAGTAAAGAGGTGTAACGTGTTATTGGTATAAATGACTACCTGTTTCTTTAAATTCTTTCGCTTTCTCTTTCATTCCTTTTTCAATTGCTTCTGTCGTTTCTAAATCATTTTCTTTTGCATATTCCCGAATATCATGTGAAATTCTCATACTACAAAACTTCGGTCCACACATGGAACAGAAATGAGCCGTTTTCGCACCTTCTGCTGGCAACGTTTCATCGTGATACTCCATCGCGCGTTCAGGATCTAAAGATAAATTAAATTGATCGCGCCAACGGAATTCAAAACGAGCTTTTGAAAGTGCATCATCACGCTGATGAGCCGTTTTGTGCCCTTTCGCCAGATCAGCTGCATGCGCAGCGATTTTGTACGTAATAACACCTTCGCGTACATCATCTTTATTCGGTAAACCTAAATGTTCTTTCGGCGTTACATAACAAAGCATCGCTGTTCCAAACCAGCCAATCATCGCAGCTCCAATTGCGGATGTAATATGGTCATAACCTGGTGCAATATCTGTCGTTAACGGTCCAAGTGTATAGAATGGTGCGCCCTGGCAAATATCAAGCTCTTTCTCCATATTTTCTTTAATTAAATGCATCGGTACATGCCCAGGCCCTTCAATCATAACTTGCACATCATGTTTCCAAGCAATCTTCGTTAATTCACCAAGTGTTTCAAGCTCAGAGAACTGCGCTTCGTCATTTGCATCTGCAATCGAACCTGGACGTAATCCATCTCCAAGAGAGAACGAAACATCATACTGCTTCATAATTTCACAAATCTCTTCAAAATGAGTGTATAGGAAGTTTTCTTTATGATGGTATAAACACCACTGCGCCATAATTGAACCACCGCGCGAAACGATACCTGTCGTACGCTTTGCAGTAATCGGAATGTAACGAAGTAATACGCCAGCGTGAATCGTAAAGTAATCTACGCCTTGCTCCGCTTGCTCAATTAACGTATCACGATACACTTCCCACGTTAAATCTTCTGCAATTCCGTTTACTTTTTCAAGCGCTTGATAGATCGGTACAGTTCCAACTGGTACAGGCGCATTACGAATAATCCACTCACGCGTCGTATGAATGTTTTTACCTGTAGATAAATCCATAATCGTATCTGCACCCCAGCGAGTAGCCCACGTCATCTTCTCTACTTCTTCTGCAATAGAAGAAGATACAGCAGAGTTTCCGATATTTGCATTCACCTTCACGTGGAAATTACGTCCAATAATCATCGGCTCTGCTTCGGGATGGTTAATATTCGCTGGTAAAATAGCGCGACCTTCCGCAATTTCCTTACGAACAAACTCAGGTTCTACCCCTTCACGAATCGCAACATATTCCATCTCAGACGTAATGATGCCATTACGTGCATAATGCATTTGCGTAACATTTGCACCTTGCTTCGCTCTAAGTGGTTTACGATCCATTTGCGGGAAAACAGGTGTATGTTTCGAAGCCACCTTCACACCGTCATCCTCTGGTTTCACTTCGCGCCCTTCGTATGCTTCTACATCATTACGCTCCAGTATCCAAGAGTGGCGTGGCGTTGGAATCCCCTTTTCCAGCTCCACTTTATACGCGGGATCCGTATAAGGACCGCTCGTATCATATACGCGAATTGGCGGATTCGGAACGCCGTTTGTATCACTTTGTTCAATCTCACGCATCGGCACCTTCATACCTTCTCGTGGTCCATCCACATACACTTTCTTACTTCCTGGTAAACTCGATTTCAATTCAATTTGCTCAGCTGAAACAGACTGTTTCATAACCTTTGTTGCCCCCCTGTACGTGACAAGGACGAGATATGGCCAGCGTATGCCAAAATAAAAAGAGCCAGGTCCATAAAAAAATAAGGACCTGGCTCATAAAGACATCATTATGTAAAGCCGTTAACTTCCCTACGCTGGTACGAGCCAGATCAGGTCCAAAGGGTTAAGAAGTTCACGCGCTTCTCTCTCAGCCTACGCATACGTTAGGCACCCCTAGTTTATCACTGATTTAATTTTCAATACTTTCTCATCATACACGATAATCTGAAAAATGCAAAGTTTATTTCTTTTGTTGTTTATGGAATCATCCACGTTAAATAATATGCCTGTACATACGTCATAATACCAACAATAATTACGAAGAATAAACTATGCTTCACTGTAAACCGGAATAAATCTGATTCTTTTCCAGCAAGTCCAACTGCTGCACAAGCAATGGCAATCGATTGCGGAGAAATCATTTTTCCGGTTACACCGCCCGTTGTATTCGCTGCAACGAGAAGTACTTCAGATACACCGACTTGCTGCGCTGTAATTGCTTGTAAATTTGAAAATAATGCATTCGCTGAAGTATCAGACCCTGTTAAGAATACACCAATCCATCCTAAGAATGGTGAGAAGAACGGGAATAGTCCGCCAGTTCCTGCTAGTGCTAACGCTAGTGTAGAAGATAGCCCAGAATAGTTTGCGATAAATGCAAATCCTAATACGAATCCAATAGATAGAATTGGCATTTTAAGTTCACTTAAAGTTTCTTTAAATGTTACCACTGCATCTTTTACACTCATTTTCAAAATAAACATGGAAATGAGACAAGCAATTAAAATTGCTGTTCCCGTTGCTGATAATACATCAAACTTCAAAATTGCCTCGTAAGGCGTCGCTTTATTTACAATAGGCTCTGCTTTCATTACTAAATTGTGCAAGCCTGGAATTTCAAACTTAAATACAAGGCTTTCTAACGCGCCTCCTGGAGCAAATAATGCTTTAAAGAAACTTTGACTCCAAATGACTACCATAACCGTTAATACGATAAATGGAGACCATGCCTTTACTACTTTTCCTAACGTTAATTTCGGCATCGATGCCGCTGTTGTTGCAGCTACTTCTCTATTTGCTTGCCCTGATTGATAAATTTCTTTTGGTTGCCATACTTTTAAGAACAGCGCTAAACTAACTAAACTTACAAGTGCCGACGTAATATCCGGAAGTTCTGGTCCTAAGAATGTCGCTGTTATGAACTGCGTAATTGCAAATGAGCTACCTGCTACAAGTAAAGCAGGCCACGTTTGTCTTACTCCTTTCAACCCGTCCATTAAAAATACGATAAAGAATGGAACAAATAATGATAAGAACGGTAATTGATGTCCAGCCATTTGTCCAATTTTATGTGGATCAATACCTGTTACTTGTCCAGCAACTGTAATCGGAATACCCATCGCTCCGAACGCTACTGGTGCTGTGTTTGCAATTAAACAAAGACCTGCCGCATATAAAGGATTTAGCCCAAGGCCTGCAAGAAGCGCTGCCGTAATCGCTACTGGTGCACCGAATCCCGCTGCCCCTTCTAAAAATGCTCCGAATGAAAAACCGATTAAAATAACGAGTAAACGATGGTCATTCGTAATGGATAATACAGATGCACGAATCACATCGAATTGACCTGTTTTCACAGATATTTTATATAAAAATACCGACATAATGATAATCCAAGCAATTGGCCATAGTCCGTATAAAAAACCATATCCAGTCGCTGCCATTGCCATCGTGAACGGCATCTTATAAGCGAATAATGCCACTAAAATTGTAAGTACAACTGTAATAAATCCTGCCACATACCCCTTCATGCGGAAAACTGCTAAAGCTAAGAAAAAAAAGATAATCGGAATAAGTGCGACCGCCGCCGAAATCCAAATGTTTCCGAACGGATCATAAACTTGTGTCCATGTGTTCATTGTTCTCTCCCCCTAAAGAATCCCCTTTTAAGTAGAATAACCTCATCAATAGACTATCAGGTCATCATACCTTTAAGTCTAAAAATAAAAAAACGTTTAAGAAAACGTTTTCAATAACTTTCATTTATACTGTACCATAACAATTTCCATTTAAAAAGATTTTTTTGAAAATTTTATTATTTAACAAAAAAATCTTACAAAACCGTCATGTTCTTGTAATGTTCATCGATAGAAAGCTTGCCAAAACTATTGCATAATAATAGTATAACAACGGACATTATTTATGAGGTGATATATATGAATGGAAACAAAATATTAGCAGCTTTATCATACTTTAGTGTATTATTTGCCCCTATCTTATTCCCTATTATTGTGTGGATTGTAGGCGATGCTGAAACGAAACCACATGCAAAACGTGCTCTATGGACACACATTATCCCAAGTATCGCTACATTCATTGGCGTAACTATTTTAGGAATTATGGGTCTTGGATCTGATCAACCGGATGTAACACTGGGCATCGGTACAATGATTGTCTTATGTATTTGCGGAATCATTAGCTTATACTACTTCATTTGGAACATCGTGAAAGGTATTAAAGTACTGAAAGCTTAATTTTAAACAAACGTTTGATTAATAAGAAAAAACCGTCCCAAAATACTTTTTGGGACGGTTTTTTTATCTTCTGCGTTTCTTCTTTTTTCTCATCATTTTCTTACGGCGCGTATTCACTTTATCCGCTATAATGTGAAGCGTGCTTGCCACAACAATTCCCATTACGAACGTTACAATTTCAACCTCATGTTCCTTCGCCATTTCTATTAAATTCCCGTCAAGCGCGATTACATTTAATAGGAATAAAAACGGAGAAAACACAATTAACATGTATGCAATACGAATCACATCACCAAGTATAATTGTGTGTGTAAAGAAGGAGCGATGCGGCATCACCTTCTTATACGGATACCAAAATATACGCAGGAATCCCCATTTATTATACGCATTACTATACGTATCTAAATCCGGTGTTAAAAATGTAGTACCTACTAAAAAGCCAATTGCAAAAGTTAATAAAAAATCAAAATTTGTTAGTCCATACGAAAAGAGCATAAACAAAACAACCGGAAGGGATATTAAGTTTATTTTCGTATGCGTTCTTCCTGACGGCATAATGCACTTCCTCGCTTACGTTCGCCCTGTCACCATGTGACAGTTCTCACCTATTGATCTAATTTTTGATCGATAAAGGATGTGTCTATATCCGAACCAAACCATTCTGTCAACTTCACTCGTGCCTTATCTTTCACATCATCATTAACGTATAACGACGCTTGTAATAGCGCAGCCATTAACGCCCCTAAATCATCCGTATAACCAATTCCAGCAACGAAATCTGGAATCGCATCAATCGGTGCAATAAAATAAGCAAGTGCTCCAATTACAATAATTTTCACTCGCTTTGGAACATCTGGTTTCTGCAAAACGTAAAACAATAATAAACTTGCATAAATGACCGACTGCCCTGCTTGCTTTGCGACATGTTTTACTTTCTTCCAAAATGCTTCAACTGAAAATTTTTGTTTCATGTAAAAGCCTCCCTATTTTTTTAAAAGAAATAAGCTACAATATGTTTTCAGTAAAAGTTCATCAAAATTACACATAATCTATCAATGAACTTTCATTGTAACAAACAAACCAAAAAAGAACAAGTGTTCGTTAATTTTTACATACTTCCCTTCATATAATAGGTTTCTAGATAACCACTTACCCATTGTCATTTCTTATTTCTCAACAAAGAAAATTTTCACTTTCACTTAACATTCTGCTCTACCTTTGTTATATTTTCTAGTTGACGGACATATAAACGAATGTTAAAGTTTTCTCTGGTAGTGACAAATCTCATACAAAAAATGTAAAATGTTATAGTGTTTCTCAGAAATGAATTTTGTTGTATAATACAGAAATGACGTTATGCTTATGAGTAACACAAGAAACTAAAAGGGTATGCATAGTTATAGTCGTATATGGGTGAATATAGAACCTCTAATTATGGCCAAGAAAACTATGTATTTTTTATTTTAGCATTTTTCGCTCCAAAATCGACCAAGCCTGATAGAGAAAGGGTGGAAATGAATGAAAGAAACCTTGAAATCACAATTTCAAAATGTGCGTTTCACTGCATTCGTAGCTTTAGCCTTATGGTTGAAGACATATCTTATTACACGCACAAGCTTTGATTTAAAACTTGAATCTTTCATGCAAGAATTCATTTTATTCCTTAGCCCATTAGCAGCATCATTACTGCTTGTTGGTCTTGCATTATTTGCAAAAGGGAAAAAACGTAACTATATAGCACTTGGAATTAATTTTGTCTTAACAATCGTTCTTGTTGGTAACGTAATGTTCTACGGATTCTACAATGACTTCGTTACTTTACCAGTACTAGGACAAACATCTAACTTCGGAAGTTTAGGTTCTAGTGTAAAAGAATTGTTTAACTACAAAATTATCCTCGCATTTGCTGATATTATCGTATTCTTCATTTTATTGAAGAAGATGAAGAATTTTGCACCGACAGAACGTGTAGCACGCCCAATGCGTTCCCTATACTTCGTGTCAACAATTGCTATTTTCTTCGCAAACTTAGGATTGGCAGAAGCTGAGCGTCCAGAACTATTAACACGTTCATTCGACCGCGTTATGCTTGTTAAAAACTTAGGTTTATATGTACACCAAGTATATGATCTTGGCTTACAAGCAAAATCAAGTTCACAAAAAGCATTTGCTGACGGTAGTAAGTTACAGGAAACAGAGAACTACGTAAAAACAACGCAAAGCAAACCAGATCCAAATATGTTTGGTACTGCAAAAGGGAAGAACGTAATCGTTGTCTCTCTTGAGTCATTACAAACATTCTTAATCGGTGCAACAGTTAACGGACAAGAAGTTACACCATTCTTAAACCAATTTACGAAAGAAAGTTATTACTTTGATAACTTCTTCCATCAAACTGGGCAAGGAAAAACATCTGATGCTGAATTCTTAGTAGATACTTCAATGTATCCACTAGACCGTGGTGCTGTATTCTTCACACACGGTAACAACGAATACACAGCAACTCCAGAAATTTTACGTCAGCAAGGATACTACACTGCAGTATTCCACGCAAACAACGCAACATTCTGGAACCGTAACATTATGTATCCGGCACTTGGTTATGATCGTTACTACAACGAGCTTGACTATAAGATTACGCCAGAAACGAAATTAAACTGGGGATTAAAAGATATCGAGTACTTTGATCAATCTATCGATATGTTAAAACAAGTGAAGCAACCGTTCTATACTCGCTTCCTTACTTTAACAAACCATTACCCATTCACTTATGATGACAATACAAAATTAATTGATGAATACAATTCTGGTGATGGCGTATTTGACCGTTACATGGTAACAGCTCGCTACTTAGATGAAGCAATGAAACACTTTATTGAACGTCTAAAAGCAGAAGGTATTTACGACAACTCAGTTATCGTATTCTACGGTGACCACTACGGTATTTCTGAAAACCATAACCGTGCAATGGCACAGTTCTTAGGAAAAGAAGAAATTACTGCGTTTGACCATATGAACTTACAAAAAACACCAATGTTTATTCACGTTCCAGGTCAAAAAGAAGGTAAAACAATTTCAAAACCAACTGGTGAAATTGACATTAAACCAACTATTCTAAACTTACTTGGTGTAGATTCTACGAATGACGTTCGATTCGGTCATGACGTATTCTCACCTGACAATAAAGGATTCGTTGTTCTTCGTGATGGTAGCTTCGTTACAGATAAGTACATGTACACGAACAGTACATTCTACGACCGTGCTACTGGCGAAGTTGTACAACTACCAAAAGAAGAATCTCAACCACTTATTGATCGTGCCCAAAATGAATTGAGCATGTCTGACAAAATCATTGAGGGTGATTTACTTCGCTTCTCTGAAAGCAACAAGATCAAAACTGGTGAAGTAAAGACAGCTATTAAAGAAGAAAAGAAGAGCGCTGAGTAATCTCAGCCTCTTTTTTTATATTCCTCCATACAATTACTTATATTCATTAACTTTAACATTACATAACCTTTACCAAATATTCATATAAAATTAATGAAGTATCTCTATAATAAAATATGTAAACGAGGTTCTATATATTTCTTATCTCTCATCTGTAATAAGATCCCTTAAAGAAATATGTGAATCGTTTATTTCTACTTTCTTATAATTGTCTTTCAATATGTTTTGTTTCCATACACAAAACATTCAATAAGACGATGTCCCTATGAAAGATAGCTACCCTCCTTGTGCAGCATTCCATAAGAATGTTGCTTTTTTTTATTTAAAAGCAGGATTCTTATTTCTTATTTTCGAATTTGTATATACGAAATGCTGTAAATCACTACCACTTCTCTACCATTTACAAATACATATACGTCATATGTAAAGAATTACTCACATAAAAATTACTGTAGTGATTTTTATTCCAAATGAATGAAAACTTCACTTTACTTATGCACTTACGAAAGGATGGGACGAAAATTGGCATATGAAAGATTTGTACTTTGGAATGATGCAGTTATTGATACAACGAAACAAAAAACGTACATAGACCTTGAGGAAAGAGGCTTGCAGTTTGGGGATGGTATCTACGAGGTTATTCGTCTATATAAAGGGAACTTTCACTTATTAGATCCGCATATCACAAGATTATATCGCTCCATGGAAGAAATAGAATTAACACTCCCTTTCTCAAAAGCGGAACTGATTACCCTACTTTATAAACTAATCGAAAATAATAATTTCCACGAAGATGGAACGATTTATTTGCAAGTATCTCGTGGTGTACAAGCTCGTACCCATACGTTCTCATATGACGTCCCTCCAACAATCTATGCCTATATTACAAAGAAAGAAAGACCAGCGTTATGGATTGAATATGGTGTACGTGCCATATCAGAACCGGATACGCGCTGGCTACGCTGTGATATTAAATCATTAAACTTATTACCGAATATATTAGCTACTACGAAAGCGGAACGAAAAGGTTGTAAAGAGGCCCTTTTCGTACGAAATGGTACTGTAACTGAGGGCAGCCACTCTAACTTCTTTCTCATTAAAAACGGAACTCTTTACACACATCCAGCTAATCACCTTATTTTAAATGGCATTATTCGTCAATATGTTCTTTCTTTAGCGAAAACCCTTCGTATTCCAGTACAAGAAGAGCTTTTCAGCGTTCGTGATGTTTATCAAGCGGATGAATGCTTTTTTACAGGAACGACGATTGAAATTTTGCCGATGACTCATCTTGATGGAACCGCAATCCGAGATGGTCAAGTTGGCCCTATCACGAAAATGCTGCAACGATCATTTTCTCAGAGTTTGTTACAATCCAATATGTCATCTTCTTAAACACGAATAATTTCTATCCTTTCTACATTCAATATATGTATTTAAATGGAAATCAAGGTATAGATTTATGCCTTGATTTTTTCTTGTAATCTTTTTGTCATATTCAGATTCCCGCATAAGTCTTGACAGTAATCGACATGCTCTTTAGAATTTTTAACAGTTGGTAAATATTTCTTCACTACATTACAGACAGAAAGGAATCGACAAATTATGAAAAAATACCTTGCCGGTCTTGCGGCAGTGTCTGTAGCAGGAGGAGCAGCACCTACACTTGATAGTGTTCAAGCTGCCCCTGAACAAAATACACAAAAAGCTGCTACAACTGTCCAAGCTTCTGCATCAAACAGCTCATCTTATAAGGTTAACGCTGACGTATTACATGTTCGTGCAGGATCAAGTACTTCTCACGACATCATCTCGCGCGTTTATAACGGTCAATCACTAAACGTGATTGGCGAAGAAAATGGTTGGTACAAAATTAACATGAATGGACAAACAGGCTTTGTTAGTGGTGAATTTGTATCAAAAAATGGTGCGAGCAATTCAAATGTAAGTACAACAGGTGGAAAAAATAAAGTTACTGCTGATGTATTACGTGTACGTACCGCTCCTAACACTTCTAGTTCTGTTTCAGGACGTGTATATGAAGGACAAACATTAAACGTAATTGGTCAAGAAAATGGTTGGGTAAAAATCAACCATAATGGACAAGTAGGTTATGTAAGTGGTGAATTTGTATCTGGCGTTTCTGCTAATACAGGTTCTTCAAACAACAATACGAATAATAACAACCAAGAATCTGTAAAACCAGCAAGCGGAAACTATACAGTAAATGTATCTTCCCTTCGTGTTCGTACAGGTCCTAGCACTTCTCACACAACTGTAGGTTCTGTTACAAAAGGACAAGTAGTACAAGTTGTTGGCGAAGTTCAAGATTGGTTCAAAATCAATTATGCAGGCCAAACAGCTTACGTAAGCAAAGACTACGTAACAAAAGGCGGTTCTAGCGATAACGCTACACAAGGAAACAACCAAAATAATAACCAAAACAATAATGTAACTGTTCAAACTGGTGGTACTTACGTTGTTAACGCAACATCTCTACGCGTTCGCACAGGCCCTGCTACTTACCATAGCGTAATTGGTGGTGTATTAAATGGTACGACATTAAACGTAATTGGCTCTGAAGGTAGCTGGTTTAAAGTTAACTATCAAGGAAAAACAGGCTACGTTAGTAGCGAATTCATGAAATTCGTTAAAGGTGGCACTACTACTCCTGAGCAACCAAAACAACCTGAACAACCTAATCAAGGTGCAATTGGTGACTACTACATTAATGCTTCTGCCTTAAATGTACGTAGTGGTGAAGGTACAAATTATAGAATCATAGGCGCACTTCCACAAGGACAGAAGGTTCAAGTAATCTCTGAAAACTCTGGATGGAGCAAAATTAACTACAACGGTCAAACTGGTTATATCGGAACACGTTACCTTTCTAAAACACCAGTTGGCGGCGCAGTAGATAATAAGCCTAACAACAATCAAAATAACAATCAAAACAATAACAACAATACAGGTAATAATAGCGGCAACAGTTCTTCTATACTTGCATATGCAAAAGGAATGCAAGGCGTACCATACGTTTGGGGCGGAACTTCTGCTAACGGTGTGGACTGCAGTGGCTACATCTACCACGTATTTAAGAAATTTGGTCATAACATTAGCCGTCAAAGTGTTGCGGGATATTGGGGTAGCCTACCACAAACTTCAAATCCACAACCAGGCGACTTAATTTATTTCCAAAACACTTATAAATCGGGTCCTTCTCACATGGGTATTTACCTTGGGGGCGGATCATTTATCCAAGCCGGAGATAAAGGTGTAGCAATCGCTTCATTAAGCAATTCTTATTGGAGTAAGCACTTCTTAGGTTATACGAAAGCACCTTAAGTTATATTTTTAGAGCCTTCTAGATTACTAGAAGGCTCTTTTTAATGTGTATAACCTATTTCCCTAAAAAAATAATGTATCTATTTTCCTATTTCATACACTATATTCTACAATAATGATCCATAACGTTATCATAATGTATATTTTCACATAAAAAACATAACCTATTTCATGTCTAATCATTTTATATGTGTTTTTTTGAAGAATTTTCTTTTTATTTAAACTTTTCGTTAGACGTTTGACCTCTGATGTCCATTATGATAAGTTACTTAAGATGTTATATTTGCAGAAGTATAGACAACTGTTTTATACATTTTTTTACTATGAGGAAGGAGCATACACTGCATGAATCTTTTATGGGGAATTGGCGGCGTGATTGGAGTATTAGCAATCGCTTTCTTACTATCTTCCAACCGCAAAGCTATTAATTGGCGCACAATTTTAATCGCGCTAGCATTACAAATGTCATTTTCATTTATCGTATTACGATGGGATGCCGGAAAAGCAGGTTTAAAACACGCTGCAGATGGCGTTCAAGGATTAATTAATTTTTCTTACGAGGGAATTAAGTTCGTTGCTGGGGATTTAGTCAACGCAAAAGGACCTTGGGGATTTATCTTCGTTATTCAAGCACTACTTCCAATCGTATTTATTAGTTCATTAGTAGCAATCTTATATCATTTCGGTATTATGCAGAAATTTGTTAGTATCATTGGTGGCGGGTTAAGTAAACTTCTTGGAACTTCTAAAGCAGAAAGTTTAAACTCAGTAACAACTGTATTTTTAGGACAAACTGAAGCTCCAATCTTAATCAAACCTTACTTAGCACGTTTAACAAATAGTGAATTCTTCGCTATTATGGTAAGCGGTATGACAGCTGTTGCTGGATCAGTTCTTGTCGGCTATGCAGCAATGGGTATTCCGTTAGAACACTTGTTAGCAGCAGCAATTATGGCAGCTCCATCAAGTCTATTAATTGCAAAACTAATTATGCCAGAAACAGAAAAAGTAGATAATAACGTTGAACTTTCTACAGAGCGTGAAGATGCAAACGTTATTGATGCAGCAGCACGTGGTGCATCAGAAGGTATGCAACTTGTTATTAACGTAGCAGCAATGTTAATGGCTTTCATCGCATTAATCGCTTTATTAAATGGCCTATTAGGATGGATTGGCTCTTGGTTCGATATTAAACTTAGCCTTGATTTAATCTTCGGTTACTTACTATCACCATTTGCAATTTTAATCGGGGTTTCTCCTGGTGAAGCCGTACAAGCAGCAAGCTTTATCGGTCAAAAACTTGCAATCAACGAATTCGTTGCATACGCAAACTTAGGACCACATATGGCAGAGTTCTCTGCAAAAACAAATCTAATTTTAACATTCGCAATCTGTGGATTCGCAAACTTCTCTTCTATCGCAATTCAATTAGGTGTAACAGGAACATTAGCTCCTACTCGCCGTAAACAAATTGCACAATTAGGGATTAAAGCAGTTATCGCTGGTACACTAGCTAACTTCTTAAACGCAGCAGTTGCAGGTATGATGTTCCTATAAAATAAAACAAGTCCCCTCTTTCTAAAGAGGGGACTTGCTTTATTTTCTCAGTATATATTAAATACTTTATGCTGAAATATAAAAACATTATGATACAATAATTATCAAGTCTGTTTATTTTTTCTTACAAAAGAGGGATACTACTTTTTGTTGCCTCTCAAAAAGAATATAGTCATCCGGTCTATTTCTTAATAATTGCGCATACTACAAGTATCCTTGTATGAATTATCTTTAAGGAGGAAAGTTTTGTGAAAGATAACTTCTATAAAGTCCTCTCTATGTGGATTTTACAAATTTTATTTTATTTTACAACTGTACATGTAACGCAATATGAGCATGCTCTCATTTTTACAATTATATATGTAATTGTTAATGTACTATTTCTATTTTTGCCTGATAAAACTGCATTTGTTTTCTTCATATTAGGAACCATTATTTCGGTATTCTACCTGTTCTACCAAGCATGGCTTTACTTATGGAGTACATCAGAACAATGGGAATACATTATTACTCACTTCCTAATGGCAGCAAATTTCTTCATTGTATATATCTCCACTCATCTATTAAAGAAGGTTATTCATGAAAATAAAGAATTAACCGAACGTGTGAGAACGTTAGAACAATACATCGGAGAATCGAAATTATTAACAAGACAAGAATTTGAGAGACGACAAGCATTATTAATCAATGCAATGAATCGTCGTAATGAAACAGGCGTTATGATTTATTTTGATTTCACTTCCTTTAGTAAATATACGAAGGAAAGTGTTATGGACCGTGTAGCTTCCTTATTAGTTGAAACGGTAAGAGCTGACTTTGACCTTGCTGCTAAATATGATAATAATACGCTCGTTATTTTATTACAAAATACAAATGAAGCCGGTGCTGACATTGTAATGAACCGCCTAAAGCCAAAAATGGAGCAATGGCTTGCTGCTGAAGCGATCCAAGATATAAAAATTTCACGCGAGCAAATTGGGAACAAAGGACAGACGTTATTATGATGACACTCGTTATACTTCTTTTATTCCTCCTGTTTTGCGTACTTGTTTTTTGGATTAGCATCACATTTTCGATTAAGTATGTACTTATTTTTACAGCCTTTCTATTCTCTGGCTTACTCGTTTACTATTCTTTCTTAACACTCGCAGGTTTAGTTCACCGAAATAGGAAACGAAAAGATCGTACGCTAGAACATTACCCAAGCGTCGATATTTTAATACCAGCTCACAATGAAGGCGTCGTTATTAAAGATACTTTAGAGGCGATGGCAAAGATTGAATATCCAGGCAAACTAACTGTTTATTTATTAAACGATAACTCGCAAGATGAGACACCTGAAATTGGTGACGATTTTGACAAAGCTTATGCTCATATTCGTCACATTCGCGTTCCCCCTGGTGAACCAAAAGGAAAATCACGTGTATTAAACTATGGCCTTAGTATTTCAGATGGTGAATACTTCTGTGTTTATGATGCAGATAACCAGCCTGAACCACATGCATTGCGAATGCTTGTAGAACACGCTGAAACAACCGAGGATGCTGTTGGAGCTGTTGGGCATGTTCGTACTGTAAATGAAAAAAGAAACTGGCTAACACGAATGATTTCGTTAGAATTTCAAATCTTCCAGCTCCTTATGCAATCCGGACGCTGGTTACTATTCCAAACAGGTTCACTAACAGGAACAAACATGCTTCTTCGTCGCGCTGCATTAGAAGAGCTTGGCGGCTATGACCCTTATGCAATTGCTGAAGATGCTGAATTAACATTACGAATTACACAAAAAGGTTATCTCCTGCCAATCGTTCCAGAGTCAATTACATGGGAACAAGAACCTGAGCATTTAAAAATCCTTATTAAGCAGCGTACACGTTGGCTTCAAGGGAACTTGTACATTTTAGAAAAAATGTTTTCTTCATTAAGTTTCTTTAAAGGAAAACTGCTCGTCCATTCTTTACAACAAGTTTTAGTATATGTTGTATTTTGGTTATTCTTAATCATTTCGAACGTTTGGTTTGTAATTGGGTTACTCGGGATATTCCAAATTCAATATAGCATTCCGCTACTATTCATGTGGTATGTCGCATACGTTACATATGTTTCTCAATTATTTAGTGCCCAGAGTGTGGAACGAACCTTTACACCAACTAATATTTTTATTAGTGTGATCATGTACTTTACGTACGCACAGCTCTTTACGTACTTATTCATTCGTAGCTTAATTTTATACTTACGTGCAAAGAGCAAGAAACAAGTCATTGGCTGGGATAAAACTGTTCGATTCAAAAAAGATAAATAATAAAAATAAGCACAGAGCGCCGTATGCTCTGTGCTTATTTATTGCCGTATAAAATATATATCAGACAATACCCCTTAGCTGAAAGTAATTTCACGTCCATCCCCCAACGAACGATCGACCTTCATTTATATACGAAAAAGTGATTGCTATTTTTGTAGAACCAATTGCTTCTCTTGTTGCTCTTTACGCGTTTCAGTCTTAGGTTCCGTGCTTTCTTGGACACTACGATGTGCCACACGTTTCAAACAAATATGCTTCCACTTTCTTTCGTAACGTTTCATTATTCTAGATGTCCCCCTTGAATACGCTTTAAAACTATTTGAAATCGCTTACAGGAAATAATATAGCACATATATATAAACGTGACAACACATTTCCGACAATTTTTTGTCAAAAATACGAATAGAATTTGCAAAACATCGAACATTGTCGAAATATATCGATTTTCATTCGTATAAAAGGCATACTACTAATATAGTATGCCTTTTATTTCCCTTACTTGCAGTTCAAGTTCCTTCTATATAAAAAAGAGCTGATACATAATCAGCTCTTTTTCCTTCTATTATTTATGACGCTTCATACGTCCTTCTTTTTGTAACTCTTTAAATAAGGCTGCCATCATAAAGAAAATAACGAAGACGAATGGGAATGCTGCAATGATAGCTGCCGTTTGTAAGGCTTCTAATCCACCTACATATAATAAGATAGAAGCTAGAGCAGCTAAAACGATACCCCAGATCATTTTAATGCGATTTGGTGGATTTAAACTACCATGTGTCGTTAACATCCCTAAAACGAATGTCGCTGAATCTGCAGATGTAATAAAGAATGTAGAAATAAGAAGAATAGCTAGAACAGATAAAGCCGATCCAAAGCTTCCCATCTGGTCAAACATAGCGAATAACCCTACTTCTGTTCCCATCTCTTTCACTTTTTCAAAAATATGTGCATCACCGAACAGCTCCATATGAATACCAGTTCCGCCGAAAACAGAGAACCAAAGGGCACCAATTACGGTCGGTACGAGCAACACACCGATAACAAACTCACGAATGGTACGTCCTCGTGAAACACGAGCAATAAATGTACCTACGAATGGTGACCATGCAATCCACCATGCCCAATAGAAAATTGTCCACGATTGAATCCATTGGTTTCCACCTTCATCTAATGGACTTAATCGGAAACTCATGCTTGGTAATTCCTGAATGTAAGCACCAATTGTTGAGGTGAAGTAATTCATAATAAAGTTTGTTGGACCCACAAATAATACAATAATCATAAGTGCAAATGCCAAAATAATATTCGTATTACTTAAATATTTAATTCCTTTATCAAGACCTGTTTGCGCAGATAACATAAATAACACTGTTACGATTGCAATAATAACTAACTGAGTCGTTAATGAATTCGGGATGGATGTTAAATAACTAACACCACCGGCAATTTGTTTTGCACCAAGACCTAATGATGTTGCCACGCCAAACACAGTCGCGAAAACAGCTAACACATCAAATAAATGAGCAATACGTCCATGGTCCCCGCCTTTAAATAACGGTCCTACTGTCGCACTAATTGTACTTGCTTTTCCTTTTCTAAAAGTAAAGTAAGCAATACAAAGCGCTACAAATGCATATAGTCCCCAAGGATGTAATCCCCAATGGAAAAATGAAAAACGCAGTGCAAGACGTGCACTTTCCTCAGTTGCACTCTCTCCAAACGGAGGTGCATACAAATGGTTTAATGGTTCCGCAACGCCCCAGAAGACTAAACCGATACCCATACCAGCACTAAATAACATAGCAAACCATGTCATATAACTATAATCAGGCTCGTCATCATCTTTACCTAAACGAATAGAACCGTATTTCGAAACAATTAAAAAGATAGACACACCTAAAATAATAGAAACAGAAATAATATAGAACCATCCAAACTTACTAACTAATGCAGTTTGAATTGCGGTTGTTACATTTCCTAGGCTACCTTTTCCCATAATAGATTCGGGAATAATCCCCCAAAGTGTAAATGCAATACATAATGTTAATGAAACGATGAATGTTTTTGTCAGTTTCCTCATCAAATCCCCCTTCGTAGGTTTCACTTTTGTAAATAACATAAATTCCGATATGTAAAATCGGATAGAAAACTATGATTTTTGTGGTGTTTTTCTTACTTTCACCTTCACCAATTCGAATTCTTATGGACAGCCTTACCTTCCGTATAACCTTTTTCACTCTGCAAGAGCTATAAGATCGAAATACTGCTGTCAAATTGTGCGAGAAAAATGCGGATGGGAATATATTTCCCCAAAAAAAGGTGTGTTACAGATGTAAAAAAGGGCATTTTTCTTCCTTGCAACCCTTTCTTTTTGTAACAATTATGCGGTTTTTTTGCTAGTATATAGCACGTGTTTATAATTTCACAAATGAAATGTTTATGTTTATATAACTATATTACCCATAAAACGGTAAAATACTCAAGGAATGTAATCGTTTAGTAAACATCATGTAACACTCCTGTAATATTTTTATTTACGTCGAAAACAATATGTTGTATTAAATATTTTGAATATAAGTAGAAACCTACTAATCATATAGAATGAAAAACGCTTTCCTATATTTTTTGTTATATTACAGCATGTTAACGACTTATTACGAATGGTTTGTAATTGTGTGTTTTCCCCAAATCCGAAAAAATCTGTTGCTATAATGAGGACACGAAAACAAACGCAATGGAGGCTATCATGAAAAAATTAATTGGTATAGCAACAGCAGCAGTTTTTGGTCTTGGGATTTTCACATCATCTGCTAATGCAGAAACTGTTGTAACAACAGACGTACTAAATGTACGCGAAAACCCTACTACTGAATCAAAAGTTGTCGGTAAATTACTAAACGGTAATAAAATAGATGTTCAAAATACAGAGAACGGATGGTCAAAAATCACTTTAGATGGTAAAGACGCATTCGTAAGTGCAGAGTTCACTAAAAGCATCTACTACGTAACAGCTAACGTATTAAACGTACGTGCTGAAGCGAACACAAACTCAGAAATTCTTGGGACGCTTAAGAAAGATGATATGATTGAAACAACGAACCAAGTACAAAATGAGTGGTTACAATTCGAATATAACGGAAAAACAGCTTACGTTCACGTTCCTTTCTTAACAGGTACAGCACCTGTTATTGAGAAACAAGAACAACCTGCTCCTGCTAAAGCTGTAGCACCAGCTAAAGCACCTGCAGCACAAGCAAAACAAGCTGCTAAGCCTGCTGTAAAAGCTGCTAACACTAGCGCACCTGCTGGTGGTCGTGAGTTAACAGTTGTAGCTACAGCATATACAGCTCATCCGAGCGAAAACGGTGGCACATATGGCGGCCGTGTATTAACTGCAATGGGTCATGACTTAACAGCGAACCCAAACATGAAAATGATCGCTGTTGATCCGAAAGTAATCCCATTAGGATCTAAAGTATGGGTAGAAGGTTACGGAGAAGCTATCGCTGGAGATACTGGCGGTGCAATTAAAGGTAACCGTATCGACATCCTACTTGGATCAGATAGCGCTGCTCAAAAATGGGGCCGCAAAACTGTTAAAGTGAAAATTTTAAAATAACCAATGACTGCTAAGGCCAGTTCTCTTTGTTGAGAGCTGGCTTTTATTTTTTATATAATACATATAAGGAGGTTATACCCATGAATGTACAAGCAAAAGTAGACTGGATCGGTACACCAAAACCGTATATATATAAAGATGAAGTAACATATGACGCTACTTCTATTGATTTTTCACTCACAAATGATGACAATCGCTATAAATTAATTGTGCTCAGTTCTGAAGAAAATACACATTACAAAATCGTCCAATATGGAATCAAACCCGGCTCACAAAAACCATTTCCTATCGACATTCCATTCGAACAAAACATGTTACCAATTATAGAGCAAATATTACATGATCCGTATGTACAAGCGATATTAAAGGAAACGCGCTTCTAATCGTAAAAAGGCTATCTCTATAATTGAGATAGCCTTTTTATATTAGCGAGTTGGACCAGATATTTCCTCTGATTTCAACGTATTATTTGCTCCAAGAGAATGATATAGTATATTTCCATTCCCATCCACTGTTACAATATGATCATTACTAAAGCTCTTAAGTTTAACAGAGCCATCACCATAACGAATATGGTACTCTTCATATGTCGTTACTTTATATTTCGTAGCACTTTGACGCTCTACACTACGAACTTCCATTGTTAATAAGTCTTCTGTAATTCCTTTTTTGTATAAATATTGTAAATACTCACGGTCCTGTTTATAAGATGGTCCGCTCTTATCATAATTATTTGCGATAATACTAAAATCATTTGATGAAATCGCACGTACATTATCATAAATATGTGTTCGTACAAATTCACCAGCTGCTGAGCTCGATATTTCTTTTACGCTTGGCGTTTCTTTTGGGAACTTTAAATAATATGTGCTTTGATCCCCAACTTTGATACTTTCGGATTTAATAGTACCAACCTCTGTGTTTTTCTCTAAATGCACTTCTATCGTTTCATCTGTCGCTACAGGTCCCAATTTATAACTTCCGTTACTCAATTTCCCACGCTTTTTACCATTCACAAAAACAGTTGCTTCATTTTCATCAGAAGAGATAGTTACATAATTTCCTTCAAGTGATAAATTCACTTCTACTGTCCCTTTCTTTTCGTCTGCTAAATCCACTTCTTTTTCTGTCTCTAATTGAGTAAGTTCTGCTTTCGCCTTTGCCTTCACAACATAAGAACCTGGGAAATATGGCCCTAATTCTTTTGAAGTTTTACTACTAGAAAGCTCTATTTCTTTTTTATCATTTACATATATTTCAGCATTCTTCGCGGTTGTGCTAACATTCATGTAGTACGATTTCATATTGAACTTATACTTCGGATATAAGAACCATTCTTTCCCGTCCTCTATAATTCTCCCATCTTCAAAGGATACTGTACCACCTACTGAATCTTTAGTTATCGCCTCTTTTTGCAAGTAGTATAGTAATGCTTTATTGTACGAAGGGTTGTCTTTTAAATAACGTATGTATGCCTGAATGTCTTCTGACTTCACCTTTAGACCTGGATCATCTACTTTCACAAACTCATCTATTGCACTAACATCGTTTTTTTGGAATGCCTCAAGCATTTCATTTACTTGCTTCTCTTTTGAAAATTTATATGCCCCGAATTGATATACTCCAAATAGTAAAGCAGCAATTACGATGAAACCAATGAAAAGAAATATATTTTTCTTACTTCGTACTGGTCGTGTCTCTCGCTGTATCTCCTCACTAGAAGCAACCATACTTGCCGAAGTATCTTCTGATTTATTGCGGCATCTAGGGCAAAAATTCAAATGACCTGCAAACTGTTCCTTACAAGTTTCACAAAACTTCAATATGCTCTCCCCCAATTTTTCTCTAACTTTATTGTGATACAATAAAGCTTATACTTTTTCTATAGCAGGTAATTTCAGCCTTCCTTATTCACTTTACTCCCCCAATTCGGGCCTTCTTTCTCCCTATAAACATTATATATATTACCATGATTTTCAAGTTGTGTAATCCAAATTTCATTTTTTCTGTTTTGGGCATTTTTTGTTTATAATGGTAAAGGAAAGAAATATGTGTACGGAGGAATATTATGCTGCAACACTCAATTACGAAAGATGAAATTATGATGATTGCGAATGAGTTCGTTCAAGGACTAGATCCACAGCAAACAGCTGATCAGGAACATGTCGCTACAGCTCGGCACCTATATCGTAGTGGTGTTGTCTACAACGTTGACTTTGATGGCTATACGCTATCAGGAACTGTAGATGCTGAAGGCAGCGTATATAGCGTCCATATCCTGATTCGTAACGTAGCTGAAAGCTATTGCGATTGCTTCGCACCAACGCAATGTGAGCATATGCTCGCTGTGTTACTATCGGCAGCATCTAGTTTCGGGCAAGTAGGAGATGTATTAACTTTATTCAAAAATAATACGAAACCTTCCCTTCCTCCTATTCGAACTGCAAGACAAGTATTGCAATCATCAGCTTTTGAAGAAACGGATTATAAAAGTTGGCAATCCTATTTTGATAACGAATATGAATCATTTAAAAAAGAACAAGCTCGGCTTACTTATAAACAAATGTATTTTCTTATGAGTATTTTTACGGACTTCTATACGAAACTCGAGCGGAAAGCCCCGCGTATCGTTGTAATACATGAATTGTTCAGGCTACATGCAGCGCTTTATTGCTTTCAAAAATTATTAGAAGAAATTCAGGACTTTGAAGCAAATAAAACGTATTCTTATCATCAGCCTGTTAACGTCGTTCGCCTATTTGTAGATAAAGTGGAATCCATCGTTCGGGACTTACAATCAGAATCGATTCCTTCAGAGTCTAAATCAATTCTGCAAGAAACAGCTCGTCTCGTTCACGAAGTATTTTTCTCCACCGATGCCTATACGCAAGAGAGGTTCTTTATTTATCGTCACATATGGAGTGAACTGTTACACAATAACGAGCAACTACAAGAAGAAGAAAAACGAATCGATACGAAAATGAATCCACTTTCCAAAGCATTAGCATCTTCTCATCTACTCTTTTTAAATGACGAAGATCGATTAGCGATGGACTTACTAAAGAAACAACCTGCTTCTGTTGTAAGTCTGTACTTCTATTGGTTAGAGGAATTATTAAATGCAATGAAATGGGATCGTGCGAAAAACTGGCTTTCCTTTACGTATAAACAAGTGAAGAAAACGATACATGAGCACGAAAATACAATTTTCATAAAAGATATCGTTCGCTTATTCGTCATCATGTATGAAACATATGCAACCCATACAAATGAACAAGCAGGACTCGAAATGATTTTGCAAGAGCTATTACCATATAGTTTCGCAAACTATGAACAATACGTACTGGCGAAAAAGCAGTATCGCACATGGGCAGAACTTCAGCTCTTACACGGTTTTGAAGCAATTGAACTTTTGAAAGAACCGCTGAAAGATATTGAGAAGGAAGCACCAGAAGCAGCCCTTCCTCTTTATCACCTTGCTGCTACCGAAGCTATTGAAGAGCGAAATCGCAAATCATATAGACGTGCAGTTCGTTACTTAAAGAAATTACGTACATTATATAAACGATTAAAGCGTACCGATGAATGGGATGCTTTCATTATTCACATCGCAAACTTACATTCACGTCTGCGTGCACTACAAGAGGAATTACGGAAAGGAAAATTAATCGATGATCAATCAAACTGAAGTAACAATTAGGCTCCAGCACGTTAGTCACGGTTGGTTCCTTTGGGGAGAAGATGATAGCGGTACTCCATTATCCGTAACAAGTTGGAAACGAAATGCATTTACATGGCACTCCACTTCCTTCTACGGCACGTTTCTAAAAGAAGCAAGCTTTGAAGGAAGACAAGGTGTTATGCTAACAAACGCACAAGCATTTGAATACATCGCGAATAAACCGATGAACTCCTTTGCCCGTATTCAAATGAACGGCCCTATTACAGCACTTACGGAAGATGCGAACGAATTGTGGGATGCCTTCACAAGCGGTAGCTTCGTACCTGATATGGAGCGTTGGCCTAAACAACCATCTTGGAAAGTTCAACATACTCCAATCGAAGATGAAACATTGGCATCTCTTTTCTCGGCTGCAGTAAATGAAAGCATATTACAAGATAACCGTTCAAATGACGGATGGGAAGATGCAAAGAGACTTTATGAACATTACGATTTTACGAAAAGACAATTAGACGCAGCACTACATGAAGAAGATTGGCTTCGAAAAATTGGTTACATTGAAGATGACCTTCCCTTTACAATCGGACTACGACTACAAGAGCCGCAAGAAGAATTTGAAATGTGGAAGCTTGAAACAATTGTTACACCAAAGCGCGGGGCACATCGCATATATGTATATGAAAGTATCGATTCTTTACCAAAACGATGGCACGATTATGAAGAACGTATTCTTGAAACACAAGAAAGCTTCAGTAAGCTCGTACCGTGGTTAAAAGAAGGGGATACATTCCGAAGTGAACTCTTTGAAACAGAAGCGTGGAACTTCTTAACAGAAGCAAGTAACGAATTACTCGCCGCAGGTATTACAATCTTATTACCATCGTGGTGGCAAAATTTAAAAGCGACAAAACCAAAATTACGTGTGCAACTGAAGCAAAATGCTACGCAAACGCAATCTTTCTTCGGCATGAATACACTCGTTAATTTTGACTGGCGCATTTCAACGAACGGCATTGATTTATCAGAAAGCGAATTTTTTGAACTCGTTGAACAAAACAAACGGTTATTCAATATAAATGGTCAATGGATGCGACTAGATCCAGCCTTTATTGAAGAAGTACGAAAGCTCATGAATCGTGCTGATAAGTATGGACTTGAAATGAAAGATGTCCTTCAGCAACATTTATCAAACACCGCTGAAACAGAAATTGTAGAAGAGGATAGTCCATTTAACGATATTGAAATTGAACTAGATGGATATTATGAAGAGCTATTCCAAAAACTATTGCACATTGGAGATATTCCGAAAGTAGATGTCCCTTCTTCACTAAACGCTACACTCCGCCCGTATCAACAACATGGCATTGAGTGGTTATTATATTTAAGAAAGCTTGGATTCGGCGCATTGTTAGCTGACGACATGGGGCTTGGAAAGAGTATTCAAACGATCACTTACTTACTATATATAAAAGAAAACAATCTCCAAACAGGTCCTGCTTTAATCGTGGCTCCGACATCTGTTCTTGGAAATTGGCAAAAAGAATTTGAGCGTTTCGCACCGAATTTACGTGTTCAGTTACATTATGGAAGTAACCGAGCTAAAGGGGAATCCTTTAAAGATTTCCTTCAATCAGCAGATGTTGTATTAACGTCTTATGCATTAGCTCAGCTTGATGAGGAAGAACTTAGTACGTTATGCTGGGATGCTGTTATTTTGGATGAAGCACAAAATATTAAAAACCCACATACGAAACAGTCTAAAGCAGTGCGAAACTTACAAGCAAATCACAAAATCGCATTAACTGGAACACCGATGGAAAACCGCCTTGCCGAGCTTTGGTCTATTTTTGACTTCATTAATCATGGATATCTTGGCAGCTTAGGACAATTCCAGCGCCGCTTCGTCTCACCGATTGAAAAGGACCGTGACGAAGGAAAAATCCAACAAGTTCAACGTTTTATCTCGCCGTTTTTACTGCGTCGTACGAAGAAAGATCAAACAGTCGCATTAAACTTACCAGATAAACAAGAACAGAAAGCTTACTGTCCACTAACTGGTGAACAAGCTTCCTTATATGAACAACTTGTTCAAGATACATTGCAAAATGTAGAAGGATTAAGCGGAATTGAACGACGCGGATTTATATTACTCATGCTGAACAAACTTAAACAAATTTGTAATCACCCAGCTCTTTATTTAAAAGAAACAGAACCGAAAGACATCATCGAACGTTCCATGAAAACGAGCACGCTCATGGAACTTATTGAAAATATAAAAGATCAAAATGAAAGTTGTTTAATCTTCACGCAATACATTGGTATGGGGAACATGCTAAAAGATGTGTTAGAAAAACATTTCGGTCAGCGCGTCCTCTTCTTAAACGGTAGTGTACCGAAGAAAGAACGTGACAAAATGATCGAACAGTTCCAAAACGGAACGTATGACATCTTCATTTTATCGTTAAAAGCAGGTGGTACAGGGTTAAACTTAACAGCTGCCAACCATGTCATTCACTACGATCGTTGGTGGAATCCAGCGGTAGAAAACCAAGCAACAGATCGTGCATATCGTATTGGTCAAAAGCGTTTCGTTCACGTTCATAAACTGATTACAACGGGGACACTTGAAGAGAAAATCGATGAAATGTTAGAAAGAAAACAGTCATTAAACAATGCCGTCATTACAAGCGATAGTTGGATGACAGAACTATCTACAGATGAGCTAAAAGAATTACTTGGTGTATAAACAAAAGGAGCTAATCTTTTCGAGATTAGCTCCTTTTTCTATTCCAAAACCAATTACTTATTATAATCCCTGTTAATCCGCCGCACGTATCTAGCAATGAATCTTGCCACATCGGTGTACGATCTCCCGTAAACCATTGATGAATTTCATCAAATGTTGCGTATCCCGCAACGAAAAGGAGAGCGTATATAAAACACCTTTTTCTCGAACAACCTGATCGATGAAAAGCGTAATACGTCAATGAACCGAGCATAAAGAACACCATAAAATGAGCACCTTTACGAAGGAAAAACTCAATAAATCCGCCTACACCTTTATTTGCAATACTAACAGGTGTACCACCGCCGTAATCGATAGATACCCATGAAAAATGCTCTTTCACAAACTCCACATTTACATATTGTTCAATATCCGAACGCATATCCTGCTTTTTATACGGTTGTGCCGAGGAATAGAAAATCAGCCCCATCCATAGTAAAACAGGAATCCAAAATAACCATTTACGATTCATTCTTCCGAAACCCCTCTCTTATTCTTTTAAGAGTACCAAAAAAAAGAATAAATTTCACGCCAAAACATGACATTTGCATCCTATTTATATAGTGAAAGGGGGTGATAAACATGGCAGTCGAAACAATCGTAATGGATTTAACTTTACGTCTCGTCTTAAACAATGGATTAGATAAGAATGGAAAAACAGTTTTTAAGAACAAACAATTTAAGCGCGTAAAAACAAACGCAAACTTAGAGAAAGTACAAACCGTAGCTCGTGCTCTAGCTTCTCTACAAGCATCACCACTTCACGCTGTACAACTTGTTAGCACATCAGATCTTTCTAACCTTTAAGGTGGCAATGTAATCAGTGGGGATGTCCCCACTGATTACAAGATAAATAAAAAGGAGGAATCAACGTATGCAAGTACTAGAATTAATTTTCGCGAAAGAAGATGGAAAAACAGTTGTCTTTTCTATCGAGAAGCCGATCACACCTATTGATGCACAAGTCGTAAATCAAGTAATGGATACGATCCTTGCCTCATCTGTATTTTCATCAATTAATGAAAATACCCGAAAAAAAGGAGCTCGTCTCGTAGAAAGGACTGTATCTGAAGTTCCTATTACCTTATAGACAAAAAGACGAATCTGCATCATTTTGCAGATTCGTCTTTTTTCTTCGGCATTTCAATTGGAATAAAGATTTTTGAAAAACCGACGCATACATATTTATAATGTTCTCCGCCGATATCAAATTCCGTCTTATATGTTGAGAAGAATATATAATCATCTCGCTTCGTATAATGATCGATTAATAATCCAACTTGTGGCTCAACATATTTTTTCGCCAACTTCTTACCAGCCGATGCTAAATCGCCAAGGAGACCCTCTTCATTTTCCTTTTGAACTTCATCTAGCTTCTTACTTACATCATTACGTTTCATAAACTGCTTTGCTGCCCAATCTGTATATTCACCTTTACTCGGATTACTATTTGCTAAATATACTAGAAGAACAACAACTAGAGCCATAATAATATACCTTTTCTTCATACTATCTCACCGCCTACTCTTTTCTATTTTCATATATATGTACAAGCGATGCAAATTAGAAAGACTATCATCTATTGATTGTAAACGAATAGCTAAAATTTACAATATGAAATAAAAGATTAACAATTAATTTACTTAATTCGTATATAATTATATTGAGAATTATTATCATTTATAAAGGGGGAATTAAATTTATGAATGACGAAAATGCTATTATTATTTCTAATTCAACAATGATGTTAGAACCTTGCAAGCACCCTTCTTATTACACAAAAGTGATCGACAGTAGTGGGAACCATCTTTACTCCTGTCAAACCGCTCTCCAGCTCATAAAAAAATCTTGTTTAACCAATGTTCACTCTACTTATCAAGGCAGACGGAAAGCAGTTCAAACAAACTTTCATTTCAAACAAAATGTCCCGATTCCAATTAATCATCGAGAATATATTTGTGCTTTCCCAACAGAGTCTCCTTCTTCTCCAAACTGTATATGGCTGTTTTATAACCATATAGATGACATAGAGTTTTTCAAAAAAAGTAAAAAAGCTACCATTCATTTTTCAAATGGCACAACTACAACTATACATATCAGTCCCCATAAGTTAAAACAACAATTATTAAAAGCTGGATATGTATTATCACGTATGAACATGCAAGATTCACTACAATTTAAAAACCTCTTATTACATTTACTACCTTAACAAAATAAGTAGAATGGAAAGCAATATCCCTTGCCTTCCATTCTTATGATACTATTTATCCTCTTAAGCTATTTCGCATTTTCTCAAGCGCTTGCCTATACACCCATCTCACTTGATAATAGGTCATCTCCGTCTCTAAAGCGATTTCCCCCATCGTCTTTCCTACAAAAAAACGTTCAAAAATAATATACTTCTCCTTCTCATCTAATACACTCATAAAATCCTTCACTTTCATTTCAATATCTTCAAAACGAAAGATATCCTCATACTCTCCTACACATACACACTTTTCTTGCACTGTGAATTCTTTTTTCAACCTCTCTAATATATAACCACGTACCGTTACAACTGCATATGCAGGAAAACTCCCTTTCTCCGCATCAAACTTTTCATACGCATGCCAAAGACCGATTAACCCACATTGATAATACTCTTCATAATCTTGATAAATCCCTAACTTCTTTATTTGATTCACAATCATACCTTCATACAACACAACTGCCTCTTTAAAAGTCGCTGGTTTCACACAGTACCCGTTTCTAAAAGGTATACCTTTCTAATATTCCGCGGTACCTTCACAATATAAAAATAAAGAAAGGATTTCACTGTGGGTAATTTTAAATACTATCACCGAAATTTGAAATTACATGAAGTAGAATTTGAAATTCTGTTAGTGGTATTTGAAATAGGGGTAAAAATAAAAAAGGTGACTCCGAAGAGCCACCTTTTAATTCAATCATATTATTATACAGGCAAACCAGGTAAGAACTTTGCAATCAATACAACAATCGCAGCTAAGAATCCCGCTTTAATAATGAATAAAACAATAATTGGAATAGCTGCTTTCACTTTACTTAATCCGGCTGTAACTTGTAATCCTAACCAAATTAAAACTAAATTCCATAAATAGAACAATTCAATTGTATTACCAATTCCATATGCAAGTGAACCTTGATCGAATAGTGGTCCTAAACTTGTATACGCAGTTGGTCCAGCACCTAAAATTAAAGCTATAACACCGTTAATAAGTCCACCAATAATAACAATAATATCTGCGTATACAATAATCATTACTATTTTTTTATAAGAAGTATCATTCCCGTAAAACATCATGAACACTTTATAAATAGCTGCAACAACTAATGTTGCAATCATAACACCTACTATTCCCCATATCGTACCAGAAATTACATCTGATACAAGCGAATCCTTATTTGCAAATTCGCCTCCTAATTTCTTTTGCATTTCAATCATTTCAGGTGATGTATACGTAATATACGAATTTAAACCACCTACAAGCCCTTGTAATATTGCCACTATGAAGAACATACCCCAAACTTTCTCAGTCGTCTTCATTCTCTCAAACTGTAAACCAGGAGAAGTAATCATTCCGAACAGTGATGGCTTCTCGCCGCCAGCTTTTTGCGTATTCACATTAGCTTCCATTATAACGCCTCCTTCTATTTATATAACCCGTTCTAACGGGCGGTTCACTTCCTCATATAGAGGCTACGAACCGCCCACTAGAACGGTAGTGTGTAGTTCTACTACACGATTACTTACTCATAACGAAGTGCTTCAATTGGATCTAATTTCGCAGCTTTGTTTGCTGGAATTAATCCAAAGATAATACCAAGTGTCATAGAGAACAATACGCCTCCAACGACAACTTCCCATGAAACGAGTGGTGGCCATTTTGCGAACGTGGAAACGATATATGCTCCGCCATATCCAAGACCAATTCCGATCAAACCACCTAGAAGCGTTAACATAACTGCTTCAATTAAAAACTGTAATAAAATTTTACTACGCGTTGCGCCAAGTGCTTTACGTATCCCAATTTCGCGCGTACGCTCCGTTACAGATACGAGCATAATGTTCATAACGCCAATACCGCCAACGACTAATGAAATACCTGCAATACCGCCGATGATCATCGTCATAATGTTAGTGACTTTAGAAACACCTTCTTGGAATTCTTTCAAGTTTACTAATTCATATTTACCTGGAATTTCACTTGGCTTACGACTATTTAATACATCAACCGCTTGTTTCCCTGCTGATTCTAAATCATCTACATTTTTCGACTGAATTGCGATATTTTGAATATCATCTGTTCCATATAAAACCGGCCATAACGTAAGCGGAATTAACGCTTCTTCCATTTCAAATCCCATAAACTCATTATCAGATGTATACACACCGACAATTTGCATCGGTTGTCCCTTCATCTCAATAATTTGTCCGACTGGGTTTACGTCCTTAAATAATACTTCTTCTGTTTTTGTACTAATCATCATAACGTTATTTGCATGAGAAATATCTGATTCATTTAAAGTACGTCCCTTTACGACCTTTACTTTATTAACGGCAAAATATTCATTATCAAGACCAATAACATTCAGATTTGCTTTTTTATCATTTACATCAAGTGTCTCCATCCCCTGATTTGTTGTAATAACGTGGGATACATCCTTCACTTGTTTTACTTCCAGAATATCTTCTTCCGTTAACTTCGGTATTTCATGCCCGCCCATATTAAACTCATCATTAATATCTGCTTTAAATTGAATTGGCATAAGATTATTACCAGAACCAGCGATTTTCGACTTCAGCATCGCTTCCCCGCCTTGCCCGATTGCAACGACAGTAATAATAGAACCAACGCCGATAATAATACCGAGCATCGTAAGAGCTGAACGCAGTTTATGAGCTAAAATAGAAGAGAGGGCAATTTTTATACTATCTAGTAAACTCATACCGCACACCTTCTATCTTCTGTAATTTTCCCATCTCGCAGTACAATGCGGCGGGAAGAATACGCTGCTACTTCCTCTTCATGCGTAACCATAACAATTGTTGTACCTTCCGCATTAAGCTTCGTGAAAATATCCATAACTTGCTCACCAGACTTCGTATCAAGTGCACCAGTCGGCTCATCGGCCATAATGAACGTTGGATTATTCGCGATCGCTCTTGCAATTGCGACACGCTGCTTCTGTCCACCTGACAATTCGTTCGGTAAATGATGCACGCGGTCCGCTAATCCAACTTTACCAAGCGCCTCTAAAGCACGCTGGCGACGTTCTGCTTTCTTTATGCCACCATATACGAGCGGAAGCTCAACATTTTCGACTGCTGAAAGACGCGGCAGCAAATTAAAGTGCTGAAACACAAAACCGATATATTCATTACGAATTAAAGCAAGCTTTGACTCGTCTGCTGTTAAGATATTCACATCATTGAGCATATATTCGCCTTCTGTTGGACGATCTAAACAGCCGATAATATTCATAAGCGTTGACTTACCAGAACCAGACGGTCCCATAATTGAAACGAACTCCCCGCCTTGAATTGTTAAACTAATACCATGCAAAATCGGCACTGCCAATTTTCCTTGATAATACGTTTTAGCAATATTATTTAACGTAATCATTTCTCTTTCACTTCCATTCCGTCATACACATCGTCGGAAGGATTTTTAACCACCTTTTGCCCCACTGTTACGCCTTCAGTAATCTCTGTCCAGTCTCCATCAGTAGAACCTTTTTTCACATTCTGTTTGCGAAGCTTCCCTTTATCCTCAACATAAACAAATGCATCATCGTCTTTTTCTACGATGCTCTTAGTCGGAACAGCAACCATCTTCTTATTCTCTAAATTTACTTGCAGAGAAACGTGATAACCTGGAGATAACCCATCTTGACTATCAAGACTTGCTTTATATGTATATTGAGACATATTTTGAGTCGCTTCACCCATACCGCCAGCTTGCGCCATCTCTGCACTCGTTGGGAATTCACTTACTTCTGTAATCTTACCTGTCCACTTCTTCTTATTATTTGCTTTCGCAGTTACAGTAAATGTTTGATCCTTTTGAATTTGTGATTTTTGAAGCTCCGTTAACGTACCTTGAATTTGGAATGGATCTTTAGAAGCCACTTGTAAGAAGGCTTTCCCTTGACCACCTAACGCTTGAGATGAACTTTGCGCCGCATCCTTATCTAACTTTTGAACGACACCAGCAAAATTACTATAAATCGTAAGCTCTTTTTGCTTTTTACTTAATTCTTCTTTCTGCAACTTCCCTTTTTCTTTCTCAAGATCAGTTGTCTTTTGTGCTATCTCTAACTCACTTACTTGCTCTTCCATCGGATCTGTTACTTCTTTCCCAGCTCCGCTATCTTTCGCTTTCTTAATTTCTTTCTTCAGCGAATCAATTTTCTTCTTCCCTTGATCATAACGCATATCTGCCATCTTCTGATCAAGCTCAGCTTGCTTCATTTGAAGATTAATCTCTTCATTATCATAAGAGAATAACTTCGCACCTTTCTCAACCTCTTGTCCTTCTTTTACCTCAATATCTTTCACTTTTCCTTTGGCCGGATCCGCATAAAAACTTTCAATATTCCCAGGTTTCACCTGACCAGAAATTAACTTCGTATTATTCAGCTTACGCTCCGTTACCTTCTCGAAACTTACAGCATCAGCCGATGTTGATGCCCCCTTCTTCTTACCTTGCATAACAAAAATATTAATTGCTGCTACAATAACAATTAGTGCAATAACCCCGATAATAATCCATTTCTTCTTCTTGTTTGGAGTACGAACCGTATTTGGTACCATATTCTCTCTCCTTTTTATAACTTAATAGTTTAATATAAAATTGTATAAAACTTTCTGAAAATGAATTACATATTATTACATTCTTTTTACAAAGTTTTACACATCCATTTATATTGTAACAAAAATTCCAATGATTAGAAATATGACATTATGTCTTTTAAGATAGATTTAAGGAAAGATTATCTTAATATAAGAAAAGCTATCCAAAATAATAATTGGATAGCTTTTCAAACAAAATATTACGCTGCTTTAGGCGCTTTGCTTTCATGTCCACGTTGAACAATGAACAAGAAGATCGTTGATAAAATAGCACCTGTTAATAGTAAGATGAAGCAACCATCCCAGCCAGAACGATCAACAATAACACCGATTGCTGCGTTTGCTACAAGACTTCCGCCTACGTAACCGAACAGACCACACATACCAACTGTCGTACCTACTGCAAATTTCGGTACTAATTCCATCGCACTTAAACCGATTAAGAATTGTGGTACATAAATTAAACAACCGATAATAGAAACTGCAATACTTACAACAAGTATGCTAGTTGCTTGCCAATATACAAACGTACCAATAACAACTCCGACCATACTAATGATACATAATGGCATACGTTTTCCTTTAAATAATTTATCACTTAAAAGACCAACGATTAATGAACTTGGAATTGCCATACCTTCAAAGATTGCATACGCCGCATGTGCTTCATTTTTTGAGAAACCTTTAACTGTCGTTAAATAAAGTGGAACCCAGTTAATAACGCCGAAACGAATTAAATAAACGAATGCATTTGCAATACATAAGAACCATACAAATTTATTTTTCACTACATACTTCATTAAAATTTCTTTTGGTGACATCTTGTTAGCATGATCTGCTTTTTCAAGATTTTCATAGTCATTACGATACTCATCAATTGGAGGAAGACCTTCTGATTCCGGTGTATCCTTCGCATTAATCCAAACAAGAACTGCAATTACCATTGCGATAATCGCTGGGAAAATAAACACGCCGCCTTGCCAATGGTTTTCACCAAAAATACCTACACCAATTCCGACAAGTGGTGGCACAAGCATTCCACCAACGTTATGTGAAATATTCCAAAGACCTGTTTTCGTACCACGTTCTTTCTTCGAGAACCATTTCGTCATAACGATACTACAAGGAGGTGCACCCATACCTTGTACAATACCATTCACAACAAGTAATGTAACGATCATCCCAAATGAAGATGCAAAACCGAAACAAATATTTACAAGCCCTGATAAGAATAAACCGACTGCGATAAAGCGCTGGGCGAAAGCTTTATCTGATAAATTCCCCATAAAGAACTTACTAAATCCATAAACAATTGCCATTACTGAACCTAGTAGACCAATTTGAGCTGTACTAAAACCATATTCTTGTACTAAATACGTACTTGATAACGTAAAGTTACTACGAACTAAATAATAAGCAGCATATCCAACTGAAATTCCGATTAACACACGAATACGTAGTAATCGATATACACGGTCGATCATATCCGCAGGCAATCTTTCAATTGCAGGTGCTGGCTTGAGCCATTTAAACATATTCTTTCGTCTCCTTTTCTCACTTCTGAGAGAGACGTTGTCTATTCCATATCTCGATTATTCCGCTATTTGATATATGTTGGTTCGTTCTTCTAACCGGCTGTCCTTCTATTTCTTTCTCGTTCTTCGTAAACATCGTTGGTACGCCAAACGAAACCTTTTCTAAAATGTGACCCGCTTCTTCTGATAAACAATAATCAATAAATAAATCCGCAATAATACCATTCGGTGCACGCTTTAGTTTCGAAATCGCATTAACAGATAGCCCTGTTTGCTCAGGTACGATACTTACAACTGGAAAGCCTTGTTTTTGAAGCATTCTCTGATCTCCCATGAAATTGATGCCTATCATATACTCACCACTCGCAACAAGCTCTACTGGCATGTAACCATTTACCGTTACTTCACCAACTTGCCCTGCAAAACTCTTAACATATTCTTTCGCTTCCTCTTCATCTACAGTATCAATAAGTGATTGAAAAAACGTATATGCTGTTCCTGAAACATTTGGATCTGGCATAACAATCTTTCCCTTATATACTGGATTTAATAAATCTTGCCACCTTGATGGATAAGGAAGTCCAAGCGGTGCTAATTCTTCGTTCCACCGCTCTTTATTAATCGCAATTGCCAGCTTCTCTACTTCATAACCGTACCAATAGCCGTCTTTATCTTTAACAGTTTTTGAAATACGGTTCGCATGCTGAGTCGTAACAGGAATAGATAGATTTTTTTGCTTCATCATTTGATGCGCGTCTACCGTACCGCCAATAATAATATCCGCTTTCGGATTTCCAGCTTCCTCTTCTACCCTCCGAAGAAGCTCTTCTGTCGAAAGACGAATAAATTCATACGTACAGCCGCGTGGTTTACAAAATGATGAAAGCAACGCTTCCCCAACTTCCTCGCGAGCCGCTACATACGCAACAAGATGACGATCATTCAAAATAGGGAGACCACTTTTATTATATTTAATAGAGGTCGTATCTCGAGAGCAACTAGACATCGCTCCTCCAATTACTAGCAAAAAGAAGAAAAAGGCTATCTTTCTCATGACACATTCTCCTTTACAAATACATTTGCGAGGGAGCTTTTCATATACATGACATTCCCATTATTATCACCGAGATATTGCACAACAAAATACGATGGATACACAGAAATAGTAAGAATGTCTTCACGCTCATTCTTTATACGCTTACCAGTTTTATAAGCGGTAACATAAGCGATCGGTTCATTCTGTGATTGTAATAACTTCTGAATTTCTCCGTAATCTGTAATTTGCTTTGCATACCGAATCGAATCAAGTATGTGCGTAAGATTCATCGCACGTTCTACATCACCTTGACGTACTATGACATCCTGTGCTGACGCAAAAAAATCATGAATACGTTCTGGTGTGTAATACAGGCTTAACAAATACGTTTGCAATGCTGAAATCATTGGATCCGTACCATTCTTTCCGTACATATCAGCCCCGTACTGGAACAAGTCACCTACTGCAAAAGTACGCTTCTGACCATTCAAGTACGTTACTTCTCCAGTAAATACTTGTTCTTGATTCTTAGCTTCACTCGGATTGATTTGAATTCGGTCAAAAAATGAAACAATCGTATGCAAACGAACTTCATCCGTTATAACAATTTCTCCCCACTTTTCATGCCTAACCTTCATTTCAGTAGGCAGGGATTCATTCACTCTTTGTAAAACAGCTTGTTTGTCATTCACAATTGTGATCCGATTATATATTTGCTTCTCCATCACATAAAACAAAATAAGAGAAACAATGATACAAAAGACAAACATAAGAATTTGAAATGATAGCCTTTTCATTTCTGCCTACCTCCAAGATAAAAAAACGTTGTTTCGAAAATATCGCATAATTGTTTCATAAATGTATCATTTAACCGCTTTCAAGTTTTTTATGTCTTCCATCCGTCTCGGAAGTAAGAATGTAATAAATATGGTAGTACCAACCTCTTCACTACTCTCAATCCGCATACTTCCGCCCTGCTTATTCATAATCTCCTGACAAATATACAAACCATACCCATTCCCGTAACTTGAAGAAAGTACCTTCCCTTCTGGCGATTCATTCCACTCTGCCAGCACCCCTTCATCGATACCAATGCCATCATCATGAACAAACACCTTCGCCTCACGCTCATTTACAATGACATTCATACGAATTTGCGTAGCATCGCTATATTTTATCGCATTATCAAGTACGTTTAAGAAAATCTGTTTCGTCTTATCGAAATCGGCAACAACATATACATCTGTTAACTCATTGATAACTTCAATCTCAAACTTCTGCAGACGAGGTTTCACGATTGAAACTGCTTCTTCGGCTAACTCCTTTATATTCACAACTGTAGGTGATATTTCAAACGTACTCGTCCCGTACTTTGAAGACTTAAGTAATTCCTCTACAAGTGATAATAAACGCTCACTTTCTACAGCTACATAACGCAAGCTCTCCTGTACATCTTCCTTCGCCTTTAACTTCGGAATTAAATCCACATAGCCAATAATCGCCGTTAGCGGTGTTTTTAGCTCATGCGTAATACGGTCTAAGAAATCTTTCTGCTTCTCTTTCTCTTCCTTCAATTGCTTAATATGTAGTTCAATCCCATCAGCCATCGCATTAAAAGACGCTGAAAGCTGCGCAATTTCCACATATTCATTTAACTCAATCTTACTTTTATAATCACCATTCGCAAGCCGGTGCGCCATTTGTCTTAACTGATCAATCGGCTTATGAAGAGACTTTGCCAAACGAATTGCAAAGAAAATACCTGCAGCTACGAGACAAAGAGACGTCATTAAAAACGTCCAACCAACATTTGTTAAAACTTCCTTCTCACCCGTTAACTCATTTATAAAACGAACACTACCAATGACATCGTTTCCATAATAAACCGGGCTTGAAAACAAAAGAATTGGAGCTGGGTCTCCCTCTTCAAACACATACGATTTCTTTCCCTTCAAGGAACTCTCAATATCAATATTCCGATGAAGAAGCGCTCCCTTTTGCGTATCCGCAACAACATCTCCATTCTTCCCAATCATCTGTACACGGACATCCATGCGCTTCGCTAAATACGAAGCAATTAAAAGTGAATTCGGACCGAGCGTCTCTACCTCTGCTTCCTTCTCTAAATAATTCATCGTATAAATTTGTGCTTCTACACTTAACTTTTCCAAAGAATTTGCTGCGTTATGATACATATTCTTTTCTAACGTAATATAAACAACTGCGTACAAAAGGACAAAAATCGGGATTAACAGTCCAACGATTCCAAATACCATATTTCTTTTTAAAGACATACCATCACCACTTAACAATCTAGTTTATAGCCAACGCCATAAATTGTCTTAATATATTCTCCGCTATTCCCTAACTTCTTCCGCAGTCTTTGTACCATAATATCAACCGCTCGCGTATTTCCGATATATTCAAATCCCCATACTTTCTCAAGTAACTCATCTCTCATAAATACACGTTGCGGATTTGAAACAAACAACTGACATAAATTAAACTCTCTGTACGTTAACTGAACCTCTTGTCCACTCACATGCACTTTTCTTTCCTTAGGACAAATCGTTATCTCTCCCGCCTCGATTACTTCATGACTTACCGTTACCTCTGTCTTCTTCACGCGCCGCGCCATATTCTTAACCCGAAGAATAAGCTCCGCATAATTAAATGGCTTCGTCACATAATCATCAGCACCCAGCTGCAAACCAAGCAATTTATCATTCATCTGACTCTTCGCAGTTAACATGAGTACTGGAATATCCCGATCCTTCTCACGGAACAAACGAAGCAACTCATACCCATCTGTATCTGGAAGCATAACATCCAAAATCAAAACATCCGGCCCTTCCTTCCATCTCTCTAAAGCTTCTCTCCCGTCAGCCGCCGTAAGCACTTCATATCCTTCCATCTCAAGCTGCATCCGAATCAAATTACGAATACTCGACTCATCATCCACTACAAGTATTTTCATTGTTCTCCTCCTTCCATCCTGTATTATAGTACAGTTTAGTATAGCAAAAATCTTATAAAAAAAGAGAGAGTATTGTCGAACATATGTTGAACGACAATACCCTCTCCTTCACTTATTAGTCTTACTTATCATACCCATTAGGTTTCTTCTGATGCCAATTCCAAGCATGCTCAATGATTGTCTTCACATTTACATACTGAGGATCCCAACCTAACTTCTCTTTCGCTTTCTGAGAAGAAGCAACTAAACGTGCTGGATCTCCCGCACGACGTGGTGCTACCTCAGCAGGAATTTCATGATTTGTAACTTCACGAACTGCATCAACGATTTCTTTTACACTGAAACCATTACCATTTCCTAAGTTATAGAAATCACTCTCTCCGCCGTTCTGCAAGTCTTTAAGACCTAAGAAGTGAGCCGCTACTAAATCTTCAACATGAATATAATCACGGATACAAGTACCATCTGGTGTATTATAGTCATCACCAAACATCATAATCTTCTCACGTTGACCTAACGCCACTTGCAATACAAGAGGAATTAAATGTGTCTCTGGGCGGTGATCTTCCCCAATAATACCATTTGGAGTTGCACCCGCCACGTTAAAGTATCTGAAAATCTTATAACGTAAATTAGAAGCTTGGCTATACCAATGAAGCATCTTCTCGATTGCTAACTTCGTCTCCCCATACGTATTCGTTGGATTTGTCATCGTTTCCTCAGTAATAAGGTCTACATCTACCTCACCATACGTTGCCGCAGTAGAAGAGAAAATAAACTTATCTACCTTAAACTCATCCATTACCTCTAATAAACAAAGTGCACCATACACGTTATTATTATAATATTGAAGAGGCTTCTCCATACTAACTCCAACTAAAGAATCAGCTGCGAAATGCATAACAGCCTCAATATTTTCTTGTGTAAACACATCTCTTAAAAATGCTTTATCACGAAGGTCACCATTATAAAACTTCGCACCTTCCGTAATTGCATCCTCATGACCCGTTTGTAAGTTATCTACTACTACTACAGATAAACCTTCGTCTACTAATTTTTTCACAGCGTGAGAACCGATATAACCAGCTCCGCCGCAGATTAGGATTGAACTCATTGTCTTCCTCCTACTATATATTAGGATTTTTTATTCACTCTCTTATTATAAAAGGTATACGACTGCTCGTATACCTTTTGTGTACCTTTATTACTTAGCAACGAAATAATCCGTTACATATTGTGCCCAAACTTCGTGACCTTTAGCAGTTGGGAAACCAAACTCTTCTTTTAAGTATGGTAGGATAGCCTTTGTTGTTGCATCTGGCCACGCTCCCCAATGATCAATATATGTATAATTATTTTGCATCGCAAATTGCTTTAACGCCTCAATTGCTTTCGGATAATTCTTCGCACCATACACTGGGTTTGGTGGCTGAATCATAATCGTAGCACCCTTTGCACTAGTAGCAAGTGCTTGAACAAACTTCTGTGTACTCGCAACAGAGTTTCCATTACCAGTTTTACCATTGTCAGTAATAAATGGTGGTTCAAATAAAATCACATCTGGCTTTTCTTTCGCAATCTCTTTATCACGTTTATTCGTAATTAACTCGTCTGTACTTTCACCCTTATATTCCTTTACCGTCACATTCCATAAACCTTTACCATAAGAAGCATCTAGGTTAGCCGTTAACTTAGCTGCCCAAGCACCTTTTTCAGATGAAGAAGCTTCATCACCAACAATAACAAGATTTACTGCCTTTTTATCTTCAGCGGCTTTCTTTAACTTCTCTTTCACTTCATCTGGTAAATTCTTCGCATATGCTTCATTAAAAGATGACTTCGCATCTTGTTTCTTCTCTGATTTCTTCGTTCCACTATCTTTCACTTCAGACTTCGCTTTCGTTACTTCACTCGTCTGTCCCGTCGCATTCGCAATCTTCTTATTCCAATATAATTTACCGCTCACAACCGAAGCGACAAACAATACAAAAATAACTAGGACAAGTACTGCTTTCTTATTCATCGATTCACCTCATCTATTATTCTCACAACATATAATACTAATATAAATTCACGCAAAAATAAACCCAACTCCTACCAAAGGAGTTGGGTTATTACATATTACTTAGTCACTTCAAGATGCGCTCTTAACTTATTCGTTAAATCTTGTTTCGCTGCATCTGGAACATAGTAGTACCAAATACCATCAGCGGCTTTGTGACCGTCACCTGGAATTTGAATATCCTCACTATTTTTCAAGCAATCTTTATAATTCTTTTGCATATCAAACATTTGATCTTGTGTTAAGTTTGTCTTCACATTCTTTTGAATCGCTGTTAACACATCACCGTAGCTTGATAAAGAAGAGAAGCTTGCACCTTTCTTAATAACAGCTTGCATCACTTGACGTTGACGCATTTGGCGTCCGAAGTCTCCGCGAGGATCTTCTTTACGCATACGTGTGAATGCTAGAGCTTGGTCACCTGTTAAATGTACATTGCCTTTAGCAAAATGATGACCATTTTGTGTAAACTCTAAATCATTATTTACATCTACTCCACCGACTGCATCAACAATATCTTTAAATCCTTCCATATTCACTTCAATATAATAGTTAATCGGTACATTTAAGAATTTTTCTACTGTCGCTACAGACATATCAACGCCACCAAATGCATAGGCATGGTTGATCTTATCACTTTTTCCCTTTCCAACAATTTCTGTATATGTATCACGAGGGATACTTACTGTTTTCATTGAATTATTTTTAGGGTTTAATGTAATAAGCATTAAAGAATCTGAGCGACCTTTATCATCACCACGTTCATCGGCTCCTAATAATAGGATTGAAACTGGTTCAGATTTACTGATTTTTTCTTCTTGTTTATTGCCTTCATCGCGCTTTAATGGTTTATGAACTTCTTCTAATGTTTTTGAGACTTTTGAATATACATTATAGGCATATACTCCACCGCCTATAATTATTACCCCTATAATCCCTAGTATCCATAATAGGATTTTCTTTTTCATTGCTATAGACCTCTTCTTTCCATTATTCCGGATTTCCCCAGATAATACAAATACTAATTTAGTCCATTATACTAGGAATGATATTCTATAACTAGTATATTATCATTCCCGTAGGCCTTTAATTATTTTACTTTATAGTAATCTACATACCAATTAGTAAACTCTTGTAAGCCCTTTTCGATAGATGTCTCAGGTTTAAAGTCCACAGCTTTCTGCAACAAATCCGTTGATGCGTAAGTAGCCGGTACATCACCTGGCTTAATAGGTTCAAAATCCTTTTTAAACTCTACTGCTCTTCCTAATGAGTTACTCAATGCTTTCTCTAATGCTTTAATAAATACCATCAACTTTTCAGGGTTATTATTACCGATATTAAATACTTTATGCTTTACATCTTCTATAGGCGGATTGCTTAAAAGACGTTGAATCCCCTCAACAATATCATCTATATAAGTAAAGTCACGATATAAATCATTTGCAAAGTCACCATTATTAAATATCTTAATGGATTCATCATTGAAATACTTATTTGTAAAACCAAAGTAAGCCATATCCGGACGCCCCATTGGTCCGTATACTGTAAAGAAACGCAACCCAGTTGCAGGAATCTTGTACAAGTGACTATACGTATGTGCCATTAACTCATTTGATTTTTTAGTAGATGCATACAGTGATACCGGATTATCTACAAAATCTGTTTCCTCAAATGGAACTTTTTTATTAGCACCATAAACAGAACTTGATGATGCATATACAAGATGATCTACTGGATAATGTCTACATGCTTCTAAGATATTATAAAAACCAATAATATTGCTTTGAATATATACATCAGGATTTTCAATTGAATATCTCACACCAGCTTGCGCGGCTAAATTCACTACAATATTTGGCTTGTACTCTTTAAAAACCTTAGTAATCATATCCTTATCAGAAATATCACCTTTAATAAAGGTAAACGTTTCATATGGCTTAAGTTTCTCTAAACGAGCATATTTAAGTTTCACATCGTAATAGTCATTTATATTATCAATACCTATTACTTGGCACCCTTGTTCTAGTAGTTTTTTAGATAAAAAATATCCTACAAAACCAGCTGCTCCAGTAATAAGATATATTTTACTATTATCTAGAGGCTTGTAGTTCAATGTTATTCAACTCCTTCATACGATCTCTATTTGTTGATTTTCTGCCAATGGAATGATATTCTATGCCCACTTCTTGCATTGCTTGAACATCATAAATATTTCTTCCATCATAAATTAGTGGTGTTCTCATTAACTTTTTATACATCTCTGGAGTTAGTGCTTTCACTTCTCCCCACTCGGTGAAGATAAAACAAACATTAGCCCCTTCTAATGCCTGTTCAATGTCTGTAACATATGTGATATTCCCATTTTTATTTCTTCCCTCAGGATATACTTTCGCAAAATTATTTGCACCGACCGGATCAAAAGCATAAATGTCTGCACCTTGCTCTAGTAGTAGAGGAATATTTTCAAGAGAGGCAGCTTCCCTTAAATCATCTGTACCAGGTTTAAATGTCAAACCTAGTACCGCCACTTTAAGACCATTAAAAGTAATTAACCTTTGGCTCGCCTTTTTGTATAATAAAGTCTTTTGATCCTTATTCACATCAATTGCAGCCTTTATGGTTCTTAGTTCATAGCCATTTTGTCGCGCTAAATACTCTAATGCTTTAGTATCTTTAGGGAAGCATGAACCACCAAAACCAATACCTGCATTTAAGAACTTACTTCCAATACGCTCATCAAAACTCATGCCTTTTGCAACATCTTGAATGTCCGCACCAACTAGCTCACAAAGGTTTGCAATATCATTCATATAAGAAATTTTAAGAGCTAAGAAATCATTGGAAGCGTACTTAATCATTTCAGCGGATCGTCTATTAACTGAAACGATAGGTAAATGAAATGGTTTATAAAGATTCATTAATACTTCTTCCGCCCATTTACTTTCAGTACCGATAACAATTCTTTCTGCATATAACGTGTCATGAACAGCGGAACCTTGAGCTAAAAACTCTGGGTTTGATGCAACTTCTACTTTCACATCATTAACTAAAAAGTCTTGAATAAATTGTTCAACTTTATCATTTGTTCCAATTGGAACAGTTGATTTTACAACAACGAGACAATCTTTTTCTACACTTTCAGCAATTTGTTTTGCAACAGTTGCAATATATGAAAGATTAGCAGAACCATCTGCTTGTTCTGGAGTTCCAACTCCAATAAAGATAGCATCTGCATCTTTATATGCTGATTTATAATCTGTTGTATAATTAATTCTTCCAGCAGCGTAATTTTTTTGCATTAAACCCTCTAAATCCGCTTCATAGATTGGTGAAACACCAGACTTCATTAATTCAACTTTTTCTGCATCAATATCGACACAAGTTACTTGGTGTCCAACTTCTGCGAAACATACACCAGCCACTAGACCGACATATCCAGTTCCTGCTACTGCTATTTTGTACATATTTACCTTCCTCTTCATATGATAATTAACAATTCTATATTCCTCAATAATATAGAAGAGACAAGAATTCTACTATTGTGTATTATTGCCCAATATTCATTTCATAAAGAAAAGCCCATCATTTAGTATCCCACTAAAATAAAACTAAATCCCCTTTATCTTTTTAGCTGGTACCCCAGCATATAATGAATCTTTATTAATCTTACCTTTAACAATCGAACCAGCACCAATAACAACATTATTTTCAATAGTCGTTCCTGATAAAACCCTTACCCCTGCTCCTAACCAAACATTAGAGCCTATACTAATAGAATTAGGGATTACTGGATTATCCCTATATATAGTTCCAGATGTATAATCATGTTCAAAGGAAACAATCGTACAATTATGTGCAATAGAAACATCTTTTTGTATTTCTACTCCACCAGTAGCGTCAATATAACATAAAGGGTGAAAACTAACATTATCTCCTACTACTAAATTTTCTAGCTTAAAGAAATATACCCCGGGTCCAATTACAACATTCTCTCCACAAGATTTACATAAAACCTTAAATATAGTATATCTTATGCCTAACCCTAAATAACCTGGCACGTTTCGATTTAACACCAATAAGGAATACAATACCTTCCGTGGAAATAAACCCCAAATTCCTATCACTATTCTTAAAAAAATTTGGAATTTCTTTGCTTTTTCTCTTCCTCTCAACTTTTTCAAGCCCTCCCCGTTAAATAATTAATAATATCCCGTTTTACTTTATTTTTGTTTGCACCATACTTAAATCTCCAAATAAACAAAACAAGCATTCTACAAGGGACTGGATAAACTCTATATCTATTAATAATTTTTGGCACTGGATGATTATTTTCTTTTAAAATATTAAACAGTGTAATTCTTGCCAAATCCTTATTTAAAATTTTCCCTAGCCTTTTTTTCATAGATACCTTTTTTATGGACGAACTTGTATTATTCTGATGTCTCCTATAACACATTAAAGGTTCCTTAAAAGCATACCCCTTATTATAAGCCAATAATAATTGTACTAAAGCAAAATCTTCTCCCTGAATTAGGGTAGGAAATCCACCAACCTTAATAAAATCATCTTTCCTTACAATAAGACTACTAGTAGGAACTGAATGAATACGAAAATTCCAATCAAAATCTACTATTTTTGGTGGTAAAGTGTATAAATCAAATACTTTTTCATGATTTTCTAAAATTATACTATCTACTTCAATATCATCATGTATTATTAAACCGTTTGAAAATACAAAAGAAATATCCTGTTCCTCTTTAAAAATTCCCATTTGTTTTTCAAGTTTATTAGGAAACCAAATATCATCAGCATCAAGAAAAGCAATAAAATCCCCGGTAGCAATATTTACACCTTTATTTCTTGCACTAGAAGCTCCACTATTTTTTTGAGTAACATATTTAAATCTTTCTTTATTATTTTCTAACCATTCCAGCGTTCCATCCGTTGACCCATCGTCTATAATAATAATTTCTTTATTTTTATATGTTTGATTTTCTACACTTTTCACCGCAAATTCTATTAATCGTCCCGGATTATAACTTGGTATTATAATACTAACTAATGGCTCTTTCATCAATCTACATCCACCTTAAAAGCTTCTTTAAATTCGTTAAAGTAGTTTATCTTTTTTTCTTTTAAAATCCCCTCTCTATAATTCCTAATCACATTAATTCCTAAATTAGAAAGTTCACTTAGTAAGGAAGGAGATTCCATTAATCTTCTAATTGCTTGAGCTAATCTCTCATAGTCACCAACAGGAGCTATACACTCTTTAGGTAAAATTTCAATTGATCCAGAAACCTCTGTTGATACTACTGGTAATCCCCTAGCTAATGATTCAAGTACTACCCTTGGCATACCTTCTGTAAGAGAAGATAGGACAAATAAATCATTTTGATCATATAAACTAAAAAGTTCCTCTCCCCATGATACAAAACCATGGAATTTTACATATTGTTCTATTTCCAACTCTTTTACAAACTGTTTTAATTCTGATTCAAGGGGACCTTTCCCTACTATATTTAATTGAATATTATAATTAAAGTTTTTTATAATAAAATGAACTGCCTTTATTAAAGTTCTTTGATCCTTATAAGGACTTAAATTACCTACATTAATTATCTTAAAGGGTTCTGAAGTTTGCTCCCAAACCCTTGGTGCTTTAATAAAGGAATCCGGTAATCTTAAATCACTTATTACTGCTGCTTTAATTATATTTTTGGGTGCATATCTTTCTTTTAAAGTATCAGAAACATAAATACATCCGTATGCTCCTTCAAGATGCTTCATATGCATTTTTAAAAAAATTTGCTTTACGAACTTGGCAAAAGGAATACCTCTAGCCTTTAAAAAGCCTTCGTGCATTGATTGCTCGCCTCTACTTTCAACAACATAAGGCTTTTTATATTTTTTTAAAGCACCGAACGCCAACTCTGCTTCAAATGATGGACTATGTAATATCCCACCATCTAATGATTTAACTAATAAATTAATCTTATTTCTTAACTTTATTATACCCATCGCATCCATTTTCTTAATAACAGATGAGTCAATAAACCTAACATTCTTATTATCAGCTCTTTTACATCCAGTTGGAAGCTCATTTACTTTTTTTAATGGAGCTAAGACAAAAATTTCATTAAAACTTTTAAGATACTCATCCCACATCGTATTATTATATGATGTCGTTGTCCAAACCCCACCTTCACTTTCATAGTATTGTGAACTTATAGCAAAAATTATTTTCATGCATTAAACCTCTTTTTCTTAAATTTTATATATATTATTAATGGGAAGATTAAAAATAAATCCTTTGTAACATGCCATAATATTAACCTTGAATCGTGCAGTAAAAATTCCGCACCAAATGTAACTAACAAACCCGCTACAACGGGTGTAATACTCCCAAATTTATTTCTATTTATTACTTCATTTATAAGTTCTAGGAAATAGCCAAATATAATTGCTAAAGTCCATATTCCTAAAAAGCCAAAGTTCACATAACTTTCTGCCCAGAATCCTCCTATTTTTGCTGTAGTAGGCCTATATTGTTCATAAAACCCTCTACCAGATTCCGCATCATGAGACAAGGCAATCATACCCGGAGGCTTATTAGGTACAATCCAACTAGGTAACATAGTTAAAGCAGCGTCTACATAGGTCTTTCCATGCTGGTAATCAATATTACCATTAGGTTGTAATTCCTTATAATATAACATCCAAATATAATAGCGCCCTAAATCTGTAGCAATTGTATAACCGGGTGTCAATTGTTCATATTGATTTTGAATAGACTCTCGGTAATTACTATCTACCAAATAATCAGTGCTATATTCCGAATACTTGAATAATTTATATTGTGTGAGTAATGGTATTAATATAATTGTAATTACTATTAACTTTGTAATATTAAATTTTTTATTCAAATAATTTACATAGATATGTAATCCCCAAAATGCATAAACTAGAATAAAAAATCTGCTACCTCTATCTAAGTTAAATAAAGAAATTAAGACCACAATAACTAGTAAATATATTAACCCCAGAAACTTTACATTCTTACCTTTCTTAGTGACTTTACTAGCCCAATTAAAATATAAAAATATTAATCCTACACTAAAAAAATCATTTAAAACATAAAGAGTACCCGTTAATACACCTAAGCCTATCCCTGACTCTATAATTATATTTGCACTAAAACCAACCAGTATATAAACTAAAGCGATGAAAGAAATATTAGGTACTTTTATTTCTTTATTCTTAAAAGCTTCTTTTTTTATCCTCCATTTAATATTTTTTCTAATATAGCCCCCAAAATAAAACAATGGTATCACCGGTAATGAAGTCCAAGCGATAATAGCTATTAGGTTTGTAAAATCTGATGGTAAATTATTCGCAATCGGCTGATGCGTTATTAGATGGTACAATGGAGAATAGATAAAAATTAGTATTGAAGTATACGTAAAAATAGCCCAAATATCCAAAGTGGGTATCTTACGAAAAATTATTAATATTATTCTTCGGATGATAAATAAAGCTGTAATTGCAATTGGGATTAAAGCAACTACTTCATTGGTGCTAAAAAATAAAAGTGATATTGAACTAAGTATTACAAGTAGGGCTACGAGTAATACATTAATTAATAGTGGGAATGAAATTACATTCCCACTATTTCTCATGTTACTGTGCTTCATAACTTACTTTCCTTTCATTTTCTTTATTCACCCTTAAAATTATTACAAATCTTCCAATTGCAGTAATACAAGAGCCTACAAGTAATGTAACAGCAGCACCGTATAATCCCCATATCGGGATTAGTAAAAATGCACAAATACATGTTGCAATTAACATGAAAATAAGCTGAGGTAACTCATTCTTATAAGTTTTAGTAGCGATAGTTGCGTATCCCATAAACTCAGCAGGATATCTAAAAATAGTCGCTGCCATTAAAAGTGTTAAAAGTGAAGAATATTCAATATAATCTGACCCAAAGAGAATATACAATAAGAACTCTCCAAGATAAAAGGTCAATAATGTACTTATTAGACCTAACATCAAGCCAAAGGCAACTAGTTTATTAAATAATTTATTAAAATCAATTTTCGACCCTCTATCACTATAACGAGATAACCTATTGCAAAACGACTGCCCTATCGCCCCAACGAGGGTATTTCCTGCTATCATCAGATACGAGAGAGCTGTAAAATAACCTAATTGTTCTGTATCAGTATAATAAGTAATAAAATATCTAGTTATATTTGTATTTAATGAATATAGAAGTGAGATAATTCCTAAAGGTAACAAGGACCTATATAAATAACTAACCTTTTTTATATCATTAGGTAATTTCAGGTAATCTTTAATATTTCTCTTCTTATTCACATTAATTTTAGAAATATCGTATATTAAAAGAGTTGCTAACCATGATAATCCTATACTAAGAGTGGCCAATAAAATATCTCTTGTGAAGTAGTAAAAAATAAAAAATAAAAAAGTTGATGAAATACCTTTTATAAAATTTGAAAACCCTACCTCGTGAAGCTTTTCTTGTTGTTGCAAAATACCATAAACTAATTCAGAAACTAATTGAACATTTTTTGCTAACAAGTAGATAAATACTAATTGTATTACATCCGAACTAGCTTTTGTAATAAAACAAATGCCTAAGGATACTATAGTTGCTAATATTACATTTAAAAATACGATTTCAATATACGCAGATGAATTACTTTCTTCACTGGTAACTTTATTTCTAATTTGCATCGTAAAAAACATGTATACAGGACCTGTAATCGCTAGCATTAATCCAAACTCTCCAACAACTTCAGCATTACCTAATCTCGCCAATATTATTATTATTAAAAATTGTGATGCCATAAAAAATGCTGATCCCATAAAAACCGATATAACCTTAAGTAACATAGACTTAGAATTAATCATAATATCATATAACCCTCTTACCTATAATTATTTCTGTACACTGTTTATTACGTCTAGATAAGCATTCAGAACAATGTTTCTATCAAATTCCCTTTCAACTTTTTTTCTCCCCGCTAAGCCCATGTTCTTTTTCTCTTGCCAATTCATACTTAAAAAGTATTCTATTTTTTCTATTAAGTCCTGACTATCCTGTTGTTTGACAATTAAACCATTCTCCCCATTTTCCACAATTTCCCTACAACCACTTCTATCAGTGGTAATAATAGGTCTTCCACAAGCAGCACTTTCGAGTAATACATTGGACATACCTTCTGGATAATATGTAGGATGAATAGTACAATGAGAAATTTTATGGAACTCTCTTATATCACTTTGCATTCCATGATACTGAATTATCCCTTTTTCCTGCATTATCTTTAATTTTTCTTCGTATTCACCTTCACAAAATCCTAAAATATGAAATATAGTATTTGGGTATTTCTCTCTTATGTATTTAGCAGCATCTAAATATTGATCAATACCTTTTTCCCTCATTACACGAGCGATAAATAAAAAGTTAACCTCTTTATCTATTGGATATTCCAGTATAGGATAATAATTAAGATTAACACCAGATCCTGGTATCAATCTTGAGTTTCCCTTAACAATCTTTTTTGCACTAAAAAAGATTTTATTTGCTTCATTTTGAAAGAATACACATTTCGCATCCTTTAGGGCGTTTTTATATAGGAATAAGGTAACTTTCTGTAATATCCCATCATTTTCTACCGCCGTCCCAAGACCAGTAATATTACATACATAAGGAATACCAGCCATCCTACAAGCTAAACCACCATATACATTAGGTTTTATTGTGTAGGTTAACACCACATCAGGTTTTACCTCTTTAATAATTTTTTTATAGTTCATAAATAATTTTATGTCAGTTATTGGATTAGTACCCCTTCTACTAATCGGTGTATTAATGAACTTACATCCTATTTCTTTTAATTGATGTATAAACTCACCATCTGGGAGTGAAATATAGACTTTATATTCTTTCACTAATTCTTGAATAAGTTCTTTCCTAAATTTATATAAACCAACATCATTATTCGCTAATATTAAAACCTTTTTCATCCTGTATTCTCCTAGCTGGAACTCCCACGTATGTCCCTAATTCTGTTATATCTTTAATAACAACCGAGCCAGCACCTATTCTACATTTATCAGGAATGTTAATATTATTACTTACTACACTACCAATTCCTAACCATGTGCTTCTACCAACTCTAACTGCTCCTGCCAAATTTGCACCTGGTGATATATGAACATAATCCTCAATTACATTGTCATGATCTATTGTAGAAGCAGTATTAATGATGCAACCTTTTCCAATTTTAGTGCAACAGTTAATTATAGCTCCTGCCATAACTACTGTTCCTGCTCCTAAAAAAACCTGTTCCCCAATAACTGCATATGGATGAATTAAAACTGGTATACTTGCCCCCTGAGATTCAATTTGTTCTTGAATCTTTTCACGTATAGTATTATTACCGATGCCCACAAAAACATCGTAATCCTTTATGAATTTCGAAACATCTGTGGATTCTCCAATAATTTCTATACCCATTGAAGTTTTTGCATGTTCACTATCATCAAGAAAAGCAATATACTCCCACTTATTCATTTTTAATGCAATATCAGCAATAACCTTTCCATGTCCGCCAGCACCTATTATAAGAAGTTTTTTTTTCATAACTCTATACTTCCTTTTTGATTTCCCTTAAATGGCTCCATTGTTGCAGCAGTTTCTGAATTAATTCCTTCTCTAATAAAAACTTTCTTAATTGTTAAAAGGATAATCTTCCAATCTGTAGTGAAACTTACATTATCTACATACTCTACATCGTAATTAAATTTCTCTTCCCAACTAATAGCATTCCGACCGTTAACTTGTGCTAACCCTGACAATCCAGGCCTAACTTCATGGCGACGCTTTTGATGTTCATTATATAGTGGTAAATACTGAACTAATAAAGGCCTTGGTCCTATAATTGACATATCACCTTTAAAAATATTAAACAGACCTGGTAATTCATCAAGTGATGTCGAACGTAAAAATTTACCGAACTTAGTAAGCCTTACACTATCCGGTAGTAGCTCGCCATTTTCATTTTTTTCATCTGTCATTGTTCTAAATTTATACATTTTAAAAATAGTTCCATTTAATCCCGGTCGCTCTTGTTTAAATAATACCGGACTACCTAACTTTGTTTTCACAAGAAAAGCAACGATAAGGAATACTGGACTAAGCATTATAATAGCAATTAAAGACAGCATAAAATCCATGGGTCTTTTTACAAACCGTCTATAGATGCCAACTTTAGAACTCCTCATTACGCGATCCACAACCCTTTAATAATTTTCACAACTCTATCTAAATCTTTATCTGTCATTTTTGTATCACTTGGTAAACAAACACCATTCTCGAAAAGTCTTTCTGATACATCTGTACCAACAAAATCATATTTCTCAAAGAATGGTTGTAAGTGCATAGGTTTCCAAACTGGTCTAGATTCAATATTTTCTTTTTCAAGAGCTTCCATTACATCAATTGGGCGAATCTTACCGTTTAGTGTCATAGAACTTAGCCAATAGTTTGGTTCGTTCCACTCATTACTAGGCATAAATTCAATACCTTCAAGCCCTTCTAATTCTCTCTTATAAAAATCAAATATGTATCTTTTCTTCTGAACCCTTTGATCTAACACTTTAAGCTGTCCTCTACCAATACCAGCAACTACATTACTCATGCGATAGTTAAAACCTAATTCACTATGTTGGTAATGTCTTGCTTGATCCCTACTTTGAGTAGCCCAAAATCTTACTTTTGAAATACGTTCTTCATTATCAGAAACAAGCATACCACCACCCGAAGTAGTGATAATTTTATTACCATTAAAAGAAAAAATACCGTAATCTCCAAAGCTACCAGTATGTTTGCCTTTGTAATAAGTTCCTAAAGATTCTGCAGCATCTTCAATTAAAGCCACATCATACTTTTTACAAAGTGCAACAATCTTATCCATATCCGCAGAAAGACCATATAAATGAACTACTATAACTGCCTTTACGTTCGGATATTTTTTAAAAGCTTCTTCTAAAGCTTTAGGACACATATTCCAAGTTTCATAGTCACTATCTATGAAAACGGGAGTAGCATTTTGATAAACGATAGGGTTGGCAGTAGCTGAGAATGTAAGTGTTTGGCAGAAAACAATATCTCCCTCCCCTACTCCCGCTGCTTTTAAAGCCAAATGAATTGCAGCTGTCCCAGAAGATAGCGCTGCAGCTTCTTTAGACCCAACTTTCTCGGCTAGTTCTCTTTCAAATCCGTTTACATTTTCCCCAAGTGGCGCAATCCAATTTGTATCGAAAGCTTCCTTAACATAACGCATTTCATAACCTTCATCACTCATATGTGGTGATGAAAGAAATATTCTGTCTCCCATTTAAAAAACTTCCTTCCCTTAAATTAGTTCTTTAGATTAACTTTATTATTTGCAATATCTAATAATCGTTCTCTTATTTCTTCTTTACTAATTCCTTCAAAATCATTCATAAACTGTCTTAGAATCGCTTGATCCATTAAAACAGCCTTTCCTATGTGAATTTTAGGGAATATTTGCTCTGGATGAATCTCGCCTTCATTTAATAGCTCTTCATACATTTTTTCACCGGGTCTTAATCCAGTAAATTCAATTCCAATTTCTTCAATAGAAAAACCTGAGAGAGTAATTAAATTTTTAGCTAAATCTACAATCTTTACTGGATCACCCATATCGAGAACAAATAATTCTCCACCTCTAGCTAATGTACCAGCTTGAATTACTAACCTAGAAGCTTCTGGTATTGTCATAAAGTAACGAATCATATCAGGATGAGTAACTGTTACAGGACCACCTTTTTGAATTTGTTTCTTAAATAGAGGAATTACACTTCCCCTACTTCCAAGAACATTACCAAACCTAACAGCAACAAATCGTGTACCCGTACTTACAGACGCCATATGTTGAACAAGCATTTCAGCAAATCGTTTCGTAGCCCCCATTACGTTCGTTGGATTTACAGCTTTATCTGTAGAAACCATAACAAACGTATTTACTTTAAATGTATCTGCAGCTTCTGCTACATTTTTTGTGCCAAAAATATTGTTTTTTACAGCCTCTTCAGGATTACGTTCCATTAAAGGTACATGTTTATGTGCCGCGGCATGATATACGATATATGGCTGATGTTTTTTCATGATTTCAAAGATTTTATGTCTATCTTGAATATCAGCAATTTCTGTCGTAATTTCAACTGTATCTTTATAGGTAACTCGCATTTCCATTTCGATATTATAAATGCTGTTTTCACCATGTCCTAAAAGTACGATTTTTGCTGGTTTATACTTCATTACTTGACGGCAAATTTCTGATCCAATTGATCCACCAGCACCAGTTACTAAAATTGTTTTACCAGCAATTTTTTCTCCAATTCCTGCATCATCTAATTGGATTGGCTCTCTTCCTAATAAATCTTCCACTTGTACATCTCGGAATTCATTAACAGAAACTTTGCCATCTAAAAGATCTTCAAGCATTGGTACAATTTGCGTTTTCGCCTTCGTTTTTCTACACTTCTCAAAGATCTCGTTTATTTGATTTCTATTTAAAGAAGGAATAGCAATAATAATATGTTCAATATCATTGTCTTCCACAATTTCTTGAATATGATTTGTTGTACCCACAACCGGTACATTATAAATTTCTAATTTCTGTTTATTTCTATCATCATCAACAAATGCAATTGGATATAGGTCTGCTTCTTTATTATGTTGTAATTGACGTACTACCATTGTTCCTGCTGAACCAGCACCGATAATTAATGTTCGTTTTTTATCAGCAGCTTTTGTAATATATGTATCACGGAACATACGCCATACAAAGCGAGAACCACCAATTAATAATAAGTGTAGCATCCATGCAATTGCTAAAATCCGAACATAAATATCGTGATTTATAATCTGTTGAACAACTGCTGTTACTAAAATTGATAGCGTAATCGCCTTAAATATTTGTTTTAATTCACCAATACTTGCATATTCCCACGCCTTGTTATACAACTTATAAATAGCTGCAAAAACATGATGACTACACAATAATGTCATAGAACTAATAACTACTGTCATAGGAATTTTGTTTAATACATTTGGATGTATAAACCAATAACTTAAATACACGGCAGTTAATACGATAAATGAATCTAATAAAATTAATAATGAGAGCCGTTTTCGATAACTCAATATACCTGTTCCCTTCTTTATATAATTCTTATCTTATTCATAATAAAAAAGTACATTCTCTTACGAATGTACCTCTTCCTTTTTTACAAGTTCCTTCATATATTTCATTAACTCTACATTTAATTCTTCATTTTGTAGTGCCATCTCAATTGTCGTCTTAATAAATCCAAACTTCTCCCCAACATCGTAACGAGTGCCTTCGAAATCATACGCGAATACACGTTGAATTTCATTTAATCGTTGAATTGCATCTGTCAATTGGATTTCCCCACCAGCACCCGTTTGTTGATTCTCTAGGAACATAAAGATTTCTGGTGTTAATACGTAACGACCCATAATCGCTAAATTTGATGGAGCTGTGCCTTCCGCTGGTTTCTCCACAAATTGACGCACTTGATAACGACGATCATTTTGTTCAACTGGATCGATAATACCGTAACGATGTGTTTCATTTTCAGGTACTGTTTGTACACCAATAACTGACGACTGTGTACCTTCATATTGATCCATTAATTGACGTAAACATGGCGTTTCTGCTTGTACAATATCATCACCAAGTAGTACCGCAAATGGTTCATTTCCTATAAATTTACGCGCGCACCATACCGCATGTCCAAGTCCTTTCGGTTCCTTTTGTCTTATGTAATGAATGTTAATTCTTGAAGAAGCTTGTACCTTTTCAAGCATTTCATACTTTCCTTTTTCTAAAAGGTTTTGTTCTAGTTCGAATGAATGATCAAAATGATCTTCAATGGCACGCTTTCCTTTTCCAGTTACAATAATAATATCTTCAATTCCTGATTCTATCGCTTCTTCTACTATGTATTGAATTGTTGGTTTGTCAACAATAGGTAACATTTCTTTCGGCATCGCTTTCGTTGCTGGTAAAAATCTCGTTCCAAGACCAGCCGCTGGAATAATTGCTTTTCTTACTTTTTTCAAATCTAGTACCCCCAAATATATTATTTAATCCATATGTAACAATAACAAAAACCCTACTTATAGGGTCGTCTTTACAACTCTATAAGTAGAGTTTCTAACACAAATAAATGATGGGCATCTAACCCAACCTCACGTCATACTCCCGACGACAAGCGTCTAAGGTAGGTTCGAAATAAAAATTTCTACCCACAGCACGACCGAGTGCCTCCATTGATAACGGTTAGGAGACATCACCAATTCTTTATTTAAAAAATACCAAACAGCTTTTTACGACGAATTTGTTCTGGATCTTCTTTATAAATCGCTTTCCCGCTAATGATTAAATACGGATTCTCTCTTAAATCATTCATAACAGTTGCACCGAATTCTTTCTCTATTAGTTCATAGCTTTCTTCTAAATGAAATCCTCTTGACGTTGTGTTATGTGCATCTGATGCAATCATATGTGTTAAATTGTGTTCAACAAGTTGTAGTGAAAATTTTTTAATTTTTTTCCCGAATTTACCTAGGAGACTTCCTGCCGTCACTTGTGTTAAAGCTCCCTTATTTACGAGGTTATATAACTTATCTGGCCGCTCAATTAACTCGGCATTACGTTCGGGGTGAACGATAATTGGGATCATTCCTTTTACACGTAGTTCATACAATAGTTGTTCTGTATAACGAGGTACATGATTAGATGGAAATTCAATAAATATGTATTTGTTTGTTTCATTTAAAGTAACGATTTTACCAGCTTCATAGTCTTCTAATAAATCACCGTATAACCTGACCTCTTGCCCCGGTAAAATGGTAAGTGGAATATTATGTTGTTGTAATTCATCATTTAATTGCTTCACTTGATGAATAATAGACGTACGCTCATTTACATATTTTCCATTTTGATGATGTGGTGTTGCGACAATTGTATGTATTCCTTCTGCCACAGCTTGCTGTGCCATTGCTAAGCTATCAGTTACTGTTTGTGCACCGTCATCGATACCAGATAAAATGTGGCAATGTAAATCAATCATTTGTTTTGTCCTCCCTCGCTTATAGTAATCTTTTTTCCCTTGAATATGAGATATTCCTCATATTCAAGGGGAAAAAGGAGATATGTTCTTCCCATATCTCACTCTTTTCATTACTTTGCACCGTAGTAATAATATAAGCCATGTTCTCGTTCACGATCGTTCAGAACAACACCTAACAATTTACCTTTTGCAGATTCTAATAATCCTTTTGCTTTTAGCGCCGTTTCCTTTTCTGTTGCTTCACTACGTACGACAAGAATAGATGCATCACATACATTTGCCATAATTTGCGCATCCGTAACAGCTAAAATCGGTGGTAAATCGAAAATAACTAAATCGTACGTACTGTATGCTTGTGCCAGAAGCTCCTGCATTGATTTTGAGCCTAACAATTCTGCTGGATTCGGTGGAATTGGCCCACACGCTAAAAAGTGTAAATTCTCTACAGATGTAGTTTGTACACATTTTTCTAAACGCTCACTATGCGTTAATACGTTCGTCAATCCGAAAATATTATCAACTTGGAACATTTGATGCATCGCTGGTTTACGCATATCTGCATCAATTAATAATACTTTCTTACCTTGTTGAGCAAATACAACTGCCATATTCGCTGTCGTCGTTGTTTTCCCTTCACTCGGGTTTGCAGACGTTACCATTAATGAATGTAAATTTGTATCAACAGACGCAAACTCAACATTCGTTCGAATATTACGATATTGTTCGGAAATTGGTGATTTCGGTTGTTGATGAGCAATTAATTGACGACGTTGACGATGATTCTTTTTCTTTTTAAATAAATTAAGAGCCAATTGTTTGTCCCCTCACTTTTCTTGATGATGGAGCGTGCGATTTCACACTTGGTGTTTCTTCATCCATGCGAGCTACAATACCTAACACTGGTAATCCAAGTAAATTTTCTACATCTTCTTCTTTTTTCACTGTGTTATCTAAGTATTCTAGTAAGAATGCAAGACCAACTGCAGCCATTAAGCCAACAACGAAGGCAATTGCCACATTTAATATTGGACGTGGTTTAATCGGAGATTGGTTTTCTGCAACTTCTGCTTTAGATAGTACTGTTACGTTATCCACGTTCATAATTTTTGCAACTTCACCTTTAAATACATCTGCAGTAGCATTTGCAATATCACGAGCTAATTTTGGATCTTTGTCCTCAGCTGTTACAGAGATTACCTGTGAATCTTTTTCATTCGCAACATTTATCTTCTTCATTAAGGCTTGCGCTGTCATATTTAAATTTAAATTTTCATTTACTTGTTCTAAGATTACTGGACTTTTAATAATAACCTTATATGTATTCGTTAATTGAATATTCGTTTGAATCTCACCAGCTTGGAACATTGCACCCTCTTGTTTCTTCTGGTTAACAAGAATTTGCGTCGAAGATTGATAGATTGGTGTCATAAAGAAGAAGCTAATGATAGCACTTACTATAGCGGCACCAAAGGCGATTACGAGGATCATTGCTAAACGTTTTTTTAAAATATGAAATAACTCTTTCAAACTAATTGTTTCTTCCATAAGTTCCTCCAACTTTCTAAAATTTGCACATAAGAAAAATTATAACATATAAATCTTACATTTTTTATTTTGATTGATTTCGTTCGACATTTATTCACATCAAGCACATATAATCTTACAAAATAATCTTAAATATGACAACACATTCCAACAAATTTCCAAAATTTCCATTATATCACGATTTTTGTATAATACAATAATCGATTTTAAAATAATTCAAAAAAGCCGATAAAAACACTTATCGGCTACAAAATTTATTATATCATACATTATTTTCTAATAATATCCATATTGTTCCTTTTCTTCCTTCTTATCGTTTAAAACGACACCTAGTAGTTTACCAGATGCCTTGTCTAATATTTGCTTCGCTTTTACCATTTTATCTTTTTCTGTTTTTTCACTGCGCACGACAAGTATAACTCCATCGCATTTGTTCGCAAGTATTTGCGCATCTGTAACCGCCAGAACTGGCGGTGTGTCTATTAAAATAATATCAAACATGTTATATGCTTCTAGTAATACCTCGTCCATTACTCGATTTCCTAACAGTTCCGTTGGGTTTGGTGGTATTGGACCTGATGCCATTAAGTATACATTCTCTATATCTGTTTTTTGAATGCATTGCATTAATTTTACTTGCCCTAATAATACGTTCGTTAATCCATTAGAATGATGAATTGCAAATAAGTTTTGTATCGTCGGCTTACGTAGGTCAGCTCCGATTACTAAAACTTTCTTTCCTTGTTGACCGAAAACAGCTGCTAAGTTTGCAGTTGTCATCGTCTTTCCGTCACCCGGATCCGGTGAAGTGACAATAAGAGAACGCATATGATGATCTACAGATGTAAATTCAATATTTGTACGAATATTGCGGTATTGTTCTGCAATACGCGATTTAGGCTCTTTATGTGTAATTAATTGTTTTAATGGTTTTCTTTTTTTTCTCCCGAACATGTCCTAGTCTCCTTTTTTAAACGCGACTCCTTCTCCCTATCTCTATATGTTCGATACACACGCCCAATTCATTCACGATCGATATATTACACTTTTTTTCTACTTATTTCCACTGGTAAATCCGCCCATCATCTCCCATATCTTACCATAATTCATACCATTCTATTTTCTCCTATATAAAGACCGTGATAATGTGACAATAGCTTCATTTCTTTTATGCCTTTATCATTTATCTCAAAAGCAAGATAAACGATAAAGTAATTATATGGTAATTCAAATTAGTTGTAAACAAATTTTCTGACTAGTTTGTATTTTAATATTTTAAACAAAAAATATATAAATAAAAAAATCCTTCTGTAATATACAGAAAGATTTTTTTATTTATATCTATTCTTTTTTATCACCAATCGCAAATGTAATTTCAGCTTCACAAGCAATTTCACCATCTACTGTTGCGATTGCTTTTCCTTTTCCGATTGGACCACGTACACGTGTCATTTCAACTTCTAGGCGAAGTTGATCACCTGGACGTACTTGTTTTTTGAAACGACAATTGTCGATACCTGCGAAGAAAGCAAGTCTTCCGCGGTTTTCTTCTTTCTTTAATACAGCAACTGCTCCAACTTGTGCCAATGCTTCTACAATAAGTACACCAGGCATAACTGCGTAGTCAGGGAAGTGCCCGTTAAAGAATTCTTCGTTTGCGGATACATTTTTAATTCCAACCGCTCTTTTCCCTTCATCTACTTCTAATATTTTATCAACAAGTAAAAATGGATAGCGGTGAGGAATGATTTCTTTAATTTGTTCTATATTTAGCATATAACAATCGCCCCTTTTGTAATATTGGTCTTACCACTTGGACATATTGTCTATTATCCCATTTTGTTTATTGTTTGTCATTATAAAGTGAAACTTTACTTCCTATTTATAAAAAAATGCATACACTCTATTCTCTTAAAATAGTTGCATATCCTTGCAACTGACACGGAGGTAGAAAAGAGTGTATGCCCAGATTAGGGAAAGGCAATATGTATTAACACATGATTTGCCTTAATGTCGTATTCGACTCATTATATTATAAACGTTTTCAAATACGGAAATATTAAATTTAACCATATATATGAATATTTCACCTATATTCTTCGTTTTTCTTTATTTTTCTTCTATTTTCTCAAAAAATCGAAATAAAAAAATAAAAATACAAAAAAAGAACTAAGGTTTACACCTTAGTTCCTTTCACTTTATCGTAAAGCACGCTTTGGTAATCTATCGATATTCTCTAACATAATACCTGTACCAACCGCAACGCAGTGCATTGGGTTTTCAGCAATTAATACTGGTACTTTTAGTTCTTCTGCTAGGAGCATGTCAATGCCGTGTAGTAAAGCTCCACCGCCTGTTAGAATGACACCGCGGTCGATGATGTCCGCTGATAATTCTGGTGGTGTGCGCTCTAGTACGCCTTTTGCAGCTTGTACAATAACAGCTGCATTTTCTTTTAATGCTTCTGTAATTTCTTCTGAGCATACTGTAATTGTGCGTGGTAAACCTGTTACCATGTCACGTCCGCGAATTTCAAGTTCTTCGCTACGTGCACCTGGGAATACTGTACCAACTTTAATTTTAATATCTTCTGAAGTACGTTCTCCGATTAATAGCTTATACTTACGTTTAATGTAGTTTAAGATCTCCATATCAAACTTATCGCCAGCCATTTTGATAGAGGAAGAGGTAACAATATCACCCATAGATAGTACAGCGATATCCGTTGTACCTCCACCAATATCAACAACCATGTTACCGCTTGGTTGGAAGATTTCCATACCAGCACCAACTGCGGCTACTTTTGGTTCTTCTTCTAAAAATACTGTTTTACCACCTGAACGTTCAGCAGCCTCACGAATTGCTTTTTGTTCTACTGATGTGATATTTGTTGGACAACAAATTAAAATGCGAGGTTTTGAAAAGAAGCTCTTTACGTCCAATTTGTTAATGAAATACTTTAACATTGCTTCTGTAATTTCGAAATCTGCGATTACACCATCTTTTAGTGGACGAATGGCTACAATATTACCAGGCGTACGTCCCACCATACTTCTTGCTTCTTCACCTACTGCTAATACTTTACCTGTGTTACGATCAATAGCAACAACAGATGGCTCATTTAATACAATACCCTTACCTTTAACATGGATTAATACGTTAGCCGTACCTAGGTCAATTCCGATATCTCGCGCAAACATTCCCGTTTTTTCCTCCTCGATATTCAAAATCAGGTTACACCCGAATTCTTTTACACCTAATTTCTGATTTTATCATAAATTTAACAGAAACGTAATATTCGCAAAAAGAATTCTTCTGAAAAATATTACCGAATTGAAACGGAATGTTTGCGATCGCATACTTATTGACGTACCGGCTTTTCTACATCTTCTTTTCTATACTTTTGCTTTGTTGCTTCTCCGCCTCTTAAATGACGAATAGACTTATGATAATCAAGAATTTCTTTCACTTCATTTGCGAGCTCTGGATTAATTTCTGGTAGACGTTCCGTTAAGTCTTTATGGACTGTACTCTTTGATACCCCAAATTCCTTTGCAATGACACGCACTGTCTTTCTTGTCTCCACGATATACTTACCAATCTTGATAGTTCTCTCTTTGATGTAATCGTGCACACCACTCGCCTCCCTAAATTGGATGTGAGAAGGGTGAAATGAGCCTCGCTGCATACGACTTAGAAGTAAGTGTGAGTGCTGTTTGTAAGCGTTAAACATTCTTGGATTTATAATGAAATGATTCACGATTTCTCACCTCAAACACTCTCTTTGCTTTGGTTTATACCATTGTATTGCCCGCACTACTGATATATGCTACATGTTCACTATTTTTGCGGACTAAGTTAAGAAAAATTACGTTTTTTTGTGAGAAATACGTTAACAGTGACTATTTTGGCGAAAAAAATGACACCTTGTATACAAGGCGTCATTCTTCTCGTTCTAACTCTTCTTCTAACAATTGATGGTGGGGAACCTCTTTCTTACCGGCAATGTAATAATATAAAGTAAATAAAACAAACAATAAAATAATAGCAGTCGACAGAACAAACAAAAATGACACAGTATCCCCTCCTTTTTGTAATATATATTCGAGAATCTCGTCATTTTTCCTTGTTATTGCAACTTTTTTCTCGAAATTGAGTATTTTTATATAGAAATAAAAAAATCAGCTCTCCTAGTGAGAACTGATTTTTTCACTTTCTTATTCTTGTGAAGAAGAACTGTTAGATGATTCTGTAGAACCATTTGTTGATTTTTCTTCTTTCTTCGGTTCTTCTTTTTTGTCACTAGTTGAACCGCTAGTTGATTTCTCTTCTTTTTGAGACTTGTCTTCTGTTTTACTTTCTGGTTTCGTGCTCGTTGACTTTTCTTCTTTTTGAGATTTGTCATCAGCTTTTTTACCAGAAGCGTTCGTTGCCTTTGCAGCACCTGCATCAGCTTTAATTTCTGCTACTGACTTATTTAAGTAGCGCTCAGGATTCACAGCCACATTGTCTTTACGTACTTCAAAGTGAACGTGAGAACCTGCTTCTTTATTCATGGCACTTAGACCGGATTTTCCTAATACTTCACCTTGTACAACTCGTGCACCTTTTTCTACTTTTACACTGCCTAAGCTTTGATAAGAAGCTGCTACACCATTTCCGCTATCAACTGTTACAACATAACCAAGAAGTGAATCTTTTTCAGCTTTCGTTACTGTACCACTTAAAGCAGCTGTAACATTGAATTCTTTTCCATTCTTCGCAGCAATGTCAATTCCTTTGTTCGGGGAATATGTGTTGTTATAAAAGACAAGTGCTTTTTCTTGTTCCGCCTCAGTTGCTGCATCTTCATAGAACTTCTTCTGTACAACTACTTCCGCATTAGCAGGAGCTGGCATTTTCACTACTTCTGAAGACTTCGTTACTGGTACTGCTGGATCTTCCGTTTGTGTATACGGCGTTGCTTGATCTTGGTTCGGAGTCTTCTTCGGATTAGCTCCTTGGAACCATAGCGCAACCATTAAGATTACCGCTGCACAAGCAATGTATAGTGCCGGAAATACCCATCTTTTTTGAAATAAATGTACTACCTTTTGCGACTTTTTATTATTTCTTCCTCGCATTCCATCATCACCTCAGCAATCATTTTGAACAATATTCACGCATCCTATACAACCTATAACTAATTACTTTTCGACAAAATCTGTAAAAATATGTATAGGAATTGTAAAATTTCCGAGGAAATGATAGAAAAAAGAAAAAACTGAGCATTTCGGCTCAGTTTTTAATCTAATTGTTTCTTTTTATACACGATTAAACATGCAATAAGTGAAATAATAAGCCAAGCTCCAACATTTATCATATGGCCACTAATACTACTAAATCCTGCACCCTCTACTAAGCTTTTAATTGCCTTTTCGAGATGAGATGTTGGAAGATAACTAATCATTGTCTTAATTACTTTATTTTCAACCATTGGCTCAAATTGTACAGCTAAATACATCGTCATTAATATTGGCATTCCAATTAGTGATGTTTGTGGGACAGACTCAGCTAGTAATCCAATCATCGTTCCAATTAAAGTAAATAGAATTGTTCCACATAAGAAAACAAATGCTAGTAATAAGAAATTTCCACTTAATTGATCCAAAATGAATAAGTTTACAATAGAAATACCTAACGTTAAACATACTGTTAATATACTTTTCCCAAAAAGAACTTCAACAGATGAAGCTGGTGATAGCATTAACACACGTAACGTATGCTTTTCTTTCTCTTCTGCAATTACCATTGATTGAACAAACCCTGCAACAAATAGAAAGGCCATTAAGGTAATAATGCCAACCCCTGCACTCCCTTGTCCAAACCTGCTATATATAAATGCAAATATAATTGGTAAAGATGCCATTAGCAGCACTTGTGAATTCGTCTTAAAATCTTGTACTTCTTTTCTAAAAATAGCTGATACACGTCTCATTGAAAATGTCATTATAATCCCCTCCCAGTAACTTCAATAAAGATATCGCCTAGCGTTGGTTCGTGTGAATGAATCGATAGTAACTCGCCTTTTTTCATCCATTCTGAAATGCGTTTTGCACCTAATTCGTCTTTTTGCACGACTTCTTTTTGCTTATCTTTTAATACGACCTGTATTTGATCTTTCGCGTACTGCAAGCGAAGATTTTCTGGTGTATCAAGCGCTACAATTTCTCCGCTACATAGAAAGGCAATGCGGTTACAAAGCGTCTCTGCTTCTTCCATATTGTGCGTCGTTAAAAAAATTGTCGTTCCTTCTTTATTTAAATCTTTTAAGACTTTATGAATGTTTTGTACGTTAACTGGATCGAGTGCAGATGTTGGTTCGTCTAAGAAGAGAATATCTGGTTTATGAAGTATTGCTCTAGCTAATGTAACGCGCTGCTTCATTCCTTTTGATAGTTTCTTTACTAATGTTTTTTTATCATCTAATAAGTTCACTTGCGCTAGTACTTCATCGATTCGTTCTTTTTTACAATCGTATAAGTCACAAAATAATAGTAAGTTATCATAAATGCTAAGCCTTTCATATAAGCCACTGTTGTCTGTTAAAATACCAATTCGTTTATAATCGATGCTGCTTGGCCCTGTAATATCTTTCCCTAATACTTTTACCGTTCCAACGCTATGAAGTAATTGAGAAGTTAATATTTTTACTGTCGTCGTTTTCCCAGATCCACTCGGTCCGAGGAATCCAAAAATCTCTCCTTGCTTCACTTCAATATTTACATTTCGAAGTGCTGTTTTTTCGTTGAAACTTTTCATTACATCTTTCATTTCAATTGCCAATGTCATCTCGTCATCCCCTTTGTTTTTTTCTTTTATAGATGAAAGTCGCTTTAGCGCTTTTCGTTTGTTTGTTTCGCTTTTCTTGACTCCATCATATGAAAATCAAAGGGTTTACGCAGTAAAATACCGGTAAAAGGAGTATTTTTACCGGTGAATGAATCGTATTTTGAGCTTATTGGAGTACTTCTTATAGCCCAATTACACCTTTCAACTCATCCATTCGTCCTTTCGAAAGCGGAATTGAACTTTTTCTTTCGTCGTCTAAAATTAAGCTGAAACTGTTACGAGTCCAAGTAATTACTTCTCGTACTCTTTGTAAATTCACAAGATAAGAGCGGTGACATCTAAAGAAACCAAAACCTGTTAATCTCGCTTCTAGTTCACTTAATGTTAATGCACATACGAAATCACCTTCACGCACATGAATATGTGTTACTCCGTTTTGCGTTTCAATGAACTGGATTTCCATTGGATCTAATAAAATGATTTTATCGTTCACTTTCGCTGGTATTCTTTCTAACTTCATTTGTGGAATCATTTGAATGACTTTTTCTTCATCGACTTCTTCTGCTTCTTCTTGTTCGATTTCTATTTTTTTCACACCATCATTGTTTAATATGTATACATCTTCTGTTAACGAAAGGGCGTCCGATAGAAACGATGATGTAATAAAAATTGCCTTTCCTTGCTCTTTCATTTTCATAATTGCTTTTCGAATCATAATCGTACTCTCTGTATCTACATTTTGCTCTGGTTCTTCCAAAATAACTAAATCCGGATTATGGATCATAACTCGCCCAATATGAAGACGACGTTTCTCTGAAAATGATAGTTTTTCTATTTTAACGTTTAATTTATCTAAAAGGCCGACATATTGTACAACTTCTTCCGTACTCATATTTGATTCATAAAGCCCTATTAAGAACTTGAAGTATTCCTTTACCTTCAAACGATCATATGCTTCATCTTTCAAAAAACAAAAACCGATGCGGGAATAATTTTTCTTTCCAATCGCTTCGCCTTCAAATAGTACATTACCAGTTGAAGCTTCTTCTGCACCAATAATAATGCGGTGCAATACTTTAGCTGTATGGTTATTACATTGCAAAACAACACATTGCCCCTTCTCAACCTTCATTTCAACTGCCGGTAACTGGTTCGTCTTACCTAATTGTTTCAACTCCAGTAACGCCATTTTGTCTCCCCCAAATACTTTTTATCTTATTATACCAAACAATTAATGGAAAATTATGATATTTTAAACAAAAAGCAGGTGCCAGGAGACCCTGACACCTACTTCTTCACCATCAACTTACCTTCATAATCGTTCATCGTCTTTATTTCAACGCCTTTGTAGTAATGAGCGACGATATCTGTATATTTCTTGCCTTCTGCTGCCATGCCGTTCGCGCCGTATTGGCTCATGCCAACGCCGTGACCGAAGCCCTTCGTCGTAACAACGATTTTATCTCCCTCTTGTTTCCACGTGAAATCAGAGGAGCGTAGATCTAATTTGTCACGCACATCTCTTCCGGTTAATGTTTTCCCTTGAAATGCTACATCTTTTACACGTTTTCCTTCCGTACGCCCTTTAATGTCGCCAACTTTTCCGTCTGCTAACACTTTCACACCGAGACGTTTTTGAAAGTCAGCTACGGTAAAGGTTTGCTCACTCGTAAATTTCGGATCCCACGGACTATCTACACTCTTTAAGTACGGATAATCATTTCCCCAATAATCGGCTGCATTTTCTGTCCGGCCATTACTCGTTGAGAAGAAGGATGCTGAGATTGGCTTTCCGTCATACGTTAAAACTTGTCCTGCGGTTTTCGAAACAGCTTCTTCAATTTTCTTCAAATTATTTTCGTAGTTATTGCCCCATTGTTTTTTCAATTCTTCTTTGCTTTTGTACACTTGATCTTTCACCGTATCTGTCACGTCCGCATTGTTTTTCTTACCTCCGCTTAGCATACGCTGCACGACAAATGTTCTCGCTGCTAATGCCTGCGCCTTTAGCGCCTCTATTTCAAAACTGGCATTCATCTCAGAAGCTACTACACCGGTCACATACTCCTCCATAGGTAATGACTCTACCTTTTTCTGTTTCTCGCGATATACAGCAACTTGAACCGCTGTATCCACTTTCCCTGGAGCTGGTATACTTTCTATCGCTGGAGGAGTTTTAGAAGCTGCTTTTTCCTCTACTTTTGCTTTCGCAAACGGAATCACAAGAGCAGCAGGTACAATGATAACGAGCGCTATGAGAAGCGCTACTGTAATAAAAAGTGGCTTTGAAAATTTCATCTTATTTCCCCCAATATGAAAAAGCTTTACTCCATTCATTCTTATGGAACAACTCTTTCTTTTAGAACATACTTAAGGGGAACCATATAAAACAAAAATTTTCTAAATATTTTTACTGGTACGTGCATAAGTATAGAATTTCTTGACTATAACAGTAATAAGCCCAAAAAAAATAGCCTCTATGTCAAAAGACATAGAGACTATTTCAATTAAGCGTGAAGATCAGAAACTTCTTGTTCTTTCACTTCTTCTACTTTTTCGTTTACACGTTCAATAGTTGCACCTAATGCAGCTAATTTCTTATGGAAGTTTACATAGCCACGGTCAAGATGTTTTAACTCAGTTACACGAGTGTAACCTTCTGATACTAAACCAGCTAAGATTAATGCAGCTGCAGCACGTAAATCAGTTGCTGCTACTTCAGCACCTTGTAAGCTGTTTGGACCGTTCATAATAACAGAACGACCTTCGATTTTAATATCAGCATTCATACGACGGAATTCTTCAACGTGCATAAAGCGGTTTTCAAATACCGTTTCTGTAATCATACTTGTTCCATCAGCTTGTAGTAATAATGCCATCATTTGTGATTGCATGTCTGTTGGGAAACCTGGGTGAGGCATAGTTTTAATATCAACCGCTTTTAACTTATCTGGGCCGATAACACGTACACCTTCATTTTCCTCAATAATTTTAACACCCATTTCTTCCATCTTCGCTGTAATTGAGCGTAAATGTTCAGGCACAGCATTTTCAATTAAGATGTCTCCACCAGTAATTGCCGCTGCAACCATGAATGTTCCCGCTTCAATACGGTCAGGAATAATAGAGTGGTTTGCACCATATAATTTATCAACGCCTTCGATACGAATCGTTCCAGTTCCAGCTCCGCGTACTTTCGCTCCCATCGCATTTAAGAAGTTAGCTAAGTCAACGATTTCTGGTTCTTTCGCTGCGTTTTCAAGGATTGTTGTCCCTTTTGCTAATGTAGCTGCAGACATAATGTTTTCTGTCGCGCCCACGCTTGGGAAGTCTAAATAAATTTTAGCTCCTTTTAGTTCTCCCTCAACGTATGCCTCAACAAAACCGTTACCAACCTGTACTTTTGCTCCCATTGCTTCGAAGCCTTTTAAATGTTGGTCAATTGGACGTGAACCAATTGCACATCCACCAGGAAGTGCAATACGAGCACGACCGTTACGTGCTAATAAAGGTCCCATTACTTGAACAGATGCACGCATTTTACGTACATATTCAAATGGTGCTTCAATGTTTAGCTCTTTAGAAGCATCGATTGTTACTTTGTTATTTTCAAATACGACTTCAGCATTTAAATGACGTAATACCTCATTAATTGTGTATACATCAGACAAAACTGGTACTTCAGATAGTACATTCTTTCCATCACTCGCTAATAGGGCTGCAGCGATTATAGGTAATACAGCATTTTTTGCGCCCTCAACACGCACTGTGCCGTTTAACCGCTTTCCGCCACGGACGATGATCTTTTCCAAATTATTCCCCTCCGTGTCCTTTTTTCAGTATCTATTCACTCAATACTCAGAAGTTATGATCGGTGTGCCAACCACAATTGTATCTTTGTTGTCTGTAGAACGTATTGCTATTTGCACATTTATTTTCTCTCTATTTGTTGAAAGAGCGTCATCCCACTTTTTATTGTATGCGGAGACTGACACAAATGCTCTTTCTTCTATCTGTTCGATCGCTCTTGCTGAAAGATCTTTCAAAACCTGATTGGTTTTATTTTGCAAAACACCTTCAATCTTATCATTCAGTACACCTTGAACACAAGTGTAAATTATAGGTTTTTCACTAAAAATTTTATTCGTTTTCTGAATATACTTCGGGTCCCATTTTGCCCCGCTTACTTCAAAGATAATGAAAGTGTTTTCTTTAGTATTTTCCTTACTCCAAGTTACTACTACTCGTTCTTCATAGGAAGAAAATTTTTTATAGGATGTAGCTTTATATCCATCTGGAGATTGCTCTAATTCCCACTTTTGAATATTCGCCTTATCCTTCACATCGTTTAACAACTTTTGAAACGTATGTATATTAGAAATTGTTTTTGTTTCTCGTGCTAACCATGACCATTTCTCTACTTTAGCATCATTTTTCTCTACAGCTGCGATCATGTTCTCCATCTTCTGTTCATCGCTGATTGGTTTCATCTCTCTATACCCAACCAAAAATAAAACAACACTTAATGCAACAATAAGAATGGCTTTAAGCTTCAATTTCATCCCCTCCTATCCCCATTGTTAACGGAGATTTGAGGTTCTATACACTTACTTTACTAAATACGTTAAACTCTTTGAATAGCCTAAATAATCAAGGAAAAAGTTACTTACAGATGTCCCAATTGCAATTGTAATTAAGATGAGTAATACTCTCGTCTGCATCACCTTTCCAGGCTTCATTAAACGCTCAATGTGAATACCTTGTAAGGCCCACCACGTAATGGTAATAAACAATAAATGCGAAACGATGGCAATCAGTGCTTGTTGCCCTAAAAGATGTGCCAAAAAACCGACTCCTTTTTACCTAGCCACTACTTACGAAATACTATAAAAACGATACCATAATAAGTAGGAGCCACACTTTTTCAAATACAAATAAGCATCTTACATGTTACATCGTAATTTTCTCTTTAAAAGCGTATACTTATATGCATTTTCAATCGTAGTTCACACAAAATAAAAAGCGCAGAGTAACGACTCCACACCTTTTATTTTCACTATTGTACCACGTTCCCTAAGAAGAAGAAATCTTTCATTAATGGAAAATATTCATAAAAGAAATTGTATCCAATCATCGGCATAATCCCTAGTATTACAATCGAAATTGCGCAAAGGCTCATCACAACCTTTATATTGAGTGGCAACCGAATTTTCTCTTCTACTTCTCCTGTACGGAAAAACATTTGCTGTAAAATACGGAAATAATATACGAATGAAATGACTGTCGTCCCCATCATAATAGAAGCTAGTACGTAATGAGCTGGCTCTACATGAAGGGCCCCTAAAAAGATGTTAATTTTCCCAATGAAACCAGCTGTTCCTGGTATCCCCGCTAGCGATAAAATAAAAATCGTCATCACGATTGCTGTAAATGGCGACCTTTTATATAATCCGGTGAAAATGGTGATATTTTCTTTGTCGCTTTGTAAGATTAAGCCGTGGATAATTGCAAACGCGCCTATATTCATAAGCATATACGCAAGCATGTAAAACCACATGCTATCCATCGTAAATGACGATAATGCTACAAGCGGTACGAGTAAATATCCTGCATGCGCGATTCCTGAATAAGCAAATAAGCGTTTTACGTTATATTGCTTTAATGCGACTACATTTCCAATAATCATCGTAATACTAGCTAGCACAGCGATGTATATGCTCATACGTCCGTATAAAGATTGCATGTCTCCTTGCACCGATACACTTGCAAAAACCATGAGGAACAGACGAATAATGAGTAAGAACCCAGCAATTTTAGAAATCGTTCCAAGAAAAGCAGTAACAGGTGTAGCCGCTCCCTCATACACATCAGGCGCCCACATATGAAACGGCACTGTCGCAATTTTGAATGAGAGCCCAACGAGTAATAGTAGAAATGCAAGAGCTAGCAATAACTGAATACCACCAGCCAGTTCCCCGGCAAATACCTTTTGCATATCCACAATATTAGTTGATCCTGTAATGCCGTATAAATAACTCATTCCAAAGAGCGTAATTGCCGTTCCAATTCCTCCATTAATGACATATTTCATTGCTGCCTCATTTGATGCACGGTTCTTTTTTCGTATTCCTACTAAAATGTAGGAAGAAAGTGAAAGCAATTCTAGGCCGACGAAAAGTGTAATGAAGTCGACACTAGAAGCCATAAACATAGCCCCAAGAAGCGCCATTAAAAATAAGTAATAATATTCTCCCTTATCTTCAATTGGATTTTTCTTATCATCGCTCATTGCGGTGCATAAGATGAGAGCCGCTCCGCCTAATAACAACGTTTTAAATCCTTTTGAAAACCCATCTAACACAAACGAGCCATTTAAAATATCTCCCGCTGGTTCACCGTATAGCATAATTAATGATACGATCGCTAATACGATAGCTGCGATTGCACCAAGCGCTACATACCTATGGTTCAGCTTAAAAAACAAATCACATATGGAAAGAAGGATGGCAGCCCCGAGAATGATGAATTCTGGCACCATGAGATGCCATGATAAGCTAAGTAACGTATTCATATCCACCCTACTTCACCCCCAATGTTTTCAATGTATTTTGAAGCGGATCCCCTAGTATTTCTGGCATTACTCCAATTGCAATAATGCAGAAGATAAGTAGTAAAATCGGGACATACTCCCATCCGTGTATATCAGCTTTCGCTTCCCACTCTTTCTTACCAAATGTTACTTGAAGGGTTGCTCTTAATACGTATACAGCAGTTAAAATGATGCCAAGTACTCCGGCCGCAGCAATAACTGGCTCCCCTTGGAATAAACCGAGAAAGGCAAGAAACTCGCTCACAAATCCAGACATTCCCGGCAATCCAAGCGATGCCATTCCTCCCGCTAAGAAGAAACCGCTAAGTACTGGTACACTTTTTGCAAGTCCGCCAAGCGCTGTAATATTTGATGTTCCAAAGCGCTGTTCTATAACACCAAGTAAGAAAAAGAGTAAAGCTGCAATTAAACCGTGCGAAACAATTTGGAATAGAGCGCCTTGTGTACCTGGTGCATTTAACGCCCCAAGGCCCATTAATACAATACCCATATGTGAAATACTAGAGTAAGCAAGCACCTTCCGGAAGTCCGTTTGAATGAGTGCCAAGAAGGCTCCGTACAATAAATTGATGACTCCTAAAATCGCAATGAGCGTTGCAACCTCGCGAAAGTATTCCGGGAATAGCCCCTGGCCAAAGCGGATTATACCGTATGCTCCAATCTTCAGTAAAACACCTGCATGAAGCATAACGACAGCCGGATGTGCTTCAATATGTACATTGACCATCCAGCGATGTAACGGGAAAACGGGTAGTTTAATCGCAAAAGCGATCATTATGCTAAGAAACAAGCCGAACTGTAAGCTATTTGGGACAGCCATTCCTCCGCCAGCACCTACACTCGTTAATATTTCTTTAAGCTCTGTAATATTGGTTGTACCTGTTTTCGCAAATAAAACCGAGAAAACGATAAGCAAAATAGCGGAGCCAATACCGTTATATATTAAATAACTATAAGCAGCCTTTTCACTCGACAATTTCCCCCACTTCCCAATTAATAAAAACATCGGTGGCAATGTAATTTCAAAGAAGATAAAGAACAACATTAAATTTTGAGCAGCGAAGACACCGAGCATCCCTATTTCTAACATGAGTAACAGCATATAAAATGCTTTCAAATTCCTTTTAATCGTAAATGCCGCAATTGCTGCAAGCATCGCTAGAAGGGCCGTCAGTACCATCATAACGAGCGATAAACCATCAATACCAAGTTCGTAATAAATGGAAAACCACCTTTTATCCACCGCTGCAAAATCCCCAAATGTAATCCATTTCACTTTTTCATCAAATAGAGACAAACTCTTTCCAGAAGCATATGTACAAGCGAGGACGATAGCCATTCCGAATGGAAGCACCGTTCCAAATAAACCGAGCGCTCGCACTGTACGTGATTCTTTTTTCGGTGTTAATGTAAGTAAGAGAATTCCTAAAAGCGGGGAAAAAATGAAGAACGTTAATAACAAATCATTCATCGTAAATCCCCTCCCGTATAGAGCAAAATAATGAAGAGTACTGCAAGTGAAACAGCTGTTACAGTCCCGTACACTTGTACATTTCCGTTTTGAAGTCTAGAGCCAATTGCACTTATCCCTTTCACTAAACTCCCTATTAAAACGGCAATTCCTTCGACTACATACACTTCAAATAGGCGAAGCACATGAGCGATTCCTTTCGCAATAGGGAGCACCGTCATATTGTATAGTTCATCCACATAATATTTTTCTTTCAAAAGTTTATAAAGAGGCGAGTCCTCGCCACCAGCCCAATCTCTAGCAATAGATTTCTTGCCATATATGAAATATGCAAGAGCAATCCCTGTCAAAGAAACGAGCGTCGCAACAATCATAATCCAAACTGGTCCGTGTGCCTCTCGCACTTTAAATGCTACATCTTTCGTAAGCCAATCCCCGAGAAACGTTCCAAACCACGGTGTATTTATATAGCCTGCCACGACTGCAAGAACGCCAAGGACAATCATCGGATACGTCATGATGCGGGGCGATTCATGCACATCTTCCTTCGTCTTCGCTTCCCCAGTAAAGACAAGAAAGTATAGGCGGAACATGTAGAACGCTGTTAGGAATGCTGCAATTATCGCTAAGACGAATAAAACATAATTGCCGTTCATCCAAGCTGCAGCTAAAATTTCATCTTTACTAAAGAAACCGGAAAGGAGTGGCACACCACTAATTGCAAGAGTACCGATTAAAAATAAGGCACCTGTTACTTTCATCTTCTTCTGTAAACCGCCCATTTTATTAATGTTTTGCGTATGCACGGCATGAATGACACTTCCTGCCGCCAAAAATAGCAACGCTTTAAAAAAAGCGTGTGTCGTTAAATGGAACACACCAGCTACATAACCGGCAGATCCTAATGCAAACATCATATACCCGAGCTGGCTAACTGTAGAATAAGCAAGTACTCTCTTTATATCCGTTTGTACAAGACCGATGGAAGCTGCAAAGATTGCAGTAAAGGCGCCAACAATTGCTACCGTCTGCATCGCCACCGCACTTGCTGAAAATAGCGGAAACATCGTTGCCACTAAATATACGCCAGCTGCGACCATTGTCGCCGCATGAATAAGTGCCGAAACAGGCGTCGGCCCTTCCATGGCATCCGGTAACCACGTATGAAGCGGGAACTGACCTGATTTCCCCATCGCTCCGATAAAAATTAAAATCGCCGTTATTGTAATCATTGTCGGAGTCAGATCACCCGTATGAATCGCCCTAAATATTGCGTCATATTCAAAACTACCTGCATGCCAGAAAATTAAGATCATCCCAATAAATAAACCGACATCTCCAATACGTGTCATAATAAAAGCCTTTTTCGCGGCAGCCTTCGCTTCTTCTTTAAAGAAATAAAAACCGATGAGTAAGAATGAACCGAGGCCGACTAACTCCCAAAATATATAAAGCTGTAATAAATTCGGTGATATAACAAGCCCGAGCATCGCAAATGTAAAGAGCCCTAAATAAGCATAAAAGGTTGGTAATCTTTCCTCACCTTTCATATAACCTTTCGAATACACGTGTACAAGTAAACTCACAAGTGTAACGATAAACAGCATTAAAGCCCCTAATGCTGTCACTTCAAAGCCAAATGATATATCAATATCTCCAGCTCTAAGCCATACCCACTTATGCTTCACTGGTACTGTCGTAAATCTTTCTATTAATACAAGTACCGCAAATATAAAGGAGAGAAAGACGAAGAAAATACTAAGTACACTGCTTCCTTCTCTAATTTTCTTCCCGAATATAATTAATAACAAAAACGAAACAAGCGGGAAAAGCGGTATGAGCCATGCATAATCGATCATTGTTTCCTTCCCCCTTTTCGGTCACAATGTTATCCTTTGAGCGTATCCATTTCATCTACATGAACTGTCGTACGATTACGATATAAAGCAATTAAAATGGCGAGTCCTACCGCCGCCTCCGCTGCTGCTACGGCCATCGTAAACAGAGAGAAAATTTGCCCTGTTACATTTGGGAACAAACCTAATTTACTAAACGCTACTAAGTTTAAATTGGCTGCGTTCAGCATTAATTCAATACAAACTAATACAATCACTGTATTGCGCTTCGTTAAAGCTCCAAACAAACCGATGCAAAACAAAATAATCGCAAGCGTTAAATACGCAGAAGCAGGCACGCTACTCATTGGAATCCTCCTCTTTCTCATCCTTCTTCGCAAGAATAATTGCACCGACAAGTGCTACAAGTAAAATAACTGAGGTTAACTCAAATGGAATGATATATTTTGAATAGAGAAGCGTACCGATTTGAAGTGTGTTTTTTTCATGGAGAGGTAAACTTCCTTGTGTACTTTCATTTGCGAAATCAATATTGTTAACAGCGAAATACATAACTGCCCCAAATGCTACAACCGCAAAGAAGATAATCCATTTTCGAAGAGTAAGACGCGATTCATTTTCCGCGTTATGTTTCGTTAACATAATGCCAAAAATCATAATAATTGTGATCGCACCCGAGTAAAGTAAAATTTGTGCAACCCCGATAAATTCAGCTGATAAAAGAAAGTACAAACCTGCAATGCTGAGAAATGTTAGAACGAGAGCTAGCATCATATGCATGACCTTCGTTAAATTCAACATAAGAACGCCGCCGATAATTGCAGACAAGGATAGTATAAAGAATGCTATAAACTCGCCATTCATGCTTTATTCTCCTTCCTGACGTTTTCGTCGTTTTCATCAAGCCACTGCAAATTTTTAAATAAGTCATCCCGTGAATATTCCGCGAGTTCAAAGTTATTTGTCATAACAATCGCTTCTGTCGGACAAACTTCTGTACATAAATCACAAAGAATACAAATTTCAAAATTAATATCGTACGTGTCAATAATTTTTCCTTTTTTCGTAGGATCCGGATGTTTTTTCCCCGTTAACTGAATACAGTCTGTCGGACAAATGTTGGAGCACTGGTTACAAACGATACACTTTTCTGGATAAAACTTTTGAATTCCTCGAAAACGATCTGGCAATGGCAACGGTTGATTCGGATAATCATACGTCACCTTCTTCTTACTCAAATTGCTTAATGTATATTTTAATCCTTTAAATAGCCCTTTCATCTCTTACTGGCACCCCCTTCATAGATTAGAAGAATAACTCCTTAATCAATGCCGTTAAGAAAATATTTGCAAGTGCAATTGGCAATAATACTTTCCAGCCAAACTCCATTAACTGATCACCTCTTATACGCGGAAACGTAACGCGGAACCAAATTAATAGAAAAACTACACTGCTAAACTTTAAAGCAAACCATACGGCACCTGGGATAAATCCAAGGAACATAACTGGATTCCATCCGCCTAAAAAGAGCACTGTAATTAAAGATGCCATCCCGAAGAAATATACGTACTCTGAAAGCATAAAGAACGCCCAGCGAAACCCTGAGTATTCCGTATGATATCCAGAAACAAGCTCCGACTCAGCTTCTGGTAAATCAAACGGCGTCCTATTTAACTCTGCTACTGCTGCGATTAAAAATACGATGAAACCGATTGGTTGCACGAAAATGTACCAAACATTTTCCTGCGTTGCTACGATTTCATTTAAATTTAAGCTACCAGCTAACAAAACGATCCCAATTACACTCATTACGAGCGGAATTTCATAAGAAATCATTTGCGCCGCTGCACGCATCCCTCCTAAAAGGGAATATTTATTATTCGATGCCCATCCTCCGGTTACGACGCCAATCGTCGTAATGCCAGAAACAGCAATGTAATACAGTAAGCCTACGCCAATATCCGCGAACTGAAATTTATCAGTAAATGGGATGACTGCAAGCACCATAAATGCTGGTGCGAACGCAATGACAGGTGCTAATATAAACAACGGTTTATCTGCCGCCTTCGGAATACTATCTTCTTTCAATAATAGTTTTAAAACATCGGCTACCGTTTGCAACAGACCAAACCGGCCCCCGACTTGGTTTGGCCCAATCCGCCCTTGCATAAAACCCATCACTTTCCGTTCTGCCAAAATACCATATGTAACGAAGCCAAGGACCGCAAATAATAGGAGCACCGCTAATCCGAAAAAAATGAAGAAATTCGTCCAGCTAGAAGGTGATTGTAAGAGCGTTTCAATCATTAGCCATCAACCTCCCCAAGTACAATATCCACTCCACCTAAAATCGTAATTAAATTGGCGATGTTTTCGCCTTTCAATAACTTCGGTAAAATTTGCAAATTGTAAAAAGACGGCCTGCGAAACTTCAAGCGGTACGGCTCTTTCTTTCCGTCACTAGCAATATAGCAACCAATCTCTCCTCGCGGCGACTCTATACGGACGAATGCTTCCCCTTTAGGAGCCTTAATAATTTTCGATACTTTCGCAAGTACTGCTCCTTCTTTCGGGAACTGTTGAACCGCTTGCTCAACAATCTTTAAAGACTCCTCGATTTCTTGCATTCGGCAAACGTAGCGATCCCAAGCATCCCCCACGCTCCCAACAGGAATATCGAAATCAAAACGGTCGTAAATGGAGTATGGTTCATCCTTGCGAAGATCCCAGTTTACTCCGGTGCACCGCAAATTCGCTCCGCTTAAAGAATACGAAATCGCTTCCTCCGCGCTATATATACCAACGCCTTTTACACGATTTAAGAAAATCTCATTGCCGCTAACAAGATCATGATACCCTGCCAATTGTTCTCTCATATACGGAACAAATTCTTCCACTTTTTCAATCCAACCATCCGGTGCATCCCACTTTACACCGCCGACTCTCATATAGTTAAAAGTAAGCCGGGCACCGCATAATTCGTTTAATAAATTTATAATCATCTCTCGTTCACGAAACGCGTACAAAAACGGGCTAACCGCTCCTATATCAAGAAGATTTGTCCCCCACCAAACGAGGTGGCTCGCAATCCTTCCAAGCTCCATTGCAAGTACTCGCAAGTATTCGGCACGCTCCGGGATTTCAAGCCCCATCATCGTCTCTACAGCATGGCAAATGACGTAATTATTCGTCATAGCCGATAAATAATCCATCCGATCTGTATAAGGGATAATTTGCGTATACTGTAAGCTCTCTGCAATCTTTTCGGTCCCGCGATGCAAATATCCAATAACCGGTGTAGCTTCTTTAATAATTTCCCCGTCAATTTTAATAACGAGCCTGAACACACCGTGCGTACTCGGATGCTGAGGACCTACATTCAAAAGCATTTCTTCCGTACGGATCATTTAGCTACACCTCCACATCATACGGTTCATAATCTTTCCTAAGCGGGTGCCCTACCCAATCATCAGGCATTAAAATACGTGATAAATTCGGATGCCCCTTAAATACGATACCAAGCAAATCATACGCTTCCCGCTCTGGCCAATCTGCCCCTTTCCAAAGCGCTGTCACCGATTCCACTTGCGGTGCTTCCCTATCCAACTTCACCTTCACCGCTACTGACTGTTTCTTTCCATATGAAAATAAATGAACATACACTTCCATATGTGTCATAAAATCCGTCGCATGTAGCTCTGACATATAATCAAATGCAAGTCCCTCATGGAATCGCAGTAACTCCATTACTTCATAATATTTTGAGGGCTCTACTACAAGAGTTGGTACATCTTTGGAAAGTTTATTAATGTAGCAATCTACTAAAGCATCCTCTCCTACTTTTCCCTTAATAACTTCAACATACTGATTTAAATACGGTTGATTCACAGATGGCTCTTCCTGCTTCGTCTCTTCTTCCTTCTTACCTTCAGCACCCTTCATCTTCGCCCTTGCAGCCGCTGCCGCTTTTGCCTTCGCCTTTTCATCCCCCGAATCCCCATCACCTTGCGATGCTTTCTGCTTCGCTAACGCCGCTGCTTTTGCTTTCGCGGCGGCGACTGCCTTCGCTTTCGCCTTGGCCTTTTCTTCTTCCGTCACTTCTTCTGTTCCTTCTCTTTTTTGCTTCGCTAACGCCGCTGCTTTCGCTTTTGCGGCTGCTGCTGCCTTCGCCTTTGCTTTTGCCTTTTCTTCTTCTGTTCCTTCTCTTTTTTGTTTCGCTAACGCCGCCGCTTTCGCTTTTGCAGCCGCTGCTGCCTTCGTCTTCGCTTTGGCCTTTTCCTCTTCCGTTACTTCTTCTATTCCTTCTCTTTTCTGTTTCGCTAACGCCGCCGCTTTCGCTTTTGCAGCCGCTGCTGCCTTCGCCTTTGCTTTTGCCTTTTCTTCTTCCGTCACTTCTTCTGTTCCTTCTCTTTTTTGTTTCGCTAACGCCGCTGCTTTCGCTTTTGCGGCTGCTGCTGCCTTCGCCTTTGCTTTTGCCTTTTCTTCTTCCGTTACCTCTTCTGTCCCTTCTCTTTTCTGTTTCGCTAACGCCGCCGCTTTTGCTTTTGCCGCCGCTGCTGCACGTCGTTTTGCTTCTTCTATAGTCATATCGTCATTTTTTGGTAGCGCTTTCTCTTTTTCGCGATTTTCTTCCTCAAGTTTACTTATTTCCCCACCATGTTTCGCAACGAGACGCTTTCTCGCCTCTTCTTTCGCACGCCTAGCCGCTTCTCTTTTTAAATCCTCTAAGTCTTTGTTAGGATCACTCATTTATTCGTCACCTGCTTTCCAGTCTTTGCTTCGTAACGAATTTTTTCTTTTAATTTATTAATTCCATAAATTAAAGCTGCAGGATTTGGTGGGCAACCAGGGATATACACGTCAACTGGAACAATTTGATCTACACCTTTCACAACAGCGTACGAATTTACATATGGACCACCTGCTGTCGCACAAGATCCCATTGCAATAACCCATTTCGGTTCAGGCATTTGGTCATATAAGCGCCGAACAATAGGAGCCATCTTCTTCGTTACCGTTCCCGACACAATCATAACGTCCGATTGCCTTGGTGAAGTCCGAAAAAATGACCCAAATCGATCTAAATCATAATGTGATGAACCTACTCCCATCATTTCAATTGCACAGCATGCCAGTCCGAATGTCATCGGCCATAAAGAATTACTTCTCGCCCATCCTTTCAACTGTTCCAATGTAGAAAAAAAGATATTTCGTTCTAATTCCGCTCGCTCATTTGGATGTAATTCCTCAAAATTTATAACCATTGTAACACCTTCTTTTTCCAAGCATACGCTAATCCAACTAGCAACATTACAACAAAGATGAGCATTTCAATCAGTGCAAATAAACCGAGGTTGTCATATGCAACAGCCCATGGATATAAAAATAAAGTTTCTACATCAAAGATGACAAACAATAAAGCAAAAATATAATAACGAGCATGAAACCGAATATTCGCATCATGAAAAGGCTCAATCCCGCTCTCATACGTCGTCGCTTTCGCTGCACTTGGTTTATTTGGGCGCAGCATCCTTCCTAATGTAAGAGCCACTACCGGCAGCAATATACCTAATAGCAAGAAAATCAAAACGATCATATAACTATTTTCATATACACTTGCCATTGTGAAACCCTCCCCCCTAAATTAAGAACAAGTTCACTTAGTAAACAATATGTCCTAGTTGCAGTAATTATTATTTTTAAATTTTTCTAAATAATGCAACTATTTTAATCATTATAGCAAACTTCAAATTCCTATGTCGATATGTTGGGGACAGAAACGAGAATTATTAAAATCTGTTTTTATAACTTGCTATACTTGCGCAAAATAAGTATATAGGTTATATATGTTTTTTAAGAAACTATAAAAAATACAAAAGAGGAATTTATATGTATATACCGTGGGTGAGATAGATGAAAAAACAAACACATGTAAGTATTCTTATAAGCATTACATTGCTATCTATAGTAATTCATTACGTGGCAATGCCTTTTCTATATGAATACTCATTTCCCTTTCAAATATTAATTGGAATGAGTACTTTATTCATTGATATTATCGCTTGTAGTTATATACTTTATTTTTCAAATATGAAAGAAGGGTTACCTCGTTTATTTTGGACGATATTATGCGTTGGAACTCTCTCTTATTTCATCGGGGATATCGTCGTTGCCTATCAACGTTTAATTTTAAAGGACTACTATACATTCGTTGATCCGTCCGACTTTTTTTATTTACTTTTTTTAATTAGCTTTGCATTCGCCTTTCTATATGAAATCATTTATAACCGAGATTTATTAGAAAAGCTTTTTATGATATGTGATATTTGTATTATTGTTACAGCACAATTCACTTTAAGTTACTACTTACTTATTGAAAGAACCATTCACATTTCTTCAACATCCTATATCGACATATTTGTTCAACTTACTTATCCAATGACCGATTTACTCTTTTTCCTCATAGGAATTAATCTGTTATTCAAGCCTTTATCTTTATTATCCAAAAAGGTTGGCGCACTTCTTGGCAGTGCTTTACTTTTATATGCTACTACAGATGCGATTTATGCTTATATCAAATACTTCATACCCGAGTATTCTATGTTTACAGTTACTCCTCTTTATCAAGTAACTTTAGTACTAGTAGCAATCGCATGTATTATCCATACAAAAGAACCTGAAAAACAAGAACAAGTGCTATTAACACCTAAATTTGGGGAAGCGATCAGATTATCATTACCTTATATTTCTGTCGTAATGCTTATTGTTTTCATATTAGTCGAATATGTTTTCGCGCCTATTGTAGTAATTGGGCTTATGATAACTTTCTCCTTCGTTCTCATACGCCATAGTTTAGTTCGAAAACAAAATAAAATATTATTATTAGCCCAAATGCAATTCAACTCAGAACTCGAAAAACAAATTGAACTGCGTACAGAAGATTTAGTAGAACAAAAAAATGAACTGTATCATAACCAACAAATGTTTAAATCTTTATACGAGCATCATCCAGATCCAATCTTCACATTAGATTTATACGGTAATTTTCTTAACGTGAATAACGCTGGTACGACTTTACTCGGTTATCAAACGAATGAATTATTAAATCAGCCTTACTATTCACTTACGTATGAAGAAGATTTGGAAGAAATCATTAATGCCTTTCATCGCGTAAAAAAGGGGAAATCTATTTCTTTAGAAATACGGGCATATCATAAAAATAGAGATATTTACTACTTGCATGTGACAGCTGTTCCTATCTTTTTAAAGGATCATATTTCCGGAGTTTATTTAATGATTAAAGATATTACGGAAAGCAAACAACAACAAGAACAAATTAATTTTCTAGCATATCATGATACACTAACAGAGCTTGCAAATCGACGTGCATTTCATCAATATGTAGAACAAGCAATTGCGCGATCCAAAATATCAAAAATGCCTTTTGCTGTTATGTTTCTTGACCTAGATCGCTTTAAAGTTATTAACGATACCCTCGGTCATAGGGTAGGAGACCTTCTATTAATTGCAGTAGCAAAAAGACTCGAAAGTATAGCGACACCAAATATGAAGCTTGCCCGATTAGCTGGAGATGAGTTCACAATCCTTATCGAAAATTATAAAAAGAGGCCAGACGTAAAAAAAATAGCTGATACAATTGTAGCAGCCATGAACGAACCATTCGAAATTGAAAATCAACATTTACAAATCTCACCGAGCATCGGGATTGCAATATATCCTGAAGCAGGTGAAGATCCGTTATCCATTTTACAACATGCTGATATGGCCATGTACGAAGCAAAAAATAAAGGAAAAAATGGTAGCTCTCTGTACACGAAAGAATTGTATAAAAAAACGGAACGAAAAGCCCGAATTGAAAAAGATTTACCACTCGCTTTAGTAAACGAAGAATTTTATCTCGTCTATCAACCACAAATTGATATTACGACGAAAAAGATTATTGGTGCTGAAGCATTACTACGCTGGAAACACCCACTCCTTGGTGACATTCCGCCATGTGAGTTCATTCCAATTGTAGAGGAGACTCCTCAAGTCATTCCACTTGGTCATTGGGTATTAAATGAATCTTGTCGTCAGCTAAAAATATGGCATACTTTTGGCTACAAAGATTTAAAAATAAGTGTTAACTTATCAGCTAAAGAGTTCCAGCAAAATAATTTAATCGAGAACATTTTACAAATAATAACAGACGTTAAAGTCGATCCAAAAGATGTAACACTTGAATTAACAGAACGAATTGCAATGATCGATGAAAAGGAAACGTTATCCAAGCTAAAACAATTAAAGGAATATGGTATTCAAACGTCCATTGATGACTTCGGCACCGGCTATTCTTCTCTCGCTTATTTATCTATTTTCCCTATCGATACATTAAAAGTACCGAGAGAATTTACACAACTAGCTGATCATCGACCTGAAGAGAGAGCCATCGTGTCCACTATCCTTTCCCTTGCAAATACGTTAAACCTATCTGTCGTTGCTGAAGGAATTGAAACAGAAAAACAACTTAAGTTTCTACAAAAGAACAACTGTAAATATATGCAAGGTTACTATTTCAGTAAACCACTTACTAGTCATCAATTTATAAAATTTCTACAAAAAACACCTAGTATGAACCAATAACTCATACTAGGTGTTTTTATCATGCCATTTGCGGACTACAAAGCTATTCATCGACGCAGAGTGTCCGACTCACTTTATAATGTCGGAATGTTTTTCTCGTAATATTCCTCTGCAATCTCTTCATAAAAAGCTGCTGACGTCGTATAAAAATATGGAATTAGCCATAAGAATCCAATCCCGAGTGTAATACAACTTAATATAAACCAACCAATAAAACTCAAACATAAAATGAAATACTCCATCTTATGTCCATCCATCATACGACGGCTTTCTGTAATCGCTTGATTTATAGAATACTCCGGGTGATCATTTATAATAAAGTACGTCATCGCATAAGAAAATGATTTAATAATGCCTGGGATAATGAACAGTAACGTCCATAAGAAAAGATAAAAATTTACTAATAAATATAATAAAAATGACTTTAAAAATCTCTTTCCCTCTGAAAACCAAATGAACACATTACCGATACTAGCTTGCTTTTCACGAAGGATATTTAAAGCAAGATAATATCCACCTAAAGTTAAAGGCCCAGTAACAAAAAATGTAAGGATATTTATTGAAATTGAATTTTTCGTTTCTTTCCAATCAAAAATTGAAGAAAATCCCCACTCAATACTAAAACTAAAAATCATGATTAGAATTGAAATAAGTAATGTCGCCCCGACAGCTAATCCCCATTTCCCTTCTAATGAATCTAATGCTTCTCCTTTTAAATCACCAATCATACGTAACCTCCTATACACAATAACTCTATTAGTATAGCATGTTCCTACTACAATTCATCTTTTGAAATATAGCGGTAAAAATGCGCTGTTGTTGTACTCACGTACGGACTAAGCCATAGAAAACCTATCCCAAGTGTAAAAATCGCTAAAATAGCCCACCCTATAAAGCTTAGCCATAAAAGAAATAGATCTAATTTATGCCCCTTCATCAGATTCTTACTTTCTTTCATTGCTTGCGAAACACTGTATTCCGGTTTTTCAACCATCACATAATATGTCATCGAATATGAAAAATACAAAATAGCCATTACAATAAACGAAATAGCTAATAAAATAAAGAAAACAATTATAAATGATGGATTTGCATTCTCATCAAGAAAACCTAATAGCCCAAATACAATCGTTCCTAACATCGGAACCCATGTACCTGTATATAACAAAATTGCAAGCATAGCCCACATTGTTTTCATCATTCTTTTAAAGCCACGAAATCCTTCAAATAAATAATCCACTCTAGCATCTTCTCGTTTGCTTATTTGTAGAAACAAATTCGTATGACCATATGTGGTAATGCCATAAGCCGCATAACTTAAAATTATCATAAGGCAGTAAAAAACCCCAAACGTAATAGCAGCTCCAATTGCCATTGTTTCTTCTTCAATTGAACCAGTTAAAATAGATGCTAAAATAAATATTATAACTCCTGGAATTAATACTATAAGCATTACAGCCATTGAAACGACGTAACTTACAATATGATATAAAATCGTTGATCCAACACCTAGTCCCCATTTTCCTTTTAAAGAGTGCAATGCTTCTCGCTTCATTTCACCGATCATTTATTCATCCCCTTTATAAATTGTTGTACATTCTCTACTTATACGAGCACCAATATAATTATACCATTTTTGTAAAATTATCCATTAACTACATAAAAAAAATCCGTAAAGGCTTTGCCTTTACGGATTTTTTTATTTCATATCGGAAACGTTTAAACGGTTCACAGCGCGTTGTAATGCCATTTCTGCACGTTTAAAGTCAACATGTGCTTGTTTATCTTGCAGACGTTGCTCAGCACGACGCTTCGCTTCATTTGCACGATGGATATCGATATGGTTTGCTTCTTCAGCAGATGATGATAATACAGTTACTTTATCTGGACGAACTTCGATAAAGCCACCACTTACCGCTACATAATCAGTGTGTCCACCATTTTTCAGACGAACTGCACTAATTTTTAATGGTGCAACAGTTGGAATGTGACCTGGTAAAATCCCCATTTCCCCACTCTCTGCTTTTACACTTACCATTTCTACTTCTTTTTCGTAAACCGGTCCATCAGGAGTTACAATACTGACTGGAAATGTCTTCATACTTCGTCCCTCCTAAGGCCTTACGCCATCATTTTCTTCGCGTTTTCAATAACTTCTTCAATGCCACCAACTAAGCGGAATGCATCTTCTGGAAGGTCATCATATTTTCCTTCTAGAATTTCTTTGAAACCACGAACTGTGTCTTTTACAGGTACGTAAGAACCTTTTTGACCTGTAAACTGCTCCGCTACGTGGAAGTTTTGAGATAAGAAGAATTGAATACGACGAGCACGATGTACAACTAACTTATCTTCTTCAGATAACTCATCCATACCTAAGATAGCAATGATATCTTGAAGCTCTTTGTAACGTTGTAAAGTTTGCTGTACTTGACGAGCCACTTCATAATGCTCTTCTCCTACGATTTCTGGAGAAAGTGCACGAGATGTAGATGCTAATGGATCTACGGCTGGGTAAATACCCATTTGTGTTAAACGACGCTCTAAGTTTGTTGTTGCATCTAAGTGAGCGAACGTTGTAGCTGGTGCTGGGTCAGTATAGTCATCGGCTGGTACATATACCGCTTGGATAGACGTGATAGACCCTTTATTTGTAGATGTAATACGCTCTTGTAATTGACCCATTTCTGTTGCAAGTGTTGGTTGGTAACCTACCGCAGATGGCATACGGCCAAGAAGGGCAGATACTTCAGAACCTGCTTGCGTGAAACGGAAGATATTATCGATGAACAGAAGTACGTCTTGTCCTTGCTCATCACGGAAATATTCAGCCATTGTTAAGCCTGTTAATGCAACACGTTGACGTGCTCCAGGTGGCTCGTTCATTTGTCCGAATACCATCGCAGTTTTCTTAATTACGCCAGAATCGCTCATTTCGTGGTATAAGTCATTACCCTCACGAGTACGCTCACCTACACCAGCGAATACAGAGATACCACCGTGCTCTTGTGCGATGTTGTTGATTAACTCCTGAATTAATACTGTTTTACCTACACCGGCACCACCGAATAGACCGATCTTACCACCCTTAATGTAAGGAGCAAGTAAGTCTACTACTTTAATACCAGTTTCAAGAATTTCTACTTTAGTAGATAATTCTTCGAATGCAGGTGCTTGACGGTGAATTGGATCACGGCGTACATCCGAAGGAACCTCACCATCTAAGTCAATAGCATCACCTAATACGTTAAATACGCGACCAAGTGTTGCATCACCAACTGGTACAGAGATTGCTTTACCAGTATCTTCTACTTCTGTGCCACGAACAAGTCCATCTGTGGAAGACATCGCAACTGTACGAACTGTATCATCACCTAAATGAAGTGCAACTTCAAATGTTAAGTTAAGTTCACCGTTTTCGTTGCTCTGTTTTACCGTAAGGGCGTTGTAGATTTCTGGTAGCTTTCCGCCATCAAACTTAACGTCTACAACCGGACCCATGATTTGCGTAACGCGCCCTTTATTCATCGGGTTCCCTCCTAGCTTTCTTTTAATTAGCTAACTTTCTACGAGCAGCTAGCTTTTCATTTTTTATTAGTTTATAGCTTACGCGACTCTTTTGACAGAGCCGCCTACGCTTTTTATTGAATCTAGCTCCAGCGGTTAGAATGTTCGGTGGCTTCGCTTTTTCCTGCGAGGCACAAATCGCCTCTACGTCAAAAGCTCCATCCCCCTCTCATTCTGAACGAACCGCCTACGCTTTTTATTACTATTCTAACGCTGCTGCTCCACCAACGATTTCCGTAATTTCTTGCGTAATCGCTGCCTGACGCGCACGGTTGAATGAAAGTGTAAGTGAATCGATAACTTCCATTGCGTTGTCTGTAGCACTCTTCATTGCTGTCATACGCGCTGCGTGCTCACTTGCTTTACCGTCTAGTAATGCACCGTACACTAAGCTTTCTGCGTATTGTGGCAATAGTACTTTTAAAATTTCTTCTTCAGAAGGTTCGAATTCATAAGCTGTCGTCGGTTTATCAGACGCCACATCAGTAAGCGGTAAAATTTTATTTTCCGTTACTTCTTGTGAAATTTTACTTACGTAATGGTTGTAGTAAATATACAGCTCATCATAAGCACCATCTGCGAACATCGCAATTGCTCGAGAAGCAAGGTCTTTAATATCAGTAAATGATGGGTGGTCAGATAATCCAACTACTTCATCAATGATGTTAAAGCCGCGACGTTTTAAATAATCACGTCCTAGTCGTCCAAGCACAATAATTGAATATTGGTTTGAATCCATATTATGACGTTCACGAATTACGTTACTTACTGTACGTAATACGTTACTGTTATAACCACCTGCTAGTCCGCGATCAGATGTAATAACGATGTATCCTGTACGCTTTACAGGACGCGCATTTAGCATTGGATGATTAATTCCTTTACTTCCTTGCGCAATGCTCGCTACTACTTCTTGAATCTTTTCCATATACGGAACGAAAGATTTAGCATTTTGCTCTGCACGGTTTAACTTAGATGCAGATACCATCTCCATCGCTTTCGTAATTTGACTCGTTTTCTTTGTCGAGTTAATCTTCGCTTTTATATCGCGTAAAGATGCCACAGGTTTTCACCACCTTTTTTCCGGAAGTTGGCACGATTAGTAAGAATCCTCTTCCTAATCTACGTTGCAAGATATTCTTGCTCATGATTGAAGGAAAAGAATAGGTGCACCTACTCTTTTCCTTTACATAACCGTCAGCAATCTCAGAAATTGAGATGCCTTTATATATTATCTAGCTCCAGCGGCTTCCGCTTTTATTAATCTAGTTCCGCCTCTTAGCCGATGGGGCTAAACAGTCGGCTTCACTTTTTATTATTCAGAAGCTACGAATACTTTTTTAAATCCGTTAATTGCTGCTGCAAATTTGTCGTCATCCGCAAGTTTCTTAGTTGTGCGGATTTCTTCTAATAAGTCAGTCGCATTAGAATCTAACCAAGCATGGAATTCTTCTTCGAAACGAGTGATATCTACTACTGGGATATCATCTAGGAATCCACGTGTTAAAGCGTAAAGAATGATAACTTGTTTCTCTACACGTAACGGTTTGTGTAATCCTTGTTTTAATACCTCAACAGTACGAGCACCACGGTTTAGTTTCGCTTGAGTTGCTTTATCTAGGTCAGAACCGAACTGAGCGAACGCTTCTAACTCACGGTAAGATGCAAGGTCAAGACGAAGTGTACCTGATACTTTACTCATTGCTTTAATCTGAGCAGATCCACCTACACGAGATACAGAAGTACCCGCATCGATTGCTGGACGTACGCCAGAGAAGAATAGGTCAGATTGTAAGAAGATTTGTCCATCCGTAATTGAGATTACGTTTGTTGGGATGTAAGCTGATACGTCCCCTGCTTGTGTTTCGATGAAAGGTAGTGCAGTTAAAGAACCGCCGCCTTTTGCATCACTTAATTTTGCTGCACGCTCTAATAAGCGAGAATGTAAGTAGAATACATCCCCTGGGTAAGCTTCACGACCTGGAGGACGACGTAATAGTAATGACAGCTCACGGTAAGCTGCTGCTTGTTTTGATAAGTCATCATATACTACTAATACGTGTTTACCATTGTACATGAACTCTTCACCCATTGTTACACCAGCGTAAGGAGCTAGGTATAATAATGGAGCTGGTTGAGAAGCAGATGCAGTTACAACGATTGTGTACTCTAATGCACCATGCTTACGTAGTGTTTCTACTACGTTACGTACAGTTGATTCTTTTTGTCCAATTGCTACGTAGATACAAATCATATCTTCATCTTTTTGGTTAATGATTGTATCTAGTGCAACTGCTGTTTTACCTGTTTGACGGTCACCGATGATTAACTCACGTTGACCACGGCCAATTGGTACAAGAGCGTCGATCGCTTTAATACCTGTTTGAAGTGGCTCATGAACAGATTTACGATCCATTACACCTGGTGCTGGACTTTCGATTGGACGAGTGTTTGTTGTATTGATTGGGCCTAAACCATCAACTGGTTGACCTAATGGGTTTACAACACGACCAATTAGTTCTTTTCCTACTGGTACTTGCATGATACGACCAGTACGACGAACTTCGTCACCTTCACGGATTTCTGTGTAAGGTCCTAAAATGATAATACCTACGTTGTTTTCCTCTAAATTTTGTGCTAGTCCCATAACGCCGTTAGAGAACTCTACAAGTTCACCAGCCATAACGTTATCAAGACCATGAGCACGCGCGATACCGTCACCAACTTGGATAACTGTACCAACATCACTAACTTCGATTTCAGACTGATAGTTCTCGATTTGTTGCTTTATCAGTGCGCTAATTTCTTCAGCTCTGATGCTCATGTGCTTCACCCCTATCTATTCTTCATTAATTCACGCTGAATACGTGCTAATTTTCCTTGTAAACTTCCATCATAAATGCGATTTCCAATACGTACTTTAATGCCGCCTAGTAAATCTTCATCTACAACATTTTTTACGCGAATTGCATCTTTTCCTGTTCTCTTTGCAAATGCTTCTGCAATGTTAAGCTTCTCTTCTTCCGATAGAAGACGAGTAGAATATACAGTTGCGTCCGCTACGTTACGTTCTTCATTAGCAAGAACAACATATTCATCTGCAATTTCAGGTAAGATATCAATGCGCTTGTTATCAATTAAAATATATAACGTATTTAAAATAGATTCAGAAACAGACCCGAATACGTTTGCAAGAAACGTTTTCTTTTGTTCCTTTGAAATGTTCGGTTGCGTTAAAAAGCTATGTAGTTCTCCGTTCTTTACATAAACGTTTTGTACAAGGCGTAATTCCTCTTCAAACATTTCTAATACGTGTTTTTCTTTAGCAATTTTAAAAAGAGCGACAGCATAACGTTTTGCTACAATCCCATTGCTCATCGCGCTTCTCCTACTTCTTTAATATAATCGCGAATTAACTTCACTTGATCTTCTTCTTTTAATTCTTTTTCAATTACTTTAGAAGCAATTTGAACAGATAAAGAAGCAACTTGTTCTTGTAAAGCAGCAATCGCTTGCTCTTTTTCGCGTTGAATTTCTTGTACAGCAGATGCTTTAATTGATTCTGCTTCTTCTTTCGCAGCAGCAACAATAGCATCTTTTTGATCTACAGCTTGTTTTTTCGCTCTTTCGATTAACTCTTGTGCTTCAACACGTGATTGTTTTAACATTTCACGTTGTTCTTCTACTAACTTCTTCGCTTCAGCGTTACTTCTTTCTGCAGCGTCGATTTCATTAGTAACATGCTCTTCACGTTCTTTCATAATCCCCATTAAAGGACCCCACGCGAATTTGCGTAGCATTACTAATAGAAGTAAGAAAATGAACAATGTATAAGCAATCGTTCCAAATGGAATGGCAGCCCCTAATAATAAAGTTGGCACAAGGATTCACTCCCTTCAAAATATCTAAATTGATCATATGAAAAAAAAAGACATACGTTTCGTTCATAAAGCAATGGCGAAGAAAGTTCGGAAAAACACTCTTCGCCATCTATGTAAGGGGAGTCTCCCTTATTTGTTCATTACGATGAATGCAATAACTACACCGATGATTGGAAGTGCCTCAACTAAAGCAACCCCGATGAACATAATTGTTTGAAGTGCGCCTTTTAATTCTGGTTGACGAGCAACACCTTCGATTGTACGTGATACGATAAGACCGTTACCAATACCTGCACCTAATGCTGATAAACCAATTGCAATTGCAGCTGCGATTACACCTAAACTCATTTAATTTGTCCTCCTTTGTATTATAAAAAAATAAATTTTTTCTTACTTAAATTATATTAATGGTCATGACTTACTTTATGAGCCATATAAACCATCGTTAACATAACGAAAATAAATGCTTGGATTGATCCAACGAATACACTGAATCCCATCCATGCTAACATCGGCACAAGTGCACCTAATGCTCCAAGGAATGATGCTCCGCCCAGCTTAGCAAGTAATCCTAATAAGATCTCACCTGCATAAATGTTACCAAATAAACGAAGACCTAACGTTAATGTGTTAGCAAACTCCTCAATAACCTTTAATGGGAATAAGAATTTCATAGGTTGGAAATAACCTTTTACGTATTCTTTCGTACCCTTCATCTTAATTCCATAATAATGGGTGAGGGTAACTACCATCACGGCTAATGTTAATGTAACTGCTGGATCAGACGTTGGTGATCTCCACCATGCAATATGTTCGCCAGCTTCAGTTGCTGAATACATGAATGGTAAACCAAGGAAGTTCGATACGATGATAAACATGATAAGCGTAACGCCAAGCGTTAAGAAACGTCCACCTGTTTTCCAGTCCATCGTACTATTGATAATCCCTTTCACGAAGTCAAACACCCATTCCATGAAGTTTTGCATTCCTGTTGGGCGAAGAGCTAAGCTGCGAGTTCCGATAACAGCGATTAAGAAAACAATAACTGCTGCTACAGTAACCATCATAACTGATGACAAATCGAACGTTAAACCTAGAAATTTAACTAATTTACCGTGTTCCACTAGTAATTCACCTCTCTTCCCTGCTCTTATACTCTAAATAAAGAAAATCTATGATCATGACAAGGTATCCTGTCAGCAATCCTACACCTAAGCCCCACATCGCAATTAACTCTTGATATTTGGCTGCAAATAAAATTAATAACCCAATCGTGGCGAATCTTGAATATGTACTTACCGCTGTCGCTTTAAACTTCACGTTTTCTCCATTTGTCACGCGATCCAACAGCTTGTCTGTCCTACGTGCAATGATGCGCAAACTAAGAAAACTGAAAATCGTCCCGATAATCAGTCCAAGAAATACATCCTTGTAAGAGGTGAATCCCCATCCTAGCACTAGAAGCGCAAGCAAGTAGTACATATATTTCTTTTGTCTTTGGACAAGTCCATGTACGTCTATCATCATTGCTCTCCCGAATAGTAATGTCGAATGAGTCGAATCATTGCGTATACCCCTGTTCCTAATCCGAGTAATAACCCTATAATAAGAAACAATGGAAACGTTCCAACCTTATTATCAATCCACTGCCCACCAAAGATCCCAACAAGAATAGAACCGACTAACTGAGCAAGAATACCTGACATTAAAGCATAAGCTTTTATATGGCTGCGATCGTTTTTTTGCAAGGATTCATCCCTCCAATATGTAACCCTCATTCACGATGTGTTAATAATAACTCATTTTTTTGCATAAATCCTATACAAAATAAAAAGTTTACATTTTCGTCACGGAATAGATGTATTTTTGTCACTGAAAGCCCTACCATCTATCCCCGTTGTTAGCATACAATAGGGTATTAACAGTGTCAACGAGAAATCGTAAAAAATCAAAAAATTTGAGTATTAGTCATTTCCTCCCAAAAATGAAAACGTTCCCCTTCTAAATACTGGTTAGAGATATGAAATTTCTAACAGTTTTCTCTTTATAATAGAAGGAAATGTTCACAAGTTTGTCACTATTATATTTTTACGATATAACGCTTTCCTTCCATAATATAGTGCTCTTTAGACGTAAGACTTCTATATTATATGTGATGTGTATGCAACTTATGTTGTATATACTATGTATATTTATCCTCTCCCCTCCCCTACTTGCTTACATCAAAAAAAGACGAGCTGAGGAATCCCCCTGCTCGTCAGTTGTCTTACTTCGTTCCGAATAAACGGTCACCAGCATCACCAAGACCTGGTACTACATATCCGTGGTCATTTAATTTCTCATCTAATGCTGCTACATAAATATCAACATCAGGATGTTCTTCTTGTACTACTTTTACTCCTTCTGGAGCTGCAACGATACACATTAATTTAATTTGTTTTGCGCCGCGCTTTTTCAGAGAGTTAATTGCTTCAGCTGCAGAACCACCTGTTGCTAGCATCGGATCTAGTACGATAAAGTCACGCTCTTCTACATCCGTTGGAAGTTTCACATAGTATTCTACCGGTTGCAATGTTTTAGGGTCGCGGTATAAGCCAACGTGTCCTACTTTTGCTGCTGGAATTAATTTCAGAATTCCATCAACCATTCCTAAACCTGCACGTAAAATCGGAATTAAACCAAGTTTTTTACCAGCGATCACTTTTGTTGTCGCTTTGCTTACAGGAGTCTCAATTTCAATGTCTTTAAGTGGAAGGTCGCGAGTAATTTCAAAAGCCATTAAGCTTGCTACTTCGTCCACTAATTCACGAAAATCTTTCGTACCTGTATTCTTGTCGCGAATATATGTAATCTTATGTTGAATTAACGGGTGATCAAATACATACAGTTTTCCCATGTGAATCTCTCCTTTAGATGATATTCATGCGTTTGCACGCTTTTTTACACTATTTACGATTGTAAAGAAAACGCTACTAATATTCAAGGGCAAATTTGGAAAAGTCATGATTTCCGATGAATCTATCTAGTATCTTTACCAATTATGGGAGCTGTATCCTTCATTATATCGCCAAAATTTATTCATCATTTGTATACATACTTAAAGAACAATATATGTCCACAAAAAAAACTGCCAAAACAATTATGTCTCAGCAGTCTTCTTCAATCTATTATAGATTTGGATACATTGGGAATTTGCTCGTTAACGCTTCTACACGCTTACGTGCTTCTTCTAATGCAGCTTCATTGTCATGATTTTTTAATGTGTAAGCAATAAGTGACGCAATTTCATCCATTTCTTCTAAACCGAAACCACGAGATGTTACAGCTGCTGTACCGATACGTACACCACTTGTTACAAATGGGCTTGCTGTTTCAAATGGAATTGTATTTTTGTTCACTGTAATACCAACTTCGTCTAATACGTGCTCTGCTACTTTACCTGTGATTTCTAGGTTACGAACATCAATTAGGATTAAGTGATTGTCTGTTCCACCAGAAACAAGTGTAAGTCCTTCTTTTTGAAGACCTTCAGCTAAGCGGTTCGCATTGTTAATGATATTTTGTGCATATGTTTTGAAATCATCTTGAAGTGCCTCACCAAACGCAACAGCTTTTGCAGCGATTACGTGCATAAGTGGACCACCTTGAATACCAGGGAAGATTGATTTATCAATTTGTTTTGCAAATTGCTCTTCACATAAAATCATACCACCACGTGGACCACGTAATGTTTTATGTGTTGTTGTTGTAACGAAATGTGCATGTGGCACTGGATTTGGATGTAAACCAGCCGCTACTAAACCAGCGATATGTGCCATATCAACCATTAAGTATGCGCCCACTTCATCTGCAATCTCACGGAATCGTTTGAAATCGATAACACGAGGGTATGCACTTGCACCTGCAACGATTAATTTTGGTTTATGTTCTTTCGCTTTTGCTAATACATCATCGTAATTAATACGGTGAGATTCAGCATCCACGCCATATTCTACGAAATTATATTGTACTCCACTGAAGTTAACAGGGCTTCCGTGTGTTAAGTGACCACCATGAGATAAATTCATACCAAGTACTGTATCGCCTTGCTCTAAAATCGTGAAGTATACTGCCATGTTCGCTTGTGCACCAGAATGCGGTTGAACATTTACGTGCTCTGCGCCGAAAATTTCTTTTACGCGATCACGTGCGATATCTTCTACTACGTCTACATGTTCACAACCACCATAGTAACGTTTCCCAGGATATCCTTCAGCATACTTATTCGTTAAAACAGAACCTTGCGCCTCCATTACTGCTTCACTTACGAAGTTTTCCGAAGCAATTAACTCAATCTTCGAACGCTGTCTTCCTAGTTCTGCCTCAATTGCAGCAAATACCTTTTCATCTTGACGTTTTAAATGATCCACCAAAATCCCCCTTTTCTGAACGAATTACATCGATTCCCAACAGTTTTTTCTTATTTATTCAGAAAAAACGAAAATTCAGGTTGTAATTCTTTCGAACCTTCATGTTTTCAACTACATTCTAACATGACTTTCTATATCATAAAAGAAAAAAAAGACCGAAAATTGGTCTTTTCTTTCTTCTATAATAAAGTCAGACAACATACCTTATTCATAACTTTAACGGCAAGTGATAGTCTCTTCCTTCGCCGCATAAACAGCACGTGCTCCACCAATTAGCTTTCCACGTGTTGTTGCCATCGTTACATGTGCACTTCCAATTTCCTTCACACTAGTACGAACCGGAACAGCTACGTGCTTTAAATGCATACCGATAAATGTATCACCAATATCCATTCCCGCATCTGCTTTAATAAACTCAATTACTACCGGATCTTTCAAATTGTGATAAGCATATGTTGCTAATGCACCACCTGCTGATCTAACAGGCGTAACTGTTACAATTTCAAATTGATATTTCATCGCCAACTCTTTCTCAACTACTAAAGCACGGTTTAAATGCTCACAACATTGAAACGCCAACTCAATACCTGTTTGTTCTTGAAATTGTTTTAACTCAGAAAAAATCGCCTCTGCTACTTCCATCGTTCCTGATGTCCCAATTCTTTCTCCTAGCACTTCGCTCGTACTACACCCCACTACAAAAATTTGACCACTTTGTAATGAAGCTTGTTCTTGGAAATCAGAAAGCGAAATTTGTAGCTGTTCTCTTACCTTTACGATTTCTGTCATTACGCCTCTTCCTTTCACAGGTTGGTTCACCAAATTATATTTCCTACTGCTTCTAGTTAGAATCTATTACTTTGCTTCGTATGTTTTAATTTTTCCTACGCGGTTTTCGTGACGGCCGCCTTCAAATTCAGTTGTTAACCAAATTTTTGCGATGTCGCGTGCTAGACCAGCACCAATTACACGCTCGCCCATTGCTAACATGTTTGTATCGTTATGCTCTCTCGTTGCTCTCGCACTGAAAGTATCATGAACTAACGCACAACGAATACCATTTACTTTGTTTGCAGCAATTGACATACCGATGCCTGTCCCACAAACTAAGATACCACGATCTACTTCGCCATTTGCTACCATTTCCGCTGCTGGAAACGCAAAATCAGGGTAATCAACAGAACCAGCTTCACATTCACAACCTAAATCAATATATTCAATATTTAACTCTTCTAATAAACTTACAAGTTCTTTACGGATATTCATACCGCCGTGATCAGATGCTACTACTACTTTCATTTTTACCCCTCCAAAGTTTCAATCCATTATCTTCATTCTCACTTAATCCTTTAATGGGACGAAGTGATCTCCAATATCGTATTATACACGAAACATCAACCTTCTGAATGTTTTTTCAGTAAAGTTTGTACAAGTTTTTCCATCTCTTCTAATGTTTCTTTATAAATAGAGAGAGATCCGCCGAACGGATCTGAAATATCCTTACTCATCCCCTCAGTTACTCCATATAATGTATCTACTTTCCCTTCAACACTCGGATAATGCCCAAGGATAAGTTCCTTATGGTTTTCCGTCATTGTTACTACAATATCTGCCCAATCAATTAAGGCTTCGTTTACCTGCTGCGAAGCATGATCGATTGCAATTCCCTTTTCAGCTAAAGCTTCCTTTGCATGTACCGACGCATCACTTCCAGGATAGGCGAAAACACCAGCAGATTGCACTTCAAACTTACCTTCTCCATAATGGCGCAGTAACGCCTCAGCCATCGGACTACGGCATGTATTTCCAGTGCAAACAAATAATACTCGTTTCATCTAAACCCACCCCTTTTCTCTATTTCCTTCCTTTTATCATAGCGTACATTACAATAGAACAAAAGAAATGTGAATATACGAAAGGCGCATTTCTCTTATATTTTTTCTAAGAAAAATGCGCCTTATCCACATATATGTGAAACCCTATTTCCAAGTGCCCAAAGTATTTTACCATATATAAGGAACAGACTACAAAACAAAATAAGGAATCCATTTCATACGAAACGGATTCCTTTCATGTGATAATTATTTCATTGTAACTTTCATTACTTCTGTTGAACCTTTTGTAGCAGTTACACCTACAGTTGTCTTAATAGACTCAGCTGCATCTGTGTTTGTAATAACGATTGGAGTAATTGTGCTTTTCGCTTTTTCACGAATTAATTCTAAGTCGAATGAGATTAATTTATCTCCAGCTTTTACAGCTTGTCCTTCAGAAACGTGAGCTTCAAAACCTTCGCCTTCCATTTTTACAGTTTCTAATCCAACGTGGATTAAAATTTCTATACCGTTTTTCGCTTTAATTCCAATTGCATGTTTCGTGTGGAATAATTGTACGATTTCGCCATCAACTGGAGATACAACTACACCTTCAGTAGGATCGATTGCAACACCGTCACCCATCATACGACCAGCGAATACTGGATCTGGTACTTCTTCAATATTTTTCACCGCTCCAGTTAATGGAGCTACAATTGTTTCTTCATTTGTTTTTGAACCAAGACCGAATAATTTTTTAAACATAGGATAGTCCTCCTTATAATTTACCTAAAAGTTTATAGGGCAATCTCTATTAAAGATCAGAATAAACGTAAGACTTCATACTTCGAATATTATACTGTAAAAACGCTTTCGAAATAAATTACGTCATTACTACTAGACTCTTATTGTAGCGTCTCACAAAATTCCAGTCAATTCTGATTGTCTGAATAACAATAAGAAGTTAACTTCTACTTATATTTTCTCTTTTTTTACCTAACTTGTCTAGAGGTCTTTACTACATTTTATTTTTTGTTGTTAATTTGTAAAATTTTTTTCAAACTTTTTTCGAAATCCACTTGACTAAAGTAAGTAACTATTTTATTATTACTTACGTAAGGTAAGTTAATAACTTTTAGGAGGTTTTCAAAAATGATGGATTTCGGTCTTCTTATTATTCGTCTTATTATAGGTATTACATTCATGGGTCATGGTGCTCAAAAATTATTTGGTTGGTTCGGCGGTTACGGTTTAAAAGGAACAGGTGGCTGGATGGAATCAATCGGTTTACGCCCTGGTGTATTTATGGCATTTATGGCTGGTGCAACTGAACTATTAGGTGGTTTCTTATTCGCATCAGGTATTTTCACTGCAATCGGTTCATTATTTATTGTTGGAACAATGTTAATGGCGATCTTCACTGTTCATGGAAAAAACGGTTACTGGGTAACTCAAAATGGATATGAATATAACTTAATGTTAATCGCTGTTGCTATCGGTGTAGCTTTAATCGGTCCTGGCGCATACGTTTTACTATAATTTTTATCTTGAATCCGAGATTATTTAGGTGGAACTTACTTCATTGTGGTTGAAGTAAGTTCTTTTTATGTAATAAAAATATTATTTTCAGCAGGAGTTTTCCACTAACATCTTGTAAACAAACAATAAGTCGTCATATTTAGAAAGGGGATTTCAATCATGTTATCCATTAATCCAAATGAACAATCGGAAAAAGAGAATTACAAATTACTTACAGGAAGTATTATTCCACGCCCTGTCGCATTCGTTACTTCTGTAACAAAAGACGGCGTATTAAATGGAGCACCATATAGTTATTTCAATATTGTTGCTGCTAATCCGCCACTTATCTCAGTTTCTGTACAACGAAAAGCTGGAGAAAGAAAAGACACTTCTCGAAACGCAATTGAAAAAGGAGAATTTGTTGTACATATCTCTGATGAATCATATGTAGCGGCAATTAACGAAACAGCAGCAAATCTCCCTCCAAATGAAAGTGAAATTGAATTAGCAAAATTAACACCAATTGAAAGTGATGTCATCTCCGTTCCAGGTGTAAAAGAAGCAAATATTCGAATGGAATGCGTACTAGAACGCGCAATTCCCCTTGGCGGAACAGAAGACTCACCAGCTTGCGATTTACTAATCGGACGCGTCGTTCGCTTCCACGTCGCAGAACACCTATACGAAAAAGGACGCATTCATGCCGAAGGACTAAAACCAGTAAGCCGCCTAGCAGGACACAACTACGCAAAACTAGGAGAACAATTTGAATTAGTGAGGCCAATCTAAAAGCGGAAGCGGCTCGTTCAGAATGGGAGGAGGATGGAGCTTCTGACGTAGAGGCGCCTTTTGCCTCGCAGGAAGACGCGAAGCCACCGACCATTCTAGCCGCTGGAGCTGGATAACAACTAACAGCGAAAACAGCTCGTTCAGAATAGAAGTAACAATAATATAAAAGGGTGTACCAAATTAATTTGGTACACCCTTTTCATAGAAGAAGAAAAATAATTTTTCATTATTGGTCATCGACCTCTTTTCCCATTATTGGTCATCGGTAAAAAGTAACAGTGTGATTGGTTATTGGATGATTGGTTGTCCTTTGGCCATCACAAATCTCATTTTTACAAAAGTGGTCTTCTTCTATGCCTTGAAGCGGAGTCTCACCACTTCAAGGTTTAAAAGTATTTTTCACCATCAAAGTCTAGTTCAATGGCGTAGTTTTTCGCATTAATTAAGTTAGATAACCTATTAGCTTGTCTCTCTAACTCTAAACCTTTTACACGATATACTTCAGGATCAAACATGGCTACTTTTACAAGCGACGATGTTTCACCGTACGAATATACATGTTCTTCTTTCTTACTCACGCCAAACTCTTTACACTTTCGAGCTTTTGCACGTAACTGCGTTGCAAGTTCTATCGCTTCAACAATCGTTATATTCTCTCCGTTGAAATTCACTTCATTTCGGATATTTGCTTCATACATTAATTTATCTAAAAGACGAAAATCAGCGCGAACTTCATCTAGCTCCTGTTCAACTTGTACCAATGTACGCGTCTGTTTTGGAAGTGTATCACCTTTTTCAATTTCAACAAATCCAATTTGGTTCATCTCTTCTTCTAATTCATGTATCCTTTTCGATAATACACTTTTTAATTTTACAGCTTCTGCCAAAGAAATGTTAGACATAGTATCCCCCTTATATCTCTTCTTTCTGCTCCTCTAAAGTAGGTACTTTCTCTTTTTTCGGTTTCCCAAGCTTAATGACTAAGAAATATAGGGAAAGCAATGTAATAAGAAAAACAATTATAAATGGATACGGAGAATAAAAGGCACGCGCTGCCTCCGTTTTCCCTGCAACAAACTTCAATGACTCAATATCTAAAAACTCAGCAAACATTTGTACACCGAGCATACTAAACCAAAAAACAAAAAAACTAATAATAATACCAAAAACTTGCTTCAATCTCGTCATCCATCTCATCCTTTCTATATGTTTAATTTTTTAGCGCAATCAGTATAGTACAAACAAAACTATGCACAGAAAGGAACTATCTTACCATTCGCGAATTAATTTAATCCAACCTAAAATTGAAATTTGTAAAATAATACCCCAAATAACAAGTAGTCGTAACCATCTCGGAAAAAAAGTTACAAATCGAATATACCATTCCAATAATTTGTTCATAACGCCCTCCCCCTTAAAATTATATAGGAAAAAGGAGATATAATCCAAATCCAACCAAAATGATACCACCTACTATCTCACCATATGTACCGAGCATACCTTTCGCATGCCTACCAATGAATAAACCAGTCCACGCTAATAACATACTAATAAATCCAAAGAGTAATATCGTAATAACTGTCTGTGCTCCGTAAATACCAAGACTAAGCCCTACTGAAAAACTATCTATACTAACACCAAATGCAAATACGAATAAACTAATTCCAATAGGGGCTGTTCTAGTCTCTTCATTCTCTAAAATAGAGGAATACACAATATAAAATCCTAGTCCTATTAATAAAATAGCACCTGCAAAATGTGCAATGTCTCCATACTGCTCTGATAAAAAACGACCTAATACCATCCCAATAAATGGCATGATAATATGAAATATCCCTATCGTCACACCGATATACAGGATCTGTCTTATCTTTAAGGCCATCATTCCCATACCAAGACTCACCGAAAATGCATCCATCCCTAAGGCGAATGCCATAATTATTAAAGGTATTAGCTGTTCAAACGTCATTCATGTCCCTCCTCGGACGTGCTACTTCACAATATGCTTATCCGAGGAGAAATATTCTGTTTGCTAATCGTACCTTATCATTCAGTAATAATTTGATGTCCTGCCGCTTTTGTTAAACGATTCATAATGGCATTCCCTATTCCTTCATTCGGGAATGATTCACTAAAAATAACATCCACTTCACTTGCATCAAATGTTCTAAGTACATCATATAATTTAGTCGCAACGCTAGCTAAATCACTTCGAACACCACAAGATAATACAACATCCGCGCTATATACATGCTGATACTCTTCTGTCGTTAATACACCGACTTTGAATCCTTCTTCCTTTTTCTTATCCACAATAAGCTGAATAAATTCACGTGAACCTTCAACAATACTTAGCGGCGCTTTCGGTGCATAATGTGTATATTTCATTCCAGGTGATTTAGGTTTTTCCTTCTCATCCTTTAGAGCCGGATCTAAAGAAACCGTGCCAATCACCGCTTCCAATTGTTCTTTCGTAATTCCACCTGGGCGTAATATCGTTGGAACAGCGCTCGTACAATCAATTACAGTCGATTCAACACCGACCCCTGTTGCACCACCATCTACAATACCTGCGATTTTCTCATTTAAATCTTCATATACGTGAGATGCTAACGTCGGACTTGGACGACCTGAACGATTTGCACTAGGTGCTGCAACAGGTACATTTGCCTCTTCAATAAGAGCAAGAGCTACCGGATGATCAGGCATTCTTACTCCAACCGTATTAAGTCCTGCCGTTACCTTCTCTGAAATCCCTTCTTTTCTAGGTAAAATAATTGTTAAAGGGCCCGGCCAAAAATGCTCCATTAACTGTTCTGCAACTGGCGGAATTTCCTTCACAATACCATCTAACTGCGATTTTGTACCGATGTGGACAATAAGTGGATTATCACTCGGTCTTCCTTTCGCTTCAAAAATTTTCGCAATCGCTTCATCATTCATCGCGTTTGCACCTAGTCCATATACCGTTTCTGTAGGGAAGGCAATCGCCTCATTTTCCCTTAATAATTTTGCTGCTTCTTGTAACTGTGGATAATATTTTTTTCTTTCCACAACATTATCCACAACCCACATATTTGTATGCATTTTTTCCCACGTCCTTTTCTACCCTGAAATACTTGTCTATTTTTAGTTTACTATGAGATTTATCCAAAAGACAAACAAGGTTTATCCACAAAATGTGGATAAACCTAATTAATCCGTGGATAACTTTGTGAATAGCTGACAATTTAGTATTATTGCATTTGGCTCTTTTATATTTTTACAAAAGTGTTCTAACTGTCGAATTCCCTCTGGTACGTTCTCTTTCTCTATCGTAACAAAGTCAAAAAACTGAAAGATCGTTATAGATTGTGGATGATTTGTTAGTAAGTACAATTGTCGAATATTTTTTTCTTTCATATACTGCAAAAACATTTCAAAAAAATATAAGAAAGTCTGTTTATCCACATTAGGTGTGAATAAACAAGAACGAATAAGTGCGTTTTCTTCACTTTGTTCATATCCAATGACTGCCCGTATTTCTTCCGCCTCTTCCAAAATCATAAACTGTGCGTACAACTCATTTATTTTATCATCTTTTTTATTAGCTTGTCCGAAAAAAGAATGCAATCTTTCCACATCTGCCCTTGTCGCAAAATATACCTTCTTCATAATAAATCCCTCCTCTTTTTTATATATGAGAAGGGATTTACGAATAGTACTATTTAGAGAATAAAGATGTAAAAGCTTCTACAATAAATAACTTAACTTCCGGCTTTTCTTCTTCCTCTTCTACTTTTACATACTCATTTCGCTTTTCTTGTTTTTGTTCCACAGGTTTCTCCACTTTTTCCACAGTTTTTGTTTCCTCTTTACTTGCAGGTTGTTCTTCTACTTTCGTTTCATTTTTTACTACTTTTTTTTCAGAAGCTGTTACTTTTTTTGCGACTTCCTGCTTTACAACTTTCTTTTCTTTCACCTCATCCCCTTTTTTCTCTTCTGCATTTACTACTTCTTCATCATCTATTTGTTTCACTTGCTCCTCTTCAGGAGATTCAGCCTTCACAACATGTTCTTCTTTCCTTACAGCTGTACCACTTGAAAAATCTAAGAAACACATTGGTGGAAATAGTACACACCACCAGTTTGCCCCTTCACCTTCCCCAATTGTAATTAAGACTGCTTCATATTCCCCTGCCGGATAAATAAAATTCCCATATACCTTTGTAGGAAACTTCACATTTTTACTGAATTTCACTTGAAATGAATCTTTACTTCCTTCTTTTTTCAACGTATTTGCTACTGTTTTTTCGATTTCTGGAATATGACTTTGAATGACCTTGCGTGCCTCTTCAAATGAAGTTAAATCAGCTACCCATCCATCAATTTGTGCTTTTACTTCATCACGCACTTTGCGCTTTAACGCCTGGTCTTTATCTGAATCACTATTTGCTAAAATCCGTAATCGAACGGCCTCTTTCGGAATAACTGAAGGCCCTTTCGCATCAGCTTTCATATATCCAAACTGCACAAGTAACTGTGCACCAATTAATAATAGAAGAAGATAAGCAATAACTTGTTTTTTCATTTCCTCCACCGTCCCTTCTACAAACAGTGTGGACAGACTTTCATCTTTCTAAACTATTAAATTCAAAATCTATATGAATTTTTCCACAAAAAAAATAGAGTAAGGTGTAAACCTTACTCCATCTCCGCAAATACCATACGATCTTTTCCATTAATATCAAAAACAACCTCAACATGAGCATGTGGAAATGCTTGTTGTAACAGCCCTTTCACGTCCTCACCTTGCCCTACTCCAATTTCAAATGCGACAATTGCTTTCTTCTGCAACACATTCGGCAACTCTTCCATAAAGCGGCGATAGAAATCTAATCCGTCTTCACCACCAACAAGCGCTCTCTTTGGCTCATGCTCTTTCACCACTGGAGAAAGACCACGCCAATCTTCTTCCGGTATATATGGAGGATTTGAAACAACAACATCTAACTTTTGACCCGTTTCATAAAATGGTGATAATAAATCACCATGATAGAACGTTACTTCTGCGCCCAAAGTTTTCGCATTTTCTTTTGCAACTTCAATCGACTCCTGCGCAATATCTACCGTATACACATGAAGATTTTTATTTTCTAAAGCAAGTGTAATCGAAATTGCTCCGCTACCTGTACCAATATCTGCTACATGTATTTTCTCATCACCAAAATGACGCTCGATTCTTTCTAACACTCCTACTATAAGCTCTTCTGTTTCTGGTCTTGGTATTAATACTTCTTCATTCACAAAGAACGATCTTCCATAAAACATTTCATGACCAATCATATATTGAATAGGAATACCTTCTACATGCTTGTGGATAAACTCTGTAAAACTTTTTTCTTGTTCCGCAGTTATTTCTTCACGCATGTTCATCAATAATCCTGTTCTATTCGTCTTTAATACATGACAAAGGACAATTTCTCCCGCATTTTCATCTCGTCCATTCTCCTGTAAAAAAGAAGAAGCCCATTTCAGGGCTTCATAGACACGCATTACTCAGCTGCCTCCATCCTTTGAGCCTGATCTTCCATTACTAAGGCATTGATGAAATCATCTAACTTACCTTGTAAGATTTGATCTAACTTTTGAATCGTTAAACCGATTCGATGGTCTGTAACACGGTTTTGCGGGAAGTTATACGTACGAATACGCTCTGAACGATCACCCGTACCAACAGCTTGTTTACGGTTTTGATCATACTCAGCTTGTGCTTCTTGTCTAAACTTATCATAAACACGTGCGCGTAATACTTTCATCGCTTTTTCTTTATTCTTAATTTGTGATTTCTCATCCTGACATGATACAACTACACCAGTCGGTAAATGCGTTAAACGTACCGCTGACATCGTTGTATTAACGCTCTGTCCACCAGGTCCACTAGAAGCGAATGTATCAACACGAACATCTTTCTCATGAATATCAATTTCTACTTCTTCTGCCTCTGGTAATACAGCTACAGTTGCTGTAGATGTATGGATACGTCCACCAGATTCCGTTTCAGGAACACGTTGTACACGGTGAGCGCCATTCTCGAATTTCAGCTTCGCGAAAGCACCTTTACCGTTAATCATAAAGATAATCTCTTTATATCCACCTAACTCTGTATAGCTAGCCTCGATAATCTCCGTTTTCCAACCTTGCACCTCAGCATAACGGCTATACATACGATATAAGTCACCAGCAAATAAAGCGGCCTCGTCGCCACCAGCAGCTCCACGAACCTCAACGATAACGTTCTTATCATCGTTAGGGTCTTTTGGTACAAGTAAAATTTTCAGACGCTCTGATAATGTTTTTTCTTGTGATTCTAACTCAGAAACCTCTTCTTTTACCATTTCACGCATTTCTGCGTCTAACTTATCTTCTAACATTGCTTTCGCATCTTTTAATTGCTCACGAACATCCTTATACTCACGATACACCTCTACCGTTTCCTGTATATCAGACTGTTCCTTTGAATATTCACGAAGCTTATTTGAATCACTAATAATTGCTGGGTCGCTTAGCAATTCATTTAACTTCTCATAACGATTTTCTACAGCTTGCAAACGATCTAACACATCATTCACCTCTACATCCTAGTATCTAATACAAATAGTATATGGTACTTACTCAAAAAAACGCAAATTATATTTAAAAGCGTAAGCGGCTTGCTCAGAATCGCAGGCCATTGGAACTCTCGACCTTGAAGCGCTTTTTGCTTCAAGCGAGAGAGTGAAATGGCCGGAGATTCTAGCCGCTGGAGCTAGATATTACAACTTAAAGCGCAAGTGGCTCACACCACTCACACTCTCTATTCTGAAAAAAACCCGCCTTGCGCAGCGAGTTTTACTTATCTTTGTTTGTAGGAACTGCATGACAATGACGACAGCGTGGTTCATACGATTCTGAAGCACCAACTAAAATAATCGGATCATCAAATGCCGCTGGTTCTCCATCAATTAATCGTTGTGTACGACTTGCCGGAGATCCACATGCAGAACATACTGCTTGTAGTTTTGTTACATGTTCAGCAATCGCCATCAGCTGAGGAACTTGTCCAAATGGTAGACCACGGAAATCTTGGTCTAAACCAGCTACAATGACACGATAGCCACGATTTGCCAATACTTGCACCACTTCCACAATGTCCCCATCAAAGAATTGCACCTCATCGATTGCAATTACATCCATTTCTTCAGTGATATGTTCAAATATATCTTTTGAAGCTGAAACAGGAACTGCTTTTACCTTTAATCCGTTATGTGATACAACGTCTTCTTCACTATAGCGATTATCAATACATGGTTTAAATACAATTGCATGTTGTTTCGCAAATTGCGTACGACGCACACGGCGGATAAGCTCTTCTGATTTACCAGAAAACATACTACCGCAAATCACTTCAATCCAACCGTTCTGATTTATTAAGTACATGAAGCTCTCCTTTCATCTACTTTTTAATTAAAAGTAGGGTAAAGGTATAATATTTTCGCAAAAAAAACAGACAAGCGAATAGATACACTTGCCTGTTTTATGTTTTTATTACTTAAGACCGTATTTCTTATTGAAGCGGTCAACGCGTCCGTCTGCAGTAGCAAACTTCTGACGTCCAGTGTAGAATGGGTGAGAATCAGAACTGATCTCAACTTTTAGTAATGGATAAGTGTTACCATCTTCCCACTCAACAGTTTCGTTAGATCCTCTAGTAGATCCGCTTAAGAATTTGAAGCCTGTGTTTGTGTCCATGAATACAACTTTCTTGTAATCTGGGTGAATTCCTGCTTTCATTCTTTTCATCTCCTTCCGCCCTGAATCATTTTCGAAACAGAGTTTTTCATCTTCAGCTGCATACACAACTATATTGATGAAACACATATGATGAAATTATAACAAGGCTAACTTCATTTTGCAACTACCTGTTTTTGTCTTTTTAATTTTAAAAGCAGAAGCGGCTCGTTCAGAATGGGAGGGGGATGGAGCTTCTGACGTAGAGGCGCTTTTTGCCTCGTAGGAAGACGCGAAGCCACCGACCATTCTAGCCGCTGAAGCTGGATATTATCTTTAAAGTGGAGGGGGCTCGCTCAGCTCTGACCAGCTAAGGTTCTTTCGCCCTAAAGGTGCTTTTTACCTTTCGGGCGGAAGGTTCTTAGATGCGAAGAGCTAGCCACCGGAACTGGATATCATTTAAAAGCAGAAGCGGCTCGCTCAGAATCGCAGGCTATTTGGAACTCTCGACCTTGAAGCGCTTTTTGCTTCGAGCGAGAGAGTGAAATGACCGGAGATTCTAGCCGCTGAAGCTGGATATTATCTTAAAATGGAGGCCGCTCATCTCTCTTTAAGATCACCTAAAAAACATAAAAAACTCGCTTACCATAAAATAAGCGAGTCCCAATCTTTTCCCTTTACTTCGTTGTTACATATCTTTTCGAATCTGCAACAATGTTTTGTAAAAATTCTTCATTTGTCTTTGTTTGACGAAGTTTACGTAAGAAACCTTCAACAAAGTCTGGTGTATCACGCATTGTTTTACGAATACCCCATAGTTTGTCTAAATGTTCTTTCGGAATTAATAGATCCTCTTTACGTGTACCAGAACGGCGAATATCAATTGCCGGGAAGATACGACGCTCAGCTAATGAACGATCTAAATGAAGTTCCATATTTCCAGTTCCTTTAAATTCTTCGTAAATTACATCGTCCATACGAGATCCTGTATCAACAAGAGCTGTTGCTAAAATTGTTAAGCTACCGCCTTCTTCGATATTACGTGCAGCTCCAAAGAAACGCTTCGGTCTATGGAAGGCAGCTGGGTCGATACCACCCGATAATGTTCTACCACTTGGCGGAATAACAAGGTTGTAAGCTCGCGCTAAACGGGTAATACTATCCATTAAAATGATAACATCTTTTTTGTGCTCTACAAGACGCATTGCACGTTCTAACACAAGTTCTGCTACTTTAATATGATTTTCTGGTACTTCATCAAAAGTAGAGCTTACAACATCTCCTTTAACAGAACGTTCAATATCTGTTACTTCCTCTGGACGCTCATCAATTAAAAGGACAATTAATTCAGCTTCCGGATGATTTGTTGTAACACTGTGTGCGATTTCTTTTAATAGACTAGTTTTACCAGCCTTTGGAGGCGCGACAATTAAACCACGTTGTCCAAATCCAACTGGTGCAATTAAATCCATGATGCGTGTCGGTAACTTTTTCGGTTCCGTTTCCAATTTCATTTGGCGATCTGGGTATAATGGTGTTAATGCAGGGAAATGCACACGCTCTTTTGCTGACTCTGGATCATCTCCGTTTACAGCTTCAACTTGTAATAACCCAAAGTAGCGTTCATTTTCTTTCGGAGGTCGTACTTTACCAGAAACCTTATCTCCATTACGTAAATCGAAACGACGGATTTGCGAAGCTGAGATATAAATATCTTCTGAGCTTGGAGAGTAGTTGATAGGACGTAGGAATCCAAATCCTTCTGATTGAATAATTTCTAATACGCCTTCCATGAAGAAGAAACCTTCTTTTTCTGCTCGAGCTTTTAAAATGGCGAAGATTAACTCTTTTTTCGTTAATTTGCTATAATACGAAATTTTAAATTCTTTCGCAAGCTCGTATAACTCTTTTAATTTCATGTTTTCTAATGCTGCAATTGACAAATTCATTCAGACACCACACTTTAACGTTATTCTCTTTTCACATGGGTAAAGGGAAAAAATACGGAAGGCAAATAATTAATAATGAAAGGCAATAAGTTCAAGTAGGGTAATATTCACTATTGTAACCCTTTTATCTAGTTTTAATCAATACGTTGAAACACAAATACAAGAAGCGAAGACAAGAAAATTTGTCTTCGCTTTTTATTTAATCCAGCTTCAGCAGCTAGAATGGTCGGTGGCTTCACTTCTTCCTACGAGGCACAAAACGCCTCTTCGTCAGGAGTTCCAATGCCTTCCCCTTCTGAGCAAGCCACCTCCGCTTTTTACTTAATAACCAAGTTCGGTTTTTTATTTAAGCTGTGACGTCCGTCTACGAAGCGTACTGTGCCTGATTTTGCGCGCATAACAAGGGATTGTGTTGTTCCTACGCTACCTTTAAATTGAACGCCGCGTAGTAGTTCTCCGTCTGTTACGCCTGTTGCTGCGAAGATTGCATCGTCACCTTTTACTAAGTCCTCCATGCGAAGGATGCGGTTGATGTCTTCTATGCCCATCTTTTTGCAACGCGCCAATTCAGCTTCGTTTTGTGGTAATAATTTCCCGTGAATTTCTCCACCTAAACATTTTAATGCAACTGCTGCTAACACACCCTCAGGCGCGCCACCAGAGCCGAATAAAATATCTACACCTGTACGATCAAATGCGGTGTTGATTGCACCAGCTACGTCTCCATCATTAATCAATTTAATGCGAGCACCAGCTTTACGAATTTCTTCAATAATTGCTTGATGACGTGGACGGTTTAAAACTGTCGCTACAACATCTTCAATATCTTTGTTTTTCGCTTTCGCAACTGCACGTAAGTTATCGATAATAGGCGCATCAATATCGACCGCCCCAACTGCTTCTGGGCCAACCGCGATTTTATCCATGTACATGTCAGGAGCATGTAACAAATTACCATGATCTGCAATTGCAATAACAGCAAGAGCATTCCATCCACCAGCTGCTACAATGTTTGTCCCTTCTAAAGGATCAACTGCAACGTCTACACGCGGACCATATCCTGTACCTAATTTTTCTCCGATATATAGCATTGGTGCTTCATCCATTTCACCTTCACCAATTACAACTGTACCTTTCATCGGAATTGTATCAAATACATCACGCATAGCTGATGTTGCTGCACCGTCTGCCTCATCCTTTTTCCCGCGTCCCATCCAACGCGCTGATGATAAAGCTGCAGCCTCTGTTACACGTACTAACTCCATAGATAAACTTCTTTCCACGATAATCCCTCTCCTTTAAGTCTTTATATTTCTGCCGTATTTTGTGAACCGTGTTTTTCTATAAAGTGTACTTCCGCAAGTAGTGATGCTTCGCTTCCCCCTCGCGGAAGTATCACTTATGCGTTCTTCATTTCTTCAATTTCTTGCTTTGTCATTTGTTCTCGCCAAATGTTTGCACCAAGCCCTTTAAGCTTGTCTACTATATTTTCATAGCCACGATCAATATGCTCAAGTCCGGTTACTTCTGTAATTCCATCCGCCATCAATCCTGCAATAACAAGAGCTGCTCCAGCTCGCAAATCACTCGCTTTCACTTTTGCACCTTGTAATAAAACAGGACCAGTTACGATAGCTGACCGACCTTCTACTTTAATTTGCGCATTCATGCGACGTAATTCATCAATATGTTTAAAACGTGCGCCATAAATCGTATCCGTTACAACACCCGTTCCATGCGCCTTTGTTAAAAGTGTTGTAAATGGCTGTTGTAAATCTGTTGGGAAACCTGGATATACAAGCGTTTTTATATCAACTACTTTTAATCTTCTATCACCGTTCACTGTAATCTGGTCATCATTCGTTTCAACTTGGACACCAGCTTCTCTTAATTTTGCAGTAACTGACTCCAAATGCTGAGGAATAACATTATCAACTGTTACTTCTCCTCCTGACGCAGCACCTAAAATCATATACGTACCCGCTTCAATACGATCTGGAATGATCGTATGATGACAACCGTGCAATGAATCCACACCATCAATTCGGATTACATCTGTACCAGCACCTTTAATGCGTGCTCCCATGCTAGTTAACAATGTAGCTACATCAATAATCTCTGGTTCTTTCGCTGCGTTTTCAATAACAGTTCTACCTTTCGCTCGTACAGCTGCTAGCATAATATTAATCGTAGCTCCTACACTAACAACATCTAAATAAATACGTGCCCCTCGTAGTTCATCTGCTCTTAAATAGATAGCACCTTGTTCATTCGTAACATGTGCACCTAACGCTTCAAATCCTTTAATGTGCTGATCAATCGGCCTCGGTCCTAAGTGACATCCACCTGGAAGCCCAATAACAGCTTTTTTAAAACGGCCAAGCATCGCACCCATTAAATAATAAGAAGCACGCAATTTTTTCACTTTTCCATTTGGTAAAGGCATTGCAACCATGTTAGAAGGATCGACTACCATCTCTTCCTCCTGTCCATACGTTACTCTTCCTCCAATTTCCTCTAGTAAGTCTCCTAACATTTTCACGTCCGAAATATTAGGGACACCACCAATAGTTACTGGAGTATCTGCTAAAATTGTCGCTGGAATTAGTGCAACGGCGCTGTTCTTTGCACCACTCACACGAATTGTTCCATTTAAAGCTCTTCCGCCTTCAATTAGCAATTTTTCCATATTGAGCTCCCTTCTTGTGAATGTATTTACTTTCTATATTTTTATAGAAAGCTCCCCCTTAAGAATCTCAATCACTCTTTCCACCCTAACACTCAATAAATAGGAAACCATCATCTTCATTTCTCCTGTAATACAAAAAGATAAAGATTAACTATTTATCGAATTTACTTTATCAATTTAGATACATTATCACATTTATTAATAGGACTATGCACATTATTTTCTATTTCAAAAACAAAATGATAAAATCTTTAGACTTGTTCACGCTTTCATTATACAACGAAAGGAAACCGTCTAAAAGAGTAGACGGTTTCCAAAACGGAATTTTATTCTTACGCTTTACCGTTAGAACCGAATTCGCGAATTTTACCAATAACAGTTGCTTTGATAGCGTCGCGGCCAGGTCCGATAAATTTACGAGGATCGTAAACTTCTTGGTCTTTGTTTAATACTTCACGAACAGCTTTTGTAAACTCAATTTGGTTCTCAGTGTTTACGTTGATTTTTGAAGTACCTAAAGAGATAGCTTTTTCGATATCAGCAGTTGGGATACCAGTACCACCGTGTAATACTAAAGGTACGCCAGTGAAGTCACGAACTTGTTCCATTTCAGCGAATCCTAAGTTAGGCTCACCTTTGTAAGGACCGTGTACAGAACCTAAAGCTGGAGCTAGGCAATCGATACCTGTTGCTTCAACAAGGTGCTTACACTCAGCTGGGTCAGCGTAAATTACGCCTTCAGCGATTACGTCGTCTTCTTGTCCGCCAACTGTTCCAAGCTCAGCTTCAACAGATACGTTACGAGCGTGTGCGTATTCTACTACTTTTTTAGTAGTTTCTACGTTTTCTTCGAATGGGTGGTGAGAAGCGTCGATCATTACAGATGTGAAACCTGCATCGATTGCTTCTTTACATTTTTCGAAGCTTGAACCATGGTCAAGGTGAATCGCTACAGGAACAGTGATGTTCATTTCTTCGATTAAAGCTTTAACCATAGCTACAACTGTTTTGAAACCAGTCATATGACGAGCTGCACCCTCAGATACACCTAGGATTACAGGAGATTTTTCTTCTTCCGCAGCAGCTAAGATAGCTTGAGTCCACTCTAAGTTGTTCATGTTGAATTGACCAACTGCGTATTTTCCTTCTAGTGCTTTGTTTAGCATTTCTTTCATAGAAACTAAAGGCATGGTGAATCCTCCTAAAAAACGTTTTTTGTATCCGATAAGTTCTTATCGCTGGTAGTATGACCAGAATAAGGTAAAATATGTATATCTACATACCGGACTTTTTTCTACACTCAATAGGATAACAACTTGTACTCAAAAACTCAACCGTATTCACCTGCACAATAGTCCATGTAAACGCTTTTTTCCATATTTTTTATAAAAAATTCATTTTTAAGCCTCTACAGCGAGTTCATTTCTCACCGCTTGACGAATTTCATCAATATCAAATGGTTTAGCAAAATGCATTAAAGCACCTAAATCTTTTGCTTCTTGGATCATATCAAGCTCTCCATAAGCAGTCATTAAAATCACTTTAATACTCTCATCAATTTCTTTTACATGCTTTAAAATCTCTATACCATCCATACCTGGAATTTTCATATCTAACACAACTAAATCTGGATTATCTTTTTTCACGATATCTAAAGCTTGAAATCCATTCGCTGCTTGGAATGTCTGATAACCTTCTTTTTGGAACACTTCATGTAATAACACACGAATGCCATATTGATCATCAACGATTAAAATTTTCCCTTCCATAACTCCCAACCTTTCTGTGTAAGTACAAGATTTAAAGCTTCTTATATCTTAACGATTAATTTTCGCTATTCTTTACCAAATTCCTTCCTATTTCTTTCTTATTTTACCGTTTCCTATTTTGTTATGCCACCTTCGATTTCACCTTTCTAAAAAAATAAACTATAATGAAAGCCGGTAAACACGTACGAAGGGAGTAACATTATGTTAAAAATTTTTTCAACCCAATTAAGCGGTTATTTCTCCAGAGTTTCTCAAAAAGAGGAAATGAATATAGAAGATAGCGCCCGTCTACTTGCTCAAGCATTAGTTGGCGAAGGTTTCATTTATTTACATGGTACAAATGAAATGGAGGGCGTTGTTGCTGAAGCACTATTCGGTGCTGAACCAATGAAGCAAGCAAAACGATTTTTTGAAAATGGTAAAGAAGTAGAAGTAACTTCTGCAGATCGTGTGCTTCTTATTAGCCGTTTTTCAACAGATGAAGAAGTTGTAGCAATAGCAAAAAAACTGCAAGCAGATGGACACTCTATTGTCGGCATCTCTACTATTCAAGAAGGCAATGAATCACTAGAACAATATACAGATGTACATATTGATACAAAACTGTTAAAAGGGCTTATTCCAGACGATGAAGGTAATCGCTACGGATTCCCAAGCTTAATGATAGCTTTATTTGCATATCACGGAATCAAATTTACAATCGATGAAATGTTAAATGAATATTAAAAAAAGCGCCCTATTTCAGGCGCTTTTTTATTACTTGCTCTCTTTATTCGTAATAGAAGCTTTTACGAAGTCATGGAACAATGGCTGTGGACGGTTTGGACGAGAAACAAGTTCTGGGTGGAACTGTGCTGCCACGAACCAAGGGTGATCTTTTAATTCAATGATTTCAACTAGACGGCCATCTGGGCTTGTACCAGAGAATACAAATCCTTCTTTTTCCATATCCGGACGGAATTGATTGTTGAACTCATAACGATGACGATGACGCTCATATACAACCGGCTCATTGTAAGCATTGTATGCATTTGTTTCTTCAGCAAGCTTACATGGATATAGACCAAGACGAAGTGTACCACCTAAGTCTTCTACATCTTTTTGTTCTGGTAATAAGTCGATGATTGCATAAGGTGTGTCAGGATTGATTTCAGAAGAGTTAGCTCCTTCTAATCCTAATACGTTACGTGCGAATTCGATTGATGCAAGTTGCATACCTAAGCAAATTCCTAGGAATGGAACTTTGTTTTCACGAGCATATTGAATTGCAACGATTTTACCTTCTACACCACGATCACCGAAGCCACCTGGTACAAGGATACCATCTGTGTCTCCTACTAATTCTTGTACGTTCTCTGCTGTTACGTGCTCAGCATTTACCCATTTCACTTCTACATCTGTGTCGAAAGAGTAACCCGCATGACGAAGTGCTTCTACAACAGAAATGTATGCATCTTGAAGCTCTACGTATTTACCAACAAGAGCGATTTTTGTTTTCTTAGAAAGGTTACGCACTTTTTCAACTAGCGCAGTCCACTCTGTCATATCTGCAGCTGGATTGTCTAATTTTAAGTGATCGCAAACGATTTGGTCCATATTTTGCTCTTGAAGAGATAATGGAACTGCATATAAAGTATCTGCATCGCGTGCTTCAATAACTGCTTTTGTATCAATGTCACAGAATAATGCAAGCTTGTCTTTCATATCTTGAGAAACAGGCATTTCTGTACGAACAACGATAATATTTGGTTGAATACCTAAACTGCGAAGCTCTTTAACGCTATGTTGCGTTGGTTTTGTTTTCATTTCACCCGCTGCTTTTAAGTACGGGATTAACGTACAATGAATGTACATTACATTGTCACGACCGATGTCGCTCTTAATTTGACGGATTGCTTCTAAGAATGGTAGAGACTCGATGTCACCAACAGTTCCACCGATTTCTGTAATAACAACGTCCGCGTTTGTTTCGCGACCAGAACGGTATACGCGCTCTTTAATTTCGTTAGTAATGTGAGGAATAACTTGAACTGTTCCTCCTAGGTATTCACCACGACGCTCTTTTTGAAGAACTGAAGAGTAAATTTTACCTGTTGTTACGTTGCTGTATTTGTTTAAGTTGATGTCGATGAAACGCTCATAGTGACCAAGGTCTAAGTCAGTTTCTGCACCATCATCTGTTACGAATACCTCACCGTGTTGATATGGGCTCATAGTCCCTGGGTCTACGTTAATGTATGGATCAAACTTTTGAATTGTTACGTTTAAACCACGATTTTTTAAAAGTCTTCCAAGAGATGCTGCTGTAATACCTTTACCTAAAGACGATACTACACCGCCTGTTACAAAAATATACTTAGTCATGAAAAAGCTCCCTTCTATTTTGCTGTTATATAATCACCGTTGCAAAGCGCAACGTATGTAGATAACACTGTATCCATCTTATTGTTAGACTCTTTTTATTTTCTAAACAAAAAACAAAAAAGAAAATTGCTCCCCTCATCACATAAAGTAATAAGTAGGGAGCAATTTTCTTTTATATTTACACTTTAAAAGTATTATCGTCCTTTTTTAAAGAGCCCAAAAATGATTCTACATGGACGATAATGAAAAGTCAAGAACTACAGTTCTTCCTCTTCTTCTTCTTCAGTTTCATCATACTCAAGTTCTTCTTCAGCGAAGTCATCTTCATCGTCCTCTAAATCATCAAGATCATCGTCGTCTCCGTCTTCGTCTTCAAGAACCTTGTCCAAATCTTCTACATCATCATCTTCGTCTTCATTTCCGTCTACATCATCAAAGTCATCTTCATCTTCTTCAATGTAGTCGTCAAAACCGTCTTCTTCAACTTTACGTTTCTTCTTCGGTTTTGGTTGAGGCAAGATTTCTTCATCAATTTGCTCATATGGGTACCAGCTACGTAATCCCCAACGATTTTCTCCTAAATTAATGAAACGTCCATCGATGTTTAAGTCTGTATAAAATTGTGCGATCTTCGCATTAACTTGCTCTTGAGATAGTCCCAGCACTTGAGCGATTTCTTGAACCAACTCGTTGAATGTCGTTGCTTGTTTTTTATCCCCTAAAACGCTATGTACAACTTCAATCATTGAACATTCTTTTAGCTCTTCTGGTGAATATTGCTTAAAATCCACTTATGCGGCACTTCCTTTCATCAAATATAACCTTATATATAACGGCCTGCTTAAAAAAATCCATACTATTCATTATAAACAAAAGTCGCACAAATATGCTACAAAAAAAACGGGAAACTTTTATAGGGTAGTAAAATTATAATTTGTGCATTCCTTATTTCGGAAGCATATGGGCCCCTTGTAATACATACCTAATTTGCATGTCTGTATATTCCTCGAGCGTATATAGCTTTTGCAACGCCCAACGTCGAAATCCCCACATCTGTCCTTGTATAAAAATATTATGCGCAAGAAGCTGTATTTCTTTTTTATTTAATGTAAATGTTCCGTTTTCCGTACACTGTTCTAAAATATTCTCAAACATTCCTACCATTTGAAACTCCTTTTCTAATACGTACGGGAGTGATTCTTTCGGTAAAAAGCGTACCTCTTGATACATTATTAATACTTCTTCCTGCAATTCGTCCATCACTTTAAAATAATTCGTTATTGCTATCTTTAAACTTTCTACACTTCCTTTTTCCGTACAAACTACTTCCTCTAACCTTTCTTTTACATGTTCATAAATACTATCACAAACTAAATACAAAACATCATCTTTTGTACGAATGTATTCATAAAGCGTTCCAATACTAAATCCAGCTGCCTTTGCAATCTCTCTCGTTGTTGTACGCGGAAATCCTTTTTGTTTAAACAGTTGTACTGCACCTTTAATCATTTGTTCACGCCTTAACGCAACTAATTTTTCATCTTTCACTGATGCATGCACATTATGTTTAACCATCCCCTTCACCTCTCTATTATTTTTTGGAAGGAAAAAGCGTAGGAAAATACCTACGCCTTTGATCCTACTTCGTTAACATACGAGAAATTACGAGCCTTTGAATCTCTTGTGTTCCTTCATATATCTGTGTAATCTTTGCATCTCGCATGTATCGCTCTACTGGATAATCTTTCGTATAACCGTAACCACCAAATACTTGTACCGCTTCCGTCGTCACCTTCATCGCTGCATCACCTGCAAATACTTTTGACATCGCTGACTCTTTCCCATACGGAAGCCCTTCCGATTCCAGCCAAGCTGCTTGATATGTTAGAAGACGCGCCGCCTCCACATCCGTTGCCATATCTGCAAGTTTAAAGCCAATCCCTTGTTGCGCCGCAATCGGCTTCCCAAACTGATGACGCTCTCTTGCATATTCTACGGAAGCATCTAAAGCCCCTTGTGCAATACCGACCGCTTGCGCCGCAATACCGTTACGGCCACCATCTAATGTTTGCATCGCTATCTTAAACCCTTGTCCTTCTTCCCCTAGTAAATTCTCTACAGGAATACGGCAATCTTCGAACATAATTTCAGTTGTTGGTGAAGAGCGAATCCCTAATTTACTCTCCTTCTTCCCAACTGAAAATCCTGGTGTATCACTTTCCACTATAAATGCACTCGTGCCACGCTGCTTCGATTCAGGATCAGTTAATGCGAAAACAACATAAATATCAGCAATACCACCATTAGTGATAAATATTTTTGATCCATTTAATACATAATGGTCTCCATCTCTTTTGGCGATCGTCTTCATTCCACCAGCATCCGATCCAGACCCTGGCTCCGTTAAGCCGTACGCACCAATTTTCTTTCCTTCAGCCATCGGTCGTAAAAATGTTTGCTTTTGCTCTTCTGTTCCAAATTTAAAAATTGGCCAACCAGCAAGCGAAGTATGTGCAGACAATGTTACACCTGTAGAAGCACATACACGCGATAATTCTTCAATAGCAATTACATACGCTAAGTAATCGCTTCCAATTCCGCCGTATTCTTCAGGCCACGGAATACCAGTTAAACCAAGCTCGGCCATTTGATCAAATATTGCACGATCAAATCTCTCTTCTTCATCACGCTCAGCTGCCGTCGGTGCTACTTCATTCTTAGCAAAGTCTCGAACCATTTTTCTTATCATTTCATGTTCTTCTGATAGTTTAAAATGCATGCCCGTCTCCCCCTTGTGCTTTTATAAAGCTCGGCTAATAACAAGTTTCTGTATTTCGCTCGTTCCTTCATATATTTGCGTGATTTTCGCATCACGGAAAAATCTTTCTACTGGATAGTCCTTCGTATAACCGTATCCCCCAAATACTTGCACCGCTTCAATCGCAACTTCAACAGCTGTTTTAGAAGCGAATAATTTCGCAATAGATGCTTCCTTACCACATGGTAATCCTTGCGCTCTTAGCGATGCCGCCCTATATACGAGTAATCGCGCCGCTTCTACACTAGTTGCCATATCTGCAAGTTTGAAGCCAATCCCTTGCTGCGCCGCAATTGGCTTTCCGAATTGCTCACGTTCTTTCGCATAATCAATCGCACATTCAAGCGCCGCTTCAGCAATCCCTAATGCTTGCGCCCCAATCCCAATTCTTCCAACATCTAAATTCGCCATTGCTACCTTAAATCCTTGTCCTTCTTCACCAAGTAAATTCTCAGCCGGTACCTTCATATCCTCGAACGTAAGTTGTACAGTGCGAGAACCGAGCAGTCCCATTTTATGCTCATCTTTACCGATAATTAAGCCTGGTGTATCTTTCTCTACTATGAATGCAGAAATCCCACTCTTTCCTGCCTCTGGATTTGTAGAAGCGAATACAATATATGTACTTGCTTCACCACCATTTGTAATGAACACCTTCGATCCATTAATAATGTAATGATCGCCTTTCTTCACAGCTCTTGATTTCAAACTTCCTGCATCCGATCCTGCATTTGGTTCTGTTAATGCAAATGCACCTAAATATTCACCAGTCGCAAGTTTAGAAACGTATTTCTCTTTCTGTTCTTCTGTTCCGAAATATAAAATCGGGTTCATTCCAACTGACGTATGTACAGCTAAAATTACACCAACCGTTGCGCTTACCTTTGAAATTTCTTCAATTGCTAAAATGTAAGAAATAAAATCCATTTCTGCCCCGCCGTATTTTGCAGGCGCTGGAATTCCCATTAATCCAAGCTCACCCATCTTCTGCAAAATCTCTTTTGGAAACACCCCTTGTTCCATACTAGGAACAAAGGGAGCAATTTCCTTCTGTGCAAAATCTCGAACCATTTTTCTCATCATTTGTTGCTCTTCATTAAAACGAAAGTTCATATACTCCGCCTCCATTTGCTATAAATCCTTTTAATAATTTGGTAAGACCACTATTTTGTAACAAAGGGGGATTTATTCGTAAACGTAGAAACCACGACCTGTTTTACGTCCTAACCATCCTGCATTTACGTACTTACGCAGTAATGGACATGGGCGGTATTTACTATCACCTAAACCTTCATGCAACACTTCCATAATATATAAACACGTGTCTAAACCGATAAAATCAGCGAGCGTTAAAGGACCCATCGGGTGATTCATACCAAGTTTCATTACTTCATCAATCGCTTCTTTCGTCGCTACACCTTCATATAACGTATAAATTGCTTCGTTAATCATCGGCAATAAAATACGATTCGATACAAATCCTGGGAAATCATTTACTTCAACTGGTACTTTGCCAATTTTCTTCGTAATATCTTCAATTGTTTTGTATACCGCATCATCTGTAGCCAAACCACGAATAATTTCAACAAGTTTCATAACCGGAACCGGATTCATAAAGTGCATACCGATTACTTTTTCCGGACGTTTCGTTACCGCGGCAATTTCTGTAATTGGCAAAGATGACGTATTTGTCGCTAAAATTGCGTGTTCTGGAGCAATTTCATCTAAATTCGCAAAGATTTTCTTTTTAATATCCATTTTCTCGACAGCTGCTTCGATAATAAGATCCGCTTCCTTCACACAATCTAAATCAAGCGTTACTGCAAGACGGTTTAATGTCGCTTCCTTTTCTTCTTCCTTCATGCGCCCCTTTTCTACTTGGCGTGCTAAGTTTTTCGTAATAATAGCCAATCCTCTATCTAATTGCTCCTGTTTTAAATCTTGTACCTTCACATCGTATCCTGCCATTGCACATACTTGCGCAATTCCTGATCCCATTTGTCCTGCACCAATTACAACAATTTTTTGTACACCCATTTCTTCTTCCCCCTTAATTTTTAATAAACTATATATCTTCTAATCTTAATTAGTGAACTTCAATCATCACTGCATCGCCTTGACCGCCACCACTACAAATCGAAGCAATTCCAATTCCACCGCCGCGTTGCTTAAGTGCATGGATTAGTGTAACGATAATGCGCGCTCCGCTTGCTCCAATCGGATGTCCCATCGCTACTGCGCCGCCATTTACATTCAATTTTTCTGGGTCAATTCCTGCGATTTCTGTACTTGCAATTGCTACTGCTGCAAATGCTTCATTAATCTCGAATAAATCGATGTCTTCAATTGTCTTGCCTGTTTTTTCAAGCAATGCGTTAATTGCATAACCTGGCGTTCTCGGGAAATCTTTAGACTCCACTGCAATTGCTGTATGTGCCAAAATTGTCGCTAACGGCTTTCTTCCTTCTTGCTTCGCTCTGTCTTCGCTCATTAATACAAGTGCAGCACCACCATCGTTTAAGCCTGGTGCATTACCAGCTGTCACTGTCGCTGTTTTATCAAATACAGGTTTTAATTTTGCTAACTTTTCAATTGTTGTATCCGCGCGTGGCGCCTCATCCTTTGCAACGACAATAGGATCGCCTTTTCTTTGCGGAATCGTTACTGGCACGATTTCCTCTTCAAAACGTCCTTCATTATGTGCTGAAACCGCACGCTGGTGGCTACGATATGCCCATTCATCTTGCGCTTCGCGAGAAATTCCATCTTCCTTCGCAACTTCTCCGCCATAAACACCCATGTGTATACCTGAAAATGCGCATGTTAAACCGTCAGCAATGTTTAAATCAACGACTTCGTTGTTGCCCATTCTATATCCCCATCTTGCTCCTCGTAAAATGTAAGGACTGTTACTCATCGACTCCATACCACCAGCTACAATCAATGATTGATCGCCAGTACGAATAATTTGATCCGCTAACGTAACCGCACGAAGCCCCGATGCACAAACTTTATTCACTGTTTCCGTCTGCACTTCCCAAGGGATTCCAGCAGCCCTCGCCGCTTGGCGCGACGGAATTTGCCCCTGCCCACCTTGAATAACCGTTCCGAATATAACTTCCTCAACATCACTAGCAGAAACATTTGCTCTTTCAAGCGCCGCTTTAATTGCAATCCCTCCAAGTTCTGTTGCTTTTACATCTTTTAAAGATCCTCCAAATTTTCCAACTGGTGTTCTTGCAGCACTTAAAATAACTGTTTTACTCATGTTTCTTTCCCCCATTTCATTTTTTAACACTGAGCGCTCGCTCGGTATCCCTACGTTGAGAAGAGGTGCAATCATTGCACCTCTTTCTAAAGTTGTATGCATTCCTACAAACTAGATTGCTTCTTTCTTCTGTCCAATCACTGAGCGTTCTAAAATCTCTGTTACATCGAGAGTTTGAACTTTCTCTTCAACTTCTTTCGCTTTCGTCCCATCACTAATCATCGTTAAGCAATACGGACATCCTGTACCGATAATGGATGGCTGTACAGCTAATGCTTGTTCTGTACGAGCAACGTTAATGCGTGAACCTGTTGTTTCCTCCATCCACATTAAGCCACCACCTGCTCCACAGCACATTCCCGTTTCACGGTTACGTGCCATTTCTACAAGATTCACACCAGGAATCGCTTTCAAAATGTCACGCGGGGCTTCGTATACTTCGTTGTATCTTCCTAAGTAGCAGGAATCATGGTACGTAACTGTTTCCTCAATAGCGTGAACCGGTTTTAAGCGTCCTTCTTTCACCCACTGAGCTAACAGTTCTGTATGATGATAGACTTCTGCTTGCAAGCCAAAGTCCGGATACTCATTTTTAAATGTGTTATAAGCATGAGGGTCAATCGTAACGATTTTCTTCACTCCTGCTTTTTCAAATTCCTCGATATTTTTTGTCGCCATCTCTTGGAAGACAAATTCATTTCCAAGGCGGCGCGGTGTATCTCCAGAGTTCTTTTCCTTATTACCGAGTATCGCAAATGAAATGCCTGCTTCGTTCATCAACTTCGCAAACGATATCGCAATCTTCTGACTACGATTATCATATGATCCCATTGAACCAACCCAGAATAAATATTCGAACTCCTCACCAGCTTTCGATTTTTCTTTTACAGTTGGAACCGTTACTTCATCATCACCTTGGCGCCAAGTTTCACGCTCTTTACGGTTTAGACCCCACGGATTCCCCTGACGCTCGATATTTGTCATCGCACGCTGTGCTTCCGCATCCATCTTTCCTTCTGTTAAAACGAGATAGCGGCGTAAATCAATAATTTTATCAACGTGCTCATTCATAACCGGACACTGATCCTCACAGTTACGACACGTTGTACAAGCCCAAATCTCTTCTTCTGTAATAACATCTCCGATTAAACTCGGATCGTAAGCGAGTGTTGCAGCCGCTGATTCTTGTTGCCCTTTTCCAGCTGCCATCATCGCTAACTGATTTCCTTGTGTATTATTAAAAGCAACTACTGGAACCCACGGTGCTTTTGATGTCACTGCAGCTCCTTTATCAGTTAAATGATCGCGAAGTTTTAAAATTAAATCCATCGGCGATAACATTTTACCTGTTCCTGTTGCCGGACACATATTTGTACAACGACCACACTCTACGCAAGCGTATAAGTCAATAAGCTGATTTTGTCTAAAATCTTCGATTTTACCAACACCAAATGTTTCTTGTGTTTCATCTTCAAAGTCAATCTTTTCAAGTTTCCCTGGATTTGAAAGACGGCCGAAGAAAACGTTAGCTGGTCCCGCAATTAAATGCGCGTGTTTCGATTGTGGAACATAAACTAAAAATGTTAACAAAATTAGTAAATGCACCCACCAAGAGAAATAGAACACAGAAATGGCTACGGTTTCATTTATCCCTGAGAAAACGTAAGCGATTGCAGAAGCGATTGGCTCACTCCATGAAAGCTCCTCGCCATGCCATATAATTCCCATCCCATTACCGAGTAGCACAGAAATCATTAAGCCACCGATAAAGATAAGAACAAGGCCTGATTTGAAATTACGTTTTAAACGAACTAGCTTCTCAACATAACGTCGATGAAAAGCCCAAAAGACTGCAATTAAAATAACAAGTGTGACAATTTCCTGGAAGAATGTAAATGCAGGGTATAGTGGTCCAAGTGGAAGATGTGATCCTGGTGCGAGTCCTTTCCAAACGAAGTCAATTGCTCCAAATTGGACAAGAATAAATCCGTAAAAGAACATAACGTGAATAATGCCGCTCTTTTTATCTTTCAGCAGCTTTTTCTGACCGAAAACATTGACCTTAAGGAGATCCCAACGCTCTTTAAAACGACGGTCAAATTCAATCTTTTTTCCTAACTGTATGTAGGCCATCCTCGTTCGTATAAGATACACAAACAAATATCCCGCATAAGCAATAACAGCAATGGCAGCCAGCCAATTCATGATCAGTAAGCTATTCATTTTTATGCTACCCCTCTCTTTGTAAGCCCTCTTTCTTTTTTAGAATCTTCAAAAACATATAATTTTCTGAATTTTATCCCCTACCTTCATTATATAATGAGTGAGCATTCAGTCAACAGTTTTTTGTTATACAACAACATATTTTTTAATAAAGCTGTTTATTTCGGTGAAACTATAAAGTGAAACTTTAATCATTAGAAGTTATTTACTCCCTACTAATTATTAGCCCACAAATAACCGAATAAAATGAATGTTTGATTTATAAAAAACAAATGGTGAAAAGACCGTGAAGGAGGGAATTTACTCATGTTCTTCTTATCTCTCTTATTAATAGGTATTGCTCTCTGGATTGTAATTGATCTTTCTTATGGGAGAATTGTTCATTTAAGGCGTGTACGTTCTCGTTCTTTCCCTTTACGTCAAAGTGATTTTCACCTTTATACATACGGAAAAGATTTGTATGACGCTCTATTTACTGATATAAAACAGGCGAAACACCATGTGCACGTTTTGTTTTTCATTGTAAAAAACGATACAATCAGCCGGGAATTTTTAAAGTTACTTATTGATAAGGCAAAGGAAGGAATTGAAGTAAGACTTCTACTCGATCGATTGGGGGGCCATCATTTATCAAACGAGGCCGTTCGCTCCCTACAAAAACATGGTGTCTCTTTTTCATTTTGTCACAAAGTAAAGTTTCCTTTTCCTTTCTTTTCTGCAAATCAAAGAAACCATAGAAAAATTACAGTTATCGACGGGAAAATTGGTTACATTGGGGGATTTAATATTGGTGAAGAGTATTTGGGACATAATGAGCGGTTAGGATTATGGAGGGACTATCATTTACGTCTTACAGGCGAAGGAGTACAAGATTTACAAAAGCAATTTTTACATGACTGGTTTGATGATACAAACCAAAATTTATTGGACGCTTCTCTTTATTTTCCGAAACAGCAACCCGGTACTATCGAACATCAATTTATTCCAACTGATGGTGCCTATTTACAACATACTTTTTTACATTTAATTGAAGGTGCAAAAAAGGAACTCTTTATCGGTACACCCTATTTCATTCCTGGAAGAAAAATTATGAACGCATTATTAGAAGCACGAAAACGCGGGGTTCAAATCACGATTCTCGTTCCAGAAAAAGCGGATCACCCCCTTGTTCGAGAAGCAAAATTCCCATATTGCCGAAAGTTAATACAAGCTGGCTGTAATATTTACGCATTTCAACAAGGTTTTTTTCACGCTAAAGTTATTATAGTTGATGACTATATCTGTGATATCGGAACTGCAAACTTTGATATGAGAAGTTTATATATTAACCATGAAATCAACTGCCTTTTATATGATGAACATTTTATACAAACAGTAAAAAATAAATTCCACGAAGATCTAGAAAATGCGTCATTACTTTCCTTGAAAGATGTTAGTCCGAATTCTCTCATTAATAGAGGCAAAGAATGGATAGGAACAATACTTGCTTTCTTCCTATAGGAAAGATAATGCATAAAGGAGATGTATTCATTATGATTATGCGTTTCGGATATGTCTCACATGCAATGGCACTCTGGGACTGTTCTCCGGCTAAAACGATGACATTTACAAGCTTTCAAAAGCTTAGTAAACAAGAACGAGAAGATAAATTATACGATGTTACGCGGCAGAATCTTGAGCATACAATACGTATTCTTCATTACAATATAGCGCATGAAATTCCATTATATCGCTTATCTTCTTCCATCGTCCCACTTGCAACACATCCCGAAGTCGAGTTTGATTACATCGGATTGTTCACACCGCTTTGGCGTACAATTGGGGCATTAATTAAAGAACATAATTTACGAGTAAGTTTTCATCCGAATCAATTTACACTATTTACAAGCGACAAACCACACATTACGACTAACGCTATTACAGATATGACCTATCATTATAAAGTATTAGATGCAATAGGCATTGCAGATTCTTCTTATATTAACATCCATGTAGGTGGTGCCTACGGAAATAAAGAAAAAGCGGTTGAACGTTTCCATGACAACATAAAAAAACTTCCTGCACATATAAAGAGGCAAATGACACTTGAAAATGATGATAAAACATATACAACTGCTGAAACTTTATCTATTTGCCAAAAAGAAAAGATCCCATTCGTATTTGATTATCACCATCACATGGCAAATCTTTGCGAAGAACCGTTAGAAGAGTTACTTCCTGCAATTTTTGAAACTTGGTCACATACAAATATCGTTCCTAAAGTTCACATTTCCTCTCCTAAATCAAAAAAAGAATTTAGGGCTCACGCGGAATATATTGATTTAGAGTTTATTAAACCTTTCTTACACGTTGCAAAAAAAATCAATCATAATTTCGATATTATGATTGAAAGTAAACAGAAAGATTTAGCGATGCTGCAATTCATACATGAATTATCCTCTATAAGAGGGGTAAAAAGAATAAGTAGCTCAACATTACAATGGTAAATTGTAATGTTGAGCTATTTTTTTCAAAAAAAGTAATTTTTTTAGTAAAAAACACCCTATTTTATATGCTATGATTGGAATTAGCATTTTCCACCTGTGATTCAACTTTATTGAAACGGAGTCATAATATGATTAATCAAAAAAAATACGTACACTTTGTCACGATGTACATAATTATATTTTCTCTTTGGATATTTCTTATCCCTAAGGACTTAAATATAAAAGAAATTGGAATTCTCTTCTTATTTTTTTTCGCTACACTCTTTTCTTGCTATTGCCTATATAAAGCAATTAAGAAAATGAAGCGCGGTGACAAATTATTTTGGGTTTTAGTACTATGCACTTGCCTATGTGGATTGACAATGGAGATAACTCTATTTCTTCATTCACTTTCTATATATGACCAAGTCATATTCTCGTATAAGGCATTGCCCTTTTTTATCGTACAATATATTTTGCTCTTTTCTGGCTTTGCTATAAAGTTCATAAAGCATTACTCTATTAGAGGACTAGCTCAATTTTCATTCGATAGCATCTTTATCGTTATTATGAATATTTATTTTACCTTAACTTTTATTTTGGACATTTCAAGCTTTCGTATGTTAACAACAGATACCTGGGTTTTAATTGGATATTTTATTGCACAATCATTAGTAATCTACGCCGTAATTAGTCTATATAGAAGAGAAGAATATTCTTCTAGCAGAATTTCATTAATTATTGGCTTTACTATTATACTCGTGTACGGATATATACACCTGTTTCAATTAAACGCAGGGATAAAACCTTCTTCTGAAGTCTCTTACTTAATACATACTGCTTCGATTTTATTAATTGGTTTGTCATCCATACTATATATTTTAGATAAACCAATACAGCATGAAACGAAAACAAAATATTATCGGTTTGATTATGTGCGCTTTATATTACCTTATTTTAGTATAATCATTACTTTTTCTTTTATTATCTTTCAACCTTGGGATGATAAGTTCATGTTGATCGGTCTAGTATTATCTCTTATCTTATTATTCTTACGACAACTTTATATGTGGAAAGATAATCAGGCACTAATCGATACATACGAGCAGTTGACTACACAACTAGAAGATAAAGTAGAAGAAGGTGCATCTGCTTTATCAAAAAGTGAACAACGTTATAAATCTTTATTCGAAGATCACCCGGATGCTGTTTTCTCTTTAAATATGTATGGTATTTTCCAGCAGTCTAATACAGCTTGCGAAAGCTTATTTACTGCCTACTATTGTGAAGTAGAAAGCTATTCCCTTTTACACTTTATTGACTCAAAAGACCATGATTTACTAAAGAAAGCTTTACAACTAACGAAAGAAGGTAGACCACAAACTTTAGAAGTTCGCACAAAGGAAAAAGAAGGTTACTACTATTACCTTCACATTACACTCATCCCTACTTTCATAAACAAGGAAGTTGTCGGGATGTTTGGCATAGCACGTGATATTACAACTTTATATGAAAAACAAAAACAAGTAGAACATTTAGCCTTTCATGATGCACTTACCGGATTACCAAATCGCCGTAAATTTGAAAAAGATTTAAAAAACATTTTAAATACCGCTCAGGCTAGCGCAAATGATGTTGCCGTCATATTTCTTGATTTAGATCGATTCAAAAAAATTAACGATAGACTCGGTCATGACGTCGGAGACTTGTTATTAATTGAAGTAGCAAAACGATTACGCAGTTGCCTACGTTCAAAAGATGTCGTTGCTCGCCAAGGCGGAGATGAGTTTACAATTCTATTACCAGATATGTACTCAGAAAAAAGTGCGGCCTTTATAGCTGAACAGATTTTAAATATTTTAAACAAACCATTCTTCATTAAAGATGAAGAACTGTCTATTACACCAAGTATCGGAATTGCAATGTACCCTGATTGTGGAACTGATGTAACAGCATTAATGAAAAATGCTGATATGGCTATGTATCGCGCGAAAGCAAATGGAAAAAACCGATTTGTTTTCTTCTCAAAAGAAATGAGTATCGCTCAAAATGAGAGTAACTTCTTAGAAGGAGAACTTTCAAAAGCATTACAACAAAATGAATTTTTCCTTGAATACCAGCCACAAGTAAGCACAAAAACAAAACAAGTTATTGGTTTTGAAGCATTAATTCGTTGGAAACATCCAAAGCTCGGTATCGTATCCCCAGCCCAATTTATCCCTCTAGCAGAGGAAACTGGATTCATTATTGAACTTGGAAATTGGATTTTACGTACTGCTTGCTTAGAAGCGAAAAGATGGCATAATCAAGGTTTCTCTCACTTAAAAGTCGGTGTAAATTTATCTGTAGTTCAATTTAATCATGCAGATTTAATCCCAACTATTTCAAAAGTTTTAGAAGAAACAGAGTTACAACCAGAAGCACTAGATATCGAAATTACAGAAAGTATCGCCATTAACCAAAATCAATCTGTAGTTGCAAAACTAGAACAACTTCAAAATCTCGGTATTCAAATTTCAATTGATGACTTTGGAACTGGTTATAGTTCTTTAGCTTATTTAACAAAATATCCAATTAACACATTAAAAATTGCTCGAGAATTTATTTGCGGAATTACAACTAGTCCTTTAGAGGAAGCGATTATTTCTTCCATTATTACACTATCAAAAGAACTAAATTTAGAAGTTATCGCAGAAGGTGTAGAAACCGAAGAACAATGGAAGTTTTTATATGAGCAAAACTGTGACCACATTCAAGGATTCTTTATTAGCAAGCCCGTTTCTAGTAAAGACGTTTGGAGGTTACTCCACAAAAAAACAACCGTCTAAGTAAGACGGTTGTTTTTTTAATATTCAAAAGGTAGGTCCGAAGCTAATTGTACCTCTTGATCATTATGAGAAATTACTTGGCTTTTCTCTAAAGCTGTATCTGTTAATGAAATACCCCATGCCATTGCTAACGTTAATAAACTACCAATAAGTAATTTTTTCATATTCCATCACCCACATTTTTTCTTTTAATATATCATGAAAGTTTATCCATGCCGTATGCAATTATGCATATCCATTTTTTAGGGTTATTCATTCATTGATTTTATTTACGATTGCCTCTTTATATGCATGCATTTCTAATATATCAAAAAAGAAACTTGCTTTCTTATATGTATCTTCAATCTCTGCCTCATCATACTCCAACCTTTCTAGACATTCACCTCTTTGATAGTACAGCTGCCCAATTAATGCCATACTATTAATTCGGCAAGATATTTCAATCGCCTTATTCACTTGATATAAGGCTTGTTCATATTGATTATCTAAGTATAGTGCTTTTGCATGATTATATCTTACCTTCACGTCGAATTCTTCATTATCATGCAATGACTCTAATTGTTTCAATATACCTTCAAATAACTCAATACTCTTCTTAAAATAGCCATTTTCAGCATAAATATTTGCGATTGCATTTTCTATATAGAGGTTTTGGTATACATCTATTCCAGCTAGTTGTTGGTTTAACAATTTTTTCAATTCTAAAATACAATATTCGTAATCAATTTTCTTCAACATGTAAGCTGCTACATGATATTGCCATTGAAGAAACTGCTGGAATTCGGGATGATATTCTTCCTTTTTCAGCTCATTCCATACTCTATTATAAATCTCTTTATATTTTTTTTGCTTACATAGCGTAATGACTTGATCTTTAAACTGCTTTTTTCTCTCAATATCTGAATAAATGAGTACCTCATAAAAATGAATAATGGGAACTTGTAACTTTGCTGCAATACCTTGCAATATATCCATACTTGGGTATACTGCGCCTGATTCAATTCGGCTCACTTCCGATTGATGACATATGTTCTCGGATAACTGTTTTTGTGTTAATCCCCGCATTACCCTAATTTTCTTAATTTCACTTCCTAATTTTTCTGCGTGCATACTTACTCACCATCCCATTATAACAATATAATTTGTTAAGTTGTCATACCACTACAATAATGTGAGTTCGACAATTTTTGACATGAAATAATGCATAATATATATAAAATTCGGCAAATTCTTCATACAATTCGTCTCACATATAATAATAGATTAGTAGTTTTATAAATAAATTATAGAAGATTCGTCCGTGCCTTCGTTACATTCGGTCTTCTTTTTCCTTTATTAGCAGTAGCAGAAGTTATTCACACCCAAGAATTAGACAGAAATGAAGTAAAATTTGAAATTACTTAGCCTAATTTAACGCTTAAAAAATTACACAACCTCAAAATGATACGAAAAAAACATACTGAAAAAGTATTTAAAAGGTGAGATAAATGAGGCAGAAGCTCAACAAAAGTGAATGACAACTGAAATGAATATCGATTCCCAACCTACAAATAAAGCAACAAAAGAAAATCAAACCGAAGCTCGCCTTGCACAAACATATAAAAACTATAAAGTATATGGCCAAGATCTCATTGTAAAAGTAGATAAAAATGGAGTAATCACAACTATTAGTGGTAAAGTTGTCCAAAACTTAGATCAACAACCTAATCTTACTATAACAAATTTTTTGTCGAAAAATGAAGTAAAATCTAAATTACACGATATACTTCAAATCCTGAGCGATGCGACTGTGACGAAACTCTCTATTGAAATACTTGTTTATAAGAAAAAAGAAGTTTACCATTCATAGGTAAACTTCTTTTCATATCCATCCCTTTTCTTCCGCAATTGTAATTGCCTCAATTCTATTTTTCGCATCAAGCTTCGTTAATACTTCAGAAATATAATTACGTACTGTACCTGGCGAAAGATAAAGTGCCTTTGCGATTTCATTTGCCGTCTTTCCCTCTTTCGCAAGTAGCAATACTTCTTTTTCACGATCTGATAACGGATTTTGCTCCTGCCATAAGCCGAACATTAAATCTTGAGAAATCTCTCGTTTACCTTTCATTACGTTGCGAATCGATGCAGCTAAATCCTCGCTTGGGCTATCTTTTAATAAATATCCGTGCACACCAGCTTTCATTGCTCGTTCAAAATATCCAGGACGCGCAAATGTCGTTAAAATCATTACCTTGCACGCTGAATTTTCTTTCTTTAACGTTTCCGCAACATCTAATCCACTTTGAATTGGCATTTCAATATCCATAATGCTTACATCAGGCTTTAACGATTCAATTAGTTTTAGCGCCTCTTCCCCGTTTGCAGCCTGCCCAATTACTTCAATATCATCTTCTAGATCGAGTAGGGCTCCTAACGCACCACGAAGCATTCGCTGATCTTCTGCAATAATAATTCGAATCATGCCTTCACCTCATCTTTTCCTGTTCTAATAACAACTGGAACTTTTACTGTTAATAGTGTTCCTGGATTAATCGTACCCAGTTCAACAAATCCATCAATAAGAGCGATTCGCTCCTTCATACCACGAATACCATTCCCATCGTGATTTTGATCCGCTAAACCAATTCCGTTATCTTCTACTGTCAAAATCAATTCACCTTGTAATTCTCGTACAGAAACTATGCACCGCGTCGCCTTACTATGCTTTACAACATTCGTAACAGCTTCACGTAAACACATTCCTAAAATATTTTGTTCAATGGGTGATAGCGAACTTGCACTCGTTTCTTGTTTGATCTCTAATTCAATATTAGCAGCTTGTAAGATCGCTTTTATTTGCTCAAGCTCTTCTTCTACCGTAATCATGCGCATATCAGAAATTAATTCCCTTAGCTGTTTTAAAGCAGTTCGAGATGTTTGTGTAATCTCCTTCGCTTCCGTACTTGCGCGCTCTGGATTTTTGACGATTAGCTTTTCAACAAGCTGACTTTTCAACGTAATAAGAGATAGCGTATGCCCGAGCGTGTCATGAAGATCCCTTGCAATACGCTGCCTCTCTTCACGTTTTACTAAGTCCTTAATTTGCTCATTCGCTTCGTTTAATTGATTTCTTAACATCTTTTTCTGGTTAAAATTGCGCATACCAAATGGTGTAAGAAGCATTAAAATAAACATCGGAACGATATTTACTAAACTTGTCGGTGTTAGTTGATTCATATTTATAAATACAAATACTCCAAGCATTACAACTAACAAACATAGTAATATCCGAAATACTTTCTTACTTGGTGCAAACCCCATTGCACTTGCTGTGAAAAAGCCAAAGAATATCATGAAGGGATTATAAAATAAAGCAAATAAAAGCGTAAGTATCATTTGAATACAAGCCCACAAAATGAACGTCTTCTGAACAAAATAAAGTTGACGGTATGTGATCATGAAAACTATCAACATACCGCTTCCTATTACAAGCTTCCATCCCGATACTTGTGTTAAATTATAAATTGGAAATAACAAATAAACGAGCCACATATACGGAAAGAATCCCATATGTTTCGGAAAAATCTCAATCCTCTTCTTCTCTGTCATTTATACCGCTTCCTGTCTTTTTCTTATATATATTGATACTACAACAAATATAAGGAAATAACCTCCTAGTACCGCGATATTTTCCCATCCAATTGATTTTCCAGCTACAATGTCCCACGCACCACTTCCGAAATGATATGTCGGTGTCCATTCACCAATTGTTCTCAATATTTTTGGAAATACTTCAATCGGCATCCATAGCCCACCAATTACAGCTAAGCTCATATTTAAAATATTCGCTAAGCCAGCAGCTGCATCAGCCTTCTTAATAGAACCTATTACTGTTCCTAATGCTAAAAATGGTGTTACCCCTAACAATAACCATAATCCAGCACCAATCCACTGCCCTACCGTTAACTCCACATGATTAATTAATATCCCTGCAATAAAGATAACTAATATTGAAAAAGCATTTACTACTGTTTGAGCAATGATCTTTGCTGTTAAATATGCACCTTCTGGAAGTGGCGTAATTTTTAAAAGATGTGTCCATCCCTGCCCTTTTTCTTGAGAAATTCTTACACCGAAACTAAACAACGCAGTCCCTACAATACTGAAAGTTGCCATTGAAATTAAATAATGCGCCTTCCATGCATCACCGTTTTGCGGTACTTGAATAACGTTTGTGAAAATGTAATAAAACATAACTGGCATTAATAATGAGAAAAAGATAAATAATTTATTACGGAATGTACGTAAAATTTCTATTTTGCATTGCATCCATAGTGCTTTCATGCTATTTCTCCCTTCTGATTTGCGACAAACTGTTCAAATGCTTCATCAAGCCTTCCACGTTCAACGGAAACGTCTGTTACAGGTAAATTCTTTTTATAAATTGCTTGTAAAGTTGCATCGGTATCCTCAGTTGTTAAGATGAAACGCCCTTCATTTGACTGTACTTCTGTTACATTCGGCAACTCCTTTAGTACACTCTTAGGAATTTTTTCTTTCGAATAAAACGAAATCGTTTTTCGAGAAATCGTTGCTTTCATCTCATCTGGTGTACCGTCTGCGATAATCTTTCCATTCGCAAACAGTAAAATACGATTTGCCAATACATCTGCTTCTTCTAAATAGTGCGTCGTTAAAATAATTGTTTTCCCTTCACTTGCTAACTTTCGAATCGTTTCCCAAAACGTTCTTCGAGACGTAATATCCATTCCAACTGTCGGCTCATCTAAAAATAACAAGTCTGGATTTCCTGCAAGTGCGAGTGCAAAGTTTAACCTTCTCTTTTGACCTCCTGATAATTTCTCACATCTTTGCTTTCGCTCCGATTCTAAATTTGATAACTGTAGTAACGTTTCTTTCGCTACCGGATTCGTATAATAGCTACGGAATAACTCAATTGCTTCTTCCACTGTAATGCTATCAATGACACTTACTTCTTGTAACATCGCACCGAGGCTATTACGAACATCTCTATGCTTTGGACTCTTTCCGAATATAGAAACCGTTCCTTCCGTTGGATCCTTTAATCCAAGCATCATCGACATCGTCGTCGTTTTCCCTGCACCATTCGGTCCAAGCAATGCTACGATTTCTCCTTTATTCACATGAAATGAAACGTTATTTACTGCTTTTTTATGTTTAAATGTTTTAGAAACACTATTTACTTCAATAATCTTTTCCATCTCTCCACCCCCGCTGTTTCTTATATTTACATTGTATTCCTTGGAAAACTTAGGAAACAGTATGATGCGTCATGACATCGATATGACAATTGTCATGTATTCTTTATGAGAGGAATCAATCCACCATACTGCAAGCGAGTAGCAGGACGAAAATAAACATGATACAATCGGGTAAGATATATATTCGAGGAAGGACAGTGGTTTTCATGATTATTCGTAATGAACAAGATTTAGAAGGCTTACGAAAAATCGGCCGCATCGTTGCGCTTGCACGTGAAGAAATGAAAAAAGAAGCGAAGCCAGGTATGACAACGAAAGAGCTTGATTTGATTGGCAAAAAAGTATTAGATGAGCATGGTGCTATTTCTGCGCCTGAAAAAGAATATGATTTCCCTGGCGTAACTTGCATCAGTGTAAATGAAGAAGTTGCTCACGGTATTCCAGGTGATCGTGTATTAAAAGAAGGCGACCTTGTAAATGTCGACGTATCTGCAGCACTTGATGGTTATTATGCAGATACAGGTATTTCATTTGTACTTGGAGAAGATGAAGCAAAAGAAAAGCTTTGCCAAGCAGCTGTTGATGCCTTTTGGGCAGCAATGAAAAAGGTGAAAGCTGGTTCAAAACAAAACCAAATTGGTCGTGCCGTTTCAAACTTTGCACATAAAAATGGATACAATGTTATTCAAAATTTAACTGGTCACGGTATTGGTCTTAGCTTACATGAAGCACCAAACCACATTTTAAGCTATTTTGATCCAATGGATAATGCGCTTCTAAAAGACGGTCTTGTTATCGCTGTAGAGCCATTCATTTCTATGAAAGCTGATCACATTATCGAACGTGGCGATGATGGTTGGACATTCGTTACACCTGATAAAAGCCTTGTTGCACAATGTGAACATACAGTTGTCGTAACACGTGGCGAACCGATTATTTTAACAGAAGTATAAAAAAGAACCGCTTCTTACTAAGAAGCGGTTCTTTTTACATACTTTTTTGAAAAGAAGCAATACGGTTGAACTCTTTTTCATTTACGTATATAATTTTTAACGAAGGTTTGATGATTATCTCTTATAGAAGATAATCAAGGGAGTACCTTCTTTTTTTATTTAACAGCATCGATTAAAGTAATGCGTTCTATTTATTATAAGACGCTGTCTTCACTTTAATCTACGAATTGTATACTCCTTTAGATAGTACATATTTTCTTCATTCTGACCAAATTCAAGCTACATGTTATCACTACCTCAATACGAAAGAACTTTTTACAATGAGATACATTATTTTGGTTAGTATGTATCGTAAAACTCACCTTTATAACGATTCTTTACACATTGCAAGAATACAAATCCTTATAAAATAGTTTAAGCATTTCACTGCATATTTTTTGTATGTACCTATTTTATAAAGAACCACATAACAACTCGCATTCTATAAAGGTCTGATATCATTCCTTATCAGCACTTCATTCGACATTTTTTGTCGAAATTTGTATATTAACTCCCTATATTATTAAAATATACATTTGTTTTACGTTACAAGACATCAATATGAACACTTTTTCTATAAGGGTATACGTAGTAAAGGAGGCATCACATAAAGCACATTGATCTATGACAAATAATCTCTTCATAAAGCATTGTTATGCAATAGAAGGATTCATAAAGGAGGCACAATGAAAAAACTTTTCAATATATGTTTAATTGTATTCGTACTATTTTCGCAACTTGCTAGTTTTCCATACAATCAAGTAAAAGCGGAAACCTTAGCAGGGAATTCATTATTTGACACTGTTGAAATGAAAGATGCAACAAATCATATTATTGACGAAGCATTAAATCCTAAAAACTTAATACAAGTAGGATCAACCATTCACCTAGAATATGCTTGGTCAATAAAAGATCAACAAACAGACTCAGCAGTGCTCCAAATACCTAACGCATTAAAAGTAAAAAGTGACCAACAGGGAAATCTGATGGCAGAGCAACAAATTATTGGTCAATATTTTGTTAAAGCAAACGATAACAAAATGAAACTAGTATTTAACGACCAAGTAAAAGATTCCAAAGGTGCTAACGGAAAAATCAGTATTGATGCAGTATTCAATCCAGATTTAAAATCTGGTGCAAAATCTGTTCAACTCTCTTTCCCTTTAGGTGCAACAGCTAAGCCTATTTCAGTTCCTGTTCAAGTAGATAACCCGGCTTCACCTACTGCGGATAAGGATACTGCTCAACAACCTGCAGAAGAGCAAAAAGATGGTGATGCTCAACAACCTGCAAAAGAGCAAAAGAATGGCGATACTCAACAACCTGCGGAAGAGCAAAAGAACGGTGATGCTCAGCAACCTACGGAAGAGCAAAAAAACGGTGATGCTCAGCAACCTACGGAAGAGCAAAAAAACGGTGATGCTCAGCAACCTACGGAAGAGCAAAAAAACGGTGATGCTCAACAACCTACGGAAGAGCAAAAAAACGGTGATGCTCAGCAACCTACGGAAGAGCAAAAGAACGGCAATGCTCAACAACCTACGGAAGAGCAAAAAAATGGTGATAACACAACAGAACAGCCTGTTGATAATCCAGACCCATCACCTAAGCAAATTACAGAAAATATTTTAACAGGTGTCACACTAACGGACAAAGACGGTAAGCCATTCAATGATACGGATAATCGTCCAAGTCCAGATTCTATTACTAAAATTGATTTTACATGGGAAATTTTAGAGTCCCTAAACGTCAAAAAAGGTGATTACTACACTTTCCAACTCCCAGAATACTTTATTGTCCACAATACCATTACAGAAGATTTAATAGATGGTGAAGGACATACGATTGGATCATTCGTTGTTACGCCTGATGGCAAAGTAACGATGACTTTTAACGAATATGTTGAAGATCATCCTAATATAGCTGGAGATTTAAATATTCGTACGGAGTTTAATGAAGTAAAAATTACAGGGACTACCGAAAAACAAATTCCATTCCCTATTAAAGAAAAAGACGTTATTATTCAGCTTGATTTCAAGCCTAAAGTAACAAAATCTATAGATAAAAAAGGTGTACCTGATAGACCAATTAATACGAATCAAATTAATTGGAAAGTAGAAATGAACAAGACAAAAGATAAGCTTACAAATGCCGTCTTTGAAGATGACATTCCAAATGGGGCTAGTCTCAACGAAGATTCTATTAAGGTCTACTATTTGGAAGTAGATATTAACGGGAAAACAACTCGTGGTGCAGAAGTTCCTAAAGAAGAATATGAACTTACTTCATCCTCTAATAAATTAAATATCGCTTTCAAAAAAGAAACGAATAAAGCATATGAAATTGAATATGCAACAAAGATTACAGATGAAAGTGTTACTAGTTTCAAAAACAACGCAAAAGTATCCAGTGATAATCAAGGTAGTGTAGCTGCGAATGCCACTGTAACTGTTTCACGCGGTACACATCTTGAGAAAACTAGTAAGTACAATCCAAAAACACAAACAATCGAATGGACAATCACTTATAACGGTGATCAGAGAGATATTAAAAAAGCTGATGCGCTTTTAAAAGATGTTTTGGATAAATCTCATAAAGTTGATAAAAATTCTATCGTGGTAAAAAATGCTTCTTATGATGATGCAGGAAAACTTGTTACAGGTGACAACGCCACAAACTTTACTGTAAAAGAAACTGATGAGGGATTTGATTTACAGTTTAATGAAGATATTAATAGTGCCTATGTGATTACTTATACATCGAAAGCTACGAATGATGTCATAAAAGATGGCGAAATCGAAAATAAAATTATTGCAGATGGTAAATGGAATCAAACAAACAAAGTTACGTTAAAACAACAAAATATCATAAAGAAACATAATAAAAAAGATACAGATTACAATAAGAAAACAACAACATGGACAATTATTGTAAATGATAACAACTACGTGTTAAACGATGCTGTTATCAAGGATACGTTTGACTATGGTGGCTTAATGTTACAAAAAGATAGTTTCAAAATTACAGACGGCTCGAGAACGCTTGATCCAAATTTTGATTACACACTTGATGTAACAGATAAGGGATTTGAAGTGAAACTAACTGGTGATTATAAGTCTAATATGGATAAAACTTTAACTATCACATACACAACAGACTTTAATTATGAAAATTTATCCAAAGAGAATGATAATAAATCATTCAAAAATACAGCAAATTTATCATGGATAGACATAAATAATAAAAAGAACAACAGTTCATCTGATGATACATTTGATCCTGATTACTACACAAAAGGAAACGGATTTAAATACGGTTCTTACAATGCCCAAACGAAAGAAATTAAATGGGACATAGGGTTTAACTATAATAATAGACCGATTAAGGATCCTTCTATCGTTGATATATTAAGAGATAACCAAAAATTAATACCGGAATCTATTGAAGTTCGACATATGAAATTAACTGGTGGTGCACATGGATTTGAAGTAGGCGATCCTGTTCCTCCTAGCGAATATACGATAGAAAATCCAACAAAAGATAACAACAATACATTAACGGTGCATTTTAAAAACGAAATTAATTCTGCATATTATATTAGCTTTAAAACTTCACTTGCAGGTGAACAAATTAATAAGCGCTACGATAATTATGCCGATTTAAAAGATGGATCGAAAACTGTTACTACTATCCATGGTGCATTTGAGATCAAAAACGGTGGTAGCGGTGTTACGAAAACAGCAAAACAAAATGACAAGTATATTGATTGGAGTGTTTCCATTAATCCGAGTCAATCAACTATTGAAAATGCTGTCGTAACAGATAACCCAACAGACAATCAAATTCTTGATGAAAAGTCCTTCCACCTATATCCAACAACAGTAGCCGTGGATGGCACTTTAACAAAAGATACAGCAAATGAATTAAAAGAAGGAACAGACTATAAACTCAAAGTAACAACAGACAACGATACAGGAAAACAACAGTTTAAAGTTGAATTTCTTCATACCATTAATCGAGCTTATATTTTAGAATATCGCTCACTCATTAATGCAGACAATAATGAACGAGTAAGTAATAAAGCGACGATTACTGGTCATCGCTTAACATTAGAGAAAGTGGAAGATGTTAAGTTTGTTGAAGTTAAAGTATCTTCTGGATCTGGGGGTGGTTCTGCTAATAAAGGACGCGGAAGTCTTCAAATTATAAAGGTTGATGACAAAGATAGAAAAGCACCATTAGCCGGAGCAGAATTTACTTTATATGATCAGACAGGCACAACCGCTATTCGTTCAATTACAACAGGTGATGACGGCGTCGCCAAGTTTAACAACTTACGACGTGATAAATATTTAATTAAAGAAACAAAAGCACCTCAAGGTTATGTAATTAGTAAAGAATTAAAAGAAGGTATACTTGTCGAGCTAGGTTCTGAAGAAATTACAAAATATACTCTTACAAATAAAAAGTTTGTTGGGAAAGTAGTACTTACAAAAACTGATGCTACGAGTAGAGAGAGACTTGAACATGCTGTTTTCTCTTTACTGGATCAAAACAAACAGGTTATTCCTGAACATAAAGAATTAATAACAAATGATAAAGGACAAATTACTGTAGATCATTTAAAACCAGGAACTTACTACTTACAAGAAACAAAGGCTCCTGAGCATTATAAATTAGATGATCGACTGATTGAGGTTAAAATCGCGGAAGATCAAACAACAGTAATAAACCGCACTGCAACAAACAGCTTGATTCCAGGTTCGGCCATTTTAACAAAAGTCGATAAAGATGGAAAAACTTTAGCAGGTGCGGAGTTCAGTGTACGGGACCGAAAAAACAAAATAATCCCCGGCTATGGAAAATTAACGACAAATGATCAGGGACAAATCGAAGCAACAAATTTACGTCCTGGAGACTATCAATTTGTTGAAGAAAAGGCTCCTAAAGATTACGACATAGATAAAACACCAATTGAGTTTACAATTGTAAAAAGTCAACAGAAGGCAGTTACTGTTACTGCGACGAATCAACTCATTAAAGGTGGCGTCACTTTAACAAAAACTGATGATATCGATGGTACAGCTCTTGCAGGTGCTATATTTAAAATTGTCGATGCTAATGATGAAAAGAAAGTCATTCGCGAAAATGTAACAACTGGTGCGGATGGTAAAGTAACTGTTAAAGACTTAGAGCCTGGTACGTATAAATTTATTGAAACAGAAGCTCCTAAGGATTATGTGTTAAATACAAATCCTATCGAGTTTACAATCGATAAAAGCCAACAGTCTTTTGCTACTGTTACGGCAACTAACAGTTTAAAAACAGGAGAAGTTGAATTATTAAAAGTTGATGAATTCGGTGATAAAAAACCTCTTGCAGGTGCCGTATTTAAAATTGTTGATGTAAATAATAATGATGTTCGTACTGACTTAACTACAGATGCTGATGGAAAAACAAAAGCTGATAAGCTACGTCCTGGTACGTATAAATTTATTGAAACAGCTGCTCCTGAACATTACGTTTTACGAGCAGAACCTATTGAATTTACAATCGATAGAAGTCAGAAAGAAACTCTACTTGTGAAAGCTGAAAATGCTTTAAAACCAGGAGATGTTGAATTAACAAAAGTTGATGATATCGATGGTACAGCTCTTGCAGGTGCTGTATTTAAAATTGTCGATGCTAATGATGAAAAGAAAGTCATTCGCGAAAATATAAAAACTGGTGCGGATGGTAAAGCTATCGCTACTGGCTTACGCCCTGGCGATTATAAATTTATCGAAGTAACAGCACCGAAGTATTACGATAAAAATACAAATCCGATTAAATTTACAATCACAGAAAGTCAAACGACGTCGGCTACTGTTACTGCTAAAAACAGCTTAACAAAAGGCGGTATTGAATTAACAAAAGTGAATGCTGCAGATGAAAAGGAAACACTTGAAGGTGCGGTATTTAAAATTGTTAATAGAGATACAAATGAAGATGTTCGTGCGGAACTTGTTACGAATAGTGAAGGAAAGTTAGTTGTAGACGACTTACGTCCTGGTAACTATAAACTTATCGAAACAAAGGCCCCAACTTATTACGATGTAAATGTAGAACCAATTGAATTTACAATCGAAAAAGGACAACAAAAACTTCTTCCACTTACATTTAAAAATAGTTTAACGAAAGGAAAAGTTAAACTTATTAAAGAAGATGATGTGGAAAGTAGTATCGCTCTTGCTGGAGCAGTGTTCACATTACAAGACGCAACTGGCAAAGAAATTGCGAAAGATTTAAAAACAGATGATTACGGAGTACTAGTTATTCCTGATTTAGCACCAGGAGATTATCAATTTATTGAAACATCAGCTCCTGAACATTATAAATTAGATCAAACACCTATTAAGTTCACAATTAAAAAAGGTAGCAAGGATGATCTTCCAGTCCCTGTCACTGTAACAAATAGTTTACTTACAGGTGGCGTTACTTTAACAAAAGTTGATGACATTGATGGCGTTACTCTTGAAGGCGCAGAATTTATCATTGTTGATGCTCATGATACGAAAAAGGTAGTTCGTAAAGGATTAACTACCGATGAACATGGTAAAGTTTCTGCTTCTGATTTACGTCCAGGTGACTATCAATTTATTGAAGTAAAAGCTCCAAAAGACTATGACTTAAGACAAGATCCTATTCCATTCACTATTGGAAAAAGTCAAAAAGAAAATATTAGCGTTACCGCTACTAACAGCTTAACGAAGGGTGGCGTCATTTTAACCAAAATCGATGACATCGATCGTACAATGCTGAAAGGTGCAATCTTTAAAATTGTTGATATGAATGGTAACGACGTTCGCACAAACCTTGGTACAGATAAAAATGGAAAAATTTCCGTTTCTGATTTACGTCCTGGAGACTATCAGTTCATTGAAACAAAGGCTCCTGAGCACTATGTATTAGACGAAACACCGATTCCATTTACAATTGAAAGAAGTCAAACGAAAAAAATTACTGTTACGGGTAAAAACACGTTGAAAAAAGGTAGCGTGGAATTAACAAAGATTGATGATATCGATACAAACACTAAACTTGCTAATGCTGTATTTGATTTATTAGATGCAGACGGACAGCTAGTTGAAAAAGGTTTAAAAACAAATAATGAAGGGAAAATTGTTGTTGAAAACCTACGTCCTGGCACGTATCAATTCGTTGAGACAATCGCTCCTGAACATTACGATTTAAATAAAAAACCGATCAAATTTACAATTAAGAAAAGCCAAACTGAAACGCTTCATGTTACGGCTAAAAACGCTCTAACAAAAGGTGGCGTTGAACTTTCTAAAGTCGATGACATCGATGATACTAAACTTGAAGGTGCTGTATTTAACATTGTTGATATGAACGGTACTGTAATTCATAAAGATCTTGTTACAAATAATAAAGGAAAAATCGAAATCGATGACCTACGTCCGGGTGATTATCAATTCATCGAAACGAAAGCACCTAAGCATTACGTTTTAGATGAAACGCCAATCCATTTCACTATTGAAAAAGGACAGAAGAAAGCTATTTCTTTAACTGCTAAAAATAGCTTACAACAAGGTAGTATTGAACTACTTAAAGTAGATGATCTAAACGATCAAATGAAACTTTCTGATGCGGTATTTAATTTACTAGACCAAAACGGAAAAGTGCTTAAAACAGATTTAAAAACAAATAATGAAGGAAAGATCGTTGTTGAAAATTTACGTCCTGGTACGTATCAATTTGTCGAAACAACCGCTCCGAAACATTATGATTTAGACAAAAAGCCAATTGTAGTTACAGTTGAAAAAAGCCAAAAAGATATTGCTACTGTTACTATGAAAAATAGTTTAACTAAAGGTGGCGTTGAACTTTCTAAAGTCGATGACGTCGATGGTACTACTCTTGAGGGTGCTGTATTTAACATTGTTGATATGAAGGGTACGGTAATTCATAAAGACCTTGTTACAAATAGTAAAGGAAAAATTGAAATTAACGACCTACGTCCAGGTGATTATCAATTCATCGAGACAAAGGCTCCAAAACATTACGATTTAAATAAAGAACCAATTCCTTTCACTATCGAAAAAGGGCAAGCTGAACCGATTTCTGTTACTGCTAAAAATAGTTTAACAAAAGGTGCGGTAGAACTTTCTAAAATGGATGATATCGACGGTACGGCTCTTGAAGGTGCAGTATTTAAAATTGTTGATATGAACGGCAATGACGTTCGCACTGGCATTACGACAGATGCGAAAGGAAAAGTTTCTATTCCTGATTTACATCCTGGAGACTATCAATTTATTGAAACAACAGCTCCTAAGCACTATAAACTAGATGCTACACCAATTAAATTTACAATTGAGAAAAGCCAAACAGAGAAGTTACAAGTCACTGCTAAGAATAGCTTAATTGAAGGTGCTGTAGAGTTAATTAAAGTGGATGATATAAATCCAGATACAAAACTTTCTGATGCAGTATTTAACATCATTGATGCGAAAGGTAAAATTGTTCGCACGAATTTAACTACTGATAAAGACGGGAAAGTTTCTGCTTCTAATTTAAGACCAGGAGATTATCAATTCGTGGAAACGAAAGCTCCGAAACATTATGATTTAAATAAAACACCGATTCCTTTCACTATCGAGAAAAGCCAAACAACTCACGTTTCTGTTACTGCTAAAAACGGCTTAACTAAGGGTGGCGTTGAATTAACGAAAGTTGACTCTATAGATGCGAAGGACACGCTAGAAGGTGCTGTATTTAAAATCACTGATATGAACGGTAATGATATTCGTACGAATTTAGTTACCAATAAAGACGGAAAAATCATCGCTAAAGACTTACAACCTGGAGACTATCAATTTATTGAAACGAAAGCTCCGAAACATTATGACTTAAATGAAACACCTATTAAGTTCACAATTGAAAGAAGTCAAACAAAACATGTCTTCGTTACAGCTACTAACAGCTTAACGAAAGGTAGTGTGGAGTTAATTAAAGTTGATGATGTTGAAGAAAACACAACACTCGAGGGTGCGGTATTTAAAATTGTTAATAAGGATGGACACGACGTCCGTACTGATTTAACTACTGATAAAAATGGCCGTTTAGTTGTGGATGGATTACCGCCAGGAGACTATGAGTTTATCGAAACAAAAGCTCCTAACCATTATGATTTAAACGAAACACCTATTAAGTTCACAGTTAAAAAAGGACAAGAAAAAATCGCTTCCGTTACTGCTAAGAATAGCTTAACGAAAGGTGCTGCGGAACTTTCTAAAGTGGATGATGTCGATGGTACTGCTCTTAAAGGTGCTGTATTTAAAATCGTTGATATGAACGGCAATGACGTTCGCACTGATTTAACTACTAATAAAGACGGAAAAATTTCTGTTTCTGATTTACGTCCGGGTGACTATCAGTTTATTGAAACGAAAGCTCCTACTCATTACGACTTAAATCAAACTCCTATCAACTTTACTGTTGAAAAGAGTCAAACCGCTACAGCTTCTGTTACCGCTAAAAATAGCTTAACGAAGGGCGCTGTGGAATTAACGAAAGTTGATGACGTCGACGGCGCTACTCTTGAAGGAGCAGTATTTAAAATCGTTGATATGAACGGCAATGACGTTCGTTCTGATTTAACTACTGATAAAGATGGAAAAATTTCTGTTTCTGATTTACGTCCAGGAGACTATCAGTTTATTGAAACGAAAGCTCCTACTGGATACGATTTAAACGCTAAGCCAATTCCTTTCACTATTACGAAAGGACAATCTCATGTTACTTCTGTGACTGCTTTAAATAGTTTAACAACAGGTTCAATGGAGTTAACTAAAGTTGATATGGATCACAATGGAACACTTGAAGGTGCCATTTTCAATATTTTAGATCAAGATGGAAAAGTAGTACGAGAAGGTTTAAAAACAGATGGGCATGGTAAATTAATCGTAAATGATTTGAAACCTGGTAATTATCAATTAGTGGAAACAAAGGCTCCTACAGGCTATCAATTAGATGCATCACCAATAAGCTTTACAATTGAAAAAGCGCAAGCTACACCACTACAAATTACAGTTTCAAATAAAAAAATCGATTCTTCATCAGGTGGAGAGGAAAAACCAGTTACTCCTCCTAATAAAGAAGAGGAAACAGGAAAAGAAACTTCTGAAGAACTAGAGAAAGGAAATCCTGAAGCACACGGTAAAGGAACTTCCGAAGAACTAGAAAAAGGTAACCCTGAAACACAAATAAACAAACAGCAAGATGACCGAAATACAGGTAAAGAACTTCCAAATACAGGTCACAAAAAAGATCCTACTCAAACAGTAGGCATCGTACTTCTACTAGCTGGATTGTTAAGTATTTTAGCTACAAAACGAAAAAAATATTATTAATAGTTTTTCACACCCAATCAAGTGAACATTTGATTGGGTGTTTTTTTATACAAAAAAGAACGATACATAAAGTATCGTCCTTTTAACGGGGTGAGGCTGTCCAAAAGTACGGAAAACCTTTGAACAGCCTCGTATTTTCATATGGATGCCTTACATATATCACTGATGATAATTATGAAATGCGGAAACATATTTATCATCACATGATTCAAACACGAGAAAAGAAACCCTACAGTGGATTCTTTTCTCTACATAATCTAAAGTTTGGGTACACTAGATTCATGCAATGTAGGAGCTTTCCAAATAGAAAGCGAACCTTCGTTTAAAATGATAGCATACATATCTCCGTCAAAAATATGCAAATGTGCATATAGCGTTTTTTATTTCTCAATGTCAGAATATTGAAAAATAATAAAGGTAAGGGTAAAATGAAGTCGTTATCCGTCTTCTTTTGTCAGTCAGAGAGAATAGAAGAATAGGAGAGGAAAAAATGAAAAAATCTTTGAAACAAAAAATAGTAAGCTCTTTGCTTGCTGTATCACTCGCTGTTAGCTTAGCTCCGATTGGACAAGCCAAAGCTGATTCCACTTCAGAAATCACACAGACTTCATCTATTACAAAACAAGTTGATGCAAGCCGCGCTATCGAACACATCCGTTTCTTATCCGAAACAATTGGTCCTCGACCTGGCGGGACAAAATCAGAAGAATGGGCTTCTCGCTACGTCGGTATGCAGCTTAAATCAATGGGCTACGAAGTAGAATATCAACCATTCCAAGTGCCGGATCAATACGTTGGATTTATTGAATCACCATTATCCACAAAGCGTAATTGGCAAGCTGGTGCTGCCCCTAACGCACTAATTTCTACAGAGGCTGTTACAGCTCCTCTTATCTTTGTTCAAGGTGGGACAAAATTAGAGGATATCCCAAATGAAGTAAACGGAAAAATTGTTCTATTCGAAAGAGGAACAACAGTAGCAGACTACAATAAACAAGTTGAAAATGCCGTTAGCAAAGGAGCAAAAGGTGTTCTTTTATACAGTTTAATTGGTGGACGTGGAAACTACGGACAAACTTTCAATCCCCGCCTAACGAAAAAGCAATCTATCCCTGTCTTCGGTCTTGCTTATGCGCAAGGAAATGCATTTAAAGAAGAAATCGCTAAAAAAGGAACAACAATTCTTTCCCTAAAAGCGAGACATGAATCTAATTTAACATCATTAAACGTCATCGCTAAAAAGAAACCAAAAAACAGTACAGGTACTGAAAAAGCTGTCGTCGTAAGTTCACACTACGATAGTGTCGTTGGAGCACCTGGAGCAAATGATAATGCTTCTGGTACAGGGTTAGTATTAGAATTAGCTCGTGCTTTTCAAAATGTAGAAACTGATAAAGAAATTCGTTTTATTGCTTTCGGTTCTGAAGAGACTGGCTTACTTGGCTCCGATTATTACGTTAATAGTTTATCCCAAAAAGAACGCGATCGAATTTTAGGTGTCTTTAACGCAGACATGGTCGCAACAAATTACGATAAAGCAAAGAATTTATATGCTATGACGCCTAACGGTTCTCCAAACCTTGTAACAGATGCAGCCTTGCAAGCAGGTAAACAGTTAAATAATGACCTTGTACTGCAAGGAAAATTCGGCTCTAGTGATCACGTACCATTTGCTGAAGTTGGGATTCCTGCCGCTCTATTTATTTGGATGGGTGTCGATAGTTGGAATCCATTAATCTATCATATCGAAAAGGTATATCACACACCTCAAGATAACGTATTTGAGAACATTTCACCTGAACGTATGAAAATGGCATTAGAGGTTATTGGAACAGGAGTTTATAATACACTTCAAAAACCTGTCACTCAAACTGAACAAAAAGCTGCTTAGTCATTTAAAAGACCACCGATTTTTATCAGTGGTCTTTTATTGAGAAAAAATATATATGCATAAAAGCATATTTTCTCCTACTCATTATCGTATACAATATTAACTGTAACAAAAATGATTACAACAATTAAGGAGGCTTTTCTACTATGAAAAAAATAATTTTAGCCGGTGTATTAACTTTAGCAGGAATTACTGGTGCTACCGCGTTTATTCCTGAAACAAAGGCCGCTGCCGCTACTCAAGAACAAAGCTTTACAAAATTTTATTCTTTGCAAACTGGAAGTAGTTCTGAACAAGAACCTGTTTTCCTTCAAAAGGGACAAGAGTTAACAATTCAACCTAACAGCAAAACCCCTAGTTACAGTGTTTATGACTCAAATCATAACCTTATTGGACGTTATTCTGATGGCTACGGCCGAATTTTCACTGCAAAAACAGATGGGAATATGTACGTTCAATTTCATGCACCTTATGTTTACTATAGTCCTGTTAGCTTTTCGGTTACGTATACAATCCGATAAAATAAAGGGCCCTTCCCAAGGGCCTTTATTTTGTTTCCCAATTCACTTTTACAAAACCATCTTTCACCATTAAACCACTTATACTAAATACATACTTTTCATTCGCTTTCAATGTAGCTTTAAAAGTACCTTTTTTTGATTCACAGATTTCTTTTAACTCCCTTATACCTTCTCCTTTCCTTTCATACAAGCTAAAGCATAAATTCCCACGTTTTGCATCCGTCTCATAAGAAAATGTTACTTCTGTGTCTTTGGCATACTCAAGTTCAATACCTTTCCCAGCAATATCCCATGATGAGAATTTTGCCTCATAGCTTGTCTCTCCTTGTTGCTCACTCTCTAAATATATATCACCAGCTCTCCACATATCATCTAACGTTTGAAGAAAAGCAAAGCCGCTCAGTAATACAAACATCGCACTTGCAAATATGACAACTAATGTTATCTTTTGTTTTTTCACAGCATTCATCGTATGCTCTCCTTCTATTTCCTTGTTACTTCTTCGTATCATATATAACAAAACTCCAATAAAAAAAGGCAATCACAACATCGTGTGATTGCCTTTTACTAAAAGCGAAAATCGACTAGAATACTCGGTGGCTTCGCGCCTTCCCCCTCCTATTCTGAACGAGCCGCTTCCGCTTTTCTTTATGTCTAGCTCTGCCTCCTAGCCCCTTCCGTCTAAGAACCTTCCCCACGAGAAGATAAAATGCATCTTCTGTGGGAAAGAACCTTAGCCTTCGGGACTAAACAGTCGGCTCCGCTTTTCTTAATTACATTTTTTCTGGCGCAGATACTCCTACGATTGCTAATGCGTTTTGAAGTGTAGTGCGTACTGCTTTCATTAACTCGTAGCGAGCTTTACTTAATTCTAAGTTATCTTGGTTTAATACTTTTTCTGCATTGTAGAAACTGTGTAATGTTGCTGCTAATTCAAATGCATAGTTTGTAATACGGTGTGGTAAACGTTTTTGTGCTGCATCTGCAACTACTGCTGGGAATTCACCAAGTTTTTTCAGTAACTCTACTTCTTTCTCAGAAGTAACAAGTTTGTAGTTCACGTCTCCGCCTGTAGCTAATCCTAATTCTTCACCTTGACGAAGGATACTACATACGCGAGCATGAGCGTATTGTGCATAATATACTGGGTTTTCATTAGATTTTGATACAGCTAAGTCCATGTCGAAATCTAAATGAGAATCGCCACTACGCATTGCGAAGAAGTAACGCATTGCGTCCACGCCTACTTCTTCCATAAGCTCACGAAGTGTAACTGCTTTACCTGTACGTTTACTCATCTTCATTTTTTCACCGTTTTGGTACAGTTGTACCATTTGGATGATTTCTACTTCAAGTGTTTCTTTATCGTAACCTAGCGCTTGAATAGCAGCTTTCATACGTGGAATGTAACCGTGGTGGTCAGCACCCCAAATGTTGATTAACTTATCGAAACCACGCTCTAATTTATCACGGTGATACGCGATATCTGGCGTTAAGTACGTGTAAGAACCGTCGTTTTTAATTAATACACGGTTTTTATCATCACCGTAAGTCATTGAGCGGAACCAAGTTGCACCGTCTTCTTCAAAAATCTCGTCGCGCTCTTTTAATACAGCAAGAGCTTGATCGATTTTTCCGTTTTTGTATAATGATGTTTCTGAGAACCATACATCAAATTTAACACGGAAACTTTCTAAGTCTTTTTGAAGTTTTGCTAACTCATATTTTAAACCGTACTCACGGTAAAATTCATAACTTTCTTTTTCATCAGCTTTCGCATAACGATCGCCAAACTCTTCAGCTAAACGCTTACCAATTGCAATGATGTCCGCACCATGGTATCCGTCTTCTGGCATTTCTTTCTCTAAGCCTAAAGCTTGCATGTAACGAGCTTCAACAGAAAGAGCTAAGTTATGGATTTGGTTACCAGCATCATTAATGTAGTACTCACGAGATACATCATATCCTGCTTTTGCTAATAAGTTACATAACGTGTCACCTACTGCTGCACCACGTGCATGTCCTAAGTGAAGGTCACCTGTTGGATTCGCAGATACGAACTCAACTTGTACTTTTTCACCTTTACCAGTATTCGTTTCACCGTAAGCTTCACCAGCATTAACGATCGTTGGGATTAAGTCTGTTAAGTAGCTATTATCCATGTAGAAGTTAATGAAACCAGGACCTGCGATTTCAATCTTTTCAATAGAAGCTTTTGCTTTATCGAAGTTTGCAACTAATTCTTCTGCAATCATACGAGGTGCTTTTTTCGCAACACGTGCAAGTTGCATTGCCATATTTGTAGAGAAGTCACCATTTGTTTTATCTTTTGGAGATTCTAATACTACATTTGGAATCTGTTCTTCTGTCGCTAATTCTGCCTTTAATACAGCAGCTTGAATTTCTTCTTTAATTAATCCTTTTACTTGTTCTAAAGAATTCATTATTTTGCCTCCTTCAAATTAATCGTAATTGTATATCTGCCAGCTTCTTGTTCACTTAGAAGCAATGCGTACGTTAAGAAGAGTTGTCCTTTTTTCTTTTCATCCGACCATTTAAAAAGAACGTTATCAGTCTTTGTTTGCAATGCAAACGTACCAAGTTCACTCGTGTACGTACCAGTTGTCCATTCACCTTTCACATGCGTTTGACGCATCGAAACAGCACCTGAACGCATAATGAGAACTTGTTCATCTTGAATTTTAATAATTGTTTTCACTTCGCCTTGTTCGTTCGGCTCTTGGAATGTTACATATGTACCTTGACCTTTTACATAGTATTGACCATTTGCTTCAAAAGCAACGGTTTCCTTCCTCGCCCCTTCACGGATTTCTGTTACGAAATGAACGTGTACCGGCAAGCCTGCAAGTTGTTTCTCCACGTCTTGCACACCTTTCAAATGTTATAGATATTAAATACTACTTATAATAAATCACTTTTCCTATCATATCAAAAAAAACCTCTGTCTGTCTGCTGAAAAATCAGGAAAACTCCATTTCAAAACATAATTCACTTTCACTTTATTTCATATGATAAAATATTTCTTAAATCTAAATATTCTTTCTTTTGAAGAGGTGAATGAAGTGCTACCAACAAAATTGAAAAAAGGTGATGAAATTAGAGTGATTTCACCATCTTGTAGTTTAAGTATTGTCTCAACTGAAAACAGGAAGCTTGCTGTAAAAAGGTTAACCGAAATGGGCTTTCACGTTACATTTTCAACATATGCTGATGAGATAGACAGATTTGCTTCCTCTTCTATTTCTTCACGCGTTCAAGACCTTCACGAAGCATTTAGAGACCCGAATGTAAAAGCCATTTTGACGACACTTGGCGGATACAATTCTAATGGCTTATTAAAACATCTCGATTACGATTTAATTCGAGAAAACCCGAAATTTTTCTGTGGCTATTCGGATATCACTGCACTAAATAATGCAATTTACACTAAAACAGGACTTGTTACATATTCAGGCCCCCATTTCTCTTCATTTGGAATGGAGAAAGGGCTCGAGTATACAACAGATTACTTTTTAAAATGCGTAACTTCTAATGAGCCGATTGAAGTCCTACCATCTGAAACATGGAGTGATGATTCTTGGTACATTGATCAGGAAAATCGAGAGTTTATTAAGAATGAAGGATACGTTTCGATTCACGAAGGAGAAGCTACGGGAGATATTATCGGTGGTAATATGAGCACATTGAACTTACTGCAAGGTACACCATATATGCCAGACTTAAAGGATAAAATTTTATTTCTTGAAGAGGATAGTTTAACTGGAAGAGCTACTCTTAAAACTTTTGATCGATATTTACATTCTCTTATGCAGCAGCAAGATTTTGAACATGTAAAAGGCATCGTTATAGGAAAGATGCAAAAAGGCGCAGAATGCACGATAGAAGACATTCAAGAAATGATTGCTTCAAAGCCTGAACTTGCACATATCCCTATCATTGCAAATGCAAGTTTCGGTCATACAACCCCGATTTTCACTTTCCCAATTGGCGGACGTGCAACAATCATTTCTAGCAAAGAAAAGACATCTATCACTATTTTAACGCACTAAAAAAGGAGCGAATGAGTCGCTCCTTTTATCGTTTTTCTATTTTTTCCAACGCTTTTTGTGGAATTGATTCTTTCGGGATTTCAGCCCACCCTTTTCCTTGCATACCTTTTGCATAAATTTTTATAAATGCCCCCGTATGCAATTCACGGTTCATCATTCTTTTAATAACCTGTAACTTTCCGTCTTCTGTATACCCTTTAAAAGTATACAAGTATTCTCCGTCTTTTTTCTCACCTTTATCTATAACCGCATAATAATCTTGTATTTCTTTATTTGAAAAGAAGTTGTCTACAAAAGCATGTACACCTTCTGTTTTTGTGTTCAAATAATACGCTGTTCCACCTAGAATGATGGCGAATACAACTAAAACTTTAATTACCAATTTCATACATGCGCCTCCTGTTTGCACTTCTTTTTCCCTAGTCATATATCTATACTTGTATTATACGAAAAATGGCATACTATACTCTATCTAAAAGTCTTACACTTTCCTTACATTATTGTAAGGCATTTTCACCTTATAGCAATTTCCCAAGAAAAAATTTTTCCGTTTCATACACTTTTATATTATTATTGAATGATACAAATTTTTATTACAAAAATCAAAGGAGACAGTTTTCAAATGGCTATCTTGCAAGGTTTAGCACTATTACTTGTTGTACTTTGTCTATTTACACTTTTTAGTTACCGTGCTCCTTACGGCATGAAAGCAATGGGTGCTTTAGCTAATGCAGCAATCGCAAGTTTTCTTATTGAAGCATTTCATCGTTATATAGGTGGAGAAATGTTTCATAATGACTTTTTACAATCAGTAGGAGTAGCTTCCGGTAGTATGAGCGGTGTCGCAGCAGCGATTTTAGTCGCATTAGCAATCGGTGTTTCCCCCGTATATGCTGTTTTAATCGGTATCGCTACTAGTGGATTTGGTATTTTACCAGGATTTTTCGCTGGATACGTTTGTGCCTTCGTCGTAAAATTTCTCGAAAAGAAATTACCGGCTGGTGTAGAGTTTTTAGCAATTTTATTTATCGCTGCACCAATCTCACGCGGAATGGCAATGCTTATGGATCCGCTCGTTAACGCAACACTTGGTAAAATTGGTTCTATGATTTCAGTTGCAACTACAGAAAGCCCTATTATCATGGGTATTATGCTTGGTGGATTAATAACAGTTATTTCTACCTCTCCACTGAGTTCTATGGCACTCACTGCAATGCTTGGATTAACAGGTTTACCAATGGCAATTGGTAGTCTTGCCGTAGCAGCCTCAGCCCCAATGAACTTTATTTTCTTTAAACGACTAAAGATTTGTTCAAAGAAAGACACAATTGCTGTAGCAATCGAGCCTTTAACACAAGCCGATGTTGTTTCAGCAAATCCAATTCCAATTTATGCGACAAACTTCGTTGGCGGTGCACTTGCTGGTATTATTACATCTCTGTTCCAGCTCGTTAATAATGCACCAGGAACAGCATCACCAATCCCAGGACTTCTTGTTTTATTCGGATTTAATGACGTTGTAAAAGTAACAATTGCTGCTATATTATGTGGAATCGTTACCACGATTGTTGGATACATCGGATCAATTGTGTTCCGTAAATATCCAATTCGCTCTGCTGATGACATTCGCGGCATTACTTCGGAAGAGAAGGTTGCATAAGAAAAAGAGCTATTCCCGTTGTTTAGGAATAGCTCTTTTTTGTGTGTTGCGTGACAGTAAATACAATTATATCAGCGGTTTTTCAATTATATCGGCGCAACTCGAATTATATCGGCGATTTTTTAAATATATCAGCGTAACTCGAATTATATCAGCGGTTTTTTAAATATATCGACTTACCGACACATAACGACAAAATAAGAGCCCCCTAATCATAGGAGACTCTTATTTTATCTAGCTGCAGCGGCTAGAATAATCGGTGGCTTCGCTTCTTCCTTCGAGGCAAAAAACGCCTCTATGTCTGAAGCTCCATCCCCCTCACATTCTGGGCGAGCCGATTCCGCTTTTATTACTATCCAGTTACGCCTCCTAGATCCTTGCGTCTAAGAACCTTCCCTGCCAAAAGGTAAAAAGCACCTTTTGCAGGAAAGAACCTTAGTCACCGGGTCTAAACAGTCGGCTTCACTTTTATTTCACCCAACCGAGCAGCATTTCCCGCACGAATTTGCTTGCTGCGACTGGTGTTTGATCACTATGGTCGTAGACAGGAGCTACTTCTACTAAGTCTGCTCCAACTACATTTATATTTGAATTTGCAATTGCTACGATGGAATCTAATAATTCTTTAGATGTGATACCACCAGCTTCTAACGTTCCTGTTCCTGGAGCGTGAGCTGGGTCTAATACATCAATGTCGATTGTGACATAGACTGGGCGTCCTGCAAGTTTCGGTAATACTTCTTTTAACGGTTCTAATACGTCAAATTTATATAAGTTCATACCTACTTCTTTCGCCCATTCAAATTCTTCCTTCATTCCAGAACGAATTCCGAAAGAATATACGTTTTCCGGACCAATTAAATCACACACTTTACGAATTGGTGTAGAGTGGGATAAAGGCTCCCCTTCATACGATTCACGTAAATCAGTATGAGCATCCATATGGATGATTGCTAAATCCGGATATTTTTTTGCCATTGCCTTAAAAATTGGCCAAGACACTAAGTGCTCACCGCCGAGACCTAGTGGAAACTTATCGGCATCTAAAAGTTTTGATACATATTCTTCAATCATGTCTAAGCTGCGCTGTGCGTTTCCGAATGGTAATGGGATATCACCCGCATCAAAATATTTTACCTCTTCTAGTTCACGATCTAAATACGGACTATATTCTTCAAGACCGATTGATACTTCACGAATACGTGCAGGGCCAAAACGAGATCCCGGACGGTAACTTACTGTCCAATCCATAGGCATCCCATAAATAACTACCTTCGACTCTTCAAAACTTGGATGACTTTTAATAAATACTTTACCTGAATAAGCTTCATCAAAACGCATATTCTTTTCCTCCTTATGTGGAACTTAAGGTATCCCAACCTTTCATTATTTCTCAAATTTGGAGCGAGTTGCTCCTCTTTCTCGATTTACCGGGTCTTCTATTTCATACAAAGAAGACAATTTTCTTTACAGAAGTGTAAATAGCTAGCATGTTCAAGTCTTCTGGACAAACACCTTAAATGAGCTATTTACACTTTATTTGTTCCGTGCGATTCTCTTACTTAATTAAATCGCCAACAAATTTCGGTAATGCGAATGCTGCATTGTGTAATTCTTTTGTGTAGTATTTCGTTTCGATTTCGTGGAAACGCTCTTCACTTACTTCTAATGGATCATGTTTTTTAGATCCGATTGTGAACGTCCAAAGACCGCTTGGGTAAGTTGGAATGTTCGCTGTGTATAAACGAGTAATTGGGAAAATCTCTTTTACATCTTTAAACACAGTTGTAATTAGTTCTGGCGTAAACCAAGGGTTGTCCGTTTGTGCAACGAAAATACCATCTTCTTTTAACGCTTTTGAAATTCCAGCGTAGAAGCCTTTTGTAAATAGGTTTACTGCTGGTCCTACTGGCTCAGTAGAATCTACCATAATTACGTCATATTCATTTTCGCTTTCTGCGATATGTAGGAAACCGTCTCCTACTTTTACTTCTACACGCTCATTATCTAATGCACCTGCAATTGATGGTAAGTACTGTTTAGAGTACTCAATTACTTTTCCATCGATTTCAACAAGAGTTGCTTTCTTTACGCTTGGGTGTTTTAACACTTCACGAATAACACCGCCATCGCCGCCACCTACAACTAATACGTTTTCAGGGTTTGGATGTGTAAATAAAGGTACGTGCGCTACCATTTCATGATAAACGAACTCATCTTTTTCTGTTGTCATAACCATGCCATCTAAAATAAGCATGTTTCCGAACTCTTCCGTTTCGACCATATCAAGTTTTTGGAATTCTGTTTGCTCCGTATGTAATGTGCGGTTAATACGCGCCGTAATCCCAAAATGTTTTGTTTGTTTTTCAGTGAACCATAGTTCCATCGTACAATCACGCCTTTCAATGCAAATTTATAATAGGGACATCATTAATGTCCCCTAACAAAAATAAAACAAAACATCCAAAATGTATAGTTAAAAGTACAAAAATACCGAAAATATATTTTAGTCAGAGGGTTCTAACATATACATATAAAGAAAACCCTTTCTTAAGAAAGGGCTTTTCTCTCTACTTCTACCTGTTTTCGAATCGGAATTAAAATCATTACACAACCAACTAATACAACAATCCCACCTACTAAAAATGGACTTTGCGGTGAAACAGCGTGGCCGATAATCCCTGATAAAATGGGAGCAATTGCGCCACCTAACCAACGAACGAAGTTATAAACACCAGATGTAACAGATCTTTCATAAGGTGAAATATCCATTACATAACTTGTAAATAATGCATTATTTAATCCTGATGCTAATCCTGATAGAACAATTAATACAATTTGTAACCACATAATTTTCACGAAGAATAGTGCAATTAAGAATAGCGCAAATACGAGTAAACTGCCTTTCAACAATGTTTTCGGCTCATATTTCCCTTCTAGCTTATGTGCTAAAATTGCAGAACCGTAAGCTAACGCGAGTCCCCATCCACAAAATACAAAACCTAATTGAATAGCAGATAAATGCATAATAAGTGGTGAATATGCTAACACAACGAAAAATCCGTAGTAGTATAACATTCCTGAAATGGCGCCTTGCATAAACGGCTTATACTTCACCAGGTTAAGTAATTCTCCTACGCCTGCCGCTTTACGCTTCACTTTTCGCTCTGGTTCTTTCACAAAGAAGAAAACTAAAATAAATGCTAAGAAAATTAAAATACTCGTCGCAAAAAATGGGTAACGCCAAGAATGTCCACCTAATATCCCACCTAATAATGGTCCACCTGCCATTCCTAGACCGATAGCTGCTTCATATAACCCTACTGCTTCATGAACTTCTTTACTTAATGCAATCAATAAAGTCATCGCCGTTGCGAAGAACATCGCATTCCCTAATCCCCATCCAGCGCGGAAAAGAGATAACTGAGCAATCGTTTGCGATATACCGCATATAAACGCAAATACAGTCACGATCGCAAGACCGATTGTCATCATTCGTTTATCACCAAATCTCGATGCAAATATTCCAGCTGGTAACATCATAATTGCCATCGTTAAAATATACGCTGTAAATAACATCTCTACTTGCCAATGCGATGCACCAATCTTTTCAGCAATAATTGGCAAAATTGGATCGACTACCCCTATACCTGAAAAGGCAAGGAAAGTAGCCAACACTGTAATCAATCTCCCTAGTTTTTGTTTGCTCTCCATTTTGATTACTCTCCTTTTGTATTCTCTAAAAATGTCACTGCACGATGTAAGCTGTCTTCAAGTTCTCCCTTTACACGCTGCATTTGCTCCATTTTCTCGTCTAGCGTTTGCACTTGTTTTTCAAGCATCTCTTTAATTTCTTGAATCACTTCACGATCACGGGGATTCTCACTATTTCTTCTTTGCTCCATTCTTTCTTTTAACGATAAAAAATGTTGCATTTCTTGAAGCGTAATCCCTAACACTTCTTTCGCTTCCACAATTCTTTTAATTCTAGCGATATCTTCGTCTGTATACAGGCGAATGTTCCCCTCACTACGTTCTGGGGGATGAATTAAACCAATTTCCTCATAATAACGAAGTGTACGTTTTGTTAAACCAACTTGCTTTGTAACTTCATCAATCTTATACATGTTTATTCCTCCCTTCACTCGATTATTACATTTTACGTTAACGTTAACTTTTGTGCAACTGTTAGACTTTTGTAAATGTTTGTCATATTAAATTGTATTTTTTCAAAAGCAGTTTCATAATGAAAGAAAAGAAATGATAAGGAGAATTTCACATGAGTAAACCACTTATTTTCGCTCATCGCGGCGTAAAAGGAACACATCCAGAAAATACGATGATTGCCTTCCAAGAAGCTGAACGCATCGGCGCCCATGGCATTGAACTTGATGTCCACCTATCAAAAGATGGTGAACTTGTCGTAATTCACGATGAAACAGTCGATCGTACAACGAATGATGTAGGTCTTGTCTCTGAAAAAACGGTAAAAGAGTTACAAGCTTTAGATGCCGGCAGCCATAAAGATCCTTCTTTCCATGAAGCAAAAATCCCAACGTTACGCGAAGTATTCATTTGGTTATCTACAACAAAGTTACAGCTCAACATTGAGTTAAAGACAGATGTCATTCACTATCCAAACATTGAAGAAAAAGTTGTTGCTCTCGTTCGAGAATATCATCTTTCTAATCAAATTGTATTCTCTTCATTTAATCACGACTCTGTTTCATTATTAGCAGAAATTGCTCCTGAAATCCCAAGAGCAATTTTATATGATACACCACTTGCTGATCCTATCGCTGAAGCGAAAACTAGAGAAGCAACTGGTTTACATCCAAACTTTCAACTACTAACAAAGGAATTTGTTCAACTAGCGCAAAAACAAGGGTACGTTTTCCGCCCTTATACAATTAACGAATACAAAGATTTGCAAACTATGATTGATTATGGCGTAGATGTCATTATTACCGATTGGCCAGCACGTGCATTTGAGCTCCTTTCTTAATTGAAGGAGCTCTTTATTTTCGAAATTTCATTGTTTAAAATAATCGAAAACCCTCAATACTAATACAATAATGTTTGTATGAATGAGGGGCTGAAAAAGATGGATCAAACTATGAATCCAAAACTTAAAAAATATAAACGTCTTTTCTTCACCGTAATGTTTTCTTCTGTTCTTTTTTTCGTTTTCTCCTTTTTTGTTATTATTATAGTTGCAAAAATTATGGGACCTCCTCCTGTTGCTGTCCCGCAAACAAGTGTCTTTTACGCTAATGATGACACTGTTATAGGACAAAGTAATCAGGTACAAAAACGCTACAATGTATCTCTCAATGAAATTTCTCCTTATGTAAAAGAGGCAACACTATCTATCGAAGATCAACGATTCTACAAACATCATGGCTTTGATATGAAGCGTATTGCTGGTGCCATTGTTGCTGATTTAAAAGCGATGGCAAAAGTCCAAGGTGCTAGTACGATTACACAACAGTATGCCCGTAACCTATACTTAGATCATGATAAAACGTGGAAACGTAAACTATTAGAAGCAATGTACACAATCCGTCTTGAAGTGAATTATAATAAAAATCATATTTTAGAAGGATATTTAAATACAATTTATTACGGGCATGGTGCTTATGGAATCGAAGCTGCGTCCCGTCTATATTTTGATAAAACAGCAAAAGAATTAACATTAGCGGAAGCTAGTATGCTCGCGGGTATACCAAAAGGACCTAGTGTCTACTCTCCCTTTTTAAAAAAAGATCGTGCGAAAGAACGACAATCTCTTATATTAGATGAAATGGTAGAACAAGGCTATATTACGAAGAAACAAGCAGCTTCAGCAAAGAAAGAATCACTAACTTTCGCTTCATTAGATACGAAAAAAGTCGCAGAGGTTGCGCCTTATTTCCAAGATGCTGTACAAGCTTCTCTTCTTCGCGATGTCGGATTAGATGAGCAAGCCTTACAAAAAGGCGGCTTGCGTATTTATACAACGCTAGACCCAAAATTACAATCAGTTGCAGAACAAGCTGTAAAAGACCACATACCTGACACGACAAACATACAAACTGCGCTCGTCTCTATGAATCCAAAAACAGGTGAAGTAGCTGCCCTTGTTGGTGGAACTGATTATAATACAAGTCAATTTAACAGGGCTACACAGGCCGCTCGCCAGCCTGGATCTACATTTAAGCCATTTCTATATTATGCGGCATTAGAACGAGGATTCACCCCTGCTACGCGCTTAAAAAGCGAATACACCGTGTTCACTTTAGGTGACGGTGTTTCAAAGTATAAACCGAAAAACTATAAAGACTATTATGCAGACGATTTTGTAACAATGGCGCAAGCTCTTGCGGTCTCTGATAACGTATATGCCGTGAAGACTAATTTATTTTTAGGCGAAGACATTCTTACAAAGACAGCGAAGCAATTCGGCATTAAAAGTGCATTAAAAGATGTCCCTTCCCTCGCGCTCGGTACATCTCCTGTAAAACCAATTGAAATGGTTAACGCTTATAGCATGTTCGCAAACGGGGGAAAAGAAGTAAAACCTATTTTCATTCGCCGCATTATGGATCATGAAGGAAATATTTTATACGATGCTCATTTGGAGAGTAAACAAGTTCTTGATAAGAGCAAAGCATTTGTGATGGAAGAAATGATGACAGGCATGTTTAATAAAAAACTAAGCAGTTATGCTGCTGTAACTGGTCAATCAATGTTATCTAAACTATCAAGAACCTATGCCGGAAAATCTGGTTCTACCGAAACAGATAGTTGGATGATTGGGTTTACCCCGCAACTCGTAACTGGCGTATGGGTTGGATATGATCAACCTAAATCAATTTCAAACGTAGCAGAACAAGGCTATGCGAAAAGAATATGGACTGATACGATGGAGAAAGGCTTAGATGGACAGCCTAAAAAAGAGTTTAAACAACCAAGTGACGTCGTTGCAGTCGATATTAACCCTGAAAACGGGAAAATCGCTACAAAAAATTGTCCAATTTCAGTGAAAATGTATTTTGCAAAAGGTACAGAACCAACTGAATATTGTATGGATCACGTTGATGATAAAGAGGAATTTGAAAAGACAACTGAAGAAAAGAAAAAAACAAGTTGGTGGAAAAAATATCTTCCTTGGTAGAATATCAAGCTATTTCACTGAACGTGGAATAGCCTCCTAGTCGAATCATCGATATATCTTCATACAACAAGCCAAAATAAAAAGGATGTCTCACTAGTCAACAATCGACTAGTGAGACATCCTTTTCTTTTATTCACTTAATAATGCACGGCGCAATTCTTCGCTAGACTCGTTCCAAATCGCTTCATTATGTTCTTTTAAGAATGTACCAAGTACTTTTTTAGATGATTCGTCCATATGTTCAACCATAATGTGACGCTTCAATGATTTATCCATTTTGTTTACGTGCTCTGGAAGTGACTTATATCCGCGGCGAATTTCACGGTCAACTGTCATTTCACAAGCTGTTACACCTGCGTAATACGCACCTGTTGCTGTTCTTTCAATCGTTACCCATACAAGCCAGTATGGTTTTCCGTTTGGAACTTCATCTTTATTTGTTAAAAACTTAATACCTTTTTCTACTGTACTACGTGCATGCATCGCACCGATATCAACAAATGCTGTTTTCTCTAGTACATCGACAAATACAGGTGAAATGTTTTCTAGACTTAATGCCCCAACGCCAAAACCACCATGTCCATCTGTTGAATCATTTTTCACGATATTAAAACCGATTTTTTTCTTTTTCTCTGTCATATGTAAATTCCTCCTCACTTAATGATTATAAAAGGCCAAAGATAGGCGCAATAATACTGTTTAAAAATGCAAATACGTATGGAATGACAACATTAAAAATAGGTTGGATTGTGTAATTGCTAAGCGGTGTAATAACTAGAATTAATAAAGCAATTGCCCCGTATTTTTCATACTGTGTCATTTTCGCACGAATATTTGTTGGTGCTAAATCCTCCACTACGCGATATCCATCAAGTGGCGGGATTGGTAATAAGTTAAAGACAAGTAAAACGATATTCAACATAATAAAAATCTGGAAAAATTGAGCTAGCGTATCTGCTACTGCAAATGGAATTGAGTCTAATACACCAAATGTTAATAAGCTATACCAAATAATTAAACCGATTGCGCTTAAAATTAAGTTACTAATCGGTCCTGCAATTGAAACTAATATACCTGCAAGACGAGGTCTTTTAAAGTTATATGGGTTAACAGGAACTGGTCTCGCCCAACCAAAACCAAGAATTAATACAGCAATCATCCCGATAGGATCTAAATGTGCCATCGGCGATAAAGTTAAGCGCCCTTGTCTCTTTGCTGTATCGTCTCCAAATTTATATGCTACATATGCATGCGCAAATTCATGCACTGATAATGCGATAATAATGGCCATTGCTACCAAAGGAATTTGGTGCAACGGGTATCTAAATAACTGATCCATGCTTCATCTCCTCTTCAATATGTCAAAAAAAGAAATTATTTGTTTTTTGATTGTTCTTCCACATAATCCGCTATAATAAGAGTGTAACTTACATAAAAGGAGCGATTATATATGCCATACGTAACAGTGAAAATGCTAGAAGGACGCACAGAGGAACAAAAGAAAGCTCTTGCTGAGAAAGTAACAGCAGCAGTAAGCGAAACAACTGGTGCTCCTGAAGAAAACATCGTTGTTTTCATCGAAGAAATGTCTAAAAACCATTATGCAGTTGGCGGAAAACGCTTAAGCGACAAATAATTTCAAGTTCTTTCATAAGAAGCAGCTTTTAGCTGCTTCTTATTTTTTGCCTTCGAGTAACTCGATGATTCTCTCTTTATATTTTCCTTTTCTTCCATCTTCATAGATTAAATCATGCGGGTAGAATAGCTTTTGATCCCTTCTCTTCTTACCAGTAATCGCCTCAACAATATCCGATTCACGTGAAAGCTCTCTAAGTTCTCCATTTGGCATAAGAAGTAAGATTGGTAGACGTTCTTCTTCTTCACCAGCACGGTAAAAGTCGTACGGTAAGTCTGATGTTGAATCAACTACTAAATAGTATTCTGGATCGAGTCCAATCTTTTTAAATAAGCTACTTAATTCCATCCAATTATCTAAACCGTGCTTATCTGTAAACTCTACATATTTAAATAGGTTTCGATTCATAAAACGACGGCATAAATCACTTAAAATTGGATCCTCTTCGTCTTGCCATACTTGGAAGTAATAATACATAACGTTCTCGTCTAACTTTAAATAATCCTCTACTGTTACTTCTTCTTCAAATAAAGAATAGAAATGAACCGGATGATTCTTAAATGTATAGTACTTCTCGTGCAATGATTTTGCACGGTGTAAAATCTTCGTTAAAATAACTTCAGCACTGCGTGTTACTGGATGGAAATATACTTGCCAGTACATTTGATAACGACTCATAATATAATGTTCAACAGCATGCATACCACTATTTTTAATAACTACTTGATTTCCGTACGGACGCATAACGCGCAGTATACGTTCCATATCAAAGTTTCCATACTTTACGCCAGTGAAATACGCATCTCTTAATAAATAGTCCATGCGATCTGCATCAATTTGACTGGAAATCATGCTAATCGCTAATTTATTAGTAGATGTTTTCGCAATTACATCGGCTACCTTTTGTGGGAAATCTTTATCCACACGACTTAATACACGATTAATTTCTGTATCTCCAACGATAATCTTTTGCGTAAATTTCTCATGGTCTAATGAAAATACTTTTTCAAACGAATGAGAAAACGGACCGTGACCGACATCATGAAGCAATGCCGCACATAAGCATAACAATCTATCTTCAGCATTCCAATTCGGTCTGCCATCAAACACATCATCAATCATACGACGAATAATTTCATATACACCTAACGAATGAGTAAAGCGACTATGCTCTGCACCGTGAAATGTAAAAAATGTCGTTCCAAGCTGCTTAATACGGCGCAAGCGTTGAAATTCTTTCGTTCCGATTAAATCCCAAATAACACGATCGCGCACGTGCACATATTTATGTACCGGGTCTTTAAACACTTTTGTTTCGCTGAGTTTGTCGTTTAAATATACCACTTTCCGACATCCCCCTTTCTTTACTGCATTCTTACTATATATTATAAACGAAATAGGAAACAGAAAGAAATGAAAGACTATATTAATTGCCCTTATATAAAGAAAAAATCACTTTTACCGGGGTAAAAGTGATCTCTTTTTATATATTATTTCCCTAAAACGAACTCAGCAACTTCATCTAAGATCATTTCTTTACCTAGTGGGAAGTAACCTTTGTTTAATTCTTCGTTTTTAATTGTAAATACGTGGTTGTTTTTAACAGCGTTCATATTTTTCCAAATTGATTCTTCTTGGAATTCTTTTAGGCGCTGAGAACCGTCACCAGTCGTAAATACGAATAAGTAATCTGGGTTGTAATCGATTAAAGCTTCTTTTTGTACTTGTACTAACGGTTTATCAGTTGGTGTACCTTTAACTGCTGGTAATTTTAAATCATTAAAGATTACACTACCGTAACCGTAGTCACCGTATACACGGAAAGCATTTGGATATGCAGCCATTTTCATGAATTTAGCATCGCCAGTTTTCGCAACGATTTTGTCATGTAATTTGCTTGCTTTTTCGTCATACTGTTTGAACCATTCTTTTGTTTCTTTCTCTTTACCGAAGATTTGACCTACTTCTTCGAATTTTGGACGCCATTGGTCTAATGGAGTTTTTAACATAACTGTTGGTGCAATTTTAGATAATTGATCATAAATCTTTTCTTGACGATTATTTACAAGAATTAAGTCTGGTTTTGCAGCAGCTACTGCTTCGATGTTAATTTTATCTCCCCAAGCAGAACCAACTGGTTTTACGTCTTTTAATTTCTTTTCAATATGTGCATCAATTTTTTCTTGAGATGTATTAGCAGTAATAATTGGTTTCATACCAAAGATTAATAATTCTTCTGTTGAACCACTAAGGTCAGCAATTTTCTTGGGATTTGCAGGGATTTTAATTTCCCCTTTTGCATGTTGTACAGTGCGCTCTTCAGTCTTCGCATCCTTCGCATCTGCTTTCTTCTCTTCTTTGTTAGAACAAGCTGCAAATAGTACAGAAGTAACGACTAGTACCATTGCTAATAACGCCATTTTAAAATTCTTCATGTTCCCACTCCTTCTAGCTGTATTTCTCTTATAAGTTACAGTGAACTATAAGAAACAAGGTTAACAATTAATAAATATATATTGATTAATTGTTGCTTATGCCCCCGTTCTAACGGGTGTTCAACTTCCTATTTACTAATAAGAAGCTCAACGTCCATTAGAAGCCCCCCCTCTTTACGAGGGGGATTCTACTTATGCTTTTTTACGCAATTGATTACTAATCATCGCTAAATCATACGTTAAACAAATTGGCTTACAGTTTACTGGACATGGAACAATTTGAGCTTCAATCTCAAATACATTACGAAGTGTTTCACTCGTCATCACTTCATCTGGCGTTCCTTGTTTCATTAACTTACCAGCTTTTAATGCAATCATATGATCTGAGAAACGAGAAGCATGGTTTAAGTCATGGATAACCATAACAATCGTTCTACCTTCTTCTTCATTTAACTTTTTCAATAAGTTTAATACTTCTAATTGATGGGCCATATCTAAGTACGTTGTCGGTTCATCTAATACGAGTAATTCTGTCCCTTGTGCAAGAGCCATCGCAATCCATACGCGTTGATGTTGCCCACCTGATAATGCCTCTGCTGGACGATTTGCGAATTCTGTCATTCCCGTCACTTCAAGTGCCCAATGAATGTAGCGATAATCCTCTTCTTTCAACGTTCCAAATCCTTTTTGATGAGGAAAGCGTCCATATGAAACGAGTTCAAATACAGTAAGGCCAGTTGGTACTTCTGCAGTCTGTGGTAAAATTGCCATTTTCTTTGCGATTTCTTTCGTTGGTTGTTTCTCGATTGCTTTTCCGTCAAGATAAACAGTACCTTTTTTTGCTTTCAAAATACGAGAAGCCGTTTTTAATAATGTGGACTTTCCACAACCATTTGGTCCAATAATTGTTGTAATTTTCCCTTCCGGAATTTCAACTGTTAATCCATCAATAATTAACCCTTCATTATAGCCAACAGATACCGCATCAACTGCTAAAGTTGCCATACAAAAAGCCTCCCTTTACTTTGTCCTCATAAGTAAGTATATAAAATACGGTGCACCAATTACAGAAATAACAAGACCGACCGGTATTTCTGAAGTTGGTAACACACTTCTTGAAATTACGTCTGCGAATAAAAGTAAAAACGTTCCTATTAGTGCAGCTGTAGGCAGCATAATTTGATGTTTCCCACCAACAAGGCGCCTCGCTAAATGGGGAGCCATTAAACCGATAAAACCAATTCCTCCGGCAACAGCGACAGATGCACCTGCTAAACAAACTGCAATAAATAATAATTTACGTCTTTCCTTTTCTACGTTTACACCAAGACCAACTGCTGTAGAGTCGCCTAGGTTCATTACATTTAGTATGTGTGCTTTACTAATAGCTAGTGGCAAGAAAATAACCATCCATGGAAGGACACTTAGCACGAACTTCCAATCTGTGCCCCAAAGACTTCCTGCTAACCAAATCGTAGCAAAGCGGAAATCGTTAGATGTCATCTTCATAGAAAAAATTAAACTAACAGCACCAAACCCGGCTGCAACAGCGATACCCACAAGTATCAATCGAGTAGATGAAACGCCGTCTTTCCATGCTAGTAAATAAATAATAACAGCTGCTAATATCGCTCCAACTAGTGCGAAGAACGGAAGAATGAATACAGATAAAAATGTACCAGTTCCTACTTTCCCGAAGAAAAAGTAGACAAAGATAACAACTGTTAATCCCGCTCCAGCGTTAATACCGATAATACCTGGATCAGCAAGTGGATTTCGTGATAACCCTTGCAAGATCGCACCTGACATAGCTAAAGCAGATCCAACTAATATAGCAATGACCATACGCGGCATACGGAATTCAAATAAAATAACAGACTGATCTTCAGCCCCGAGTCCAACCAATGACTTTAATACGTCCATTGGCGGTATTTTAAATGTCCCTGTATTTAAACTCACTAAAAATACAGTAACGATTAATCCTACTAAAATTGTTAAAACCGAAACGTTCTTTTTTGTTAAGACACTTGTCCTCACATTTTTCCTCTCCCTTCGTTACGTGCTAAGTAGAGGAAGAATGGAACCCCAATTAGCGCTGTAATTGCTCCAATTGGCGTTTCAAACGGCGGATTAATAACGCGAGATAACATATCTGCACATTCAATTAACAGCCCGCCTAAGACCGCAGAACATGGAATAACCCATCTATAGTCTGAGCCTACAAGGAAACGAGTCATATGTGGGATGACAAGACCAACAAATCCAACCGATCCTGCCATAGAAACTGCCGAACCTGTTAACACAAGAACAAGTACTGTCCCGATAAATTTAATTAATGTCGTATTTTGACCAAGTCCAATCGCAATTTCTTCACCGAAGCTTAAAATTGTAATATACCTCGACATCATAATTGCAATGAAGAGACAAACTAGACCAATCGGTACTAACATATTAATACTTTCCCATTTCACTCCAGCAACTCCGCCTGCATTCCACATACTTACCTCTTGGGCAAGATTGAAATATAGCGCAATTCCAGATGAAATGGCCCCTAATAAAGCACTAATCGCGGCACCCGCTAAAGCTAATTTCACAGGCGTTAATCCACCTGGTGAAGAAGATCCAATTCCATATACAATGCTCGCTCCAAACGCAGCACCAATAAAAGATGCGATAACGAACATTAAATAAGGTGAATTAGGGAAGAATGCATACATAATTGCAATTCCAAATACAGCCCCATCTGTAATCCCCATTAACGATGGGGATGCAAGTGGATTTCGCGTCATACCTTGCATAATTGCTCCTGATACCGCTAAAAAGGCACCTGCTACTACGCCCCCTATTGCTCTAGGCATGCGAAGTTCTTGAATTACATTATGATGCGTAATAGAACCGTCAAACTGAAATACAGCTTGCCATACAGTCTTTAAACTAATATCTGCAGCACCAAACGAAATAGACAGTGCCATGCTTAAAGCTAACAAAATTGTACCTGCTACTAAAATAATAGAGGCAATGAGCGGCCTGCTCTTAATCTCTTTAACATTCACATCTTGCTGTTCTATACTCCTTGCGCTCGCTTCCATCCCTCAACCATCCTAACCAACAACATATGTTTAATTTAATGAAATGAAATTTATTCTCAAATAGCAATAAAAAAATTAAATAAATCGGCCCTTTTCTGATAATGATTCTCAGAATCAGACACCTTCTATTCTACCTATCGCTTCAAAAGACTGTCAACCATTATTTTGAAATACAAATTCATATAGGCCGAGACCTTAATAAATAGATAATGCCTATCTATCATGAACTATTATCATCACCAGTTAAGCTTTCTCAGAATAGATTCTTCCTCTTATGGGCATAAAAAAAGAAGAGTAATCTGTTCACTCTTCTTTTCCTTACTTATTTAACTTTGCTTCAATTTTTACAATTAATTCGTCTTCTGTTGGCGCTGCAACTGGACGATTATTTACAAATGCGAATGATTTTTTACGGCCAGGGCCACAGTAAGACTGACATCCAACTTCAATCGTTGCACATGAATCTACTTTTTTTAGCTTTGGAATCAGCGTTTTAACGTTCGTTGCCTGACAATCATCACACACACGAAATTCGTTTCCCATTATATAACACTTCCTCTATTTTAAACTTTTCTCAAGTACATTTAAAAATAAACACTAAATGGTATTTTACCGCTCTTTGAAGCTCGTTGCAAGTTTCCTTTCGACGCTCTTTCCACATATAATGCTACATATGTATATGTTTTCCTACAGCAGCTTCCGTCATTCTTGGCAAAATTTATCCCGCTTTAATGGGCAGTAAGATCCCCACCTTAAAATTCAGCGAAAGCAAAGAAGTTAGGTAGGGGATGAAGAACCTCCCACTGATGAAAGTTTCACTTTATACCTCTCATCGAAATCTACCATATTTTTAAAAGCTTTGTATAAAAGCTCATTTTTTTGCCCATTATAAAAATAGGAAGTTCATAAAAAGAAAGGGAGTTGAATCTATGAAAGTAAGACAAGATGCTTGGACGGATGAGGATGATTTATTACTTGCTGAAACTGTACTTCGTCACGTTCGAGAAGGAAGTACCCAATTAAATGCATTTGAAGAAGTAGGAGACAGATTAAATCGTACATCGGCTGCCTGTGGTTTCCGTTGGAATGCTGTTGTTCGCTATAGCTATGAACAAGCTCTTCAACTAGCAAAAAAACATCGTAAAGATAAAATGCGTGCTGCAAGTGGTGAACAAGCGAAAAAACGTTTACTTTATACACCACCAGCTTCAGATTCGATAACTAATTATGAAGAGTTCGTACAAGAGGAATCAATTGTACAATATAAAGAAGCTACTCCATATCAAGAAACTACCGTTCCTACTGCAAAAGGCTCTATGACAATGCAAGATGTTATTTATTTTTTACAAACAGTCGGATCTTCAAATATAAAAGTGACAGCTCTTGAAAACGAGAATACGAGATTGAAACAAGAAATTAAATCACAAATCCTTCGAAATGAAGAACTAGAAAAGAAACTGGAAAAATTAGAAAAACAATCTCATACTGTACAAGAAGATTACGAAACACTTATGAACATTATGAACCGCGCTCGTAAGTTGGCAGTCATGGATGAAGAAGAACGTTCTCAAACATCTTTCCGAATGGATCGAAACGGTAATTTAGAAAAAATTGCAGAGTAAAAAGGATGCATTACATGCATCCTTTTTGTTATTTCACTTCAACCATATGTGCTTCTTCTACTTTAGAATCCCTCTTTATATCTGGAAAAATCTTTTCCTTTGGATTCTCTTTAAAGGATGCTAAACCAATTGTTTTTACCGGTTCACTTATTTTTGCATATTCTGCATCACTAACAACTGCATACATATCTGTATATTTACGCGCATCACCAATTACTACATTGCCTTCGTACTTCATTTTCTTTCCATCAATTACTACATCTTTTTGTTCCTCTTTAGCAAATACAATTCCAGCTTCATCAGAAATAGCCGGCAATGCTTTAATAGGTTCTACATCTTCTTTCACTACTTTTTTCAGCATGTTTTCCTTTACCATCTTCTCAGCCGTTGTTTTATTCATGATTAAAACCTTTTTCTCATTAACAGTACCTAGTTTAGCTTCAAATTTATTTTGAGATTCAATTTTATCTTTATATTGATCCATTGTTTGTTGAACGCCTGTTTCATCTCCGTACATAACAACACCCGTTGCTTGTGGTGCAATCATATCCATAATAGAACAGCCACTAAATACAGCAGCTGACATAATCGCTACGATTCCTAATTTAACATTTTTCATTTGTATGCCTCCTAAAATCAATAATTACATCTCTTAGTTTAGCCATCTTAGATCATTTAACCAATTCACTTTCCTTACAACAACCTTACAATTCAGTAAGGTTTTCTCTTAAAAACTACTTTCATTATTTTTTGCTATAATAGAGATTGTCATTTTAAAGATAAGGGGTTAGTTATATGAGCAATTCCCGTTCCATTTTATCTCAGCCAGAGTGGCGTATTGTAGATCAGTCTAGTTTAGGACCAACATTCCATGCACTTCAATCATTCGCAATGGATGATACATTATGCACAAGCATTGGAAAGGGCGAATCAGCTGCAACAATGCGCTCTTGGGTTCATCACAATACAATTGTTCTTGGCATTCAAGATTCACGCCTACCACACTTAGAAGAAGGTATTTCCTTTTTAAAAGAAAACGACTTCAATGTTATCGTTCGTAATTCTGGCGGGCTTGCAGTCGTACTTGATGAAGGTGTGTTAAACGTATCACTTTTATTCCAAGAGACGGAAAAAGGTATCGATATTGATCTTGGATACGATACAATGTGGCATTTAATTCAGGAAATGTTAAAGGATTACGATGTTACAATTGAGGCAAAAGAAATCGTTGGTTCTTACTGCCCTGGTAGCTACGATTTAAGTATTCGCGACCAAAAATTTGCTGGTATTTCACAGCGCCGTATTCGCGGTGGTGTCGCTGTCCAAATTTATCTCTGTGCTACAGGAAGTGGCTCTGAACGTGCCGCACTTGTTCGTGATTTCTACAACCTAGCCATTCAAGGAGAAGAAACACGCTTTACTTATCCTGAAATTGTACCGAGTACGATGGCTTCACTTTCAGAATTACTTGGCGAAACCATTACAGTACAAGATTTAATGATGCGCCTTTTAAAAACATTGCAGCAATTCGCTCCAAAGTTAACACCATCTCAATTAACAATAGATGAAATACCTTTATATGAGACGAATTTACAACGTATTATTGATCGTAACAATAAAGCACTTGGCTTAGAAAAATAAAGACCGTCGCTATTTTAGCGACGGTCTTTATTTCAATTCGTTATAGAATTAAAGTGCTTGAGCTGCTGTAATTAAAGCTAACTTGTACACTTCTTCTTCGTTACATCCACGAGATAGGTCGTTTACAGGCATGTTTAAACCTTGTAAGATTGGTCCTACTGCTTCGAAGTTACCTAAACGTTGAGCGATTTTGTAGCCGATATTACCAGCTTCTAAGCTTGGGAATACGAATACGTTAGCATCACCTTTAATTGTAGAACCTGGAGCTTTTTTCTCAGCTACAGATGGTACGAATGCAGCATCGAATTGGAATTCTCCATCTAGAGCTAATTCTGGAGCCATTTCTTTTGCAATGCGAGTTGCTTCTACAACTTTTTCTGTTTCTGGAGATTTCGCAGAACCTTTTGTAGAGAAGCTTAACATAGCAACGCGTGGATCAATGCCGAATAGTTCAGCAGTTTTCGCACTTTCGATACCAATTTCAGCTAAATCTTGGCTATTTGGTGCAATATTAATTGCACAATCAGCGAATACATATTTCTCTTCTTCACGTACCATGATGAATACGCCAGAAGTTTTTGTAACGCCTGGTTTTGTTTTAATGATTTGAAGTGCTGGACGAACTGTATCAGCTGTAGAGTGAGCTGCACCACTTACTAAACCGTGTGCTTTGCCCATGTATACAAGCATTGTACCGAAGTAGTTTTCGTCTTTAAGGATTTTGCGAGCGTCTTCTTCAGTTGCTTTACCTTTACGGCGTTCAACGAAAGATGCTACCATTGCATCCATTTCTTCGTATGTAGCTGGATCGTAAATATCAACGCCTGCTAATGTTAAATTCATGCTAGCAGCTTTTGCGCTAATTTCTTCTTTATTACCAACTAAGATTGGTTTTACTAACTCTTCTTTTGCTAAACGCTCTGCAGCGCCTAAAATTCTTTCATCAGTTCCTTCAGGAAGTACGATAGAAATGCCTTTTCCTTGAACTTTTTCTTTTACTGTTGTAAATAAGTTGCTCACGAATAAACCCTCCTACATATGTTAAAAAACTCTATCTTTAAGAATACTTCTTTTCCTCTATATTTTAAACTTATAGCTCCCAAAAAATAGATAAAATAAAAATGATTATATTTTCATAAAATTCAGCCGTTAAATTCACCTTGCTTAAACACTTAAATGTGACAATTTTATGCGCCAAGGTTTTATATAGATGATTTTAAAACTATATATGCTATAGTTAACGTGTAAAACTATCATTAACTGAGGTGAATAGAATGAGTGAAGCAACAACAACGTTAGATGGCTGGTATTGTTTACATGATTTACGTTCTATTGATTGGGCTGCATGGAAAACATTATCTAGCGACGAACGCGGACAAGCTGTGTCTGAATTTTTAAATGTCGTTGAAAAATGGAACGACGTAGCTGCTGCGAAAAAGGGCAGTCACGCAATGTATACAGTTGTTGGCCAAAAAGCTGATATTATGCTTATGATTTTACGTCCAACAATGGAAGAGTTAAATGAAATTGAAACAGAATTGAATAAAACAACTTTAGCTGAATATATGGTTCCTGCATACTCTTACGTATCTGTTGTTGAACTAAGCAACTACCTTCCAGCTGATGAAGATCCATACCAAAATCCACAAATCTTAGCTCGCTTATATCCTGAGTTACCGAAAGCAAATCATATTTGCTTCTATCCAATGGACAAGCGTCGCCAAGGTGATGACAACTGGTACATGCTTCCAATGGAGGAACGTAAGAAAATGATGTACAGTCATAGTAAAATTGGTCGCCAGTATGCAGGTAAAGTACGCCAAGTTATTTCAGGATCTGTTGGATTCGACGATTTTGAGTGGGGCGTAACATTATTCGCTGACGATGTTCTTCAATTTAAAAAGCTTATATATGAAATGCGCTTCGATGAAGTAAGTGCTCGTTATGGTGAATTCGGAACATTTTTCGTCGGAAACATTTTACCAGACGAAAAGGTAGAGAAATTTTTACACATATAAATCGTGAAAAAGGAACGAAATTCGTTCCTTTTTTTATTCCCCTCTATATTTCTCCTCAAAAAAATTCTTTTTTCCGCAAATTTGAACAAAAATCGACAAATCCTTTTAAATACCTTACAAAATTGTAACCTTTCTATATCCAAATTTATGCTAAAATGGTACGAGCTATATGCTAATAACGATGCGAAGGTGATAATGTATATGAAGAAAATCTTTTCTATTTTACTAGTGTTTCTATTGTCAATTTCTTCCTTAGGAGTAACAACATCCCATGCGGAAGAAAAAATACACATTGAGGCAGCTGCTGCACTTCTATTTGATGCAGATACAGGAAAAATACTGCATGAACAAAATCCAGATGAATTACTAGCTATCGCTAGTATGTCAAAATTAATTGTTGTTTATGCCGTGTTAGAAGCAATTAAAGAAGGAAAAATCACTTGGGATACAAAGGTAAATATTTCTGATTACGCTTATGAAGTTTCACGTAATAATGAATTCTCTAACGTGCCGTTCGAAAAAGGACGTCAATATACTGTAAGAGAACTATATCATTCTATCGTTATCTTCTCTGCAAACGGATCTAGTATTGCCTTAGCAGAACTTCTTGCAGGAAGTGAGAAAAACTTCTTAAATCTTGCAAATGAACATGCAAAAAAACTAGGGTTAAAGAAATATAAATTTGTAAACGCTACTGGTTTAAATAACGCTGACTTAAAAGGAAAACATCCTGAGGGTACTGATCCAAATGCAGAAAACTCTATGTCAGCTCGCGATATGGGTATACTTTCAAAAGCAATGATTACAAAGTATCCAGAAATGCTAGAGGATACAAAACAAAGATTTAGAAACTTCCCAGATAATCATCCGAAACCAATTCGTATGGAAAACTGGAACTGGATGTTACCAGGAGCTGCTTTCGCTTATGAAGGTGCTGATGGTTTAAAAACCGGAAGTTCTGATACAGCTGGATACGGATTTACTATTACTGCTAAACGCGGTGATGTACGTCTTATTTCGGTTATTATTAAAACAAAATCAATGGACGAGCGCTTCACAGAATCTCGTGAGTTAATCGAATACGGGTTTAATAACTTCGAAAAACAAAAACTAAAGGTCGATAAAAACAATACACTCTCTGTAGTACAAGGGAAAGAGGATCAAGTAACTGTTGCACCGGAAAAAGAAATAACCGTAATTGCAAAAAAAGGTAGCAAAGACCCTTATAAAATTGGAACTGAAGTAGATAAATCTCTTGCTGAAGATGGTCATTTAATTGCTCCTATTAAGAAAGATGCAAAAGTAGGATCGATTACTTTAGAATCAACCGATAAATATGGTTTCTTAGACGGTAGTAAAAGTATGAAAGTTACTGCAAAAACGACAGAAGAAGTTGAAAAAGCAAATTGGTTTGTATTAACAATGCGCTCTATCGGTGATTTCTTCTCAAACTTATGGTCTAAAGTTTTTTAATAAAAAAGCTGGCTCACGCTAGCTTTTTTTATTTTCCACTCTCCATGTAAAACTTTGTTTGGTTGTCATATCTGAGTCCTTTTTCTCATACGTATGAACTAGTAATTGTTACACACTTCATCTAGACATAAACCTCTTTCCACAAGGTATTCCAAAAAGAGAGGTGACACATAATGGGCGTTATCGCGTATAACGAAGAAGATGTAAAGTTATTAGCTAGACTGATGCGTGCTGAAGCTGAAGGTGAAGGACAACAGGGGATGTTAATGGTCGGAAACGTTGGAGTAAATCGTGTCCGCGGGAATTGTTTAGACTTTAAAAATATTCGTAATTTACGTCAAATGGTGTATCAAAATCCTGGTGGTTTTGAGGCAACTCAAAAAGGTTATTTTTATCAACGTGCAAGGGAACAAGATATCGCATTAGCAAGGCGAACGATTCAAGGACAACGTTTTTGGCCTGCAAATTTTGCCTTATGGTTTTTTAGGCCTGAAGGTGCATGTCCACCAACTTGGTATAATCAGCAAAACTCTGGTCGCTTCAAAAAGCACTGCTTCTTCCAGCCAAATGCTGGGGATTGCCCTAGCATATATTAAGGAATGAAAACAAGGAGGGATTTTTGAATGGCACAGCAACAAAATCCGTATTACGGAACAGGTTTCTATCAACCATCTGGAACTTACGTACAACCGCAACAAATGACCCCACAGCAACAGCAACAGCAGCAAGCAATGCAACAACAAGTTGCGCAAGCTCAATATGCTGTTTCTCAAGGCATGTTACCTCTAGAACAGTCATATATTGAAAATATTCTTCGCTTGAACAAGGGCAAGCAAGCCACAGTTGTAATGACTTATGAGCGTGGTAGTTCACTCGGTACACAATCCTATACGGGTATTATCGAAGCGGCTGGTCGTGATCATATCGTAATTAGTGAGCCACAATCAGGGAAACGTTATTTATTATTAATGATTTACTTAGATTATGTAGAATTCCCAGAAGAAATTACGTATTTGCCTAGTCAACAAGCAACTTATGCTCCAAGACCATAAAAAAAGCTGGCGTATGCCAGCTTTTGTTTTTTATAATCCTTTTACAACTGCAGTTCCAACTAAGATCCATGCCACAATAAACGCTACACCACCAAGAGGTGTAATTGGACCAAAGAACTTAATACCTGTTGTACTTAATGCATACAGACTACCCGAGAACATAATGATCCCAGCTACCATAAGCCAACCAGCAGTAGTTAAGAGTGATGATTGAATTTTATCCATCAATAAAGCAACTACAAATAGTCCACCTGCATGAAACATTTGATATGTAACACCTGTTTTCCAAACCTCTAACATTTTTGCAGAAACTTTATTTTCTAAACCGTGTGCTCCGAAAGCCCCTAACGCAACAGATAGCCCCGCTGCAATACAACCTAGTAAAAAGAAAATTTTCATCTTAATTCCCCTTTTTTACTTTTATCATAAGCAATTTTTTCATATAAGCCAAACGATTTATCCTCTAAAAATCAAATAAAGAATTACCGTTTGCATCACTTTCTTTTATATATACTGGCTCATTAGAAACCGGTGCAATTGGTTGCATCGTGATTGGTTGTGATCCAATTATTTGTGATTGAACTTGTGGCTCTCTATACGTAGAAGATTCAACTTGCTCATCTAATAATAAATCACATAAAGCACGCACAACTAATACATGTTCTTTTGATTTTTGTCCTTCACTACTTTTTGCCTTTGCAATTTCATTCGCCATTTTATTTAAAATCTTATCGCTTGATATTTGCATCCCTTATCACCTCGTACTTTGTAGTTCTTTCTCAAATTGTCCCAGCTTCTCTACTGAACCAAATACTATTATCATATCATGTTCTTGCAACTTTTCCTGCCCCGTTGGATTATGTATAACATTCCCATTTCTCAAAATCGCTAAAATTGTTACATCAAATTGATTTCTAACATCACTCTCTAATAATGATTTATTAGCTAAAATAGAGCCCTTACCTACTGCAATTTCTTCAATTACAAATGACTGCTCCACGCCATACAGTACTGTATCAATATAATGAACTGTTAACGGATTCGCAATACCTTTTGCAATATGAATCCCTGCCATACTAGATGGATTAATCACCTTATTTGCACCAGCCCTCTTTAATTTGTCTTCGGTTTCTGGTTTTTCTGCTCTTGCCACAATTTTAATTGCATCGTTTAATCCTCTTGCAGTTAACGTAATAAATACATTTTCAGCGTCATTTGCTACGATAGCAACTAAACCAGCTGCCTTTGAAATCCCAGCATGTTGTAACACTTTGTCTTCTGTTGCATCTCCATGTACATATAAAAGCTTTTCCTTCTCTAATATGCTTTCATCTTTATCCACGACGACAAATGGGATCTTCTTTTCTTGCAATTCATGTACAACTTGTAGCCCTACTCTACCGCAACCACATACGATAATATGATTTTGTAACTGTGCTATTTGTTTATCCATCTTCTTCCTCCGTACTGCATGAAATAAATTCCCTTCAATAATCATAGCTGCCACTACACCAATTGCATACGTAACAATACCGACTCCAACCGGTATGATAAGGAGCGCAAAAACTTTTCCTGCATGTGTTACAGGAATGGCGTCTCCGTATCCCACCGTTAATACGGTAATCATCGTCATCCAAAATGCTTGAAATAAGCTAATCTCTTCAATTGTCATAAATCCTAATGTTCCTAGAATTACAACAAAAGTCATACATATAACTGCTATCCATAATTGCTTACGTGCATTCATATCATGTTTCAACTCTTTTCTCTATCTACAATCTTTGCCAGTGGAAATGAAATACATATATACTAGATACGGAATCTATGAAAGAGGTTGATATAATGAAAACATTTCTTTCCGCCTTACAATGGGCACTATTTATTTTAGCTGGGAGTCTTATTGTACCAATTAGCGTCGCAACTAGTTATGGTCTTGATGGCGCTGAAGCTATCGCATTCGTACAAAGAACATTATTTGTTCTAGGCTTTGCTGGTCTCTTACAAGCTATATTTGGGCATAAACTTCCTATTCAAGAAGGTCCTGCTGGCCTTTGGTGGGGAATTTTCTCCCTATATGCAAGTTTAGGTGTCGTATTATTTGGATCAAACAATGAGACACTTAAAGTTCTTCAATATGCTTTCTTATTAAGCGGTATCATTTGTATTATTCTTAGCGTTTTTGGACTTATTGATAAACTCGTTCGCTATTTTACACCGACAGTCATTGGAACGTACTTATTTCTTCTTGTTGCACAACTTAGTGGTTCCTTCTTAAAAGGAATGTTCGGCCTGGATGGAAAACATACAGAAGTACAACCTAATGTATTTATTCTTTCACTCATTGTTATTTTACTATCCTTTTTCATCATGAAGCTACCTATTATCGGACAATATTCTGTTCTTTTCAGTATCGTTTGCGGCTGGATATTATTCGCATGCTTTGGATTATCCAATCCAATAACACCAGTGACAGACATAATCCGTTTTCCATCCTTATTTGTTTTCGGAATGCCTCGTGTTGAATGGAACATGGTAATTACGGTCATTTTCGTTACACTCTTACTTCTAACAAATATGTTAGCAAGTATTCGCGTTGTACAAAAGGTTGTCTCTAAATATGAAGAAAATGCTGCATCAGATCGTTTTAAACAGGCCGGTATTATAACAGGAATCAATCAATTACTAGGCGGCCTGTTTTCGGCTATCGGACCTGTCGCTATTTCTGGATCAGCAGGTTTTATTGCAACGACTAATATTTATAAACGCCTCCCATTTATATTAGGGTCAAGCTTTATTATTGTCGTTAGTATATTCCCAAAGATCACTTCATTCTTTGCGGCAATCCCAGTTGCAGTTGGTTATGCTGCCATTTATCCTGTATTTGCAAGCATGATCGGTCTCGCCTTTCGAGAATACGAAACAGTACAGGATAAAGAACGATTATTTAAAGTAGCAGGTCTGTCAATCTTCACAGGAATTGGGGTTATGTTCGTTCCAGCAGGAGCATATTCCACGCTTCCACCATTTCTAGCTTCATTCCTAAGTAATGGTCTCGTTCTTGGGGCTGTAATGGCAATCTTACTAGAAATACTATTTTCTCGTTCGACAATAAAACAAGTATCGTAAATTGGAAAACTTCCATTATTGCACTCTACCTTTAGAGTTGTTACGATAAAATAAACATTTAATCATTGGGGTTTTGTCCATCCCCAATGATTATTAATTAATATGATGAGAAAAACACTCATAAAAATGAATCTACTTCTTTTTAAAGAGGTTCGATGTCTTACTATTATTTCTTACATCTCCATGAACATATATTTGATTTAAATAAAGAAGGGAATTTTCAATATGACTTATAAAATGATTGTTTTAGATTTAGATGATACTTTATTACGTGACGACCATACTATTTCACCTCGTACGAAAGAAGCTCTAATGACTGCACAAGAACAAGGTGTAAAAGTTGTACTTGCTTCTGGACGTCCAACGTTTGGTATGCGCAATGTAGCGAAAGAACTTCGTTTAGAAGAATACGGCAGTTTCATTCTATCTTTTAATGGCGCAAAAATTATTAACTGTAAAACAAACGAAGAAATCTTTAGTAGTACGCTTTCTCCTGAAATCGTTCACAACTTATTTGAAATTAGTAAAACTGAAGATGTATGGATTCATACTTATATTGGCGATGATATCGTAACGGAAGAAAATAATCCTTATACTGAAATTGAGGGCGATATTACTGGTATGCCTATCGTTGTAGTAGATGACTTTAAAGCTGCTGTTAAAGAGCCTGTAGTAAAAGTATTAATGAATAAAGAAGCTGAACGCCTTGTTGAAGTAGAAAAGAAATTACAAAAACAACTAGAAGGACAATTAAGCGTTATGCGTTCTAAACCATTCTTCTTAGAATTTACTGAATCCGGTGTTACAAAAGGAACGAGCTTAAACCAATTAATCCAAAAACTTGGCATTAAGCGCGAAGAAGTTATCGCAATGGGCGATAGCTATAACGATCAGGCGATGATTGAATTCGCCGGTCTTGGTGTCGCAATGGGCAATGCACCTGATGATATTAAGGAAATTGCAAACTATGTAACAGATACAAATATGAATGACGGTGTAGCAAAGGTTGTAGAGAAGTTCGTACTAAAAAAAGAAGCACTTGTTTAATATTTCCACTCATAAAACCTATTTGAAGTCAAACACTTCAAATAGGTTTTTATTTAAATTACCATGCTTTTGTGACTATATTTTGAACTTTGCACTATTCTCGTAGTGTAAACTTTCTTTTTGTATATAATGAAACAAAATAGACTATTTTATTTTAAAAAAGAATACAAATTTACTATAAACAAGCATACGTTAAGGGAGGCTATTTTACATGTTATCTACACCAATCGGACGATTAAGAGCAATTGGACTTATTGAGGGGATTTCTTTCCTACTACTATTATTTGTAGCAATGCCATTAAAATATTTCGCAGGATTTGCAACAGCTGTTAAAATTACAGGCATGGCTCACGGTGTTTTATTTATTTTATTTATCTTCGCAGTAATTCAAGTAACAATCGTACACCGTAAATCAATTTTATGGGCACTTGGGGCATTCGTTTCATCAGTTATCCCATTTGGCACGTTTGTACTAGATGCAAAATTAAAGAACGAGCAACAATAATGAAAAGGTAGTTAACGACTGTTAACTACCTTTTCTATTTATAAATTTGGAATTTCCCAATCAATTTCTCTCTCGCCCATATTAGCTAAAATCGTATTTACTTTAGAGTATGGCTTACTCCCAAAGAAACCTCGTCTTGCTGATAGTGGGCTTGGATGTACAGATTCGATAATATGATGATTTGAATTTGTAATTAACTTCTTCTTCGCCTGTGCATGGCGTCCCCACAATATGAAAATAACTGGCTTTTCACGTTCATTCAACAGCTCAATTACACGATCAGTGAAATGCTCCCATCCTTTTCCCTTATGAGAATTTGCTTCGCCTTGTCGAACTGTTAATACAGTATTTAGTAGTAATACTCCTTGCTCTGCCCATTTCACTAAATAACCGTTATTCGGAATGTCATACCCATATTCATCTCGAAGCTCTTTATACATATTTAACAATGACGGTGGCGTTTTAACACCAGGTTGTACAGAAAAGCTTAAACCATGCGCTTGATTCGGCCCATGATATGGGTCTTGTCCTAAAATAACGACCTTTGTATTTTCATAACTTGTATACTCTAGAGCGTTAAAAATATCTTCTTTCTTTGGGTAAACAACATGTGTACTGTACTCTTCTTTCAAAAAATCAGCTAGCTTACGATAATATTCTTTCTCGAATTCTGGTGCCAATAGTGGCTCCCAATCATTCTTTAAAACATTTTCCATACTGTCACTTCCCGTCCAATTAATTCACCATATCCTGCTTTGTAAATACTACAAATGAAATGATAAGAGACACAACTCCCCAAACAGTTAAGTTCATCAAAGAAAACCCCATCGATAAACCTTGTAATGCAGGTAGTTTCCCTGATAGATAATCTGTTAATGATAAATTCACACTAAAAATATATTTCGCACCTTCCCAAGATGTTGCGAACGAGCTTAAAATACCGCCTGCAATTAATGCAGCTAGCATAACGCCCATACCAGCTGGTGTATTACGAATTAAAACAGAGACCATAAATGATATAGTTCCGACAACGATAGCAACAAACCAAGCTAATCCATACGCCATCAAGATATATTGCCATTGCGGAATAAGATGTACAAAATTCGTATTTAACGTTTCCTTATCAATAACAAATCCAGTTAACACAGGTAAATTCCATCCCGAGTATCCAAATACAAGCCCTGATAATATGTATGCAAACACACCTACAAGGAGCAGTATGAGCGAAATGAAAAATAACATCGTTACGTATTTACTAAGGAGTATTTTCCAGCGCCTAATCGGCCGCGTAAGTAACATCTTCATCGTTCCATCACTTCGTTCTCCTGAAACAATATCAATGGCGACAATCATTACGAGAAGTGGAATAAATAATGTAATTCCTTGCTCAATAAACGCCCTTACAAAAGTTGGTGCGCCCGGTGCCATCGGGTTAATATCATGATCTAAATAATATTGTTGCTGCTCAACTCTTACCTTTAACCAATCACGCCATTCTTCTGGCAACCTAGAATTGTTCAACCGGTTCTGGGAATCAACAATTTGCTGTTGCAATGAAACCTTCCAATCAGTTGTACCGAGTCTTTTTTGTGTCGTTTCTATTTCACGATACTGCGCATACACAAAAAGCGGGATCAAGATTGCTAAAATAAGCATAACAACAAAAATACGCTTCTTACGATAAATCTTCTCCGATTCGTTTAAAACTAGATTCGCAAATTCACGCATGCTGCTCACCCCTTGTGAGTTCAATAAATAAATCTTCTAGCGTAAATACAAGTTCCTTAACACTATGTACATCTATCCCGTTTTCTACAAAATGTTTATTCCAATTACTTATAGATGCGATATTCATGCGGCATAGTAATCGATCACCTTCTATACTCACTTCTCTTACTTCCTCAGCATCTTCTAGCATATCTTTTGCCTTCCCAATCGGCGTAACAATCCATTCTACGCGGTCACTTGCTGTTTTAATTAATTCTTCAACTTTGGCAACTGTTATCATCTTTCCTTTATGAATAATAGCAACGCGATCGCATATCATTTGCACCTCACTTAGCAAGTGACTTGAAATAAACACGCTCATATTTTCTTCTTTTACAAGCTTATGTATAAATTCCCTAAGTTCTCTAATCCCTGCTGGATCTAAACCATTCGTTGGCTCATCTAATATGAGCAATTTTGGATTCCCAAGGAGCGCCTGCGCAATTCCAAGCCGTTGTTTCATACCAAGTGAGTACGTTTTTACCTTGTCATGAATTCTTTCATCTAAATGAACCATTTCAGCAATTTCAATAATACGTTCATCTGATATATCACCTAACATACGAGCAAATTGCTTTAAATTTTCCCATCCCGTTAAATATGTATACAACTCTGGGTTTTCAACGATACTTCCAATTTGACGCATCGCTTCTCTAAAATTTTCCTTAATCGAATAACCACCGATAGAAATCGTACCTTCTGTCGCCTTAATTAATCCGACTAACATTCGAATGGTAGTCGTCTTTCCAGCACCATTTGGTCCTAAGAACCCGAACACTTCTCCTTGCTTTACATCAAAGGAAATATTCTCTACAAGAGTCTTCTTTCCAATTACCTTCTTCAAGTCTCGTACGGAAAGTATCGTCGTCATTTTACCCCTCCTTGTTCTAGTTTTAATTTACTTACAACATTTTGAACTAAACGTTCTGCCATATACGTATAACCTACTTCATTCGGATGGAAATGATCGGAGTATAATAAATCTTTCCCACGATTTTGGAATAAATCAAATGTCGGTGTAATATACACATTTTTATTATTTATCGCTAATTTTTCTAAAGATGCATTCCAGTCTACAACAATGTTTGAAGACCCCTTTAAATCTTCTACATCTTCAAAAGGATTATATAAACCTAGCCAAAAAATAGGGCTATCTGTATTTAATTTACGAATTTCTTCTATAATTTTCTTCGCTTCATTCTGGAATGTTTCCGTATCCGGACGATATGTTTCTAAATCTATCTTTCCAAGCGATTCCCAGCCCGGAAATAAATCATTTCCTCCAATCGTTAAAACGATTACATCTGCTTGTTTAATTGAATATTGAGCGCCATTACTCTCAATTTGTTTTAATAAGTCAGGCATTTTCGCACCACTAACAGCTAAGTTCGTTAAAGCAACCTTTTGCTTATAATCTTTTTGTAAATCTTCTTTCATTCGTCCAATATAGCCAATTCCTTCTTTATCACCAACGCCACGCGTTAATGAATCACCTAAACTGACGATTTGTAACGTTCCCGTTTTCTTTTTCTCTTTTGCCACTACATCGGTCTTTTTAATTAAATTTGAAGCTTTCGGATTTAATACATCATTTACACCTGAAACAAAGCCATATGCAAATAAACAGAAAGATGCAATTGTAATGAGTAGAATTACTTTTACCACTTTTGATCTCATATCAAAACCCCTTTTAGCCCTCATAGATTGTCCATAATTATACCAAACGCAATTTTGAAAAGCGATTTTCATACCTTATCTATTATGTTGTTTCCCTTTGTACGAATTCTGGCAATAACTCTACGTGCTTTACATCTATTTGCTCATCATTAATCTTTTCATATAATAATTCAAATGCCTTCACACCAACATTTTTACTAGAATATGAAATCGTCGTAATGCCTAAAATGTCTGCTACATCTTGATCATCACAACCGATAATCGTAATATCTTCTGGAATACGAATTCTTTGTTTTTTCGCCTCCGTTACCATTCCCGCTGCAATATGGTTACAAGATACAAGAAACGCAGTTGGCTTTACTGACATAGAGGCCCACTCCCTAATTACATTACGCCCATCTTCCACCGTAAAACAGCCTTCAAACTTCCAAGTTCCTATCGGTTTTTCAGCAATCTGTTGAAGTGAATCCGCATATGCTTGTTTTCTTCTCTGGCTATTAATGCTATTACTTCTTCCAATGCAATACCCAATACGTGTATGACCAGCATCTATTAAGTTTTTCATCCCTTGTGAAAACACTTTATAGTAATCAACATGTACACTTGAAATGCATTTTGAATCTATTTCTTCACACATAACAATCGGGCCGAATTTCGTATATTCTTCGAGCTTCTCCTTACTATTTGCCCGAGAACATATAATAACCCCATCAAGCTTTTTCATTTTTAACATATTCAAAATTTCTAATTCTCTTTCCTCGCTATAATTCGTCTGACAAAGCATCATATTATAATTATTTTTTGCTGTTTCCTTTGATATTCCCTCAATAATGGCACTATAATATTGATCATTAACGTGCGGTAATAAAACGCCAATTACATTCGTTTTTCCTTTCACTAAATGAATTGCATTCACATTTTGCGTATAGTTTAATTCTTCTATAATTGCTAAAATTTCTTTTCGCTTCTGTTCATTCACATATGGATGATTATTTAGTACACGTGAAACAGTTGAAACAGATACCCCAGCAAGTTCAGCAATCTTTCTTATATTCGTCATCTCATTTTCCCCTTCCCTGCAAAAATTCTCCCTTGACCTGGTAAGCTTTCCACAATATATCCTTTCCTAGCAAATACATTTTGAAAGGATATACAACTATGCTTCGATTCAAATTAGAATATATATTTTTCATTGGTGGTCTACTCATTCTCGCCATCGGTATTAATATGATGACGACCATTACTTCCTTTGGACTTAGCCCTTATGATTCCTTCTTTATTGCACTATATCAAAATTTCGGGATAAGTATCGGTTTTTGGATTTTCATGATTAATTTTGCCTTTACCCTTATCGTCCTCTTTTGGAATAAAAGACAAATTACAATCGGTACAATCGTAACAATGGTTCTTATCTCTCTTTTTGTTGATTGGATTGGTTCCATTACAACTATTATGGACGCTGTCCGTTCTCTTCCAAAATATATAACACTTATTTGCGGAAATCTATTCGTTGGAGCCGGAATTGGTCTTTATGTCTCTACAAACCTTTGTGCAGCACCGCAAGAAGCTTTCGTTTTAACAGTTGCTGAGAAAAAGAAATGGACATTTAGAAGAACAGAAATTTCGTTAGCATTCTTATTTTTAACATTAAGCTTTTTATTAGATGGACCTATCTATTTTGGAACAATCATCTTATCTTTTACAACAGGCTGGATTATCCAAGCATTTATTCAAGTTGGTACGAAGATTTTAAATAGAAAAAAACCTATTAAGCAAGCCGCTTAATAGGTTTTTTCTTAGAGGAGATACTACTTTGCATCCCCTTCAATTCGATAGTTTGCTTTCAAACAATCTATTTCTTCATACCCTTGCAACGTATGTAGAATATAATCATAATCAGCAAGAGAAGCACGATGCGTTACAATTACAATTTCAGCTTTTCCTTTCTCTTCAAGTGGCATTTGAATAATTTTTTCAAAGCTAACGCCACGCTCAGAGAATAACGAAGTAATTTTTGCAAATACACCAATTTCATCTTTCACATGAAGTCTTAAAAATTTCTTCACAACAATTTCGTCTGGCTCTTTTAATACTTTTTGATATTGCGGGACTACAGCACTATTTCCTGTTACCCCTAATCTAATATTTTGCATTACAGCTACTAAATCGGAAACAACAGCTGTTGCTGTCGGTAAACTTCCTGCACCTGGTCCATAAAACATCGTTTCTCCAACTGCTTCACCATACACATATACAGCGTTATATTCATTTTGCACGGCCGCAAGAGGATGTGTATTTGGAAGTAAAGTCGGTTCAACTGTAACCTCTAATTTTTCACCATCTCGCTTCGCAAGACCGATTAGTTTAATCGTGTAACCTAAACTCTTACTGTATTCGATATCTTCCTCTGTAATAGAAGTAATCCCTTTTACCTTCACATCTCCAAGCTCTACATTTGTAGAGAAACCAAGGGTAGCCAAAATTGTCATTTTTCTTGCTGCATCTAAACCTTCTACATCTGATGTTGGATCCGCTTCTGCAAATCCAAGTTGCTGGGCTTCTTTTAACACGTCGTTATATGCTCTCCCTTCATCTGACATTTTCGTCAAAATAAAATTTGTCGTTCCATTTACAATTCCCATTACTTTCGTAATAAGATCTGAAGAAAGTCCCTCTACAATACTTCGTAAAATCGGAATCCCTCCGGCTACACTTGCTTCATAAAACAAATCTGCTTTATTATCTTTTGCTACCGCTAATAGTTCCGCCCCATGTAACGCCATTAAATCTTTATTGGCAGTCACAACATGCTTCCCGCTTTGTAAAGCTTGCAAAATATATGCTTTTGCATCATCAATGCCACCCATTACTTCGATGACAACGTCGATGTTTGGATTGTCTAAAATTTCATGTGCATCTTGTGTTAATAGAGTAGAAGGTACCTCTACTTCTCTCTCTTTTTCAATATTTTGTACTAGTACTTTCGTTACTTTTACAGGACAACCTACTTGGTGTATAAGTCGCTCTTGGTGATCTGTAATGATACGAACTACTCCGCTACCAACTGTCCCAAGACCTAATAAGCCAACTTGAATTTCTTTCATAATACTGTCCACCCCTCAAAAATTGTGTTTAGATGAAATTATATGAATAAAAAATCTGAAAAACAATGTTTTTTGAACATTCGGAAAAATATAGATTAATCTTTACAAAGAAAACGTTGCCACGTGTGACACAATCTTTTTTTATAATACATAAGGGGTTTCTTGATACACGTAATAATTCAGCCAATTAGAGAATAATAGATTCCCATGGCTTCTCCACCTTACAAGCGGCTTCTCATTTGGATTATTATGCTTAAAATAGTTTTTCGGCACATCAATATTTAACCCTTTTTGGCGGTCCCGTTCGTATTCTTGCTTTAACGTATCACAACTATATTCACTATGCCCGAGCGCAAACACTTGTCTTCCTTCTTGCCCAATAACAAGGTGAACACCTGCTTCCTCAGAGTTTGCTAATAATGTTAATTCTTTCACCTCTCTAATATCACTCTCTCGTACTTCTGTATGACGCGAATGCGGGGCGAAAAACAATTCATCAAAACCTTGTAACAGTTTCACATGTTGCTCACGGACTTCATGTTCAAATACACCAAACATTTTTTCCTTAAGAGGATACTTTGGAACGCCATAATGATGATACAAACCAGCCTGTGCCCCCCAGCAAATATGAAGCGTAGATGTTACATTCGTTTTTGAATACTCCATAATACGTTTAAGCTCTTCCCAATAATCTACCTCTTCAAAAGAAAGGGTTTCAACTGGTGCTCCTGTAATAATGAGTCCATCAAATTTCTCATTCTCAATATCACGGAATGTTTTATAGAAACTCGTTAAATGTTCCTGTGCAACATTACGAGACAAATGCGATTCCATATGAAGTAAATGAACATCTAATTGCAACGGTGTATTTCCAATTAAACGAAGTAATTGCGCTTCTGTTTCTTGCTTTGTAGGCATTAAATTTAATATAGCAATTTTCAATGCCCGAATATCTTGTGTTTCTGCTCGCTCTTTTGTCATTACAAAAATATTTTCCTCCTGCAACACTTTGCGAGCTGGCAAATCTTTATCAATTATGATCGGCATGTTGTTTGCCTCCGACTAGCGCTGCTTCTAAATCTGCAATAATATCCGAAACATCTTCTATACCAACTGATAAACGAATTAAATCTGATGTGACGCCAGCTAAGCGCTGATTTTCGGCACTTAATTGTCTATGCGTTGTACTAGCAGGATGTATAACGCAAGTTCGTGCATCAGCTACATGCGTTACGAGAGTTGCTAGTTTTACATTTGCGATAAATTCTTTTGCTGCTTCTAATCCTCCCTTAATGCCGAATGTTAAAACACCACTCGCACCTTTTTTCAAATACTTTTGTGCTAACGAATAATTTTCATTACTATTTAATCCCGGATAATTCACCCATTCAATACGTTCATGATCAGCAAGCCATTTAGCAACTGCAAGAGCATTTTCACTATGACGCTCCATTCGTAAATGCAATGTTTCTAAGCCGATATTGCTAATATACGCATTAAATGGGCTCATACAGTTTCCGTAGTCTCTTAATAATTGAACACGTGCCTTCACAATATAAGCTGCTGCACCAAAATTTTGAACGTAACTTACGCCGTGATAACTTGGATCCGGTTCAACTAGTTCAGGATATTTCCCGTTTGTCCAATCGAAGTTCCCTCCGTCAATTACAATGCCACCTAACGAACTTGCATGACCATCAATATATTTCGTCGTAGAATGAACGATAATATTTGCTCCATGTTCAAATGCTTGGCATAAATAAGGAGTTGCCAATGTATTATCCACGATAAAAGGTACTTCCAACTCTTTCGCTGCATCTGAAAGTTCTTTGAAATTTAAAACGTTCATCGCCGGATTTCCTAGCGATTCTGCATAAACAAGTTTCGTCTTATCATTAGCAAGGGCCACAATTTCATCAGCAGTTAAATTCGGATTAAAGAATGTAACATCGATACCAAGTTTACGCAAACTCACTCCAAATAAATTAAACGTCCCGCCATAAACTGTGGAAGAACAAAGCAAGTGGTCTCCGCTACTACAAATATTTAAAACAGCAAGCATAATAGCAGCTTGCCCAGAAGCTGTTGCAACAGCACCTACACCACCCTCTAAATCCGCTAACTTTTGCTCAAATGCAGCTAAAGTAGGATTTCCAATACGCGTGTAGATATATCCTTCTGCCTCTAAATTAAATAGCGCTGCTAAATCATCTGAAGTATCGTATTTATACGTTGTACTTTGATAAAGCGGTAAAACACGCGGTTCACCATTCTTTGGCGTATAGCCACCTTGCACACAAATCGTTCCTTTCCCCCATGATTCTCCCATTTCTTATTCTCCTTTCTTTTATACAAAATAAAAAACTGCCCCTTTCCTGAAAACAAGAAAGGAGCAGTTTGAAAACACGCTCTAAAGGCTCTTTCTTATCTCTCAGGGTTATTACCTGCAGGATTTGGCACAATTCCGTTATACGGCTGTTGCCAAGGTTTCATCGGGCCTGTCCCTCCACCTTTTCTTGATAAGACTATGCAATTACCGTTGATTTTATAGCAATAATTTCCTCATGTCAATTAGTTTTTCTGAATGTTCTAAATTAAATACAAAGAACTTAATGTACATAACAAAAGAAATATATTCTATATCCATTTGAAAAAGACCTTTTAAAACCTCCGCTTAATTTACTATTACCAATGCTTGGGGCAGCTACTATCGGAAATGCATTTCCACTTCCAAAACATAACGAAACTACAAATAAAAAAATAGGCAGTGTGGACAAAAGTTCCACTGCCTATTCTCATTACACATGTTGCTTCAATAATGCATATAACTCCTCAAAATTATGCACTTCATATGTCGGTATAATCCCACTATCATTTAATTTCCTTTCTGGATTAAACCAACAAGTATCAATTCCCGCTACATATCCACCTTTCATATCAGCGCTTAACGAATCCCCAATAATGAGCCCTTCTTCAGGCACAAAGTTAGGAATCCTTTCAAAAACATAATCAAAATACTCTTTCATCGGCTTTTGATAACCTGTATCTTCAGAAACGAAAATATCTTGAAACAAGGCATGTAACCCTGCATTACGTAATCGTTTATCTTGCGTCTTAGAAATACCGTTTGTCACTATATATAAATCGTACTCACTTTGAATTTGATTTATAAATTGTAAGGCACCTTCCATGAGCTGATTTCCTTCTTCTAAGTAACTGCGATAATTATTTTCGAATAATATCCCATCTACTTCTTCCCCGTATTCTTTAAACAAAATTGAAAATCGTGTATTTACAACTTCATCACGATTTATTTCACCTTCTTCAAAAGCAGTCCAAAGACTTTTATTAATTTTTTTATATTGCGCTTCAATCTCGCTAGTGAGAGACATTCCTTTCTCTTCAAAAAGCATACGTAATGCCGATTTTTCTGCCTTTTGAAAATCCAACAATGTATCATCTACATCGAATAATAATGTTTTATATTTTTTCATAAGCCCTTCACACTCTCTTTTCTACAAAAACAAATTTACGTAAATCGTATCATTCTTTCTTGTAAAAATAATAGGAGATATCTCATACTAAACATGAGGTGAAAACATGAAAGTCAGCAGAAATAGCGAAGAAATCTCTCATTACATACAAACTTACAATTTCCATACTCTTTTTTCTTTTGATATCTTACCGTATGCTGAACTACATTCCTTTCAGAAGAGAGAAAAGATATGTAATGAAGGGGTCGATGTTCCTTATCTTTATTACTTAATTTCTGGGAAAGCAAAAATATATATGAGTCACAAAAACGGAAAGGTCTCCTTGATTAACTTTATTCAGGCACCTTCGTTCATTGGGGAATTAGGATTAATTGGCGTAGAATCTGTTACGAAAACGGTGGAAGTAATGGAAGATTGTATATGCTTAGCGCTTCCTCTTAAAGATTGTCAGCATCTTTTGTTACAAGATGCTACCTTTCTACAGAAACTATGCAAATTTATCGGTGAGAAAACCATTACCCGAACAGAAAGTTATGCTAAAAATAATAGTTATCCGTTCGAAAATCGATTAGCGGCGTTTATTCTATTAACAGAACAAAATAACAGTTATATAGAAAAACATACTGAGGTTTCGGAATACTTAAATGTTAGCTACCGTCACCTTTTATATGTATTAAACCAATTTTGCCAACAAAATTACTTAAAGAAAGATGGAAGAACCTATTACATACAAGATCGAATTCAGTTAGAAAAACTAGCTGACGAACTTAAAATATAAAAAAGTAGCATTAACGTTTATCTGTTAATGCTACTTTTTTGAGTGACGATTCTATTTTCAATTAAAATTTACTTGCTACTTTAGCTGCTTCTTCAAGACCAGCTGTAATGATTTCTTCTGCTTTATCTGGGAATTGGTTATGTCCTTCAATAACTACTGTTTCCATGTTTGTTGCGCCGAAGAAGCCCATCATGCTTGCTACATATTTAACAGCCATTTCTACTTCTGCTGCGGGACCTTCAGAGTATACACCGCCGCGCGCGTTTAATAATGCAATCTTCTTATCTCCAATTAGACCAACTGGACCTTCTGGCGTATATTTAAACGTTTTACCAGCACGGTTTAAATAATCAATATATGTGTGTAACACTGCTGGAATCGTTAAGTTCCATAATGGGAAACCGAAAACGACTTTATCAGCTTCTAGGAATTGATTTAAATACTTATCAGCAACTGCTACTGCTTTTGCTTCCTCTTCAGTTAAATCAAACCCTTTACCAGCTTTGAATGTACCATTAATCATATCTACGCCTACATATGGTAATTCTTCTTTATATAAATCAAGTTCTACTACTGTATCGTTTGGATGCGCTTCTTTGTAACTTGCTAAAAACGCTTCATATAATTTTACACTAACTGCTTGTTCCGCTGGACGGTTGTTTGCTTTTACGAATAAAACTTTTGTCATTATGTTTTCCTCCTAGTACTAACTCTTCTGTTGTTATATGCTTTCAAAAAAGGTATCCCTTGTAATTTTTGTTTTGTTGCTTACAAACATATTTTATCTTTATATCAAGACAATTTCGTCCTCACATAGACGTATTTTTCCATAAAAAAAGTCCACCTTCTAAAGGCGAACTAGGTCTTACGACTTTCGTCTTATACAATTCCATTTTTTACTGCATATAATGCTGCTTGCGTACGATCAGATAAATTCAACTTACTCAAAATACTACTTACATGAGCTTTTACCGTTTTTTCCGTAATAACTAAAACAGAAGCGATTTCTTTATTACTCATCCCTTTCGCTAATAGCTGCAATACTTCATTTTCTCTCGCTGTTAACACATCCACTTGAATAGAAGGCTCTTCTTCCTTTTCTTCTACAGGTAATGTTTGAGAGAGAAGAGCATTTGCTATATCAGGATGTAATTGAATATTACCTTTATATGCACTTCGAATAGCCTCAACAAGCTGATCCGGTTCTACATCTTTTAAAATATACCCGCTTGCTCCAGCCCTTAATGCTGGTAACACATGCGCCTGATCAGAAAAGCTAGTTAATACAATTACTTTCACATCCGGATATTCTTTTTTAATACACGCTGTCGCCTCAACACCATCCATTTCGGGCATATATAAATCCATTAGTACAACATCAGGATTCGTCTCCCCTACTTTCATTAGTGCCTCTTTCCCATTACTTGCTTCTCCAACTAACTCTATATCTTCCTGTGTACTTAAGAAAAATGCTAATCCTTTTAAAACGACTGTATGATCATCAACTAACAATACTTTTATTTTCACAAACTTCCCTCATTTTCACATCATAATGGTACGTTTATTTTTACACTTGTCCTTTTCTTATCACTTACAATTTTAATTGTTCCACCGACTAATTCTACTCTTTCTCGCATCGTAGTCATGCCAAGTGATTTCTTCTCTTTTATATCCTTTTCTACGAAGCCGGTTCCTTGATCGACTATTTCTAATGATACATTCTTCTCCGTCACTTTGAAATAAATCGTCGCTTCTCTAACATTTGCATGCTTACTTACATTATTTAAAGCTTCTTGTCCAATTCTCCATAGCGCTTCCTCTACTACGCGTGGCAAATCACGGACACCTGTAACTTGTTCTCGAATTTTCAATCCCAAACTTTCACCATATTGCTTTAAAGCTGGTAATAATCCTTTCTCCAAACCCGCTGGACGTAATTGCCAAATTAACGTCCTCATTTCTTTTAAAGCTCCTTGCGCTAGTTCACGCATATCATGCAAAGATCGATCCACTTTTTCGTTTTGACCTTTTAAAACCGCCTCAGCGCCTTTTGTCATAAAGGTTAACGAAAATAGCTTTTGTGAAACAGAGTCATGTAAGTCCCTTGCTAATCGATTTCTTTCTTCCATTCGTACGAGTTCACGTCGTTGCTCATTTAACCTTAAATTTTCTATCACGAAAGAAATATGAGTTGTTATTGCTTGAAGTACATCTAACGTATTTACATCAAATTCACCATTATTTGAACTAACACATAAAACACCAAATATGTGAGTTTGAATCTGTATTGGGGTGGCGATAACCGTCCTATTAGAGGCAATCTTATGACTGATTTGATCGTTTAATAAAATAGGTTCACCTTTTTCTAACGCTTCTTTCGCTGCTTCTTTTATATCCTCCTGCCATTCTTCCTGGCAATAAGATGCCCGCAAGGATAATTCTTTCTCTTCCCTAATAAAGAATGCGACTTGATTCCACTGAAACACTTCACCTAATTGACCTACAACTTTTTCAGGCAATATATTAAATTGATGAATCGTTCTTAAAACTTGAATGAACCGTTCTAATTTCACATAATAATGTGCTCTTCGCTTTTCATTTTCATATAACTTTGCTCGTTTTAAAGCCGTTCCAATTTGGAAAGCAACTGATTGAAGCAATACTAATTCTTCTTCTGAAAAATGTGTTTTACCTGGGCTTGCCACATTTAACAAACCAAATTTTTCTCCTCCAGCCTTTAAAGGAACCGTAGCATGATGAAGAATTCCTTCTGTATCTCCCCAATTATATTCAATTGCATTATTAATTCTTTTACATTCAATAATATTAACAGCTCGTTCTAATTTTCCATCCACAAAGCCACGTAAACACCAACATTCTCCTTCACACATCGGACGTTTGTTTTCATATGTAAGTGCCTCTGGTAATTGATAATCAATTAATTTTGTATACCTACCATTTTCATCCGCAAGAAATATCCATCCTGTCGTTAAACCTGTTACACTCAGCAATTTTTCTAGTACTGCTTGCAATACATGATATGTATCATTTGATGTATTTAGTGTTTCTGCAATCTCTTTTAATATAACTAATTCATTTGTACGATTCTCTTGAAACATAATTCGTCTCCTACATACAAGATTTTACATAGTTCCTAACATAAATCATCTACTTTTCACTTTGTACTTATTCGTAACATTGATATAATGGTGAAAACATAGTTTTCATTATATCACCTGAGGGGGCTTTTCATAATGACATTAAATAAAGCACTTACTATCGCTGGTTCTGACACAAGTGGCGGTGCTGGTATACAAGCAGATTTAAAAACATTCCAAGAACTTGGTGTGTACGGAATGACATCTCTTACGACAATCGTAACGATGGATCCACATAACGGTTGGGCACATAACGTATTCCCAATCCCAGCTTCTACATTAAAACCACAATTAGAAACGACAATTGAGGGCGTTGGCGTAGATGCTTTAAAAACAGGTATGCTTGGATCGGTAGAAATTATTGAAATGGTTGCTGAAACAATCGAAAAACATAATTTCAAAAATGTAGTAGTTGACCCTGTTATGGTATGTAAAGGTGCTGATGAAGCATTACATCCTGAAACGAATGATTGCTTACGTGACGTTCTTGTTCCAAAGGCATTAGTTGTCACACCAAACTTATTTGAAGCTTACCAATTAAGTGGCGTAAAGATTAATTCTCTTGAAGACATGAAAGAAGCAGCGAAAAAAATCCATGCTTTAGGTGCGAAATATGTCCTAATTAAAGGCGGTAGCAAGCTTGGTACCGAAACTGCAATCGACGTCCTATATGATGGAGAGACATTCGACATTCTAGAATCAGAAAAAATTGATACGACAAATACACACGGCGCAGGTTGCACATATTCTGCTGCAATTACAGCAGAACTTGCAAAAGGAAAACCTGTGAAAGAAGCAGTAAAAACTGCTAAAGAATTTATCACAGCTGCTATCCGTTATTCATTCAAGATCAACGAATACGTAGGCCCAACACATCACGGTGCATATCGTAAATTCGTTGTATCAAAAGAGCTTGTCTAACCTATAAATAAAAACACCCACAGAGTGTGTATTTCCCCTCTCTGTGGGTGTTTTTATTTATAAGCTCTTCTGGTCATCTTATCTTTAAGATGCAGAACTGACCTGATTTCTACCATTTCTTTTGGAGTAATATAATGCATCATCAGCAGCTTGAATAAATTGCTCTGGTGATTGTTCATATACTGAAATTCCTACTGAAACTGTAATTTTTATTTTTGTTCCATCTAACAATTGGAATGAATGTTTTTCAACAGCTGCGCGAACTTGTTCCCCCTTACGCATTCCGTAAGCTAATCCCTTCTGTGGTATAAGAAGCGCGAACTCCTCTCCGCCCTTTCGAAAAACCAAATCTGGAAACGTTGAAACTTCTCGTAAAATACGCCCTATTTGTTTTAATACTTCATCTCCTGCAGGATGCCCGTACGTATCGTTTACAGACTTAAAATGATCAATATCTATAAGTAGTAAACAAAGTGAATCATTTTTCATGCGCTTATTACCAATATGATGATTCATTTCTAAATCAAACTGCCTTACGTTTCCTAACCCTGTCAATGCATCTATCGTTGCATATTGCTTCATCTTTTGAAATAACTCATTGGATTGCAATACATAATTCGCGCTTATAAATGTGATATATGCTGCAACACTACTACAAGCTAAATATAATGCTACTATAGACATATCCTTAAACAGCATAGAAAGTGGCACCGCTAAAATAAATAAACTATATACATTAAACCAGATCCATCTTGTAAACATAGAAACTTTCATCCGCCAAATGAAAGTAACCCCAATACCTATCAATACAATAGTATAACAAGCCAATTCAGAGGCTAAAGAGTACTCGGTTAAAAATAATCGGGTAATTAAAATAATCGTAACTGTTATACTACTAGCTATCGGACCTCCAATTATAATTGCCAAAATAACAGCTAAATAGCGTAGATCTAACATAATATCCCCAATATGTACGCCAAAGTACATCAACAGTACACTTAATATTCCAGTAAAAATACCTACTACACATTTCTGCCAAAAAGAGAACTCTTCTTTTAACGGTTTATCTCTTAAAAGCTGACCTCCAATAAAAATAAAGGAAAGAATAATGGTTGTGTTTACAAATAAGTCCCTTAACATAAAATAATCTCCCTACTTTTCTATCTATCCCTTTCCTTATTTTATTGTATACGAAATCCCTATAATTCCCAAAGATTTTTATTTATTTTTTGCTGTTCCACGTGAAACAGCAAAAAATAAAAAGGACGAAAATTCGTCCTTTTCACTAACAACAGCGCGAGATTTTTCCGCCCTTTGCATTAAATCTTGCTTCTTGCGCTTCTGCAAAAAATTGTTTTTGACATACAACTTCTTTTTCTGGATGATGCTTTTTCATATGCTCTACATATGTTTCATAGCTTGGTACCCCAACAAGTAAGCTAATAAAGTGTTTCCTTTGTCCCCATACTTGCCGTAGTCTTTTAAGCATAGTTCCTCGACTCACTTTCATCTTTAGGGATATATGGTGCCTCTTTTAGCGGCATCGGCTTATTTCTTAATACTTGAATCCAAATTCGAATTGCAGAAATTAATACAGCGATTACAACTATCATAAAAATTCCACAAAGTGCCGCATCAATATAATCATTGAAAATAATTTGCTTCATTTGAGCCACATTTTTAGCTGGCGCTAACACTTTCCCCTCATCTAATGCTCCTTGAAACACCTTTGCGTGGGATAGAAATCCTATTTTAGGGTTTTCATGAAATAGCTTTTGATAACCCGCCGTCATCGTTACAATAAGCAATCCGACAGTTGGAATAAGCGTCACCCAAACATATGCCTTTTTTCCCATTTTGAACAAAATTGTCGTTCCAAGTAATAACGCAATACCTGCTAACATTTGATTTGCAATACCGAAAAGTGGCCATAATGTATTAATTCCACCAAGTGGATCAACTACCCCTTGATATAAGAAATAGCCCCATCCTAACACACATAACGTTGTAGCTATTACATTCGCTAATGTAGAATCCGTTTTCCCAAATGGCTTATATACATGCCCTAAAATATCTTGAATCATAAATCGACCTACGCGCGTTCCAGCATCAATCGTTGTTAAAATGAATAACGCTTCAAAGAGAATCGCAAAATGATACCAAAATGCCATCATGGCCGTTCCACCTATTACTTTTGAGAAAATATATGCCATACCTATCGCTAACGTTGGTGCACCACCTGTACGTGATAAAATCGTTTGCTCTCCAACGTTTACAGCGAGATCTTTTAGTTCATTTGGTGTAATAGCAAATCCCCATGAGGAAATAACTTGAGCTGCCTGCGAGACATCTGTACCGATAAGTGCTGCAGGACTATTAATTGCAAAGTACGTTCCCGGTGTTAATACACAAGCTGCAATCATCGCCATGGCTGCTACAAACGACTCCATTAACATTGCTCCATAACCGATTGGCTGTGCGTGTCCCTCTTGCTCAATCATCTTCGGCGTCGTACCTGATGAAACAAGAGCATGGAATCCAGACACTGCACCACAGGCAATAGTAATAAATAAGAACGGGAATAAATTTCCAGAGAACACAGGACCAGTTCCATCAATAAATTTCGAAACTGCTGGCATTTGTAAATCTGGTGCTACAATTAAAATACCGATTGCTAATCCTACAATTGTTCCGACTTTTAAAAATGTACTTAAATAATCACGTGGTGCTAAAAGCATCCAAACTGGTAATGCCGATGCGATAAATCCATATACAATAAGCATTATAGCAATTGTTTCTCCGCTAAACGTGAACATGCTTGCAAGCGCTGGATTTTCCGCTACATACTGCCCTCCAATAAGAGAAAGTATAAGTAGGATAATTCCAATTACTGACCCTTCACCAACCCGTCCAGGCCTAATGTAGCGCATATATACTCCCATTAAAATAGCAATAGGAATCGTTGCTGCTATCGTAAACATTCCCCAAGGGCTTCCGACAAGCGCCTTTACTACTACTAATGCTAATACTGCTAATAAAATAATCATAATGCCTAAAATACCAATCATTGCAATAAGTCCTGTAACAGGACCAATCTCATCTTTAATCATTTCACCGAGAGATTTACCATTACGTCTCATCGAAGCAAATAAAATGACAAAATCCTGCACAGCTCCAGCGACAACTACCCCTACAATAATCCATATTGTCCCTGGCAAATATCCCATTTGTGCTGCCAAAATCGGTCCTACTAAAGGACCAGCCCCAGCGATTGCTGCAAAATGATGCCCAAATAATACCCATTTATTTGTCGGAACATAATCTTTTCCATCATTTAATGTATGAGCTGGCGTTTGTCGATTATTATCTAAACCGAATACCTTTCTCGCTATAAATCTACTATAAAAGCGATAAGCAACTGCATACACACATACCGCAGCTACTAAGAGCCATACAGCATTAATAGTTTCACCTTGTGATAAAGCTATTACACCAAAAGCCCCGGCTCCTACTGCTGCAATAACTCCCCAAAGTAAAATCGACTTCAATGTTCTCACATACAATCCCCCCAATACTATTTCTTAGTGGGATTGTACTAAATTTTCTGAATATTTAACTTGAATCCTCCCTATCATGAAGGATTTTTAGTTTATCATGTTAAAAAATTCGCATTATCTGCTATAATTCAATTTTATTTCGAAGTCGTTTCACATAATTACGACTTACTGGAATCGGTTGCTCATCATATTTATCTAAATACAGATTATATGTGCCATTATAGTAAGGCTTTAACTCTTGTACATATGACATATTAATTAAATAACTTTTATGCACACGTAAAAAATCATATGCATTTAGCTTATTTTCTAGCTCCTGGAGTGTATATGTTGAAATATACTGATTATTTGTTGTATAAATTGAAACTGTTTTGTTTTCCTTATTTTTGCTTACATATACAATATCTTCAGGGAAAATATACCGAATCCCCTCTTGACCTTCTATCGGTAGTTTACGCAAATAGCTCTTTGCTTTCTCACCTTGCTCTTTAGCCATTCTATATAAAAGGAATTGCAAATCTTCCTCGCGAAATGGGCGTAGTAAATAATAAACTGCTTGAAAACGAAATGCTGTAATGGACTCTTCTATATCTTCACCCATAAAAATAAATTTCGTATAACAATTTACTTCCCGTAATAAACTTGCATATTCAAAACCCGTTCCATCTAGTAATTTTGAATTTAAAAAAACAAAATCTGGTGTATGCTTCTTCATCATAAATAATGATTCTGTTCCTGTATTTGCTTCAAAACATTCTACATTCCTTATATTTTCAGTAAATTTTTCAACTAAACTTCTTCGCTCTTCTGCATCTTCCATGATCAGTAAAATTTTCATTTCTTCAACCACCTAATTCTTTTGTCCGTATGTCCTGTTGTATACATTCGCTTTTATAAGGAACATTCCCTTTTTCTTACTATACCATTATTTATCTAAAAAAACAGAAAAAAGGGAACCATCATGGTTCCCCCTGCCCTTTTTTCCGTTATTTGTAGGCAGTAAAACCCACTGAATGAGAAAACATGGGCTCTTAGTTTTACTACTCTAAAACATAATTGGTACGGACTAATAATTGAGATCACTTACCGATTAAAGTTTTACCTTATACTAATTCTCGTTGTTTCGTTTCTTGCCCAAGTATAATTACAGCAAATACGCCTATTAAAATTGATCCACAGAAAATCGTAAATATTAGTGATAGTGAAGCCTGTAAAGCAACTAAATATCCTACTAATAACGGTCCAAGAATACCACCAATACGACCGAATGCTGCCGCCATCCCTGCACCTGTACCACGAATAACTGTTGGGTATTGTTCAGGTGTATAAGCATATAATGCACCCCAAGCACCTAAATTAAAGAATGATAGTAACATGCCTGCTACGATTAATACCGTTAATGACTCTGCCACTCCAAATAAGTAAGCACTGCAAGCTGTACCAATTAAATACGTAACTAAAACAAACTTACGACCAAGACGTTCAATAAACCAAGCAGCTGTGAAATAACCTGGTAATTGAGCTAACGTCATAATAAGTACGTATTGGAAACTTTTTATTAAACTAAATCCTTTTAATACCATTACACTAGGTAACCAAAGGAACATGCCATAATAGGAGAAGACAACAGAAAACCATAAAATCCATAACATAATTGTTGCCTTACGATATTCTCCAGACCAAACTGACTTTATATTTTCGATAACGGATGGCCTTTTTTCAACCTTTTGGAATCTTGGAGAATCCGGTAAATTCCACCTTAAATATAAAGCATATAGTGCCGGAACCGCACTCAATATCATCGCAACTTCCCAACCATATTTCGGTATAACAAAATACGAGATAAGAGCTGCGATTAGCCATCCACCTGCCCAAAAACTTTCTAATAGCACAACTATTTTGCCACGTTCATGTGCTTCAACACTCTCCGATACTAATGTAGAAGCAACTGGAAGTTCTCCACCAAGCCCCATACCAATTAAAAATCGTAAAACAAGGAACATAGCAAGTGTCGTCGTTAAAGCCGTTAAACCACTACCGATAGAAAATAATAATAATGTAATAATAAAGACTGATTTCCGCCCTATTTTATCTGATAGTATTCCAAAAACGAGCGCCCCGACCGCCATACCAATTGAATTAATACTGCCTATCCAGCCCATTTCTTGGGTACTTAATCCCCAATCTTTTTGCAGCGCTACCATTACAAATGAAAGCATTCCAACATCCATTGCATCAAATAACCATCCAAGCCCCGCTATACCAAGTAGCTTTCGCTTCGAAATTTCTTTCACCTTGCCCACAAGAAGTCCTCCTTACACAGCTGTCTTTACACATCATTTTACATGTGTGAATTGTATAAGTAAAATACTTTCGGTAAAAAATTCTCCTTCATCATTCCCAAAAAGTAAAATACTTATCCGACTATTTGAGGGCAGTAAGACCCCTCACCTCAAAATTCAGCTGAAGCAAAGAGAGATAGATAAAAAAACCATGGCCATTAAACACCCGATTAGTGAGTGTCCGCAATCGGTAGTAGATGAATAAAAACGCACTTTATTAAAAATGGACAAATAAAAAAGTAGCGATAGAACGCTACTTTTTTGAACGCATGACTTCTTTTAAAAATTCCGCTAATACTAACTGACGACGCCAACGCGTTGGATTGCTACACAATCTATAAAACCACTCTAAATGGATCGCTTGAATCCATTTTGGTGCACGTTTTACCTCTCCAGCCCATACATCTAAACTTCCGCCTACTCCAACGGCCATTTTCGTTTCTAAACGATGTTTATTCGTTTGGATAAAGTTCTCTTGTCTCGGGAAGCCAAGTGCAACAAGCAATAAGTCTGGTTTTGCCTTTTGAATACGAGAAACAATATTCTCTTCTTCTTCTTGTTTAAAATACCCATCTTGTATACCCACAATAGATACAGCTGAATACGTCTTCGTTAAATGATCTGCTGCAGCTTGTACAACATGCGGTTTTGCACCTAATAAGAAAACTGATACTGGTTTATTGTCTTCTGATAACGCCGCAAGTAAATTACACATTAAATCAAAACCTGCTACACGTTCCTTTACAGGTGTACCTAACATACCACTTGCTTTTACGACTCCAATACCATCAGGTGTAATTAAATCTGCATTTAATAATGTTTGATGGAATGCTTCATCCTTTTTTGCACACATAACAATTTCAGGATTTGCTGTTACTACCTGAAAAGTATGTGTTCGCTCCACTTCTAGTTGTTCTTTTAAATATTGGATCGTTTCATCCATTGTCATTGTAGAAAAAGGAACGCCTAGAATATCAACTGTTTGTACTGCCATAGTTAACTATCCTCTCTATCATTACAAGTTTTTCGCTATTAATTGCTTATATGTTTCCTTTGTATCTTCATATAGTTTTTGAAGTGAGAAGTTCATAATAGCATGCTCATAAATATGTTTCCCCATTGCTGCTAATTCTCCAGTTTTCCACTTATCATACGCTTCTTCTAAAGCTAATGCTAATGCCCTTCCATCATCTGTTGGCACAATCCATCCATACGTTTCATCTACAATTAATGGTTCAATTTCTCCAGCCCTAGTCACAATTGATGGTACGCGTTGATTTGCCGCTTCTAATAAAACTAGTGGAAATCCTTCACTATGGGAGGTTAATAAATTCACATGTGACGACGCAAATAATTGTTTTACATCTTGACGATGCCCTAAAAACTCGACTTTATTATTAATCCCTTTTTCAGTAGCCAATGACTTTAGATTTTCTTCTAACGGGCCATCGCCAACTAACAATACTTTAATTTTCTCTAATTTTGTTCGTTGTAACGCATCGAATAGAACTTCATGTCCTTTCACAGGATGCAATCGTGCTACTTGGATTGCCGTAAATACATCTTCATCAATATTGAACATTTCTTTTTTATTATAACCTTCTGCTTTTTCCTTATCGTATTCAATTCCATTATAAATAACATGCATCTTTTCATTAGAAATACCTAAAGCAGCTAAACTTTTCTTTAATCTATTTGTTACAACAAAAAATAAATCTATATTTTTTAAGGCTTTCAAATTCAATTTCGTAAAAATCCAACCTTTTAAGCCTTGTTTAGTAAAGTCTTCAAATGGATCACTATGAATAGTCGTTACCCATTTTGCCGTTATTCTCTTTTTCATTAAAGAAACATAGAAATTAGCCCTAGGACCATGCGTATGAACTATATCAAATTTTTCATTATTAATGAATTCGCTTATATTCTTTAAAATAGATAAATCATAGCGGGATTTTTGTGAAAACACATGGACTTTTATCCCTAACTCTCTTGCTTCTTTCGCAACAATTCCATCTTCAAATACCGCTAATTCTACTTCACCAGTTGGAAACTGATCGAGAAGTGAAATAATATGTGTTTTCCCTCCCCCATCTTCTGCTCCTGCATTCATATGCAATATTCTCATATTTTTTCCTCCTTTAAATCCTCGCCACATTTCCATCTATCTTTATTTTACTGTACTAAAAAATAAAAGCTAACAAAAGTTAGCTTTTATTTTAATCATTCAATTTCTAAGTCTACAATTAGATAAGCTAACACCACTACAAAGTAGATCCCAACTCCTGGTGCTGTTAAAATATGTCCTGCAATATAAGCAATACCTAATGCTAACAATAAGCTTGCTGCAATCATTCCATATTTTATATTAAATATCTCTTTAAACCTTGTAATAAATACTAGTAGGATTCTTAAGCCGTAATAAATAAATGGAATCATTAGTAATGCAAAACCAATAATCCCAAAGTCATAAAACCAATCATGGAAGTCCATTTCAATTAGCTTTGGATCTGGCTGCTTTTGTTCATTATATTTAAAATTACCTGCATAACCCATTCCTAATAACTTTTGTGACGTTGGCGCTTCTTTAAAGAACTGCTTATGTCTTTCTTCATATACTTGACGTCCGCTGAAAATAAGATTTTCTTGATTTTCTTTCTTTTGCTCTTTCTCAAGCTCTTTCTTAACTTCCTCTTCTATCTTTGCCTTTTCTTCTGGCTTTTCAACTTTATGATGGTTTTCTTCTTTTGCTTTAAGTTCTTGCTCTTTTTTCAGCTTCTCTTTAATTTCTTTTTCTTTTTGACCTTGCTGTGCCACATTTTGCTCTGATAAATAGTTATTGTGAATGCCCATATTTTGTGCTAATGGCGTTTGTTTAAACGTTCCAACTACACCAGCTAATAGGACAATAGCAATTACTGCATTAAACGCAAGGGATTTTTTGTTCGGATTTTTTCTATCAAATAATAATTGTAGTACAATGATCCCGATTGCTGCCGCTAACGTAGCACCAATTGAGCCCATTCCTACTTTCGTACCGACCTGAATTAATGAGTAAATCATTAAAAGCGATGGAATCCAATATAAAACGTGTTTCCAGCTCTTTGTTTTTTGAATAGAATATAGTACCACAATAGGGAAAATAATAGCTAAGATTGAACCTAGTTCATTCCCTGCATAGAACCAACCTCGAGAACCTACCTTCATCCATTCATAACTACCAAAGTCAGTAGATGTTGAAATAGAAATAACCATAATTGCGTTAATGATTAATGTAGAATATACAATACTATTTCGAACCTTATCACTAATATTAACTTTCTTTTTCAATGATTTTAAAGCTAAAATGTATGACCCCAGCATGATATATATATATAATGCTTTCGCAACGAATTTAACTTCTTCACCAAGTACAATAGGATCCTTAACTAGTTTGTTATTAATAAATCCTACCCCTAAAACTCCGGCTAATAATATCAGATAAATTAAAAACTTTCTATTTCCCTTCTCTTTTGCCTGAATTAAAATATAAATGCTACCAACAGCCATAATAAGGAATCTTACTAAAATTCCAACGGTAGCACTTGACTTTAATAAAGTGATGCTAAGAGACGTTAATAAATCTAAAACAGGCTGTAAAATAATAAAAAAGAGCAAAAAACGCTCAAATCTAACCCTAGCTTGATTTGCTAACATTCCAAGACCTCCATACAAAATCTTAACATTATCTTTTAATCATAATTTTTTATCATTCAAACACACCTAGCAATTATAACATAACTCATATTCAAATCGAGAACTATTTTTCCAGCTAAAACTAGCCAGGACAAGTATTAATCAGTAATAGAAATTACTGTTCTTTCGCTATACTCCTTATTTTTACAAAAGCTATCTAACAACCATCCCCTTATTTTTGTCAGTATATACATATTTTCTTATCATTTTATACAGATGTAAACAACATACCTACCATTGTAACATTTTACCAAGTAGGTAACACCAAAAAATGTAAAATTAATCTTTTCATATCTTTATCAAATTACTTTATAGCTATTTTCCAAACATTTTCAAACGCTTTCTTTATGTATTTTATCCATTTTTCTACATGTAGCGAAAAGTAATTGTTATTTCCAATACTTTAGTGTATATTTTTTCTCTGGAACATCTTTAAGAGGAAGGGATTAAGGCCATGTTATTAATCGATATATTTACGTTTCTTGGCATTATCGCCGCTGCCATTTCTGGTACATTAGTTGGTTTAAAAAAAGATTTAGATTTATTCGGTGTCCTTTGTTTAGCTGTAGCTACTGCGCTCGGCGGCGGTATTATTCGTGATATTATGATCGGTAACCTGCCTCCCGTCGCATTTGTTAAACCCATTTACTTTTTCGTAAGCGTATTATCAGCATTATTTACTTGTATGTTTTTTGAGCGTATCAATAAACTTCAAGTTGTTATTATGCTTTCTGACGCTGTTGGCTTAGGCGTTTTTACAGCTATTGGTGCAAATGCGGCAATGTCACATCATGTTGACGCCTCATTTTTAGTTGTTTCAATGGGAGTTATTACAGGTATTGGAGGCGGTATTTTGCGTGACATTTGCGCTCAAGATATCCCCTACGTCTTCCGAAAAGAAATTTACGCCATCGCTTCTATTTTAGGGGCAATTAGTTTCCTAATCACATATGCAATGGGGGCACACGTATTGGCTTTCTATGTTTGTTTATTAGTAACATTCATTATTCGTGTTGTCACTGTCATATATAATGTACATTTCCCAGTTTTCTTTAAAACACATGCTAAAATTAATAAAGGTCATTAAGAGAATTCTATATGGAATTCTCTTAATTTATATACTATTCTACACACTAATATAGAGTAATTGTATATAAAAATATATAATTATATTAGAACCAAAAATGAAAACGCTTTACAAATAGGGGGAAGAACGATGCTTGGGGTTTTTAAAAAACATAACAATAAAACAAACGTAAGTATACTTGAATTAAGTAAGAATCAACAAATCACTTTTAACGTTCCTACTAATTCTGAACTGAAAATTCAGATGGATATGCTACATATTTCAAAAGAAGATTTACAAATCGTAAAGGTACTACAGCCTTTTATTTATGAAGAAATTGATTGGATTACTGAAAAATTCTATTCCAATATTACAAAACAGCCTAATTTAATTACGATTATCGAACGTTATAGCTCTATTCCAAAACTAAAGCAAACTTTAAAAACACATATAAAAGAATTATTTAGTGGAGATATGCATGAAGACTTTATTGAACAACGTGTTAGAATTGCAAAAAGACATGTACAAATTGGGTTACATAGAAAATGGTATACTGCCGCTTATCAAGAATTATTCCGCTCTATCATGAAGATTTTAAAAACGAAAATTACAACAATTGACGATTTTTCTTATTCTATAAACGTAATAAACAAATTACTTACTCTTGAACAAGAACTCGTTATTGCGTCTTATGAATCTGAATATGAAAGAATGCAAAAAGAACTTGAAAAAGAAAAAGAAATAACAGCTATGACCATTACGCACATTGCAACAGAACTAGCATCTGTATCTGAAAAAACAAGCGCTTCTATTCAGCAGTTAACCGCTAAATCTGAAACGATTGTAGAAATTGCTAAAACAGGTACGTCATTAGCTACAACATCAGAAGAAAAAGCAAATAAAGGTAAAGAACAATTAAATGAGCAAAATAAACGAATGGAATACATTCAAACGAACATGGAAACGATTATTACAGATACACATGAACTTCTCGATATTTCTAACAAAATTAACGAAATTATAGATATTGTAAAATCAATTGCCGAGCAAACAAATTTACTCGCACTAAACGCTGCAATTGAATCTGCGCGTGCTGGGGAATTTGGCAAAGGCTTTTCTGTTGTAGCTGGAGAAATTAGAAAGTTATCAGAGCAAACGAAAGAATCTATATTTAATGTTACAAAGCTCGTTGAAAAAACAAATGAACAGATTGTTCGTGTCTCTTCTTCCGTGAAACAAATTAGCTCTCTCGTATCTGAAGGAACTGATAGTATGTCTGCAACGGATCAATACTTCCAAGAAATCGTAAAAGACATGTCTAACTCGAAAGAACAGAATAAAAAAATTGAGAATGAGTTAGAAACCATTTCACAAGTAATGAAAGGAATTCAAGACGATTCCTCAAAAATGGCTCTAACAGCCGATAGTTTACAACTGGAATTAAATCGATAGAGTGAAGTTTATGTCAGTAGAGATATTTTATTCCTGCTGACTCTTAGCTTTCATCTTCTATCCATAAAAAAAGAATCCAAACTGGATTCTTTTTATTTTCTGAAAAATATTTTTTGACAATACACATAACTCATATAAACACCAAAGCTTTGCAAAATAAACAATGCTGGCACAATAAGATTATAATATGCCATATCGACTTGGAAGAGCTTTAACAATACGTATCCGCTAATTAACAATAAGAACAACATATATCCCTCATTTTGTTGTTTCTTAATAAGAAAGTGTAATAGAGCTATAGTCATAAACAATGTTACCGCTATATATATCAGTTTTTCACATTTGAAAAGAGTAGAATTTATCCCCTCATCTGAAAACTGATTTATCACCGGTTCTAAAAGTTTAAATCTTTCTCCCTCAATCTCTTTTAACTTCTGATCAATATGCTCTGTTACACTTTGATTTTTCGATACTTTTTCCTCACGTTGCGCTTTTCCAATTAAGACAGATTGAACATACGTCTCATTCGAAATCGTATATTGTGACAGTCCCATTGTCTTAATTCCATAATTCACACTAAAATGAGCACTATAAAACAGAATAAGTATCCCTATCGTCTTTAGTAACACTTTTTGTTTCGTTGCTGATTGAAGCGCTTCAATTAATAATACATATATCGTGATAAAAATAGGAAGAAATAATCCCATTGGGAAAATCATATTACTACATGCAAATAAAATCGCTGAAAACACCCACATATAAGGATGATCTAATCCTTTATATAAAAGTATGTAACAAGCAAAATAAAATAAAAATATTGCAAGTGACTCAGGAGTTAATACGGAACTCATGAATATATTTGGAATATACAGAGCATAAAATGTGGAAGCAATACGACCGCATTCTTCTCCAAAAACCATTGCCGCAATACGATAAATAAAAAATGCAGTTCCTGCGCAAAATAACACATTAAATAGTTGTAAAGCAAATAATGTATCACCAAATATACGAATAATTACTGACTCATATATAATAAACGGCAAATGAGTTATAGTCCCTATATTATTACCAATTGCAATCTCCTTTGCAGACTCATACATCATTTTCATATCACCAATTATTGGAGCGTCTACAAATAACAGCATACTAAGCCTCACAACTATAGATATACTTATAAGAAAAATAAGAAATTGTTTGTCTGTAAAACGATATTGTAGAATTGTTGCCACTAACAAAATGAGTATGACGAAAATTGCCAATATGATTGTTACACTTGTTGTACTTCCTCCAAAAAATTGCTTACTTGTCTCAAATGCTGTCCAACAACTATAAACAAAAAATGCGAGCATCGCACCAATCGTAATTTTATTGAAGAAAGATGAAAAATTTGTTTGTATATGATTCATATGTCCATTGCACCTCTATTTCCATTCATAACAAAACGATTCTATCATGAATGGGTACACGGCTGATAGGGAATTTCTATGACAAATACATAGTCATTACTTTTTACTTGCAATGTAAGCGAATCCTCTTTTACACTACATTTTAGATAAAATAAATTTTCTTTCAGTTACATGAATACAAATACAGAAGTTTAAATAATCCTCTTTTGGAATACGCTTTACTTTATTAAATATCTAATATGAGTAATCCACTTACACATATTATTCTGATTGAAAACAGACTATAGGGGCTGAATATATGGAAAAGAAATTCATGCGAGAATCAAAAGCAATTAAAACAACACGTGTTTTTCCTAACGATTTAAATAATCACCAAACACTTTTTGGAGGGAAATTATTAGCAGAAATTGATAGTATTGCTTCAATTGCGGCTGCAAGACATAGTCGTAAACATTGCGTAACAGCATCTATTGATTCAGTTGATTTTTTAACTCCAATTCACCAAGCTGATTCTGTTTGTTATGAAGCATTTGTATGTTATACAGGGAAATCTTCAATGGAAGTTTTCGTAAAGGTAATCGCAGAAAATTTATTAGCAGGCGAGCGTAGAATTGCTGCCACTTGCTTCATTACATTTGTGGCAATAAAAGATGGAAAACCTTCGTCCGTACCACAAGTACTTCCTGAAACTGAAGAAGAACATTGGTTACACACAACCGGTTCAGAACGCGCGGAAAATAGAAAAAAAGGACGTTTAAAAAGTAAAGAAATGGCTGAGGTTTTAACTTTAAATAAACCTTGGAATATTTAATACGATACTCTTCCATATACATGCATAGGTTCTTTCTTCCTTGCATGTATTTTTTATGCAAAATATTCCCCCTTATCCTTTTATTCTCAATCTGTCCTCTTAAATCATGCACCAGCTTTTCCTTTATTTTGTTATACTGTTAATGGTATATTAAAGAAAGTTCGTTTAAAAATAACCATAATATGATTAAGTATATAAGGGATGGTGCGGTAATGACTATTGAAGTACCAATTTCAATACCAAAAACGTTAATTATTATTCCAGCGTATAACGAGGAAGAGGCAATTGCAGATACATTAACAAGATTATTAAAACTAAAACAGCATTTTACTGGATTAAGCATTTGCGTTATTAATGATGGATCACACGATAAAACAGCTCAAATCGTAAAAGAATTTCCTGTTCACCTTGTGAATTTACCATATAATCTAGGTATTGGCTCAGCTGTACAAACTGGATATAAATACGCATATGAGAATGGATATGATATTGCGATTCAGTTCGATGCTGATGGACAACATAACCCAGATGATTTATATAAAATTATAAAGCCTATCGCTGAAGATGAATGCGATATGGTACTAGGGTCACGTTTTACAGAAAAAACAGCATATAAAGGTAGTATTTCCAGAAGAATCGGTATTTTTTATTTTACTGCCCTATTGAAAGTACTAACAAAACAAACATTTATGGATCCAACTTCTGGATATCGTGCTATCAATCGAGAAGTAATTACAATTTTTGCACACAATTATCCAAAAGATTATCCAGAACCAGAAGTTCTTATTCATTTAAAAAAGAAAAAACTTCGCATTAATGAAATATCTGTAAATATGCAAGAGCGACAAGGTGGACAATCTTCTATCACACCTTTTAAATCTGCATATTACATGATTAAGGTAAGTCTTGCTATATTGATGCAAAAAATCGTGAAAGGTTGATAATAAATGCCTATAATTACCTTTTCATTCATCTTTATTTTATTATTATTATTATTAATTATTAATTCTATTCGTCGCGGAACTTTAGAAACGAAATATGCTGTTTTGTGGATTTTTGTTTGTATTGCAATGGCTATTTTAAGTTCTACCGATAAAATTATAAACTGGATTGGAAAACTACTAAAAGTAGAATATCCCCCTTCCATTTTATTTTTATTTGGATTATTATTCTGTTTCATCTTAATTTTTGATCTAACAAGAAAAATTTCTAAACAACATCATCAACTTGTAACATTAACGCAAGATTATGCGTTACTAAAGCAAAAACTACATGCAACTGAGCCAGACAAAGATTAACCTATCATTTCAATTCTTAATACAAAAGCCTCTTACTTTCATATTAAGAGTTGAAGGGCACTCCACTTGTTAGACATATTCTAACAAGTGGAGTGCATTTTTTATGGCTCAATTTTCTTCAACAGAAAAAATCCAAGTAGTGAAACAATATTTGGATGATACAGAAAGCGAAAAAATAATTGTTAAATCTATAGGAGTTACTCCATATAGCGATATAAATAATCAATAATTATATTTCTTAATCAAAACCTCCCATAATAGACTACCTATTATTCCAAGTATACAGCTCCAAACAGAATAACTATCTTTTATACACATTATAAATAATATAAAAAGTTGATTTACAAAGTTTATATGCGGTAAACTTATACAGATGTTCTTGTTCTTACTTTTAAAATTTTAGAATAAATATTTTGGTGCATTACAAAATTAAAAATATATTTAGAAGGGTTCTATTATGCAAAAATCAATTGCTAAAAATATTATATACAAAATTTTATTAAACATTTTCAATGTCATACTTCCAATTCTTGTTGGCCCCTATGCTTATCGTACACTAGGTGCCTCTTCGATGGGGAAAGTGAACTTCTCTGAAACAATTTTTACTTACTTCTTCATTTTTGCTGTATTTGGCATCCATCAATATGGATTAAGAGAAATTAGTGCCATTAAGGATAATAAAAAGAAATCTGAACAATTATTTACTAGTTTATTTATATTAAGTATCTTCACGAATTTATTAACATTTGGAGCATATTTACTATTTAGTTACTTCGGATATGCGGAAAAAGGTTTATTTTATATCCTCCTCATATTTGGATTTAACTTTATTGCAAATATTTTTTATGTAGAGTGGCTAAATGAAGCCTACGAAAATTTCGACTTTATTACATTAAAGACCATCATTGTAAAATTAATTTATGTCGTAATGCTTTTTATCTTTGTACAAACTGCTCAAGATTTTTATCAATTTACAGGACTATTAGTACTTTCTAATTTCTTAAATAATATTATTAGTTATATATATATAAGACGCACTGTAAAATTCGATTTTTCAAATATTACTATCAAAAAACATTTAAAACCATTATTATTAATCGCCATCTTCTCAAATGCGCATATACTTTATACTCACTTGGATCGCTTCTTCCTTGGAGAATACGTAGGCGAAAAATATGTTTCTTTCTATGTAATGGCTTTTCAAATTATGTCTATTATTAACTTACTCATGTTAAGCGTTATACAAGTAACCTTACCAAGGCTTTCTTACTTATCCGAAGGTGATGATGAAACAGCATATGATAAATTATTAAATACAATATCTCAACTTTATTTCATCACCTTATTCCCAGCAGCTATAGGAATTATCATTGTCTCGAATTTAATTGTTGTAATCTATGGCGGCGCACAATATGCTGCTGCTGGACCTACATTGGCTATTTTTTCTGTTTACATGGTTATATTAGGTATCCAATCCATTCTTGGAAATCAAATTATGTACATTAAACGTAAAGAACATATATTGGTACGTGCGCTATTAGTATTTGGGGTTATAAATATTATACTTAAAGTAATACTGCTAAAGATCAATTTATTTACACCAACGACAGCAACTTTGACAACAACAATTGCAACGCTATTACTTGTTGTGTATATATATTTTTATATCAAAAAATCTTTAAAGGTAAACTATCACCTATTTACGATGGCCAACTTTAAATATTTATTCTATTCCCTTACATTCTTTCCAATTTCTTATGTAGTTCAACTATACGTGTCAGGAACAATTCCTTTATTTCTAGCATTAGTTGTCACAAATGGACTTGCATATACTCTATTGCTATTCCTGACAAAAGATGAAATCTTATTCATGGCTCTTTCTAAGTTAACATCTAAATTTAAAAAATCTTAAAGACGTAATAAAAAGAGACGTACCATTCACTTTTGAATAGCACGTCTCTTTTCTTATTTTTAAACTTATAAAAACTGTTCTCATTATAATATTTCAACATTGAGTTGATTCCAATTACTTCTTCAGTAAACTCTTCGCAATTATACGTGTCAGGAGACCTTTATCCATCAATAAAATAGAACAAAATTTAGGGGAAAATAACATTTTTATATTCCATAAACCATGCTTCGTTCCTTTAAGAATCATATCAAGCCATAGAAATTGGAATATTTGCTTAATATTTTCATCCTCTTTGTTAGCCTTATGATATTGTTCTTCTAATTGGCGTTTTACTTCTAATAATTCTTCTTTCGTTAATGTACCCCTTGCAAATGGTACGCGATTAAATTCAATTCCAATACGAGATAAAGCCTCTGTAGAAATCTTTGCGGCCATAACCTCTTGATCGGAAGCATTAAGACTACTTACACTTGTTTCTGACCAACGATAATTCAATAGTGGCTCCTCTAAGTTAATTACTTTATACTTCTCACTTAATCTCTGGAACAACTCATAATCTTCAGCATGTAAGTAATTCAAATCATAATAAATATTGTGTTCTTTTAAAAATTCCGTGCGCATCATCACAGATGGATGAATCATACAGCTTCGAACATATAAACAATTTCTAATTAATTCCGAAGAACCTGAAATTTGCCACGGTTTTCGATTCTGACCTATAACTTTAACACCCGTTCCACAAACTGCAACATCAGGATGCTTCTCCATATACTGCAATTGAATTTCTAAACGTTTTGGATCTGCTATATCATCACAATCCATCCTAGCAATATATTCCCCTGTTGCTAAATCAATTCCCTTATTTAATGTCTTAATCAACCTTAAATTCACTTCATTTGTCACTATTCTTATTCGTGAATCACTATAGGAATTCAAAATCTCCATACTACTATCTGTTGATCCATCGTTTATAATTAATAATTCAAAATCTGTAAAAGTTTGGTTCAAAATACTATCAACAGACTCTCTTAAATATTTTTCACCATTATATACAGGCATTAGTACCGTAATTTTTGGCATTGTTGACCTCCATAAAAAAGAATTTAAAATTGTTTCATATTATATAATATATACTTTAGACTCACCTTTCCATTTAAACCAGATATGTCTATTTTCCACATATATAACGATATCCGGTAAAGCACTAATATAATTTTTTATTTTTTCTAGTGTATATTTCATATTTCTCTTCACTTAGTATAGCAGGTTCCCCTATTAAATATAGTACCTCTACAAATTATACAGTAACCTAATTAACTTCAACATATTTATACCTTAATTATCATTTGTTCATTTAAATTAAAAAATACCCAATAATATACATATAAAAACATAATAATCCATCCGATTTTCTGTATTTCATCTATAAAAATCCGGAAAATGAATAATGTACCTTTTTGAAATAATAGCATTATATCACAGAATTTAGTATCATGATTCAAGGTACTATTTCAAGTTGGACGGAGGATACTATGAGCTTATTAACAGTTGAAAAATTAGGACATACATTTGGCGATCGTACATTATTTAAAGATGTATCTATGCGATTACTAGCAGGTGAACACGTTGGATTAGTTGGTGCAAACGGCGTTGGTAAATCAACATTTATGAATATCATTACTGGTCAACTTATTCATGACCAAGGTCGTGTAGAATGGACACCGGGCACACATTACGGCTACTTAGATCAGCATACTGTTTTAACGCCTGGACGTACAATTCGTGACGTACTAGCGGATGCATTTTTACCGTTATTCGAAAAGGAAAAAGCTTTAAATGAAGTTACAGAAAAAATGGGAACTGCTACACCAGAAGAGCTAGAAGAACTTCTTGAGCAAATGGCAGAAATACAAGATGCACTTGAAGCAGGTGGTTTCTATTTACTAGATATGAAAATTGAAGAGGCTGCACGTGGTCTTGGAATTGATGCAATTGGTTTAGATCGTGATGTTTCAGCACTAAGTGGTGGACAACGTACAAAAGTATTGCTTGCAAAGCTATTACTTGAACAACCAGAAGTATTATTACTTGATGAACCTACTAACTATTTAGACGTTGAACATATTCATTGGTTAACAAATTATTTAAAAGAATACCCACATGCATTCTTATTAATTTCTCATGATACGGAATTTATGAACAAATGTGTTGATGTTATTTTCCATCTAGAATTCACAAAAATGACACGCTATACAGCGACATATGAAAAATTCCTAGAACTAGCAGAAATCAATAAAAATCAACATATAAACGCTTATGAAAAGCAGCGCGAGTTTATCAAAAAGCAAGAAGATTTCATTGCAAAGAACAAAGCCCGTTATTCAACAACAGGTCGTGCAAAGAGTCGTCAAAAACAACTTGACCGCATGGAACTTATTGATCGCCCGGAAACAGCAATTAAACCTGAATTCTCATTTAAAGAAAGTCGTGCAAGTAGTCGCTTCGTCTTTGAAGGTGAAAATGTAGAAATTGGATATACACATCCACTACTACCAAAGCTATCAATGACAATTGAACGCGGTGAAAAAATTGCTATCGTTGGATGTAATGGTGTTGGTAAATCAACGTTACTAAAAACAATCTTAGGTAAAATTAAACCTCTAAGCGGTAAAACAAGCCTTGGGGACTTCTTAGAGCCTGCATACTTTGAGCAAGAGGTTAAAGCTGACAATATAACACCAATTGATGATGTATGGAATACATTCCCTGGCTTAGACCAGCATCAAATTCGTGCGATGTTAGCAAAATGCGGATTAAAAAATGAACATATTTCTCGCCCGTTAAGTCAATTAAGTGGTGGAGAACAAGCAAAAGTTCGTTTATGTAAACTAATGGGTGAAGAAAGTAACTGGCTACTATTTGATGAGCCGACAAACCATCTTGATGTTACAGCAAAAGCAGAACTTAAGAAGGCTATGAAAGCATATAAAGGAACAATCCTCCTTGTATGTCACGAACCAGACTTCTATGAAGATTGGATTACAAAAGTTTGGAATGTAGAAGAATGGTCTCAAAATAAAAATTAATAGATATAAGATTTTCATCCATATTTTATGCTATACTATACTTTGCGTGACAACATCTTGCTCTGTTGTCACGTTTTTTATAGAGTAAGATTTTATTAATGCTGGGGGCTATATTATGCTTTTTAATTCTTTTGAATTTATGCTTTTATTCTTGCCTATAGCAGTAATTGGATATTTCCTATTGCAAAAAGTTAACAAAAATTTCGCGAAACTTTTTTTAGTAGGTATGTCCCTTTACTTTTATGCATATTTTGAGGTGAAATACCTATTGCTAATAGGAGTTTCATTATTTACAAACGCATTTATAGGCCAACAAATTATACAAAAAATCAATCAAAAAACCCGAAAAGTATTTTTAATAGTTGGTTTAGTATTTAACATCTCATTACTGGGATACTTTAAATACTCTGATTTCTTCTTAGATAATATAAATACCCTATTTGGAACTGATGTACCTTTATTAAAGTTATTACTGCCTTTAGGCATTAGTTTTATTACCTTCCAAAAGATAGGTTTTTTAGTAGATTGTTATAAGAGGGAATTAACAAAGTTTAATTTTATTGATTTTTGCTTGTTCGTAACGTTTTTCCCGCAACTTATTGCAGGACCCATTGTCCATCATAGTAAGGTCCTCCCTCAATTTCAAGATGAATCTAAAAGAAGGCCGAATATTGAAAACATTACAAAAGGACTTTACATATTCGGAATTGGTCTTACTAAAAAAGTAGTAATTGCTGATTCACTAGCACAATGGGCTGATTTTGGCTTTAGCAATGTAAATCAACTATCTACGACCGATGCATGGGTTTCATCACTTGCGTATACATTACAACTGTATTTTGATTTTAGTGGATATTGTGATATGGCAATAGGTGCAGCGTTGTTATTCAACATTATACTACCAATTAACTTCTTCTCTCCTTATAAATCTTTAAGTATTCAAGATTTTTGGAGACGTTGGCATATGACATTAGGACGATTTTTCACCCAATATGTATATATTCCATTGGGTGGGAGTCGAAAAGGGCAAATTCGTACTTATTTAAATTTATTTACAATTTTTCTTATAAGTGGAATTTGGCATGGCGCTGGATGGACGTTTGTCATTTGGGGCGTTTTACACGGATTAGCTATTGTAATACATCGATTATTTAAAAACTTAGGTGGAAAAATGCCTAAATTTATTGCTTGGATTTTAACAATGGGATTTGTACATGTAACATGGGTGTTCTTCAGAGCTACTTCTGTAGAAGATGCATTAACTATGTTAAATCGCATGTTCAACGTAAATTACTTACACATCCAAACAGCACTTATTCAATTCCGTCCAGAAACATTAACTGGTGTGTCTATAATGGATAATTTAATTTATTCAATTTGTAATTTATTCCCGTTCCAAGTGACTGGTGATCATTTTAACTTCCAAACTATTTTATACCTAGCAATTGGAATCGCTATTGTATTATTTACAAAAAATTCTATAGAAAAATTAGAATCTTTCCGTCCAAAACCGATTTATGCTCTTGCATTAGCTAGCATGTTTATACTTTCTTTGATGTATTTAAATCGTGTAAGTTCATTCTTATACTTTAATTTCTAATAACCGTAGGTGAAAAATATGTATAAACGTTTTATATGTTGGTTTATTATATTCCTTTTCATTTTATCTGGAATAGTTTGCTCTATTGTTTATAAGCTTGACCCATTGTATGTATATAAATTTAAGAAGAACGATTATTTTTATGCTACTGAACGCTATCAAATGCCTGGACTTATTAAACATATGGATTATGATACCTTATTTGTAGGAACTTCTATGGGAAGAAACTTCCTTGAACCTGACGCTAATAAATTACTTCATACTACCAGCTTTAATGGCTCTCTTCCAGGTTCAACAGCTAGGGAACAAAATATGACAGCCCAGTTAGCTACGCATTCAAAAACTGTTAAAAATATTATTTGGGAGCTTAATTTATATTCATTCTCTGGAAAACCTGAATGGGTATCAGAAGGTGCTTCACCATTTCCAACTTACATGTATGATACAAATAAGTTGAATGATATCCAATATTTAATTAGCCCGTATTCTCGAAAAATAGCATTGCAGAATATGAAGTTAAAACTAGATCCAACAAAGTCTCCACAGGATCCCCACTGGCTATACAAATTTGGAGATGACGAGCCAAATTTCTCAGTAGATATAGCTAAAAGGGTTGTTGACGGAACACCTCATCAATCAATCAGCGATGGTTGGTATCATGAACAAATGCTTAAATCTTTTGATTCTAATATTATTGAATTTGTAAAACAAAACCCGGAAGTACAGTTTACATTTTTCTATGCGCCATATCCAGTAACATATCACGTAGTTATGGATAAAAACGACTCAAAGCATACAAAGGAAAATATGTTATTTAAAAAAGAAGTATACACTAAATTAGCACAACTAAAAAATGTAAAACTCTATGATTTCCAAGATCAAAAAGAAGTTACGTATAATCTTTCTAATTATATGTCTGACCAAACGCATTATTACAGATATATAAATGATTGGATTGTAAAACAATTAGCTACAACTGAACCGATTACTAATAAACGAGATTACGAACAAAGATTAACTAACTTCTCTAATGAAATACGGAATTTCGATACTTCTAAGCTAGTGAATTCAGATGAAAGACCTAAATAATAAAAAGGTAACAATGAAAACTATCATTGTTACCTTTTTATATTGTAATAGCCCATAAGCCTCAAACGAAATTCTTTTAAAGTTGGATATGCCTCTAAATTAAACAACATCCCTTGGATAACCGGAATTCTTGGATTTTGCATCCTCATTTCTGCCTCCAAAACATCTAATGTAACAAGCAATTCCTCATCTTCTAATTGATCCGCTAAAGTACGTTTAAACACAATAATTTCTTTTAGAAAATGTTCCTTAACCTGTTCCTTAATAAGCTCTGATTTACAAAGAAATTCTCCAAGCTTTTCTTCATGTAATACAGGTTCTTCTGAAGATTCTACCAATCCATCTACTAAATGATCCACTCTTTTCAAAATAAAAGCAGAGACGTAAGATAAGTCTATTTCTGGTGCTTGTAAAATAATTAGTTCTAAATATCCACGGCATATGCCTTCTACCATAATGACTAAATCTAATAAATATGGCATAACCTTATCACCATAAATAGACAGTAAACTATTCCGATAAAATGCGTGAGACTCTAACTTCATCCGCATCATAAATTCTTCTACTTCTTTATTAAAAGGAATCGCATTTTCCCTTGCATGCATAATAATAAATTCTTTATGCTTTTGTATATCATTAAACTGGCAATGCAATTGTTTTGCAAATTTTTCACGTGGCAATAACGACTCTTTTTCAATATCCATCATTTTGTTTTGAATCTTGTCATAGTAATATCGAAGTGTCGCTAATAAAAGTTCCTCTTTTGATTTAAAGTATAAATAAAAGGCTCCCTTAGATATGCCACAAGCTGTCACAATTTCCTGCACTGATGTCGCATTTACACCCTTAGTCGCAAATAACTTCATAGCCATCTCTATAATTAAGCGCTCTTTTTCTTTCATATCATGTCTCTCCTAAATTTAATCTCGCATCTTATTATGAATGTATTATACCATCCCTTTTCATTGACGGCTGACCAATCAGTCAGTTATATTATGTATTAGACTGACCAGTTGGTCAATATAATACAAAGGGAGCGCAAACATGAACAAAATTATTAATTTTTCGTTAAAAAATAAGTTCGCAGTTTGGCTACTAACCATTATCGTTACCATTGCAGGTATTTATTCTGGGCTGAATATGAAGCTGGAAACAATTCCTGATATTACAACACCTGTTGTAACAGTAACCACGGTTTATCCTGGTGCTACACCAGAAGAAGTAGCTGATAAAGTTTCAAAACCGATGGAAGAGCAACTGCAAAATTTAAGTGGTGTAAACGTTGTTAGTTCATCATCTTTTCAAAATGCATCTTCCATTCAGGTAGAATATGATTTTGATAAAAATATGGAAAAGGCTGAAACAGAAATAAAAGAAGCTCTCGCAAATGTGAAACTGCCAGAAGGCGTAAAGGACCCGAAAGTTTCACGTGTGAACTTCAATGCCTTTCCTGTAATTTCATTAAGCGTAGCAAGTAAAAATGAATCTTTAGCTACCTTAACTGAAAATGTAGAAAAAAATGTTGTTCCAGGATTAAAAGGACTTGATGGGGTCGCATCTGTTCAAATTTCAGGTCAACAAGTAGATGAAGTACAACTTGTCTTCAAAAAAGATAAGATGAAAGAATTAGGTTTAAGTGAAGATACTGTAAAAAATGTAATTAAAGGATCGGACGTATCTTTACCACTTGGTTTATATACATTTAAAGACACAGAAAAGTCAGTTGTTGTAGATGGAAATATTACAACAATGAAAGCATTAAAAGAATTAAAAATCCCTGCTGTTCCTTCATCAGCAAGCGGTCAAGGTAGTCAAAATGCCGGAGCTGGTACACAAGTGCCGCAAATGAATCCAGCCGCTATGAACAACGGGATTCCGACAGTTACATTAGACGAAATTGCTGATATTAAAGAAGTCGGAAAAGCGGAATCTATTTCTCGAACAAATGGAAAAGAAGCAATTGGAATTCAAATTGTCAAAGCTGCTGACGCGAACACAGTTGATGTTGTAAATGCTGTTAAAGATAAAGTAAAAGAACTTGAGAAAAAATATAAAGACTTAGAGATTATTTCAACATTCGACCAAGGTGCACCTATTGAGAAATCAGTAGAAACAATGCTGAGCAAAGCCATTTTTGGTGCTATTTTTGCGATTGTTATTATTATGCTGTTCCTACGAAATATCCGAACAACATTAATCTCTGTCGTTTCCATACCACTTTCTTTATTAATTGCTGTATTAGTCATAAAGCAAATGGATATTACACTTAACATTATGACGCTTGGAGCAATGACAGTCGCTATCGGGCGCGTTGTGGATGACTCCATTGTTGTTATCGAAAATATTTACCGACGTATGTCGTTATCAGGAGAGAAACTACGCGGGAAAGATTTAATTCGTGAAGCTACAAAAGAAATGTTTATTCCGATTATGTCTTCTACCATTGTAACAATTGCTGTATTTTTACCGCTTGGACTAGTAAAAGGTATGATTGGTGAAATGTTCTTACCATTCGCTTTAACTATCGTCTTCGCTTTATTAGCATCGTTGCTAGTAGCAGTTACAATCGTACCGATGCTAGCTCACTCTTTATTTAAGAAAGAGAGCATGAGAGAAAAAGAAGTACATCATGAAGAAAAACCAAGTAAATTAGCAAATATTTATAAACGCATACTTACATGGGCTTTAAATCACAAAATTATTACATCAAGTATCGCTATCCTTCTATTAGTTGGTAGTCTTGCACTTGTTCCAATTATCGGTGTAAGTTTCTTACCATCTGAAGAAGAAAAAATGATTATTGCAACGTACAACCCTGAACCAGGTCAAACGTTAGAAGACGTTGAAAAAATTGCAACGAAAGCTGAGAAGCACTTCCAAGATAATAAAGACGTCAAAACAATTCAATTCTCATTAGGTGGCGAAAACCCAATGAGTCCTGGTCAATCAAATCAGGCAATGTTCTTCGTACAATATGATAACGACACGAAAAACTTCGAAAAAGAGAAAGAACAAGTCGTTAAAGATTTACAGAAAATGTCTGGAAAAGGCGAATGGAAAAACCAAGACTTCGGAGCAAGTGGCGGTAGTAACGAAATCAAGTTATACGTTTACGGAGATAGCTCAGAAGACATTAAGCCTGTCGTAAAAGATATTCAAAACATAATGAAGAAAAACAAAGACTTAAAAGATATAGACTCTAGTATTGCAAAAACATACGCAGAATACACTTTAGTCGCAGATCAAGAAAAGCTAAGTAAAATGGGTCTAACGGCTGCACAAATTGGAATGGGACTTTCTAATCAACATGATCGCCCTGTTCTGACAACAATTAAAAAAGACGGTAAAGATATCAATGTATATGTAGAAGCTGAAAAACAAAATTATGAAACAATCGATGACTTAACAAATCGTAAAATTACAACGCCGCTTGGTAGTGAAGTGGCTGTAAAAGATGTGATGACTGTAAAAGAAGGAGAAACTTCGAATACAGTGAAACACCGCGATGGCCGTGTTTATGCGGAAGTAAGTGCAAAACTAACATCTGATGACGTTTCAAAAGCATCCGCCGCGGTTCAAAAAGAAGTAGATAAAATGGATCTTCCTTCTGGCGTAGATGTTTCTATGGGAGGCGTTACAAAAGATATTGAAGAATCATTCAAGCAACTTGGCTTAGCGATGTTAGCTGCGATTGCTATTGTATACTTCGTTCTTGTCGTGACATTTGGCGGTGCTCTTGCACCATTCGCAATTTTATTCTCGCTACCATTTACAATCATTGGAGCCCTTGTTGCCTTATTAATCTCTGGTGAAACGTTAAGTGTCTCTGCAATGATCGGTGCCCTTATGTTAATCGGTATCGTTGTAACAAACGCAATCGTGCTTATCGACCGCGTTATTCATAAAGAAAATGAAGGTCTATCAACACGTGAAGCTTTATTAGAAGCTGGTGCAACACGCCTTCGCCCGATTTTAATGACTGCAATTGCAACAATCGGTGCTCTTATCCCGCTCGCATTAGGATTTGAAGGTAGCGGCTTAATTTCTAAAGGACTTGGTGTAACAGTAATTGGTGGATTAACAAGTTCAACATTATTAACACTTCTTATTGTTCCAATCGTTTATGAAGTATTAAGCAAGTTTAAAAAGAAAAAAGTAAAGTAACAAAAAAATAACCTCGCTAACTGCGAGGTTATTTTTTATTTCCAAACAAGATTAGGAAATCACCATAGCCTTCTTTTTCTAATTCCTCTGTTGGAATAAATCGAAGAGCTGCTGAATTTATACAATAGCGAAGTCCATTTGGTCCTGGACCATCTGGAAATACGTGGCCGAGATGTGAATCTCCTTCCTTACTTCTCACTTCTGTACGCGTCATATTATGACTCACATCCATTTTTTCCTTCACACTAGCTGACATAACTGGCTTCGTAAAACTAGGCCATCCACATCCACTATCAAATTTATCTAGAGAAGTAAACAAAGGTTCACCTGAAACGATATCTACATAAAGACCTTCTTCTTTATGATTCCAATACTCATTTCGAAATGGTGGTTCTGTACCATTTTCCTGTGTTACATAAAATTGCATCTCACTGAGTTTTTCCTTTAAATGAGCATTATCCTTTGGCCAATGTTGCTTAATAAACGCATCTCGCCCTGAGCCCTTACGGTATAACTCGTAGCGGAATTCATTTTTCTTATGATATCCTTGGTGATATTCCTCTGCGGGATAAAACGTAGCAGCTGGCAATATTTTTGTCGCAATCGGCTTTGAAAAGCGCCCACTCCTTGCAAGCTCTTCTTTTGAAGCCTCTGCTTTTTTATGTTGTTCTTCATTATGATAAAAAATCACTGTTTCGTAAGACTGTCCACGGTCATGGAATTGCCCGCCTACATCAGTCGGATCAATTTGTCTCCAATATATATTTAATAACTCCTCATACGGCATTTTATTTGCATCAAATGTAATTTGTACTGCCTCATAATGTCCCGTCGTTTCTGAACATACTTCTTTATATGTTGGATTCTCTTTATGACCACCTGTATAGCCAGAAATAACCTTTATAATTCCTTCCATCTCTTCAAATGGCGAAACCATACACCAGAAGCACCCTCCAGCAAATGTAGCTAATTCTACCTTTTCATTTACAACCATTCTTTCACCCCTATTCTATCTTCTCCTTACAGTATGGCATAAGAAACATCATGTTATAAAAGAAAAAGCATCGAACATCGATGCTTTTTTAATCTGTCTCCTTTGTAACGGACAGTAAAACCTCCAATGATTAAAGTTTGACTTTATTTACGAGGTTTTAAGGAATCTTGAAAATGAAAAGTATTATTTATTAGTAGCAAAATAAATATTTATATATTTGCCTTAAAATCTAATTCTAATAATATGGAATTACAAATACATTTGTTGAAAATAAAATCATAAAGTGTATTAATTTACTTTAAAAGGAGAATTTGTGAAATGAAAAAGTTACTAGTATTACCAGCAATCGCTTTATCTTTAATTGGAACAGGGACAGCTGCAGCATCAGTACCAGAAACGCACATGAATAAAACTCCTGAAGTAACAGAAATTCAGCTAGGAAATGGCGATGATTCAATCATCATGTATTCATCATCAATATTACTAGGGAGTCAAACAGTCTCCTTTGATCATGGCTCTGGGTCCGGTTATTTTTGGAATAAATCTGACGATGACCTTACATTTTGGATTCAAAACACAGGGCCAAGTACTTTACGCTATAAACTTATAAATTCAGCAGGCCATACGCTTTATCAAGAAAGTATAAGTCCAGGGGCACAAAAAACTCTTTACTTTAGTACTAGTTGGTCAGATTGGGTATCAAGTGGAAAATATACCATCTCTGCATATACTGATCATGGCGGTGTTGATTCATTTAAATTTGCGGCAAGGGCATTTCCAGAAGGGTTTTAAGATCACAAAATATATTTATTTAATTATATATAAATATATATAATTATTAATTAAATTGTCTTTACGTTAATAATAAATAAACCCCCAAATCATGGACACTAAAAAAGTCTATGATTTGGGGGTTTGGTGCATTTTCACGCTCATTCCTCATTAATAATGGAAACGATGATAAAAGTGAGATACAGGAAATGAGCAAAATTATTTTTAATGAAATACAAAGGAGAATTCTTTTGTTAAATTATCCACTTTATAGGGTACAGTTCATTTCTTACTTCACTTTATTTTTTCCCAGCGTCCTTCTCCATTTCATCACTTGTCACATCTAAGACATCTAATAAGAAAATGAAGATTGGAATACCGATAATTAATCCCCATACACCTAAGAAGTGTTCCGAGAAGATTAATACCATAAACGTATAGAAAATTGGTAAGTTTGTTTTTTGTGACATAAACTTCGGATTTAACACGTAACTTTCAAGCGCATGAATGACTGTTACGATAACTAAAATATAAACAACGTACATAATACCGCCGATATTGTAAGCAATCATACAAAGCGGGAATAACGAAATGATAACCCCAGCTACTGGAATTAAACCAAGTAAGAAGATCATTAACGCTAAACCTAATAATTGTGGGAATCCTAATATCCATAATGCAATAACGGATAAAACGCAGTTAACAACTGCAATTAAAAATTGTGCCTCAATTACTTTTCCGAATGAACGTGCAAATTTCTTACCGAAGTACTCGATTTCAGTATAGAAAATTGCAAGTCTGCTCTCTTTAAATTTTGCAGTAAAAGCAACGATACGAGCTTTCTCCAATAAGAAAAATAAACTTAAAATTAAAGAAAGTAACACTTGAAGGCCAAATTTCCCAACATTCGTAATCGATTTATACAAAATGTCAACGCCTTGTCCTACATACTTCGAAAGTTCCATATGATTAACAGCATTAACTGCATACTTAATTAATTCACTGTCCGGTGGGTTTCTTAAAAATACGTTAAATTGATAAATCAATTGTGAAATTTGTATCGTTAATACTGGTAAATATTTAAATAGCGTAATAGCAATTCCACCAATTAACATGACATATAGAAATGCTATAATGAGTTTTCGATTAATGGGCATGAAATGATCTAATTTGCGGGAAATAAACTTTTGGAATCGATCCATTAAATACGTAAGAATAAACGTAATTAAAATTAAATTCAACATACTTTGCAGCCCGTATAACACGAGGGCAAGTATTACTAATACGAGTAACCTCTGAAATCCTTTGCTTTGAAACAGGTTTTTTATTTGCATAATCGACGAGTACTCTCTCCTGTCCTATAAAGTAAAACGTTAATAAGTAGATTTTTCTCTCTTTTCTACTTTTAATTATTCATTCATATTAAGATTTTTATAAGCTCATTATACGCCTACCTTAGCAGATCTATAGTAGCTTACTTCTTATTTTACAATACAATGACCTAATTCAAAACGTATTCTACACAGTATTAATGAAGATTTAAGGAAACTTACATTTTGTCACAATAGGTCTTACCACTACTGTAACATAAAAAGCAAGCTATCAGTAGAAATCTGTCCTACAAATAGCTTGCTTTTCTCATTTTTTAAGTAAGTTTTACTATCCAATGAATGGCATGAACATCGGTATGACAACTACCGTTACAACTCCAACTACTGTTACAGCAATACTTGCCATAGCTGCCTCTACTTCACCCATTTCAATTCCTACTGCCACTCCTAATGCATGACCTGCTGTTCCAAGTGCTAAACCTTTTGCAATTGGATGTTTCACTCTAAATGTTTTTAAGAATAACGCTCCTAATGCGTATACGATGACTGCGTTAAAGATTACTGCAAATGATGTAATTGCTGGTATACCACCAATACTTTCAGAGATTGGTAATGCAATTGCTGTTGTTGCCGCTTGTGGTAACATTGAATTCATTACTGCTGTATCTAGGCCAATTGCTTTTGCAACAATGAACACGACAATTACTGAACAAATAGATCCAACCACGATAGCTGATAAAATTTGCCACCAATATTTTTTCAACTTATCCACTTGTTTATATAATGGAATTGCAAACGCGATTGTTGCTGGCTCTAAGAAAAAGCTAATCATTTTTCCACCAGTATTATATTCTTCGAAAGTAAAGTTACCTACTTTTAAAAAGACAATCCCTAATACCATCGCTACGAATAATGGTGTGAATAAGAAGAACCCTTTTGAATGCTTGAATAATAATGTTCCGATTCCGTATGCGATTAATGAAACGACGATTCCGAAATATGGAGTCATTGTGCTTGCCATGTTCATTCCCTCCTAACAATATATACTAAAATGGTTACGCAACTTTTCCGTGCTTGCGTCCTTTATTTACTACTTTCAATTCTTTTGTATCTTCTGTTTCTTTTTTATCTTTTCCTAAAATAAATTGTGCAAATAATCCTGTTACAGCGAGTAAAATAACTGTTGCAACAACAATTACAGTTAAAATTTGTACAAAATATTGTCCCATTACACCAAGAGAATTAATAACCGAAATACCTGATGGGACGAAAAGGAATCCGATAATACCTGTTAAAGCTGTTCCAAGTGATTCAACTTGTTCCAATTTAATAACCTTTAAACATAATAGACTAAATAAAATGACTAACCCGATTACCGATGAAGGCATCGGAATTGGTAAATGTGTTGCAATAATATTAGAAATTAACATAATAGCTGAGAATATGAAGGCTTGTGATAAGAAACTATATACTTTTTTCGTACTCATTTTTGCCACCTCTTTCGATTTGGTACCTTTATTGTATAGGATATAACCGCCTTAGTAAGCGTTTACATAACAGAACGTCAAATATACAGAATCAGTTACAAATATAAAAGGATGAAATACAAAAGCTGCTTCTTAAATACGAAGCAGCTTCTTGAGTTCTTTTGCATATGTACGACTAACAGGTACTTTTGATCCTTCTTTCATAATTAAATTATAAGTAGAATTGAACCATGGCTGAATTTCAGTAATGTGATTAATATTTGCAATAAAACTACGATGAACACGCATAAAACTTGCTTGTGGCAACTTCTTTTCCAAAATCACAAGTGTATCGTGTGTTATATATGTGTCCCTCATTGTTTTTACTGTTACTTTTCCATCCACAAGTCCTACATATATAATATCTTCAATATTCACAAGTACGATTGATTCTTCAATTGGTAATGCTAATTTATGCATATCTGCCGTTACATCTGCCCCTTTTATTTCTTGCTTCGTTTCTATTTGCGACTGCTTTTGTTTTTTATACTTCTTTAATGTTTGTACAATACGTTCTTCATCAAATGGCTTTAAAATATAGTCTAACGCATCTACTTCAAATGCTTGCAACGCGTATTGATCATAGGCAGTCGCAAATACAATGGCAGGTGGATTTTTCATCTTCTTTAATATATTCGCGATTTCAAATCCGTTATCATCAGATAACTGAATGTCTAGGAAAACAATATCTGGTTTGTTTTTCATTAACTCTTCTAATGCGTCCTCTACACAATCAGCCTCACCAATTATCTCAACTTCCTTCGTTCTCTCTAATAAATACTTTAGTTCATCACGTGCTAACATTTCATCATCAACTACTAGTACTTTTAACAATCTGCTCTTCCTCCCCTACTTTTTTCGGAATAACAAAAGTAACCTCTGTCCCCTCATTTAATTCACTTTCAATATGAAGCATCGTTTCTTTCCCAAATAACCCAATAAGACGTTCATTAATATTATATAAAGCTGTTCCAGTCCCTTTCTTTGACGAAACTACCATCTTTCCTAATTGTTCTAAACGTTCTTCCTCAATTCCCTGCCCATTATCTTTTACTTCAAAATGAACCATACCCTCTTTTTCAAAAACATGCACTTCCACTTCGCATACTGGTTGCTTCTTCGGAAAGGCGTGTCGCAACGCATTTTCAACCAATAGTTGAAGAACAAATGGTGGTACTAAAGTTGTCTTTAGCTCATCCTCAATATACACCTTTACTTCATACTTATTTGGAAACCTTGCTTGTTCTAGCGATAAGTATGCTTGTACATGGTTTAATTCTTGTTCTAGTGGAATCAATAACTGACGTGCCCCTTGTAAATTACAACGGAAATACACACTAAGCTGTAATAATAACTTCCTTGCTTTTTCTACATCTGTTCGGCATAAAGCTGATACTGTATTAATCGCATTAAATAAAAAGTGTGGGTTAATTTGTGCTTGTAATGCCTTTATTTCCGCATCTTGCAATAATTTACTTTGCAACTCAGCTTCCCCTAATTCAAGTTGTGTAGAGAATATTTTTGCTAACCCTTCTGCTAATTCCTCTTCCACACGACTTAACTGGTTAGGATTTTTGAAATACAGTTTTAATGTCCCTATCGTATTTCCATGTGAAGTTAGTGGAATAACAATCGCCGCTTGCAAAGGGCATCCTTTATGTTGACAATTAATGACCTCATGTGATTTTGCTTTCATTATTTTTCCTGTGTGTAACACTTCTTTCGACAAACCAGTTATTAAACTATGTGAAGGAATATGGTGATCTGATGCTAATCCAACATGAGCTAATATTTTCTCTGTATCTGTTAAGGATACCGCATCAGTTCCTGTAAAGCGGTGAATAATTTGTGCCACATGCTTACACGATTCTTCTGTTAACCCTTGGCGAAAATACGGTAACGTTTTATCTGCAATACGTAATACCTTATGAGTCTGAAGTGCCTTTGCATTCTCTTCCTGGCGCAAAATAGCTTGTATCATAGAAAGTAAAATAAAACTTCCAAAGCTATTTACAAGGATCATTGGTATCGCAATTGTCTTCACAATACTCATTCCATCCTCTACAATCAATAAGATCATAATCATTTCTAAAGAAACGATAAACACACTTAAAACCGCTGAAAATTTAGGCGTAATTGTACGATTATACTTTTTGAAAATGTATCCAATATAACCTGTTATAACCCCCGCTAAAATTGAAGAGATTGCACAACTTAGTGCAGTCGTCCCGCCAAGCATATAACGGTGAATACCAGCAATCGATCCTACTCCAATTCCAACGATAGGTCCGCCAAGCAATCCACTAATTCCAACACCCATAATACGTGTATTCGCGATTGTGCTCGATGAAGAAACACCCTGTAGCCAATTTTCATTCATAATCGTATTACCCGCTATTTCAATCCCAGTGTAATTGCTTACAATTGTAAACACCGAAAAAATACAAATAAGCTTAAGCTTATCTACATAACCATCTTGCTTATGAAGGAGGCGCCTAAATGTTTTAATATGCGAAAGTAAAAATCCTAAAATAACAATAAGTCCGACGCGTTCAATCATCATAAGTACTAAATTTAGCATCTGTGATTCATTCCTTTTTATAGTAGTTAGTTTTATTATCGGAAAATAGTGAAGTGGGCGTCAAGAAGAATGAAATACCTTTTGCAATATTTTACACATAACAATTCCCTCTTTATTTGACAATCTAATAGAAGAGTGCTAAAAATAAAGTAATATAATACAGTCCTTTAACCCAACCCCGTGAGGTTGAGAAGGAAGTCGGAATACAATATACGTATGTTCTTTTCTAGGAATACGTATGCTTTTTTGGCCTTCTCATCATATCAGGTGAGAAGGCCTTTTGTTATTCTTCCATAGCGACTGTAGAAGAAAATAAGGAGGAATAATGATGAACGTCACTACTGATGTACAATCAACAACAGAGGAGACGAAAGGGAAAAGATATAAAACATTATTTGGGTCTGCGCTAGGATATGCAGCAGAAGGCTTAGATATGTTGCTCTTATCTTTCGTACTCGTCTACATTTTAAAAGAATTTCATTTAAGCCCTGTTGAAGGTGGGAACTTAACTTTAGCTACTACAATAGGAATGCTAATTGGGTCTTATTTATTTGGATTTATTGCTGATTTATTTGGGCGTATCCGTACGATGGCCTTCACAATCTTACTATTTTCACTCGCGACAGCACTTATTTATTTCGCAACAGATTATTGGCAATTATTAATTCTTCGCTTTTTAGTAGGAATGGGAGTTGGTGGTGAATTCGGAATTGGGATGGCCATCGTAACTGAAACATGGTCGAAAGAAATGCGCGCAAAGGCAACATCCGTTGTGGCACTTGGATGGCAATTCGGCGTACTAGTCGCTTCACTCCTACCAGCATTTATCGTTCCACACTTTGGATGGAGAGCCGTTTTCTTATTTGGACTCATTCCCGCACTACTAGCTGTCTATGTCCGAAAAAGTTTAAGTGAACCGAAAATATGGGAACAAAAACAACGATACAAAAAAGAATTGTTACAAAAAGAAGCTGAAGGTAATTTAACAACTACTGAGGCAGAGCAATTAAAACAAATGAAAAAGTTCCCACTTCGAAAGCTATTTGCAAATAAAAAAGTAACGCTAACAACAATTGGTCTTATTATTATGTCATTCATCCAGAACTTCGGATACTATGGAATCTTTACATGGATGCCAACTATTTTGGCGAATAAATATAACTACACATTAGCAAAAGCGAGCGGTTGGATGTTCATCTCTACGATTGGCATGCTCATTGGAATTGCAACTTTTGGTATTCTAGCCGATAAAATTGGTCGCCGTAAAACTTTTACAATCTATTATGTTGGTGGTACTATATACTGTCTCATTTACTTCTTCTTATTCACAGATTCAACATTATTGCTATGGGGAAGTGCATTGCTTGGATTCTTTGCAAATGGCATGATGGGAGGATTCGGAGCAATTTTAGCTGAAAACTATCCCGCTGAAGCTCGTTCTACAGCAGAAAACTTTATTTTCGGTACTGGACGTGGTTTAGCTGGCTTTGGACCTGTTATTATCGGATTACTTGCTGCAGGTGGTAATGTAATGGGAGCATTATCTCTTATCTTCATTATCTATCCAATCGGTTTAGTTACAATGCTATTATTTGTCCCAGAGACGAAGGATAAAGTATTAGAATAGATTGAAACTACACAGTGTACGATCTTCCTTCAAGAAAGATAGTTATATAAATAGCAAAGAGGAAGCATCTCTAATGAAATGCTTCCTCTTTTGATATAAAATATACAATTATTTATTTTGATCTACTAGCTTTTTGGAACAAGAAAGAAGTTTGCTCTTCTTCTTTTACAATACCTTGTTTTAATGCTAGTTCCCCTGCCACTTTAGGGGCTAGCCATAGCATTGGGAACAACAGAACAGATACTGGGACAGCTGTTACTACGATGAATGATTGCAATGCATTAATACTTCCCTCACCCATGTATAAAAGAATTGCCGCAATTGCTCCCATAATAAGCGACCAAAAAATTCGTAAGCTAATTCTAGGATCCCCGTCTCCAGTCACTGCCATCGAAATCGAATAAGCCATTGAATCTCCTGTTGTCACCACAAATAAAATTGTTAATAAAAGAAATGCCGGTCCAATAATATGAGAGAGCGGCAGTTGCTCTGTAATTGCAATCATAGCAGCTGGCATACCAGATGCACTTAATGCGGTCGATATAGAACCAGGATTCATTAACTCATAAAACACACCTGATCCCCCTAGTATAGTAAACCAAAACGTTGTAATAATAGGTGCAATAATTCCAATTGCAACGATGATTTCTCGAATTGTTCTTCCTCTTGAAATGCGGCTCACTAAAATTGCCATCATCGGTCCATATCCAATAAACCATCCCCAGAAAAAGATTGTCCACGATCCTAACCAACCTGTATCACCGCGGTATGTGCTCATTGGAATAAATTCATTTATATAAAATCCAAACGAAGATACAAACGAATCAATAATAAATCCACCTGGTCCACATAATAATACAAATACCATTAATAAAATCGCTAATTTAACATTTAAATCGCTTATAATTTGAATCCCTTTATTAATTCCTGTTACTGCAGATATAGTAGAAACCGCAACTACACAAATAATAATTGCTAATTGAGTAGTAAAAACATCAGGAATATTAAACAATGCTTGTAGGCCATAACTTGCTTGTAAGCCTAAAAATCCGATTGGTCCAATCGTCCCTGCAGCTACCGCAATAATGGCAAATGCATCAATCATTGTTCCAAGCAAACTCTTTCGCAATTTCTCACCAAAAATAGGATATAAAAGCGTTCGAGGTTTTAACGGCATACCTTTATGATAATGCCCATACATCATAACTACCGCACTGATTGTACCTAAAATCGTCCACGCCAGGAAACCCCAGTGCATATAACTTTGTGCTAAAGCAGGCATTACTGCTTCTTTCGTTCCAGCAGATATACCTTCATGTATCGGCGGCACCGTCATCAAGTGGTACATTGGCTCTGCAGCTGCCCAAAAAACGCCACCTCCGGCAAGTAATGTCGACATAATAATAGCAAGCCACTTTGCCGTACTAATCTCAGGTTTTTCTAATCCCCCAAGTTTAACTCTTCCATATTTCGAGAACGCCATACACATTGCAACAATAAATGTACCAATTAATAAAACTTGCCAGAAGGCACCAAAATATTTAATTGAAGCTGCAAAACTGCTATTAATGACTCCCTCTACATAATTTTTATTTAAGAAAACCGCAATTACAAATAATAAAAGCGAACCACCACTAATAAGAAATACAGGCCAATCCGTTTTTCGACTCTTCATCCTCATTTACACTTCCTCCTTCCTCAGCAATCTAAAAAAACAACTTTATTATGTTTTATTGTTTACACCCAAAACACAATGATTATATAAGCATAATAATTTATCTATTTACTACACACTTATGTTGTCCCTAAAAATATGCTAAATCCCTTATTTAAAAGAAAATTTCTATTCCTCTTACATAAAAAAGCAAAATAAAAGACCTTATATTTCTATAAGGTCTTCGAAACAGAAATTTGATTATAACATAAGGAACTCCTTGGTTCAAAAAGCTCCTTCCAAAAATAACCGAGGGTAAAGGCTTCCATTTGCTACGTAACAGTAGTTAAAAAAAATTATATTTTTACAGAAAATGCCCTATACTACAAACTATTTATGAAAAAAATTCGGCTTCAAAATTTCATTCGGATACGGTTTATGATAAATATGAGTGGTAGCTGGAGATAATGGCGGAATGAGCCACACCCAATTGCCCGTTACAACACGACCGGAAGCAGCTTCTTGCTTCTCAAATTGCTGAAATTGTTGCGCCGCAGTATGATGGTCAACAATACTGACTCCTTGTTTTTTAAAGGAATGTAAAACAGCCACGTTTAATTCAACTAATGCCTTATCTTTCCATAACGTACCGTTTCTTGATGTATCCAAATCCATCATTTCCGCAACTGCTGGAAGTAAATTATAGCGATCATGATCCGCTAAGTTACGTGCCCCAATCTCTGTTCCCATATACCATCCATTAAACGGAGCTGCTGTATAGGAAATACCGCCAATTTCTAAGCGCATATCTGAAATCATTGGAACCCCGTACCATTTTACTCCAAGTGACGAAATTGGGTATTCTGGGTGTTCAATTGGCACCTCTTTTACTTCTTCTTTCGGAATTTCTTTATATATCGGCGCTTTTCCATCTATAGAAAACACAAGTGGCAATACATCGAAATTCGTACCTTCTCCTTGCCAGCCAAGTTCTTGACAAAAATCTGTAAACACAGCGGAATGAGAGTCACCAATCACTCCCATTTCTGTTTTATATCCTGCATACCGAATCAATTGGTGATTATAAATTCGTATATTATTTTCTTCACCTTGATATTGCTTAAAAATTGTAATGGTCGGTTTCACTTTTCCGTCGTTCGTTGCATATTGAATATGATGAATTAATGCATTATATACACCTTCCTCATCATTTACTTCACGTGCATCTAATATGTGCATCTTACTCCAAAATAGTCTTCCGATACATCGATTACTATTGCGCCATGCCATTCGCGATCCGTGAACAAGTTCTTCAAATGTATGTTCATACGTCCCCGTCTTCTCTATTTCAACTCGAATTTCTTTCATGCGTTCTTCTATGAATTGTTCTTTATTAAGCTCTTTATAGCAAATCGTAATAAAATGACTCGCTTCCTCTATTAATTGCTTCGTTTTACTCATAAGCGATCTCCTTCTATTTCAACAAAACGTTATTACTTTACAGTATAAGCAAAAAGAATAAGAGTCACAAACGAAAGTCGAAGTGTTACTTTTATTGTACTATCTTTCAGAAAATTAAGAGATTACTATTGACTTTCATGAAAAATAGGTGTATTTTTTACTCAGGTAAATTATTTTTACCTAGACCAACTTTTAGAGAGAAAGGAGGAAATGTCATGTCTTCATTTCAATTGCCAAAGCTTTCATATGACTATGATGAACTAGAGCCATATATCGATAGCAATACACTTTCTATTCATCATGGAAAGCACCATGCGACATACGTAAATAATTTGAATGCCGCATTAGAAAACTATTCGGAATTACATAATAAATCTTTAGAAGAGTTACTATGTAATTTAGAAGCTTTACCAAAGGAAATTGTTACAGCTGTCAGAAATAACGGTGGTGGACATTATTGTCATAGTCTTTTTTGGGAAGTAATGAGCCCACGGGGTGGCGGCGAGCCTAATGGAGACGTTGCAAAAGTAATTGATTATTATTTCAATACCTTTGACAACTTAAAAGATCAACTGTCTAAAGCAGCAATTAGCCGTTTTGGAAGTGGTTATGGATGGCTTGTCCTTGATGGTGAAGAACTTACTGTAATGAGTACACCTAATCAAGATACACCTTTGCAAGAAGGAAAAATTCCATTACTTGTCATTGATGTATGGGAACATGCCTATTATTTAAAGTACCAAAATCGTCGCCCAGAATTTGTTACCAACTGGTGGCATACAGTGAACTGGGACCGGGTAAATGAAAAATATTTACAAGCAATTCAATCACAAAAACATTAGTCGTGCGTATAAGGTAAGTTTGGTAATGTAAAATTAGTATTGTCGAAATCCTCCAGAATCCCCCGGATTGCCACCGGGGGATTTATGATCATTTCATTGCATGTATGTAATAACGTAATACTTTTTCTATTTCTATTTTCAACCCTCGGAACGGGAATCCTAATTCATTAGCTTTTCCATTATGTAATGTACAATTAGTCAATTCATTATAAGGTGCTACATGATCTCCTACTTCTTGAATGAGTGATTTTATTCCCGTATTTTCTTCTATAAAATGAATAATTTCCCGAGTAGAAACTACCCCGTTGCTACAAGCATTAATTGGCCCTTCTATATCTTTCATCCCACACCAAGCTAAAAATTCCCCGGCTTCTTCTTCATGTATAAACGACAATTTTCCATCTAGATCATTCACTGCGACAGGTTCTTCTCTCACAATATGTTCAACGTAAAATTGTAACCTTTTCGTATAATCGTTTTCTCCAATAACAACCGGAAAACGAGCTGCAACAACTGGGAATGTTGCTTGTTGAAATACAACGGCTTCGGCTAATCTCTTTCCTTCACCATAATTGAAGTCATTCCTATCTCCATACGCGATTGCATACTCGTACGGATTAAAGTCTTCTTCTGATAAGCTTAGTGCAGGTTCATAGACAGCCATTGAAGATGTCATAACATACTTCTTCGTTTTCCCTCGTAACACTTCACATATTATCTTCGCTGCATTCGAGCTATAGCATAAATTATCGTATACAATATCATAACTTTTATCTGTTAGACGCTCTGTTAGTTGTTTTTCATCTTCTCTATCTACAATAAGTCTTTTTACTCTACTCCCAAAAAAATCTTCCGTAATTCCTCTCGTCGCAATCGTTACATCGTGCCCGTCTTGCAAAAGTGCTTCTACTAAATGTTTACCAAAAAATCTAGTTCCCCCTAGCACCAATACTTTTTTCAACTTTATCATCCCCATTTCGATAAATTGTAAAATACTACCTCTCTATTATAAATGCTAACATATAAAAAGCATGGAACACGTTTAACGATTCCATGCTTTTCTACAAAAAATATATTAACGTACTCGATATTTATAAATACAATAACAGAAGTATAAAATAGAAATTACAGATACATAAACCCATAATTCATATACGAATCCCTCTCCCCATACTCCCATAAAATAAAAGAGTGAAGGTAACGTCAATGTTACCCATGATTGTACGAAGGCAATCCTTCCAAGATATTGATTGATGTTCTTTTTTTGTGTATTTAATACAAAGAATAAATACCAAAGTAATGCCCACATAAACCACGTTAACGCATTCACAACATCGTGGAATTGAACAAATGAAACAACCATATAGAATAAAGCAATAATTGCTACCCAAATGCAGAACCAACCTAAACCGCTACTATCCATTCCTTTTATAAAAGTAACACCTACATATAAATAGGTTAATCCGAATAAGAAAGTAGCTGCATATGAATATACCGTCCAATTACTTTGATCAGAAATCATGATTAAATAGAACGGAATAATAATTTGTAGTGCACCCACAAATAAATTAAAAACACCTGCACTTTTCATCTCTGCTTTTCCTAATATAACGAGACTATTTAAAAATAAAGCTGCACCCGAAAGTAATAATCCTACGTAACCCATATGTATTCGTGTGAAAGTCTTTCCCTTTCACACTTTTAACCTCCCCACAATATAAAGTAATTCTTTATTATTTTTCTTCCTATTTAAAACTACATACATAATTTTTAATCCAAATAGGTCAGACTTCCTACCTTGAAGAACACCGAATTTAAAACGCTTTCAATCATAAATAACCCTATCAGAACATTAATAGGATTCCTTGATTATAAACGTACTCTAACCATGACACAAGTATTGATGTTATTTTAAATATTACGTTTTTTATTTCTATAAAAGTTAATAGGATAATGCACTTTTTCTATCTTATTCTACTAATTTCTAACATGGAATATTATAAAATGAGCTAGTCAGTAATACATTCATCTTTATAAGATAATCGTATACTGACCTAAACTTTCATATTCAATATTGATAGTTTCTCATCCCTAATAATTGCTATTTATCATAAATATCATTCGGATTAATTGTAGGAATAAATCCATTTATAGAACTATATTTTTTAGATACGGTATTTGGAGTAACGGTAAACGTTACAATCTTATTACTTTGTTGTTTAAAATAGTGCATCCAATTTTGACTCCATTCATCTTTCGTAATAACTTGTTTATTGAAGTCCTCCCACAATACACCATGTATAAAATTCAAGGATGTATTTTTGATTGTGTCAAATCCCCAATTCTGTATAAGAAGCAAATCAGAATTAACACCTTTTATTTCTTTTAATAAATTTACATATGCTTCGCGAAATTTCCCTTGTGTAACTGGCTGATCATAAAAATAGTCGTCAATATCACCAGCGGTATCTAAAAACACACCGTCTATTCCTTTTCCAATAATTTGCTGTTTCACCTTATTTACAACAATCCGTCGGTAATGTTCATCAGCTAAATTCATAATATATGTATCCCACTGCTCAATCTTCATTTTCTTACCGTCTCGATAATAATAGTCTGATTCAACTACTTGCGATTTATGCCACGATTCTAATTCTAAAACACTAACATACCCAAGGACTACTGTTCCTGATTTTTTTAATTGCTGAACTTGCTCTTTCGAAAATGCATATGGCTCTATAATGACCATGTCATACTTTGAAAGTCCCTCAATTACTTGCTCATTTGCTTCACCATAATAAATTTTATAACTTCGTACATTTTTTAAAACTGGTTCCACGACATTTGCTTGGGTGGATGTACTTGAGGAAAAAATAAAAGAAAATATAGCTAAAAAGCATATGGAACGTTTCCACTCCATAATAATATTCCCCCCCTATAAAACTGTAATTTTTTATCATTTTAAATATTAATACAAGTATAGTAATACAATAACATTTTACATTTTTTCAAGCTCGATATTTAATAAAAATCCCAATAAATACAATACATTAACAAAAATTAGAATTTATTTCACTTGAATTTACTACATCTCTGTTGATAAAATGATTTGGGCTTTATATATTTTAAAATAATTCTTTTAAATTATGTATTTTATTTCAGTGTACTATTCCTCAAAATTAAATTTGCAAACGAAAGAAGGGATTTTTTATGCACTATAGACAATCTAATTTATTACAAAAAATGATTGAACCTACGATTCTCTTTATTGCTCTATTTTTTCTCTCAATACTAACTGATTTTCTAACACCAACGTATGAATACTTCTTACTCTTATTTATTACATTAATTATTTCTAGCCGGTATGGCATATCTATCGCCCTTTTCACCTTTCTAGAAGCAATGATTTATATTTTTGTAAGCGGTATATATAAGGAAGATGATATATTACTGTACTTTTATTCATTAGATTACTGGATTAATTGGATTTTCTTACTTGTTATTAGTTTATGTTGTGGACTAATGAGTACTGCACAAAAGGAACGGTATGAAGATGTACATATGATAAATAATGAGCTAAAAGCCGAAAATAAAGAATTAAAATATGTTGTGAAACAATTGGATGAAACACGTATTACACTACGTTCTCGTGTACTTGAATCAAATAATCACTTATCTAAAATGTATCATATGTTTAAAGCTTTAAATCATACACATCCTGAAATTGTACTCGATGAGGGGATAAATGTATTAAAAATGTATTTCGGAGCAAAAAAAATTGGTATCTATCACGTCGATAACAATAAACAATCACTTCGTATTAAATTAAGAGCAGAAACTGGTAAAAATACCTTACCTCAATCCATTTTTGTTAAAAATGCTTCGCTAGTCATCAAAAATGCTCTAGCACATAATCGACCTTTTTTCCGTACAGAAGAGGATTTTCAAGACGCTCCACTTTTAGTTGGTCCCGTCCTATTCCAAGATGATGTACAATATGTCATTATATTAGACGAAATTGAATTTTCAAAAGTAACTTCTGAGCAATTCGAACTTTTCACATGGTATTTACGCTGGATGGGTGATCGTTTACAAAACGCTTCTAATCTTTGGCTATCAAGTCAAGAGGATCGTACATTCCCTAAAACGAGCATTTATTATGAAGATGAATTTGAACATTTACTAAAAATAGAAAAGAAACGTTACGAAACATTATCTTATCCATATTCCTATTTTGAATTTACTGTTCCACAAGATTCCTTAGAAATGATAAATTCTATTTTAAAAGATCATTTGCGTGATATTGATATATTCGGTTATAGTACGACCGAACAAAAAGTTATGATTCTATTACCTGGCACTGAAGAAAAATTTTTATTACCAGTCAAAACTCGTATACAAAACGCTCTTTCTTCTAAAGGAGTGGTATTCTAATGATTTTACTCCTTCTTTACTTTATTTATGCTATTTTGGTTTTTCTTTTATTTCGATTTACGAAAGGTTTGATTACTGAAGATAAGAAAGGAATTATTGAGTTTTGCTTGATTATCTCTCTCCTTTTCCCGCTTGTCGGACTTATTGTATCAGCAATCATGTTATTACTGAATATAAGACGCTCCAAGACCGAGTGGTTACAGCAATACTCTGAGTATGTTTCCTTTCAAGTTGATCATTATGAAGATATTTTGGCATCAGCAAAACAAGATATGGACCTAATTTCATTTTCTTCTGGATTAGAACTAGATAAGCCTGAATTACATAAACAACTCATTGTACAGTTAAGCTCCTCCCCTATTTCCAATGAAGGAGGCTTATTGAAAGAAGCCATTCACCATAAAGATCCTGAAACTGTACATTACGCAGCAACTACTATTAATTTACTAAATGAACGGTACGAAAAACAGATCGAATACTTAAATAAGCAATTCCTACAAAATCCACAAAATGAAATTGCAAAAGAATTGGTTTCTAACTATTTAAGATATGTAGACAGTGGTCTTCTTTCTAATCAGCAAAAGGAAAAAATAATCGCCGAATTTATGAATTTTATTACACAAAGTGTAGAACTATTCCCTACCGAACCTCTTTATCCTTTCCACCTTGGAAATCTGTTTCTACATACAAAACAATATGCAAAGTCTGAAGAACAATTTTTAAATCTTATTCATTTCTATCCTGAATCATATTACGGTTACGTTGGGTTACTTGAAATATATTATGAGCAAAAGTTATGGGACGAGCTCTATAACTTAATCAATAATCTAGCAGCTGCAAAAAGAGTTCATATACTACCGCGTAAATATCAATTATTTGTAAGGCAGTTTGGAGGCGCACACATTGAAAAAGGGGATTAATATATATATCGGAATTGTTAGTATCATTTTATTTCTCTTAATTATATCCATCCTTATATATCGAACAGAAAATTTCTATCAAAAGTTTTCTGTTCCTAAAACTAAAGAAACAGATACTGTTAAAACACTCAAAGCAAAAGATGTAGCCCAAAATGGACAAAAAATGCAATTATACGTTTTAAAAACGGATAATACATTAGGGCAACAAGTCGAATTTAATACGAAAAAGGCAATGGATTACGCACACCTACACTATAAAAATATTACAGCTAATGAAATTAAGGGACTTACTCCCTCTCCCTATACAGGAATTATTATTACAGGTGAAATAATGGCGCAACTTCCACAAGCCGATATTCAAAATTTTGTACAAATGGGCGGAAGAATTATTATCGCAAACCGACTTGATTCAGATTCTTCCTGGAACACATTATTTGGTATTACAAAAAAAGAAGGCTTCAAAGATGTGAAGGGATTAACCTTTGAAGAAGTTTTATTCCCTGGTTATCCTGATCTCTCAAGTTCTTCTCCATTGTTCACTCATAGCTCAATGAATATTACGCTAGATGAGAATACAACTAATACTTGGATTACTGCAGAAGATACTCCCATCCTTTGGACCAATGACTACGGTGAAGGAAAAGTCTTATATTGGAATACAACAGCATTGAACGATAAATTAGGTAGAGGTATGTTCGTTCAATCACTGGGTACTATTTTCCCGACTTTCGCTACAGTACAACTTGGAGCGGAGATTATGTATATCGATGACTTCCCATCTCCAATTCCAAGTGGAGAACTAAAAAACTTAACAACAGAAAAAATTTCTGTTGAAGAATTTTATAAAAAACATTGGTGGAAAAATATGAAGGATATCTCTGAAGAGCTTGATATTAAATATACAGGGGTTGCAATTGGGACATATCAAAATAAAGTAACGCCACCCTTTGAAAATTTTACAGGTAAAAATAGAAATACCTATTTATTATTTGGGAGAGAATTATTAAGTCACGGTGGAGAAATCGGTATTCATGGCTATAACCATCAACCTTTATTATTACCACCAGACCCAGTAGATAAAGCACTTGAATATGTTCCATGGAATTCAAAAGAGGACATGGAGAGATCCTTAGATGCTTTACAAAGACTCGTGTATAACTTCTTTCCAAACGAAAAACTGAAAACCTATGTACCACCATCCAATATTATAAATACGACTGGATTAAGTGCATTAAACGACGCGGTCCCAACTATGGAAACAGTTGCTTCTCTATATGTGGGAAGTAAAAGTAACGGCAGTTTAATTCAAGAATTTGGACCAGACGAGCACAACAAAAATATTTATCACTTCCCACGTATTACGAGTGGCTATGCCATTTCAGATGAAGAACAATTTATTTTAGCTGATGTTACTGCAAATTTAGGGGTTATCTCACATTTCGTCCATCCAGATGATATCCTTGATGAAAAACGTTCGGGTAATTTAACGTGGGAAGAATTATTTAAAGCTTATAAAACGACAATTAAAGAAATACGAGAAAAATATCCTTATATAAAAAGTATGACACAAAGTGAAGCAACTGCTTCCATGAAAATTTATCAAACCGGTGATTTAGCTGTTTCTTATGAAGATGATGCTGTTCACATTGCATATAAAGGATTACCAAACCACACTGCAACGATTATACGTGTGGAAGAAGGGAAAAAATTAAAAACCGGTTCATTCCCATACGGCACAGTTACAAAGCTAGATTCACAAATTTATAGCGTTATATTAAAACAAGCTAACGCTACAATTCCAATTAAAGGGGTATAGCAGATGAGAATAGGTTTAGTCGTTGAAGGAAGTTATCCTTTTGTCAGTGGCGGAGTAGCAAGTTGGGTACAAATGATTATCCAACAATTTAAAGAACATGAATTCACCATCTTTGCGATCGTACCGCAAATAAAAACAGAAGAGGAATATCAATATGAAATTCCTAACAATGTAAAAGATATCATTATGATTCCCTTACAATCAGAAAGTGACTCAAACCATATAAAAACCAATTTAACGACTGATGAAGTACAAACACTTCAAAAATGGTTTACATTCCAAGCTAACGACACAGAAGCATTACAAATATTAGGGAACAAGCAAAAGCTAGGAACACTACATTCCTTCTTCGAAAGTCGTGAATTTTATGAAATAGTGAAAGAAAGCTATTTGTATGAAGAAAGTAGTGGTTCTTTCTTAAATTACTTTTGGATGTGGAGATCTATGTTCACACCAATCATTCAAATTTTACAAATTGATTTTCCTGAATTAGATCTTATCCATTCTGTATCTACAGGCTATGGTGGGCTTCTTGGAGCTGCAATTAGTGCCAAATCTGACATACCATTTATTCTAACAGAGCATGGTATTTATTCTCGGGAACGTGAAGAGGAAATACTCCAATCAACTTGGATACCAATCGAATACAAAAAAAGATGGGTTTCTTTCTTCCATCATTTATCTCACCAAGCATATGAACAAGCTGCTGATGTGATTACGTTATTCGGACGGAATAGTGCATATCAAAAAGAACTAGGAGCTCCGGCCCATAAACTAAAAATTGTTCCAAATGGTGTTACTTTATCTGACTATAAAGGGCTACGTAAGCCAAAACATAATTCAGATAAACTCATTATTTCTGCTATTATACGAGTTGTGCCAATTAAAGACGTAAAAACAATGATTTATGCAGCTAAATTATTATTAGAAAAAGATATTCCGTTTATCTTCTACTTATTAGGTCCTGATACAGAAGAACCAGAGTATGCCCAAGAATGTCGTGATTTAATTCAGCAACTTGGATTAAAAGAACATGTAATAATGACTGGCAGAGTAAACATTAAAGATTACTTAAAACAAACGGATATTCTCGTATTAACTAGCATATCTGAAGGGCAACCACTAGCTATGTTAGAAGGAATGGCATCGGGATTACCATGGGTTGTTACAGACGTTGGTTCTTGTAAGGAGTTAATTTATGGACAAGATGAAGATCCTTACGGCCAATGTGGCTTTGTTGTACCACCTGTATCTCCTGAACAAGTTGCCACCCACTTAGAATGGTATTATCGCCACCCTGAATCCATTCAACAATTCGGAAACAATGGGCGTAATCGTATTGAAGCATATTATCAATTATCAGGTGTTGTTGATAGTTATCGTAAGCTTTATTTAGAAAGGGGTGCGAAAACATGGCAGGTATAGGATTTCGATTACAAAAATTATTTCAGGAAGACTACTATTCTTCAAGGGTAAAAGCTTATGGATTTTCGTTATTTGTTACAGCTGGTCCTTGGTTAGTCGTTATTTTAGCAGTAACAACTATTAGATTCATTTTGAGTTTATTTCATTCTATTTCAATTGAAGAACAGCGTCTTTTCACTATTTCAATTTCATATTGCTTTATTTTTTCTCAAATTATTTACGGAGCATTGCAGCTCATTGTAACTAGATATGTAGCTGACCTTTTATACGAACAAAAAGCTGATAAAGTATTTTCTTCATTTTTAGGAATGACGAAGATCACACTTTTTTTAGCTATTATGTTATGGCTTTTGTTTGCATTTTTCACACCGTTAGCTTTATATTATAAAATCGTGATGCTATTTTTATTTTTAGCTTTAAATATCATCTGGATTCAGTCCATTTATTTAACAGCAGCTAAAGATTATCAATCAATTGCACTGGCATTTTTAATCGGATCCATTTTTTCCCTATTAGGAATTATCCTAGTAGCTTACTGGCACCCTACACTTGGGTTAGAACATGGATCTGCCCTATTGCTTTTAATTTCTTTTACAATTGGTACTTTCATTACACTAGTATGGTTAAGTATCGTTATTGTACGAATGTTTCCAAATAGCGATGCTACTGAACAATTTACCTTTCTTTCTTATTTAGATAAATATCCAGAGTTATTTTGGTCAAGCCTATTTTACAATGTGGGTATTTGGGTATGTAATTTTGTTATTTGGTTTGGAGACGGTCGGGGAAATATTGAAAACACATTTATTTATCATCAAATTTATGATACTGCTGTTTTCTGGGCGTATTTAAGTATTATCCCAACCTATATTTTCTTTGTAGTATCCATTGAAACCAGGTTTTATGAAAGATATAAAAAGTTCTTCGGTTCGGTAAACAATGGCGGAACATTACATACGCTTTTACAATTAAAAGATTCCATGAACTTTGTCTTAAAGCAGGAAATGGAACGTATACTTCGTAATCAAGGTATTTTTTCCTTACTTATTATTTTTATAATATGGATGTTTAGTTCGCAATCTGGAAACACAACACTTAATTACTCTATTCTGCAACTAACTATAGTTGGTGCTTATGCAAATGGAATGGTGCTCGTTATTACATTACTACTTCTATACTTTGAGGATCGTAAAGGGGCATTTCGAACATCAGCTATTTTCTTTTTTGCAAACTTGTTATTAAGCCTTATCCTGCTTCCATTTGGATTCAATGGTTACGGCATTAGTTTCGCAGTTGGATCTTCTATTACATTCCTATATGCTATTTCTAGACTCTTTACTTACATTAAAGATATTGATTATTATACATTTTGCCAGTCAAATATTCCTATAAAACAGCGGACCTTTTTTACCAAATTAGCTAATAAACTTAACGGGAAATAAATACAAAAATGACCTTTGCTCATGCAAAGGTCATTTTTTATATCTACATATTAAACTTCCAAATAGCCATTTTTATTATTTGATTGCCATCTCCAAGAATCTGCACACATTTCTTCTAATCCACGTTTTGCTTCCCATCCTAGTTCACGTTTTGCCTTTGATGCATCTGCAAAACATATTGCCACATCGCCAGGACGACGCTCTGTAATTTTATAAGGAACCTTTTTTCCTGAAACCCTTTCAAATGCTTCAACCATCTCAAGTACACTATACCCTGTACCTGTGCCCAAATTATAAGCATCTACTCCTGTTGTATTCAGTACTTTCTCTAGCGCTTTTACGTGACCTTTTGCTAAGTCTACAACATGTATGTAGTCACGGATGCCTGTTCCATCTTTCGTTGGGTAGTCATTTCCAAATACACTTAATTCTTTTAGCTTACCTACTGCCACTTGTGTGACATATGGCATTAAGTTATTTGGAATTCCATTTGGATCCTCTCCAATACGTCCACTTTCATGTGCACCAAATGGGTTGAAATAGCGAAGTAATGCGATACTCCATTCTCTATCTGCAAATGCTACATCACGCATAATTTGCTCAATCATTAATTTCGTTTGACCATATGGATTTGTTGCACTTAATGGAAACTCCTCTGTAATCGGTGACGTTTCCGGGATACCATATACAGTTGCGGATGAACTAAAAATCATCTTCTTTACATTATGTTTCTGCATTACTTCACATAGCACTAAAGTGCTCGTAATGTTGTTATGATAATATGTTAATGGAATTGCTACTGATTCCCCTACAGCTTTAAACCCTGCAAAGTGAATAACTGCTTCGATTGCATTTTCTTCAAAAATCGCGTCAAGTGCTTCTTGATTTAAAACATCTTCTTTATAAAACTTAAATTGCTTTCCTGTTATTTCTTTCACTCGATTTATAGATTCTACCGAGCTATTCGAAAGATTATCAACTACTATAATTTCGTAACCGCTATTTAGTAATTCTACACATGTATGACTACCAATATACCCTGCTCCACCTGTTACAAGTATTGCCATAATTATAGTCCTCCATATTTCATTCATTATAAACTTCTCAAAGTATATCACATATTTCTTATCCTATGTTTAATATGCGAACACAGAAACTTACATTTTATCCCATAATAATTTTATAACATATACGATTCCAATCAAGTAATAAGAAAAACGCCACATAATTTTTGTTATGTGGCGTTTTTCTTATTAAATTACGTAACAATATACACTTAGAAAATGTGCAAGACTACCTAATAATACAAAAACGTGAAAAATCTCATGATGTCCCATATATTTAAACTCTAGCCATTTTGGCTTTGTTCCATAAATAAATCCACCAATTGTATAAAAAATGCCCCCAAGTACTAAGAAAACAATGCCCCCTGTACTTAAATTCTCAGCTAACGGTGCAAAGAATAAAACAATTAACCAACCCATCGTAATATAAATTGCTGTCGATAACCATCTTGGACAATTAAACCAAAACATTTTAAACACAATGCCACAAATCGCAGTTGCATAGACTAAACAAAATAATAGCAAACCACTTGCTGAATTTAATGTAATTAAGCAAAAGGGTGCATATGTACCTGCAATTAATATAAAAATCATAGAATGATCTAGCTTCCTAAAGAAGTAAATAACACGTTCATTGGCCACAACACTATGATATACAGCTGATGCCGTATAAAGGACCATCATTCCAATCCCAAACAAAATAACAGCTGTAATTGCAGCAAATGATGGCATCTTGATAGAAACTTTCACAAGCATAGCTAATAAGGCAATAAATGATAATATCGCTCCACCTAAGTGAGTAAATGCATTAACTGGTTCCCTTACGTAAGCATTCATAATAACACCCCTCATATAATTACATGTAGTTTTAATAACTACGTGTAATTATATACACATTTCTTTTTAAGGTCAACATTTACAATTTATTTGTTTCGTAATACCATATTTAAGGATGTATTAGACATTAAGTTCCACTAAGTTATAAAAGTGAGGGATTCTACGTGGAAAATATAAATGAATTACTTGAGACATTGCATTTAGAAAAAAATATTAAACTTGAGGATATTCCAAATGTCGACTTATATGTAGATCAAGTTGTCCAACTATTTGAGAATACTTATGCAGATACAACGAGAACGGATGATGAAAAAGTATTAACAAAAACGATGATTAATAATTACGCAAAAGGGAAACTATTCATCCCTATCAAAAATAAAAAGTATTCAAAAGAGCATATGATTTTAATTAGCTTAATTTATCAATTAAAAGGTGCTCTTTCCATTAACGACATAAAAAGTTCATTAGAAACTATAAATGACTCCTTATTAAATGATGATTCATTCGAATTAAATACGTTATACAAAAATTATCTTGCTCTTACTGAAAGCAATGTCGAAAGCTTTAAACAAGACGTAAATAACCGTGTTACAGAAGTAAATGAGATTTCTTCCTTAGAAGACACAAAGCTAGAAAAATTTCTACTACTAACATCCTTCGTGACTATGAGTAATATGTATAGACGTTTAGCGGAGCAACTAGTGGATGATTTAAAAGAATCATAAATAAAAACTATCCACCTATTAAAGTGGATAGTTTTTATTTACTTAATTGCTTCATGAACTTTTAGTTGTTTCCCTTTAATCGTTGTAGTCTTCATGACTTTCAAGACAAGTGGTCCTTTTCCATTTAATATTTCAACGTAAGAAACATTATCTTGTATCGTAATAATGCCTATATCTTCTGCTGTAATACCTTTAATTTTAGCGATTGTACCGACGAAATCTACCGCCCTAATTTTCTTTTTCTTCCCGCCATTAAAGTAAAGCTTCATAATGCCTTTGTTGATGTCTGCATTTTTATCTTTCTTTATAATTGGTTTAGCATGTATCTTTTCTTCAAATGCAGCTTTCCCTTTCATAACTTCTTCTTTTGAAGGTCCAATTGCCTTTGGAATTTCAAAGCCAATATACTCCTCAATCTCTTCTAAAAATCTATTTTCATATGGTGTTATAAATGTAATAGCTTTTCCACTATTTCCAGCTCGTCCCGTTCTTCCAGTACGATGTACATAGCTTTCTTTTTCAAGTGGAATATCATAATTAATAACATGTGTAATATTATCAATATCAATTCCCCTCGCAGCCACGTCTGTTGCTACTAAATAACGAAATTTTCCTTTTCTAAAATCATCCATGACTTCAAAACGATCTTCTTGTACCATACCACCATGTATTTTGTCACAAGGATAGTTAGCTCGTTTTAATTGTCTATATACATGATCTACATTTTCTTGTGTACGGCAGAAAATAATACAGCTATCAGGATTCTCAATCGTTGTTACATCTTTAAGTAGTGAAAGCTTCTCGTCTTCTATCGCCTCAAAAAGAGTATGTTCAATTTTATCCGTCGTAATCCCAGCCGCTTTAATTTCAATATGAGTTGGTGCATTCATATATGTACGTGATAACCTTTCAACATCTTCCGGTAAAGTTGCTGAAAATAGCATTGTCATTCTATTTGTAGGTAATTCATCAATAATTGCCTCTACTTGATCGATAAAGCCCATGTTTAGCATTTCATCCGCTTCATCAATCACTAAATATTTTAATCGCTCTAAAGAAAGGGTCCCTTTTTCAATATGATCCAATACACGCCCTGGAGTCCCTACTACAATATGCGTCTTTTGCTTTAACTCTAATTTTTGACGTGCAAATGGGGATTTACCATAAATTGCGGCGGCTTTAATTCTTTTGAATCGCCCTATATTTGTAATATCTTCTTTCACCTGTACCGCAAGCTCTCTCGTTGGTGTTAAAACTAATGCTTGTGGTTTATTCTCTGCCCACTCCACCATTTCACAAAGTGGAATACCAAATGAAGCTGTTTTTCCACTTCCCGTCTGGGACTTCACAACAAGATCCTTCTTTTGTAATGCGACTGGAATAACCTTACCTTGTACTTCTGTTGGATGATCATACCCTAACCCAGTAAGTGCCCTTACAATTTCTTTACTTAATTTATACTCAAAAAACCCTTTTTCACTCATATATTAACCTCATTTTATTCTGTATTATTTTCTTTTTTATCTTTTGTATACGTTACTATCGCCCTACTTATTATACTTGAAACCTCACATAAAAAGATGGATTATGCCAGATTCATCTTTTTACATAGAAATAAACCTTATCATTTCATATATTGTTCAACTACTTGATAACATCTTTTGCTCGTATTATTAGCATTAACCTTTTCATAGAATCCTACATCCACTCAAAAAAAATAAAAAGAATACATACATCCTTGTATAATTATCTTAATTTTTCAACCTTTTTATAGACGAACAATATAAAACAAAAAACATTTTAAATTCGTTTTTAACGTTGTTTTTTACATATAAAATCTACTTTTTAAAAAAACGTTAAGAAATCCTTTGACTTTTTAATGAAAACAATGTAAATTATCATATGGACGAACATTTTTAATTAATAAAAATAAAATATTCGTATTTTAGGGGTGTAAATGATGGAAAACGTATTCGACTATGAAGATATTCAATTAATTCCTGCAAAATGCATTGTAAATAGCCGCTCTGAATGTGATACAACTGTCACTTTAGGAAAACATAAATTTAAATTACCTGTCGTACCTGCAAATATGCAAACGATTATTGATGAAAGAATTGCAACGTATTTAGCTGAAAATAATTACTTCTATATCATGCATCGTTTCCAACCAGAGAAACGAATCTCATTCATCAGAGATATGCAATCACGTGGATTAATCGCTTCTATTAGCGTTGGTGTAAAAGAAGACGAGTATGAATTCGTACAACAATTAGCTGCTGAGCACCTTACGCCTGAATACATCACGATTGATATTGCGCATGGACATTCTAATGCTGTAATCAACATGATTCAACATATTAAAAAGCATTTACCAGAAAGCTTCGTTATCGCTGGAAACGTTGGAACTCCAGAAGCGGTAAGAGAATTAGAGAACGCTGGTGCTGACGCAACAAAAGTTGGTATTGGACCTGGTAAAGTTTGTATTACTAAAATTAAAACAGGCTTTGGAACTGGTGGTTGGCAACTAGCTGCACTTCGCTGGTGTGCAAAAGCTGCAAGTAAACCAATTATCGCTGACGGTGGTATTCGTACACATGGCGACGTAGCTAAATCTATTCGATTTGGGGCGACTATGGTTATGATCGGTTCTCTATTCGCTGGTCATGAAGAGTCTCCAGGGGAAACAATCGAAAAAGACGGCAAACTTTATAAAGAGTACTTCGGTTCAGCTTCTGAATTCCAAAAAGGTGAGAAGAAAAACGTTGAAGGTAAGAAAATGTTCGTTGAGCATAAAGGTTCTTTAGAAGACACTTTAATCGAAATGGAACAAGATCTTCAATCTTCTATCTCTTACGCTGGTGGAACAAAATTAGACTCCATTCGTACTGTAGATTATGTAGTCGTAAAAAACTCTATTTTCAACGGTGATAAAGTATATTAATTTTTAAACTTAACTCGAAGGACAAGCAGTTTTATGCTTGTCCTTTTTCATATATAGAAATGTAAAATATTTTAATTTTACTGAATTTTCTAGTATCATATTTTTAGATACTTATAATAAGGGGGATATAATATATGAAAGATGTAATTGAGAAACGCTATATTCGTGCAGAAGTTCCTACTGAATTAACATGGGACCTCTCTGATTTATACGAATCTGATAAAGAGTGGGAAACTGCATTACGTGTATTAACAGATGATATAAAAAAACTTGATGCGTTTAAAGGACAATTACACAATAGCCCTACCACCTTATTACATTGCCTACTTTTAGAAGAAGAGCTTTTAATGAAGTTAACAAAACTATATTCATATGCAAATTTAAAAGAATCTACTGATCGTACAAATCCAGTTATTCAAGCGAACTCTTCCAAAATTGCCGCTTTATGGACGAAAGTACATACGGCGCTATCCTTTATTCATAATGAAATTCTCTCATTAGAAGAAGGCACAATTGAAAAATATTTAACGGAAGAAACAAAACTTGAACCTTTCCGTAAATCATTACTAGACATATTACAAAAAAGGCCGCACACGCTCTCTCCTGAAACTGAAGAAGCACTTGCTGCACTTGGCGAAGTACATAGTTCTCCATACAAAATTTACGGTATGACTAAATTAGCCGATATGGATTTTAACTCCATACAAGATGAACAAGGAAATGAACTCCCTGTGTCGTTTGCATTATTTGAAAGCAAATATGAGTTTTCTCCAAGCGCAGACATACGTAGGAAAGCATACTCATCATTTGTTTCCACCTTGAAACGATATAAGAATACAGTGGCAACAACATATGCGACTGAAGTAAAAAAACAAGTAACACTCTCTCGCTTACGCAAATTTGAATCTGTTACTCATATGCTTTTGGAACCTCAAAAAGTTCCACTTGAAATGTATAACAATCAACTCGATATTATTTATAAAGAATTGGCGCCTCATATGCGCCGTTTTGCAGATTTAAAAAAGAAAGTATTAGGACTCGATGAAATGCTGTTCTGCGACTTACACGCACCTTTAGATCCCGAATTTAATCCGACAATTACTTACGAAGAAGCTGGAAAACTTATTCAAGACTCTTTACAAGTACTCGGGGATGAATATAGTTCCATTATCGAAAAAGGATTCAAAGAAAGATGGGTCGACCTTGCAGATAACGTAGGCAAGTCAACTGGAGCATTTTGTTCAAGTCCATATGGTTCTCATCCGTACATTTTAATTACATGGCAAAATACGATGCGCGGCTGTTTCACATTGGCTCATGAATTTGGGCATGCTGGTCATTTTTATTTAGCAAATAAAAACCAGCGTATTATGAATGTACGTCCATCTATGTACTTCGTTGAAGCACCATCTACAATGAATGAATTACTATTAGCCCAGCATTTATTAGCGACGAATGACGATAAGAGAATGCGTAGATGGGTGATCCTGCAACTACTCGGCACATATTATCATAACTTTGTTACTCACTTACTTGAGGGAGAATATCAAAGAAGAGTATACAGCCTAGCAGAAGAAGGTGGAGCACTTACAGCTACAACTTTAACTGAAATAAAAGCAAATGTACTTTCAACATTCTGGGGAGATTCCGTAAAAATTGATGAAGGTGCTGGATTAACTTGGATGCGTCAACCTCATTATTATATGGGCTTATATTCTTACACGTATTCCGCAGGCCTCACTGCATCTACTGCGGTGGCTCAAATGATTAAAGAAGAAGGACAACCTGCTGTTGATCGCTGGTTAGATGTACTTCGCGCTGGTGGTACGATGAAACTACTGGAATTAATGAAACATGCTGGAGTCGATATGTCAAAACCAGATACAATCCGCAGAGCTGTTTCTTACGTTGGTTCCTTAATTGATGAATTAGAGCGCTCTTATCAAGAATAAAGTGAAACTTTAATCAGTGGGGGCCATCCCCCACTGATTATTAGCCCTCACCAATCGGGCTTTTACGGACAGTTGATTCCCTACCTAACTTCTTTGCTTCCGCTGAATTTTGAGGTAGGAATCTTACTGCCCGGCAAATAGCGGGATAAAAAATAAGCCCTCGCTTTATGAGGGCTTATTTCATGTTTACTTTCCAAATCTTTTACGGTATCCACATTTTCTACATAGCTCTTCAACTGCAACTCTTCTGGAAAATCCATCAACAATGTTTGTTGCTCTTTCGCCTTCTATAATGTTAGAGAATGAATCATTATTAATATTTCCAAGGTTAATAATCCCTTCACCATCTAAACAACAAGGAATAACCGTTCCGTTCGCTAAAATACCAGCTTGATTTCGAAGCCCATGACAGAATCCTTTTCCATCATCCTCTTCTTCATGCAATGCTGGCCACTGGAATTCATAGTCTTGATTAATAAAGACACGTTCCGCAATTTTTATACCTTTTCCTGGTGTAAGCTTCTCTTCAATTTGATAAGATAAATTAAACTCATTTTCAATGATAGATAATAACTCTCTATTCTTCTGGATTTCAGCATTTGTTTTATTATCCTGCGTTAAGTTCCATAATCTAAGTGAAACGATTAAATCCGATTGACTTGTCGCCTCTCTAATGAAGGAAAGTATACTTCTTACATACCCCTCTTTGTCTTGTGAACCTGGGTGCCCATCAAAACTATGCAGTGAAAAATTCATTTGTCTTAAAGCAGGCTTATTTAACAATCTATGCCTTCTCTTATTAATTAACGTTCCGTTCGTTGTAATATTAACTTTAAACCCTTTTTCATGGCTTAAATCTAACAATTGATCTATTTTTGGATGCAGCAACGGCTCACCCTTCACGTGCAAATAAATGTAGTCTGTGTGTGGTTTAATTTGGTCTAACCTTTTCGCAAAATCCTCCACAGAAATGAATTGCTTCTGTCTTTCCGTCGGCGGACAAAAGCTGCACGCAAGATTACATACACTCGTAATCTCCAAGTAAAATTTCTTAAACTTCTTCACCTTTAACTCCTCACTTCTATGACTACTTATACTTTTTCCTCTTCATATTACAGCATACTTTTTTAGAAATAGAAACATACTTATTTTAGGAAATATAGAAAACGGCCACATCTGTAGCCGTTTGAATGTACTATTACTATTTATGATACGGTTCTCCACGATTAATCCGAAACGCCCTATACACTTGCTCAAGCAATACTAATCGCATTAATTGATGTGGTAACGTCATCTTTGAAAAAGAAAGAGATTCATTTGAACGCTTCATTACTTCTGAACTTAGTCCAAGTGATCCGCCAATTACAAAGGCAACTTTACTCTTCCCATATGTAGCAAGACGATCTAAGCTTACTGCAAATTCTTCTGATGATTTTTGCTTTCCTTCTATCGCTAACGCAATGACATGCGTATCATCAGAAATTTTATCTAGTATACGTATACCTTCTTTTTCTTTTACAATTAACATTTCTGCTTCACTTAAATTTTCTGGTGCCTTTTCATCTGGCAATTCAATTACTTCTACTTTTGCGTATGCAGATAATCGTTTTAAGTATTCTGCTATACCTTGTTTTAAATATTTTTCTTTTAATTTCCCAATTGAAATAATCGAGATATTCACACGTATTCCCCACCTTACAAACATGTTATCCACATAACTTATCCACATATCCACAATTGTTACCCACATATTGTGTGAGAATCTGTGTTCGATACAACATATGTCGCCTCATTTTGACAAAATTCACATGTTTTTTTCTCTTTTTCTGAGTTATCCACATTGTTAATAACTGGCGCGACTTCACACTCATCCACAATAATATCTAAAGCTAATTCAACATGTTCTAAACAACAAGCTAAGTTCATATTCTTCACCTCACTTTTCTACAATAGAAAACAGGAGGTAGGCCCTCCTGTTTTTAATACTTTTGAATGCCTAGTTTAACCGTTGTTGTTGCTCGTTTTGTACCACGATAAAACGTAAGAGTCATTTTATCATTAATTTTTTTATCATATAAGGCCGTACGGAATCCGATAATATCGCGAACTGGTTTCCCATCTACTGCTACAATCACATCGTGTTCTCGCAAACCAGCATCTGTACCTGGCGAAGGGCTTTTCACATCTAAAATGCAAACTCCCTCTGTTACATTGCCTGGTAAATGCAATGTTTTTGACCAATAGTAGTTTGGAATTTCATTTAATGATCTCAGTTCAATTCCAACATACGGTCTTCTTACTTTTCCGTACTTCTCTAATTCATTCATAATTGGAACAGCTCTAGTAACAGGAATAGCTAGCCCAATTCCTTCTACTTCTTTTGCCGCAATTTTCATTGAGTTAATACCAATTAATTGGCCTGCTGCGTTTACAAGCGCACCACCACTATTACCCGGATTAATTGCTGCGTCTGTTTGCAATACTTCTACTTGCCAATCATAATGTCCATCTTGATCTAAATCTACAGGGACAATACGCTCATTAGCCGAGATAATACCTTGTGTGACGGTTCCAGAAAATTGGAGCCCGAGCGGGTTTCCAATCGCAATGACTGGTTCTCCTCTACGAACAGTATTAGAATCGCCAATCTCAATTACTTTTTTCACATGCTTTGCATCTATTTCTAGTACAGCCAAATCTGTGACCACATCGGTTCCTAATACCTTTCCAGGAACCTTCTTACCATCACTTAAACTTACTTCAATACGATTTGCTCCAGCAACAACATGATTATTCGTTACAATGTAAGCTTGACCATCTGTCTTCTTATAAATTACACCTGATCCCGTACCTGCTTCTGAATCTGCCTCTGAAAAATTATCTCGTTGAATATTAATAACTCCAACAACAGCTTCAGACGCACGATCAACAGCATCCACAAAACTAATTTGTTTAATGCCTTGAGCTTCCGCCATATTACTTCCACTTGCTTCAGCTTGCGGAAACGCATCCGTATCATTTGAAAATAAAGGAGCTCCAAATGCAAATAAAGAAGCTCCTACAATTGTTCCTGCTATGCTAGAAATAACAATACCTTTATGCTTCTTTTTTCTTGCACGTTTCATACGATAATTTTCTTCATCAATAAAGGACATATTTGTTCACCTATCTTCCTGAAAACAACTATATTCACCTTTATTGTTTACTAAAATGAAGAATTATACGTATTGAATTTTTGTCGGCATTTTTGGATCTGTATCGTGAATTTCAAAGGCTTCGCCCACTCCAAATCCCTTTTCCTCTAATACTTGTGATACTGACATACGCGCTAGTTCTTTCATGTTATTATCTAAACTTAAATGGGCTAAATAAATATGTTTTGTCTCATCTGTAATTACATCCGCCATTGCTAATGCAGCATCTTCATTACAAACGTGCCCCACATCACTTAAAATACGTCGTTTAATACTCCATGGATAACGTCCCATACGAAGCATTTCTACGTCATGATTACTTTCAAATACGAAAGCATTAGCTCCCTTAATAACACCTTTCATACGGTCACTCACGTACCCTGTATCTGTAATAAGGGCTAATTTTCTATTATTGTTATGAAAAGCATAGAACATCGGCTCTGCCGCATCATGAGACACCCCAAATGACTCGACCTCAATATCACCAAATGTTTTCACATCCCCAACTGAGAAAATAAACTTTTGCTCAGTTGGGATATTTCCTATTAAGTGTTCCATTGCATTCCATGTTTTCTCATTTGCATAAACAGGTAAATCATATTTACGTGCCAATACACCTAAGCCTTTAATATGGTCACTATGTTCATGTGTTACAAGAATACCCGATACATCATTTATATTTAATTCTGCCTGTTTAAATAAAGCCTCTGTTGCTTTACCACTTAAACCTGCATCGACAAGTAACTTCTTTTCATCTGTTCCTACATATAGCATATTCCCTGTACTTCCACTTGCAAGTACGCTAAAATGCAAACCCATTCTTTCTCACTCCAGTATGTTCATCAACCACTTGATTTTCCTTTTCCCCTAATTCCATAACTTGTCCTTCAATTGCATTTACAAAGAAGTCCTGCTTCTGCTCCGTCTTTAAGTTCCACGTTGGAGCAAGTACTTGGTTATTAGAAGTAGATGCGGTAAGGTTGGCATAACCAATTTGCGCTTCTTTTACATGTGTATTCCCATGAATTTTATTTTTTAAATACAGATTTTCTAAAGCGGTTTGGGCAGTAATAATTTCTTGCTGTTTCGTTTTTTCACTTTCGCCCATTTCTTTTAAATCTGTTAACATCGTCTGCGTGTACGACACAAGTTCATTTTTTTCATTTAATTCCACAACAATCATCGCCTGATCGTTATAGAAAATAGGCTTATCTTTATATTTTTGGAAGAAGTAAATTTTAGAATCTTTCATCGCTCCAAACTCATACTTTTGTCCATCCAATACATAGTTCTTCAAAAAATCATTATACTTATCTTTTGATAACGATTTTGTATTTAAAAAGGGCTCTTTTAGCTTACTTTCTATCTTGTACATATTTTGTATATGCGCCGTTTGATTTTTTAAAGACTGTATGTCTTCTTCTTTAAATGCCTTGTTTTCAGCCCTAATAAATGACTCTTTTTTCGGTTCTTTAGGGAAATTACCCATAGTAATTTTGTTTGCTTTTAATTCTTGATCTATCTTTGTTTCTGCAATAAGCTCCAATTGATTACTATCTTGCTTTTGAATGAATTGAAAAATGAGAAAGAGGTCCAAAACAAAAAAGGTCACAATAAATATGGTTTTAATCCGATCCCAATCCATTTAGTCCCCCCTCATTCCACTCATATATTTTTTGTTTGCCAGCTTCATCTTCAACAAACTTTACATACCAAATTGGCTGTAGTCTCGCTACTTGCCCATCTAGTGATAATTTGTATCCAATCCCAATGTCTTTAATGGATCTTTTATCTACCGCGGCATTATTTTCTAAGGATGCTATTACAACATGACCTGACGGAAGAGTAACCTTCTGCTCTATACCTTTCGTATTTAAAGAAAGCAACGGTCTTTCATATTCCATTACTTCTTCTGATCCCCATACTTGTCTCAATTCAGCTAATCCATCAGTATTGAATACGGGATATCCATCTTCCTGTAAGCGGAATACTGTCTGTCCTTTATTCATATAGTCCAAACGATATGAATCCAAACTCCCACTGTGACCATTTACAAAATCAAAACTTTTTTGTAAAAGCATTAAATTATCTGGCTTTTTCTCACTTAAAACAGAAGAATTTTTATACTTTAGCATATGCTGATCATTTTCAATCTCCATAGACCTAATACCATCTGTAAATATTTCTTTCGATCCCTCGATAATAGGGCTTAAATAACGTGGGTCACTAAAAAGAGCATTCTTAAATGTATCAACCGCCAAATTAGATGAAATATATGTTATATTACTTAATTCTGTCGTTCCATCTGGTAAAAATAGCTTTTTCATATCATTAATTTGATAGTCAAAATAAGGTTTCGCTGATACTATAAATTGATTTTGTGCATTTACAATATCTTTTAAATACACACCACTTAATTTTGCTTCATATATTCTAGAGTTATCACCATCGGAAACAAAATTAATTTTAATTTCTTGATCCCTACTTCTAGAAGGGTCAAGAATAATTCGATTAAAGTGTTTAGGCTTATCTATACTCTTTTCTTTCATACTAAACATAGATTTAACTGCATCAAATGGGATGTTGGTAGGGAAAATAAGTTCAATTTTCCCTTCACCATGCACATAAGAAAGAAAGTCAGCCTTAGCAATCGATATCTCTTTGAACTCATGTAATTCCCCTGCTTCCAAAGTTCTATAGATTGATTCTATATCTCCCTCTCTTTTGCTCCCGTAATGATTTTTATCTTTATGCACAATGATAGAAGTAGGGCGGACAACATCGGCGATTTTCGTTTGAGTATTTCCCTCATTCCCCTGTACAAATTTTGCGTTTTGCATAGATGTGGAATCTGGCACATACGTCCATAAGTTAAAAGTAAGAAATAGACTAATTACAACTAAATTAATTAAAACTATCGTTTTAACATTCTCCATACTCATTCCCATTCGTCCTCTTCATCTGCTGCCATAGGCAATGTGAAATAAATTGTTGTCCCTTTTCCTTCCTCACTCTTTGCCCAAATCGAGCCACCATGTGCCTCAATCATTTCTTTCGCAATTGCTAATCCAAGTCCTGTACCGCCCATTTGTCTTGAACGTGCTTTATCTACGCGATAAAAACGTTCAAAGATTTTATCGACGTTTTCTTTCGGAATCCCCATTCCTTGATCACTTACACTAATCTCCAATAATTCTCCGCGATCACGTAAACGATATGTTACTGTTCCACCTTCTGGTGAATACTTTAATGCATTCGAAATAATGTTATACAATACTTGCGTAATTTTATCCGTATCCATATCAATAAATCGAGATTTTTTAGAGAAAGATCGTTTGAAGCTTACGTTTTGCTCTTTAGACATTTCAAAACGATCAATAATGTTATTAAAGAAGTCAGTAAAGTCGACCCATTCTTTCATTAAACGATGTTCTGTACTATCGAGTTTAGATAGTTGCAATAACGCATTTACAAGTCTAATCATTCTTTCTGTTTCTTCTTGTGTAACTGTTAAAAACTGTGGTGCAATATTTGGATCTTGCCACGCACCGTCTGTAAGTGCCTCTAAGTAACTGCGCATTGTCGTTAATGGCGTTCTTAATTCATGAGAGACGTTTGCTACAAACTCGCGGCGTTCTCTTTCTATACGCTCCTGCTCAGTCACATCATATAATACGGCAATTAAACCATTTGCTTTCCCTGTCTCTTTTTGAATAACAGAGAAACTAGCGCGTAAAATATATGGCTCATTTCTCGTACTAAAATCTAATAAAACAGAATCCGGCTCTTCGTATAAATGATCGAGCGTAAATTCTTCTTGTATTCCCAATACTTCTAAAACAGATTGATCGAGCGCCGTTTCACGCGAAACATTTAGCATCTTTTCCGCAGGATCATTTAATAAAATAATGTCCCCTTTTCGGTCAGTAGCAATTACTCCATCTGTCATATGTGATAATACGGATGACAATTTACGTCTTTCACTTTCTGTTGAAGAACGAGCTTGTTGTAATTTTTTTGATAAATTATTGAAAGATAATGCTAATTGTCCAATTTCATCATGGCTATGCACTTTTACTTTTCTTGAATAGTTTCCTTTTGCCATTTCAATTGCTTGTCTTCGCATATCAGAGATTGGTCTCGTAATCGTTTGAGCTAACAAAATTCCAAGTACAGCTGTTACGAGTAATGCAATAACGGTTCCGGTCGCAAAGATTTGATTAATATCCTTCATCTGCTTATAAACATCTTCCATGGATGCAACAACGTAAATAGCACCAAGTGCATCTTTGTTGTTATCATCCATAATAGGAGTAATCATAACTTGTACACGGTGACCTGTACGGCCATCCTTCTCAATTTTCACTTCTGGTTTTTTTTGTACCAATACCCGCTGAACAGCTATATCAGTTGACGTTCTATTTACCTTGTTTTGCTTTGACTCATCTGAAATAGCGAGCAGCTTTCTATTCGCATCAAATACACTTACCTCTTGAATATCCTTCTTTCGATCAGAGGCAAATTTTCGAATGGAAGTTTTAATCGTTTCACCTGTTGATTCTGTCTCTGCTTTTGTATAACTTTTTTTAAACTCTTGTTTCAAGTTATACGATAATAAGTTCGTTTGTTGCGTTAAAGAATCTCTAAAACCTTGTACAAGACTCTTTTCTAACTCTCTTACGAAATATACCCCAATAACTTGCATAGCTATCAATATTAATAGCATATATATGAGTACAAATTTTAAATGAATAGATTGAAAAAAACCGACTTTCTTCATATACTATTCCTGCTCTGGGTCACGCAAGTAATACCCTACTCCACGTCTAGTGACAATTAATGTAGGATGACTTGGATTATCTTCAATTTTTTCACGCAGACGACGTACTGTTACATCCACTGTACGTACATCTCCAAAATAGTCATAACCCCAAACTGTTTGCAATAAATGTTCGCGTGTCATAACTTGTCCTAAATGTTTTGCCAAATAATGTAATAGCTCAAATTCACGGTGTGTAAGCTCAATATTTTCCTCACGTTTCGTTACACTATACGCATTTGGATTGATAACAATTGGTCCAATAACCATTTCCGTATTTTCTTCTTTTTCTGCCGCACCACCTTGCTGATGACGACGTAAATTCGCCTTCACGCGAGCAAGTAATTCCCTCGTACTAAATGGCTTCGTTACATAATCATCTGCGCCAAGCTCAAGTCCTAATACTTTATCAATTTCAGAATCCTTCGCTGTAAGCATAATAATCGGCATTTCTGAGCTTTTACGTATTTCACGGCAAACCTCTAAGCCATCCTTACCTGGTAGCATAATATCTAATAAAACCATATCTGGCTGTTCTTCAGTCGCTTTTTCAATTGCTTCATCACCATCGTGCGCCATTACAATTTCAAAACCTTCTTTTTCTAGGTTGAACTTCAAAATATCTGCAATCGGCTTTTCATCATCAACTACTAAAATTTTCTTTCCCATCATCGTTTATTTCCTCCTTATAAAGTGAAGCTTTAATCAACCCTCACCAATTGGGCTTTCACGGGCAGCCCTCCCTCCACCTAGCTTCTTTGCTTTCGCTGAATTTTAAGGTGGAGGCCTTACTGCCCATTAAATAGCGGGGTAAAAATATGGTCAATATCCCTAAACACATTGATGTCTACATAGTATGTCCCTATATGACCGCATCTTTTGCTTAAGTACTTTCTCCTCTATTCTCACAGACTCATGTATGATCCACTTTTACACGGAATCCTATACGATCTATAGAAAAACCTCTAGCTTCAACTGCTAGAGGCTCCTCATTCTATTTTAAAATAACTACTCAATTTTGTAAAATTACACAAATAAAAAGGATATTAAGTGGGCCCACTTAATATCCTGAGAGTGGCTCGGGACGGAATCGAACCGCCGACACGAGGATTTTCAGTCCTCTGCTCTACCGACTGAGCTACCGAGCCAAAACTATATATAAAACCACTAATGGTGGTATAAACAAAAGTGGCGGTCCCGACCGGGGTCGAACCGGCGATCTCCTGCGTGACAGGCAGGCATGTTAACCACTACACCACGGGACCAAAAATGAACATAAAAAAACATGACCCGTACGGGATTCGAACCCGTGTTACCGCCGTGAAAGGGCGGTGTCTTAACCACTTGACCAACGGGCCACGAAAAATAAAATGGTGAGCCATGAAGGACTCGAACCTTCGACCCTCTGATTAAAAGTCAGATGCTCTACCAACTGAGCTAATGGCTCATACTCACCAACGTCATATTTTCGTGACGACAAGATGTATCATAACATGTTTTATTTATTTTTTGCAATACCTTTTTTTATTTTTTATAAAAAACAAGAAAAAACTCATGCGGACATGAGTTTTTCCTTAAAAATATCAATTAAGCTTCGTATACGTTACGAACGATATTCGTTTGATTACGATCTGGTCCAACTGAGAACATAGATAATTGAATTCCTGTTAACTCAGAAACACGTTCTACGTATTTTCTTGCATTCTCAGGAAGTTCGTCTAATGATCTTACACCAGTAATATCTTCTGTCCAACCTGGAAGCTCTTCGTATACAGGCTCACATTTCGCTAAAATGTTTAAGTTTGCTGGAACTTCATCGATAACTTCGCCATTGTATTTGTAAGCAACACAAATTTTAAGAGTTGGAATACCAGTTAGAACGTCGATAGAGTTTAATGATAAATCTGTTAAACCACTAACACGACGCGCATGTCTTACAACAACGCTATCAAACCAACCTACGCGGCGTGGACGACCAGTTGTCGTTCCATACTCACGACCAACTTCACGAATTTGATGACCAATTTCATCATGAAGCTCAGTAGGGAATGGACCATCACCTACGCGGCTTGTATATGCTTTACATACACCTACAACGCGAGTAACTTTTGCAGGGCCAACTCCAGTTCCAACTGTTACACCACCAGCAATTGGGTTAGAAGATGTAACGAACGGATACGTACCGTGGTCGATATCAAGCATAACACCTTGTGCACCTTCAAATAATACACGGTGATTATTATCTAATGCATCATTTAATACAACAGACGTATCACACACATATTGCGCGATTTGTTGTCCGTACTCGAAGTACTCTTCGAAGATTTCTTCTACACTGAAACCTTCTGTATCGTACATTTTTTCAAACAAACGATTTTTTTGTGCTAAATTGCGCTCAAGCTTCTCTTTAAATGCTTCACGGTCTAAAAGATCAGCCATACGAATACCAATACGAGCAGCTTTGTCCATGTATGCAGGACCGATACCTTTTTTCGTTGTACCGATTTTGTTATCACCTTTACTTGCTTCTTCTAACTCATCTTGTTTTAAGTGATAAGGCAAAATAACGTGCGCACGGTTACTTACGCGTAAATTATCAGTACTTACACCACGATCGTGTAAGTATTTTAACTCTTCAAGTAATGCTTTCGGATCTACTACTAAGCCGTTTCCGATTACACAAATTTTCTCTTTATAGAAAATACCAGATGGAATTAAGTGTAATTTATATTTAACTCCGCCAAAAACAATTGTATGTCCTGCGTTATTTCCACCTTGATATCTTGCAACTACTTCCGCATGCTCAGAAAGAAAATCAGTGATTTTACCTTTTCCTTCGTCGCCCCATTGTGTTCCTACAACTACTACTGAAGACATTATTAAAGCACCTCCGCAATTTTCAAACGATCTATTCAAACAATATAATTGTACCAAAACCGAAAAAGAAGTCAACCAAAAAGCGAACATTTTTTTATCAAAAAACTTTTTCGTTCGTAAGAATTATATTTTCACACTATGAAAGCCTTATCTTTTCTATAAAAAAAAAGAAACACATCTTATTATAAGAAATGCGTTTCTTTTTTATACTATCGTTATGCCGGCGGCGCATGTCCATCTTCGAAACGACGTTCTAAGTTAACGAACTTATTGAACTCTTTAACGAATGCGAGCTCTACTGAGCCTACTGGACCATTACGCTGCTTTGCAATAATAATTTCAATCGTATTTTTATTTTCCGTTTCTCGATCATAGTAATCTTCACGATATAGGAAGGCTACGATATCGGCATCCTGCTCGATACTTCCCGATTCACGAATATCAGACATCATCGGACGTTTATCTTGACGAGATTCTACACCACGAGATAACTGTGACAAGGCAATAACAGGAACTTGTAATTCACGCGCAATCCCTTTTAGTGTACGAGAAATCTCAGATACTTCCTGCTGACGGTTCTCTCCTGATTTCCCACTTCCTTGAATAAGCTGTAAGTAGTCAATCAAGATCATACCAAGACCCTGTTCTTGTTTTAATCTACGACATTTTGCTCGAATCTCATTTACTTTAATCCCCGGCGTATCATCAATATAAATACCAGCGTTAGAAAGGCTACCCATTGCCATCGTTAATTTCGCCCAATCATCAGAAGTTAACGATCCGGTACGAAGTCTTTGCGCATCAATATTTCCTTCTGCACAAAGCATACGCATAACAAGCTGATCAGCACCCATCTCTAGACTAAAAATCGCTACATTTTCATCCGTTTTCGTTGCTACGTTTTGTGCGATATTTAATGAAAATGCCGTTTTACCTACCGACGGACGTGCCGCCACGATGATTAAATCATTTCGCTGGAATCCTGCCGTCATCTTATCTAATTCAGTAAATCCAGTCGGTATCCCGGTCACTTCACCTTTTTGATTATGCAAAAGTTCGATTTTATCGTAAGCATCTACAAGAACGTCTTTAATATTTTGGAATGCTTTCGCATTCGTCTGATGAGATACTTCTAATATTTTTTTCTCAGCCTCATTTAAAAGACCATCCACATCATCTTCTCTCTCATATCCATCAGATACAATATGAGTCGCCGTTCGAATTAAACGACGTAACAGTGCTTTTTCAGCGATGATTCTTGCATAATACTCTACGTTAGCAGCAGTCGGAACAACTTCTGCTAATTCTGCTAAGTAAGAAACCCCACCAACTTCTTCTAGTAATCCTTGATCAGCCATTGCTGACGTCATCATTACTAAGTCAATTGGCTCCCCCTTATCAGATAAACCAAGCATGACTTCAAAAATCTTTTGATGTTTCGTTCGATAAAATGAGTCAGGTACTAATAGTTCCGATGCCGATGTTAACGCATCCTGATCAATCAATATAGCACCTAAGACTGCCTGCTCAGCTTCTATATTATGCGGAGGGGTACGATCAGCCATTACATCACTCATACGCAATCCTCCTTGCTTAACTTAGTTTTATTGTTCACTAACATGAACTTTTACTGTTGCTGTTACTTGCGGATGCAATTTCACAGTAACGTTTGTATAGCCTAATGCACGAATTGCATCATCCATTTCAAATTTACGCTTATCAAGTTTAATATTGTGAGATTTTTGCATTGCATCTACGATTTGTTTACTTGTGATTGAACCGAATAGACGGCCACCTTCTCCAGATTTAGCCTTTAATTCTACAGTTAATTTCTCTAACGTTTCTTTTAATTGTTTTGCATTTTCAAGCTCTGCTGCTGCATCTTTTTCTTCTTTGCGCTTTTGAGCTTCTAAAGTTTTCATACTGCTATTCGTCGCTTCAGCAGCTAATCCTTGTTTTAGTAAGAAGTTATTTGCATAACCATCTGGTACGTTTTTTACTTCCCCTTTTTTCCCTTTACCTTTTACGTCTTTTAGAAAAATTACTTTCATGATTGTGTGCCTCCCTGTAAATAGTCATCAATAACAAATCGAAGCTTCTCCTCAGCTTCATCTACTGTAACATTTTTCATTTGTGTGGCTGCATTCGTTAAATGCCCGCCACCACCTAAGTTTTCCATAATTAGCTGCACATTCACTTCACCTAAAGACCTGCCGCTAATTCCAATGAAATTCTCGCCACGTTTTGCAATAACAAATGATGCAATAATTCCTGTCATTGTTAATAATGTGTCCGCTGATTGCGCAATAAGCACTTGATCGTAGTAATCATCGCTATCAACTTTTGCAATCGCAATTCCATTTTTATAAATGTACGCATTTTTAATAGCTTTTGCAACCCGTAAATACTGATCCATATCTTCTTTTAAAAGCTCTTGTACAAGTACAGTATCTGCACCGTGTGAGCGTAAATAAGAAGCAGCATCAAACGTACGAGCACCTGTCCGGAATGTAAAGCTTTTCGTATCAACAATAATACCTGCTAATAATGCTGTTGCTTCTAACATTGTCATTTTTAAATTTTTCGGTTGGTATTCAAGTAATTCCGTAACAAGTTCCGCCGTGGAAGAAGCGTATGGCTCCATGTAAACAAGCAATGGATCTTCAATAAAATCTTCTCCTCGGCGATGATGGTCAATAACAACTACATTTTCAATTTTGCGTAACAGCTTTTCTTCCATCACCATTGAAGGCTTATGCGTATCAACAACAACAAGTAATGAATCATCATTTGCAAATTCCATCGCTTGTTCTGGTGTAATAAAGTGAGACCATAACTCTTCATTTTGTTTCACTTTATCCATTAAACGCTTAATTCCCTTATCAGAATCATTTTCATCGAGCACAATATATCCTTTGCGCTCATTTAATTGCGCTACCTTTAAAATACCAATCGCAGCACCAATTGCGTCCATATCAGGAGCCCTATGCCCCATTATAATGACATTGCTACTTTCTAATACTAAATCCTTTAATGCATGCGAAATCACTCTGGCACGTACACGAGTACGTTTTTCCACCGGATTTGTCTTACCACCATAAAACTTAACTTTACCTGTCGCTTGTTTAATAGCTACTTGATCTCCACCACGCCCAAGCGCAAGGTCTAGACCTGATTGAGCCATCGCTCCAAGCTCGGATAAAGGTAAATCACCTGATCCAACACCTACACTTAATGTAAGTGGTATATTCCTTTTGGATGTTTCTTCACGTACTTGGTCTAAAATACTAAATTTCCCTTTCTCCATCTGCGCTAAAATACTTTCATTTAGTACAACGAAGAATCTTTCCGAAGATGCACGTTTTAAATATGCCCCATACTTAACGGCCCATTCATTTAGACGGGATGTCACAAGACTTGTTATATTCGTACGTAATTGATCATCTAATCCTTGTGTAACTTCATCATAATTATCTAAATAAATGACAGCTAAAACAGTACGTTGATCCTCGTACATCTTTTCAATCTCTGTTTGTTCTGTTACATCAAAGAAATAAATTAACTTTTCTTCTTTCCTTACAAAGACACGAAACTTTCGATTATTTAAAGAGACTATATCATCGGATGTTTCTCCCTTAATAAAAAGAAGTAACGTTTCTGATACATCATAAAGGTGCCATCCAGCTAATGCATGCTGCCCCAGACATGAAGATAAATAAGGATTTGCCCAATCAATCCCATAATCCTTATTGTATAACAAAATACCAATCGGCATCTGGTTAAATGCCTCATTACTCACTTTCTTTACCCTTGTAATCATATCTGTCGTATGTTTTTCAAAATTCTTTTGGAAAGTAAGTTCAAATCGTACAACAACAAAAAGGACGATACAAAAAATAAAGAAGGAGACTATCCCCATTAGTAAATGAAAATAACAGAGGATTGAAATGAGCACAAACACAAAAAATGCCAATACGTAAACAGGATATAAAAACCACTGTTTCTTATAAAATTCAGGCATGTATACAACTCCTATAAAGTAAAACTAACTTATCTTCCAGTTAGTAATACAGATTAAAATAGTATAAGGAATATTATTTTATCCTCCTATTTTAGAACGCAATGAAATCCCTAAATCAATTATACCTAAGATTGTCACAAGAGGAAACAGCATCGGGATAAACATGCAGGCGATAAAACTAATAATAGGAACCCCTTTCGTAAAACCTTTGCTATGCGCCAGAAAAGCGATAAACGTCAAACCTTGCAGCACGAGTAGTAAAGCAAATATGACATATAGGTTAGAAAATACCATATGTAAATATGATGTCGGTTCTACTTTTATAAAAGTTGATAGCAAAATAAATACAACGTAATACCAAACAATACTCTTTGGTAATTGTATATCCTTAAATTTAGGCCAAGGTATGACATCGTGTTTTAACTTTCTCAAAACACTACCTGATATCATAACTGTAATCCAAGAAAAACATACTGAGACCATGACAAGTAAACTTGGGAATAACGTTTGTAACACATCATTAAATTGTGCAAATAGCTCTTTTTGCTCTTTACTAATAGGCATGCCCGCAGCTGTAACTATCTTTTCGCTTTGCGCCATACTTTCATTAAACATATTTTGCATTTGCTTCATTAAATCTATGTTAAAAAACTTTATACTCGCAACATAAATGAGCATAATACCAATTAAGTAAGCAAGCGTCCCTGCCATCAAAATTTCTACTGGCTTCTTTTGTTTTTTATACATATGTCCTAAAACGATACCTATTAATCCAAACATAGTTGTCTTTACTAGGTTCATCGGTTGACTAACAATAACAGTAATAAAAAGCGCTGCCGTAAAAATTACAAAAGCATTAGATATTTTATATCTTATCGTTAGCAATATAAATGGCAACGGCAACGCAAACGTTACAACTGTGCCTAAAATTGGAACATACATAGATATAAGCAATAACATTGCATATATTGCTAACAACGCCGCACCTTCAGTAATAAATTTCGTATTCCTCATCATCTAACCTCTCTTTCAAAAAAGAAAAGCATAGCAAAATGCACAGTAGAGTCCGACTCTACTGTGCATTTCATACGCTATTATTCACCAACATATGGTAAAAGTGCCATTTGACGAGCACGTTTAATTGCAACTGTAAGTTTGCGTTGGTATTTTGCGCTTGTTCCTGTTACACGACGAGGTAAAATTTTACCACGCTCAGAAACGAAACGTTTTAATAAATCAACATCTTTATAATCGATGCGAGTGATGCCGTTAGCTGTGAAGAAACACACCTTACGACGTTTCGCACGTCCACCTTTGCGTCCTGCCATGTCTATTTCCCTCCATTCTTTGTTAAAACTAACAAATTTACTGTATTAGAACGGTAAATCGTCGTCGGAAATGTCGATCGGTTGACCTACATTTGAAAATGGATCGTCATTCTTCGTAAATCCAGAGTTACCTTGGTTGCCTGAATTACTAGATTGACCAAATGGGTTAGAGCTTTGGTTACCGAAACCAGCTCCTGATGGTTGCTGATTAAATGAACCACGTTGCTCCCCACCGCCATTACGCGGCTCTAAAAATTGTACGCTTTCCGCAAGAACTTCTGTTACATATACACGTTTACCATCTTGTCCCTCGTAATTACGAGTTTGAAGACGCCCATCTACGCCTGCTAAGCTACCTTTTTTCAAATAATTTGCTACGTTTTCTGCTTGTTTACGCCATATTACACAATTAATAAAGTCAGCTTCACGCTCACCTTGTTGATTCGCAAATGCGCGATTCACAGCTAACGTAAAAGTAGCTACTGCAACACCATTGGGCGTGTAACGTAAGTCAGGGTCCTTAGTTAAACGACCAACGAGGATAACACGATTCATCAATCGAACCACTCTCCCTTATATATCAATTATTTTTCTTCTTCTTTAACAACGATATGACGAAGGATATCTTCGTTGATCTTAGCTAAACGATCGAATTCGTTAATCGCTTCTGCGTTAGCATTCACGTTTAAGATCATGTAGAAACCTTCACGTAAGTCGTTGATTTCGTAAGCTAAACGACGCTTACCCCACTCTTTCGTGTTAATGATTTCTGCACCATTGTTTGTTAAAACACCTGCAAAACGTTCAACTAAAGCTTTTTGAGCTTCTTCTTCAACGCCAGGACGAATGATGTACATAATTTCGTACTTTCTCATTACACTTTCACCTCCTTTTGGTCTAAACGGCCCGTAATGGGCAAGGAGCAATTAATTTATAGTAATTACTCACGAGTTTAGATTATATCATAGTAAGTTAGATGAATCAACTCACCCATACATAAAAAACTTGGCAAACACATAATATATTTGCCAAGTTCATATCTTTATTTTTCCTAGGAAATATTAAATTAAACGTTGAAACGGAAATGCATAACGTCTCCGTCTTTTACGATATACTCTTTTCCTTCTAAACGAACTTTACCAGCTTCTTTTGCAGCTGTCATAGAACCGTTTGTCATTAAGTCTTCGTAAGAAACTGTTTCTGCACGAATAAATCCACGCTCAAAGTCTGTATGAATTACGCCGGCACATTGTGGTGCTTTCATACCTTGTTTGAACGTCCATGCACGTACTTCTTGTACACCTGCTGTGAAGTAAGTAGCAAGTCCTAATAAATCATATGCAGCACGAATTAATTGATCTAAACCAGATTCCTCAATGCCCAGTTCTTCAAGGAAGACTTTTTTCTCTTCCTCGTCTAGCTCAGCAATTTCTGATTCGATTTTTGCACATACAACGATTACTTGAGAATTTTCATTTGCAGCAAATTCTTTTACCATTTGTACGTATTTGTTTTCAGAAGGATCGATAACATCGTCCTCGCTTACGTTTGCTACGTATAACATTTCTTTCGTTGTCAGTAAATGAAGACCTTTAACAATCTTCATTTGCTCTTCTGTAAATTCAACAGTACGAGCTGGTTTACCCTCTTCAAAAGCTTCTTTTAAACGTACTAAAATTTCATGCTCATATACTGCTTCTTTATCCTTTTGTCTTGCTAATTTCGCAACACGTTCGATACGTTTATCAACAGATTCTAAGTCTGCTAAGATTAGCTCTAAGTTGATTGTTTCAATATCATCAATTGGGTCTACTTTACCTGAAACATGCGTAATATTTTCGTCTTCAAAACAACGAACAACTTGGCAAATTGCATCTACTTGGCGAATGTGAGATAAGAATTTATTTCCTAAACCTTCACCTTTACTCGCACCTTTTACGATACCTGCAATATCAGTAAACTCAAATACAGTCGGAACAGTTTTTTTCGGTTCTACTAATTCCGTTAATTTATTTAAACGCTCATCTGGTACTTCTACAATTCCTACGTTTGGATCAATTGTACAGAATGGATAGTTTGCAGATTCTGCTCCTGCTTGTGTAATTGCATTAAATAAAGTTGACTTCCCTACGTTAGGTAATCCAACAATCCCAGCCGTTAATCCCATATTTTTCACTCCTATGTCTCAATCTTTCATCATTATAGATAGTAACGAAAAAAATGACAAGTTTCCTCCAAACGAAAAAAAGTAACAGCTACCCACTGTAACTGTTACTTTCTCTCTATTCTTCGTGCTTCACAAGTATTTTTTTCACCTTACGATCAAACTCTCTTCGAGGAATCATTACTGAATGGTCACATCCCTCGCACTTAATGCGGATATCCATTCCCATACGAATAATCTTCCAACGATTCTCCCCACATGGGTGGGCTTTCTTCATTTCCACAACATCGTACAAGTTATACTGCTTTTGCTCCATTCTCCAAACCCCTCTCCATATTAAATTGCTTTTCCACTCACTAACTCTTCACGATTATATAAAACCATACGTGGATATGGAATTTCAATACCATGTAAATCTAGACGATTTTTAATTTCTTTACGAAGTGCCCTTGCAATAACTGCATGTTGCATCGGCTCTACTTCTGCAATAACACGTAATATAACTTCTGATGCAGCTAATGTTTGCACGCCTAATAACTGAGGCGTTGTTACCATTTGCTCATATTGTGCAGGTAATTCTTCTAATAATTCTTCAATGACTTGCTCTGCTTTTGCTATATCAGCCTCATACGAAATAGATACGTCAACAAATGCTACACTATTACTAACTGAATAGTTGGTAACCTGAACAATACTTCCGTTTGGTAAAGTATGAATTTCACCTGTCCAACTTTTCACTTTCGTTGTACGAAGTCCAATTTCTAAAACGACACCTTCAAACTGACCAATTTTCACATAGTCACCAACTGAAAATTGATCTTCTAACAAGATAAATAACCCTGTAATAACATCTTTCACTAAACTTTGAGCACCAAATCCGACTGCTAAACCAATTACCCCAGCACCGGCTAATAAACCTGATGCATTAATATTAAACACACCTAAAATCGCAATTAACATAATGAACATAACAACGTATGCCACAATATTTTCAAGTAACTTCGCTACTGTAACTGTACGACGTTCTGAAATTTGAATTGGAGAACGACTTCCCATACGAAACGCATTTCGTACAACCGCTCTTGCAATTCGCACTACAATTGCACCAATTGTTAAAATGATACATATTTTTAATGTCGCAATTCCAATATGAGCCCAACGATCAGCATCTAGTAAATACTGTTTCGTAGCATTAAACCACTTCGTTAATACATCCATGTACCTCTACCTCTCCAGCCAAAATTTCTTTTTAGTTATCCTTCTTATTGTATCAGAAGTCTCCTAATTGCTGAAAAAATTTTATGACTTTAATTCCATTTGTTAACCTCCATGCAGGTATAAAATGGAACGAATATATATATACTAGTACTATTATTTCCGTTCTCACTTAAATTTTACAGCAAGTACGCACTTATAGTTTTCCATTTTACTCACCATATAACATATTTTGAAAATTTATTAAAAGGATGGGTGCTTCATGAATATTGGAAGTTTTCGCTTACCTTTTTTCGAAAAAGAAACTCAAAATGTTATGCACCAAGATTTAGAAGCCTCCGAGACAATTAGTAACTTCTTACTTTCCCATATCCCTATTAAAACTCATATACCAATCATTCTCGTTTGTATCGGAACAGATCGTTCCACAGGAGATGCACTCGGTCCGTTAGTCGGTACGAAACTAGAACAAGTAGGAATTACAAACTTCCAAGTTTTCGGCACACTAGATGAACCAGTACATGCGCTAAATTTAGAAGAAAAAATTCAGAATATACAGAAAGATAATCCTACTTCATTTATCATTGCGGTTGATGCTTGTTTAGGAAAATCTCAAAGTATCGGTTCCATCACTACCGGAATGGGGCCTAGTAAACCCGGAGCTGCGATGAACAAGAAATTACCAGCAGTTGGTGATTTACATATTCATGGCATCGTAAATCTAAATGGTTTTATGGAGTTTTTCGTTCTGCAAAATACAAGATTAAGTTTAGTTATGAAAATGGCTGATGTAATTGCACAAAGCATAAAAGAAACAGACCAAAAATTATCTGTATTAAAAAAAGCAAACCATCTATAAATAATAAGATGGTTTGCTTTTTAGTTTTGCTGCGCTAATAATTCTAAAATGCGATTTAAATCTTCTTTATTGAAAAATTCAATTTCGATTTTACCTTTTTCCTTTTTTGTTTCTTTAATTTTTACCTCTGTGCCAAACTTTTCTCTTAAGAACGTTTCGCGTTCTACGAAAAATATGTTTCTCTCTTTTTTTACTTGTTTTGTTTCACGTGAAACGCGTTGATTAATCTCCTGAACAATTTTCTCTAATTGACGAACATTTAATCCTTCTTTTTCAATTCGTTTCAGTAAAGATTTCAACTGTTCTTCATCTTTTATCGTAAGTAAAGTTCTCCCATGAGCCATTGAAAGTTGACCGTTTGCAATCATATCTTGCACAAAAGAAGGGAGGCTTAATAATCGCGTATAGTTTGCAATGTAAGGTCTACTCTTACCAAGACGTTTTGCTAATTGTTCTTGCGTCACATTTAGCTCATTCATTAACATTTGATATGCCATTGCTTCTTCCATTGGATTTAAATCTTCTCGTTGTAAGTTTTCAAGCAATGCAAACTCCATCATTTGCTGCTCATTTAATTGTCTTACAACGGCAGGTACTTTTTCGAGTCCCGCTTCTTTAGCAGCACGATATCTTCTTTCACCTGCAACAATTTCATATCCTTTAATACTCTTTCTAGCAATTAATGGTTGTAATATGCCGTGCTCTTTAATAGAGGCCGATAATTCCTGAATCGCCTCTTTATTAAAGTGTTTACGTGGTTGATATGGATTCGGTCTTAATTCAGTTATCGTAATCTCCTGAATTGTCTCTTCTTCTTTCACATCTAAATCAGGAAAAAACACATTGATTCCTCTTCCTAATCCTTTAGCCACCTGCAATCACTTCCTCTGCTAAATCTATATATACTTCTGCCCCTCTTGATTTAGCGTCATACTGCATAATTGGTTTCCCATGACTTGGTGCTTCACTCAAACGAACATTACGAGGGATAATCGAACGGTATACTTTATCTCTAAAGTATTTTTTCACTTCATCTATAACCTGAATCCCTAAATTTGTACGGGCATCTAACATTGTTAGCAATACACCTTGAATTGCTAGATTTTTATTTAAGTGCTTTTGCACAAGTCGAACTGTATTTAATAGCTGACTTAACCCTTCTAGTGCGTAATATTCGCATTGAACAGGAATAATAACAGAATCTGCTGCAGTTAATGCATTAATCGTTAATAACCCTAAGGACGGGGGACAGTCGATAATAATATAATCATATTCATCACGAACTGGCTGTAATGCCCTTTGCAAACGTACTTCCCGGGAAATAGTCGGTACCAATTCAATTTCAGCACCTGCTAATTGAATTGTAGCGGGTAGAACATCTAAGTTTTCAGTTGCGGTTTTCTGTATAACCCCTTGAACATCTGCATCTTCCACAAGAACATTGTAAATACATTGATCTAATTCGGATTTTTCAATTCCCACACCCGTCGTTGCATTTCCTTGAGCATCAATATCTACAAGAAGGACCTTTTTACCTACTTGTGCCAATCCAGCCCCTAAATTAACAGATGTTGTTGTTTTTCCAACGCCACCCTTTTGATTGGCTATAGCAATGATTTTTCCCATGATGTCACCTACTTTCAACCTTTCTATCTTATTCTAGTAACAATTACGTTTATTGTAACATGAAATAAAAGTTTTTCTTTTACGTCCTTATTAAACTTCAAAATTTATTTGTAAACTCCTTCTTCATCTAACAAGAAAATATAGTAAAAGAGACCTATCCAATAGGATCAGGTCTCTAACACACCATTATTATTTTTTCTTCGGAATTTGAATTGTAATTTGATAGTACTCGTCAAACTCTTCTTCCTCAGAATTAACATTTAAACCACTGTCAGCAACCATTTGTAATGACTGCCTAATTGTATTCATGGCAATTCTCGTATCTCGACTTACTGCTTTTTGCTTTGCCTTACGCTTCGGTTTTGCTTCCTCTAGTAATTTCGCAATTCGTTCCTCTGTTTGCTTTACATTCAGTTGTTTCTCCACAATTTCCTGTAAAACCTTCAGTTGTAATTCCTCATTCTTTAAAGGGATGAGCGCACGGGCATGGCGTTCTGTAATACTTTTTTCTAATAACGCATTTTTTATTTCTTCAGGCAACTTTAACAATCGCAACTTATTTGCGATTGTGGATTGTCCTTTTCCGAGTCTTTGTGCCAATGCTTCTTGCGTTAAATTATGTAACTCAATTAGCTTTTGATATGCCACAGCTTCCTCGATTGCTGTTAGTTCCTCACGTTGCAAATTTTCAATTAAAGCCACAGAAGCTGTTTCTGTATCATTTAAGTTTTTTATAATTGCAGGAACCTTTTCCCACCCTAACTTTGTTGCTGCACGGAAACGCCTTTCTCCAGCAATAATCTCGTACTTCTCATCCTCATATTGCCTCACAACAATTGGCTGAATAAGTCCGTGTGTACGAATCGTTAATGCTAGTTCCTCAATACGCGCGTCATCAAAAACTGTTCGTGGTTGATAACGGTTAGGGGTAATATTTACTATCGGAATTTCTTGTATTTCTTCATATACCTTTTTATCTATTTCTTCATGGCTTTCGTCTTGTAATTCGAATTCGCTCTCTTTATCTCCAAAGCCAAATAAACGAGAAAACGTATTTTTCATACATATTCCACCACCTTTAGGCCTATTGACTATTCTCCATAAAATGTTTCCTATGAAACATTTACGTTTTCATTTATATAATTTAATCTTACGTCTAATAAGATTTATTTTTCAATAGGTAATTTATTGGGTGTTCCCGGTTTGCGTGGATATTTCTTTGGTGTCTTGCGCTTTTTCTCGATTAATAAAATATTACGTTCACTTTCTTCAAACGGTAATTGGAACGTAGACATTTCTTTTAAATCCCCGCCTAGCACCTCTAAAGCATACTTGCCATTTTCAATTTCTTCGTTTGCTGCAGCACCTTTCATTGCAATGAATGTTCCCCCAACTTTTACAAGTGGTAAACACAGCTCACTTAATACTGAAAGACGTGCGACTGCACGTGCCATTACAATGTCGTACGCTTCACGTACACCTTCTTTTTTTCCAAATGTTTCAGCACGATCATGACAAAACGCGACGTCACTCAATTCCAACTTTTGTGCTAAATGATTTAAGAAATTAATACGTTTTTGTAATGAGTCTACAATCGTCACTTTTAAATGCGGGAAACAGATTTTTAAAGGAATACTTGGGAATCCAGCTCCTGCGCCAACATCACAAATTGAGAATGGTTTAGAAAAATCGTAATAAAAAGCAGCTGTAATGGAATCAAAAAAGTGTTTTAAATATACTTCCTCTTTTTCCGTAATAGCCGTTAAATTCATTTTTTCATTCCATTCTACTAATGTTTCGAAGTAGATTTCGAACTGCTCTAACTGTCTAGAAGAGAGGGTGATACCCTTCTCTTCTAGCATAGATTGAAATTGTTCTATGTTCATCTAACAATATCTCCTTACTATTTATTGGTTCGATACTCGCGCAATTTTTCCTTGTTCAATATACACAAGTAAAATGGAAATGTCTGCTGGATTTACGCCCGATATACGTGAAGCCTGCCCCACTGAAAGTGGACGAACATCTTTCAATTTCTGTCTAGCTTCTGATGCAAGGCTAGAAATCGCATCATAATCAATATCGACAGGAATTTTTTTACTTTCCATCTTCTTCATACGCTCTACTTGCTGTAAAGATTTTTCGATATATCCTTCGTACTTAATCTGAATTTCAACTTGTTCTGTAACTTCATCACTTAATTCTACTTCACTTGGTACTAAAAGATGGATATGCTCATATGTCATCTCTGGACGACGTAATAAGTCACTTGCACGTATTCCATCTTTCAATTCACTTCCACCAATATTGCGAATTAATTCTTGAACTTCAGGACGTGGTTTAATAATAATGCTACTTAAACGTTCCTTTTCCTGTTCAATTTGTAATTTTTTATTTGTAAATCGCTCATAGCGTTCTTCTTTAATTAATCCAATTTCATGACCAATTTCAGTTAAACGAAGATCCGCATTATCATGGCGTAATAATAGACGATACTCTGCACGAGACGTTAATAAACGATATGGTTCATTCGTCCCTTTCGTTACAAGATCATCAATTAAGACACCAATATAAGCATCCTCACGACCTAAAATAACTTCTTTTTTACCTAAAGAACGACATGCTGCATTAATTCCGGCCATAAGCCCTTGTCCTGCTGCCTCTTCGTAACCAGAAGTTCCGTTAATTTGTCCTGCTGTATATAAATTTTTAATTTTTTTCGTTTCAAGTGTTGGCCATAGTTGCGTTGGCACAATTGCATCATATTCAATTGCATAACCTGTACGCATCATTTCAACATTTTCTAGACCAGGGATTGTTCTAAGCATATCACGCTGTACGTCTTCTGGTAAGCTTGTGGATAAACCTTGTACGTACACTTCTTGTGTGTTACGTCCCTCTGGCTCTAAGAAAATTTGATGACGTGGTTTATCATTAAACCTTACTACTTTGTCTTCAATTGAAGGACAATATCTAGGACCTGTTCCCTTAATCATACCAGAATACATAGCTGAGCGATGTAGGTTTTCATCTATTAAACGATGTGTTTCCGTACTTGTATACGTTAACCAACATGGAATTTGATCCATAATAAACTTTGTCGTTTCAAAAGAGAAAGCGCGTGGCTTATCGTCACCTGGCTGAATTTCTGTTTTACTGTAATCAATCGTATTACTATTTACGCGCGGAGGTGTACCTGTTTTAAATCTAACAAGATCAAATCCAAGCTCCTCTAAATGTTCCGATAAAGTAATAGATGGTTGTTGATTATTTGGACCACTCGAATATTTTAAATCTCCCATAATAATCTCACCACGTAAAAACGTACCAGTCGTAATTACGACTGTTTTTGCTGTATATTCAGCACCAGCTTGCGTAATTACCCCTTTACATTCGCCATCTTCAACGATCAAACGCTCTACCATTCCTTGGAACAACGTTAAGTTTGGTGTTTCTTCAATTGTTTTCTTTAATTCATGCTGGTAAGAGAACTTATCTGCTTGTGCTCGCAGTGCACGTACAGCTGGCCCTTTACCTGTATTTAACATACGCATTTGAATATGCGTTTTATCAATGTTGCGTCCCATTTCTCCGCCTAATGCATCAATTTCACGAACAACAATCCCTTTTGCTGGTCCACCAACAGAAGGGTTACATGGCATAAACGCTACCATATCTAAGTTAATTGTTAACATTAATGTTTTGGAGCCCATTCGTGCTGCCGCAAGACCAGCTTCACATCCTGCATGACCTGCACCGATTACTATGACATCGTATGAACCGGCATTGTATCCCATTGTTTATTCCTCCTAATAATCTCTATCTTTCTGAAACATCACTATATTATTTTCCTAAACAAAATTGAGAGAACAACTGGTCAATTAAGCTCTCATGAACGGTGTCACCAGTAATTTCACCAAGTATTTCCCACGTTCTTGTTAAATCAATCTGCACCATATCAATTGGAACACCATTTTCTATCGCCTCAATTGCATCTCCAATTGTTTTTCCTGCTTGTGTTAATAATCCAATATGTCTCGCGTTAGAAACATATGTTACATCTGCAGAATCAATTGTTCCTTCAAAGAATAAATCAGCGATTGCCGTTTCAAGCTCATCTATTCCCTGTTCCTCAATTAACGACGTTGTAATAACACGATTCCCCGCTGCTAATTCTATAACACGTTCCATATCAATTGCTTGCGGTAAATCTGTCTTATTTACAATAACAATGAAATCTTTTCCTTGTACGGCACGGAATAGATCTTCATCCTCATTCGTTAAAGCTTCGCTATAATTAACGACAACTAACACTAAATCAGCTTGACTCATCATTTCTTTTGAACGCTCTACACCAATTCGTTCAACAACATCTTCTGTTTCACGAATTCCGGCCGTATCTATAAGTTTAAGTGGTACACCACGCACATTAACGTACTCTTCAATAACATCACGAGTTGTTCCTGCAATATCAGTTACAATTGCCTTTTTCTCCTGAACGAGACTATTTAATAACGATGATTTCCCAACATTAGGTCTACCAATGATTGCAGTAGCAATACCTTCACGTAAAATCTTTCCTTGCTTTGATGTTTCTAATATTTTTGCAATTTCAGCACGAACATGTGTAGCTTTCTCAATTAAAATATTATGTGTCATTTCTTCCACATCATCATATTCTGGGTAATCTATGTTTACCTCAACATGAGCTAACGTTTCTAATATATCCTGACGCAGACGGCCGATTAATTTAGATAATCGTCCTTCCATTTGATTAATCGCTACGTTCATTGCTCGATCTGTTTTTGCACGGATTAAGTCCATAACAGCTTCTGCTTGTGATAAATCAATACGGCCATTTAAAAAAGCACGTTTTGTAAATTCACCAGGCTCCGCTAATCGTACTCCTTGCGCTAAAATAAGCTGCAATACTTTATTTACCGAAACAAGCCCACCGTGACAGTTAATTTCTACTATATTTTCACGTGTAAAAGTCCTCGGTGCACGCATAATAGACACCATTACTTCTTCAATAACCTGATTTGTATCTAAATCAACAATATGACCATAATGAATTGTGTGAGAAGGAACCTCTGTTAAATCCTTCCCTTTAAAAATACGATTAACCTTTTCAACCGCATCATCCCCACTTACTCGAACAATGGCAATTGCACCCTCTCCAAGCGCTGTGGAAATCGCGGCAATTGTATCAAATTCCATGTCCTTTCACCTCACTTGCTTATTTATCTCTATTTCAACATGATTATTTTCTTCACTAAATTATTAGAATACCATAACGAACCTATCTACAAAAGAATAATAACTCATTTTATTATGTCCTCATGTAAAAAACACTAAACTTATTCACAGTGGATAAGTTTAGTGTTTTTTAGTTATCCACACCTATTTTCCCCTCAAAAAAACCGGCACTCAATTGAGTAACCGGTCACTTGGAAGATATTACAACATGTCGATGTGGTTCTTTTCCTTCAGAAGTTGTAATGATATTTTGATGATTAGATAATGCTTGGTGGATAATCTTTCGTTCAAAAGATGGCATAGGCTCCAATACAACTCTTTTTTTCGTACTTACTACTTGTTTGGCTAATCGATAAGAAAGTGCTTCTAGCGTAGCTTTTCTTTTACTACGATAATTTTCAGCATCTAATGTGATACCAATGTACTGCTTCGTATTACGATTCGCCACAAGTTTTGTTAAATACTGTAAAGAATTCAAGGTATTCCCTCTTTTTCCAATCAAAACACCCACATTTTCGCCGTAAATTGTAAATTCAACTTCGCGTCCTTTTACAATTTTACTAATCTCAGCTTCCACACCCATATCGTGAATAACATTTTTTAAATATTCTTCACATTCTTGAATTGGATCTTTCTTCAATACAACTTCTACTACTGCAGGTCGGTTCCCAAATAAACCTAAGAACCCTCTCTTACCCTCATCGATAATATTTATATCTACTCGGTCTTTTGAAACATTTAATTGTCTTAAAGCATCCTGTACTGCCAGCTCGACTGTTTGTCCTTTAGCAGTAATTATACTCACTTGCTTGATCCTCCTGCCTTACTAGCCTTAATTTCCGGCCCTTTGATCAAGTACATTTGAGCGATACCAAAGATATTACCAACAACCCAGTAAAGTGATAATGCAGCTGGGAAGTTAATTGCAAAGATTAAAATCATGATTGGCATTAACCAAATCATCATTGCCATTTGCGGATTTTGACCAGCAGTTCCTGCCATTGCAAGTTTTTGCTGAATAAATGTCGTAATTGCCGCAACAACCGGTAAGATATAGAACGGATCTGCTTGTCCTAAGTCGAACCATAAGAATGTATGCTTACTAATTTCTGATGTTCTCATAATCGCATGGTAAAACGCGAATAAAATAGGCATCTGAACAAAGATTGGTAAACATCCTGCTAATGGATTTACACCATTTTTTTGATACAACTGCATCATTTCTTGTTGTAGTTTTTGCTGCGTTGCTTGATCTTTAGAGCTATATTTCTCTTTTAACTTCACCATTTCTGGTTGTAACGCTTGCATTGCTTTCGTACTCTTCGTTTGTTTAATCATTAATGGTAATAATGCAAAACGAATGATAAGAGTTGTAACAACAATCGCTAAACCGTAATTACTACCAAATAAGTTGGCAAAATACGTAATTAACTGAGAAAGCGGGTATACGAAGTATTCATTCCAAATTCCAGTGCTTTTTGGTGTAATTGGCTGATTTACTTCACTACAGCCAGCAGTAATCGCCATTAATACAACAACCATGGCTAGTAAACCTAATTTCTTTTTCAAAGCCTACTCCTCCTTGTATCGGTATGTATATAGTGTAATTCATTTCCTTACGCTACTTTTTTATTCTTTTCATACCAGAGCGTTTAAAGACATGAATTAAGCTTTTCTTTACTTCTTCATATGTCATCTCTGCACAAGGCTTCCTTGCTATTATAACAAAATCTTTTCCAGAATCTATCTCATCTTTTAATTCTATGATCGACTGGCGAATCATACGTTTAATTCGGTTACGCACTACTGCATTTCCTATTTTCTTGCTGACAGAAAGGCCAATACGAAAGTTTGGCTGCTCTTCTTTATCTAGTTGATACACAACAAATTGACGATTCGCAGTCGATTTTCCTTTTTGAAAAACCGTCTGGAATTCATCATTCTTTTTTATACGATGTTTTTTCTTCATATCAATTGACACTCCTGTAGTTCATCAGCGGAAATTCACTATTATTAGAAAAAAAGACCACTGAACGATCAGTGGTCTACGCAGATAATACTTTTCTTCCTTTACGACGACGAGCTGCTAGCACTTTACGTCCGTTCGCTGTGCTCATACGGCTGCGGAAACCATGTACTTTGCTGCGCTTACGTTTATTTGGTTGGTAAGTTCTTTTCATTATATGACACCTCCCTGAGGAATATCTGTTAAAGACAGTCTTATAAATTATAGTTAATCAACTAGGAAAATGTCAATGGTTCTAGAAATTTTCATCAAATATTCATTTTGAACCTATTCACATACTTTTTCACAGACGCTATATTTCCTTGTGGATAAATGTTTTTTTCTGTTTTTTATATCCACAAACTCTTTTCGTACTTTTACACAGTATATCGTGTTGTGGACAAGTTTATTCCACAAGGTATTGATTTTGTGGATAACTTTCTTAATTTCATTGCTATAGCTACTTTTTTTTGATATTATAGTTGTGTTTTCACTTTGAATAAGTTTTCCACATCATTATCTTATCCACAATTTGTGTATAACATGTGGACAGTTTTAATCACATGTGGGTAAATGATTATCCACATTTGCTTTTTTTGTCGAAAACCCTATCTCATATACAAACGACGTTTTTAGGTTTTAAAATACGTTTCGTATAAATATACATTTTATATTTATTTAGGTTGTACATTTGTTGCGCAACCTTATTCTTTTACCATCTTAGTAAAGGAGGGACACCTTTGGAAAACATCTCTGATTTATGGAACAGCGCCTTAAAAGAACTAGAAAAAAAGGTCAGTAAACCAAGTTATGAAACATGGTTAAAATCAACGACCGCACATAATTTAAAGAAAGATGTATTAACAATTACGGCTCCAAATGAATTCGCCCGCGATTGGCTAGAATCTCATTATTCAGAGCTAATTTCAGAAACACTTTATGATTTAACAGGGGCAAAATTAGCTATTCGCTTTATTATTCCCCAAAGTCAAGCCGAAGAGGAGATTGATCTTCCTCCTTCTAAACCGAATTCAGCACAAGATGATTCTAATCATTTACCACAGAGTATGCTAAATCCAAAATATACGTTTGATACGTTTGTTATTGGCTCTGGTAACCGTTTTGCTCACGCTGCTTCATTGGCCGTAGCCGAAGCGCCAGCTAAAGCATATAATCCCCTCTTTATTTATGGGGGAGTTGGACTTGGAAAGACCCATTTAATGCATGCAATTGGTCATTATGTAATTGAACATAACCCAAATGCCAAAGTTGTATATTTATCATCAGAAAAATTTACAAATGAATTCATTAATTCTATTCGTGATAATAAAGCTGTCGATTTTCGTAATAAATACCGCAATGTGGATGTTTTATTGATAGATGATATTCAATTTTTAGCGGGAAAAGAACAAACTCAAGAAGAGTTTTTCCATACATTCAATGCATTACACGAAGAAAGTAAACAAATTGTAATTTCCAGTGATCGGCCACCAAAAGAAATTCCAACTTTAGAAGATCGTCTTCGTTCTCGCTTTGAATGGGGACTCATTACGGATATTACGCCACCAGATTTAGAAACGCGGATTGCAATTTTGCGCAAAAAGGCAAAGGCTGAAGGACTTGATATACCAAATGAGGTCATGCTTTATATTGCAAATCAAATCGATTCAAATATTCGTGAACTAGAAGGTGCACTCATCCGAGTTGTAGCTTATTCATCTTTAATTAACAAAGATATTAATGCTGATTTAGCAGCCGAAGCACTTAAAGATATTATTCCAAATTCTAAACCAAAAATTATCTCCATTTATGATATTCAAAAAGCTGTAGGAGATGTTTATCAAGTAAAATTGGAAGATTTCAAGGCGAAAAAGCGAACGAAATCAGTTGCCTTCCCTCGCCAAATTGCAATGTATTTATCACGTGAACTGACAGACTCCTCCTTACCTAAAATAGGTGAAGAATTTGGTGGACGTGATCATACAACAGTTATCCATGCTCATGAAAAAATTTCTAAGCTACTTAAGACGGATACGCAATTACAAAAGCAAGTTGAAGAAATTAACGATATTTTAAAGTAGTAGCTGAATAGTGTGAATAACTTTCCTTGTTTTACGCACAGTCTATCCACATGTAGATAGACTGTTTTTACATCCTTTAACAGGGTTATCCACATATCCACAAGCCCTATTACTATTACTACTATTTTTTATCTTTATTAATTAAATAAAATCTTATACTTACCGGAGGTTTTTCTTTATGCGTTTTACAATACAAAAAGACTATCTTGTAAGAAGTGTACAAGATGTAATGAAGGCTGTTTCTTCTCGTACAACAATTCCGATCCTTACGGGGATTAAAGTTGTCGCTACAGAAGAAGGAGTTACATTAACAGGAAGCGATGCTGATATTTCAATTGAATCTTTCATTCCAGTTGAAGAGAATGGAAAAGAAATCGTAGAAGTGAATCAATCAGGAAGTATTGTTTTACAGGCTAAATATTTTAGTGAAATTGTAAAGAAGTTGCCTAAAGAAACTGTAGAAATTTCTGTGGAAAATCATTTGATGACAAAAATAACTTCTGGAAAATCAGAGTTTAATTTAAATGGTTTAGATTCTGCAGAATATCCATTGTTACCACAAATTGAAGAACATCATGTTTTTAAGATTCCAACGGATTTACTTAAACATATGATTAGACAAACTGTATTTGCAGTTTCCACTTCTGAAACAAGACCAATCTTGACAGGTGTAAACTGGAAGGTATATAACAGCGAACTAACTGGCATTGCTACAGATAGTCACAGACTAGCTCTTCGAAAAGCAAAAATTGAAGGCATTGCAGATGAGTTCCAAGCAAATGTTGTTATTCCAGGAAAAAGTTTAAATGAATTAAGCAAAATTCTAGATGAGTCTGAAGAAATGGTAGATATCGTTATTACGGAGTATCAAGTATTATTCCGTACAAAACATTTATTATTCTTCTCAAGATTGTTAGAAGGAAATTACCCTGATACAACTCGCTTAATTCCAGCGGAGAGCAAAACAGATATTTTTGTAAATACAAAAGAATTTTTACAAGCAATTGATCGTGCATCTCTTTTAGCAAGAGATGGTCGTAATAATGTTGTAAAATTATCAACTTTAGAGCAGGCAATGCTAGAAATTTCCTCGAATTCACCAGAAATCGGAAAAGTAGTAGAAGAAGTTCAATGTGAAAAAGTAGATGGAGAAGAGTTAAAAATATCTTTTAGTGCAAAATATATGATGGATGCACTAAAAGCATTAGATAGTACTGAAATTAAGATTAGCTTTACTGGAGCAATGAGACCATTCTTAATTCGTACAGTAAATGATGAATCCATTATTCAATTAATTTTACCGGTTCGTACTTACTAAGTAAGAAATAAGGGTTGCTAGTTTTCAGATGCTAGTAGCCCTTATTTGATTTTTGGGTATTACTTTCCTAATGCTAGTTTATTTAGTACAATGAAAGAATGAACACTTTCAGAAAGTGAGCGATTTTATGAAACGTATTAAAATTTCAACAGAGTATATTACACTAGGGCAATTTTTAAAGTTAGCCGATGTAATTGATACAGGTGGCGCTGTAAAATGGTTTTTACAAGAATATGAAGTGTACGTGAATCAAGAACTTGAAAATAGAAGAGGTCGCAAACTATATGCGAACGATATTATTGAAATTCCAGGAAGCGGAAGTTTCCAAGTTCAGTCATAAAGGGGGAGCCCTTTGTTTATTTCAGAAATACAATTAAAAAACTATCGCAATTATGAAAAGTTAGAGCTTTCCTTTGAAGATAAGGTAAATGTAATTATCGGCGAGAATGCGCAAGGGAAAACGAATTTGATGGAAGCTATTTATGTTTTAGCGATGGCGAAATCTCATAGAACCTCTAATGATCGCGAACTTATCCGTTGGGATGAAGATTTCGGTCAAATTAAAGGAAAGCTACAAAAGAGAAATAGTTCTTTGTCTTTGGAATTAAATATCTCGAAAAAAGGTAAAAAGGCAAAATTAAATCAACTTGAACAACAAAAATTGAGTCAATATATTGGCGTGATGAATGTTGTCATGTTTGCCCCAGAAGATTTAAATCTTGTAAAAGGAAGCCCTCAAGTAAGAAGACGCTTTTTAGATATGGAATTAGGCCAAATAGCTCCGGTCTATTTGTATGAATTGAGTCAATATCAAAAGGTGCTCACACAACGAAATCACTTGCTAAAAAAGATGCAAGGGAATAGTAAGAATGAGGAAACGATGTTGGATGTATTTACACTTCAACTTATTGAGCATGGTACAAAAATTTTGCAAAAACGCTTTGAATTTTTGCATTTACTACAAGAATGGGCAGCTCCAATTCATCGTGGTATAAGCCGTGGGTTAGAAGAATTAGAAATTGTCTATAAACCGAGTGTAGATGTATCAGAATCAATGGATTTGTCGAAAATAAAAGAAGTATACTATGAAAGTTTTCAATCCGTGAAACAACGTGAAATTTTCCGTGGTACGACTTTAATTGGTCCTCATCGTGATGATTTACAATTCTTCGTTAATAGTAAAAATGTTCAAGTCTTTGGTTCGCAAGGACAACAACGAACGACCGCACTGTCCCTAAAATTAGCTGAAATTGAATTGATTTACTCAGAAGTTAAAGAATATCCGATTCTTCTATTGGATGATGTATTATCAGAATTAGATGATTATCGTCAATCGCATCTGTTAAATACAATTCAAGGAAAAGTGCAAACATTTGTGACAACGACGAGTGTCGACGGAATTGAACACGAAACATTAAAAGAAGCGAAAACAATTCATGTAACGAACGGCACGGTAGATTGTGAAATAGATAGGGCGTAATCCCTGTTTAAATGGAAAAGTAGGTGATCTTTGTGTCAATGGAACAAAAGCAAATGCAAGAAAATTCATATGATGAAAGTCAAATACAGGTACTTGAAGGGCTAGAAGCAGTTCGAAAACGCCCTGGTATGTATATTGGATCTACAAGCGGAAAAGGACTTCACCATCTTGTATGGGAAATCGTCGATAATAGTATTGATGAAGCACTTGCAGGTTACTGTGATGAAATTAACGTTAGTATCGAAGAAGATAATAGTATTCGTGTAACGGATAATGGACGTGGTATTCCAGTTGGTATACAAGAAAAAATGGGACGTCCTGCTGTAGAGGTTATTATGACCGTTCTTCATGCTGGTGGTAAGTTTGGCGGCGGCGGTTATAAAGTTTCTGGTGGTTTGCATGGTGTTGGGGCATCTGTAGTAAATGCCCTATCAACAGAACTAGAGGTATTTGTACATCGTGAAGGTAAAATCCATTATCAAAAATACGAAAGAGGTATTCCGGTTGCGGATTTAAAAGTCATTGGTGACACAGATCAAACAGGAACGATAACTCGATTTAAACCAGATCCAGAAATTTTTCAGGAAACAACAGTATACGAATTTGATACGCTCGCAACTCGTATGCGTGAATTAGCATTTTTAAATCGTAATATTAAATTAACAATTGAAGATAAACGTGAACATAAGCAAAAGAAAGAATTCCATTATGAAGGTGGAATTAAATCATACGTCGAGCATTTAAATCGCTCAAAACAACCAATCCATGAAGAACCTGTATATGTAGAAGGATCAAAAGATGGTATTCAAGTTGAGGTTTCCTTACAGTATAACGAAGGATATACAAATAATATTTACTCATTTACGAATAACATTCATACGTATGAAGGTGGAACACATGAAGTAGGGTTTAAAACAGCTTTAACTCGTGTGATTAACGATTATGGACGTAAAAATAGTATTTTAAAAGATGCAGACAGTAACTTAACGGGTGAGGATGTTCGTGAAGGTTTAACTGCAATTGTATCAATTAAACATCCAAACCCACAATTTGAAGGACAAACGAAGACGAAACTTGGGAATAGTGAAGCAAGAACGATTACAGAGTCTGTGTTTTCAGAGGCATTTGAAAAGTTCTTACTAGAAAACCCGAATGTTGCACGAAAAATCGTAGAAAAAGGTACGATGGCAGCACGTGCACGTGTTGCAGCGAAAAAAGCACGTGAATTGACACGCCGCAAGAGCGCATTAGAAGTTTCAAGTTTACCTGGTAAATTAGCAGATTGCTCTTCGAAAGATCCAGCAATTAGTGAAATTTACATTGTAGAGGGTGACTCTGCCGGTGGATCAGCAAAACAAGGGCGTGATCGTCACTTCCAAGCGATTTTACCGCTAAAAGGTAAAATTATTAACGTTGAAAAAGCAAGATTGGATAAAATTTTATCTAACGATGAAGTGCGTACAATTATTACTGCAATTGGTACGAACATTGGCGGCGATTTTGATATTGAGAAAGCTCGTTATCATAAAGTTATTATTATGACGGATGCCGACGTAGATGGTGCGCATATTCGTACCCTATTATTAACGTTCTTCTATCGTTATATGCGTCAAATTATTGAACATGGTTATATCTATATTGCACAGCCACCGTTGTTTAAAATACAACAAGGTAAAAAAATTCAATATGCTTATAATGAGAAAGAGCTTGAAAAGATTTTAGCTGAATTACCAGCTCAACCTAAACCCGGGATCCAACGTTACAAAGGTTTAGGAGAAATGAATCCAGCTCAGCTTTGGGAAACGACAATGGACCCAGAAGTGCGTTCATTACTTCAAGTTTCCCTTCAAGATGCAATTGAAGCAGATGAAACATTTGAAATTTTAATGGGGGATAAAGTAGAGCCACGTCGTAACTTTATCCAAGAAAATGCAAAATACGTGAAAAACCTTGATATTTAAATGAGTAATGACAGGAATCTGAGTATTCCTGTCTTCTACATATAAATCAATGTATGTGTAACGGAAATGTAAGAGGAGGTGCTCGTTGATGTCAGACAATCAACAACAAGCACGAATTCGAGAAATTAATATTAGTCATGAAATGCGTACCTCATTTTTAGATTACGCAATGAGTGTTATCGTATCTCGTGCATTACCAGATGTTCGTGATGGATTAAAACCTGTGCATCGTAGGGTTTTATATGCGATGAATGATTTAGGAATTACGGCTGATAAAGCGTATAAGAAATCAGCACGTATTGTTGGTGAAGTAATTGGTAAGTATCACCCTCATGGTGATTCAGCTGTTTATGAAACAATGGTACGTATGGCGCAAGATTTCAGTCAACGTTATATGCTTGTTGATGGGCATGGTAACTTTGGATCTGTCGATGGAGATTCAGCAGCAGCAATGCGTTATACAGAAGCAAGAATGTCTAAGATTTCTATGGAGTTAATACGTGATATTTCAAAAAATACGATTGATTATCAAGATAACTATGATGGTTCTGAAAGAGAGCCAATTGTATTACCAGCGCGTTTTCCTAACTTACTAGTAAATGGTACGACAGGTATTGCAGTTGGTATGGCAACGAATATTCCGCCGCATCAACTTGGCGAAGTAATTGATGGGGTATTGGCATTAAGTCATAATCCTGATATTACTATTGCAGAATTAATGGAGTGCATTCCAGGACCAGATTTCCCGACGGCAGGTTTAATTTTAGGAAGAAGTGGTATTCGTAGAGCGTATGAAACAGGACGCGGTTCTATTATACTTCGTGCTAAAGTTGAAATTGAAGAGAAGTCAAATGGCAAACAATCTATTATCGTAACGGAACTACCTTATCAAGTAAATAAGGCGCGATTAATTGAAAAAATTGCAGAATTAGTTCGCGATAAGAAAATTGAAGGTATTACAGATTTACGTGATGAATCAGATCGAAATGGTATGCGTATTGTTATGGAAGTACGTCGTGATGCCAATGCTAATGTATTATTAAATAACTTATATAAACATACAGCACTTCAAACGAGTTTCGGTATTAACATGCTGTCTCTTGTAAATGGAGAGCCACAAGTGCTGAACTTAAAACAAAATTTATATCATTACTTGGAACATCAAAAGGTAGTAATTCGTAGACGTACAGCTTATGAACTAGAAAAAGCAGAAGCGCGTGCTCATATTTTAGAAGGATTACGAATTGCCTTAGACCATCTGGATGAAGTTATTACATTAATTCGTAGTTCGAAAACAGCGGAAATTGCAAAGCAAGGTTTAATGGAACGTTTCGGCTTAAGTGAAAAACAAGCGCAAGCTATTTTAGATATGCGTTTGCAACGTTTAACAGGTTTAGAACGCGAAAAGATTGAACAAGAATATCAGGACTTAATGAAGTTAATCGCTGAATTAAAAGCAATCTTAGCAGATGAAGAAAAGGTTCTTGAGATTATTCGTGAAGAATTAACGGAAGTAAAAGAGCGCTTCAATGATAAGAGACGCACAGAAATTACAATTGGTGGTATGGAGTCTATTGAAGATGAAGACTTGATTCCAGAACAAAATATCGCCATTACGTTAACTCATAATGGTTATATTAAGAGGTTACCAGCTTCCACGTATAAAACACAGAACCGTGGTGGACGTGGTGTGCAAGGAATGGGGACAAATGATGATGATTTCGTCGAGCATTTATTAACTACTTCTACGCATGATCATATTCTATTCTTCACTAATAAGGGGAAAGTATACCGTACGAAAGGATATGAAATCCCAGAGTATAGTCGTACAGCGAAAGGTATACCTATTATTAACCTATTAGGTGTAGATAAGGGCGAATGGATTAACGCCATTATTCCAATTCGTGAATTTGGTGACGATGAATTCTTATTCTTCACAACAAAACAAGGTATCTCTAAGAGAACACCACTTTCATCATTTGCAAATATCCGTACGAATGGTTTAATTGCAATCTCTCTTCGTGAAGAGGATGAAGTAATATCTGTACGTTTAACATCTGGTGATAAGGATATTATTGTAGGAACAAGCAATGGTATGTTAATTCGTTTTAACGAGCAAGATGTGCGTTCTATGGGACGTAACGCGGCTGGTGTAAAAGCAATTACATTAGGTGAAGAAGATCAAGTTGTAGGTATGGAAATTGTCGAAGAGGATGTAAATGTTTTAATTGTAACGAAAAATGGTTATGGAAAACGTACGCCAATTGATGAATACCGTCTACAAAGCCGTGGTGGTAAAGGTCTGAAGACTTGTAATATTACAGATAAAAACGGGAAATTAGTAGCTGTTAAATCTGTAACAGGTGAAGAAGATATTATGTTAATTACAGCAGCGGGTGTTATTATTCGTATGCCAGTTGATCAAATCTCTCAAATGGGACGTAATACACAAGGTGTTCGTCTAATTCGATTAGAGGATGAGCAAGAGGTAGCGACAGTAGCAAAAGCACAAAAAGATGATGAGGAAGAAACGAGTGAAGAGGTTTCTTCAGAAGAATAAGAGGGGAGATATCTCCCCTCTTTATTTTTTTATAATAATACTTGCATAGGGAAGGGAAAGCCTATATAATAGGCAGAGTCAGCAAATGAGAGATATAAGTTATCGAAAAAACTTGTTGACGAAAATAATATACTATGATATATTATAAAAGTCGCTGAAACGCGATGTTGAACTTTGAAAACTAAACGAAACAAACAACGTGAAACGTCAATTTTTATTTTAGATGCTAGACAAACTAACTTTATTGGAGAGTTTGATCCTGGCTCAGGATGAACGCTGGCGGCGTGCCTAATAC
>NZ_JBQAGP010000004.1:0-350558 GCF_051916425.1 Bacillus cereus group sp. MYBK222-1
AAAGCCAGGTGAAGAAACAGAAAAGCCAGGTGAAGAAACAGAAAAGCCAGGTGAAGAAACAGAAAAGCCAGGTGAAGAAACAGAAAAGCCAGGTGAAGAAACAGAAAAGCCAGGTGAAGAAACAGAAAAGCCGGGTGAAGAAACAGAAAAGCCAGGTGAAGAAACAGAAAAACCAGGTAAAGAAACAGAGAAGCCAGGCGGAGAGACAGAAAAACCAGGAGAAGAAACAGAAAAACCAGGTAAAGAAACAGGGAAGCCAGGCGGAGAGACAGAGAAACCGGGTGAAGGAATGGAAAACCCAGATAAAGAAAAAGGACAAGGTACCTCTCATGCTCAACAGCTTCCAGCCACAGGACATGATATGAATTATCTTCCATTCATTGGCTTTGCTCTTGTTTTATTAGGGATACGCTTAAGATTTATGATTAAAAATAACTAATATGTTTTATAAAAGGCATAAGAGAAATATTATCTCTTATGCCTTTTGTTTTTTTATTTAAGCTTCAATAACTTTAAGCATTCGATTTAAAAATGCGGCTGCTTCAGCGCGTGTTGCTGTGCCTTTTGGTACGAATTCATTTCGTTCGTTACCTTTTACAATTCCGTATGCGTAAACATTTTGTAATGCTTTTTTATCGTATGCTAAGTGTTGGTCAGTGAATGGTAATTTCACTTCTTTTCTATAAATCCAGTTATATTCTAATGCACGGTCAATCATAATAACAGCTTCATCACGTGTTATTGTAGCATTGGGATCAAATTTATTATTCCCACGACCATTAATGATCCCTGCGCTAGCGGCGCGGTTAATTCCATCTATTAAAGATGGGTGTGCTTCGTTTAAGTCTGTAAATTTAGCGTTTCCAGCAGGTAATTTTAAAGCTCTCGACATTAAATTTGCAAACTCAGCTCGTGTCACGAGGCGGTTTGGCCAGTAAGAACCATTGCCGTCACCGAACATGATTTTTCTAGCAGCTAATTGACGAATGTCTTGCTCATACCAACCACCTGCAATGTCGTCTTTTTCATGAGGGACTTCTGGCGGCGGCATAACATCTTTACGATGTTCGTTATAGTAAGCGTTCGTGCCCTTTAAGAAAGCATCCCATTGTCCGCGCTGAATCATAAATGCAGGGCAGTTTTTTCCACTCCAAAATTGATGCTTTTGAACGTGATCTAGAGATATGTTTAATTCATTCATTAAGAAAGCAGCTAACTTGCGCGCATTTTCTACCGCTTTCGTATAATTTCCATCACTATTCACAGCAATTTCAATTCCGATAGATTCATAGTTTCCAGTTTTATCTCCAGCATGCCACCCAACTTCATTTAGCGGAAGATGTTGATAAATTTCTTTGTCATCTACTGTAAAATGCCAAGACGCTGAACGATCAGTATTTCCGCGAGCTTGATTATCTAAGTACTTCGCATGATTTAAAGCGTTCGCACCTTTACTTGTATTAGCAGTTTCATGAATTGTAATGTATTTCGGTTCCATTGCGTAGCCAGGGCGAATATTTTCATTTCCTTTTGGAACAATCATTTCTTTAAAAGTAACACCATAAACGTTATTTGTAGGTAAATTAGATGGTGTTTTGAAGAAAGTTGCGCTTCTCTTTTCGATAGCACCTGTTTTTTCAAATAATGATGCTTTCGTACCGTCGAATGTAGCTGAAGGAGCATAAATCCATTTCTCAGTTCCGTTCATTTGAATGTTAAACCAATTCCCAGCTTGTTCAGTAGGAGTTACTGTTTGTGGCTGTAATTTCGTTTCTTCTTTAAACGATTGGAAAGGGAAGGAATATACTGATGCTTCTTCTGTTACGATTAGTTTTTGATTCGAGAGTGTATGAATCTCTTGTACTTCTAAACTATTACTTTCCTTATTAACCCAGCCAGCACCAAACGTAGTTTGTATGTAATATGCATTCCCTTTTTTCTTCTTTGCTTTTACTACTGGTTCAGCAATTTCAATATTTGTTTTCGTTTTTAAGTCATTTGAATTGTATAGTGGAAGTTTTGTTGATAAGTGGAGAAGATATTCACCCGAGATTTCAAGGTCGTTTTCTTCGTCATGTCTATGCTGTTTTGCATGTTCTTCAATGCTTTTTAAAGCTTGTTCATCCATAGACAATTCCGCAGTTTTTTCTATACTTTCTGCGAATGAATGGGTAGGCGCTACAAATGTTTGTAATGCCAAAGATAATGCTAAAATGTTGTAAAACTTTTTTTTCATAGTTGTTTTAACACGTGATAGTCTTTCGTGCGTGTTAAGAGTCCTCCTTTATATGTATTTAAATTAGTAGCAAGTACTAATACGTTCTAGATTGTAACAAGAGTATATTCTAATGTCTATACAACTAGGGAAAGTTCATGAAAAATCAATATTCAGTTTGTTTTAAATAGGATATGAAAATAAGGTAAAACCTTCTGTATTGACCTGCCAACGCCCTTCAAGTAAACTAAAGAGAGTTTGCAAATGAAAAGGTGATAATGTTGTTAATTTCAATTAAAACGTTACAAGATGATCGTTTTTTACGTCCGCTACAAAATATTGGCGGCTTATTTTTTGAAGATAGTACGATTGGATTTGAACAAGAGGAAGCAAATCTTATCGTTGATATACACATTGAAGAGAATGTGAAAGCATCAGCTCGTTTAACAGATGTTGCGACTGGAAATGTGTATGAAGAAACATTCGCAAAAGATTTATCTGCTTTTACAGATGAAAAAGAGCGTATGAAGCAAGTGAAGCACGTTGTTTCTTATGTATATCTTTCTGTTCTTCAGCAGTTAACTGGTATTGAACAAAGCTGGGGTATTTTAACTGGAGTTCGTCCAACGAAACTTCTTCATAAAATGCTTCAAAACGGTATGTCAAAAGAAGAAGCACACCAAGAACTTCGTGAAAGTTATTTAATTCATGAAGAGAAAATTGAACTTCTTCAACGTATCGTTGATTGCCAATTAGCGGTAGTTCCGGATTTATATCGTTTGAAAGAGGAAGTAAGTATTTATATCGGTATCCCATTCTGCCCAACAAAATGTGCATATTGTACATTCCCGGCGTATGCAATTAACGGACGTCAAGGCTCTGTTGATTCATTCTTAGGTGGTTTACATTATGAAGTTCGTGAAATTGGTAAGTTTTTAAAAGAAAAAGGTGTAAAAGTTACGACGATTTATTACGGCGGCGGTACACCGACAAGTATTACAGCAGAAGAGATGGATATGCTGTATGAAGAAATGTATGAAGCGTTCCCAGATGTGAAAAATGTGCGTGAAGTAACAGTTGAGGCAGGTCGCCCAGATACAATTACGCCAGCGAAGCTAGAAGTGTTAAATAAATGGAACATTGACCGTATTAGTATTAATCCGCAGTCATACCATCAAGAAACATTAAAAGCAATTGGACGTCATCATACTGTAGAAGAAACAATTGAGAAGTATCATTTAGCTCGTGAAATGGGAATGAATAATATTAATATGGATTTAATTATTGGTCTTCCTGGTGAAGGGTTAGATATTTTCAAGCATACACTAGATGAAACAGAAAAGTTAATGCCAGAATCATTAACAGTTCATACGTTATCATTTAAACGTGCTTCCGAAATGACGCAAAACAAACGTAAATATAAAGTAGCAGGTCGCGAAGAAATTACAGCGATGATGCACGAAGCAGAAGAGTGGACGCAAAAGCATAATTACGTACCATATTACCTATACCGTCAAAAGAATATTTTAGGTAACTTAGAGAACGTTGGTTATGCAATGCCGACGCAAGAAAGTATTTACAACATTGTCATTATGGAAGAAGTACAATCGATTATCGGACTTGGCTGCGGGGCATCAAGTAAATTTGTTCACCCGAAGACAGGTGCAATTACGCACTTTGCTAATCCGAAAGATCCAAAATCATATAACGATGGCTTCGTAAAATATACAGAAGACAAACTGAAAATTTTAGAAGAGCTATTTGCATAAGAGGAAAGGAGCTGTTCCGAGTCGGGACAGCTCCTTTTTTATCTTGTCAGTTTTTGTCGGTAAGTCGATATATTCGAAAAAACGCCGATATAATTCAAGTTGCGCTGATATATTTTGAAAATCGCCGATATAATTCAAGTTGCGCCGATATATCCGGAAAATCGCCGATATAATTTCACTTACCGCCAAAAGCGGCGCTGTTTGTAAAACTATGTCGATAATAATCAGAAAAATTAGTCAAATCATTAAAGGACAATGTCTACTTATGGACGAAATGATAGATTTATGAAAGAGAAAAGGGGGAAATTGTTGGCATGTACATGACGATAGGGAGAATATTTGATTTATCTGTTGGTAAGTATCCGAATAAAGAGGCGTTAGTGGAACCAGAAAAAAATATTCGCTGGACGTATAAACAGTGGAATGAGCAAATAAATAAAACGGCGCATGCTCTATTAGAAGAAGGGGTAAGAAAGGGCGATACGGTATCTGTTTACTTATATAATTGCCGTGAATTTGTAAACGTTTACTTAGCCTGTGCAAAAATTGGAGCGATCTTTAACCCAATTAATTTCCGCTTAAAAGCAAAAGAAGTATCTTATATTCTTCAGGATGCATCCTCGAAAGTCGTTGTTTTTGAAAAAGCAGTTGAGCCAACTGTCGCTATCATTGAACGAGATTTTCCGAATTCGTCTTTTTGGTATGTAGAAGACGATACACCTTCTTACGCAAGTTCTTACCATGAAAAAGTGAACGCAGCATCTTCTAAGAAAATAGATATCGAAATTAATGAAATGGATTATTGTTCGATGCTGTATACGAGCGGTACGACTGGTCATCCGAAAGGTGTATTACATCGCCATCGTGAAATGGCTGAGCATAGTATGATTTGTACGTATTTCCTAAAATATAATCGAGATAGTGTCGGACTTGTCGTTGCACCTTTATATCATTGCGGTGAGCTGAATGCTGGAATTATCCCGCGTATTCAAGTTGGCGGAAAGAATGTTATTTTACATCATTTTGATACGGAAACAGTATTACATACAATTCAAGAAGAGAAGATTACGACATTCTTTGCAGCACCGACGATGTGGAATATGCTGTTGCAAAAAGATTTAACGCAGTATGATTTAACGTCAATGAAGATCGGTATATACGGCGGGGCTGCAATGGCGCCAGCATTAGTGAAGGAATGTAAAGAACGTCTTTATATTGATCTTGTTCAAATATACGGAATGACAGAAATGGGACCAGTTGTTGCGTTTCTCGTAGAAGAAGATCAAATTACGAAAGCAGGTTCAGCAGGCACGCCATGTTTTAGTCATGAAATTCGAATTGTAAAACCAAACGAAGATGCACCGGCAGAACCAGATGATGTATTGCCTCCTTATGAAGTAGGAGAGATTATTTTGCGCGGTCCAACTATGATGGCTGGTTATCATAACCGAGAAAAGGCAAATGCAAAATCGATGTATAAAGGGTGGTATCACTCTGGTGATTTAGGTTACTTCGATAAAGACGGCTATTTATTCGTCGCAGATCGCGTGGATGATATGGTGATTAGTGGCGGCGTTAATATTTATCCACGTGAAATTGAAGATTTTCTCCATAGTCATCCTGGTATATTAGATGTTGCGGTGCTTGGTGAGCCGGATGAATTATGGGGAGAACGTGTTGTGGCAGTTGTTGTGAAGAAAGATGAAACAATTACAGAGGCTGATTTAGAAACGTATTGTAAAGAAAGTGATGAATTAGCAGATTATAAACGTCCACGTCATTATTTATTTGTGGATGAACTTCCTCGTAATGCAAGTGGGAAATTACAGAAGTTTGTGCTTAGAGAGTCTTTAAAAGGGGCAAAAAAATAGAAAGTGGGGGATGCCCACTTTCTATTTTTATTTACGTGAAAACCCTTCTTCATCAAGGTATTCCGCAGCTTCTGGATAAGAGTTAAATGTACCGTCTAAATTTACACCAGCGTACACGTTCCACATATCGTCCTCTGAGATAAGAGTAAGGATATGACCGTCTTCGTTCTGCCATTCTTCTTCTTTCGCAGGTTCTGCAGGAATTACTACTTCTTCTTGTGAAAGTAATTCAATTGATTGCTCAATTACTGAACGTAACTCATCTGCTGAAAATTCGCGGATGTTAACCATACCTTTATCATCCGTTTTGTAACCTTTAATACCACTTGCATATACAAATCCGTTTCCATTTGGATGTAAATGATATACAACGTTCTTTTTATCTAAACGACTTTCTTCAAAGTGAAAGTTCACACGTTTTAATGATACGTTTTTTCTTTCTAATTCAGGGAAAGATTCAATAATTGATAATTTTTCTTCAAAAGTTAGCATAGTGCCTCCAAATATATAATAAAAGATTTAATTTATCTATTATAGCACAGTTACAATGGTTTCCAAAGATGCGGCAGGTACTTGTAATTGAATGCGTTTACGTCACGATACTGTAAAAAGTGGACTAACGAATGTATCTATTTAGGTGTACAATGGAAAATGGACTTTATATGAAGGTGGTTATTATATGTTTCAAAAAATAGCAAAGGAATGTTTAGCAGGTTTTACTGTTGCGATTGTTGCGTTGCCACTTGCCATTGCATTTGGTATTGCAGCAACGGGAACGTCTGAGGGAGCACTAGTCGGATTGTATGGTGCAATTTTTGCAGGCTTATTTGCGGCGTTATTTGGTGGTACACCTGGGCAGGTTACAGGCCCAACTGGACCAATTACGGTTATCGCAACAGGGGTTATTGCGACGCACGGATTAGAGGCGAGTTTTATAGCATTTATGATGGCGGGACTATTTCAAATTTTATTCGGTGTATGTAAGCTTGGCTCGTACGTTCGTTACATTCCGTATCCTGTCGTTTCAGGATTTATGAACGGAATCGCATTAATTATTATTTTAGGTGAAATGAAGCATGTGCAAAATAGTTTTCTACTCGTCGTATTAACGATTATTGTCATGATTGTTTCAGGAAAGTGGATTAAGGCAATCCCATCTAGTTTAGTCGCATTAGTAGGTGTGACAGCTATGCTTCCTTTATTTTCTTCTGCGTTAGAAGGGCTTACAGTGAGGTTACCGGTTATCGGAAATTTGTCATTAAATAAGGTGATTGAAAAGATTGGGACGATTCCAGAAGCGATGCCAACGCTTCATATTCCATCTTTAAGTGGAACAGGCGTAGCAGAACTTGTTTTACCAGCGCTTAGTATTGCTTTATTAGGATCGATTGACTCGTTGTTAACATCGGTCGTAATGGATAACGTGACGGGGACACGTCATAAAAGTAATAAAGAACTTGTCGGACAAGGTATCGGTAATATGATGAGCGGATTGTTTGGCGGATTAGCAGGGGCAGGTGCGACTGTACGATCTATCGTTAATATAAGAAGTGGCGGTAAAACGGCGCTTTCAGCAAGTATGCATAGTGTTATATTATTTATTTTCATTATGGGACTTGGATCAGTCGTGCAATACATTCCGCTTGCTGTATTATCAGGTATTTTAATTTTAACTGGTATTGGCATGTTTGATTGGGAAAGCATGAAGAAAATGCATGTAGCGCCAAAGGGTGATGTCGTTGTTATGCTCGTAACGATGATTGTCACAGTGAAGTTTGATTTAATGATCGCTGTTGGCTTCGGAATTCTTCTTTCCTTCATTATATACATGGTGAAATGTAAAGAACGTAAATCTTCTATTGTAAAAGAAAAAGAAGCGACATATAAAATTAAAGGCCCACTTTCGTTTTTAACAGTGGATCGTGTTTTTTATGCTTTACAAGACGTAAAATCTCCGGTTGTTTTACGTATGAAAGATGCACGCTATATGGATGTATCAGGAGCTATGGCGTTATTGAATTTCATTGAGCAGTCGGATAAATCAGGATTGAGTGTAACGCTAGAGCAAGTACCTGCTCATATTAAAAAGACGTTAGTAGTGATGGCGAGTAATGAGCAGAAAGATAAATTACTATTTGTAAAAACGGAAACTATATGAAGAAACACCCTTATATAAGGGTGTTTTTGTTGTTTGTAACATCTGTATATCAAGATGTTATGTGTCTGTTGACATTTATTCCTCTTAGCAGTATAGTAACATTCTAGATTAGGTATGTGATATTATAGTAATGTATATGAATTTTGAGATTCCTTTTTTGTCAGAAGGAAGAGCTTTAAGCTGGAGGGAATAATTGATGTACAAACAGTTACCACACGGAGTGAAGATTGGGATTACACGCTCAATTGTTGTTTCTTTTGAGAAGTATATGAAAGAAATTGAATGGAACGAAGAAAAGTTTGATATGCAACAATTTGTTGAACAGTGGAAACAGTATTTATACACAAAATCAACTTGGATCAATAAAGTAGATGACGAGTTGAAAGGACATCCAGATTTCCATCAAGCGTTAGCAATGAAAGTAAATGAAAAAATTAACGAGCTTATTAATGAAAAACCGAGCGAAGAACAAGTGGAGCAATTAAAAAGAAATAAAGTAAAGCATGCAGATGAAATGTGCAAATTAGAAGCTGAATATCATATTGAACGTTTATTCGTAACGAAATAAATTTTACATAAAGAAAAAGCCTGTCCAAAGAGGTGTGATGACCATCTTTTTGAGCAGGCTTTTTGTATGAAAAAAAGTAAGAGAGGCGAGCTTCTCTATGATTAGTCCTGTGGTACAAGTGCCTTCCAAGAAGATAGGTCCATATCTTCTTTTAATATAGATGAAGCAGGGAAGACAAATGACCACGGTTTTGTAGTGTTCGCTTTAATTTCAAGGTTCGGTAATGTGAAAGCGCCTTTAACAACAACTGCACCTGTGGCATCTTCAATATGAAGAGGAAGTTGCTCTAGTTGAATGTTGTCTTTACAACCGTTACGAATAAGAAGCGTTGTATGTAAATCGCCGTTTTCTTTTCGTGCAGCTTGCAGACCTAGGAAGTTAATTTCACCATCATTTGGAGGTGTTAAATTGTCTACGAAATTACGTAAAGCTTCTTTGCTTGCTTCAGGTAACTGAGCTTCCCAAGATGGATCTAAATCTAATACATGCTTACTTTCAAGTTCGAACGCTAATTCCCAATCCGTTTGCGATAATTCAGCATCTGTAATTGTTTCTTGCTCAAATGTAAAGATAAACGGCATATTTACATTTGCAGGAATATCTCCTAATGCAGAAAGGTTGAATGTTTTTCGTGCGCATAATTTTTTCTCTTTATTTAGAAGAATTAATGTAACTTCTTCGAAAGAAATTGGTTTCGGAACAGTGCTGCGAATAAATACAGCTACGTCATAACCGTTATCACGCTTTTCAATCTCAATTCCAGATAAAGAAATTTGATATTCTTCTAAACGTGGTAGTTCTTTATGTAAAAATTGATAAATGTATTTTTGTTCTTGTCCTACTGCACCCCAGCTAGGGTGGAAGTAAAGCGTTGGTTTTACAGTTTTATTTTCAGTATTTGTGCTTTCTTGTCCGAATAGTTGATTACTAGAGACAGTCGTATCTTTTCCGTTTTTCTTAGCTTTTTTTAGGAATGATAACATAATCTTTCACCTCGTTATTGTACGTTTTCAGGAACACCTAAATGTCTTGCAACATAGCGGCACATTTCTTTTTCGAAATTACCATATGTGTATAAAAAGATATCTAAAGCTTCTTTTTGATAAAGACGAGTAGGGTCTTCTTGTTGATATTGTCTTAGTCCGATGCCTTCTTTTAAGTGGGTCATTGCATCTAAGTGATTGACCCAGTTCTGATCTAGGAAATGAAGGGCAACATATCGTAGCGACTGTTGTAAATCAGTATGGCTATCTAGCTCATTTACGCGCTCTTTATAAAGAGATAATGTTTCTTTCAAAACGGATTGTAAATCTTCCGGTGAATGTACATTATTTGCTGATAATGATGGCATATTTTCTACTGATAAAATTTCGTTTAGACTTGCTGTTAAACTAGCAAAATCCCATTCTTCTGGAAGCATACCTTCTACAAGATATTGCTTAGAAATGGCTTCTACAGCATGATCAATCATTGGAATAATAATTTCAATCATATTTGTATCTTCTTGTAATAAGTTATTACGTAATTTATAAATAACGTTACGTTGGTCATTTATTACATCGTCTAACTTTAAATTGTACTCACGCATGGAGAAATGGCTACCTTCACAAATTAATTGTGTACGGTTTACAAAATCATGGACTTTAGAAGTTAGAATAAGTCCTGTTTCATCTGTTTTCAGTGATTTCATTAATTTCTCGACTTCTTCTTGTGCGAAACGTTTTAGCATTTCATCTTCTAAAGAAAGGAAGAATTGAGAGCTACCTGGGTCACCTTGGCGACCAGCACGACCTTTTAGCTGATTGTCAACGCGTCGCGATTCATGGCGTTCTGTCCCGATTACATGTAATCCACCAAGTTCGTGAACACCCTCACCTAGTAAAATATCAGTACCTCGTCCGGCCATATTCGTCGCAATTGTAATTTGCCCTTTTTGTCCAGCAGTTGCGATTAAATCAGCTTCTTGTTCTGCGCTTTTTGCATTTAATAATTGATATGTAATATTTGCTTCATCTAAGTAACGGGCAACGGTTTCTGATTGTAAAATAGACATTGTCCCAATTAAAATCGGGCGTCCTTGTTTATTGTGCTTTAGAACATCTTCACGTACAGCTTTATATTTTGCATCGGCTGTTACGTATACGACGTCTTTTTTGTCTTCACGAATGATTGGACGATTTGTCGGAATCGGCATAACTTCCATGTTATATACACGGTTAAATTCTTTTTCTTCCGTTTTTGCTGTACCTGTCATACCAGATAGTGCTGGATACATACGGAAGAAGTTTTGAATTGTAATGGATGCTTGTGTTTGATTTTCTTCTGTGATTTCTAAGCCTTCTTTTGCTTCAAGAGCTTGGTGTAAACCATCACTTAAAGAGCGACCATCCATAACACGGCCCGTGAAAATATCTACAAGTAGAATTTTTTCATCGTGTACAATATAGTCAACATCACATTGGAAAGCGACATGAGCTCGTAATGCTTGAATCATATAATGATATAAAGTTTGATGCTCTAAATCATATAGGTTATCGATATCAAATAAATCTTCTATTTTTGTAATACCGTCTTCTGTAAAACTAGCAGATTTCGTTTCTGCATCGTATGTGTAATGAAGAGTATCTTGGAATGATTTAATAACTTTTGCACATAAATAGTGTAAATCAGAGCTGCTTGATTTTTTACCGGCGATAATAAGAGGCGTCTTCGCTTCATCAATTAAAACGCTATCAATCTCATCGATAATAGCAAAATGATAAGGACGTTGCACCTGCTCATCTTTTGAAGCAGCCATATTATCACGTAGATAGTCAAAGCCAAATTCTGTTCCAATACCGTATGTAATATCAGCTTCGTAAGCAAGTTTCTTTTCGGCAGGATCGATTTGAGGAATATTTAATCCAACCTTTAAACCTAGAAATTCATGAACTTGGCCAATTAATTCTTTATCTCGTTTTGCTAAATAGTCGTTTACAGTAATAACGTGAACGCCTTTTCCTTCAAGAGCACGTACGTATGTTGGAAGAGAAGAAACTAATGTTTTTCCTTCACCAGTTGGCATCTCTGCAATATTACCTTCTAATAGTACAAGGCCACCAATTAACTGTACATCGTAGTGACGTAATCCAAGTACACGTTTTGCTGCTTCACGTACAACAGCGAACGCTTCAACTTTTATATCATCCACTGTTTTTCCGTCACGAAGCATGTTTTTAAATGTGATCGTTTTATGACGCAATTCTTCATCAGATAAATCAGATAGTTTTTCTTCCAGATTATTAATTTCTTGAACAAGTTGTTCATACTTTTTTAGTTTTCTCTTCTGAGAATCTCCTAACAGCTTTTTTACCGAATTCAGCATGTTGTAAACACTCCTCTTACTGACAATAGCTACATTATAGCACATGTTTATCCCGAATAAGTAGAAGTAGTAAATTGAAGAAATAACTGGATATAAATAAGGCGTTAGTGTACATACTATATTTAAAACATAGAAAGAAAGAGAGTATTCAATGTATAAGAAATTTGGTATGATAGCTAAATGAGATAAAGTGAAATTTTTCAAAAAAGAGAAGAATATAGCTATCTCGTTTTATATTGTAATATGTATGGAAATTATATATTGAAAGAAAAGAGCTAGAAGATGAATAATAAGTTTGTGAAAGGCGCTGCGATTTTAACGATTACAACGTTTCTATCGAAAGTGTTGGGAAGTTTTTTTCAAATCCCATTACAAAATATAGCAGGAGATGAAGTACTGGGGATTTTTCGCCTTGTTTTTCCTGTGTATATGATAGCTTTAACTTTATCAGTAGCGGGAGTACCGCTAGCTATATCAAAATTAATCGCTGAACTTCATGAGAAGAATGACGAGAACGGAATTGCCAAACTATTTACTTCAGCATCTATTATTGGAGTAATATTTGGAGTGCTTGGATTTTCAGTTATTATGATTGGATCAAGTATGTTTGCAAATATGCTTGGTGGACAAGATACAAGACTTCCATTAATCGTAACTTCGTTTGCGTTATTAATCGCACCATATATGGCGGTATATCGAGGATATTTCCAAGGTTTTGGAGATATGATTCCTACCGGGGTGTCACAAGTAATTGAGCAGTTCATTCGTGTTTTCTTTATGTTAGCAATTGCATTTTTATTTGTATATTGGAATAAAGAGAGTGATGTTGTAACAGGCGGCGCAATGATTGGTTCTTGCCTTGGAGTAATTACGTCACTTATCTATTTGAGAATGAAGTATGTAAAAAGTATATATCGTTATAAAAGTAATACATATTCACTACAAGATTTTAAAGATAATGCAAAAAAGATACTTCAGGTCTCGATTCCAATTGCAGTTGGAGCATTATCAATGCCGGTGTTAAATTTAGTTGATTCTGTAACGATTCCACATATGTTGCATGAATCCACTACAACGATTCAAGAACAATTTGGTATATATAGTCGTGGATTTGCGTTTACACAATTAATTGTCGTGTTTGCAAGTGCGATGGTATTTCCGTTAATCCCGTTGTTAACGGCTGCATTAACAAAGAAGGATGTAGCGTTAGCAAAACAAACAATTGAACGAACAAATGAGCTTGCCCATGTTTTAACAACGCCGATAACAATCTGGCTCATGGCACTTGCAGTCCCGTTAAATGTTGGATTGTTTACAGATGCGAAAGGGAGCGGAATGTTAGCTATTTTAATTGGTAGTTCGTATTTCACATCACTTATGGTATTATCAATAGGAATTTTGCAAGGAATTAACCGTTCTAAGCAAGCGGCGTGGATAGTTGTTGGAGCGAGTTTTGTAAAAGTCATATTAAATATAGTACTTGTAAGTCAATTTGGCATAACTGGTGCGGCTTATAGTACACTTATCATATATATCATGATTTGTATCGTAAATTATATATACATTCGAAAAGAATTGGCTTATTCGATTCGAATGGGTAGATTTTTTGCTGTAATTGGAGTATCGAGTATAGTAGGTATAGGATTATATTTCACATCTACGTTCATAAATGTGGTAGATTCTAGACTTATTGCAATAATATATAGCGGTGTAGCGTTTTGTATGGCCTTGTTTATATATGGCATATGCGCATTAAAGTTGAACTGGATATCCAAAAAGCAAATTCCATTTTTACGTAAGTAAATTTATCCATAAATGAGTATGGCTATTTATATGTTTGGGAAAGAAATCAATTTAAAGTTATCCAACTTTTCTTATTAAAGAGTTGATAGCGATTTGTTGAATGACAAAAAGTTGATTGCGAAATGTTGGAGGAGATTAAGAGTGCGGTTAGTTTTATCAGGATATTATGGTTTTTATAATGTTGGGGACGAAGCAATTTTGCAATCAATTATTAAAGCGCTACATGAAGAGGATCCTACTCTTGAGCTTGTTGTACTTTCGAATGACCCCGACTATACAAGAAAAATGTACGGTGTAGAGGCAGTAAATCGCTGGGATATAAGAGCAATTTATAAGGAAATAAAGAGAAGTAATGGCTTAATTAGCGGAGGAGGAAGCCTCCTTCAAGATAAAACGAGTATTAAAAGTATTTTGTACTATACGGGTATTATGCGAATTGCTCGTTTTTTGAAGAAGCCGTATTATATTTATGCGCAAGGAATTGGTCCAATTACGAAAAGACAAAATCGTTTATTAGTGAAATGGCAAGTATCAAAAGCGGAATATATATCAGTTCGTGATGAAGATTCATTTTTGTATTTAAAAGAAATTGGTATTAAGAAGGATATCGAACTAGTTCCAGATCCAGTATTGGCATGTCAACCAGAAGGAATGAAGTCGGAGTGGTTGCAAAAACATGCGATTCAAGGGAAAGTAATTGCAGTTAGTGTGAGGTATTGGGACGCGAAAGAAGATTATATGAAGAAGCTAGCAGATACGCTGAAAAAATTTAAGCGTGATGGATACCATATTTTATTCGTACCAATGCATGGACCATTTGATCAAAATGCATCACGCGATATTATTAATTTAATGGGAGAAGAAGCTCATATGCTTCCGTATAAGCTCGATATTCATGAGAAAATTTCAATTTTGTCGGAATGTTCGCTTCTAATCGGTATGAGACTGCATGCACTCATACTATCTGCGGTTGCTAATATTCCTATGGTCGGTATTTCATATGATCCAAAGATCGATTCATTTTTACAACAAGTAAATCAGCCGATTATCGGAAACGTAGATGGTGATTGGACGTCTGAAACTTTGTATAATGTCGCAACGAAGCAATTAGAACAAAAAGAATATGTACAAGAAACATTGGAACAAAGAGTAGAAGAATTACGAGAGCAAATTTCAACAGCGTCTCGATACATCATAAGTGACTTGAATTCAAAAGAGTTCAAAAAAAGAGGAATGGGATCTTAATTTAAGAGGACATCCTCTTTTTTATTTTTTGAAAAAGAAAATGTCGAAAGAAAAAATAAATTTGTAGAAAAATGTCGAATTACGCAAGTGATTGTAAATGTATGCTCATAAAGAAAGAAGTTTGAGAGATAAGATGTATGTTTAAAAATCCTAACATTAATATATATTGAATGTTTGTATTTAACGTTTTATTTAGTAAATGATAAAAAAATAGGTATGGTAATTTTGGGGAATCTGATGGTAATAAAAATGTCGAATCATAGAAAAATAAGTTGTCGATTAATGTCGTAATATCTTTATAGTTAAATATTGAAATTGGAAACGTTTTTCTGTTATAGTTGTAAATGGTTATAAGAAGATTGTTATAAATGTAATTCAGACGCGTTTTTCTATTCATTTAAAATATTCAGATTTCGCAATCTGGATTCTTTAAAACAAAAGTCGAAAAAACGATCGTTTCGAATTGTGAAAATTCACTTTTTTTGTCGAATTTAAGGTTTTAAATTAGATGAAAAGAGTGTATGATTTCTTTATGATATCTTTAATACGGGATATTCTATTATTCTGTATAAGGAATAATTTAACCACATTTATATCTACTAGTTTCAAAAATAAATAGAATATCTATTTAAAACATTATGTAACTAGTATTACATTCCTAAGGAGGAAATATATAAAATGGCAAAGACTAACTCTTACAAAAAAGTAATCGCAGGTACAATGACAGCAGCAATGGTAGCAGGTGTTGTATCTCCAGTAGCAGCAGCAGGTAAAACATTCCCAGACGTAGATGGTCACTGGTCTAAAGAATCAGTTTACTACCTAGTAGAAAAAGGCGCTATCGCAGGTAACGACGATGGTACATTCGCTCCTGATCGTGAAATCACTCGTGCAGAAGCAGCTACAATGATGGCTAAAATTTTAAACTTACCAATCGAAAAAGGTGCTAAACCATCTTACGCTGATTCTCAAAACCACTGGGCTTCTGCAATCATCGCAGCAGTTGAAAAAGCTGGCGTTGTTCAAGGTAAAGGCGACGGCACATTCGATCCAGACGGAAAAATCGACCGCGTTTCTATGGCATCTCTTCTTGTAGAAGCTTATAAATTAGATACTAAAGTAAACGGTCCTTTAGAAACTAAATTCGATGATTTAAAAGATAGCTGGGGTAAAGATAAAGCTAACATCCTAGTTAAATTAGGAATCTCTGTAGGTACTGGCGACAAATGGGAGCCAAATAAATCTGTAACGAAAGCAGAAGCAGCTCAATTTATTGCTAAAACTGACAAGCAGTTCGGACAAAAAGAAGAAGCTAAAGTTGAGTCTATTAAAGCAGTAAATGCTAAAGAAATCGAAGTTAAATTCGGTACTGAAGTTAAAGATTTAGCCGAGTTAAAAGAAAATAAGTCTGCTAACTTCTCAGTAGTAGAAGGTTCAAAAGAACTTGAAATTGAAAAAGTTGAGTTAAGCAAAGATAAAAAATCAGCAACTATTACATTAAAAAATGCACTTGTAAATAAACAAGCTTATGTTGCACATGTTAAAGATGTTAAATCTGTAGATGGAAAAGACATTCCAAAAGCATTAGAAGTAATCTTCTTTAACGATGAAGTAGCTCCAACTGTATCTACAGTATCTACTCCAGATGGAAATGTTAAAGTTGTATTCAGTGAAAAATTAAGTGGAGATGAAGTTACTGTTGTAATTAACGGTAAACAAATCAAAGCTACGCCTGCTGGCAATGCAGTTACATTAACAAAAGCTCAAGTTGAAGATGTAGTTAAAAATGGCGAAGCATTTAACGTAATCGTGACTGGCGCTACAGATTTAGCTGGTAACAAAATGGAAATGTACGAAGGTAAAGCTACGTACAAAGTAGAAAAAGATGTTACAGCTCCAGAAGTTAAAGATATTAAAGTGAAAGAACTTGTTGGTGGAAAAGCTACTTTAGAAGTAACATTCTCAGAAGAGCTTATTAAAGATGGTCAAGGTAAAGTAGTAGTTAAGAAAGATGGAAAAGTACTACCTAACACGGAAATCGCACTTACTGACGATCAAACAAAAGCACTTGTAACAGTGCCAGCTGCTCTTACAGAAAAAGAAACATCTGTAAACCTTACAGTTGAATTTACTGCTTACAAAGATTTAGCTAACAACGTAGGTCAAAAAGTATCTAAAGAAGTAAAAGTTACAAAAGATGTTGTAGCTCCTAACTTCGTAAAAGTTGTAGCAGAAAAAGATCAAAAGGCTACATTTACATTTGATAAAGAAGTAAATGTTGACACAGCTAAATTTGATAAATCAGTTGTTCGTATCATTAATCAAGATACAAGCGAAGATGTAACAACAAAAGTGACTGTAGAAGCTGCGAAAGATAATAAAAAAGGTATCACTGTAACATTCCCAGCTGCAGGTAACTATAAAGTTTCTGCTTCAAAAGGATTTATTCAAGATACAGCTGGTAATAATTCAGCAGCATTTACTGCAGATGTAAAAATTGAGAAAAACAAAGAAGAAGAAGTAGTAGTTGATAAAGTAGCTCCAAAGGTAACAGAAAAAGCATTCAATAAGGCTGAAAATACTATTACAGTGAAATTTGATAAAGTAGTAAAAGGTGGCCAAGGTGCAGAATCAGCTGCTAACGTAAACAACTACACATTAGCAGGAGCTAAATTACCAGAAGGTACACTAATCACTTTATCTGGTGATACTGCTACAATCGAATTACCAAAAACATTCACTTTCGAAAAATCAGAAACAGTGAAATTTACAGTAGCTAATGTTGCAAATGCATCTGGTGTGAAAATGGGTACAACAAACCTATTATTAGAAGTTAAAGATACAAAAGCTCCTGAATTTAAATCAGCTAAAGTTACAAATGTAGAGAAAAAAGAAGTAACTCTTACATTCTCTGAAGCTGTAAAAGTTGATGCAACTGATCTTGTATTTGACTTAAATGGTGTGCCATTTACGGTAGCGGCAGACTCTGCTAAAGCAGCAAAAGAAACTGCTTCTAAAGAAGTAGTACTTAAGTTAGAAACTGCAGAGAATGTTAACTTTGCAACTGGTACATTAACTCTTAAAGCTAAAGAACTTAAAGATAATGCAACTTTAAATACAGTTGACACAGAAAATAACAAACTTGTTGCTTTCAAACCAGTAACAGTAACTCGCTAATTGAAATTTATTTCAATAGAAAGAGCCCACAACATGTGGGCTCTTTTTTTATATAAAATGAGCTCTGCAAAATAAATCATATTTTGCAGATTAGTAGTTAGCTATATTGAGAAACAAATCAAAAGCGCTTTCAAAAATAGAAGAATACCTCATTGATATGTAAATTTTTTGTAAATTAACACCTTTTTCTGTTAAAAAAACATTCGAAAAGAAGAAAATAATGTCGAAATGAAATAGTTTCAGTCGAATGTAGTCTGAAAATTGTATTTATTGTAAAAAATATTTAGATGCTGAAGTGGAAATATGTGCTATAATTCCAATTGTGTATTCGATATGAAAAATATACGAAGCGCATTGAGAGTGGTTTATAGGAAAACAGTTTATTCATTTCTATATTTAAGTATTATCAATATCCTAATAGTACGATCAGAAGACTGAATTATCAGAATGTGTCGAATCTTCTTTTGAGAAAGTTCTTGATAACGAATGGTTTTGTATAGTATGATGAACTTGTTTCAGAAAATGGTATTTAAACCTTATATTTACATCTAACGGTTTGTATCATTTTTTATGTGAACTACTTTTCATTATAGTGTTTTTGTTTATGTTTTTATTGTTTTATGGCTTTTCTAACTAGCTAGTTTTCAAATTTAATATGATGTGAAACTAGTAGCATATTCCTGAAGGAGGAAATATATAAAATGGCAAAGACTAACTCTTACAAAAAAGTAATCGCAGGTACAATGACAGCAGCAATGGTAGCAGGTGTTGTATCTCCAGTAGCAGCAGCAGGTAAATCATTCCCAGACGTTCCAGCTGGACATTGGGCAGAAGAATCTATTAACTACTTAGTAGATAAAGGTGCAATTGTAGGTAAGCCAGACGGTACATATGGTCCAACCGAATCAATCGATCGTGCTTCTGCAGCTGTAATCTTCACTAAAATTTTAAATTTACCAGTTGATGAAAATGCTCAACCTTCTTTCAAAGATGCTAAAAATACATGGGCTGCTAAATATATCGCAGCAGTTGAAAAAGCTGGTATCGTTAAAGGTGACGGCAAAGAAAACTTCTATCCAGAAGGAAAGATTGACCGTGCTTCATTTGCTTCTATGTTAGTAAGTGCTTATAATTTAAAAGATAAAGTTAATGGCGAGTTAGTTACAACATTTGATGATTTAAGAAAACATTGGGGTGAAGAAAAAGCAAACATCCTAATTAACCTTGGAATCTCTGTAGGTACTGGTACGAAATGGGAGCCAAATAAAACTGTAACTCGTGCAGAAGCAGCTCAATTTATCGCATTAACAGATAAAAAGTATGGTAAAAAAGATAATGCACAAGCATATGTAACAGATGTGAAAATTTCTGAACCAGCGAAATTAACATTAACAGGTACTGGTTTAGATAAACTTTCTGCTGATGATGTAACTCTTGAAGGAGATAAAGCTGTTGCGATTGAAGCAAGTGCTGATGGTACTTCTGCTGTAGTAACACTTGGTGGCAAAGTAGCTCCTAATAAAGACTTAAGCATTAAAGTTAAAAATCAATCATTCGTAGCGAAATTCGTATACGAAGTGAAAAAATTAGCTGTAGAAAAACTTACATTTGATGATGATCGTGCTGGTCAAGCAATTGTCTTCAAATTAAACGACGAAAAAGGTAACGCTGATGTTGAGTACTTAAACTTAGCAAACCATGACGTCAAATTTGTAGCAAATAACTTAGACGGTTCACCAGCAAACATTTTTGAGGGTGGAAAGTCAACTTCTTCTACAGGTAAACTTGGTGTTGGCCTTTCTCACGGTGATTACAAAGTAGAGGTTCAAGTTACAAAACGCGGTGGTTTAACTGTTTCTAACACTGGTATTATTTCAGTGAAAAACCTTGATACACCAGCTTCTGCAATTAAGAGTACTGTATTTGCGGTAGATGCAGATAAAAACGGTGTAGTATACGGTAATACATTGACTGGAAAAGACTTCAAACTAAACAGCCAAACGTTAGTGGTTGGTGAAAAAGCACAAATCCATAACGTAGTTGCTACAATCGCTGGAGAAGATAAAGTAGTTGATCCAAACTCAATTAGCATTAAATCTTCAAACAGCGGTATTATCTCTGTAGTAAACAACTACATTACAGCTGAAGCTGCTGGTGAAGCTACACTTACTATTAAAGTAGGCGACGTTACAAAAGACGTTAAATTCAAAGTAACGACTGGTTCTCGTACGTTAAAATCAGTAAAAGCTAATCCAGATAAATTACAAGTTGTTCAAAATAAAGAGTTACCTGTTACTTTCGTAACAACTGACCAATATGGCGATCCATTTGGTGCTAACACAGCTGCAATTAAAGAGGTTCTTCCAAAAACTGGCGTAGTGAAAAATTTAGATGTAACAACAACTGATGCTGGCTCAATCGGTACAAAAACAATTGGTGTTACAGGTAATGAAGTAGGCGAAGGTACAGTTCACTTCCAAAATGCTAACGGTGAAACTTTAGGTTCATTATATGTGAACGTAACAGAAGGTAACGTTGCATTCAAAAACTTCGAACTTGTATCTAAAGTAGGTAAATACGGTGAATCACCTGATTCAAAACTTGACTTAAATGTGGCTAACACAGTTGAGTATCAATTATCTAAGTACACTTCAGATCGCGTATATTCTGATCCTGAAAACTTAGAAGGTTATGAAGTTGAGTCTAAAAATCCAGCAGTAGCTACAGCTGAAATTGTTGGAAATAAAGTTGTTGTTAAAGGTTTAAAACCAGGTAAAGTTGATATCCACTTAACGAAAAATGGTGCAACTGCTGGTAAAGCGACATTAGAAATCGTTCAAGAGAAAATCGCTATTAAATCTGTAGACTTCAAACCAGTTCAAACAGAAAACTTCGTTGAGAAGAAAATTAACATCGGTACTGTATTAGAACTTGAGAAGAGTAACCTTGATGATATCGTAAAAGGTATTAACTTAACAAAAGAAACACAACATAAAGTACGTGTTGTGAAGTCTGGCAAAGATAAAGGAACTCTTTACCTTGATACAAATGGTAATGCTCATTATGACATCTTTGACCAAAAACTTGGCGATGTAACAGTAACAGCATCAAGTGATTCAGTATTCAACAACTTTAAAGCAGATATTTATGATGCTTTAACTACGAAGTACACTGACAAAGGTACATTAGTATTCAAAGTATTAGGCGATAAGAATGTTGTAACAAGTGAAATTGGTTCACAAGCAGTACAAGTGAACGTTCTTAACAACCCAAATCTATAAGTCGATTATAGATAAAGTAAAAAATCAGTGGGGATTCATCCCCGCTGATTTTTTAATAGAAAGAAGGCTCTTGTAAATTTACAAGAGCCTTCTTTCTATTTCTTAAACTTAAACATATCCCCACTCAAATTCGAATCACTATACACGAACAATACCATGTTAATGTTGTTGTCTTGAATGTATTGATATACATCTTTTTCGTGATAGTGACGCAGGTCGAGGATAGATGTGTGTTTGAAACTTTGTGCTAAGTGTGGCACGATTGCGTTTGCGAATGAGTCTTTTAGGACTAGGGCGCGTACTTCATTTTGTGCATTGTTATTTTCGATGACGATTTCTGGATAGTCATCTGTGTAATAACCTGCGTATGATGTTGTATCTTTTTGTTTTTCTACGCCGTATATTTCATCTAAGTTTTGGTGAATAGTACCTTGCACATCTTTTGCGGTTACGCTTGTGAAGTTGAAACCGTCTTTCGGTGTGTAGTAGCATAATTTTTCACCATTTGCATCGATGAGTTGGTATAGTTGGTTGTTAAAACTTCCAACTAAATGTTTATTTTGCGCACATGTCCGAGTGTAGTCTTCTTTTTTTATTTCTTTTCCTTTATATATAGAAGATTGTTGCCCAATTGTGTTCATTATATATTGGTAACCTAAGAAGGCACCGTCCATATTCCAATGATGATCTGTTTTGAAATACATGTCTTGTATTTCTTCGTTTGTATAGTTCTGTTTAAAGTGTTCCATCAGTTTTATTGGCTTTACGTCTGCTGGAAGCTTCTTTAGAAAGTAATTTAAATTTTCCTGTGCATATGTGTGAATATAAGAAGGTAATTTAAATGATAATGCATTCGTTTTTGACGGTGGTAAAGCAAAGTAAAACTCAACGTTTTGTTCTTTTAAAAACTGAGACAAATCGTTTATAGCAGGCATGGATTGGTCAATTTCATTATATTTTTTTGTCCACGCCGGGTTTTTCAGGAGCCATTTATCATCAGTTAAAATAATGTCGTTAATGAGAGATTTGCCCATATTAATTTGAGCAATCGTATAGTTTTTAATAAGCTCATCTCGTCCAATTAGTTGATCATTAGTGTATGTTTCGAAATCTTTAAAGAAGCTACCAGTTAGGAGAGCTTCTTTCGTAAGTGCTGGTTTTTGAGCGAGCGGCCGATTTTCAACTGGTGAAATGTCTCGGTCTGTTTTGAGTAACGATAATATGCCAAATGAAAAGATAATGGTGATAAAACCGATAAACAGGATGAGGTTCCCCAATTTTTTCATAATAACGTTTCCTTCCTACATCAGTTAAAACCTGAAATAAATAAATGGATTATATGTTGAGTTAATCAAGTACATAACCGAAATCATAAATAATGTTAGTAATAATATAGGACGTACAAATTGCATTGTGAACATATACGTTTTTGGCGCAAGTTCTAGTATGTTTTTCATTCGTTTTAAAATTGGTGTCGCTGCGATAAAGGCAATGAGAAATACGATAATGTATTCATGTACGTATAACATCGTATTGTCATCGATGAAAGATTGGCCACCTATGCCGAACATCGCTTTTAAATATTGGAAAGAGTAAGCGAAGTTGTCAGCTCGGAAGAAGACCCAACCGATCATAACGATTAGTAATACGTATGCATGTTGCAGCGGCTTCCATAGTTTGTTTAATATTTTTTCGAATCCAGCTTTTTCAATTGAAATAATAAAGCCGTAATATAAGCCCCAGGCGATAAATGTCCAGCTCGCCCCGTGCCATAAACCAGTTAACCCCCATACGATGAAAAGGTTACGATAATTCGCTAGTTTTGAAACGCGGTTTCCGCCGAGCGGGATATATATGTAATCGCGGAACCAAGAGCCGAGTGTAATATGCCATCTTCTCCAAAACTCTGAAATAGATTTAGAGATGTACGGATAGTTGAAGTTTTTCGGGAAATCAAAGCCGAACATTTTTCCAAGTCCGATTGCCATATCAGAGTACCCTGAGAAATCGAAATAAATTTGCAGGGTATAGGCGATAATACCAATCCATGCCGTTCCAACACTCATTTCAGATGGTGGTAAGGCAAAGATTTTATCAGCGACAAATCCAACTTGGTTAGCGATTAATATCTTTTTTGCTAGTCCGAGAACGAAAATTTGAATACCTTCTGTGAATCGTTCAAAAGAATGGATGCGCGTTTTAATTTGCTCAGCGACGATATTGTAACGAACAATTGGTCCGGCAATAAGCTGAGGGAAAATAGATATATATAGCGCTAAGTTAAGTGGATTTTTTTGAACATCCCCATCTTTACGGTATATATCGATGACATAGGACATCGCTTGGAATGTATAAAATGAAATTCCAATTGGTAGTGGAATAGGTTCCACATGAATAGATAAGTGCAATATGTTGTTTAAAATGTCTGTGAAAAATGAAATATACTTAAAATAAGAAAGTAATAGTATATTTCCGACTACAGCCATAATTAAAAATGTGACTTTCATATTTTTTCGTTTATCATAATGATGCACGAGTAGGCCGAAGCAGTAGTTTAATACGATGGAAAAGAGCATTAAAAGAACGAAACGTGGTTCGCCCCATGCATAGAAAATTAAACTAAATGCAAGTAATACGAAATTACGTAGCTCGGCACGCACTATAAAATAGAGAAATAATACGAGAGGTAAAAAGATAAATAAGAAAATCGAACTACTAAATACCAAAGGACTCTCCTCACTTTTTCGAAATACATTTCGTAAAAAAAACGACATATCTATTATATATTCTTTTTTATAATAGTGCCTTTAATATTTTAGCATGTTAATAATTCGATTAAAATAATTATTCTATATAATAGAAGAAAAGCGGTATGGAATCCTTTTGACACCCACTATCTGGATAAGATAAGATGAATAAGGTGTGATTTGTTTAGAAGGGAAGAGATGGTGTGTTATTTAACTCGTTTGAGTTTATTTTTTTATTTTTACCGATAGCATTTCTTTTATATTTTTTATTAAATAAATTTGGACAAACTACTTTAGCGAAAGCTTGGCTTGTGGCAGCATCTTTATTTTTCTATAGTTATTGGAACATAAAGTATTTGCCGCTTATGTTAGTATCGCTCATTGTGAACTACTTTATCGGAATGAGGCTCGTGAAGCATAAGAGTAAACTTCTTTTAACAGTAGGCTTACTATTTAATATAGGAATGCTTAGTTATTTCAAGTACTATGATTTCTTTTTGCAAAATGTAAATTCGTTATTTGGAACTCATTTTACATTATTATCATTAACGTTACCGCTTGCGATTAGTTTCTATACATTCCAAAAGATTGCGTTTTTAGTAGATACATATCGCGGGGAAACGGAGGCATGTCATTTTCTTGATTACGCTCTGTTTGTAACATTTTTCCCGCAACTTATTGCAGGACCAATTGTACACCATGCGCAAATTATGCCGCAATTTGCGGATCGTAGTAAAAAGCGTTGGCAATCAAATTATATCGTTCTCGGTATTTTTGTATTTGCCATCGGTATTTTCAAGAAAGTAGGGATTGCAGACGTTTTATCTCCTGTCGTACGGGAAGGGTTTGATGTACAGCAGTCGCTAACCTTTGTTGAAGCTTGGCTTTCATCATTAGCGTTTACATTTCAGTTATACTTTGATTTCAGTGGATATAGCGATATGGCAATTGGAATTGCGTTAATGTTCAACATTAAATTGCCTCAAAACTTTAACTCACCTTATAAAGCGGTGAGTATACAAGACTTTTGGCATCGTTGGCATATGACATTAAGCCAGTTTTTAACGAAATATGTGTATATTTCTCTTGGAGGAAATAGAAAAGGTATTACGCGTACATACGTCAATATTATGATTGTCTTCTTAATAAGTGGACTTTGGCATGGGGCTGGTTGGACATTTATTTTCTGGGGATTTCTGCACGGATTAGCTTCTGTCGTTCATCGTTTGTGGAACAAAGCAGGAGGGCGCATGCCGGCCTGGGCGGGATGGCTCGTGACGTTTTTCTTCATTAATATAACGTGGGTATTCTTTAGAGCAACATCGATGCATGATGCGGTGAAAGTGTTAAAAGGAATGTTTGGATTTAATGGATTCGAACTAGCCAATAGCGTATTCCCGGTATTTGTTATTGAGAAGCTACAATTTTTAAAAGGGTACGGTGTTTCATTTACTGAAGCATACCATGTTTCATTATTAAATACGGAAATAGTAGCGTATATTTTCGGAGCATTATGTATTAGTTTCTTCTTAAAAAATTCAATTCAGTTAAAAGACTCATTCCGTCCGACAGTATGGACGGCGTTATTTACTGCAATATTACTTGTGTATAGTGTATTGCATTTAACGAGTATTAGTGAGTTTTTATACTTTAATTTCTAGGTGGAGAATATGAAAAACAAACAGTGGCTTATTTTCGTTTTTGTATGTGTTTTTGTTCCACTTGCAGGTGTTGGAATATTTAATGGCTATGCAGATTCACTTTGGTTATTCTCGCATAAAAATAAGTGGAATAATGTTCAGTTTGGGTTTAATGAGAGACAACAAAAAACGAATTATATAACATATCGTCCGTTTACTTATGATGGCGTTATACTTGGAAGTAGTAGAACAACGTTTATCAATGAGAATGATTTTACTGGATTAAACGCATTTAATTATGCGGTAAGTAGTACAGATCCGCGTGAGTACGATGCGTACATTGAATATGCAAAAGAGAGAAAAGGTAGTGAATTATCTTCTATTGTGATTGGTTTAGATTTCCTTGGAACGAACAAAAATAGAGAAATCGGTTTTGAAAAGCCAGAAGTATATATTAATGAGGCACAAAGCTTACTATATCCAATTAAATCGTATGTGAGTATGGATGGGATTACATATTCCCGAAATACAATTCAAAACTCCATTCATCACAATAAGACTATTGATGTATATAATCGCGATAACATAAAATCGATGCGTGAGTATACGAAAGAAGAGCGTGACACACAAATTGCCGCGCAAGTAGATAAATTTAGTAGAGAGATTTATGGCGGGAATTATGAGTATCAAAATATGAAGGAAATATTAGGAACTGTAAAATCTCATAATCCGAATACAAAGTTTTATATTTTTACAACTCCTGTTTCAGAGCCATTGTTCCGTGCGATGATTCAATCAGGGCGTTGGGAAGATTATAAAAGGTGGCTCCATGATGCTGTCGATGTATTTGGAGAAGTGCATCATTTCATGTATTTAAATTCAGTAACAAAGAACTTAGATAATTATATGGATGGACATCATTTCAGGCCAGAAGTCGGGAAGATAATTGCACATAAAGTTGTAAATGAAGAAGATCGTAATGTGCCGAAAGATTTTGGGATTGTTATTACGAAGGATAATATTGATGAGGTGCTGGAGCAGATTCATGCATCGTTTCAATAGAAAGAAATAGTTTTGTTTCAAAGATCGAATCGTCATGTGATTCGATCTTTTTTAGTAGTCCACAAAAAATTTAATTAAGCGAGAAAAAGCAATTATGACTGGAGTAGAAAGAAGCAGCATCCAAATAGATGCTGCTTCTTTCTATTCTATTTCTAAATCAACAATTAAGTAGGCAAGTATAACGATGAAAAAAATGCTAACAGATGGCGCTGTTAATACGTGACCAGACATAAAGCCAATGCCAAGTGATAGGATGAGTGTACTAGATAATAGCATATATTTTACAGTTATAATTTTCTTAAAGTTTGTGATCATACGGATGAACAGTTTAATACCGAAGTATAGAAGTGGTATTAAGTAAATAAGGAAACCGATAATTCCAAAGGCGAAAAATAGGTCATGGAAGTCCATTTCAATTAATTTAATTTTAACTGTGTAGTTACCAGCGTAACCCATTCCAAAAAGTTTTTGTGAGAGCGGTGCTTCTTTATAGTATTGTTTGTATACTTTTAAGAATTTGTCCCGATCACTATAAATTAAACTCTTCACTTCAGAGTCTGTTAGTTCACCTTTTGCGTGTTTTTTTGCATCCTCTAGATCTTCTTTAATTACTTTTCCTTCTTTTTTATCTTGTTCTTCTTGTACTGATTTTTTGTATTCGTATATTTGCATGTGGATTCCCATATTTTTTGCGATAGGAGTATGCGGTGTAAGAACAATTAAACCTCCTAGTACAACTGCTGCAACGATGGTGTTTACAAGATATGTGAATCCTTTTTTTTCTTTTTTACGGTTTATTATATATTCAATGAACGAGAAGAAAAGTGCTACGCCTAATGTTAGCACAATTGCACCATATCCAACTTTTGTTCCGACCATAATACTTGCATACATCGCAAGTATTGTTGGAATCCAGTAATATATTTTCGAGAAAGAAGTTGTTTTATAAATCGAATATAAGACAACGATTGGGAACATAATCGCGAAGAGAGCACTTAAATCATTTCCAGCAAAGAACCAACCTCTTGAGCCAATTTTTGAGTGAGGATAGCTTGGGAAATCAGTGCCAGTTTGCATTGCGATAATCATTGTGATGCTTAAAATTAAAGTTGCATATAAGAAATATGTAATGATTTTATGAAACACATATTCTTTATTTTTTAGCTCTTTAAAGACGATAATATATCCAAACAGTAGCACAATTGGATATATGCTCTTTAAAATAAATTTAACTTCTTCTCCAAATGAAACTGGAGATTTAACCATCATATTATTTACAAGACCGATTGCCAGTGCAATGCCGAGTAAACATAAATAGAGAATGTACTTTTTCGCGCCTTGTTGTTTATGATGAAGAAGTAGATAACCTAATGCAAGAAGCATAAAGGCGAAACGGACTACGATTCCGACTGTTGCGCTCATGTGTAATATATAGATTGAAAAAGACGTTAATAAATCTAAAATTGGTTGAAACACGATGAATAGCAGTAGGAAATGCGGGAAGTAGTTATCCGTCTGTTTTAACTTAGTAACCATATGTTCCTCCATTTCTTCATTCCTTTATTTCAGCACCCCTCTATATAATAGGAAGGGGAATGAATTTCTATATTTAATTTTTATATCAGACTTAAGAATACACCATTTCATTGTAATGGTAAATAGATGAAGAGCCGGGATAAACCGACTTTAATTTCTATATTTTTCAACGAAATTGTATGTTTTATGCAAGGTGATATACAAATTACGAGATTATTAGACAGAAAATTAAGAAAAAAGAAGGGTTTTTCACATCCTTTCTATAATTATATAAGTATAATCTTTGTGTAGAAAAGAGGGGTATATATAATGGAAGTAACAAGTAAAACAGAATCTGTCATTGTGAAATATGAAGGGCACGTTGCAACGGTTATGGTCAATCGCCCAGAGGTGTTAAATGCATTAGATGAGCCAACGTTAAAAGAGTTATTACAAAAACTGAAAGAAGTAGCGGAGAGTTCTGCACACATTGTTGTGTTATGCGGGAACGGCCGTGGTTTTTCTGCGGGTGGAGATATTAAATCGATGCTTTCAAGTAATGATGAAAGCAAGTTTGATGGAATTATGAATACTATCTCTGAAGTCGTTGTGACTTTATATACGATGCCAAAGCTCGTTATTAGTGCGATTCATGGACCAACTGCTGGTCTTGGATTAAGTATTGCGCTAACAGCTGACTATGTGATGGCAGATATTTCATCCATTATTGCGATGAACTTTATTGGAATCGCTTTAATTCCAGATGGCGGCGGCCATTTCTTCCTTCAAAAGCGCGTTGGTGAAAATATGACGAAGCAAATTATTTGGGAAGGAAAGAAATTATCAGCGAGTGAAGCGCTTGATATCGGCTTAATTGATGAAGTAATTGGCGAGGATTTCCAAACAGCTGTGAAGCAAAAGATTAGTGAATGGTCACAAAAACCGATTAAAGCGATGATTCAAACGAAACAAATTTTATGTGAAGTAAATCGCTCCAATTTAGAACAAACGCTGCAGCTTGAAAAACGCGGTCAATATGCGATGAGACAAACTGCGGATCATAAAGAAGGTATTGCTGCATTTTTAGAAAAACGTTTGCCAGCATTTAAAGGAGAATAAAGTGTAGTAATAGTTTTACTAACGGTTAATTTAAGGTAAAGGGGAGAAAGTGCTAACACATTTTAGTATAATTGTGTTAGCACTTTTTTTAGGAGTAATATATGAAGAGAATTATTGGTGTTATCGTTATTATTTTACTTACATATTATGCTTTGCATAGTACACCATTTCTTGCGGTACGAACTGCACTATTCTTTGAAGGGCATCCAATTGTTGCTTTCTCAGGTGAAGTGGAGAAAGAACGGGATGTGAAAAAAGAGGCGATTCCTGATGAGTACCAAACCTTATATGGCGATAAGAAAGAAGAACCAGAGCATTATTTCTTTCCGGCAGTAAGGGCACACGGATCAGGAATTGATATGTTAAGTGCTTGTGTGAAAAAAGAGTGGTTATTTTATAAGGCAGAGCTCGGCTGTTATTAAACATAGGAGGGTGGATGATGTCAGTATATAACAAGTTAGTAAGAGATCGTGTTCCAGAGAAGATTTTAATGTCTGGAAAAACATATACAGCACAAAAATTAACAGGACAAGCATACATACAAGCTTTAGCGAAAATTGGAACAGAAGAAATTCGTGAATTTGCTTCTATGAAAGAGCGTGAACATGCGCTTGATTCTCTTGCGGATGCACTGGAAGTAATCATCTCATTAGCGCGTGCAGAAGGTGCAACAATTGAAGATGTAGAACGTCTTCGTAAGCAGAAAGAAATAGAGCGCGGTGGGTTTGAAAGAGGTATTTACTTGTTGGATGTTTCAGAAGAATAGATTTGTAGGAAAAGCATAGCGTTACTCATTAACGCTATGCTTTTTTGTTGCAATTAAGCTAATAATGAAGAAGATAGCTGTTAATACCCAGCCAGTTGTAATAGAAGTAGTAGTATGAACTGCATAAGAAAATTGTAAACAAAGTAATGATGCTAGAAACCAAATGAGTGCAATGTGTACATATTTTTTTGATATATTCATATTGTATAACTCCTTTTATATACTAAAATGAATTTTACTATAATTTAGAAAATTAAGCTATATGAGTAGAGGATTTATAGTAAATTCGGTATACTAAATAATAGGAAAAATGAGGAGGAAATGACAATGGCACATCATACGAAAGAAACGATGGAATTGATTAAGGAGCTTGTCTCTATTCCAAGTCCGTCTGGAAATACAGAGAAAATCATTCGTTTTATTGAAAACTATGTAAGTGAGTGGAATGTAGAAACGAAGCGTAACAATAAAGGCGCTCTTATTTTAACGGTAAAAGGGAAAAATGATGCACAGCACCGTTTATTAACAGCACACGTTGATACGTTAGGTGCGATGGTAAAAGAAATTAAGCCAGATGGTCGTCTGAGTCTTTCTATGATTGGCGGATTTCGCTGGAACTCTGTAGAAGGGGAATATTGTGAAATTGAAACATCAAGTGGTAAGACGTATACAGGAACGATTTTAATGCATCAAACGTCTGTACATGTATATAAAGATGCAGGTGAGGCGAAACGCGATGAGAAAAATATTGAGGTTCGCATTGATGAGCGCGTATTTTCAGCTGATGAAGTACGTGAATTAGGAATTGAAGTAGGAGACTTCGTTTCATTTGATCCGCGCGTTCAAATTACAGAGAGTGGATACATAAAATCACGTCATTTAGATGACAAAGTAAGTGTTGCGATTCTATTAAAATTAATTAAGCGATTACAAGATGAAAACGTAACATTACCATATACAACTCATTTCTTAATTTCTAACAATGAAGAGATTGGATACGGTGGTAACTCTAACATTCCAGAAGAAACGGTTGAATATTTAGCGGTTGATATGGGAGCGCTAGGTGATGGACAAGCATCTGACGAGTATACAGTATCTATTTGTGCAAAAGACTCTAGTGGTCCGTATCATTATGCACTACGTAAACATTTAGTAGAGCTTGCGAAAACGAACAATATTGAATATAAAGTAGATATTTATCCGTACTATGGATCGGATGCATCAGCCGCAATTCGCGCTGGATTTGATGTGAAACATGCATTAATTGGAGCAGGTATTGATTCTTCTCATGCATTTGAGCGTACACATGAAAGTTCGATTGCTCATACAGAAGCACTTGTTTATGCATATGTATTATCAGAGATGATTGCAGAATAAGAAAAGAAATAGGCTACCTCTAGTAGCCTATTTTTTGTGTGCAGAGAAATCGACTTTATTTAACAAAGAGTAAATTAATTGTAATTTATTTTACAATATTAAGAAATTAGGTTTACTACATAATTCGAGTATTATAAAATAATAGAGGCGCACTAATTTTTTTTGTTCGAATTTGCAGGGATTTATATATTAAGATTACGCGTTATTAAAAGATGATTGTCGAGAGGAGTATTATTTTTTATGAAGTATCGTGCAGTCGCGGCAGGTATTTTAGCCGCAAGTTTATTATCGTCTCCAGTAAGTAGTTTCGCAGCAGCGAAGAAGTTTTCGGATGTTCCTTCATGGGCGCAACAATCAGTTGATTATTTAGTAGGAAAAAAGGCGCTTGATGGAAAGCCAGATGGAACGTTTTCTCCATCTGAAGCAGTAGATAGAGGATCAGCTGCAAAAATTTTAGCAGTCGTTCTTGGTTTACCAATTGATCCAAAAGCAAAGCCATCTTTTAAAGATGCACAAAACCATTGGGCAGCTCCGTACATTGCTGCAGTGGAAAAAGCAGGTGTAATTAGTGGAGATGGTACTGGTAAATTTAATCCATCAAGCAAAATTAACCGTGCATCTATGGCATCTATGTTAGTACAAGCATACTCATTAGATAAGAAAATTATTGGAGAACTTCCAACACAGTTTAAAGATTTGGAACCTCATTGGGGTAAGAAACAAGCTAATATTTTAGTAGCTTTAGAGATTTCTAAAGGTACGGGAAATGGCTGGGAGCCTGAAGGAACTGTAACTCGTGCAGAAGCAGCTCAGTTTATTGCGATGGCTGATCAAAATAAAACAGATACATCAAAAAGAATGTATATGAACAGAAACTTTATTACATATCATCAACCATCATTATCATCCGGTATTACTGATGTTCAGCATAAGCCACAAATGGTTGTAGTGAAAGAACAAAGAGCAGACGGCTGGTTAAAAATTGTAACAAGTAAAGGTGAGAAGTGGACACCTCTAACAGAAAAAACAGAAACGATTAATGAAGGATTTACTACTTATGAAACAGCTTCACATAGTTCTAAAGTGCTAGGTACATATAATGCACAAACAGTAACGGTTATGGAAGAGAGTGGAAGCTGGATTCGTATCCGCGTAGGCGCTGGTTTCCAATGGGTTGATAAAAATCAATTAAACCCAGTAAAACAAGAGAACTTCTTAGAAGGTAAAGCGATTATTATTGATCCAGGTCACGGTGGAATTGACTCGGGTAATGTTGGTTATTACGAGAAAGAAAGTCAAATCGTATTAGATACATCTTTACGATTACAAAAACTATTTGAGAAAAAGACACCATTTACTGTTAAGTTAACACGTACGAACGATACACGCCCAGGAGTAGATGCTAGTGATTCTTTAAGAAAAAGAGTAGAATTTGCTAATGAAAATAAGGGTGATATTTTCGTAAGTATTCACGGTAACGGTTCGGATGAAAAAAATGGACACGGTACAGAAACATTCTATTATGCAGCAGCACCGACAAGATCAACGAATCCACATACGGAAGACAGTCGCTTATTAGCAGAAAAAATTCAAAAACGCCTTGTAGCAGCACTTGGGACATATGACCGTGGTGTGAAAAAGGATAATTGGTACGTAATAAAATATAATACAATGCCAGCTGTATTAGCAGAATTAGCATTTGTAGATAATAAGAATGATGCAAATAAAATCGCTACACCAGCACAGAAACAAAGTGCAGCAGAAGCAATTTATCAAGGTATTTTAGACTATTACGAAGCAAAGGGTAATAACGTATCTTCTTTCCGTTAATACAATAAAAGAGATTGCCAATAGGCAGTCTCTTTTATTTATTAACGTTTCTCTTTATTTCAGGCATGTGATATCATTTAATTTTATATAAGAAAGTATTGTAATTATAACGATATAGAGGATGATCATAGATTGAATAATCATAGGAAAACACCTGCATGTATATATACGTATGCATTTCGTGAGGAGGAGCGTGCTTTATGTTACTTAGAAATGCGCTCGTTCTTTGGAATGGAGTCCCACGTTAATATTTTGAAAAGTGATGTCAAAATTGACCCGAGTAGAAGTCCTTTTATGAAAGAGCGCGTTGAGGTTATGTATGAAGGAGACGACTTAGAAAGTATTTTGGAACAAGTAGAACAAATTGATTTGGCGGGGGCGACGTTCAAAGTTATCTTCGTTAAAATTAATGACCTTGTTGGAGAGAATAAAATTGAATATGGAGAAAGACGTCTGATAGAGCGAGACCTCGGCATGCATATTGAAGGAGAAGCGGATGTTCGTAATCCAGAGCGTGTATTCGGGATTGTTCCTCTTGGAGGACGCTGGTATTTCGGGCACTATGTAGAAAGTGAACCAGTTTGGTATCACCACATAAAAAAACCACGTAGCTATTCGACATCTCTTAGCACACGCGTTGCAAGATCCGTTGCAAATATTGCGGTGCCAAATCCAGAGGGAGTAAGAGCGATTGATCCGTGCTGCGGCATTGGAACGGTTGTAGTAGAAGCTCTTTCGATGGGAATTAACATCGTTGGTAGAGATATAAGCCCGCTCGTTGCGATTGGAGCGAGAGAAAATATTGCACACTTCGGATTCGATGGGACGATAACGAAAGGCCCGATCGAGGAGATTACGGATAATTACGACGTCGCAATTATCGACATGCCATATGACTTATTTACGCACGCAACACCAGAAAATCAGCTCTCCATTCTTTCAAGCGCGCGCCGCATTGCTAAAAAGGTAGTCGTTGTTACAATGGAAACAATGGACGATATGATTCATGAAGCAGGATTTGAAATTACAGATCGCTGCACTACAAAAAAAGGAACATTTTCTAGACAAATTCTTGTTTGTGAATAAGGAAGAAAGGTCACCCGTTTGGGTGACCTTTTTTTGCTTTGTATGAATGTGTGATTGGTTGGTGGAATGGAGGAGGGATTTGGCGAAATTTGTCGGTAAGTCGATATTCCATGTCGAATCGTCGATAAATTTAAAAAATCGCCGATATATTGTGTGAAATCGCTGATATATTCCGAGAATCGTCGATATCGTTATATTAGAATATTACCGTTCTTTTAATTTCTCTTGTTGTGCAAGTAGTAAATTGCGCAAGATGTGTCCGCGGTAACTTTCTAGTTTGCGTCCTTCATGATAACGCACGCCTAATTTTTTTAGTTCAGCTACGTACCAGCCTTTTGTTCCATAGTACATTGAATCACTTCCTTTTTGCTTTTGAACAGTATATGTTGGGGGTGGAAGTAACTTTCCATTGAAAATAATAAGCCTGGCTGTATCAAGTGGTTCCATAAAATAGCTTCTGGATCGTGTATAAAAAAATAGACAGTAGTGTATGCTTTTTTAAACAATGTATACAAATTTATACCCTATGCGTTGGCATGATATTTGCAATAAAAAGAGTATCAACATATAGGGGAGAGATGGAAATGAAGGTTAGTAAAGTGTATACAACAATTGATGCACACGTAGCTGGGGAACCACTTCGAATTATTACAGGAGGTGTGCCAAAAATAAAAGGAGAAACGCAGCTAGAAAGACGGGCATACTGCATGGAACATTTGGATCATCTTCGCGAGGTTCTTATGTATGAACCGAGAGGACATCACGGTATGTACGGTTGTATCATTACTCCGCCTGCGAGTGCTCACGCTGATTTTGGTGTGTTATTTATGCACAATGAAGGATGGAGTACGATGTGTGGACACGGCATTATCGCTGTTATTACAGTCGGAATTGAGACAGGTATGTTTGAAGTGACAGGTGAGAAACAAAAGTTCATTATTGATAGCCCTGCTGGGGAAGTCATTGCGTACGCAACATATAGGGGGAGTGAAGTAGATTCCGTATCATTTGAAAATGTTCCTTCATTTGTATACAAAAAAGACGTTCCTATTAAAATAGATAACTATGAGTTTCAAGTAGATATCGCATTTGGCGGAGCTTTTTACGCTGTTGTGGATAGTAAAGAATTTGGTTTGAAAGTTGATTTTAAAGACTTAGCTGCTATTCAAACGTGGGGCGGTAAAATTAAGCGCTACATTGAGAGTCAGATGGAAGTGAAGCACCCGCTTGAAGAAGGGTTAAAAGGAATATACGGCGTTATTTTTTCAGATGAGCCGAAAGGGGAAGGCGCAACGTTGCGAAATGTAACGATCTTCGCTGACGGGCAAGTAGATCGTTCTCCTTGCGGCACAGGAACTTCTGCAAGAATCGCAACCCTTTTTGAAAAAGGTATTTTACAAAAGGGAGAAATATTCATCCACGAATGCATTACTGACGGGAAATTTGAAGGGGAAGTATTGTCGGTAACAGCGGTACATACATATGAAGCTGTCGTTCCGAAAGTAACGGGGCATGCATTTATTACAGGATTTCATCAGTTCGTTATAGACCCGAGAGATGATTTGAATCGGGGATTTTTGTTAGGATAGAAGAAGGAGGTGGAAAGATATGCTAGTCATAAGCGCGAACGAACAACGAAACTTAGTAAATATGAATGAAGTCATTGAATACGCAGCGCTTGCTTTACAAGAGTTTTCCGCAGAAAGAACGATCACACCAATTCGCGGTTCATTACCATTTGCGAATGAGAAAAATACTGCATTAATTATGCCCTCAGTAGCGGAAGGACTTGAGGCACTTGGCTTAAAAGTAGTAACAGTAGTCCCCGAGAACAAAAAGATAGGAAAGAAAACGATAAACGGGATTGTGATACTATCAGACTTTCAAACGGGAGAACCGCTCGCACTTTTAGAAGGCTCGTACTTAACGATGATTCGAACAGGAGCCCTATCAGGAGTAGCGACAAAACATTTAGCTCGTCATAACGCAAAAACGTTATGTATTATCGGGACAGGAGAACAGGCGAAGGGAATTGCGGAAGCTGTATTTGCAGTTAGACATATTGAAAAAGTCATTTTATACAACCGAACAGAAGAAAAAGCGTATGCATTTGCGCAACATATACAAGAGAAATTTGGTAAACCTGCTTACGTTTACACCAATGCAAATGAGGCAATAAGCGAAGCAGACATCATCGTCACAACTACGAACGCATCCACACCAGTCTTCTCAAAAAAACTACAAAAAGGCGTCCACGTAAACGCCGTCGGTTCATTCAGGCCAAGTATGCAAGAACTACCATCCCACGCTATTGGTAATGCAAACAAAGTAGTAGTCGAATCAAAAGAAGCAGCACTAGAAGAAACAGGGGACCTTCAAGTTCCGATAAAAGAAGGTCTATTCGAAGCTAGCAACCTCCACGCCGAACTCGGTCAAATTATAAGCGGAGAAAAAGCCGGCCGCGAAAACGATGAAGAGGTTACTGTTTTTAAATCGGTTGGTTTGGCGGTAGTGGATATAATTGTTGCGAAGTATTTGTATGAGAGAGCGGTGGAGCGCGGAGTTGGGGAGAGGATTGAGTTTTGAGAGGGGCTGCCTTTTGGTGGTCTTTTTTTGTTGATATGGAAAAATGTTATTTTTCCATAATTTTTATTACTGCTGCTATCTTTTTAAATAGCATACTGATCTCATCAAAATCTATGAAACCAAGAACGGCGTTTGTAGTTGAAGTAGAAATCAATTCAAAAATAAAATGTTTTTTTAAGTGAAGGTTGTCTCGCTAATCTGTGAGGTAATAAGACAAATTTTTTCTCTCATAAACTAAAGGAAAAGTATTGAGAGGAGAAGGAATATGAAAGGTGTAATTAGAGCTGTTAATATTAAGGAAATTGTACCTATTTATGTAGAAAGTGTTTCTGAAACAGTTAAGGGTAGGATGATGAATTGTATAAAAAATGGAGAAGGGGTATCTATTCTTCCTAAAGTAGAGAAATCCCTCGATGGAAAAAAGTATTATTTAATATCGGGATATATAGCATATGAGGCTTATAAGAGTGTGGGGAAACAGTATATTGATTGCATTGTCAGCGCACTGTCTAATGAAACTGAGCAAACAGTTTTATTATTACAAAGCATGTTTCAAGTAGCCGGAGTTAATTGGATGGATAAATCTATTTTGATTTTTCAACTATTAGAAAAGGGATTAGATATAGATAAGATTGCAAGACGAGTAGGGGTGAAAAAACAAGATTTAGAGAGATATTTGATTCATTCGGAAATTCCACCTGAAATAGCAAATAAAGCTTACGATTTACAATGTATACCACTTGTGGATAAAGTCAGACGTTTACATGTTACGTATAACTTAAAGTATCGTCTTTATGAAAAAGCGGTGTTAAATAAGAGGGGCTCAGAGAGGTTAACGCATGATAAGTTGGAGAAAATAAAATGGTTGTTAAATTCCACTAGCTTTAATGAACTTTATGATATAGAGCTTCAGTGGGAGCATATGCTGGACATGATGAACTATAAGAAGTTATTAATAAATCAGTTTCAGTCGAAAATTGAAAGGCAATTATCCCAGTGGGGAAATCCCTCGGATGATGATGATTTTCCAAGGCTACCAAATTAGATAAAAAACGTATTTTCAAAGGGGGGAGGAATCCCCCTTTGAATTATTCTATATATACTTAGAGGGGCAGTTCAAATTTTATTCTGCCTTGTTTACCATTCCCGCCATTCTTCTGTTATATCTTCCTCAGATTCTAAGCCAGCTATTCGTGCTGCTGTATCAATAAATTCATAGAGATCTTCTCTTTCCATTGTTTCGATGAAATGGTCATGTTCAATATTTAATTCATTTAGTTTAATAACTACCTCTTTAACAACTTGCATTACTTCGACTTCGGTTGGATTCTCACCTAATTGCTGTAAATTGTTAATGTAAGTGTCAAGAACCTTATTTGTTGCACTTATATTTTCTTCAGTGAAAAATTCCCCATCTTCATCATACTCAACCCATGAGGTTGTTGGTTTGTTCTTTTTCAATTCATCAAATGTCATGATAACCTCCTAAATGTGTTTTTTATCTTTAATCTCATTCTACATTTTCAATCATATATAACAATCATTTAAGAGGAATTTTTTAGGCTACTAGTTTTTTAACTTATTTTGCTCTTCGCATCAATATAGTTTATCGCAAGAATGCATGAATAGATTTCAAACCTTCTAGTTTTACAAAAAAGTTTGACTTTATATAGAGGTAGTGGTAATTTAAAACTTATAAGAAAACTCGGGATTAATTCCGAGTTTTCTTATGGGTATAACTAGTTTGAGGGGGCCGAAAGATGAAACGGAAATTATTTGCATTACCATTTGTCCTAATACTACTTATTGCATTAGCGGCTTGTTCTGGAGGAAAAGATTCTTCGGAGCAAGCAGGCACTAGTAAATCAGGGACTCCGAAAGATGGAGGGACGTTAACGATTGGTGTTAGCGATAACCCAGAGACGATGAATCCGCTTTATGCGAATGATCGTGTGTCGTTAACGGTGCAGCAAGCTTTATATGCACCGCTGTATCATATGGAAGACGGTAAGAAGAAGTTTGTTCTTGCTGAAAGCTTTACGCCTTCAGAAGATCAATTAACGTGGACGTTAAAATTAAAAGATAATTTGAAATGGCATGATGGTAAGAAAATTACATCAGACGACATAGCATTTACATTCCAATCTATTTTAGATGAGAAGCAAAATAGCTCAAGTCGTGAAAACTTTGTTTTTAAAGGAAAACCGCTTGAGGTGAAAAAGGTAGATGAGTTAACAACTCAATTCGTTTTACCACAAGTAAGTGCATCTTTTGAAGGTGTGATGAATGATTTCTTCCCAATTCCGAAACATGTATTTGAAGGGGAAGCAGATTTAGCGAAGAGTAAGAAAAACTTACAACCTGTCGGATCAGGTCCGTTTAAGTTTAAAGAGTATAAGTCTGATGAGTACGTTGCATTAGATCGATTTGATGATTATGTAGGTGGTAAAGCTAAATTAGATTCTATCGTATACCGCGTTGTAAAAGATCGTAATACAGCAAATGTTTCACTACAAAATGGTCAAATCAACATGAAGATGATTGAGCCACAAGACTTTAAGAAATTAGATAGCACTGGGAACTTCTCAATGGTGACATTCCCAGAAGGTAGATTATTCTACTTATCTTATAACATGAATACAGATCTGATGAAGAAAAAAGAAGTGCGCCAAGCAATTGCGCATGCATTAGATAAGAAAGAAATGATTAACTCAGCATTCGTTTCTAGTCAATTTGCAGAACCGGCAAATTCAATTTTAACGCCAGACGCTATGTATTATGCAAAAGACATTAAAGATTATAAGTATGATAAAAAAGAAGCAAAAGATTTATTAGCGAAAGCTGGTGTGAAAGATAAAGAAAAAGTACGCGTTATGTATGTAACGAATAATAAAATTATGGAAAGCTTAGCGCTTTATACACAACAAAAGTTAAAAGAAGTTGGCTTAGAAGTTGAACTGAATGCATTAGATGCTAGTGCAGCAAGTGACAAAAGCTTAGATAAAGAGAATAAAGAATTCGATATTACATTCGGTGGTTACATAATGGGACCTGAGCCAGATTCATATAAGAGCTTATTCTTAAGTAATGCTGAATACAACTATGCACGTTATAAAAACGCTGATTTCGATAAGTTATGGGAAGAAGCTGCGGTTGAAACAGATAAAACAAAACGCGCAGAACTATATCATAAAATTCAAGAGACAGCTAGAGAAGACTTACCTTATCTACCAATTGCGTATCCGAAAGCGGTTATTGCAGTAGATAAAAAGTTTGATGGATTGAAAGAAGCAAAAGCAATTCCTGTCACAATGTTTGAAGATGTATCTAAGATTTATGAAGTGAAATAAGAAACAAACAGTAAAGAAGCTGGTGGAAATCAGCTTCTTTAGCTTGAGGGGGGAAGTTTGTGTATAAAGTAATTGCGAAGAGGCTTTTAAATGCAATTCCGCTTTTATTTGTTATTTCTATTATCTCTTTTTTATTAATAAAACTAGCACCGGGCGATCCTGTTCGAAACTTTGTCACGCCGAATATGAGTCCGATTGATGTTGAGCGTATTCGCAAAAGTTTAGGGCTCGATCAACCAATTTATATGCAGTATATTTTATGGTTAAAAAATATTGTAACAGGGAACTTTGGTTACTCACTGCAAAATCACCGTCCTGTTTTAGATCTTATTGTAGAAAGGTTACCTGCGACAATCTGCTTAATGGGATCGTCTTTACTCGTCTCATTTGTAATTGCAATCCCGCTTGGACTACTTACAGGTGTGAAAAAGAATTCTATCTTTGATCGCATTGTAAACTTTATTTCTTATGTGGGAATCTCAATGCCAGTCTTTTGGTTCGCTTTACTATTAATCTATTTATTCTCTTTAAAGTTGAACCTTCTTCCAAGTATGGGTATGCGTACAGTCGGTCAAGATTCCTTCTTGGATATTGTGCAGCACGGTATTTTACCTTGTATGGTGCTTGCGTTCCAAAACGTTTCTGTTTATATGAGATATATTCGTTCCAGTACAATTCAACAATTAGAAGAAGACTATGTACAAATTCAATATGCGTACGGTGCTTCGAAGAAAACAGTTTTATTTAACCACGTACTTCGAAATGTATTAATACCGATTATTACAATTTTCGGATTATCTATTCCAAGTTTAGTGGGCGGAGCGTTTATTACGGAAACAGTATTTTCATGGCCAGGTCTTGGTTCACTTGGGGTAAATGCTATTTTTAGATTTGATTATCCAATTATTATGGCAATTACATTACTATCATCCTTCATGTTAATTCTCGGTAACTTAATTGCTGATATTTTATATGGCGTAGTAGATCCACGCATTCGAATGAGGGGGTGATTTGGAATGAATAATAGGAGATTTCAAACGATAAAAAGTAGTTTTACGAAAAATAAGTTTGTACTAATGGGAGTTATTATACTGGCGGTTTTAACGATTGCATCGATATTCGCATTTGTATCACCGTATGATCCTAGTAAAATGTCGATTCCAGATCGCTTACAAGAACCGAGTATGAGTCATCCTTTCGGAACGGATGATTACGGAAGAGATTATTTAACGAGGGCGTTATATGGTGGACGCGTTTCACTTGCGGTCGGTTTCCTTGCGATGGTTGTATCTGTTACAATCGGTACCGCAGTTGGGACGATTAGCGGATATTTTGGCGGAAAGTTAGACAACTTCTTAATGCGAGTTGTGGAAGTGCTTATGTCAATTCCATCATTCTTCTTAATGTTACTATTAAATGCTTATTTAAAACCAGGAATTACAACGTTAGTTCTTATTATTGGATTACTAACATGGATGGACACCGCTCGTATCGTAAGAGCAGAGACTTTATCTGTAAAAGAGCGTGAGTACGTTTTATATGCAAAAGTGTCAGGACAAAAATCACTCACGATTATTGTAAGACATATCATTCCTAACATTTTATCAACCATTATTATCGCCGCGACATTAACGATTGCGACATCAATTTTAATGGAATCATCACTTAGCTTCTTAGGTTTAGGTATTAGAGAACCAGATTCTTCTTGGGGCAGTATGCTAAACAATGCGCAAGGATATATCGGTGAAGCTTGGTATTTAACACTCTTCCCAGGATTCCTTATTCTTTTAACAGTCCTAAGTTTTAACGTAATTGGTGAAGCGTTGAAGAAAGCTTTCGCACCAAAAGGAGCTGGAAATGAAAACTAAAGTGTTACGTGAAAGGAGTGAGAAGCGTGTCTGAAAAACTACTAGAAGTGAAAAATTTAAAGACTTCTTTTTTCATAGAAAGTGGAGAAGTGGAAGCTGTTCGTGGTGTTACATTTCGTTTAAATAAAGGAGAAGTAGTTGGTATCGTTGGGGAGTCTGGAAGCGGAAAGAGTGTAATGGCGAAGTCCGTTATGTCCCTCGTTGCATCACCAGGGAAAGTGAAAGAAGGGGAGATTCTTTTTCATAATGAAAACATCCTTTCTAAATCTGAAAAAGAATTACGTTCTATTAGAGGAAATCAAATTTCACTTATCTCGCAAGATCCAATGTCTGCGCTAAATCCAGTTGTGAAAATTGGGAAGCAAATGACGGAAGTAATTATACGGCATCAAAAAGTAAAAAAGAAAGAAGCAGAGCAGATCGCGGTTAATTTGTTAAAACAAGTCGGTCTTTCGTCGCCAGAAGAAAGGGTAAAGCAATATCCGCATGAACTAAGCGGCGGTATGAAGCAGCGGGTTATGATTGCGATGGCAATGTCTTGTAACCCTGATCTTCTCATTGCGGACGAACCGACGACAGCGCTTGATGTAACGATACAAGCACAAATACTAGATTTGATGAAAAACTTAAAAAATGAAACGAATATGGCGTTACTTCTTATTACGCATGACTTAGGAATAGTCGCGCAAAACTGTACACGCGTTATCGTTATGTATGGCGGTCTTATTATGGAAGAGGGACCTGTACTTGATATTTTCCAATCGCCGAATCATCCATATACGAAGGGGCTATTAAACTCTTTACCGAAAATATCGAACGGTGTAAAAGAAAGGCTCGCACCAATTCAAGGTGTAACGCCAAACTTATTACACCCGCCACAAGGTTGCCCATTCGCAGAGCGTTGCCCGCATGCGATGGACATTTGTGAAAAAGAACGTCCACCGTATTTTGAAATCGGAGACGGAAGGCGTTCCATGTGCTGGTTAAACGATAAGACAGTAGGTGATTCCCATGCATGAAGAAAATTTAATTGAAGTTCGGAACTTAAAAAAGTATTTTCCTATTAAAAAAGGACTATTCGGCAGAAAAACAGAGCAATTAAAAGCAGTCGATGACCTAAGCTTCACAATTAAAAAGGGTGAAACATTTGGATTAGTAGGAGAATCTGGCTGCGGAAAATCAACGACAGGAAGAAGCATCATTCGCTTACATGATGTTACTTCAGGTAACGTTTTATTTGACGGAAAAGATATCGCAAGTTTAAAGGAAAGTGAACTAAAAGAATATCGAAAACGAATGCAAATCATTTTCCAAGATCCATACGCATCATTAAATCCGTCGATGAACGTATTCCAAATTATTAGTGAGCCAATGAACATTCATGGATCTTATGAAAAAGAAGAACAAAAAGAAATCATATTAGACCTGCTCAAAAAGGTAGGCCTAAAAGAAGAACATCTATATCGCTATCCGCACGAATTTAGCGGGGGCCAGCGCCAGCGCATCAGCATCGCGCGCGCACTATCTGTAAAACCAGATTTCATCCTATGTGACGAACCGATCTCAGCACTCGATGTTTCAGTCCAAGCGCAAGTCGTAAACATGCTGCAAGACATACAAGAAGAAACAGGCGTCACATACTTATTCATCGCGCATGACTTATCGATGGTAAGACACATATCAGACCGAATCGGAGTCATGTACTTAGGAAACATAGTAGAAATTGCCGATAGCGAAGACCTATACACAAAACCGGCACATCCATACACACAAGCACTACTCTCATCCATGCCAGAACCAGATCCAACAAAAACAGGGAAAGATCGGATCATTCTAGAGGGAGAAGTACCAAGCCCGCTAAACTCACCATCCGGCTGCAAATTCAGAACGCGCTGCAAATTCGCCACTGAAAAATGCGCACAGGAAGTACCGAAGATGGTCGAGATTGCGAAGGGGCATGAGGTGGCTTGTCATTTGTTTTAGAGTAGGGGAAAAGCATCGGGGGAACCTGGTGCTTTTTGTTGTTTTACGTGGCATCCAGCTAACAAAGTAAATTATTAGATACGAAATGCTTCTTGTTCAAAAATAAAAAATTTTGATTAACAGTGCTCCGAAATTAAGTGGAGAAATCATCATAACTAATAGTAGTAAATTTGGAAAGGCTTTATCTGAAATTGAACTTCCTATATTTCCATCTCCCCAAAAAAGATTTATAGTTAGAGTGTAAATCTTCCTAAGGAGAGGATATATTGAATAAGAAAAAAAGAGTGAACATTGCTATTTCTACAATTTTATTATTAATAGTAGGCTACATATCTTATACAACGTACAGCAAAAATATTACGCAAGATAAAGCTTCAAAAGTAGCAATAAATTATATGAAGGATAAAGAAAATATAGATCTTGTAGTTACTAAAGTTGATATTTTACATGGAGTACGTGATGGTTTTATTGATGTAGAAGGTTATTCTAAAAATGATAAGAAAAAGGTAATCCGCGTTACGATAAACAAAACGCAAAACTATTTAGTCTCCGGTTGGGGATTTAAGGATTAAAGGTTACCTATTTAAATACATTGTTCTTTAAACATTTCGTTGTAGTATCTTTTGATTTGAAATAGCTATTTTTATATTATTCCCTAATTTTTTCATATTGAATGATTTCAATATAAATTAATGTTATCAGATTGATTGAAAACATAATTTGTTTATCGAAGGAAGAGGAAAAAGATAGACAATTATTGTAATGTTCTTGAACAAGATACAAAATATAGAATAGTGGTTAAGTTTATGCTCTAATTACTACAAAGTGCAAATATTAAAGTGCTTTATAGGGGGATATTGCAAATGGAGAGATGGAAAAAGTTTTCGATGATTGTAGTCAGTATCGTGGTATTGGGTATATTTATAGGATATATGGTAGGAATGTCTTTCAATCCCGGAAGTGACAATAAGCAAATACAAGAGAGAACAGTTGATGCCAAAGGAGAGGAAATTGACAATTTGGCCAACTCTGAGGGTGTCATAATCGACTCTATGCACAAAATGTTGCATCAAAAAGTAATAGCTGATAAAAAGAGTGGTTTTATCGTAATGTCTCCTGAGAATATTAAAAAGCTTCGTCACTTGTTAGATCAAAGCGATAAAATAATGGAAAAAGAAAAATATGTTGAGATTTTAAATCGTTGGGAAAAAGGTGATTTTTCTCAAGCGGTTGAGGAACATGATTATATGTGGGAGCAAGCAGGTGGAGAAAGTGCGGGAAAAGCAAAAAGATTAGCTACTCCAAAAGAAGAAACAGCATATCTCAAAGAACAAAGCAAAAAAGAAGGTTCTAGTACAAAAATAGAATAAAAGGTAATAAAGTGTATAGATTCCTAATAGAAGTGTATCTTATGTTGCAAGCTCCAAAAATTGTGTTATCTACTCTATTGATATTGTTATATTTGGAGAGTAGATAGTAAAAGGGAGATTTCAAATTGAGTTCTCCCTTTTACAATTTACTTGAAAAATAACTTCCCCTTATAAGTTTCTATATAGATGCGCCCGTCGCCCTCTTCTTTTATTTCGCTATCAAAATGTTTTATCCAATCAACAATGCCTCGATCACTTTCTGTGACATTTTCTCTTACATATAGATATGAATGAATTGATTTATACAATGTATAGTTAGTTAAAAGCCTTTGACTAAGAGAAATAGGAGTCTCTGAACTTGGAGTCTCTTGAATTATATATGGAGATGGGAGAATGTTATTACTGTTAACATATGCATAATATTTAGACTGATTAATGGCCCATTTTAGCCATATGATTTGAACTATTATTATAACTATGGTGACAATTTGTTGTGTTTTTTTAAAACTTCGTTCTGGAAAAGAGTAGTAGATGAAAATCGGAATAGCAAATAAACCAACCCAAGCTACCCATTTGTCTATTGGGGCACCATTTATCCAGAAGATAATTCCTAAAGCTTTTGTAAATAAAAATAAACAAACAAGACTTGTGAAAATTATTGATAAATAGTATGTTTTGTTTTTCATGATTTTCTCTCCAAAATATATGTTCCTAAAACGAGTATAAGAGTATTTTACAAAGTGTATATCATATAGATGTAGAGTACAAAATAGTAACTTAAATTAAATATGGCAAGCATAACGCGTTGGTAAGTTTTACTGGCTCCAGCTGAAAATAAAACGCCTATAAGTGGTGCAAATAATCCAATCTTCCAAAATATATTTGCTGAGCCACCTATTTCTAATGTATCTTCATTTACTATAGTTAAAAGAGCGTAAGGTACACAAGCTAAAGATAATATAGCCCACTTGTTCAAAGTGTCACCTCCCTTTCGTTGTTTTAATATAAATAGTAGGAAAAAGTTTTTATGATTTGGAAGTGTATCCTATATATTTGGAATATTAGGCTATAATAAGTTATTATTTGTGCTGTTCATATATCCACCCATTTTTCCCGTTTTGAAATCATATTCCAATGTTTTAGTTCCATATTCAAATTTCATTACTATTGAAACTTTAGTATTATCTTTCCATGAAATTTCATAAAGGTCTGAACTATTAACAATATTAAAATTAGCCACCCTTATTTTTGTTTTCTCTACAAGTTTGTTTTTTTCTTTAAAGTAAATTTTTATGTATTTATCATCGAAGAGATGTCCATATGAAATCCCCGTAATTTCTATGTGATTTGCTTGGTTGGATGACGTATTTTTTACAATTGGTTTTTCGTTTTCTTGAAAAAACAGCCAATAAATAGGATATAGAATAAGTATAAAAATCATACTCATACCTAATAAAAATTTTAATATGCAACCGCCAAAATCGTGGTCTACCATTTTATCATTACATAGCCATTGGCCCATATTAGTTTCACCACTCAACTTTAGGATAATTAGATAGAAAACTTCTAAATGATTTAAAGTATCACTTTGTTTAACCTCTTACTAAGAATAGAATGTTAACTATATTTATAAATTATTATCTTCATTTTGGAAATGATTTTTATACTTCAATTGGTTTAATTTACCACGAAGTGAAACGAACCGCCAGTGTTTTCGAATGATATCTATATGTAAATGTTAGACAGGCTTCAAGTTTTAGTGCAAAACAATAGCTCAAGTATTCTACGGCATTTCAAGGCTTTAAATGAGAAAATACTTGAGCTTGGTGAATCTTATAAAGTAGGTATTTATTTTTCTTAAGTTGATACACATGAGATGTTACCTCTATAATCTTCTTTTTTTCGTTTCATAATGATTTATTATAAATAATACATGTCATAATCAAAAAAGAAGAAAAGTAAATTTGAATATTTTTTCTGTTATAAAGTTTAAAAACCTCTACATATAAGTAGAGGTTTTTAAGTTGCACATTAATGAATTATACTTTTTCAGATAAACGAAGATCATAGAATACATACTTTTAACTAGATTTATTATTAACTAATTGATCCCCACCACCAAGCTCCGCCTCAATCTGCGAAGTCTTCGATGACTCATCCATACGCCAATACGTAATAAAGCTGATCGCGATACATCCGGCTACGTAGAAGTAGAATAGTGATTCCATTCCGATACTCTTTAGCCATAATGCGATAAACTCGGCTGTTCCGCCGAATATTGCAACGGTTAGTGCATATGGTAAACCTACGCCAAGTGCGCGAATTTCAGTTGGGAAGAGTTCTGCTTTTACAATTGCGTTAATCGATGTGTAACCAGTAACGATAATGAGACCGACCATCATGAGTAAGAACGCTACGATTGGTTCTGTCGTTTTTTCCATAAAGAAGAAGATTGGTGCTGTTAGCAATGTTCCGAGAATACCGAATGCCATTAATAGTGGACGGCGTCCGATTTTATCGGATAGTAGCCCTGCAATCGGTTGAAGTACGACGAATATAAGTAGTGCGACAAAGTTAATCCAGCTTACAACTTCTTTCGGAAGACCGACTGTGTTTACCATGAATTTTTGTAAATATGTTGTGTACGTATAGAATGCAACAGTGCCTCCGAGTGTTAGACCGACTACTGTTAATACTGCTTTCGGGTGTTTCATAAGAGCGCGAACAGTTCCTGCGCTTTCGCGTTTTTGTGATTTTATGTTTGAAAACTGCTCTGATTCATCCATCGTGCGGCGAAGCCATAATACAGCTACTGCGCCCATCGCTCCAATAATGAATGGAATACGCCAGCCCCAAGCTTTCATATCTGGTTCGCTTAGTAATTGCTGAAGAACAATTTGAACGCCTAACGCAACCATTTGCCCAGCAACGAGCGTTACATATTGGAAGCTTGAATAAAAACCACGGCGACCACTACTAGCCATTTCAGATAAATATGTGGCAGAAGTTCCGTACTCTCCGCCAAGTGATAATCCTTGTAGTAAACGGGCAAGAACTAAAATAATTGGTGCCATAATACCGATGCTTTCGTAACTAGGTGTACAGGCGATAATAAAAGAACCACCTGCCATAACTGTAATCGAAAGCGTTAATGCTGCTCGGCGTCCGTGCCGATCTGCATAACGTCCCATTAGTAAACTTCCGATAGGGCGCATTAAAAATCCAACTGCGAAAATAGCCGCTGTGTTCAATAATTGACTCGTTGGATCGCCTTTAGGAAAGAACTCTGCTGAAAAATAAACAGCAAAAGCAGAGTAAACGTACCAGTCGTACCATTCAATTAAATTACCGACAGAACCTTTGAAAATATTGCCGGCGACTCGATTGGATTTTGCTTGAGCCATAATCATTCCTCCTCTTGCTTATAAATAAAATGATAATTATGAAAGCGTGTTCATTATAGCTGAATTGTACTGTTTGTGAAATGTAATCTCAATATTATGACAATTTTATTCTTTTTGTACTTTATGTACATGGAGAGTTTTAATAGTTGCTTCATTATTCGTTTTGTCATAATAATAGAAAAAGGAGATTGATAGTTTTGAATATTTTATCAAAGGATATGAAGTATGAAGAAATCACGCAAAGTGTCATTACAAACGAAAATAGTAAGCTTAATTATCGCGTTAATTTTATTTGTCGTTCTCCTGTTAGCAGGAATATTTGTTTACATTCAGTCCGTTGATACGAAGCGTCAAGTGGAACAATTAGCACTGCAAACAGCTAAATCTCTATCTTTTATGCCTGCTATAAAAGATGCTTTTCAAAATAACGAGCATAAAAGTACGATCCAATCCATTGCGGAACAAGTTCGTGAGCAAGCTGGTGCAGATACTGTCATTATAGAAGATCGCTTTGGGGTGATGTATTCCCATTCTAATTCAGAGTTAATTGGCACAAAGAGTAACAATCCATATAACTATGAAGCACTCACTTTTGGTGGCTATTATACGCTTGAAGGAAATGGTGAAAGTGGTCCAGCTTTAATGGCGAAAGCACCCATTATTGTTCATAACGGAGATTACGATCAAGTAGTAGGCGTTGTGACAGTAGAGTTTTTAATAAAAGGTATTGAATCTAATATACTGAGCAGAACGAAAGAAATTATACTCTTTTCCTTAGCTGTATTAGTAGCGGGCATTGTTGGTGGCATTCTTTTAGCACGTAGCATTCGTAAAGATACACTTGGTTTAGAGCCGAATGAAATTGCAGCGCTATACCGGGAACGAAGTGCAATACTACTATCTATAAAAGAAGGAATTATCGCCATTGATCAAAATGGTTTTATTACGATGATGAACACTTCGGCAGAAGAAATGCTACATGTAAATGGTGATTATATGCAGCAGCACATTTCAAAAGTTTTACCGGGATTTCATATGGAGAGAGTACTAGAAAACGATCAAGAAATCGCATTTCAAGATAAGGTGTTTATTTTAAACATGACACCGATACTCGAAAATAAAAGTACGGTAGGTGTTGTATGTAGTTTTAGAGATAAAACAGAACTGCAAAACTTAGTGAATACAATATCTGAGGTAAGAAAGTATTCAGAGGACTTACGTGCTCAAACGCATGAATTTACAAATAAGCTTTTCGTGTTATCAGGATTACTTCAGTTAGGGCACTACAGAGAAGCGATTGAATTTATCCAACAAGAATCTAATATTCATCAAAGCCAAAACCATATTTTATTCCATCAAATTCACGATGCGAAAGTACAAGCTATTTTATTAGGGAAAATCGGAACAGCGTCTGAGAAGAAAATTGATTTTCATATTGAAGGAGATAGTGCACTTCATCCGTTACCAGACCATATAAAAGTTTCGCACCTTATTACGATACTTGGAAACATAATCGACAATGCATTTGATGCGGTGAGTGAACGAGAGGAAAAGAGTGTTTCCTTCTTCGTTACGGATATTGGGCACGATATTGTGTTTGAAGTGATAGATAGCGGGATAGGGATACCGGAAGAAAAAATAACGGCCATTTTTCAAAAAGGATTTTCAACGAAAGGAAACAATCGTGGTTACGGACTAGCAAACGTGAAAGAAATGGTAGATGTACTAGAAGGAACGATTGAAATTCAAAACGAGAAAAATGGAGGAGCTATTTTTACAATTTACCTTCCAAAAACATTGAGAGAAAGTACATAACAAACAGGGGGATGGGCATATGTTGAAGGTTGCAATTGCAGAAGATGATTTCCGTGTCGCGCAAATTCAGGAAGAGTTTTTATCAAAAATTAAGGATGTAAAAGTGATGGGAAAAGCGTTGAACGCAAAAGAAACAATGGAACTGCTACAAAGGGAAGAAATCGATTTGCTTCTATTAGATAACTATTTACCGGATGGAATTGGAACCGACTTATTACCACAAATTCATGCTGACTTTCCAAACGTTGACGTCATTATGGTAACAGCGGCGAATGAAAACCATATGTTAGAAAAAGCAATTCGAAATGGTGTAAGTAACTACCTTATAAAACCGGTCACGTTAGAAAAATTTGTTCGCACAATTGAAGACTATAAAAGAAAGAAGCAACTATTACATAGTAACAATGAAGTAAATCAAACACTCATAGATAATTTCTTCGGCATTTCGCAAACACAAGACATAAAAAATTTACCGACAGGTGTGGATCCGTTAACACTGCAAAAAGTGAAAGGGGTTATAAAAGAATTCGAAGCGGGCATTACAATAGAAGAAATGGGAGAACAAATGGGGGCCTCCAGAACAACCGCAAGAAGATATTTAGAATACTTAGTGGCGACAAACGAGTGCACAGTAGAGTACACATACGGCATTATTGGCCGACCAGAACGAAAATATCGCATAGGACGAGGGCTATGAAAAAACGATTATTACTATGTATATGGATTATGACAGGAGTAATAGTTGGTTGTTCCGTAGAAAAAGTACACACAAATAAAGTGAACATAGACAAAGTAGAAATTGTTGCGCCAAACGTTCAAGGAGCAGGGTGGGACTTAACAGCACGAGCGATGCAAAAAACGCTGACAGAAGAAAAAATCTTCACAAAACCAATCACTGTCACAAACAAAGTAGGTGGCAGCGGTGACGTCGGATGGAAATATACGAAACAAAAAGGCGGTCACGTACTGGCGATCAACTCAAGCTTACTCATAACGAACAACCTACTAGGCCACAGTAAACTAACATATAAAGACTTCACCCCGCTCGCAACACTCGCATCAGATTGGGAAGTCGTTGTCGTATCAAAAGACTCAAACATAGAAAACGCAAAACAACTAATGGAACAACTAAAACAAGACAAGAAAAACTTCAAAATCGGCGTTGCACCCGGCCTAGGAAACGACGATCACCTATCCTTCGTACAAGTAAGCAAAGCATTCGGCATAAACCCTGCCGAACTACAATTCTTCGTCTACGAAAACAAAGAAAAAATTATAAACGCTCTAACGAACAAACAAATAGCCGCCGCAACCATGACCCTATCCGAAGCCGAAAAACAATACAAAGCCGGCAAAATAAAAATACTAGCCGTATCCGCACCAAAACGACTAGACCGACTACCAGAAATCCCAACGTGGAAAGAACAAGGAATCAACGTCATATTCCAGCACTGGAAAGGAATCATGGGCCCGAAAGATATGACGGAGGAAGAGGTTGCTTATTGGGATAGCATTATTAAGAAGATGGTTGAGAGTGATAGTTGGAAGGGGATTTTGAGGGAGCGGGGTTGGGAGGGGTTTTATAAGGGGAGTTGGGAGAGTAGGGGGTTTTTGGAGGAGAGTAGTTTAGGTTATGGTGAGTTGATAGGAGGAATTGGTTTGAGATGATGAGAGATAGCACGCCTACAATAAGATGTGTTATATAAACAACAAAACACCTTCTTATTACATGTACTAAGCATGTAATAAGAAGGTGTTTTTTATGGTATAGGGATTATAGATTAAGGTAAATTATTCGTTAATGTTATTGGCAACAACAGAAGCAATATAAGAACTATTCAACCAATAACACTGCTTTGTAATCTGTTGTCCATCAGGTAAAGTGACCTTGTCAGCCCCATTACGAGCTTTTGGTCGAATATGTGCAACGCCGTTGAAATTCATTTTTGGTAGGTTATTTACTTCAACGGTTTTATTACCACGTGTTTTATATTCAAGTTTAATACCTTCATTTACCACCGTGTTTACTGCTTCCCAAAGTTCACGTATCTCTTTTTCTATTGTAGTGACAGGCATGTTCCAAAGTTTAATGCCTTTAAAGTAGAGCTCGCGGTTTGGGTTTTCTTTTTTGGTTTGTTTAAATTCAAAAATTACAAATAAGAATTTGGTTTGGTAGAAGCGTTCTCGAATTTCGCTCTCTTCCCATGATTCATTTATCCATTGATGAAAATCAATCGTTTCAAATGACATGCTTTGTTCAGGTTTTCCGTTTGGCTCTAGGCGAACTGTTTTAAATTCTATATTTGCTTTAGCGAATTCTTCAATATTAGTAAGACGTGTGTTTTTAACACCTAGTAAAGAGCTTACCAGTGATGGAATGAAATTTTTTGCAGTAGGTTTAGAATCTATTTCTAGTGAATGAGCAATCTCTTTATCTCTCAAACCTATATAAGGTTCGAATTTTGAATGAAGGAATTCCTCTAATGATTTTCCTTTTAAGTCGTTGGCTGTTGTGAAGCTTATTAATTCTTCATTTTTGATATATCTACGAACTAATGTAGTCATATAAGATGGCTTTAATGAAAACGCTCGTTGCATCGCTTGTATTTCGGAAAACGGTTGTGGACGGATTGAATTTTTATTTGCTCCTTTTGTACAGGCTCCCAAATAATTTGTATCGCCTTCAGATAACTCATGTGCTTTTCCAGAACGAATTTTAGATACGATTGTTTCCCAATCTTGCTTTATTATTTCTAAGTCAGCTTCAGGATATGAAAATAGAACACTTTTTGCGATATGGAAGTCTTGACGTTTTAAATCTGCTTTCCATTCGTAAAACATAAGTAATAATTTTTTGTTCTTTTCCCAGAAGCTAGACTCTTCAAAAGATGTATTAACTTCTTCCATGTAGTTAATGATATTTAAAACTAAGCGTTCTTTAGCAGATAAAGAACCATTTTTATTTTGCTTAAAAGGTGTTACTTTTAGTTTAACTCCAAGGTTTGTAAAGTTAATATCCGCATCTGAGGTGCTTTCATACCCAAAAAATCCTTCTTTGACTAACTGACCAAGTTCACCTTTAGAATTTGCTGTTGTAAGTTTATTGGTTGAATCAATTTCACTGAATTTTTGTCCTTCAGCTTTTTTTGCTTTTAACATTAGTTCATCTAGTGTAGCGTATGTAACCATATTAATCCCCTTTCGTATCCTATATTAATTAGTTTGCTGAGAAACCGTTAAATGAAAAGTTGTGATATAATAAAAAGCTGTTTTAATTTTATAGAGGTAAAAATTATGTAAAGGAAGATCAGAGGATTTCTTACTAAATAAGATATGGAAATCCAAAATCTATATTATGGAATAGAAGTGTTTACTCTCATAATGGAGGGATTGATCTTTTCCTTGCTTTTTATTATAATGAAGCATAAAGAAATAAAACACCGAAGGGATGTTCGTGTATTTATGGTGAAAGTAGTAGAACTTTTTGCGGGAGTGGGGGGTTTTAGGTTAGGACTTGAAGCGAACGAGAATTTTGAAATTATTTGGGGGAATCAGTGGGAGCCCTTAACTAAAGCACAGCATGCATTTAATTGTTATGCCACTCAATTCGAAAATAAAGGAATACATGAAAATAAAGATATAGCAGAGGTTTGGCCAGAAATACCTGAGCATGATTTATTGGTAGGTGGCTTTCCATGTCAAGATTATTCAGTAGCACGCACAATATCAAATGAAAAAGGGATACAAGGGAAAAAAGGTGTTCTTTTTTGGGAGATAATGAACATAGTTAACTCTCGCAAGCCAAGATTTGTTTTGTTAGAGAATGTAGATAGATTATTGAAATCACCAGCAAAACAAAGAGGTCGCGATTTTTCTATTATGCTGGCGAGCTTTAGAGACGCGGGGTACGCGGTGGAATGGCGAGTTATTAACGCTGCAGATTATGGGAATTCACAAAGAAGGCGAAGAGTATTTATTTTTGCGTACTTAAAAGAATCTCATTTTGCATCAGTTCAAAGTGAAATGAAGTCGTTAGAGATACTATGTGGAAATGGATTTTTCGCTCCGATTTTTAATGTGCATGAAGCGCCTGAAGAAAACAAAAAAAGAGGACAATTTGAGTTGCCGGTCGATATTATTGAGGTTTCTGATACATTTAAAGCTGAATACTATAATTCTGGCGTGATGATAGATGGACAAGTATATACTGAAGAAGTAGTTCCAGTAACTGAAAAACCAAAGACTTTAGGTGAGATTGTTCAGAAAGCATATAATAAATTTGGTCCTGCAGATGAATCATATTACTTGAAAATGGATAAGGTTAACAAAAAGGGCAGAACGGAATTTGAGGAACTTAAGTACCTTAAAGGGCCTAAAAAAGAAGAAAGAATATCAAAGGCGACAGGTCATAAATATTTCTACTCTGAGGGAGGGATGGCTTTCCCTGATGATTTAAATAAGCCTGGACGTACAATGTTAACAAGTGAAGGGACTTGTAATAGAAGTTCTCATGTAATTGAAGATCCTTACACAAAAAAACTAAGATACTTAACACCAGTTGAATGTGAGTTGTTAAATGGATTTCCGATGGATTGGACGAATACAGGTATGCCACAAAGAAACAGGTACTTTTGTATGGGAAATGCTTTAGTGGTTGATTTGGTGGAGCGAATGGGTCAAAGGATTTTAGAGATTAACAAAGAAGAAGAGAAGATGGATAGTGTTGTACAGTTAAGTTTATTTTAGAAAGTAAATGTAGCATGTTTTTGTGAAAAATTTAAAAGTATATAGTGTTGGATAACCTGGGTTCTATAGTTAAAGATTCAGGTTATTTTTTATGTAATCTTTTAAAAGTAAGAATGGAGTAGTGGGAACTGTTTAATTTTATTATGAATAGAAAATCCACTAATTTCCTTTTTTCTTAATACCAACAATTCTTCTATAGATATTGTATAATATGGAATATATTCGAAACGTATTTTTAGATTAAGAGGTGTTACATCATTGGAGAAATATACATTTGATTTTCTACAAGAGGTATTCCCCGAGTTAGCGGAGATGGGGAGAGATATTGAAAATGTTTTTTATCAAGATCCCCAATCGGTTTTAATTAAGGGAAGAATATTTGCAGAGCTATTATCAAAACGCATTGCGGAAGAACATGAACTGCACGACGTACAATACTTAAAGCAAGTAGAGCGTATTCAAAAATTAGAAAGAGAAGATATCTTATCAAAGGAAATTTCACGTTCATTTGATACTGTTCGCTATTTAGGAAATAAAGCGGCACATGAACATATTGAAAGTGGGGTAGAGAGTGCTTTTAAAATGCATAAAAATCTATTCCAAATCGCAGTGTGGTTTATGGAGGTATACGGGAGTTATGAGTTTGTTGTCCCGAAATACAAACATCCACAGCCGAAGAGTAGTGTACATATTGTGGAGAAATTAGAAGAAAAGATATCTGCTAGTTTAGAAGAAAAGTTAAAAATGCTAATTGAGATTGCAAGTAAACAAAATACATCAAATCAAACTGAGGAATTAACAGAAATAAATAACGCTGAGATTGCGGTAGGGTTAGAAATTGAAGATAAACAGTCTGTAGATAATGAAGAAGAAGCAGATAATAATTTTGTGTATGATGATTTTATTTTAGGAGAAGGAGAGAGTTATTTACTAGCAGAACTCTCGAAGCTGAAAGAATCATCTCAAGAGGCTATCGAAAATCCTAATGAATTTAGTTCGTTTAAGGATTATTTACATGTAGAAAGAACGATACAGAACGATATGATGTCTGCTCTAACAGCAGCAGCTGGGCAAAATACGAGTCAATTAATTTTCTTGTGTGGTAGCGTTGGAGATGGGAAATCACATTTATTATCGTATGTGAAAAATAAATATCCTGAATTGATGGAAGAGTTTTCGGTGCATAATGATGCTACGGAAAGTTTTGATCCACAAAAGAGTTCCCTTGATACATTAGCGGAAGTATTAAAGCCATATAGTGATAGTGAGATTGATGGTTCTAGATTCAAGCTAATTTTAGCTATTAACCTAGGAGTTCTGCATAACTTTATTGAATCAGATTATGCAAAAGAGCACTATCAAATTTTAACAAAATTCATTGAGGAATCAGGAATATTCGAGGCAAATGAAATTGCTACTAATCAACAAAGCGGTAATTTCCACTTGATTAGCTTTAGTGATTATCAACCTTTTGAATTAACCAGTGAAGGGCCAAAATCAGATTATTTTTCATCTATTTTAAAGCGAATTGTGGTTGAGTCAGAAAAAAATCCATTCTATCAAGCTTATTTGAAGGATAAGCAACGTGGTATAAATGGATTCTTTATGGTGAATTATGAGTTATTGCAACAACAACAAATACGAGATGGTGTTTTAAGTATATTAATTGAAGCAATAGTTAAGCATAAGATGATTATTTCGACACGTTCCATGCTTAATTTTATTTATGATATTTTAGTGCCTTCTCATGGCAATGAAGATTTTCTTGGGGCAGGTATGATGGAAAAAACCGAAGCCTTATTACCGAATTTATTATTTGATGGTCAAGAAAAATCAAATTTACTAGCAGTTATTTCTAAAATGGATCCTATTCATCTACGATCAAATAGTGTAGACCAAATGCTAATTGAGCTAAACAATTCAGTAAATATGAAGAATACTTTCCAAAAGCATTTGAATTTACATGGACTTGATGGATGGATAGAAGGGCTAGAAGAGATGGGTTCTTTCTTTGAGCTAAGTGATTCATCTAGACAGGTGTTCAATAAAACATTAATACGTATGTCGTTATTTTTATCTCCGGTTTTAAGTGAAATATTTGGGGATGAAAATTATAAGAAATATATGGAATATTTATATGCTTTTAATAAAGGAAATCGATCTGATTTAAAAGATATGTATAATTTAGCGAGAAAATCAATTTTCTTATGGAACGGAAGTCCGAAGTCAGATTATGTATTTATGGATTACTCAAATGATACTACTCAGGTTGCACAGTCTCTTAAAATTAAGCCGTTTGTAGGACATTTGAAAGGGGTAGAACCGGAGGTTTTAAATCGATTTAAATTAAATATATTACTTGCTTTTTCCAATGAAGATAAAGTAGCTCCTGTATATTTAGAAATTGATTATCCATTATATGAAATGATGGTCAAACTTTCAAAAGGTTATCGCCCGAATAAAAAGGATAAAGAAGATTGTATTCAGTTCGTTGAATTTGTGGATAAGATAATGAAATTAGGAAATAGAGAAAAAGAATTATTGTTTGTTCAATCTAATGAAAATGGAATGTTTAGACTAACATACGACGAAGATTTTGAAGAATTTACGTTTAGAAGGGATTAGAAAATGATTGTAAGAGAGAATTTAGAGGATTTGAAAAACTCGCTGAGTATTAAACCAGAAAAGTTAGGATTAAAACATACAATAAATAAAAAAGCTCCTCTGTTACCTTTCTCTACCCGAGGAACAGAGCGGGCAAAATTCGCAAAAGGGTTTCAGGGAGTATTAGGAGAGTTTACGCGTCTAGTCAGCGGAAATAAGTTAAAAATGGAAGTTAATCTAGAAGAACTTATTGGAGAGATTAGTAAATCTGTTGATGTATCAAAGCAAGATAAGTCGCAATTTGAACAAATACTACGTACCTTTCTGCAGGATAGTGACAATACAATTAAAATTTTTCATTTGCATTTGTTTCAATATTTACCATTAAGTGATAAGGCTGATAAAAAAGGAGAACAAGATATTGCTAGATTCCTTTTAGACGTCCTATTAGGTGAAAAAGAAACCGTAGAAGAGATTTTTGGAAAAAGTGATTCAACAGATTTAATGTCACGTCTTGTGTTAAAACAATTAAATCATTTGGAGAGCGACGAAAAAGAACGCCGTCCTTATATTAATCAAATTCCATTTATCTCAAAGCTATTCAAAGAAGATTTTCAATTTTTAGCGGAACATAAAGATTATTTTAGAACTCATTATCATTTGTTTCTTAGTTATTATTACTTTTTATATATTACTCAATTGACTTTAAAGCTTTCACAAGTTGGGAAAGCGAACTTTAGTGAGAACAACGAAGTTTATTTTACACTTGACTGGGAGTCTACGAGTAAGAATAGAAAAGGTTATACTCATGGTTATCAAATGATTAAAGATACAGGTAGACATTTACTACTACATATTAATTGCTTAGAACATTTAAATTTCCTAATGGGAGTAGAAAAAGCGGGTGGCTATCCTGAATTAAAGGAAACATATGAGCAATTATCCGATGAGGATAAAAAAGTATTTTTAGAGATGCTTTGTGATTGGGTTATGGAATATAGAAGACATTTAGGTCTTGGGGCTTATGAAGGAAATTTAGAATTAGAATATGATACGCTTGTACAATCCTTATTCCGTAGTATAGAAGAAGCCTATGAAAAAGATACGATGCAAGGGCCGCGACATAGATACTCTTTATCAATAGAAGAGGTTGGGAAAAAATATTTCTTAAAAACTCGAGGTTCACTTGGTTATATGCTTAATATTAGTCAAGATATGTTATTGCTACTAACAGCATTGAGTTTAAAAAAGGAAAGAAAACCTTTGAAGCAAGTATTTATAGATTTAGAGGCTAGAGGTTTATTCTTCGATCGTTACTCAAAAGAAGAAATTGTACAGTTATTTGATAAGCTGAATTTAATAGACAAAAAAAGTGATAGCGGTGATGCACAGTATGTTAAACCAATTTTATAATTATCTTTCAGATAAACTAATAAATTATTTACAATCGGAAAACCTTAGAGGTGGAGAGCGATTTTACCTTCAATTTGATAATCATGAACAAGTACAAGCATTTTATGACACATTAAAAGAACAAGATTTATCGCAGGCGTTTTATTATCAGCATAAGCAGGGAACTCCATACGAAACGATTGCTATTAAGGTTTCAGAGGAGATGAAAGTAGTTGTTGCGACTACATCGGCAAATGTTACTCCGGACTTTTTAGTAACACTTCGTAATGAAGTCGGTGAACAAAAGGATGTTTGGGAGAAAACAGCTTTACTTAGTATATGTCATGAGACACTGGACAGTATTAAGGGTGGTAGCAGTGATTTGCAAAAAGAAGGTATGCCATTTAATGTAAAATCAATTTTGAAAACATTAAAAGAAGAAATTGAAACTTCTTCTTTAAATAAAGAAGAGAAAGAAGTACTTTCATTTTATTTACGTAAAAAATTAGATGATACAATTGTGCGACCATCTCTTTGGGATTATGAAGAAATTCTTGGATTTTTATCAAAACAAGAGATTGCGAGAGAAGATTATTCTAATCTAGGTATTTTCTATGATGAAAATTTAAATCAATTTACTTCAGCTCAAATGAAAAAAAGGCTAGAAGAAAATGCTTCATTCTTTGAGAAAGTGCAACAGATGCACGAGTATGAACATTTAGAGAGTCAATTAGAAAAATTATTTGATGAGAAAGGTGTTTCTCGCCTGAAGAAAGAAGATTGGCAGCAAGCGGATTATGTTCTTGTTAAAGATTCTTACGACAAAATGACTGAGATAGATCGCCCATTAGAATATATCGAATCACCAAAGAAATATTCAAAAGAAGGTCTGCTATATTGGGAAAAAGCACAAGCTGAGACAAAGGCTGGGAGACGTAAACGCCATATTCTCGTTTTTAATCCTACACAGATAGAAGATATCAACCTGAACTTTGAATTTGAAGAAAAGTTGAAGAAGGAATACATTCATAAAAATTCACAGGGTTTCTGTGGGATAGCTGGGAAAAAACTAACGGTTAGTTTAACGCATAAGCAAAATGTGACTTCATTCCATAAAGTTGTATATACGCATAAGATGCAATCTAAGTCGAAATATGAGTTTCATATTGCTGTTGTAGAATGTGAAGCCGCGTTTTTACAATCGCTTCAAACAATTTATGAAGTAAATGTAAATAAGAAAAACGTAGTTATGAATAAAGCTGAAGAACGTATTATTTTTGGAGATATTTCTAATGAGCCAGAAGAAGTATTTATTGAGGAAGATGCACAGATTATAGATTGGCAAGGTGGAAGTTTTGAAGTCTCTGAATCTTCTCCTGCATGGAATGACGATAGCTTATCATTTTCTGTTCAAATTGAAACCTCTTTAATTCCTATTCTTATTAGAGAGCAAGTTGCAAAGACTGTTCCAGTATCAGGAGAAAGGGTATGGAAATTAAAAAGAGAACATCAAGAAAGCTTTGAATATAACTTTGATACAAATAAATTAAAACAAGGTGCAAGGGAATTTTCAGCACGAGAAGGATTTCGAAATTATTTACAAGACGAGAGAGTATGGATTGAAAATGAAATCGCTTTTGCAGTTAGAGGGGTATCAGGGCTAAATAAGGTTGAATTATTAATGAACCCGTCATTGAGAGATGCGTATCAGCAATTATTAAATTACTATAAGTTTAATAATACGCTTCCTAGTCTTTGTTTTGTGGATGATCAATTAAGAGACCTATCTATAAGATATTTGAAGACTTTTAATGAAAGCATTGCTCATATACAAGAAAATGTAATGTTAAAAGAAGAAGAAAAGAATCTGTTTAAATTGGGAGTTATTGAAGAGGAACAAAGGGTCATACTAACACCGTTGCATCCGCTTAATGTTGCCTATCAGTTAAGTGTTAATGATGAAATTAAAAACGAAGTAGTTGAGATGCATATTTTAAATCGTCTGCATCCTAACAATCTATTGCCATATATATATGGACAGAATGATGAGTTGTATAGACCAGTTTCTCAAAATGAAGCGCCTGAATGGACTGTTTATGAACCACTTCATAAGGTTGCGATTGGAGAATCTAATGCATTTTTAGCTAATGTAGTTGAAGAAAAGCTTCAACAATTTGTGGAACATTTCCAATACTTATTTTTACAAGAATCTAAGTCTCCGATACGAATCAATGTGATTAATATAAATAATGATAAAGAAGTTGTAAGAGGTTTAGTACAGTTTATTAAGAAGCAGATAGATAAAAAAGGGCCGTCCAAAATTATACCAGTAGAGGTTGCTTTATATCATGAGAGTAATATACTAAGCGCCTTTGAAAAATTTTCTCTATATGATGATGTTCAAAAATTTGAGGAGTTCTTTGAGTTATCGTTAGCATCAAAGAATCTCGATGCTGTAGACGTATTAAGGCTGATTCGAGAAAATGTTTTCTATTATAAACTTATTGGTACGAAAGAATATGGTTACGCTCATATTTCATTCTATAAAATGATTTCAAATGAGAAGCATGCGAAAAGTACAATGGAAGATATTGAAACAGGATTATCTTTAAATGGAATGTTATCATCTCTATCATCTATTAGTACAGAAGTAGATTATCGTACAGGATTTGGATTGAAAAATGTATTGAATAATGAACATTTGTTAATTCAAACTGCTAGAGGAATGAATGAATTAGGAAGTAATTTAAATAACGATGGTACAAACCCTTATCGTAAGAACGAAACAATTGTTACGAGAACATCTACCTATGATGAACAAGTTTTAGAACATTTATATGAATCTTCTTATTGGGTAACATTTATTGAACCTAATGTAGGTTTAGATTTCTTCCAAGATTCATCACGTAATTTATTGGTTATTCATTATAGTGATCAATATTCTTCATCAAGCCAGTATGATGCAATTACAGTAACGGATAAAGCAAGACAATACCGAGCGGTCATTGAACAGTATTTAGCGGAAAAAGAAATTGTATCGACACCTGAAAAAATTAATACAGCTATTAGAGCTTTCAATAGTTTAAATGGTGAGTGGTTACTACGAATTATAGGAAGTAAGGGACAATTCTCAAGAGAAAAGTTAAGTATTATTTCAGCTGTGAAGTATATATTAAGTGCTTTAGATCATGAGAATATTTTATGGGTTCCTATCTCATTAGAAGAAATATTGCGTGTTGCTGGAGCGGTGAAATTAACGAAAAGTGAAGGTGTATTTTCTGCGAAGAATCTAGGTGGAAAAGGTGCACATAGTGACGATTTACTTTTAATCGGAGTAGAAATGCAAGATGATAAATTATCAGTGCATTATTATCCAGTGGAAGTGAAAATCGGCTTAAATCAAGAAAGTGCTATTGCAAAAGCAAAAGAGCAAATTAATGCTACTAAGCAACTATTTGATACGCAACTTTCTAAAACAAGTGAAGATGGTTTACATGTATTTAAACATAAGTTTTTCCGAAACTTCTTTGTACAGTTATTGCTAGCAAATGCTGAGAAATTTATTGCAAACAACATTTGGCCAGAAAAATCTTATGAGAAAATTGAAGAACTAAAGAAAAGATTATTAAATGATGATTACGAAATGAGTGGACATTTGGATGATAAAATTGGAAAAGGAGCAATTTTATCATTCAAAAAGGAACAATCATGGAGATCCATCAAAATAGAAGAAGATATTTTATTAGTGGAATTAACCGAAGAGGATGGATATGAAGGCGTAATCGAAGAAATTGAAGCACTCAAAATGAAAATCCATTCGGGTGGAACTGATATTAATCCAGATAGATTATTGAATCAGAATCATGATTCTAATCAAGTGTTAAAAAAAACTAGCAATAAAGTCGTTCCAACTGTACCTCATTCTGAAGAAGAAAGGGAAGAAAAAGGAACGGAAGGAACAAAAGAATTAAAAGACATCCGCGTTTTGTTAGGAACAGTAGAGGGATCGACTCAAGAAATATATTGGGAATTCGGAAATCCAGAGCTAGCAAATAGACATATTTTAATTTCGGGTAAATCAGGACAAGGTAAGAGTTACTTCATTCAATGTTTACTACTTGAGCTGGCGCAAAATGGAATTTCTAGTATGATATTTGACTACACAGATGGATTCAAGAATTCTAAGTTAGAACCGGAATTCAAAGAGAAACTCCAAGACAATATTGAACAATTCCTAGTAGCAAAAGATAAATTCCCAGTAAATCCATTTAAGCGAAATCAAAAAGAATTGGATGAAGGAATTTATATCGATGAAGATAATACAGATGTTGCTGAAAGAATTAAAAGTGTATTTTCAGCTGTATATAAAGATTTAGGCATTCAGCAACAAAACGCTATATATGAGGCGGTAATGCGCGGTTTAGATAAATATGGCGAAGGTATGAATTTAAATTATTTATTAGCAGAATTAGAAGAGGATACTTCTGGGCCGGCTAAAACAGCAAGGTCACAAATTAAGCCGTTTATTGATAAGAATCCATTTAATCATAATGCTGTATATAATTGGGGGGACATACTGAACCAAAAAGGTAAAGTGTTTATTGTACAATTAACGGGCTTTAATAGAGATGTACAGCTCATGATTACAGAGTTTATCTTATGGGATATTTGGAACTATCAATTACACCATGGAGACAAAAATAAACCATTCCCAGTTATATTAGATGAAGCGCAAAATCTTGATCATAGAGAAAAATCACCAAGTGCCAAAATTTTAACTGAAGGAAGAAAATTTGGTTGGTCAGGTTGGTATGCAACACAATCATTAAAAGGACAATTTACAATGGATGAAATTTCACGACTACAGAATTCCAGTCAAAAAGTGTATTTCATGCCACCAGAAAATGAAATTAGTGCTATTGCATCGAACCTTGCTCAAGATTCAGCTGTACGAAAAGAGTGGGAAAAACGACTTGCAACATTGAAGAAAGGTCAATGTATCACTTCTGGGCCAATGTTACAGAAGGATGGTACGTTGAAGTCGGGTAGTCCTGTGATTATTAATATTAGTGCGTTGCAGGATAGATTGAAGTAGTAATTTAATAGTAAGATGAAAACCACCTTGGACGGTATATTTGTTTGAGGTGGTTTTTGTATAAGTATAGTTAAAAATTAAAAAAGTAGGAGGTCCCCTTGTCAAGTTTTTTAAAACTTCTTAAGTGATTTACATAGGGATTAAGATGAGGGAATTCGCAACTAGATAAATTTTTAGTATTAAAAGAGTAAGTGTATAGTTAATCTTTTAATTTAGTGGAGGGTATAATAAGAGAATCATAAAATTGAAAGGAGGAAGGGGGTTGGAATTTATGATTCTTTTGACCGGTATCTCAATTTTATTTCTCCTCTATTGGTGTGTTGTGAATCAATATATTGTTGTTAAATGGAATGTTATTTTTAAGAAATTTAATGAAAATATAGCGTTTGGGATGTTTATTACATGTATGTTATTTTGGCTACAGTATGTATTTAAAATGTTTTTTGATAGATAATTAATTTTTAATAAGATAAATAGACGTAATGGAGTATGTGAGAGGTTCCATTGTGTCTATTTTTTATAACAAATTATAGTTCATTCTTGCACCTCCCCCAACGTCACCCCCTAACCTAAAGAAGACAAATCAAAAGGGGGGACCAAACCAACCATGAAAACCACCACAAAAGAAAAAAGAAACACCATCATCATGCTACTACTCTCAGCCACGATAGGAATCTTTTCACCACTACTCATGTACATCACACTGGCACGTAAAAGTGAGGTGTACAAATATCATTGCCGAAAGGCGTTCAACTTTCATTTGTTAATTTTTCTCCTATTTAATATTAGTTCGCGTATTAGTGATATTTTATTTTGGATCGTATTTGCCTTTGAGGTCGTTCAAGTGATTTTTGTTGCGTGGAAAGTAATACGCGACGAACCATATCGCTATTTCATTCGAATACCGTTATTTAAAGAAGATAAGTATGCGGTGGAAGGAGAATAGGTGATGAAACAAGAAGTGGAGATAAGGGGGAAGCGAATTTTTATTATGATTGTAGTGTTGTTTATTGCTATTTATATTGTTTTACGAAAAAGAAAGTATGAGTACTTTTATGATGGTATTAGTGAGTATGAAAATCGTTATAGAGGGAATGTTCCTTTTTTATTACTTGTTGTAGGTTTGTTTCAATATTGTAGGCAGAATGAGATGAGTTTTTCTCATATGCTTAAGTATGTGAAAGAGAAGTTATCGGAGTAGGTGATGGTATGGCGTGGATGATTAGTGAGTTTGCAAGTGTTGGGGATGTTACGGTGCGGACGCTTCGTTATTATGATAAGATTAATTTATTAAAGCCGAGCGATTATACTGAAGGTGGGCATCGGTTATATACGAAAGATGATTTGTATGTGCTGCAACAAATTCAATCGTTTAAGCATCTCGGTTTTTCGCTTGGGGAAATTCAAAATATTATATTGCAGCGTGATATAGAGACGGAAGAATTTTTAAGACAAATACATTTTCAAAGGGAATTGCTTTTGGCAGAGCAAGAAAGAATTACAAAGGTACTTTCGCATATGGATGAGATGACGAAGAAGTTTCAAAAGGAAGAACGAGTGGATGTCGCTTTGTTTTCTTCATTTTTGCAAACTTTTATATGGGAGAAAGAAAATAAGGAATGGTTAGAGGAACACTTTTTAACGGATAGTGTTCGAGCTTTTTATAATGATAAGGAACTAAAAGAAAAGTTTGAACAGCGATTTATGGATGTGATAGGGAAGTTGAAAAAGTATAAGGTAGAAGAGAAAGATCCGAGTCATCCTGAAGTTCAAGTTACTTTGAAGGGATTTTTCAATGTAATAGAAGAGATAACAAATTCCCTTGATATTCCTCAAAGTAATATAGAGGACATAATTAATCAATCAAACCTCCCACTATCCGAATTCCCAACCCTCTTCACAACCGAAGAAGAAAACTATATAAAAGAAGCAATGAAGCAGTTTAACACCTAGTTAAACTGCTTTTCCATTATAATAGAAGAAAACCAAACGGAGGGAAATCCCATGCCAACCTACAACAAACTAATCAGAAACAAAATCCCACAAATAATAAAAACTAACGGAAAAACACCTACAACAAGAATCCTACCCGAAGACGAATACATAAAAGAAATCTGCAAAAAAACACAAGAAGAACTAACAGAATACATCGAAGCGAAAACAAAACCGCATAAACTCGAAGAACTATCCGACCTACTAGAACTAATCAACGCCCTAGCCGAACACGAAGGCTCAACACTAGAAGAAATCAACAACATCCGTAAAAAGAAAGCAGAAGAAAGAGGCGGCTTCTCAGATCGAATCTTCCTAATCGAAGTAACCGATAACTAGCCCCTCCTAAGCCCCTTACAAGCCCCTACCAAGTAATAAATCACTAAGAAAAAACATAACAAAACAAAAACACCAACAAACACCGTAGTAGGAGTCGAAAAAATTTTTGAAATAACACGCCAAAAACCCAGCCCTCCTTCCTATATATAGTACAAAGAGGAAATTTTCATTTTTGAATTAGGACGGGAGGAATTAGGATGGCGGTGTATCGTACTGTGCAGGTGAATTTTTGGCAGGATGATTTTGTTTTGGATTTGACGCCGGAGGAGCGGTATTTTTATGTGTACTTATTAACTTGTTCGAAGACGACACAATGCGGGATTTTTCCTTTTCCGAAGCGGTTAGCTGAGATGGAGACGGGTTATAATCGGGAGACTGTTGATAAGCTTGTGCAACGCTTTGTTGATTATGGAAAGATTCTTTATGATGCGGATACGCGGGAGTTATTCGTTTTGAATTGGCTTCGTTATAATCCGGTAACAAATACGAATGTGGAGAAGTGTGTGCTTCGTGAGCTTAAGGGTGTGAAGAATAAGGAGTTTGTACATATGTTTCTTCAGAAGTGCGTAGAGGAGGAGATGAATGTTCCGATGCTGTTAGCGCATTTCGGTATGCCTGGTGATTTGGCTATGGATGATGTAGAGCCGGCTTGTGAGGAGGTAGAGGAAGAAGAGGTTGTTCAGGAAGAGACGGGAAGTAAGGTGTTCACGTTTTATGAGCAACATTTTGGTAGTTTGTCTCCTTTTACGGTGGAGGAATTGAATGCATGGATGAATGATTTGTCAGAGGAGCTGGTGCTGAAGGCTCTTCAAATTTCGTATGAGAATAAAAATCGGAAGATGGCTTATGTGAAGGGGATTTTGCGTGGTTGGTACGGGAAAGGGTTTACGAAAGTGTCTGAGGTTGAGGCGGATGCTGCGAATTTCCGGAAGAAGGGGTCGTCTGTTAGTACGGGGGAGACGGAGGAGTTTTTGGCGAGGTGTGAGGAGTGGGAGAAGAATACGCCGTCTGAGGAAGAGTTGCAGCGCTTTTTAGCGGAGCGCGGGTGGCGTCCATGAGTATTCAAAATGTGGAGGCGGAAAAGACGGTGTTAGGCTCTCTATTACTTGATGGAGAGCTTATTAAGGAGTGCCGTTTGACGGAGCAGTATTTTTCTATGCCGGTGCATAAGTCTATATTTCAGTTAATGCGAAAGATGGAAGATGAGGGGCAACCGATTGATCTTGTGACGTTCACTTCTAGAGTGGATCCGAAGTTTTTGAAGGGGATCGGGGGAATGGAGTATTTTATAGGGTTAATGGATGGTGTGCCTACAACTGCCAACTTCTCTTATTATGAGGGGCTTGTTCGAGGTGCCTGGAAAATGTATCAGGCGGGTGTTCTTGGGCACAAGATGGGAGAGCGTCTTATTGCGGAGAAGAGTGAGAAAATTATTGGTGAGACGATTACGGCACTTTGTGAGTTAGAGGAGAAGGACTGTGTATGTGAGTTTGATTTGAAGGATGCGCTAGTTGATTTATATGAAGAGCTTCATCAAGATGCGAAAGAGATTACTGGTATTGAGACGGGTTATACATCGCTAAATAAAATGACGTGCGGATTGCAGGAAGGTGATTTTGTTGTCCTTGGTGCGCGTCCTTCTATGGGAAAGACTGCGTTTGCGCTAAATGTTGGACTGCATGCGGCGAAGTCTGGAGCGGCGGTTGGGTTGTTTTCGTTAGAGATGAGTAGTAAGCAATTATTGAAAAGGGTGGCTTCTTGCGTAGGTGAAGTGTCAGGAGGTAGGCTGAAAAATCCGAAGCATCGTTTTGCGATGGAAGACTGGGAAAGGGTGAGTAAGGCGTTTGCGGAGATTGGTGAGTTACCTCTTGAGATTTACGACAATGCAGGGGTTACGGTGCAAGATATTTGGATGCAAACTCGTAAGTTAAAGAGGAAGCACGGTGATAAAAAGGTTTTAATTATTGTAGATTATTTGCAGCTTATTACGGGCGATCCGAAGCATAAGGGCAATCGTTTTCAAGAGATTAGTGAGATTTCTCGTAAACTTAAGTTATTAGCACGTGAGTTAAATGTTTGTGTAGTAGCATTGTCGCAATTGTCTCGTTCTGTAGAGTCGCGTCAAGATAAGCGTCCTCTTTTATCTGATTTAAGAGAGACAGGGCAAATTGAGCAAGATGCGGATGTTATTATGCTTATGTATCGCGAAGATTATTACGATAAGGAAACGAAGCAGAAAGAGATGACGGAGATTCATGTGGCGAAGCATCGGAATGGACCTGTGGGGAGTTTTAAGCTGCGGTTTATGAAGGAGTTTGGTCGGTTTGTGGAGGGGAAATAGTGAAAAGACTTGAGTATTACTTTGCATATAAAATAAAGCATAAGTGTTCCATTGTATTCACTTATGCTTTATTTTTTGAATATGTTTCTTATTTCCCCATAAAGAAAGATCGTCTCTCCGCAGTAATCCACTGCTCCAAGTCATCTTGGCTACGTCGGACAAGTCGATTTACTAAAACATCATGCCATACATAATCCTCTAATAAGTATATATGAACGGGGTCATCTGTATAAAAAGCAATATTACGCTCTTCAAGTGATGGTCCATAAATCATTTCTTTAGAATCTATTGATAAAATAAACCAATGCTCTGTAGAGAGGGTTTCTGTATAAGTTGTTATACGATGGGCTTCTAGATTTTTAATAGGATTTTCAACATGCAAGGTAATGCCTTGTACTGTGACTTTATCAGCTACCTCAGCTAGATCCTCTTTTAATGCTTCATACATTTCATCCCACATTGAAATGACAATACGTCGTTCTGCTTTTTTTATTAATGTTTGACAGTAGCTAATGATTGTTTGATTGTCTTTTAAAGTAATCACTCGATTATCCGTTTTCTCCTCAGAAGTTTCTAGTTTTTTTAATGAATCACTAATTCCTTCATAAGTAGACTGCCATTCTGATTGAGCCTTCTGTAAAAAGATTTCAACGGGTAGGGGTGAATAGCGAGTAGTGTCATTTATTTCTTCCTTCATGACAATTCCTTTTTCTACAAGGTTACCCAAAATCTCATAAATTCGCGCTCTAGGGACACCCGAATCTTTACTCACTTGGTAGGCTGTGACAGGCCCCTGTTTAACAAGAGATACATAAGATTTAGCTTCATATTCATTAAAACCCATTTTTTTAAGCTGTTGCACTATGTAGTCCACTTTTTTGTCCTCCGATGTTTGCTGTTATATTTCAACGTTACAATAACTCTTTACATTTAGCAAATTGATAGTTACTATTACAATAGTGACTAAGGGGGAGGCTACTAGTATGGATTTTTATTTAGACCCATCTGTATTAATGATTTTGATTGTTTTTGGGTTTGTGGCTGCATTTATTGATTCAGTTGTAGGTGGTGGTGGATTGATCGCCTTACCAGCTTTATTATTTACAGGATTGAATCCAGCAAGTGCAGTAGCCACGAATAAATTAGCATCAACAATGGGGAGTGCAACTAGTAATATTGTGTTTTATCGTTCTGGTAATCTTGATTTGAAATCGGCTTTAAGATTATTTCCAATCACTTTCATAGGTTCCATAATAGGGGCATGGACCGTTCATTTAATGAATCCAGAAGTACTGAAGCCATTGATGCTGATAATGCTTGGTGCAGTCGCTATTTATACGATATTCAAAAAGGATTGGGGAAGTATTTCCACTCATAAAAAATTGTCTGGTCGACACGTCATTATTTTTACCTTTTTTATTTTTGTTATTGGTTTTTATGATGGATTTCTAGGTCCTGGTACAGGTTCATTTTTAATGTTTGCTCTTTTATTCATTGGGTATGATTTTTTAAAAGCAGCAGGTACGGCGAAGTTTCTTAATTTAGGAAGTAACGTTGGTGCATTGTTCATGTTTATGTATGTAGGTCAAGTAAACTATGTGTATGGATTCATAATGGGAATTGCTCAAATTGCTGGAGGGATTGTTGGCTCTAAGTTTGCTATAAAAAAAGGAAGCGGGTATGTTCGCGCCCTTTTCATTACCGTAACTTGTTTGTTGTTAGCGAAAAATCTGTATGACTATGTGCAGTAAGTAATCTAAGTGAAGAGAATGAAAATAATATAAACTCATATTTTTCTATATAAAATTTCATTTGTTTTATTTACATAATATCTTTACAATCATTTGATAAAATAAAGTCAACTGCGTATTGTGAGGGTGGGTGGTTATCCCTTCTTTCCATTTGGAAGGAAAGGGGGGGATAATATGGACTTTTTGTTTGACCTTGTAAAAGAGTTTGTCAAAGCAACTGTGCGCGAAGTTTCAGCGTATTTTTTGCGGAAGCAACTTCTAGATAAGGACAACAAAAAACCCACTCCGCGCCGTAGGAAGCAAAAGGGTGGGTTTCACAAAAAATAATAACGTATAATAACCACCACCCTATACGGTAGGAGTTAAGGAAGAGATGTTAGCGCATCTCTTCTTTTTATTATATGCCAATTTATTCGCTGTTACACTTATATAGTATTCTACGGAAAATATATCATATTCCTATTTTTGGGTCAATTTGATTGCATGATTGAAAAGGTGTAGTCTTATTCCTTTTCAAACTGAAAAATATCTCGGTTAATAAGTTGTTGGAGATACCTATCCATTTCAGCCGCAGAAACTTTTCTTTCATTTTTAAACCACCATGCGCTTAATGAGGTGATTGCCCCTGAATAAAATTCAATGATTAAATCATTTGGCATCGTATGATTTTTGCGCAGTTGATATAACGCTTCTATTTCTTGTTTTCTCGTTTCGTGACTTAAATACTGTGTCCGGTTAATAAATTGTTCATCAGACATTTGCGTCTCTAATATTTTACCGAGTTCTTCATGGTGTAGAAATTGTTCCATTACTTGAAATGGTTTACTTAATCGATCTGAAACGGGTATTTCAGCAATCATCTTGCTGTATCGTTTAAATCCAAAGGCTAATAAAGCATCTTTATCTTCAAAGTGTTTATAAAAGGTTGTTCGGTGTACCATCGCGCGATCACATATTTGGTTAATCGTGATGGTACTATATTTCTGTTTTGATTGCGTCATTAATTCAAATAAGGAATCCCATAGTAATTTATGTGTACGTCTAATACGTAAATCAATTTGTTTTTCATTATCGTTCATCTACAATTCTCCTTTTTTGTAGATTAAATATACAGTGGCTGAAAATTGATTCTCCCTTTTTAATCTACATATGTATATTATATTACATGTGTTTAGGTATATTTAAAGTTTTTTAAGTAAGAAACAGGAGGAGAATCTGCAAATGAATATGACAACTAAGAGCCCTGCAAGTGGCAAAGTTGATACTTCTAATATGAAACATACCCCCATTTTAATTGCATTACTTTTAGGGGCAATGGTTGCATTATTAAACGAAACGTTACTTGGTAATGCGTTAACAGTATTAATGAAAGAATTCGGTGTAACAGCTTCAACGATTCAATGGCTTTCTACAGCATACATGTTGGTGGTTGGGGTTTTAGTCCCAATTACAGCGTTACTTCAGCAATGGCTTACAACGAGACAGATGTTTTTGATCGCTATGGTAACGTTTTTAGCTGGTACATTAATTGCGGGATTTGCACCGACATTTTCTGTTTTATTAATTGGCCGTATCGTCCAAGCTGTAGCGACGGGGTTAATTTCACCGTTATTAATGAATACGATTTTAATTATTTGTCCGCCTGAAAAACGTGGTGCCACAATGGGATTAATCGCACTTGTGATGATGGCAGCTCCAGCAATTGGCCCTACATTATCTGGAGTAATTGTGGATTCATTAAATTGGCGCTGGTTATTCTATATTGTTATTCCTATCGTGATCATTTCAATTATGATTGGAATGAAGTACATTCAAAATGTTTCAGAGTTAACAAGACCAAAAGTAGATTATCCATCTATCCTTTTATCGACATTAGGATTTGGCGGGTTTGTGTATAGCTTTAGTGCATCAGGTGACTTAGGATGGTCCGATGCGAAAGTATATGGCACTTTAATTGTTGGGCTTATCTCATTATGTATTTTTGTCGTTCGACAATTAAAAATTGAGAATCCAATTTTAGAATTACGCGCATTTAAAGTTCCGATGTTTACATTATCAGTTGGATTAATTGTCATTGTGATGATGTCCTTATTTTCAACGATGACCTTATTACCGATGTTCTTGCAAACAGTTTTACTCGTTACAGCTTTTAAATCAGGAATTATCATGCTTCCGGGAAGTATTATTAGCGCTATAATGGGACCAATTGCAGGTAAACTATTCGATAAATTTAGTCCGAAAGTTATTATCGTTCCCGGCATTGTGTTAGTAGGGATTGCAATGTTCTTATTTAAAGGCATTACGCCTGACACATCAATGTTACAAATTATTATTATGCACAGCGTATTAATGGTTGGACTCATGTTTGTCATGACAGCACAAACATACGGTTTAAATCAATTAACACCAGACCTATATCCGCACGGAACAGCGTTGTTTAATACTCTGCAGCAAGTAGCTGGGGCAATTGGTACGGCTATCTTTATTTCAAAAATGTCTTCAGGAACAACTCAGTATATGGAAAGCTCCGCAAACCCAATGGACCCAGTAGAGAAGTTAAATGGTTTAACGTCAGGATTCCAAGGTGCATTTGCACTTGGATTAATCTTTATCATCGTTGCTTTTATCGTATCGTTGTTCTTAAAAGAAGAGAAAAAGGGAGTGGAAGTAAAGGGAGTTTTACAGAACGAAAATTAAGGTTTATATAAAAAGACATCTTTATGATTAAAGATGTCTTTTTATATTTCTTTCGTAATAATGGTTCAAACAGCCAAGGGCAATGTGGTGTATGTATTGTCTGTTTTTAGTATGAAGAACTATTGAGAATAACGATATAAAGCCTTACTAATAACTAAAAGTCCAATAATGAGGGAAAGTGTCCTTATAATAAGTTCTGCAACTAATAAGTCACCCATCGTTTTCGTGACATCATACATAGTCCCTGTAATGAGAATAGGTGCGATCATAATGATAATTCCAATTACTATTTGAAGAAGTAAATTGACGTTTTTACTCAAGATAATCACCTCCAAAAAATATTACAAAACAAATATATGGGATTTTCTGTAATATACATGTTTTATATTGTATCAAATTAAGGTTATGGTAATGTTTCTAAAATAAAAAGGAGGTGTCACATAGTCAAAAAATGACTCGTGGGACACCTCCTTTTAAGGAGTTGAAATGAAAGATGCTTCAATGACAGTTCGATTTTCTGCGTCTGTTATGCAATGTTTGTTAATCTTACATTTCCTCCGTAACATCATACCTTAGCAACTCTTCCTGATTATAAAACCTCTCAAAAATAAGCCCCATTACATAGAAGAATACTAGCCCAAAGCAAATATGAATGAGTGTAAAAGTAGCTTCAAATGAAGAAAATTCATACACGAGAATTGGCAATTTCGCAGTTGTCCAAACGCCTAAGAAAAATACGATGTACCGAATGCTTGCACCTTTTTTTAATAATAGTGCTGCAATTGGGAAGGCGACGTAGAGAGGACCAGCTGCAATGCCTCCTAATAATAGAGAAAATAAGATTCCGTATATACCTGATTTTTCACCCATATATTTCATGAGCGTTTCTTTTTTCACCCACTGATCAAGTAGCCCTACAAATAGTAAGACAGGGGGGAGGAGAAACAGCATATCTAAAATGCTATTTCCTGTTAGTTGTAATGCACTCCATCCTAAAGATTGATTTATAAACGTTAATATGAAGAGCCCGAGTAGTAAGACGAAAAAGAAGCGATATCTTTTTAGTTCTTTCATACCATCACCATCCAAATGATATAGGAGAATAAAAGAGACATGAGCAAAGCAGCTGCATTACGTGCGTAAGCAAAGCTTCGCCCAAATATCTTTTGTTCCATCGGTAAAGTTGTAAGTCCTACTGACATGAGTGTAGATATAAGTGCCGCAACTTGAGGTAGGCCTGCACCGTGTTGGACTAATGTATTTCCAAGAGGGAATACGACAAAGCTTGGAATAAGTGCAACGGAGCCGAGTATTGCTGAATACATAATACCTAACAATCCGGACTGTTCTCCAATGATAGAAGAAATAAAGGACGGCGTTAATATAGAAAGCGATAAGCCAACGAAAAGCATGATGGAGAGCATCGCAGGGAGAAGGTTACGAAACATTTTCCACGACTTCATTAGAGCATCTTTCGTTTTCTTGCGGTCCTTCATAAAAGAAATCCCAGTAAGAATAATGGCTAACGTGTAAAGAATCACGCCGTTAATCATGATCGGATTCCTGTAAGTCTTTATATTTGCCCAGGAAAAAGGATAAGTTCTTCATTTTTTCTTCAATATCCATTTGAAAATCTGCCAGTTGTTCTTTTCCAGCAGACGTAATTTTGTACATCTTTCTCGGTTTGTCTTGATAATCTGTACTTACATAAGATTCAATCGCACCTTCGTTTTCTAATTTCTTTAACGTACGATATAAAATGGCACTATCGATTGGATTGACGGGAAGTTCTTCCTCGCACTTTTGCAGTAATTGCCCGCCGTAGTTATCGCCCTCAGCTAAAAATAACAAAAGAAATGCACCTGTATGTCTTCCTGTATGTTTCATGGATCTTCCTCCTAGAATGAATTATGATTAATACTGTTAACAACAGTATACTGTTGTTAACAGTATATGGTGTGTTAAGTGTTATGTCAATTTCAAAATGTACGAATTTCGAGGGAGAAGATAACAAGAACATTGTTTTTTTAGCGCTGGGAAACGACGGATAGGTATGGGCTGTACATCCAAAAACATAAAAAAAAAGACACTCTCAAGAGTGCCTCCCCTTAGCAGCCGAATCCGCCGCCCCAACAGCTAGCGCCAACGATGATTAATAAAATAAACAGTACAACAAGTAAAGCGAAACCGCCGCCGAAACCGCAGCCTCCACCACAACTACCGCCATAGCCCATATTAACTCCTCCTTCCATAAAGACCATTAATTAATGGATTTAATTCACTTTATGTTTTTACGGATAATCTTGAGCAGGTCCTTTTGAAAAATAAAGGTGCTTAGATTTTAAGAGAGTTGACGACCTTATTTTTGTCACCGTTATTCCGCTGATGACATATTCTATTTTATTCTGTGTATTGGGGGAAGGAGGATCTTTATGGCTAATTCTGAAATGATTTTACGTTTACTTACAGATTTAAAGATTGAACAGCAAGCTTTAAAAGAACAGCTGGAAAAAATGCAAACAGCTGTGAATACTCTTGAAGAAAAATCATTGATTGTGGAAGAAAAACCAAAGACTATTGAAGAAAAACCAGCTGTTGCTGCTGCAAAGCAAAGAGCTCATTCTGGACACCCAACATCTTTTCGTGCTTGGAGAGCATCTGCTCAAAGGAATTCATAAAAATATAAGAAAAGAAGACATCAATTAAGATGTCTTCTTTTGCTTGTACAATCCAAATGCGATAAGAAGGTATATATCCATATTGCTTTAAAACTAAGAAGAAAATAACGATTGTCGACTCCTATTTTAGTATAGCATGTAATAATGAAATTTTTCTATGTAATATTGCATATATATGAATTATACAATTTTTATCGTATATATTTTAGTTGTCTGTTATTTGTTTTCATTCATTGACTTATATTATTTTTTGAGCGCCCCAGTTATGGGACCTTTTTTTATAATTGTGTTAAAGCAGAAACCCCTCAAGCATAGTGAGGGGTTTCATGACTAGGGAAATGAATGATTATTAGTGTTTAATGAGCTGAAGTTCAGGATATTGCTTCTGAATTTCTTCTAAATGATTTTCGTTTATCCCTTTTAAATTTTGATCAAAGAAGCTAGTTACTAGTTTATTAATGAGTGTATAATTTGCGGCTACATCTTCGTCTGGTTCATTAATAATAGGTGAAAATGCTGCTAAATCTGTAAAACTGGTATGGTTTGTTTTTGGAATTACCACTGTGTACACACCCGGTTTTTCAATCGTTTTATTTCTTAAATAGGATATTTCCAATAATTCATTTTGGATTCCGGTTGTCTTTTGATTCTCCGCTTCTTTCATATAATGAATCGTAGCCTCAGCATTCATCAACATGAATGGTTTCTGAGGACCGTCTTTAGGCATGGGATCGCCAAACAATCCGCCATCCATATCAATTGCAGCTTTAATACGCGTATCCTTTACTAACATTTGTGCGGAAGTTGCTCCGCCAAAAGAGTGACCGAACATTCCAATTTTGTCATAGTTAATTAAGTCTGCAATAGTTTTAAAACTTTTATCGAAATTACCTTCTATTACTTCGTTTAAAACAAAAGTAGTATCCTGTTCCCATTTTTGAACTATCGTATTTAAGGCCGTAGGTGTATTTTCAATTGGTATAGAGTCTACACGGTTTCCGTTAGGGAAAATCGTTGTTGCGGCATATCCTGTGAAGTTAAGAGCGATTACTACATAGCCTTGACTAGCTAATTCCTCTAACTGGAATGTATTTTGTTGACCATATAATCCCATCCCATGGCCGAATAAAAGAAGGGGGAATTTTTCTTTATCTTGAAGTGGCTTAGCATCTTGATAAGAATGTGTTTTTGTCAGCCCTAAATGTGTCGTTACGATATACGGAGCACCGTTTGTTACTGCCAATTGTTCAGCAAGTTCGTTTATGTTCTCAAAATAGGCAGAAGAGTTCCCTGATCCTTTTTCGGCAGGATAATATACTTGTATCATTAACTCACGATTTCCATGATTATTTGGTACAGTGGTTTCTTTTCGATTTTTATCAATTAAATGAAAAGCTTTCGTTCCTACTGTATATTTTCCAGTGGGCTCAGGGAGTTTTATAATCGGAAAAAGTAAAGGTAATGTAAACATTGCGATAGCAGTTAAGATAATTCCTAAGCCTTTTAAAACTTTCATCACTAACTTTTCAGAAACGGCTGTAGTTTTGGGTTTCAAAAAAACTTGTAATGTTAAAACGAACAATAAGAAATAGGCGGGGATCATACGCCAGTTTGCACCAATTACAATGATGGTGGCAAATAAGAATGCATAATTGATCAGTAAAATGACTACATTTTTTTTCGTCAAACCTCGTTCGATAAAGATGGGAGTGATGCTAGATAAAAGTAATACAGTAACAAAAATGATTTCTAACATTTTTAGTTTTTAGCTCCTTTCCAAATCACATAAAAATAGATTGATAATTTACAACCTTCTCAATTATATAACTATCATTAGTGATTGTATGCATGTAAGTAAGTTTAGAATGTTTTTACATGACAGCTTAAAAAAAGTACTCATACGAGTACTTTTTCTTAAATGAATTATTATTTATTTTTAAACCGTTCCCCATAAATGATAAACCATACCGAAAACAAAAAATGCGAGTCCTACAAATAAAACGATTAAAGCAAGCATTCCATTTTTATTATGTTCCATACAGTCAGCTCCTTTTTAAGTTACATACAAAAAAGCCTTTAGTCGTAATTATGGCTAAAGGCTTTGATCTTCATACTTTATAGTTAATAAAAAAGTTGTACTTCTGTATGAATTTGGAATATGATTATTTAAAGAGTAGGTGATGAGTACATGCAGGAAACAAAACAATTCCCGCTTATATCTGGAAATCTCTCATTAGATTTAGTGAATACAGAGTTAGTTAGGCGTGGACAACGTTATGATTTATTAATAACGGATGAAGATGTATTAGAATGGCTATATGTAATAAAGGTTAATTTGCCTTTTTGGAATGAAAAAACACTTATAGGAATTCAAGAGCGCATGAATCAAGTTACATCTAGCATATTAGGGGCAAGAGAAGTACTGAGAAAACAGTTTGAGGCAATTGCTGATCAGCACGAAATTTTTAATGATTTTATTACGTATTTAGAAAAACAAATTGAGAAGGCACCCTTTACATATAAAGTCATTGAACAACGTCTAGTACCTATCCCAGTTGGAGAGATTGAGGATGTACTTGTATCGTTAATTGCATTTGATGCTTTAACCTTAATAACAGAAAATAAGCTTATTTCTCTTAAAAGGTGTTCAAACCCTGACTGTGTTTTATTATTTATAGATAAAAGTGGAAAACGAAAATGGTGTTCTATGAAAATATGTGGGAACCGAAAAAAGGTAGCAAAATTCCAGGATCGAAAATGTGAAGAAGTTTAGGGATCAACTTATAGCAGTTGATCTTTTTTATGTATTTTCAAACTAACCCCTAAAATTAATATTGACCAGTTAGTTTGTTTGAAATATAATTATTGGTAAATAAAGGAGGAGAATGATGAATCATATAACAGCAGCTAAGCAGAAAGAGGCTCCACCAATAAGTGTACGATATTTTGCAAAAATGAAAGGGAAAGGAAGAAGTCCGTTACAAGTAAACATAAAGGACTCTTTGACGGGACTATTAGGGGGATTTTTAACAATTCTCACCTTAACATATTGAACGAGTATAACTTCTACAGAATTGTTAATGGCTCCATTTGGGGCGAGTTGTGTATTAGCGTTTGGAGTTTGGAATGCACCGTTATCACAGCCACGTAATATTATTGGAGGACATTTGATTTCAACTTTCATTGGTCTATCAATATATCATTTGTTTGGGAATGAATATTGGACGATAGCTTTAGCAGTGGGGATGGCAATAGCCGTTATGATGTTAACGAGAACAACGCATCCTCCGGCAGGGGCTGATCCAATTGTCGTTATTTTAGGAGCATACAGTTGGAGTTATTTAGTAACACCAGTTTTAGTTGGTTCCCTTGTTATTGTAGTTATTGCTTTATTCATTAATAACATGAGTAGTAAAAGAAGCTATCCAACTTTTTGGATATAATTAATAAGGTGAAAAACAATTTGAGTAAGTATCCCGTTTTTACTATGTCTTCATTTCATATACTTTTTAGTTTACAAAGAAAAGACACCCATATAAGAGTGTCTTTTCCAATAGTTTGTTTAGCAGAAGCAAGCAGCTCCAACGATGATTAATAAAATAAACAATACAACTAATAATGCAAATCCTCCAGCAAAACCGCAGCCTCCGCCGCAACTACCACCAAATCCCATAATAGTTCCTCCTTTAATAAGAGGGGAAAACAAAGGGTCACTCGTGTTTTTTAACGGATTCCATTTACTTTATGTTTGACGCCTGAATGTGAGCAGGTCCTTTTGAAAATAAAAAAGACACCTTGAGGTGCCTTCCGTCCCATTTATTTCATTAATATTCGTTAGCGTAAAATTCTTTTATTAGCTTTATTTCATTTGTATCTGGGTTAAACTTAAATATTTTAATTTGATTAGATTCATCTTTATAGGCAAATGTATGATCGCCAATTTGGGTCATATTACTAGTGTTTAACATAGGATCGCTACTATGGTCAGTGATTTCTACAGGTTTCTCACGGTCCCAAAATGCGATGACGATAATTAAGATGATAAGGCATATACGTATGTTACGTAATTCTCTTGCTAGAGGATGCTCCATATGATAGTCTCCTTTTTCATTTGCTAGATTTTGTGTATAAAAGAGATATTTTCTATGAGAATATAAATAAAAAAGACACTGTAAAAAGTGTCTTTTTTATTTGATTTATGCGCATTGCTTAATAAGACGCTAGTTCCTCAATCGGAATATGAGTAACTATGTAGGGTGATTTCATTATAACATTTTAACCAGTAATGGGTCTATATGGAATTTTTGTAATGATTATGTTTATTTATTCAGAATGATAGATGTAGTTAAAGATATATGTTACCTATAGTAATTTTAAAATATAATGATGTATATAACTAGTGGTGTAATGAATGTAAGCAACAGTTGATGAACTGTTAGTGTTTTTTTGTAAAAAAATATTCAATAATTTATTATTGCAACCGCTTACTTTTTGTGTATAATGAAGGTAAGTTAATAAGTAAAAGGATTGTTACTGTTCGGCAGGCAAAACCTAAATTGATCTAGAGGCTACGGGTGTAGTGTGGCTTTTGGAATCAGTTTAGGTTTTTTTATTACCTTTTGTGACTTTAAGAAGAAGAAGGCGGAACAATATGAGAATCCATAAAATCTTAAATAACAATGTTGTTTGTACGATGAAGGATAATGAGACAGAAGTTGTACTTATGGGCAGAGGTTTGGGATTTCAGAAAAAAGTAGGCGATGCGATTGATGAATCTAAGATAGAAAAAACCTTTGTGCTAGAAACAAGAGAATTATCAGAGAAACTCGTTAGGTTACTAACTGAAATTCCTGTAGAAAATTTAGAGATTACAGAGAGCATTATTCAGTTTGCTAAGACAGTGTTGCCGGGGACTTTAAGTGATTATATTTATCTTACATTAACGGATCACTTAAGTTTCGCCTTAACTCGGCATAAAGAAGGAATGGATCTCAAAAATACTTTGCTTTGGGAGATTAAGAGATTCTATCAGAAAGAGTTTGAAATTGGTCTACAAGCTTTGAACATTATTGAAGAAGAGACTGGATTTAGACTTTCTGAAGATGAGGCAGGGTCAATTGCCTTGCATTTCGTTAATGCGCAACAAGGAGAGCCGGCGATGCAACAAACGGTAGCGATGACGAAAATCGTTCAAGATATTTTAAATGTTGTAAAGTACCACTATAAGATGAACTTAGATGAAAATTCATTTAATTATAGCCGGTTTGTAACGCATTTACGATATTTTGCTCAGCGTTTAATGCAGAAGGAATTGAACTCGGCCGATGATGATTTTTTATACGAGCAAGTGACAAGTAAGTATGAAGAGGCATATTGTTGTACAGAAAAAATTGAAGCATACTTACAAAAAGCACATAATAGTCATCTTTCAAAAGATGAAAAAGTGTACTTAACGTTGCACATTCATCGTGTAACGAAACGAAATGAATTATGTAATTGAATAAACGGGATTGTTACTGTTTGGCAGGCAAAACCTAAATTGACTTGTAATGGAGTGATTCGTATGTATCGCACCGTTATGGTTAGTTTAGGTTTTTTCTTTTATAAAAATAATAAAAGGGATGATTGTAGGGAGGGAAAGTTACTATGAAGTATGAAAAATTAGCAAAAGAAATACTGAAACATGTTGGCGGGAGAGAAAATATAAATAGCGTTGTACATTGTATAACGCGCTTACGATTCCAGTTAAAAGATGAGGGGAAAGCAAATACAGAAGTACTAAAAGGCATGGAAGATATTGTGACTGTAATGAAAAGTGGCGGACAATATCAAGTTGTAATTGGTAACCATGTATCCGACGTGTATAAAGCGGTTATTGCTGTTGGAGGGTTTCAAGAGACAGAGGAAGAAAGTGCGAGTGAGAAGAAAAAGAGTAGTCTTATAGATATTCTTTCTAGCATTTTCACTCCTATTTTAGGAGTATTAGCTGCAACAGGGATGATTAAAGGATTTAATGCACTATTTGTAGCGCTAGGCTGGTTAAGTAATGAGTCAGGAACGTATCAAATATTAAATGCAGTTGGCGATTCGCTATTTTACTTCTTCCCAATCTTCTTAGGATATACAGCAAGTAAGAAATTTGGAGGATCACCATTCATCGGTATGGCAATTGGGGGCGCGTTAGTCTATCCGGCTTTATCCGGTTTAAAAGCAAGTGAGCCATTATATACACTATTTGCAGGAACGATGTTTGAATCACCAATTCATATTACGTTTTTAGGAATACCAGTTATTTTAATGAACTACGCATCATCTGTTATTCCAATTATTCTTGCTGCTTATTTTGGAGCGAGAGTTGAACAGTCTTTAAAGAAAGTCATTCCGGATGTTGTGAAAACATTTGTACTACCATTCTTAACGTTACTAATCGTTGTACCAGTTACATTTCTCGTTATTGGTCCAATTGCGACGTGGGCAGGACAATTTTTAGGACAGGCGACGCTTTGGGTTTATCATTTAAGCCCATTAGTAGCGGGTGCTTTACTCGGTGCTTTCTGGCAAGTGCTTGTTATATTCGGTCTTCATTGGGGTGTTGTTCCGATTGGCTATAACAATCTAGCAGTACACGGTATTGATCCAATACTAGCGCTTATATTTGCTGCTTCATTTGCTCAAATTGGTGCTGTACTTGGCGTTTGGGTGAAAACGAAAGATAAGAAATTAAAAACACTTAGTATTCCAGCTTTTATTTCAGGTATTTTCGGTGTTACAGAGCCGGCGATTTATGGTATTACACTTCCTCTTAAAAAGCCGTTTATTATGAGTTGTATTGCTGGGGGAGTTGGCGGCGCAATACTTGGCGTATTCGGTACACAAAGTTATATGACAGGCGGGCTTGGCATATTTACGCTTCCGACATTTATTAGTCCGAAAGATGGGATTACAGCTGGATTTTGGGGCGCAATTGTTTCGATGGTTGTTTCTTTACTTGTTGGTTTTATTCTGACTTACTTATTTGGTTTTACGAAAAAACAAACATCTACAGAAACAGATGAAACAAGTAATAAAATTGCTGCATCAAATGATGATGAAGTAATATTTAGTCCTTTCCATGGTGTCGTTAAGTCGCTTCAAAATATTGACGATGCTGCATTTGCATCAGGTGCGTTAGGGGAAGGCGTTGCTATTGAGCCTTCAGAAGGAAAGTTGTTTTCACCAGTTTCAGGTACAATTTCTGCGCTCTTCCCGACGAATCATGCGGTAGGAATTACGGCGGATTCAGGTGCAGAAATTTTAATCCATATTGGAATGGATACTGTGAAATTAAATGGCGAATTTTTCTATTCTCATATTGAACAAGGAGCGAGAGTAGAAAAAGGTCAGTTACTTATTGAGTTTCATATAGCTGAAATTCAAAAGGCGGGTTATATTGTGACAACACCAGTTGTTGTTACAAATTATGATAAATATAGCATCAAAAAAACAGAAGTAGAAAAGATTCAAGCAGGAGATTCTTTATTAGAGTTAGGAGTTAAATAGTAGTTATATTTCATATTGGTTCACACGAAGAAAGGTATTCTTTGAGAAGCATAATACCTTTCCTTGTTAAATCTTATATAAAGGAGTTTTTCTATATGTCTAAAGTTATTTTTCCTAAAGGATTTTTATGGGGTGGAGCGACTGCAGCTAATCAAGTTGAAGGAGCGTATGCAGAAGACGGAAAAGGATTAACGACGGTTGATCTATTACCAACTGGTGAAAACCGCTGGGATATTATGAAAGGAAATATTCATTCCTTTACACCGGTAGAAGGAGAGTTTTATCCATCACATGAAGCAATTGATTTTTATCATCGTTATAAAGAAGATATTGCTCTATTTGCAGAGATGGGATTTAAAGCGTTACGTGTATCGATTGCTTGGACACGTATTTTCCCAAATGGTAATGATGAAAAGCCGAATGAGGCAGGATTACAGTTTTATGATAATTTATTTGATGAACTATTAAAGCATGACATTGAACCAGTTGTTACGATGGCTCACTTTGATGTGCCTGTTCATTTAGTAGAAAAGTATGGAAGCTGGAGAAGTAGAAAGCTTGTCACTTTCTTTGAGACGTATGCAAAAACGATTTTTAATAGATATAAAGATAAAGTGAAATATTGGATGACGTTTAACGAAATTAATATGCTTTTACATTTACCTTTCATGGGAGCAGGTCTAGCATTTAAAGAAGGTGATAATAAAAAACAAATTCAGTATCAAGCAGCACATCACCAACTTGTTGCAAGTGCGTTAGCTGTAAAAGCGTGTCATGAAATCATTCCAGATGCAAAAATCGGTTGTATGCTTGCTGCCGGTGCAACGTATCCATATACGTGTAATCCAGACGACGTTTTTCGTGCGATGGAACAAGACCGAGAATCATTCTTCTTCATTGATGTACAAGCAAGAGGCACATATCCTGGATATGCAAAACGCTTCTTTAAAGATAATAATGTAACAATTGAAATGGAAAAGGAAGACGAGGCGATTTTAAAAGAGCATACAGTTGATTATATTGGCTTTAGTTACTATGCAAGCCGAGCAACAAGTACAGATCCAGAAGTGTTAAAAAGCATAACGAGCGGGAATGTATTCGGTTCTGTTGAAAATCCATATCTTGAAAAATCAGAGTGGGGATGGACGATTGATCCGAAAGGCTTCCGTATTACAGCGAACCAACTTTACGATCGTTACCAAAAACCTTTATTCGTCGTTGAAAATGGTCTCGGTGCAATCGATGAATTAAATGATGCAGACGAAGTGAACGATGCATATCGTATTGATTACCTAGAGAAGCATATGATCGAAATGTCAGAAGCGATCCAAGATGGTGTAGATATTATCGGATACACAAGCTGGGGCCCAATTGACCTTGTAAGTGCTTCTACTGGAGAAATGAAGAAACGTTACGGATATATATACGTTGATAAAGATAATGAAGGAAAAGGTTCATTAAAAAGATCGAAGAAGAAAAGCTTCGACTGGTATAAAGAAGTAATTGCGACGAATGGTAAGAGTTTGGAGTCTTAAGTATGAAAAGGAGACATCTTAATGGATGTCTTCTTTTTTAAAGTATGGAAATTGATTTCCCTTTACACAAACATAACGGTATAATATAGTTAAGTTAAGTGAACTTAACTATTAAACAAAATAACAGCATGGAGGAAGAGTGCTATGACTAGAACGTATAAAGAAATAATTAATGAAATGAACCGAGCCTATAATGAATTCTACATTTTACTATTTCAGGAGTTGAAAGATGAGTACGGTCTTACAGGACAGCAAGAGAGTATGTTATTTCATATTCATTTAAATGAAAACACGACAGCGAATCACATTGCGACTACTTTTAACATATCGAAAAGCGCTGTGAGTCAAGTTTTATCGAAATTGGAAAAGCAGAAGATGATTTCAAAACAAGTAAATCCTAATAATAAAAGGGAGTATTTCCTTACACTTGGTCCGAACGGTAGTAAGTATATGGAGCAGTTGTCTAAGTTAGATGATGTATTAATTGAGAAGTATTTTTCAAAAATCGATATCGGTGCTTTAGAACAAATGACGGATACGTTAAAGAAAATAAATAAGGTGATATTGGAAGAAAAACAGAAGGATCTTGATTGTAATGAGTAAGAACTTGAATGAGATAATGAGTAGAAAGGAGGAGAAGCGTATGATGAGTCACATACCAAATATGATTACGATAGCAAACTTTGTATGTGGACTTCTCGCTATTCACGCTGTTTTCGTTCACGATATGTATGGTGCAGTCATGTTCATTATTACAGGTATGGTATTTGATCTGTTTGATGGCATGGTTGCTCGGAAACTTGATTCTGTTTCGGAAATTGGCGGAGAGTTAGACTCATTTGCGGATTTAGTTACGTTTGGCGTGGCACCGTCTATTCTTGCCTATAGTGTCGCTTTAAAAGATTTGCAGTCTATTGGGATGATATGTGCGCTTGCTTATAGTATTTGCGGAATGCTTCGGCTTGCGAGATTTAATACACAACAAAGCAAACTCCCGACATTCATCGGAATGCCAATTCCATTCGCAGCCATGTGTCTCCTCATTTTATGCTTTTTGAATAATCCAGTTTCCGTGGCATTTGGTACATGCGTACTCGCTTATTTAATGGTGAGTAAAATTAAATTCCCTCATTTTAAAAAAGATATATCGGAAAGCTTGAAGTCCGAAAGATGGGAGTAATAGGAAAGGTAAGGAGCAGAACATGATTCGTATGGCATTAAGATCATTCAATATACAAATGTATTGTTTGCTAGGCGTGATGTTATTGGGATGGGCGATGACACCTTTTCGAGCCCAGTTTGTAGGGATAAGCATTGGCCTTTTAGTTAGTATGTACTGCGCCTGGATTTTAGAAAGACGTATTGAAAAGTTCGGAGGTAGCATTGTAAAAAAAGAAAAAGCACCGATGCTTGGAATGATGAACCGGTTCGCAGCCGCCATACTCGGCGCAATTATTATGTATGAAATTGAACACCGTGAGTACATGTGGACATTTGCAGCTGGAATTATGAGTGGGTATTTCTTGGTTATTATTAATTTGGGGTATTACAGTATGAGAGATGCGGAGGAATAGATGAGTAAACTCTCAAGTATAGAATGATATACTTGAGGTTTTTTTATTATATAAAAAGTTTGCTCATTTTAAATGTATCTATTACTTGTTGCAACATATCCATTAGAAAAATTCCCATTTCAGTACCTTTAACAATATAACATATATATTCATTATTTTTGAAATCTTAATCTATTACATGTCCCTTTTTCGGAGGTATTTCATTTGTCTAGAAGGATTTTCTATTTATTACAAGAATGAACAGTAACGTATAATCTAATTTCCATGAATGTAATAGGGAGGCAGTGAAATTTGAACAGGAAAATTTGGTTTGTATTTACTTGTTTTGCTCTTTTAGTATCTGGTTATATTGTTGTCCAATATTTTATTATGGATGGATTTCAAACAGGGCTTGTAAAAGCGAAGCTTATGTTTGGATCTAAATTAAGTGAGTTCTGGTATAGTATGTTATTTACGCATATTACAACGAGTATAGTAGCATTAGTAATTGGTCCGTTTACATTATCGACTAAATTTAGAGAAAGGAATATCAATCATCATCGAATAATGGGGAGAATCTATATGGTTGGTATATTATTAGGGGGCATTTCTGGACTGTACCTGTCCTTTTATGCTACGGGGGGATTGGTAGCGAAGCTAGGTTTCGGTTTGTTATCCGTATTTTGGCTAACATCAGCATATCAAGCATTACATAGAGTTAAAAATAAAAAAATGAAAGAGCATCGGAATTGGATGATTAGAAATTATGCTTTAACCTTTGCGGCAGTTACATTAAGAATTTGGCTACCGTTGTTTATCGTTCTATTTGGAATAGAGCGGTTTGAACTTAGTTACGCGGTTATTGCTTGGTTAGCGTGGGTACCTAATTTAATTATCGCAGAATTATTTATAAGACAGAGACTTAATAAAGGAAAATACGAGGAAAATGAGGATTTACATTTTTGATGTGAATCTGCTGTCATATTGAGGGCAGAATTTTTCAGTAGTTCAATGTTTTTATAGGTGTAAGCATGTTGCTATCTAACAACGAATAGCGGATTCCTAACGAGAGTAATAATAAAACCCAACATAAAATTTAAGAAAAATTTTATATTTACCCCACATTTTATTTTAAAAGTTTTTCCTATCCTATAAACAAGTTACATCAAGGAGGAGACTGAAAATGAAGAAGTGGGGATTTTTTATTTTTAATATATTCCCTATATTCGAAGACAAAGTAGAAGATTGAATATATGAACAAAGTACTGGTTCTTAAACTATGTTCTAAATAATAGATGAAAATGTAAAGTTAGGGGATTCCACATGCATACAGGAGTTTTAATGAGTTATTTGTATACTTATTTTTTTACAATTATGTTTTGTGTTTTATTTCAAATCGGATTTTATTTTAAAGCGAAAAACAATATATCTATTCGACATTTTTTATGGGTATATGTTTTTCTATTCTACCTTTCGCTAGTGTATAAAGTGACGCAGATTGCGACTGTATGGGATATAAGTAGATATGAAACGTGGATTCGTGTAAATCAAATCAACTTGACTCTATTTGATACGGCAGGTAGTACTACGTATCTTTTGAACATTGTACTGTTTATGCCATTCGGTTTCTTACTACCGACTATTTGGCCGCAGTTTAGAAAAATGAAAAACACCGTATGCGCAGGATTCTTTTTTTCATTGGCAATTGAGTTAAATCAATTACTAAATAATAGAATTACAGATATTGATGATTTATTTACGAACACCCTTGGGGCAATTATTGGGTATGTATTATATAAAGTATTATATACAGCGTTATTTAAATTGATATTGAAAAGAGAGGAAAAAAAGCTTGATACGAACTCTTCTCTAGTCATAAAATACGAGGCTATTTTTTGTTTAGTGTGTTCATTTGTAGGTGCGATGTTAATTTATTATCCAGCTTTATTTGGAAGACCTGTCATCCTTCAGTGAGGCGATTAAGAATTTCTTGTTAATGCCCGTACGATATTTCAATTTGCAAAAAGCCTTTAACTCGTTATAGTTAAAGGCTTTTATCATCATAATTTTAGTTACCAATTACCCACTCGAGCATCCGCCTTCAACCACTTCACCCAATCCAAATCCTCTACCCTAAGTAAACTGAGTGAAACACCTTTCATATCTAAAGAAGTGAGTAGCGTACCAACTTTTACGAATGTAATCTGTAATCCTTCCAGCTCACACAAACGGCGAATGTCATTTGCGAAAATGTATTGTTCCATTAATGGAGTGGCGCCGAGTCCGTTAATAAGGATGGCGAAGTTGTCACCTTTTCTCCAGCGATAAATGCTTTTTAGTTTGTTCATCAGTTCAATCGCTAATATTTCAGAAGAGGATAGTGCTTCTTTACGGTAACCTTTTTCGCCGTGAATACCGACGCCGTAAAAAACTTCATCTTCGTTTAATGTGAATGAAGCTTGTCCTTTCACCGGATCGTTGGCAGGTGAAAGGGCGACTCCTAATGTGTGTAAGTTTTCAGTGATAGAACGGCCGAGTGCAGTCAGTTCTTCTAAAGAATGACCTTCAAGAGCGGCCGCACCTAATATTTTTTGAACGAAAACAGTACCAGCGACGCCGCGTCTTCTTTTATTAAAAGAAGCATCATCTTCAATTGAAACGTCGTCATTTACGATGATGTGGTCAATTTGTCTTCCTTCTTCTTTTGCGATTTGTTCTGCCGCTAAAAAGTTAGCTACGTCATCTTTAAAGTTTTTTATGATGAATAGTATACTTTTTTCTTTTGGCATGAGGCGAGTTGCCGCCACAATTTGTTCCACTGTAGGCGGAGTGAAGATGCTGCCGTTTACGGTCGCCGTAAGCATTCCTTTTCCTACATAACCAATATCAGCAGGCTCGTGTCCGCTACCACCGCCGCTTATTATGACAACGTTTTGCTTCAGTTTTTCGATATCTTTTACATAAATGATGTTATTTGTTTCGTCATAATTTACTTTGTCGTTATGTTCAAAATAAAAGCCATGCAGCATATCTTGAACGATATTTTGTACATCATTCATAATCTTTTTCATTGCTTTTGCCACCCTTTAATTACTTTGCTGATTGCTCCAGTAATAGTAGTAATTGATTGTTTATCATATTTTTCATGAGAGAAGACATAATGGAAGGATCTACTTCGCACTTACTTTCAATCCAATCTTTTATCGTTCCAACGAAGCCGTGACTATAAAAGGAGGCAATCGTATTTTTTGTCTCATCAGAAAGGCTGAATCCACAGCTTACAGATAGTTCATCAATAATCTTCATATATAAGTTTTTCGTATGCTCAAATAAATAGTGATTAAACGAGTTTTGTTCAATGACTTTAAAAGCGTTTCGGTAAAATTTTTGATTTTCATAAAAGTAATCAAATAATAAATCGAAAATATTTTCCCACGTTTCATAGTCGAGAAAGTCGATAATGTTTTCTTTCGTTTCTTCTCTATAAATCCAGCTTAATAGTTCAAATTTATCTTTAAAATGATAATAAAAAGTTTGCCTACGCATTTGACAGTGTAACATAATATCGCTCACTGATATTTTATGAAATGACTCTGTTTCCATTAAATACTTCAATGAATTCGCGATTATCTTTTTAGAAATTATAGAAGAGGTCATCTGAATCATCCCTAGAATGTTAGTAATATGAAAATCCTACCCATAAATGAGAGCGGTGTCTTTAGACAGATTGTCCATTTTGTCCGTTTACTATAAAACGCTTTCATTTTAACATGGATAGTAAGAAGAAGATTTCAAATATATCACAATATATTAAAGGAATTGAGGGAGAACTACAATGAAAAAGATTATAAACAAACCAGAAACATTAGTAATGGAAATGTGTAATGGAATGGTTATGGCTCATCCAGAGCTTGAGCTTTTGAAAAAATATAAAGTCATTAAGAAGAAAGAAATGAACGAAAATAAAGTAACGTTAATTAGCGGAGGCGGTAGTGGTCATGAGCCGGCACATGCGGGATTAGTCGGAAAAGGAATGTTAGATGCGGCAGTGTGCGGAGATGTGTTTGCTTCGCCTTCACAAATTCAGGTATACCAAGCGATTAAAGAGACAGCTAGTAAAAAAGGTACGTTATTAATTATTAAAAATTACAGCGGCGATATTATGAATTTCAAAAACGGTGCGCATTTAGCGACTGAAGATGGAATCGAAGTCGACTATGTAAAAGTAGACGATGACATTGCGGTAGAAGATAGCCTGTACACAGTAGGACGCCGCGGTGTTGCGGGCGTTATTCTCGTTCATAAAATTGCCGGTGCAGCAGCGGAAGCAGGTATGGATTTAGGAGCAGTGAAAGCAGTAGCCGAAAAAGCAGCTGCTAACGTGCGCACAATCGGTTTAGCGTTAACTTCTTGTACAGTTCCAGCGAGCGGATCACCTACTTTCACACTTGCGGAAGATGAAATGGAATACGGCGTAGGTATTCACGGCGAACCAGGAATTAAACGTGAAAAAATGTTGTCAGCTGATGAACTAGCGAACCGTATGACAAATGATTTAATGAAAGATTTAGGAGTAAAAGATGGCGAGGAAATTGCACTGCTAGTTAACGGTTTTGGCGGAACACCACTGCAAGAACTTTACTTATTTAACAACGCAGTGACGAGAGAACTAGCTGCTAGAAACATTAAAATCAATAGAGTATTCGTCGGTAACTATATGACGAGTATCGATATGGCAGGTATGTCTTTAACGGTAATGAAGTTAGATGATGAGCTAAAAACATTACTATCGAAAGAATGTAATACACCAGCGTTTAAAGTAGACGGGCCAGTTGAAAGTGTTGAGTATGTAAATGTACTTGAAGAGGCAGAAGAGAAGGAAGTTTCCTTTGAACTAGAAACGGCGGAAGAGCACGCTGTGATTAAAGATAATGTCATTACATTAAATAACATGATTTATCTCGTTGATAAAATGAGCGATATTATTATTAAAAATGAAGTACCGTTCTGTGAGCTAGACACGCATGCGGGTGACGGCGACTTTGGAATGAGTGTGGCAAAAGGATTTAAGCAATTAAAACGTGAGTGGCACTCTATTGTAGAACAAGAGAATGTAACGATCGGATCATTCCTTGACGGTTGTTCCATGATTATTATGGAACATTGCGGCGGCGCATCTGGTCCAATTTGGGGCGGTGCATTCCGCGCAGCTAGTAAAGCAGCAGGCGAAAAACGTGAGTTAACAGTGAAAGAATTCGCTGAAATGTTGCAAGCAGCTCTGCAAGGCATACAATCTATCGGTGAAAGATCATTCGGCAGAGGAGCGGTAGTTGGTGATAAAACACTTGTTGACGCACTTGCTCCATGTGTAGACTCTTGGTTAGATAACGCTTCAAATGAAGTAGACATGAAAACTGCCTTTGAAAAAGGGGCAGAAGCAGCGGTTAAAGGAGCAGAGTACACGAAAGAAATCGTAGCTCGCATGGGCCGCGCCGGTACAGTTGGTGAAAGAAGTTTAGGATATCCTGATGCAGGTGCGCATGCACTTGGAGTTATCTTTACGGAGATTGGGGGTAGTTTGAAATAAGGGTGATACAAAATTCGCTCCACAGTAATTCTCTTACTGTGGAGCGAATTTTAAATTATGATTTAATTGTTTTTTTATAAAATAAAAAGCTATCTTCATTCGTGTATTTTGATTGGAGCAGTATGTAATAATGTTAATTGTTTACAAACCTTATTAAAAGCTAAATATCATAATTGTATTTAAATCGATGATAGCATATCTTTTAAAAAGGTAAACCGTTGGCGTGGCTTTTCTTTAAGTCCTTTTAGAAAAATATTTAACTCCCCAATAATTGTAACTTCCTTTTTAGCACGAGTAATCGCTGTGTATAATAAGTTGCGATTCATCATAAGTGTATACGAGCTTGAAATTGGAAGCAGAACATGGGAGAATTCGGAACCTTGAGATTTGTGAACTGAGAAGCAATAAGCTAATGCAAGTTCATCTAGTTCTTCCTTATCATAAAAAACTTCTTTTTCACCGAAATCAATAATTAATTTTTCTGGTTCTTCAACTGTTTGTTCATTATTTTGTACTGATGTGCTTGCTGGCAGAATACCAATCACCATTCCTAGGTCCCCATTTAATACATCTTTATTACTATCATTTTTTAATTGTATCACTCGGTCACCTACATAAAATTCATAATGCTTATTGGCATATCCTGTTTCCATAAAGGAATGAGATGATGGGATTTTTTGGGTAATTAATAAATTTTGAATATGTTTATTAATATTAGTAATCCCTTGCTCTCCTCGATGAATGGGGGCAATAATTTGAATATTTTCAAATGGAATACCACGGTCAAGGATAGAAAATACTTCGGATTCAATTGTTTTTACAATGTCATCTTTAGTTGTTGGAAGCCATTTAACATCGTCGCTAGTTTTAATGAGTTTTTTTGAAATATCCCCTTTCCGAATAGTGGCAGCTAAATCAATTATCATTGAGTGCTGTTGCTGGCGAAATGTAGTGTCCAATTCAATTGTTGGAAAAGCATTAGACTTGATAATATCTTCAAATACATTTCCGGCTTTTATAGGAGGAAGTTGTTCTTTATCACCCACTAATATAATTCGATCTCCGGCGTGCAATTGTTCAAGGAAACGGCTCATAGTAGAAATGTCCATCATTGACATTTCATCGATAATAAAGAGCCGGTTCTCAGTATTCTTATCATCTGATTGTTGATTTAATAAGAAGTGATGAATTGTTTGAGCTGGAATTTCTGTGATTTCTGTCATTCTTTTTGCAGCTCGGCCAGTTGGAGCTAGTAAAACAACCTTATTTAAAAGTTGATGAAAGTCATAGATTTCGAAAAAGCGATTATATAGCATTAAAATCGCTTTTATAATTGTACTTTTACCTGTTCCTGGTCCTCCTGTAATAACAAGTACATTGTTGCGCATGGATTCAATAATTGCTATTTGTTGTTCATCAGATAAACTGAAAGGTAACCTTCTGTGTATATTAATAAAGTGATCTAATAACATATCAGTATCCTCTTCTGTTAGTTGTGTTTTGAAACAGCATAGAAGGGATAGTTTTTCTGCAATAGTTTGCTCGTAGCTATGATATCTTGCTAAATAAATACGTGTTTCAATTTGACGAATTTGACCAATTTCAGTTGTGAAATCTTCTAATTCATTTACATTGGTAGAAATAAGTTCAGTCAAATTTTCATCTATTACTTCTGGGGGATATTGCACACCATCTTGATTGAATAAAATTTGTCCTGCCTTCTTTATAACATAGGCTTTCATTGCAAAAGTACTTCCATCATGTTCGTAAATTTCATGTAGAGCGTACTCAATAGCGCCTTTAATACGGCGAGTATCTGTTCCTCGTATGTTGATTTTCTCTGCAATTTCATCTGCCCTTTTAAAACTAATACCGCGTATTGTATTTGCAAGACAATATGGATTTTCCATAATTCTTTGTACAGATGCATCTCCATATAACCGGAAAATTTTCTTTGCTAGATTCAAAGAAATTCTCCATTCATGAAGTTTAGTAATAATCTTTTGCATTCCTAAATTTTCGATAATAGTTTCTTGAATTGTTGCAATTGTTTTTTGAGGGATACCTTTAATTTGGCTCAACACTTCAGGTGAATTAACAATTTTAATTAAACAATCTTCTCCTAACGTTTCTACAATCTGCTCTGCTCGTTTTCTTTTAATCCCTTTGAAAAGACCAGAGCTTAAAAACTCTATGACATGAACTGAGTTTATAGGAATATCACGAATATATGTATCGCATTTGAAAGACATACCGTATTTTTTACTAATTTCAACAGTGCCAAAAAATTTATAGGTTTGGTCTTTCTCTGGGGGGGGAGAATGAAAAATAACTCGTATTTTATCTTGACTTACATCTATATTTGTTTCCTGGATAAATATATCACAGATACAGTAGGGTGATAGCGGATTTTTATAATTAGCGTAGACTGTATCTATAACTGTTCCAATAATGTATTTAATTTTTTCAGCGTAAATTTCTTGCATTAAAAAATTCTCCTTTACAGTAAAACACTTGTTGTTTAAAAACTATTTAATAAAAAATTAATAATAAAGAATTTTTTTAGGAAGTAACATTCTTTGTTCTATTAATTTTAAAAAATTATATCAATACAATTGATATAAACATGATATTTGATGATTTAGTATATAGTTCGTAAAATCCTAATTATATAATATCCTTTGGCGTATTTGTAGTTTTTTAGGGAAGAACTAGAATAAGAGATGTATTAGGAGACAGGATTATTATTTTGGTTGGTATTCCCACGAGGGGGGCGGGTAGTGGCTTTAATTTATTGTGTATTAGTACCGAGTAAACAAGGGTGGTACTTTCGATGATGATGCTGTTCATTATGTATTGAAAGATGGATTTATTTTAAACAATCCTGATCATGATATTCGCTCAAGTTTTACAATGTTCCCGGAAAAGGTGTTAACGTTTATGAAATTAGATAGTGGCATTCCGCGCAGCTAGTAAAGCAGCAGGCGAGAAGCATGAGTTAACAGTGAAAGAATTTGCTGAAATGTTACAAGCAGCACACTGCAAGGCATACAATCGATCGGTGAAAGATCATTCGGCAGAGGAGCGGTAGTTGGTGATAAAACACTTGTTGACGCACTTGCTCCATGTGTAGACTCTTGGTTAGCTAGCGCTTCAAGCGAAGAAAATATGAAAACTGCCTTTGAAAAAGGTGCAGAAGCAGCGGTCAAAGGAGCAGAGTATACGAAAGAAATCGTAGCACGCATGGGCCGCGCCGGTACAGTAGGTGAAAGAAGTTTAGGATACCCTGATGCAGGTGCACATGCGCTTGGAGTTATCTTTACGGAGATTGCGGGTAGTTTGAAATAGGAATGAGAAAGTCCCTTTGCCTTAAGGTGAAGGGGCTTTTATATAGTTGGTAGAAGACTATTTTCGGGCTCTCTGTAAAATATGAATTTGTTACTATTTTTGATAAAATTTTATTTCAAAAATACAACTAATATTTCTCAACATTAATATATTGAAAATAATTAGAATATTTAAGATAATCGTTTGTGAAGAAAGAAATTATAAAAAAAGGGGGAATTTATTTTGTTACGTCGCTTATCTATTTGTACTTTATTAACAGCTTTTATGTTTACTTTATTTACATTTAACAGCTCTGCTTTCGCGGCTACGAATACTACTGAAAATAAAACAGTAGTAGCAGCTTGTGCCAAGGGAGGTACGGTAGGTACATATGGTGCAAAGATGCGCAGTGGTTACACTGTGGGATCACCTGTCTTACATACATTTACTAGTGGTCAGAAAATTACTGGCACATGGGTAACAGGTGAGTATGTTCAAGGGCATTATAGTAATTCTAAACAGTGGTTAAAAGTTACTTATAAAGGGATGACAGGTTATGTATCCCACACAACATTATATAACGTTTGCTCATAAAACTATGTAATATAATAGCTTTTGAGATATTGAACTAATCCCTTATAGGGATTAGTTTTTTTTATCTCCTTGAAAAATATCCATATTTAACTAAGTTAGTGTATAGATAACCATTTTTTCTAAGGATTTATTGGATTAATAGTTTTAATATTAGTTGTTAATTAGTATGGAGAAATTTATCATGCAAGAAGATTGAGAAATCAAGAATTATAAAAAATTATAGTATCTTCGATATAAAACTTTCTTTGGATTTATAACTATAAGTAAAATGGCAACTATTGAATAAAAAATTGCAGTATACATAATTAATTCAATTAATGGTCCATTTATTATGCCAATAAATAAATTAAAGAAAAAGTGGATGATCATTGGAACAATTAAATTTTGATTTAAATTATAAAATGTTGCCATGATAATTGTAGTAGATATAATTGCAATCATAAAAAATAAAATATATTTGATTAAATTACTGCCTGTAAAACCTGTAGTAAACCATATAGGTAGATGCCACATTCCCCACCAAAAACCAATAATGATTGAAGATTTTAATGGCGAGTATTTTTTCTGGAGCTCCATTAATGCAAAACCCCTCCACCCTAATTCTTCTCCTAGTGGTCCAGATACAATAGTTTTAACAACATAATAAATTAACACGCCCCATGTAGTTCTATTAAAAATAGAGTCTGCTTCACTATTAGTCGAAATGAGAAACAACATCGTCAAAAATATAATTATTTGAATCATACTGACAGTAAGAACGATAGAGTAGTTAAGTTTATTTTTAAATCTATTTTTTACGAATTGAATAAAACTTTGTCCAGGATAAATTCTTTTAAATAGAAACATAAAAGCAAAAGTGGAAGACCAAGCTGATATGCAGAGCATTACATCAAAAATCCAAGTTGGAAAATGTAATAACTTTGTAATTCCTACAAGCAGAAAAAGTGGCCAAAAAATAATGTTGGTTAGTAATATAAAACTTACCACCGGCTTTTTCAGTCTTTTATCTTCAGTCATATACAATTCCACCTTAAGTTAAATTTTTAACATGCAATAATGTACCTATTCAGCGCGTTGAGATGATGCACCGAGTATTTTTTCTATTATATCTATATGTTCTTTCAAAATATTACTTAGTTAATTAATAAAGGGAATTTCCAACTAATTGTTCACATAAAATCCGTTCTTGGAAGTAAAGTTTTAAAAGTAATTTATCCATAGTGATATTAAAATTACTACTAACAGGGGAGCACCACATCGCTATCATGCTAACAAAAATAAACTACACAAAATTAATTTTTTTGCTTCATATGTTAAAGAATATGGAACAAAAACCAGAAAATGAAATGATTCATACAGAACTAGAGGTATATATAATTTTATACATTTACATAGTTTTTTAATTTTAAACAGTAAACTAATTCTGGATGGTGTCCTTCTTCAATCTCTCCTGTTGGCCTAAAACCCACTTTTTCATAAATCCGCTTTGCGCGTTCATTATCGTGAATAACCGATAAGAATATTTCTTCGCATTTGTACGTCTGAACCATACTATCTATTACTGCTTTTAAAACAGGAACCCCATACCCTATCCCTTGATATTGATGGCCAAGCATCATACTAATTAACTCATATTGCTTCGTTTCATTTCTAAACCCATACGAAGCAAAACCTATTAAAACATCATTATCATATATAGCTTTCGGAGTAAACCCAAACGTTTGGCAAGCTGCAAGAAAGAAAGCATTTGAACCAACCCATCTTTCATATATTTGAATGTGTTTTTCTTGAAGTTTATCTGATTTTAAATTAATAATTTCAAAGAAATTTTCTTCTGTTACATCTATTAATTTTAGATTCATCTTTTCCCCTCTTTCCATTTTTTACATTATCTATTCTAATTCTTTATCGTGTTTCTTATTCCTTTATCTTCTTAATCAATAACTCATTAGTATTCTATATACTAATTGCATGAATTAAGAGGTTTCGTGCACTACTTCTTGGAAGTTGATCATGTAGCGCTCTATTTCGTAATTCACTATGCTTTCCAAAGAAAATAATGAAAGGAAAGGCGATGAATACATTTGCAAAATGACAAAATTGTAAGAATACAAGAATGTTTGTAAGAAAGTTCGATGTTTTCCTTTTTCTTTTTTTATTATAGTGAAAAAGAAGAAAGAAATATTCTCTTATGTAGGAAAGGAAGATAATAATGATTGATCTATTAAATAAATGGATGTTAGAAAGTACAGGGAATTTCAATATTGTTGTAGGACTTACAGCACTTCTATTTTTAGGTTCAGTAATTGCACTTATTATTATTTACAAAAAAATTGGTAAACCAGATGAAGGAACAAATGCTATTTATTTAAAAATTACTTCTCGTATGTTTATTACTCAAATTCTAATGAATGCCATATTTATTTCTTTAGTTGGTAAAGATATCGAGAATTTCCGTCAAATCTTTATATTATTTGAAGCTTTTGTATTCTTTATTGGAGCTATTTATTCGTTTAAATTATATAGACAGGAATACAAATAGTGCACTTATAAGAAACAATAAAAAATGTAAAATTTTCCTTTTTAGTTTACTGTATATTCTATACATATGAGGTTAATATAACGTCTCATTATCGGTAGCAAGAAAAAGGCGAATTCCAAATTTCAAAAGGAATTCGCCTTTTTCTTTTTCTATAACCCTATCCATCTCTTTATACATTCCTATCATGGCGGTACCCCATTTATAGGTTATGAGAAAGGGTATTTTTTGCACTATTATCTATTCTTGGATATTATTAATAATATCTATATGAACTTATGTTTTTATTAAAAAAGTTTGGCGGTGTGTAAAATGATGAAAGGGATTAAAAATATTGAAACGAAAGAACCGATAAACATGTTTCTATTTATTCCCTGTAGTACTCTTTTGTTTGATAATATTTATCAACATTTTATTCTTGGAAAGGATTTTACACTAGAGAAGCTTTTATTTGAACTCGTATTTTTATTTATTTTCATTTCATTTTTTTTATGTAATAAGTGTTTACAAAAAATGAATAAACAAATGTTTACAAAATATATTTTTCTTGGTGTTAGTATTATTTATCTTTTGGCATATGATCTTATGTTTATACGTGATCCAGGTTCGTCTTTACATATCCCATATTTAGAGTGCTTCCTAGTAATTTCTGCACCTTTATTTTTAAGTATTCATTATCTTCTAACGGTATCTATTTGTATGGTATGTAGATTTTTAATTGCTATTTATTATTTTGAAATTAACTATCCAATATCATTAATTTTATTGTTTCTAATCATTTTTGTTACGTCATTTTTTGTATTTCTTTCATTAAAATTTTTAGTACAAAAAATTAAAGCATCCTATGAAAAACAAATGAAAGAAACAGCTTTATCGATAATGAGGATAATGGAATTAAAGGATCAATATACGAAAGGACATAGTGAACGTGTAGCCAATTATGCTACGATTCTTGCTAAAGAAACAAATGAATATGATGATAATTTTTTAAAACAATTTCATTTTATTTGTTTATTACATGATATAGGGAAAATAGGTATTCCGGATGAGGTTTTAAAGAAAGCATCTTCTCTTACAGAAGAAGAGTATAATCTTATTAAGACACACCCACAATTAGGATTAGAAGTTTTTAAAAATATATCTTTAATAAAAGGTAGCGAAGATATAATTCTTTCTCATCATGAAAGATGGGATGGAAAGGGCTATCCTCAAAAACTAAAAGGAAATCAAATACCATTATGCGCAAGAATTGTTGCAATAGCAGATGCTTTTGATGCGATGACTTCTTCAAGAGCGTATCGTTCGGCTCTATCTCCTGAAGAAGCGTATAGACGTATTATAGAAGGATCTGGTACACAATTTGATCCTTCCATGGTAGAGATTTTCAAAAAGGTATTTCCTTTGTGGGAAAAAATGGTCCCCAATTCTTTTCGTTAAAAACACATGTCTGAAATCGATTCTTATTTCAGGTATGATGAATACGAAAAATGAAAAAACAAATTCAATCGTGATAAAAATTTGGAACTAGATAATGAATAAGGCATATAAAGAAAAGGTACCCATATAGGTACCTTTTCTAATAGTTTTTTAGCAGAAACAACTGCATCCGATAATGATTAATAGAATAAATAATACAACTAATAAAGCAAATCCTCCAGCGAAAGCAAAGAAGTTAGGTGGGGGATCAACTGCCCATAAAAATCCGATTGGTTCAACTAATAATCAGTGGAGGATAAAGAACCCCCCCGCTGATTAAAGTTTCACTTTATTATGCACTGTTACATACTTCTCTAAATTCCTCTATTTTTCATTTGATAAAATAAAATCCTAATATTACCAAGAGTTAAATAAATATTTCTACATATTCAAGATATTTACATAAATTACAAAAGTGATACATTTAAGTTGTAAGCTATAAAAACTATTAAAGGGGGATTTATTATGTTTAAGAAATTAGTAGTAGGGCTATTGGCAACTGGTATTGCATTAACAGGAGGAATTGGAGCGGCTTCAGCTGATACGCAAAAAGCTGTGAGTTCTCCGAAGCAAGCAGCATGCTCAATTCCTTATGAGTATTCTAATGGTAAATTTAAAAGAACTCTTTATTACTCAAATGGAGTATATGCTAATAGTTTTAATGAAAATGTTTGTGGCGGGACGATTACATGGTATTTAAAGCATGTTCAAAATGGAGTTGCTTTTTACGAAGGTAATTTAAAATAGTAGAGTTTTTGAACCTCATGTATTGAGGTTCTTTTATTTTTGATTTTTAAACTGATTCTCTATAAAAAAGCTAGGATTTCTCTTAGCAAAAGAGTTATATGTCATACAGAAAGACAATTGTATGCAAACTGGATATTTTCAATTTTATTATATAACGTTTATTGAGGGATAAATTGAATTATAGCAATCTTTACGTAAGCTTTATGTGATATTAAAGTTTTTGGGAGAGGTTGAAGTAGAATTTTGTACAAATAAGTAGGAAGTATGGAGATAATATTATAAATAAAGGGCTCAATTCTCAAAAGGGAGAGAGTTGAGCCTGAAGAGGTAATTACTAAGCTCTCGGGTTGATGAAAACTAGTAATTAAATAAAATCGCCCTAGGTTTAAGGGGTCTAGGGTTTCACGTTTTGGTATATCTCACACGACATTATAAAAAGAATAGAACGTACTGAAGATAACACATGAATGTTTCATAAATGTATCAAAAAAATGAACAAATTGTGTTTGAAATAAAAAAGGTCCTTACTATTATGTAAGAACTCCATAAACAAAGAAAAAAGTCGTATGTGCCTCTATATTAGAATCGAAATAACATTTTTAATATTCAATTATATATAGTTTTCTATATAACTTAACGTGATGAAGTTAAATAAAAATGTTATTTTAATACAAAACGAAATTGAAAGTTAGCAAGCAATACTTAAATAAGTAAAAGCGGCAAATCCATAAACTAATAAGCTACTAGTAGCAAGGAATTTTATAATTTCATTTGTAGAAATAATAGTTAAACATATTGCTATAGATGCACCTATAAAGAATTGGTACTTCGTATGTATATTTGTAAGATTAATTATTACAAGTACAGTTAAGAAAAGTGAAATGAAGTTCAAATATCTTTTCATTGTCATATTTCCTTTCAATATTTGATCTGTATTTATTATACCGGATTGTACCAGTAATAACATACTTTGTAATAGATCGTAATAGAAATCTCATTTTGCCATAAATAAAAAGGCGGTTGTTTCCGCAACCACCTTTCAGCAAAATAAAGCACTTTTTCAGAAATAAAATATGGATAATTCCTGAAAATGTTATAGGATATAATCCCATTTTTATAATTCAAGTGACGAGCTTAATTTATAAGAAAGGAATGACTACATTATATGAAAACTTGTCTAACAAGGTTACAAATAAAAGAGCAGCTAGCAAAGGCTAACTGCTCAATACAAGGAGATACAGAGAAAACTAAATGGGTTTTGGCATACAGCCTATCAACATTATGGACATAATATTGAGTTTTATTCGAAGGAATTCATGTTTTATAAATTAGATTATAATAATAGATAATTTAATAAATGATACGATTGGTTTAGGGTTAGTAAGGCAATACATCGCTCCACAGAAATTAGAAATGGCTGTAGCTTGTATAATGAAATAAGTGATGATATGGCACGAAAGCAAACGCGAGAGTCTCTTAGTATTGTACTAGATAAAACGATAAATACGTTTATAAAAATGAGGAATAAAAGAAAGGACCCCCTGGAGTTCGGGTCCTTTTAGAAGTGATGATGTTTTCTCGGCTTGGGAAACTGAGAAAATACAAAAATATAATACATTGAGATTTAGAGAATTTCAATACTAAATTAGAGATTATCATGAGGGAGTTATAACGAGTTACTATTTATATATTCACAAATAAAACAACATAATATCACCATGAATCCCTATAACAATATGAATTTTTGCATATTTCAAAACCTAATATATCCTTCAAAAAATTTTAATAGTATAATATGTTTTGTCATATTCTTTTAGATTTTTCGACAAAAAATAACATAAATAGAAAAGATATTGGGAGAAGGAATTATGTACACAAAACTACTAAAATCAATTACATCATTATCACTTATTGGTGGTGCTTTACTATATACAAATGGTAGTGATGTAAGAGCAGCTGAGGCAAGTATTTTTTCTGATGTGCCTACGTCGCATTGGTCGTATCCGGCGATTAAAGATTTATCGAGTAAAAATATTATTTCTGGTTATGGAAATGGGAAGTTTGGTTTCGGTGATGTTGCAACGAGAGAGCAAGTTGCAGCTTTAATTTATCGTGCGTTGTTACCGAATAAGCAAGGTGGTACGTTTAGTAATGATGGTGCTCGTTACGTATTACAAGATGGATCTACTTTAAACAATCCGTATCGAGATATTCGCTCAGGATCCACATTGTTTCCAGAAGAGGTTTTAACGTTAACGAAATTAGGGATTTTTAACGGGGATGGAAACGGAGGTTTTAGACCGAAAGATTCTGTTAGCCGTGCAGAAATGGCGCAAATTATTAAAAATGCTTTTCAAGTTTCGGCTAAGCAAAAGCATACATTTAATGATGTTCCTAATGGTTTTTGGGCAGAAGGGGCGATTAGTGCGGTGCAGTCAAACGGGATTGCATCTGGTACAGGCGACGGGAAATTTGAACCTGCTAAAACGGTAACGCGTGAACAATATGCACAGTTTTTATATAATGCTTTGCAGTATAAAAAGCCTGCGGTTGCGGTGCAAAATACAGGAGATGCAGCACTATTAGCAGGATTCAAAGATGAAGTGCAGAAGCGTATTAATGCGTACGAAACGAATATTACACTTCCATATAAAACGACAAATAGTAATACAAAAGAAGTGATGAATACACTTTTTAACGCCTATAAAGAAGTGGCAAGTAAAAATGAGTATACAAATAATAATAGATCGAATGTTTCATATGGACTTTCTGGATCACCTGGAAATTATACGTTTACGCTAAAAATTACATATCGTGAAACGAAAGAACAAACAGAATATGTAATGAAGCAAGCGAAGGCAATTGTTTCTTCTATTACACAAGTTGGGATGGATGATCACGAAAAAGTGAAAGCGATTCATGATTATGTCGTAAAACATGTTTCTTATGATACGTCTTATAAAGCTTACACAGCATATGAAGCACTCGTAAATCGTTCTGCGGTTTGCCAAGGTTACGCACTATTAACTTATCAATTATTAAAAGAAGCAGGAATTGAGAATCATTTTGTAGTAGGAACTGGAGACGGTCAGCCTCATGCTTGGAATTTAGTGAAAATCGAAAACAAATGGTACCATCTTGATACAACATTTGATGATCCTCTGCCAGATGAACAAGGCCGCGTAACATATTCTTATTTCAACTTATCAGATGAGCAAATCGCAAGAAATCATGAGTGGAACCGCGGGGACTATCCGCAAGCTACAACAAATTATTATAGTACATTAACAAATAAAATTGCTGCAGGTGGTACGAAAATCCCTGCCTATCAGCAAATATTAAAAGATACAAAGTTAAACTATTTAGGAAATGAATACATTGCAAATAACTATAACGAATTAAAAAATAAAATGCAGCAACGTTATAACGAAAAGTCACCAAAGATCGAAATCCTTTATAAACAATCAATGGATGGCGCATTGCAAGATGTGAAAAAAGCAATTGGGGAAATCGGTTATCCGCAAGGGGCGAGCCGTGTTTCTTATAAAGCGGAGCCGTATAATGCGAAAGAAGGGTATTCTTTAGTGACGATTACGTTTATGTAAAAAATAACCTAGATCCTATGGGATCTAGGTTGTTTTTTTATAACTTAATTTAACATATCATTTTATTTATATGTTACACCGTTCAAAAAATCTGCTTTATAGAGCGTGCCCTGTGCCTATTAACTTAAAAATTTTAAATTACCCCAAAACGAAAAAATGAACTTTTTTATTGTAAGTTAGGATACAATCTCGTTCTGGGGTAGTTGTATTTTCTTAGCTTGATAGGCGATGAGAGTCCAATACATATTATTAAAATTAAGATAATTCAAGCCGGAGAAAGGCACCATAGGGTGTTTTTTATTATCCTTCGACAAAACATGACAATATACAAACGAATTGTTTGCTACTATGAGATGAGAAATCTTACATTCTAAAAAATCTATTTAAAATAACCAATACAGATAGGCGTGAAAAAATGAAACGAAAGTTACTTACGGCGTTAACATGCAGTACATTGCTTATGGGAATGGCTGCTTGTAGCTCAAATGAGAAGGCTGCAACTGAATCAAAACCTAAACAAGAAGAAAAGGTTCAGGAAAAATTGAAAGTTCAAACCATTCAAAAGCAACAAAAAGATAGTTATGTAGTAAGTGAAGATGAATTATCTAAAGCGGCACAGTCGATTGGTGAAATCCAAAACGAGCAAACGATAAATGATATGATGATACATATGTCTTTACAAAAACTCACATTCAATGGGAATAATCTTCATGTTTCTGGTACTCGTGATGTAGGGCGGTTTCAAATGATAAAAGAAAACATTCAATACTTAAAAAACAACTTAAATGTTATCAATAATGATGAAAGACCCAAATATGAATCTATTCTGAACAAATGGTACGATGAAAATTTCGAATCTGCAGTTGAAGACTTTAGGGAAATTCATTATTTACGTTCTGGAACAAAGCAAAGTATGGAAGGATCTAAACTAGCTAAAAAAACTGTTAGTGATGAAAAAGAATTTATTCTCCATTTCTTTGGTCAAGAAGGATTAGATATTCATAATAAAGAATGGAAACATGGAGAGTTATAAAAATAACACTGAATTTCACTCCACTAGGAAGTACAATGTTTTTACTCTGCAATACGGTATTTCCTTCGGAGATAGTATCACATTGGCTTAGTGCATAATTTTACTCATGCCCTCTTCTATATCATTTTTAAAAATATAGATTTTAATTGTAAATAAGGAATCTAAATTTTATTTAATACCATTTTTTACGTGATAAATGAATGGTGAAATTTTCTTATGCGCAGTTCCACTAGGAGATTGCTTATAATGAGATTTAATAAATACACAGTCATGCTTATGTTTCTAACCATTGGCTCAAATGCCGCATTATCTATGTGGCTCAAGCAAGGACTTTTAGGTGTTTATCACGGCTATTGTTCTCTTGTTAATTGCTGCATGGACTACAAAGGATCTCATACAGACGGTCAGCATAAATAAATTATTGTATTTCTCAATAAACAAAAACAACTTAACATGGTAAAATAATAGTTGGATGGGAGTCCAATACATATTATTAAAATTAAGATGGTTCAAGTCGGAGGAAGGCACTTTAGGGTGTCTTTTCTTTTTTCTAAAAGAGAGTTTTGCTTTCAAGAAGATACATTTTTAATGGATTACTGCCATGAGTATATAGATAAAGTCCATCAAAACATGTATGTTCATGAATATGTAAAATTACATAAAATTTCCGAGAAAAAGAGAGTATACTTTCTTATTGTGTAATAAAGATAAAGCCCGCCTACGGAAATAGGCGAGCTTTTTTAACATATAAAGAAAAGCAACTTTTAAGGTGCCTTCCTTCGAGTTGAAACATTTTACTAGGTTAAGTTTTGTGATGATTATTTCTTTTCATTTAAATGAACTAGAGTAGTACATCACTTTATTTTTAAGCATCCTTCTCAACAAATATGAATATTTTCATTATCCTTTTCACTACAAAGGGTAGTAATTTAGAAGCTAAAAATGCAAGCACGAAAGCAATTGCCCATGTTTTTATCCATGATTTGAGAAATAAAGCTGTATACCCAACATTCATTGAAACCATGACGAAAGAGATAATACTAGATATACCTAAAATCATAAAGAGATTAAAAATTATCGGTTCAAATTTTTTATTGATTTTCAAAATTAACACCTATTTTCTATATATACTTTGCTGTCCGATTTCACCAACATCTAATCTTACAGTTTGAAATCTATGTTGTCCAGCTTGTTGTACTTTTCTGCAATAGCAATTATTGAGATGTTAACTAGTTTGTCTGGGATGGGAACTCATGATATTGCTATCAAGCTAAGGTTGTATAAATGAACACTTTATCTTTTTTATAGCATCGAAGTTCATTTTGGGGGCGAATGTAATATTACATCATTAAAGTAATAGTTGCACTTGAAACTCTGCATATCGCATGTCTTTTCCAATAGTTTTTTAGCAGAAGCAAGCAGCTCCAATGATGATTAATAAAATAAACAATACAACTAATAAAGCAAATCCTCCCGCGAAGCCATAACTATCACCAAAGCCGAGAACAGTTCCTCCTTTAAATAGGAGGGGGAAAACAAAGGATCAATTATGTGTTTTAACGGATTCCATTTACTTTATGTATTTATGAATGGAGCAGGTTCTTTTTAAAATAGATTTATTCTTTGAAGGAGTTCAAGGACAAAATAGGAGAATTTATATTATTTATTAATAGGGAATAAGTAGGAAATAAAATTTCCAAAAACACAGATAGAAATCCGCTTTTATACCTTTCATTAAAATAATACTAGCATTATATATTGTAAGGAATACTTATCCTTAATTGTAAATGAAAGGGGGGATTAGTATGAGTTATGGCTATGATCATCCTCCTGAAAAACATCATAAACACCACAATGAAACTTTGTCAACGGGTGTATTACGTAGACATTCCGCTACGTTGTTTCTTACTGTGGAAGCTATGAATGTTGATCCAGATGATACTCATACAGTAACTGTTGAAATGTTTGATTGGTCATCGGGTTCTCCGGTATTGTTACCATTAGTAGACCCTTCAACACAAACATTGGCACCTAATCGACGTGTTACTTTTCGTTCAGCAGCTCTTTCTTCAGGTGTTTTTGCTTATGAAGTAAGAATCATTCGTTCGAAAGATAGAGATGTTGTTACGAATGTTTTTGGTCTTAGTGCAATCGTATTTAACCCACAAGAAGGAAATAATGTTTTACAACATGATTTAGCAAAATTAGATCTTAAATAGCTTTTATAAAAGTTTATTTATTGGACAAGATTAAAAAAGAGTAGGATTACATCCTACTCTTTTTTAACATCAATTATATTAAAATTTTAAAAGAAATCCTTCATCATTTTCACATCTTTAATATTCACTGTTACACCTTCAACCTTATCCTTCTTCTCATCTTTAGCAATCGTAATTTTCTCATTATTATCAACCCAAACAAGAAATTCTTCTTTTGTGTCATCTTTATATGTAACGGTAATAGTAGAATGTGCCGATTCTCGCTTTTTTTGATCTAAAGTGATTGTTTTAGGCGTGCCTTTTTGAACTGCGGAAACGATAGATTGTATCATTTCTTCGTTGTCTGTTTGAGATTTAGAAGTAGTATTATTGGTTGTCTGAAGTATTTCGATATCTGTAATGTTTGCGGAGTTTAATTGAAAGGCATTTTGTTTCTGTTCTTGCTTAGCTTGTGAAGCTTTATCTGTAGCTGAGGTGCTTGTGCAGCCTATTAAAGTGAAAGATAGAGCGGTTAGAGCGCATATATAAGTGGTTTTTTTCATTATATCCCCTCCTTGGCTTAATCATAACAATTTTCTGTTAATTTAGGTAGTTATTGTAAGAGGATTTATTTTACTAGTTTTAGGATAGAGAAAATTCAAGAGGAGGTTAACCGTAAATAATAACCATCAGGGTCTACAATACGAAAATCCTTCATTCCCCAAGATTGCATTTTAAGGTTAGATTCCACTGGATAATTTTTTTCTAATACATGTTGGTATATTTGTTCAATATTATCAAAAACCATGATAACTTCAACACCTTTACCTTTTGGCTTAAGTCCACCTGTTTTTAAATAATGATTTTCATTGAGAATATAATCAGGGGTTAATAATAAAGAAAAATCCCCTAGTTTAATCATTGCACTAGTTGCATTCTTTTTTGAGAATACAAGGGTAAGGATTTCCTCATAAAAACGAATAGATCTTTGCAAATCTTCTACAAATAACTCTAGACGAAAGTGCATATGTACTCTCCTTTTCATTTTTTTTTCAAATTTTATGTTTAACATTTCGAAAATAGGTGTACTACATATAATATAACAAATAATTCATTTTAAAGGAGGAAGTTAAAGATGGAAACGAAGTATAGGAAACCTTTTGTATATGAATTTATTACGGAGAAAGAGGTCATGAATGCGGCGAATGATCTAGTAAAGAAAGGAATAGACCAAAAAGATATTTACGTATTAACACACGAGAAAGAAAGGACAGATAGAATCGCAGACAATGCAGACGTGAATACAATTGGTATACAAGAGGAGGGACTTGGGACAAGTATTATTAACGTCTTTCAAAAAACGGGAGATCAGTTAAGAAATAAGATGCAGGAGTTAGGGCTTAATGAGGAAGAAGCGAACTTCTACGAAGAAAAGCTGGATGAAGGGAAAATCTTGTTATTCGTTAAAGATTTAGAGAGAGTCGGTGAATGGTTACAAGAAAGAAGATGCATGTATTCTATTTAAATTTGTATCCTGTAAATCTATAAATCTATTACGAAAAGGAGATGGGAAATATGAGTGAGAGCGGACTAAAAGAACAAATTACTGGTAAAGTGGAAAAGACAAAGGGACAAGTGAAAGAAGGAATTGGTGAAGTTACAGAAGATAGAAAGTTGAAAAATGAAGGGAAGTGGGACAAGACGAAGGGAACGATAAAAGAAAAAGTCGGAAAAGTGAAACAAAAGATTAGTGATGGGTTGGATAATAAAGAATAATACATGTTTATCAAGCTTTGGTTACATACCAAAGCTTGATAAATACAATATAAAACGAATATAGGAGGGTTAATTGTGGGACTGATTATTACGTGTATTGTAGGTGGACTTATTGGTGCGTTAGCTGGAATGATTACGGGAAAAGACTTTCCTTTAGGTATAGTTGGTAATGTGATTGCCGGATTAATCGGATCTTGGGTAGGTAGTGCATTATTTGGTCATTGGGGTCCTGAATGGGGAGGCATCTTTATTCTTCCAGCTTTATTAGGTGCAATCGTCTTTATTTTAATCGTTACATTCTTCTCTAGAATGCTACGGAAAGCGTAAGTATGATCATGAATAGTAATCTTAAATTTTTTATATATAGCTATAAGGTTGATAGAGTGATAAATATACATAAAAAAGCATCCAATTAAACTAATTTGGATGCTTTTTTAATGTAATCTACATAGGAATGAGTGGAGGATGAAGAACCCCCACTCATTGAAATTACAATTTCTATTATGTATTAAACCATCGTTACTTTTTTACAATTATTTATTCTTACGACCTGCCTTGGTTCTATATGAGGTAAGTCCTCGCTATTACCTATATCCACTACAATTGTATTCGTTAGTATATTAATAATGGAACCAACTAATTTTGTAGCATGATCGTGTCGATAAGAAAATTGAACAAAATCTCCTTTTTTAAAATTGTGCTCTTCCATAGATAGATCCCCCTAAAAATAATGTTTATACATTATACATACACAAATTTATAAGGTTTAAACATTTAGTAGTATATTTTACGTGTTAAGCTGAGAAAGGTGTGGAAAATTTATTTATAATAAAAATAAAAAAATATGTTTAAAACTAATTTTTATGGGTAATTAACATAGTAGTAGTTTGAGATAAGGGGGCGGAAATGATGAATTTGGGAATAAATATTTTGCAAAATGATGTAGGGTATACGGTACAGCTTAATGGTGAAATTGATGCATATACGGCATCAGATTTGAAAAATAAGATGATGCCTATTGCAGGCGAAAAAGAGGTTCATATTGTCGTAGATTTTACTGAGGTAGAGTATATGGATAGTACAGGTTTAGGTGTTTTTATAGCGCTATTAAAAGCAGTTAAGAAAAATGATGGAAAACTAGAGTTTATTGGTGTATCTAAAAGGTTAAAAAGATTATTTGATATTACAGGGTTAACAGAAATATTAAATTTGAATTCCGATTTTGAAAAAGTAGAAAGAAGGTGACTAGGGATGATGGAGAGATTTGAAAAGATAGAAATGAAAATTCCTGCAAAGGCAGAATATGTGGCTATTATTCGTTTAACAATGGCTGGTGTTGCGAATCGAATGGGCTTTGCTTATGACGATATAGAAGATATGAAAATTGCTATTAGTGAAGCATGTACAAATATTGTACAACATGCATACAAAGAAGACGTTGGAGAAATTGCAATTGTCTTTGGGCTATATGAAGATCGATTAGAAATTATGGTTGCGGATAATGGGGTTAGCTTTGATTTTAACAACTTAAGAAGTAAAGTTGGTCCGTATGATATTAGTAAACCAGTAGAACATTTGCCGGAAAATGGTTTAGGTTTATATTTAATTAATACATTAATGGATGATATACAAATCATGCATGATGAGGGCATGACAGTTTTAATGACAAAATATATACAAAGAGAGCAGGTGGAGAATGATGGAAATCCAATCTCAACCTACAACTCTTACTAAAGAAGACGTTATGAAACTAATTGCAGAATTTCAACAAAACCAATGTGATGAAGCGCAGGAAAGGTTAGTTGATCATTATAAAAATCTTGTCTATTCCATTGCATATCGCTATTCAAAAGGCGGGCCGATGCATGAGGATATTATACAAGTAGGCATGTTAGGGCTCTTAGGCGCAATAAGAAGGTATGATTATTCGATAGGGAATGCTTTTGAGCCTTTTGCAATACCTACGATAGTAGGGGAAATAAAGAAGTATTTACGCGATAAAACTTGGGGCATTCACGTTCCAAGGCGAATTAAAGATTTAGGTGGAAAAATTAAACTTGCGATAGAGGAGCTAACAGATCATTTGCAACGTTCACCGAAAATTATAGAGATTGCGGATCATTTAGGACTATCCGAAGAGGAAGTACTAGAAATTATGGATGCGAAAAATAATTATCGAGTATCTTCCTTAGATGATGTAGTTGAAAATGCATCTGATGGAAGTTCGGTAGCGAGAATTGAATCTGTAGGTGAAGTAGAGCAAGGATATGAAGAGACAGAAAGGCGTCTCGTTTTAAAAGATATTTTTAACGTATTAAATGAAACGGAAAAGAGTGTTATTCATTATATATTTGAAGAAAATTTAAATCAAAAGGATACAGGGGAACGGTTAGGTATTTCACAAATGCACGTTTCTCGTATTAAAAGACAAGCGATAAGTAAATTGAAGCAAGCCGCATTTTTAGATACATAAAAAATTTAAAATAATGATGTTTAAAACATGAGAAAAGGGGTACGTATTAAGTATAGGAGGAGATATAAAAATGTCACACGATGTGAAAGAACTAATCGAAGGATTGAATGAAGATTTAGCAGGAGAATACTCAGCAATTATTATGTATAACCATAATGCAGCAACAGTTTCTGGTATATATAGACAAGTGTTAAAACCTTTCTTTGAATCTGAAATTAGTGATGAACAAGGACATGCCCTATATTTAGCGGAGAAAATTAAGACGTTAGGTGGTACACCTACTACGATCCCTTTACCAGTGAAACAAGTAGAAGACGTTAGAGAAATGTTAGAAGAAGCTAGAAAGTCAGAATATGAAACAATTAAGCGTTATGAAAAGAGAAAAGAACAAGCAGCGAAATTAAATATGACAGAGTTAGTTGTAAAGTTAGAAGATATGATCGCAGATGAAACAAATCATATGGAAGAATTGGATCGTCTTTTAAATGATAAAGCAATGGTGTTAAATTAAAAGTGGAAACTTATAGAGTGAAAGAACAAACTCTCATTTCTGGGGGTTTGTTCTTTTGCTATATAAAAAATATGTTTGAGTAGGAAATTTTTATTTTATAACTGAGTATGTAATACTAGAAAAATAGAAAATAATAATCGATTTACATTTTATATAAGAAAAGGGGAAATCACTTGTGTCCATTTTAATTGTAGATGATAATCCGGTTAACATCTTTGTAATTAAGAAGATTTTAAAACAAGCCGGATATCAGGATCTTGTATCGCTGAATTCTGCACAAGAGCTTTTCGAATACATCCATTTTGGAAAAGATTCTTCCAGGCATAATGAAATAGATTTAATACTATTAGATATTATGATGCCTGAAATTGATGGACTTGAAGTTTGTAGGCGATTACAAAAAGAGGAGAAGTTTAAAGATATTCCTATTATTTTTGTAACAGCTTTAGAAGATGCGAATAAATTAGCTGAAGCTCTTGATATGGGGGCAATGGATTATATTACAAAACCTATAAATAAAGTTGAATTGTTAGCGCGTATGCGTGTAGCATTACGCTTGAAATCGGAATTAAATTGGCATAAAGAACAGGAAGAAAATCTTCGGAATGAACTAGATTTAGCTACGCAAGTACAAAGAAACTTATTAAGTAGCCCATTAAGAGAAGAACACATAAAAATCGAAGCAAGTTACTTACCTTCATTTAAACTAGCTGGAGATATGTATTACTGGTATAAAATCGATGAAAACCGCTACGGTATTATATTATTAGATGTGATGGGACATGGTGTATCCGCTTCCTTAGTTTGCATGTTCATTTCGTCTGTATTACGTGAAACGATTAAATGTTTAATCGATCCAGAACTTGTCATGAAAGACTTAAATAAATATATGACCCTTTTACATAATGAGAATGACAATATTCCCTATTATTTTACAGCGATATACTTAGTAGTTAATACAGAAGATAGAACGATTGAATATGTAAATGCAGGACATCCTTCTGGATACGTTTTAGTTGATGAAACAAATGTAGTGGAACTAAATCGCGGGAGTTGTGCGGTAGGATTTTTTGATGAAATAAAAGTTGAAAAGACAGTTATACCTTTTGAGAAGAACGCTCAAATCGTATTGTTTACAGATGGTGTACTTGAAGCAATAGCAAATGATGAATTTGAGGCTGAAGAGAAATTACGTACTTTTACAGAAAGAAAATGGGGAGAGTTAGAAGAAGAGATAGAAGGGTTTTACAAGGAAGAACAGAAGGAAGCACAATCAGATGATATGTGTCTTATCATGATACAAGCGAATGCGAAATAAAAAGCGTATGAAATCCAAATAGAGGATTTCATACGCTTTTATTGTATTTTTTGATAGATTTGTTCGTGTGGATTAAATTGCGTATAATGCGGCATGATATCCGAGAAACGAAGAGTTTCTTTATTTCCTAAACATAGGAATCCATTGTGACTTAAACTTTCATAAAATAGTTGCTGTACTTGGTTTTGAAGTTTACTTGTAAAGTAAATTAAAACGTTACGGCAAAGGATAATATGAAATTCGTTAAAAGATTGATCGGTTACTAAATTATGTTGTGCAAAAATAATGTTTTGTAACAGTGAAGGATTAAAATAAGCAAAACGACTATCCGTTGAATAATAGTTAGAAAATGCTTGTGTACCGCCAGCTTGTAAATAATTTTTCGTATAAGTTTGCATTTTATTTAATGGAAGAATACCTTGTTTTGCTTTTTCTAACACATCTGTATTCATATCTGTTGCGTAAATAATAGCTTTTTCACTTAATCCTTCTTCATGAAGTAAGATGGACATGGATAATACTTCTTCACCAGTGGCACATCCAGCATGCCAAATTCTAATTTCAGGATGCTTTCTTAATTCAGGAATAACATGCTCTCTCAGCGCCTTAAAAAAGATAGGGTTACGGAACATCTCAGTTACATTGATCGAGAAATCATTTAATAACTGCTCTAAAACCCCTTCCTCATGAATTACTTTTTCAATTAACTTTGAAATGGTAGGGATATGAGAAATCTGCATTCGATTACAAATCCGCCTATAAATAGATGTGCGAGCGTATTGGCGAAAATCAAATCCTGATAGTTTAAATACCGCTTCTAATAGTAAGTCAATTTCTAAGTTCGTACGCTTATCCGTATCTACTGATGGATCAAAATTATAATACTTATTTTCCACTGAAACGAAACCTCACTTATTTTATTAACCATACACTCATTACCGAATAGAGTTGATGTAAATTTAATGGTTTACTTATATAATCTGAAGCGCCAGCAGATAAACATTTTTCCTTATCATTTGGCATTGCTTTAGCAGTTAATGCGATAATAGGTATTTCATGTAACCCTAAGTTCATTCGGATATGTTCCATCGTTTCATAACCGTCCATATTTGGCATCATAATATCCATTAAAATAAGGTCGATATTTGTATTGTTTTTTAGTATTTCTAAACACTCTAGGCCGTTTTGTGCAGTAATGATATTGGCATGGTATTTTTTTAATGCATTTTGTAATGCAAATATATTTCGATGATCATCATCGACAATTAAAATAGTTTTCTCTTGGAAGACATTATTTGTTTCTGGAAGAACGATGGTTTCCTCAACAACTTCAGCAGGAATAACTTCATCTACTGTTGCTGCGACTTCTAAATTGGATACTTGTATATCAGTTAATCCGTTTGGAAGGTTAGGAATATATACAGTGAAAGTACTACCTTCTCCTACGTGACTCTGTAACGTAATCCAACCACCTAATAGTCTAGCAAACTCTTTACAAATAGATAAACCTAATCCTGTACCACCATACTTCCGAATCGTCGCACCATCTGCCTGTTGAAAGGCTTCGAAAATAAGTTGATGCTGTTCTTTAGCGATACCAATACCAGTATCTTTTACTGAAATTGTTATCCAGTCTTTACTTATAGACTGCATATCATGACTCAAGTTGCTTGTTTCTATTGAATCAAAATGTAAAGAGACAGATCCTTTTTCCGTAAATTTAAATGCATTGGATAATAAGTTTTTAATAATTTGTTCAATCCGTTTTGCATCTGTATAAAACAGATTAGGAATGGTGTCACTGTCTTCAACAGTAAATTCTACATTTTTTTGTGCAGCGATATGTAAGAAGTTTTGCTGCATACTTGCTGCCATATCACTTATGTTCGTTGCTTCAAAAATGACATCTAGTTTTCCGGCTTCTACTTTAGATAAATCTAGTATGTCATTAATTAAAGTAAGTAAATCCTTCCCTGATGAATGAATGACGGTTGCCAATTCAATTTCATCATCGGATAAATGATTATCATGATTTTCTTTTAACATTTCAGATAATAGTAAAATACTATTTAACGGTGTGCGTAATTCATGTGACATATTTGCTAGGAATTCTGATTTGTATTTTGAGCTACGTAACAACTCGCTTGCTTTTTCTTCTAATTCTAATTTAGTCACTTGTAAGTCAGCTGTCTTTTGCTCGGCCTCTTCCGTTCTAGACTCTAACTGTTCGTTCGTTGTTCTTAATTCCTCGGCTTGCATTTGTAGTTCTTCCGCTTGCGTTTGCAATTCTTCTGATTGAACTTGTAACTCTTCTGTCATTGCTTGTGATTCATGTAAAAGAGTTTGAATTCGCATACGTCCCATAATGCTGTGGATTGTTAAACCTAGATTATCAACAGTTTGGTGAATTAAATCTTGATGTAAATCTGAAATGTCAGTTACACTTACTAACTCCATTACTGCAATCACTTCATCCTCAAATAAGACAGGGATGACTAGTAAATTTTTAGGGCGTATTTCTAATAATCCAGTAGTAACGTAACGAAACTCTTCAGGTATGTCCCTAAGAATAAAACTTTTCTTTTCTAAAGCAGACTGTCCAATGAAGCCTTCACCCATTTTAATAGATTGTTTTCCAATATCAACACCTTGATCGGCGAAAGAAGCTTTTTTCACAAAGTAGACAGTTTCTTCAACTTCTTCACGTACATAAAACGCACCGCAAGAAGTTTGCGTTTTTTGTATAATTCCACTCAAAATTTTGTTACCTAACATCTCAATAGAAGATACACCTTGATACATTAAAATTAATTCTGCAATCTCCGTTTGTAACCACTCTCTTTTCGATATTTCGTCTAGCAGATGGTTCGTTGTATGAGCAAGATCTTTTATTTCATCATGTGTATTTACATGAATTCTTTCCGTAATTTTTTCTTTAGAAGAAATGGATTTAATAGCTTGAATTACATTTTTAATCGTTTTTGTAATGGAATTCGAAATATAAAGTGAAACGATAATAGAAACACAAGATAGTAAGAACAATAAACTGTATAACCAAAGCTCTAATTTATTATTTTTAGTATCTAATTGTGCAGCTCTTTTTTTCGTTAATTGCTCCTCAGTGCTACGGAAGTCAGTTAGTTGTGATTGTAATGATTGGATTTCGGTAGTGTCGATTTCTTGTATTTTATTACTATTATGATTTGCAATTAACGGGTGAATCTCTTTATTCATCCAATTAGTAATGTTTCCGTTAATCTCTTTTAATTTTTCTTGCTGAGATGGATTATCTTCTAATAAAGAAAAAAGATTATGGTAATGTTTTTCATAATCTCTTTCGGCAGAGTTAAGAGATTGCAAATAGTTCGCGTTATTAGAAGTAATAAAGCCTTTCGCTTTATTTTCTATTGTTAGCAAGTCTTTCTCCACTTGATTCGTTAAATTGAGAACTTTAAAATCGTGATCAATAATAAAATTGCGAGATTTTTGTAAATTGGAAATCTGATTGTTTAACATAATAAAAGAAATAAGTAAAAACAAAATGATAACTAAATAACCAGCCATAATTTTGTAGCGAATACTAAATTTTGCTTTCGAGTTCATTAAAAATTCCTACCTTCAAGGTTATTAAAAGTTTTCTATTTTAAAGAATGAAAAACGTAATATATATTATATCAGTTTTCATAGGGCTAAACTAGAAATCCCCCTATTGTATTAGGGGGTCTCGTTTTGAATAGAGGAAATCATTTTGAAGTATAAAACTATGTATGAAAAATAACAATCGAGGGAATAGGGGGTAATAAAACCTTTAAGAAGGAAAGAGTGTTCTTAAAGCTCTTTTTGCATCTATTCCTTCAAATATAAATAATACAAGCTCTCTCTTTTTTACAGTAAGGAAAAATGATACTAATGTGCTTAAGTTTTTAATAGAAGTAAGTGTTCCTCGTTTACTTATAAATACATTTGTTTGAAATGTTGTCATTAAAGCATAAAAATGATGAATCTGCGTTATTGTAGGTGTTTCATTATAAAGAATAGTAGTAGAGTGAATGGCGTTCATCGTAATTTTCCTTTCCATATAATAAGCATAACAATATAAACGTACCCGTTTTAAAAAATGTTAAACATATAAATAAGAAAAAATATAATTATAGTTTTTTACGTTTAGAAAGGGGGAAGAAGGGTATACATATACCATAAAGAGATTGACCGAAGATGGATTGTAAAGTTTTAGTCTATAAAAATATACTTTTACTTTAAATAAAAAGGAGACTGTTACATATGGATAAAATGATAACGGATATTACATTTGATTTCATTTACTTGTTAAGTAGTTCTCTTGTAGTCCTTTTATTATTAGCATTTTTCGTAAATGGTTATGTGAATAAAAAAATAAGTGTATATAAAAACGAAGAGTAATAAAGATACGTTATATAAAATTTTAGGAGGTTAATAGTTATGAATATGGATAGAAAAATAGTAGGTGTTTTTCCAACAATTGATGATGCGGCACTCGTTATTAATGAATTAAAGGAAAAAGGATACCCGGCAGATAACATTTCAGCTATTGCGAAAGATCAAAAGGAAATTGAACATCTGGAAGAAAAATCAGGTGAGAAAGTGAATCATGAAACTGCACATAAAGGAGATATCTTTTCAGCGACAGGACTTGTAGCAGGAGGAGTAGCAGGTGGACTCGGAGGTTTATTAACAGGCCTTGGTGTACTTGCTGTATCTGGACTGGGCCCGATTGTAGCAGCGGGACCGATCGCAGCAGCAATTGGGGGAGCCGGTATTGGCGGAGGAGCTGGAAGTTTAATAGGAGCATTTATCGGCTTAGGAATCCCTGAAGACCATGCTAAAAAGTATGAAGAATATATTTACGATGGGAATATATTAATTTTAGTAGATGCAAAATTAGATGATAAGTTAGAAATCTATAAAATATTTGATAAGTATAATGCTTATAACTCTGATTTCTTTAAATAAAATGTAAACAAAGTAAATATCGTTTTTGATCTTACAACTTTGGCGCGACCGAGGAGTCGTATGACTATAAGAGAGGAAGGGCTTATGGTAAAAGATCAAGTTTAAGAGAGAAGGGGTGTCTTGTCGTGATTGTAAAAATATTAAAGGATAGTAATAATAGTTTCCTTTGTACAGTGCAAAATAAAAACGGGGATCAGTATGTGAAGAAATGGTTTCGTAAACATGAAAACAATGAAGAATTAGGACGACCAACTTTTAAAGAAGTAGAACGCGACTGGAAAGAAAATAGGGAATCGTTTATGTATCCTAATGTTAAAGCACTTTATTAAACAAAATAGTCGCTGTATTCTTACAAAACTGTCACATTCCTGTAAGGTAATTCAATAGATTCGTTGCTTGTTCCATGTCATAATAAAGACATAAGAAAGCTTATTCAAACTACAACTTATTAGGAGAGTGTCAGTCATGATTGTAACAACAACGTCTGGAATTCAAGGTAAAGAAATTATTGAGTATATCGATATTGTAAATGGTGAAGCTATTATGGGTGCAAACATTGTCCGCGATTTATTCGCTTCTGTTCGTGATGTTGTCGGTGGTCGTGCTGGTTCTTACGAAAGTAAGCTAAAAGAAGCTCGTGATATCGCAATGGATGAAATGAAAGAACTTGCAAAACAAAAAGGTGCGAACGCTATCGTTGGCGTTGACGTAGATTACGAGGTTGTTCGTGATGGAATGTTAATGGTTGCTGTAAGTGGTACAGCTGTACGTATATAAGTAAATAAAAAAACAGGCTCACCCCTTGAAGATTATGCTTTGAGGGGGTTTTTTTGTTCATAACTAAAGGTAAGAGGGAGAAGAGCTGATATACTAGCCTGCTTATTTCAAATGTAGTATATTATTCTTGAAGATAAAAGTAATAATATGGAAAAATGTTAACTTTATGACAAATAATAAAATTATTATTTGAGGTAAGAAGAGAAATAATAGTATGAATAGCTTTAGAGAGTGTATAGTTGATAGAAATAAACGATTGAGCATGTAAAGAGTTATATTACATAAAATTTATTATGGATGGAGGCGATTATATTATGTTTTGGTTAGGATGTTTTTTAGGATACATTGTAGGCTCAGTTATTACATGCGCTCTACTTTACTATGGGTATAGATCTAATGAAAACAAAAAAGCGAATATACAAAAGAGGGAGGAGAGGAAAATCAATCAAAAAGGTGTATAGGATGTGGAAGATAAGGTGATAGTTTTGATGCAAAAATAAAGGACAGTACATATTTTATATGACTATTATGTACTGTCCGGCTTATTCTTTTTGGATTAGGAAAAATTGTTGCCTGTCTTACTATAAATTTCATAGGCGAAATAACCAAATAAATAGCCTATTCCAGATCCTAAACTAACTGAAAGCAGGGAGAAGTCCGGGAAAAACATACCGAAAATCAAACCGATTATACAGCCAACAAGCATTCCTATAGGTATGAGACTATCTAATAAGTTTTGAGCTTCTTTTGATTTTTTCTTACCTAATTTTCCGTTCTTATATTTATGTTCCAATCTTTTTATTACAAATACTACAATTCCCCCGACTAGTATAACAGGCCAAATTGCCGAAATTAACCACATGTGAAAATCTCCTTTCACCTTTTAATAGAATTATACCAGATACTTACAAATGTTCGCTCTTAAAGGTATTATCTAGTCTATTTAAAAGGCCAATCAAAAAGCCCACTTCAATTGTAGTTAATAACTAGTCAAAAAGACTTTCCCTTTCGTTTTCTCAGCAGACTGCACAACATCAACCGCCGTTTTCACATCCGCTAAGTCATATGTAGAATGTACTTTCATAAAACGTAATTGCTTATTTTCTACTAAGTGAATTAAATGACGAAACGTCTCTTGCCATTTATATGGCGTTACTTCTTTATTCCAATGTCGTAAATGAAATATGTTCGCGTGCACTTTTGCTTTCGTGACAATCTCTGCCCAGTTAACTTGTACACCTGATAGAAGACCGATCGTTAAAAAGTGCCCGTTTGGACGTAAGGAGAAAGCCAATTCATTTCCATCTGATCCCCCGATAGAATCAATTGCAGCATCCGCGCCGAGCCCGTTCGTTAATTCCATAACGGTTTCATAAAGCGGGGTAGTGGAAGTATCGATTACATATGCAGCACCAAGGCGTAGTAACTCCTCTGTATGCTTATTATTTCTTGTCACGGCAATGAGTCGGAAGTTTAAAATGTTTGATAACTGCGCAAAAAGATGACCAATGGCGGATCCGCAAGCATTCACTAATAAAACGTCATTACGTTGTAAGTTTAACGTTTCTGTACAAGTAACCCACGCTGTAAGAGGATTAATATACATTTGTGCCGCTGTAAAATCATCGATAGAATCCGGAATAGGAACTACAAAATCAGCTGACGTCTTCACATACTCTTGCCAAGTACCTTCTCCACGTAACGGTAAAACACGTTTACCGATAAGCTCTCTCGTAACGCCCGCGCCAACATCTTCTACAATACCAACACCCTCATAACCAGGTATGTTAGGTAAAGGAATTCTATGAGCGTACGCTCCCGTTATTGGAATTAAGTCAGATGGATTAATCGGTCTAACTAGCATACGAACTAAAACTTCATTCTCTTTTAATGGTTCTATATTTTTATATTCAACTTGTAGTACATCTTTTGGATTGCCGAACTTGTGAAATTGAATGTGTTTTCCGTGCAAGATAAATGATCCCCCTTAGTTTGATTGGGTTTATTATAGCATTTTTGGTATGAGGGAATTTTATTGAAGGTGAATAAATTGATATTAATATATATATGTGGTTAAAAGAAAAATCTCCTTGAAGTCTATACTTTGAGGAGATTTTTTGTACAGCAAAATTTATGTTCCAGATTCATGATTTAACTTAGAAAATCATATGTTTAAGTAGAGCTTTTTTCTGTCAAAAATGTATGTAACAATTTTAATTTGGACAAGGAGGAAAAGCATGGACAGATGTCGAAAGTTAGGGCAGTCTTTAAATTTAAATGAAAAAGAAGATGAATTGGGGGTAATAGATATGAGTCAAGTAGTGACTGATATGCAACCGTTAGAAACAAAAGAAACAGAGAAATTAGTAACTCGTCGCCCAAAAGATGCTCAAGATTTACGCAAAATGATCGGAACTCGTACAGCAGGTAGTAAAAATTTAGTAGATATTTATAAAGAAGAAAGATAAGGGAGAAATATAAATGGTAACTAATTTCGTTCAAGGTGAGGATGCTGTTTTAAGTATTCAACAAGCATCGATTTATGTAGATGCTTGTTTTATTTTGGCATTTTTAGATGAAGATGATACTCGTTCTGATAAGGTAGCTAATTTAATTAACGCATGGACGGAGAAAGAAATAGAAATGGGGATTAGCTCACATACTTTTACAGAAGTAGTAGGTATTCTTATGAAAAATAAAATTGAGCGAGCATTGAAAATCTATATAGAGAATATGGAAAATATAAAATCTAAAGGAATAGGGTGTTTGAGTGAAGATGATAGAAGAGATATTGTTTCTATAGAAGCGGCATGTAATTTATATGAAATCTATCAATATATTATTAAAGTAAGGGCAGAATCTGAAGATGAAAGTAAAGAGGTTTATGCTAAAGAATTACTAAAGGTAGGAAAAAGGCATGCTAAAAGAAGAAGTGGATTAACAGCGTATTATACAAACGTTGTTCAAACCTTCGAGGAATTTCTGTATAGTATGGAAAATCACTTCAAAATTAAGGTTGAATATATTTCTTCTGATAAGAAGGCTATAGATGCTGCAGCTCAGTATATGAAGCTTTATCAATTAGAGGCCTACGATGCAATGCATTTAGCAATAGCTAGAAATAAATGTGATTACTTTATAACTTTAGATCAGGATTTTATACAAAATTTTTTGAAAAAAGATAAGAATTTGCAAACAAAAGTTATAGTCTTTGCATGAAAAAGGAAGCAACCGTAGTTGCTTCCTACATCTATTAAGCCGAAGCTCTCTTCATTCTCTCAAGTAAACTAGATAACACATGCGTACGATACGATTCTAGTTTTTTACCTTCATAAGTACGGATACCTAATTTTTTAAGTTCTTTTACATACCAACCTTTGCTTCCGAAATACATGTGATCGCTCCCCTTCAACTTTGTTTTATTTGTTCTGATTGCATATGGAGGTACAGGTAATATAATGAAGGAAATGAATTTCGCGCGAAAATGGTTAACTTTGTTGCAAAAGACATATATACTAAAGATAGTATACAACGAGGTGGACAAGACGTGATTATAGAGAAGCACGAAATTCAAATTGACCAAATTACGAGTGGTAAGGTGAATATCTTTACTTTCTATCGAAATAGAAAGCAAATTGATGATCATTTTTTACGATTGCAAGAACCATCGCTTACAGCAAACTACTTCTTCCATTTTCATTTTGATGCAGAGAGCTTGCATCTACTGCAGGAAGAGTTTCCGAGCGTATATCCGTACGACGGTAGTGAAACGATTCACGACTGGACGGAAAAGATGAAAGCGGAATTGCAACATCAGATCCAAACAGGAAAATGGAATAAGCGCGTACGTATCGGTAATCGCATTCTAGATGTGGTGTTTACGTGGTGTGACGAAGATATAGTAGAGTGAAAAAGAAGCGGATGACGCTTCTTTTTTTAGCGCTGGAATAAAACGAGCTTACCTGCAGTAGATGTGCAGCGATGTGTTTTTTCATACAATCCTTTTTCTCGTAAAATAGATTCACCTTTTGCTTTCGCTTCTTTTTCAGTTGCCGCCTCGAATGATTCGTCTAATGCTTTTGAACCATCTTTTTCAAAGACTGTTAGAACGTATACTCCCATGAAAATTCCCTCCAATAATAAAAATCAGAATCTTATAACTATTTTGGCATAAATCACTAGAATATGCAAAGAAATATATGACATTGCGTGTTAAAATAGAGTGAAAGTTTTATGGACACTAGATTTACTATTTGTAGTAAAGTACGGAAAAGAAAGGATCGTTATTTGTGAAACAAGTGAAGTTTATACATGCGGCTGATTTGCATTTGGATAGTCCGTTTAAAGGGATGGGGATGAATGTACCGCAGTCTGTTTGGGAGAGAATGAAGCAAAGTACGTTTGAATCGTTCGAACGTATTGTTGATAAAGCGATTCAAGAGCGCGTTGATTTTGTATTGCTAGCCGGGGATTTGTATGATGCGGAGACGAGAAGTTTGAGGGCGCAAGTGTTTGTGCGTGAGCAAATGAAGAGACTTTCGCAGTACGATATCCCTGTTTTTATTATTCACGGTAACCACGATCATTTAGGGGGAAGCTGGGCAGCAATTGAGTTTCCGGAAAATGTTCATGTGTTTACGGAGCCTTACGTAGAAGAGAAATCATTTTATAAAAATGGTGAGTTGTTAGCTTCTATTTACGGGTTTAGTTATTTGCAGCAAGCGGTAACGGATAATATGACAGCGCAGTATACGAAAATGAGTGATGCGCCTTTTCATATTGGCATGCTTCACGGAAGTGTGGAAGGGGATGCAGAGCATAATCGCTATGCACCGTTTCAAATTCGTGAGCTGAAAGAAAAGCAGTTTGATTATTGGGCTCTTGGCCATATACATAAACGTGAAATTTTATTAGAAGAGCCATACATCGTTTATCCAGGGAACATACAAGGTCGTCATCGTAAGGAAATAGGCGAGAAGGGTGCGTACCTGATTGAACTTACGAAACAAGGAACGCAATGTTCATTTTTCCATACGGCAGATGTTGTGTGGGATGAGATAGAAGTGAATATTGATGGACTTGAAACTGTTGATGATCTTATGACGGCAGTGTCAACAGCGATGAATGAATGTCGAAGAGAAGAGGAAGGTACGCTACTAACTGTCGTATTTACAGGACAAGGCCCACTTTCTCCGTATTTACGTGACGAAAAGCGTGTGGAAGAGATTTTTCATATTTTAGCAGCTGGCGAAGAGCGAAAAGATTTCGTGTATGCGATGAAGTGGAAAAATGAGACGGTCTCTTTTGCGGAAATCGAACGTTTGAAAGAAGAAAATCATTTCGTCGGTAGTGTGCTAAAGGAGTTAGAAGCTTTCACAAATATGGACGGCGTATTGCGCACGATTTGGACATCTCCTGTAGCGCGTAATAGTATTGAATCTTTTACAGAAGAAGAGAAGAAAGAGATTCAAAAGGAAGCGGAAAATATTATTTTAGAACAATTATTCCAGCAAGAGAGGGATAAAAAATGAGAATGGAAAAACTCCATATTTATGGGTACGGAAAATTAGAAAATGTGGAAATGGACCTTTCAATGCTGACGGTGTTATACGGTGAAAATGAAGCGGGGAAATCGACAATTCGCTCATTTATGAAAAGTATTTTATTCGGTTTTCCGACGAGAGGACAGCGCCGTTATGAACCGAAAGAAGGCGGGAAGTATGGCGGAGCAATCACTGTGCAAACAGAGAAGTACGGCCGTTTGAAAATTGAACGATTGCCAAAGACGGCTGTTGGTGAGGTAACTGTTTATTTTGAAGACGGGAAAACGGGCGGCGAAGAAATTTTACACGATATATTAAGCGGGATGAATGAAAGTTTATTTGAATCGGTCTTTTCTTTTGATATGCACGGTCTTCAAAACATTCATCAGCTTGGCGAAGCGGATATCGGCAATTATTTATTTTCGGCAAGTGCAGTCGGAAGCGATGCGCTATTGCAGTTAGATAAAAAGCTAGAAAAAGAAATGGATCAGCGCTTTAAGCCGAGTGGTCGTAAGCCAGAAATTAACGTGTCATTGCAAGAGATGAAGAAACTTGAAGAGAAGATGAAAGAGTGGCAAGGAAAAATTGGCACGTATGAAAAGCAAGTGGAGCAGTTAAAAGAAAGTGAAGAGAAGCTTGCTTCTGTTCGCGCAGAAAAAGAGAGTGCAGAAAAACGAAAGCAAGATTATGAAATATTAGCAGCACTTGAACCTCTCGTTATTGAAAAGCGTGCGTATGAGAAAGTGTTAGAAAACGAGAAGGGGCAGTTTCCTGTAAACGGAATGGCGCGTTATGAAGCGATTAAGGCGAAAATGGAGCCGCTCCAATTACAAGTGGACTCGCTACATAAAAAAATAGAGAATGTGCAGTCAGAAATAGAATCGATTCAAATAGATGAAGAATTTTTACAAAAAGAAAGTTATGTAGAAGAACTTCGTATGCAGCATATGTCTTACGAAAATGCACGCCAAGAAATGCGTGATATAACAGGAACGATTACGAATATAAAAGAAGAACTGGCAGAACTAGAGCAACAAATCGGTGCTACTTTTGAAAAAGAAACAGTCCTTTCGTTTGATATGAGTTTGGCAACGAAAGAGTTAATTACGCAAGCAGTACAAAAGGCGCGCGAATTAGAAACGCAAAAAGCACAGCTTGATGATCGTTTTAAAGTAGCGCAAGAGCAATTAGAAGAACAAGAAGAAAATATAAGACAAATTCAGAAGCAAATGTTAGCGGATGAAGAGCGAAATACGTTAGTTGAGAAAGAAAAATCGTTCCAAGATGCGGCGTTTATCGGTATGGGCGCTGAGAGAATGAAGCGCAAATATGAGGAAAAAGCAGGAGCAGCGATGCAAAAGAAAAAACAGTGGCAAAGAGTTTGTCTTCTGTTACTTCTTATTAACACAGGCGTGTTATTCACAAGTTTATTTATAGACAATCGCCTACTCTTATTTATTAGTGTCATTGTTTTTGTAGGGATTGTTCTTGCTCTTGTTTTATATAAAGATCCGTCAAGTGGGTTACAAGAAGAGCTCCTTACTCTTCAGCAAAGTGCTGGCGGGAGACAAAGTGAAGAAGCGATGTCTGTTCGTTATGAGTTAGAAAAAGACGAAGAAATTCGTAAGTTATTTGAGCGTGAGTCATATAAATTGCAGCAAATGGAGCGAGCGTATGATAAAGTCGTTTCATCGTATGAGGAATGGGAGAGAGAAACGTTCCGCACGAGCGAACAAGTCAATGTGTATAAAAAGCGCTATACGTTCCCTGAATTTTATACGTATGCACACATATTGCCGGCATTTGAGCGTATGGAAAAAATGCAACAATTATATCGTGAATTAGAGAAGCAAGGTGCGCGAAAATCTTCATTATATGAAATGATTTCGCAATTTGAACATAAACTAGAAACTGTTATCGGTAGCGCGGAGTATAGTAAGCTGCACGAGGCGCAAAGTCGTATGCAAAATGAGAAAGAAAAACGCCAAACTTGTAAGCAGTTAAAAGAAAAACTGACGGAATGGCAAGAAGAATATGAGTTTATGCAAGAACAATTAAAGCAATTACTAGTAGAACGAGACAGTTTATGGCATATTGCAGAAGCTACAAATGAAGAGATGTTTTTAGCAGCAGGTAAACTAGCGGAAAAACGTGAAGATGCGGAGAAGCAAGTAGGACGTTTATTACCGCAAATTGATCTTTTAGAACAACGTTTAACGAGTTTATCATTAGCTGAACATTATGAAGCTGACGGTTATGATGAAAAATTAAAGCAAGAACTGACAGCCGCGCAAAACTGTCTGGCACAAGAAAAAGAACTGACAGAGCGTATTGCACAGCATCGTATGGAAATTGCGAATTTAGAAGAAGGTAGTACGTACGGTGATTTAATGCATGAATGGGAAATGAAAAAAGCGCAAGTGCGTGAGCAAGTGAAGAAGTGGGCTGCGTATGCGGCCGCAAAGACAGTGTTAACGAAAACGAAGCAATATTATCATGAAGTACATCTTCCTCGTATTTTACAAAAATCAGAAGAGTATTTTGTGTATTTAACGGGCGGACGATATAGTAAAATCTTTTCACCGTCAGAGGCGGAGCCGTTCATCGTTGAGCGTAACGACGGTATGCGTTTTTATAGTCATGAACTAAGCCAAGCGACAGCTGAGCAGTTGTATTTATCGCTGAGATTTGCATTAGCGAACACATTTGAGCATGATTATCCATTTATTATTGATGACAGTTTCGTGCACTTTGATGCGGTAAGGACGAATCGGACGATTGAACTTATAAAGGAAATTGCAAAGGATAGACAAGTCATATTCTTTACATGTCATGCGCATTTACTCGCGTATTTTACAGAAAAACAGATTGTAAAATTAACACATATGCGTAAAGAAAATGAGTTGTAGTGTGCTATACTAAAAGTAACTGATTTGGTGGAGGAATTCGAATGAAAAAGAAAATTGCAGAGTATGAAGTTGGTGAACAAGTCGATATTTTCTTGTTAATTAAAACAGCGACAAAAGGTATCGCAAGCAATGGAAAGCCATTTTTAACAGTAATCTTACAAGATCCAAGTGGAGATATTGAAGCGAAATTGTGGGATGTATCACCAGAAGTTGAGAAACAATATGTAGCGGAAACAATCGTGAAAGTGGCTGGTGACATTCTAAACTACAAAGGCCGTATTCAATTACGTGTGAAACAAATTCGTGTTGCGAATGAAAATGAAGTTACGGATATCTCAGATTTCGTAGAAAAAGCACCAGTGAAAAAAGAAGATATGGTTGAGAAAATTACGCAATACATATTTGAAATGAGAAACCCGAACATTCAACGTCTAACAAGACATTTATTAAATAAGCATCAAAACGAATTTTTAGACTATCCAGCAGCGACGAAGAACCATCACGAGTTCGTATCTGGACTAGCTTATCACGTCGTATCGATGCTTGATTTAGCGAAAGCTATCTCAAATCTATATCCATCATTAGATAAAGACTTACTATATGCAGGCGTTATTTTACATGACCTTGGTAAAGTAATCGAGTTGTCTGGTCCAATTTCCACAACGTATACGTTAGAAGGAAATTTATTAGGCCACATTTCGATTATGGTGAACGAAATTGGTAAAGCAGCAGACGAGCTGCAAATCGATGCAGAAGAAGTATTAATTCTTCAACACATCGTGCTTTCTCACCACGGAAAAGCAGAATGGGGTAGTCCAAAACCACCATTAGTAAAAGAAGCAGAAATTCTGCATTACATCGATAACTTAGATGCAAAAATGAACATGATGGACCGCGCATTAGGACGCACAAAACCAGGCGAATACACAGAGCGTGTCTTTGCTCTTGATAATCGTTCGTTCTATAAGCCGACGTTTCATAATTAAAATCGCTTTTTTAAATATGGAATGCCAATATGGTTATAAAAAATGGTGTGAAATTAAGTTTTCACACCATTTTTTATTGCCCGATAAGAGAAGAAACTATAGGAAATTAATGTTGAATTAGCCGGTGTAAAGCTAATGGTTGAGAATCTGTTTACAATAAAGTAAAAATCTTTAACAAAAAATTGCATACGATGTGATGCAAAGAAGGTAAGAGCGAGTGCCCATTGATTGGAAATCTTTTGTAGGTTACTCTAAATGTATAGGTGTATTAGGAAGATTCTTTAAAGGGGGAGTGATCACTTTATGTTAGACAAATGGCTGAATAAAGTAAAAGAACCTAAATGTATACACAAATATAAATTTATTAAAACTCTGGATAGTGAAAACTTTAAAACAGGTCAGATGGGCACAGCTAATTTTTATAAGTGCGAAAAGTGTGGTAAAGAAAAGGTTGATTATAAATATAATAGTGATATAAATAGTGATTTTTGGAATATATAAAACGAAACTATAATCAGTGTGGGACATCCGGCACTGATTATAGGCTATTGTGTTTTTGAAATTGAAATGAAGTGATTTTATTATCGTAAATATGTAAATAACCGCTTTAAAAAAATATAGCAATTAACGATTCTTTATCCTAAAATGTTATTTAACAAAAAAATATCTCAAATTCGAGATTTTTCTCTTGCTTTTTAATCACTTGAGGTGTAAAGTGATAGTAACGAAAGCGATTGAGTCATATGAAAAACATACACTCAGTTGCTTTCGATAAAAAACAAAGTAAGTTATGCAGTAAAAACTAAGATGAATTTACAAAAACATAATGAAGAATAAATTGAAACGTTAAAAACCATATTAGTTGTGGGAAATGTTATTTTTTTAGTTATCACTTGACTAGTAAAACGAAACGGAGGAATAAACAATGTATGAGATTAAAGGGCATCATCACATTTCGATGGTTACGAAAAATGCAAATAAAAATAATCATTTTTATAAAAATGTACTTGGTTTACGTCGCGTGAAAATGACAGTGAACCAAGATGATCCATCAATGTATCACTTATTTTATGGAGATAAAACAGGAAGTCCAGGTACGGAATTAACGTTTTTTGAAATTCCTTTAGTAGGAAAAACATATCGCGGTACGAATGCCATTACTCGAATTGGGTTACTCGTTCCTTCAGAGGATAGCTTGCATTACTGGAAAGAACGATTTGAGACATTTGATGTGAAACATAGTGAAATAACAACATATGCAAATCGTCCTGCTTTGCAATTTGAGGATGCTGAAGGTCTTCGCTTAGTATTACTCGTTTCAAACGGAGAAAAAGTAGAGCACTGGGAAACTTGGGAGAAATCAGAAGTTCCTGCAGAGCATCAAATTCAAGGAATGGGTTCTGTGGAAATGACAGTTCGTAGACTTGATAAAATGGCGAGTACACTTACAGAGATGTTTGGTTATACAGAGGTTAGCCGCAGCGAAGAGGAAGCGATTTTTCAGTCCATTAAAGGCGAGGCTTTTGGAGAAATCGTTGTGAAATATTTAGATGGTCCTACTGAAAAACCGGGCCGCGGTAGCATTCACCATTTAGCAATTCGTGTGAAAAATGATGCAGAGCTTGCTTATTGGGAAGAACAGGTGATACAAAGAGGCTTCCAGTCTTCAGGAATCATCGACCGTTTCTATTTTAAAAGCTTATATTTCCGCGAATCAAACGGAATCCTATTTGAAATTGCGACAGATGGACCAGGATTTACAGTTGATGGAGATGTGGAACATTTAGGAGAAAAGCTTGATTTACCACCGTTCCTAGAAGATCAGCGTGCAGAGATTGAAGCGAATTTAGCACCTATTGAAGAGAAGTAATAGAAGAGAAAACATAAATTTTAAAACTATTGGAGGAATATAAAATGAACCAATTAAAAGGAATTCACCACGTTACAGCAATTACAAGTAGTGCAGAAAAAAACTATGAGTTTTTCACTCACGTTTTAGGAATGCGTTTAGTTAAAAAAACAGTAAACCAAGATGACATTCAAACATATCATTTATTCTTTGCAGATGATAAAGGTAGTGCAGGAACAGATATGACATTCTTTGACTTCCCAGGTATTCCAAAAGGAGTACACGGTACGAATGAAATTTCAAAAACTTCATTCCGCGTGCCAACTGATGCAGCATTAGAATATTGGGTAAAACGTTTTGACCGTCTGAAAGTGGAACATACAGGAATTAAAGAACAATTCGGTAAGAAAACTCTTTCTTTCGTTGATTTTGATGACCAACATTATCAATTAATCTCAGATGAACTTGATAAAGGAATCGAATCAGGTACACCATGGCAAAAAGGTCCAGTTCCATTAGAATATGCAATTACTGGCTTAGGACCTGTATTTATCCGCATTGCGAACTTTAGTTTCTTCAAAGAAGTGTTAGAAAAAGTTCTATTATTTAAAGAGGTTGCGCAAGAAGGAGAATTCTATTTATTTGAAGTAAACGAAGGCGGAAACGGTGCTTCTGTCATTGTAGAACATAATACAGTTCTTCCAGAAGCACGACAAGGTTTTGGTACAGTGCACCATGCTGCATTCCGCGTAGAAGATCGCGCTGTATTAGAAGAATGGATTGAGAGAATCAGTAGCGTAGGGCTTCCTTCATCTGGTTATGTAGACCGTCACTTCTTCGAGTCATTATACGCAAGAGTTGCACCACAAATCTTATTTGAATTTGCAACAGACGGCCCAGGATTTATGGGGGATGAGCCATACGAAACACTTGGCGAAAAATTATCTTTACCTCCATTCCTAGAGCCAAAACGTGAAGAAATCGAAAAATTAGTTCGTCCAATTGATACAGTAAGAAGCACGAAGGAATTTATTAAAGAGTAAAAGTAGAGATAATAAGTAGGAGAGCAAGTAGTTTTAGCTGATAGCTGGAACTGCTTGCTTTTTTATTTGTTCTATTAAGTTTTCTGACAACTCTTTCTCAAGTTATCGAAAAGGAAAACTTTGGTATAATTAATTAAAATATTTAATTTTCTGATAATTATTTTTCGATACATAGAAAAGAGGTGATACTATACAATTTTGATAATTCTATAAATATCCTAATTTTGTAATTTTGGAGAAAAGGGGATGCGAGTGTATGGGAGCAGATGTAGTAACAAGGGAGCAAATGAAACATTCTTTAGATGATTGGTATCGTGTAATGTTGCAGCAAAACATAGAGAAAGCAACGGAGATGAAGGAAGAGATTGAGAGTGAATTTTCTAATGTAAAAGAGGATGGGGATTTGTGGCTATATTACTCTTTATTAGATTTTAGATATAAAGTGCTGGCGGATGGTTTACAAATTACTAAAAATAGTTTTGATAAAATTGATGAAATTTATAAAACGTCTGAAAATCGTTTGTCATATTACTATTATTTTTTTAAGGCAATGCATGCAACTCTAATATCAAATTACAATGATGCAAGTAGATGTTATGAGAAGGCCAAAACACTAATAAAATATATCCCTGATGAATTAGAATATGGGGAATTCTGTTATCGTCTTTCTGCATTTTTCTACAATACAAGGCAACCAATGAATACAATAAAATATGTAAATAAAGCTAAAGAAATTTTTTCAAAACAAGCAGGACAAGATATGAATATTGCTTTATCTCAGAATCTTTTAGGACTAACTGCCATACAAATAAAGCAATATGAACAAGCAGAAGAGTGTTTAAATTCAGCGATAGATATTCTACAAAAACAGGATAACGCTATATTGCTTTTAAGGGTACGTCATAATTTAGGCTGGCTATACGCAAGTCAAAACCTTTCTGCACTAGCTATTCGACATCTTTCAGAAGTAACAGAGAAATTCCCAGCACATTTCAAAGCGATTTTCCTACAAGCTAGGGAACATTTTAAACTGGGAGAAACAAACATTGCTGAAGAATTAATTGATAGAGGATTAAATATTTGTATGGAGTTAGAAAATGAAGAGTATATACATCATTTTAGTATTTTAAAAGCAGTAAATGGTAATGTTCCTATTAAAGAATTAGAGCAAATTATTCTTAAAGGAATTACTTATTTTGATAAAGAATCTTTATATAGTTACACTCAGGAATATGTTGAAAAACTTGCAATAAAGTTTCGTGAGGATGCTAATTACATGAAAGCAAGTGACTATTTTTACAAAGCATTACAGGCAAAAGAGAAGAAGATAGAGAGAGGAGCATTAAAATAATGTTTAAAAAAATTGGTATGGCTGTAACTGGTATAGTGTTAGTTGGTATTGTATCTGTCGGTTTAAATAGTTCTTTTGTACAACAAGCGGAGCACGGTGATGTTCCAGCACCAGCAAGACCAGACTATGTTAGTTTTAATAAAGGAGATACTGGTGGGGCACCAGTAAAACCAGACTATGCTAGTTTTAATAGAGGAGACACGGGTGGAGCGCCAGCAAGACCAGACTACGTTAACATTGGTGAAACAGGCGGAGCACCAGCAGATAATAGAGGCGATGGAGGAGCACCAGCCAACTTCAATAAAGGTGACGGTGGCGGTATTAGCAAACAAGACTCACATGCTGACCATTTTTAAATTAAATAATAAAGTGAAGGGACCTCACAACGAGGTCTCTTTTCTTTTTGGTCGTAAAAAGAATTGACTTACTTTAAATATGTAACTATAATAGTTACAAAATAACCATCAGTAATAAAAGTGAGAAATATTTTTTTGGTATAATTGTAACCGATACAGTTACAATTAAAAATAATTATAAAACAACCAAATAATGTAAAAACTTTAAATAGCAACAAGAGAAAGGAGACGGGAATGTTGAAACGGTTTAAGTTTTATTTGATTAGCGGTATTGTGCTCGTTTTGCTTATCGTATGTAACTTCGTTGATAAGCCGATTGCGAAGGTTGGAGAAGTGAAAGATACTGTTATGATGAAGCTGCATACGAAAGAGAGTATGGCGCAAATTGATGGGCAGACGATTTATTTTAAGAAAATTGGTGAGGGGAAACCACCTTTACTTATGCTGCACGGGTTTGGTGGTTCTTCAGATGGATTTAGTGATATTTATCCGGAACTTGCGCGGGACCACACGATTATTGCAGTGGATATTTTAGGGTTTGGGCGTTCTTCTAAGCCAATTGATTTTGAGTATTCGTTTCCTGCACAAGTGAATTTATATTATAAGTTAATGAAAAAGCTCGGATACGATCAGTTTGCGGTGCTCGGTCATTCAATGGGCGGAGAGATGTCACTGAATTTAGCGTATTTATATCCGGACGCAGTGACGCATCTCATTTTAGCAGACTCTACAGGAATTGAATCTTTCCAGCAAAAAGAAAGTTATGAAGTGCCGCCGTTATCGACAGACTTACAAACTGTAACTGAGATTACGGATTACAATAAAAATGAAGTGAAAAATAGTCGTGACGATAAAGAGCACTATGATCAGCTGACGAAAATGAGAGAGCGCCGCATTGCGATGGAAGCCGATAAAATTAAGGTGCCGACTTTAATTATATGGGGACGACACGATAAGAGTGTTTCTTGGAAAAATGGTGAACTGTATCATGGACTATTTGCAAATAGTACGTTTCATATTATTGAAAAGGGATACCATGCACCGTTTCGCCAGGAACCAATCGAGTTTATGGAATATGTACAAGCGTTCTTCGCGAAGAATCCACAATGATAAAATTTTAAGCATAAATGTACTTCTTTCCTCATACAGTGAAACTAATAAGGCTTGTCTAAGGAAAGGAATGAAGTAGAGTGGAAACTTTACCATGGTGGGTGTATCTTGTAATCGTTGGGATCGTATTAAGTGGCTACATGGTTTTATATACTTCAAAAAAAGAGCAAGAGATGGATAATGAGTTTATTGAAAAAGAAGGCGAAGTGTATATGAAGCGTTTAGCAGAAGAGCGCGAGAAACGTAATCAGGATAGTGATAAAGATTCTGTATTGCTTTAATAGAAATGTTGAAAGGCTATTATCTAGTAGAAGTTTACATCTAGGTGGTAGCCTTTTTCTTTGTTGGGAAGCATGTATACGAAATTCATTATGAACTTTTATTGAGGGCATTTATATATATGTTTCCTCATAAGAATGGAACTAGCGGGGTATTTTACTGGGGGGGATTAACAATGCATAGGGATGAAACTCCATTACATCCGGATACAGGTGTTACATCTGTAATGTTTGTTGAGCGTTCATTAAATGAAATTCGTTTTTGGTCTAGAATCATGAAGGAGCATTCTCTTTTTCTTCGCTTAGGGTTTAGATGCGAGGATACGCAACTAATTGAAGAGGCGAATCAATTTTATCGATTGTTTGAACATATTGAACAAATAGCGCATTCCTACACAAATGAAACAGATCCTGAGCAAATCAAAAGATTTAATGCAGAAGTACAACAAGCCGCAACTAATATTTGGGGATTTAAACGAAAGATTTTAGGGTTGATTCTCACATGTAAATTGCCGGGACAAAATAACTTTCCACTGTTAGTTGACCATACGAGTAGGGAAGCTGATTATTTTAGAAAACGTTTAATGGAATTAAATGAAGGAAAATTAGATGCTCTTCCTGATGCTATTATTAAAGAAAATGTTTTCTTTTTGAGGATTATGGCAGACCATGCTAAATTTATTGGCCATCTTCTTGATCCATCGGAAAGAAAGCTTGTAGATACAGCGCGAAATTTTAGCAATGATTTTGATACATTAATGTATCAAGCAATTGACTTAGAATCAATGAAACCACAATCCCAAACTGTCCCTCTTCTAGATCAATTTTTAGATCAAAATCGTGTGTCGGTTGCATCTCTTCGGGACTTTAAGAAAACAGCACGTGATTTAATTGAGCAATGTAAAATAAAGAGTATCATCCACCCATTATTGGCAGACCATGTCTTCCGTGAAGCTGATAGATTTCTTGAAATCATTGATATGTATGATGTTCATCTTACAAATATTCAATCACAACCTAGATATTAGAAGGTAAGGAAAGATACTATTTTGCTTTCAGTTGAGAAGTTAACACTGAATTGTTAGCTTCTTTTTTTGAAGAAAAGGTTTGAAAATGAAACTTTACGTTATTCTTTCTGGAGACTGATAAGAAAGGATAGCGTATTTTTTATGCCCCATTTAGTCTTTATTCGTATTAATTCTTTGTATTATTGTTCGGGAAATTATTATAGAAGAAAAATATCTGAAACCTACATTGTATAGCACATGAAATAGCACCATTACAACCTGTAACGCACAAGTTGCACAGCCAACGCAACGACAACTCGCTTTACTCATCATGTATTTGCTCATACTAGACGTAGATAGGTGAGAAACATCGTATGATTTTTAGTGAACGTTTAAAAGAAGAACGAGAAAAATGAAAGAAATCCCCTACACTAGCTGTTCTTTTCACTCAAATTGTGTACTATAAAGGATAGGATGACATAAAGAAGGGGACATTTAGAATGGAATTTCATGAACAAAAGATTTTGCCGGCAGTAAGGCAAATTAAAGATTTGGAAAAGCTATTACATAGTTCGTATGAGTATATCGTTATTTTAGATATTCATGTCGGTCAATTGAAGAGTGTTATATCACTTGCGAAGCAATATTGTAAAAAGGTGTTTTTACATGTGGATTTAATTCATGGCTTGCAGAGTGATGGGCATGCGACGGAGTATTTATGTCAGGAGTTTAGACCGTACGGGTTACTTTCAACGAAGGCGAGCGTCATTATGAAGGCGAAGCAAAAAGGTGTTGTGGCAATTCAGCGTATTTTTTTAATCGATTCGAGTGCAATGGAGAAGAGTTGCAATCTTTTAGAAAAGACGAAGCCGGATTATATAGAGGTGCTCCCAGGAGCGTTAACGGATGTGATCGCTGAAGTGAAAGAGCGTACTGGTGTACCAATTTTAGCGGGTGGTTTTATTCGTACTGTTGATGATGTAGAGAGAGCTTTAAATGCTGGTGCGACAGCAATTACGACATCAAAACGCGAACTATGGAAACATTACCAAAAAAAGTGACGAAAATGTGAAATAATTCTGTTGACACCGCTTTCATTAACGGTTAACATTATAGACAAGTTAATAAACGTGACGGAGAAAAGTAGAGATCCACATTTCATTGTTTCTATATAAATTTATATAGAAGCGTGCAAAGCTGTGGGTCTTTTTCTTTTGACAAAAACGAATGGCCATTCATTTTACCTCTATCACATTTGAAAGCGTTTAAATTGATTGTGGAGGGATACTATGTCAGCATTTTTAGGAGAGTTAATAGGGACTGCGTTGTTAATCGTACTTGGTGGCGGCGTTTGTGCTGGTGTAAGTTTAAAGAAGTCGTTTGCGAAAGATTCTGGTTGGATTGTTATTACAATGGGCTGGGGCTTAGCGGTAGCGGTTGCAGCGTACGCGGTTGGATCAATTAGTGGGGCACATTTGAATCCAGCTTTGACGATAGGATTAGCATTTAAGGGAGCGTTCCCATGGAGTGACGTACCTGGTTATATCGCAGCACAAATGATTGGGGCAATTATCGGGGCAGTTATCGTATATTTACATTACTTACCACACTGGAAAGAAACAGAAGATCCAGGAACAAAGTTAGGTGTATTTGCAACAGGTCCAGCAATTCCGAACACATTTGCAAACCTTTTAAGTGAAATGATTGGGACATTCGTTTTAGTATTTGGTATATTAGCAATTGGTGCAAATAAATTTGCAGATGGATTAAATCCATTTATCGTAGGTTTCTTAATTGTAAGTATTGGTTTATCATTAGGTGGAACGACAGGATACGCAATCAACCCAGCACGTGATTTAGGTCCGCGTATTGCGCACTTCTTCCTTCCGATTGCAGGAAAAGGCGGTTCAAACTGGAAATATGCATGGATTCCAGTAGTAGGTCCAATTTTAGGTGGATCACTGGCAGGATTATTCCATCAAGTTGTATTTGAAGGAAAACAAAATGCAGCACTTATTTATGTGATTATTGCAACTGTGATTGTACTAGCAATCTCTTATATGACAAGCAAAAAAAGTGGAAGCAATACAAATAGTAGAAAAGTAGCATAAGGGGGAAACCATTATGAAAAAATATATTCTTTCATTAGACCAAGGAACAACTAGCTCACGCGCAATTCTTTTCAATAAAAAAGGTGAAATTGTTCATTCAGCTCAAAAAGAGTTTACGCAACATTTTCCAAAGCCGGGCTGGGTAGAGCATAACGCGCAAGAAATTTGGGGATCTATTTTAGCGGTTATCGCAACTTGCTTAAGCGAAGCAGATGTAAAACCAGAACAAATCGCTGGTATCGGTATTACGAACCAACGTGAAACAGCGGTTGTATGGGATAAAACGACTGGTAAACCAATTTATAACGCAATTGTATGGCAATCTCGCCAAACAGCTGAAATTTGTGATGAGTTAAAAGAAAAAGGTTATAGCGAAATGGTTCGCGAAAAAACAGGTCTTTTAATTGACGCATACTTCTCTGGTACGAAAGTAAAATGGATTTTAGATAACGTTGAAGGTGCAAGAGAGAAAGCAGAAAACGGCGATCTATTATTCGGAACAATTGATACGTGGCTTGTATGGAAACTATCTGGTGGTAAAGCGCACGTAACGGATTACTCAAATGCATCACGTACATTAATGTTTAACATTCACGACTTACAGTGGGATGATGAACTTCTAGACATGTTAACAGTACCGAAGAGCATGCTTCCAGAAGTACGTCCATCATCTGAAGTGTATGGAGAAACAATTGACTATCACTTCTTCGGTCAAAATGTACCGATTGCCGGTGTAGCTGGTGATCAACAAGCGGCATTATTTGGACAAGCTTGTTTCGGTGAAGGTATGGCGAAAAATACTTACGGAACTGGTTGCTTCATGCTAATGAACACTGGTGAAAAAGCGGTAGCTTCTGAGCATGGCCTATTAACAACAATTGCATGGGGAATAGATGGTAAAGTAAACTACGCATTAGAAGGAAGTATTTTCGTAGCAGGTTCTGCAATTCAGTGGTTACGTGACGGAATGCGCATGTTTAAAGATGCAAGTGAGAGTGAAGTGTATGCGAATCGCGTTGAATCAACTGACGGTGTATACGTTGTACCAGCATTCGTAGGATTAGGTACACCTTACTGGGATAGTGAAGTACGCGGCGCTATGTTTGGTGTAACACGCGGTACGACGAAAGAGCATTTCATTCGTGCAACACTAGAATCTTTAGCTTACCAAACGAAAGACGTATTATGCGCAATGGAAGCAGATTCAGGTATTGAACTGAAAACATTACGCGTTGATGGCGGAGCAGTTAAAAATAACTTCTTAATGAAGTTCCAAAGTGATATTTTAGATGTTCCTGTAGAGCGTCCAGTGATCAATGAAACAACAGCTTTAGGTGCAGCGTACTTAGCTGGTCTTGCGGTTGGATATTGGAAAAACCAAGATGAAATTAAAGAACAGTGGCATATGGACAAACGCTTTGAACCAACAATGGAAGCGGAAACAAGCGAAGAGCTATATGCTGGATGGAAAAAAGCAATTGAAGCAACAAAAGCTTTCAAATAATCATAAACAGTGTTATAATGGTGACAAGTTAATAATTCGGTAGGAGATTTGGAGAGACCACAACACGCTATAGAGGCGAAATCTATAGCGGAGTTTGTGGTCTCTTTTTTCGTTATCAAAGGGAGGAATTACCATGAAATTTTCAAGTAAACAACGTAAAGACGTATTAAACGGAGTAAATAAACAAGAATTAGATGTGATCGTAATTGGTGGAGGTATTACTGGTTCTGGTATTGCATTAGATGGAGCAACACGCGGATTATCAACAATTGTGTTTGAAATGCAGGACTTTGCAGCAGGTACATCAAGTCGTTCAACGAAGCTTGTACACGGTGGTCTACGTTATTTAAAACAACTTGAAGTGAAAATGGTAGCAGAGGTGGGTAAAGAGCGTGCGATCGTATATGAGAACGGTCCCCATGTAACAACACCAGAGTGGATGTTACTTCCGTTCCATACAGGCGGTACGTTCGGATCATTCAGTACATCAATTGGTCTTCGTGTATACGACTTCTTAGCAGGCGTAAAACGAAGCGAGCGCAGAAAAATGTTTAACCGTGAAGAAACGCTGAAGAAAGAGCCTCTTGTAAAACAAGAAGGATTAAAAGGCGGCGGTTACTACGTAGAATATCGCACTGATGATGCGCGTCTTACAATTGAAGTAATGAAAGAAGCAATTGAGCACGGTGCAAAAGCTGTTAACTACGCAAAAGTAGATAGTTTCTTATATAAAGATGGAAAAGTATGTGGTGTACGTGTAATCGATTTACTAGATGGTGAAGTATACGAAGTTTACGGTAAGAAAATTGTAAACGCAGCTGGTCCTTGGGTAGATACACTTCGTGAAAAAGATAACTCGAAAAAAGGAAAAGTACTTCAGTTATCAAAAGGTGTTCACTTAGTAATTGATCAAAAACGTTTCCCATTAGGTCAAGCGATTTACTTCGATACACCAGATAAACGTATGGTATTCGCGATTCCGCGCGGAGGAAAAACATATGTAGGTACAACAGATACGTTCTATGATAAAGACGCAGCTGTACCACAAATGACAACAGAAGATCGCACGTACATCATTAATGCGATTAACTACATGTTCCCAAGCGTAAAAATTACGGAAAAAGACATCGAGTCAAGCTGGGCTGGCGTACGTCCGTTAATTTACGAAGAAGGTAAGAGTGCATCTGAAATTTCTCGTAAAGACGAAATTTGGACTTCTGAATCTGGTTTAATTACAATCGCAGGTGGTAAATTAACAGGATACCGCAAAATGGCTGAAATGGTAGTAGACTACGTAACGAACTTACTACAAAAAGAAGGGCATAGTGCATATCCGAAGAGCACAACGAAACATATGCCAATCTCTGGTGGACATGTAGATGGCTCTAAAGGATTACCAGCATTTATCGCGAAAAAAGCAGGCGAAGGTACGAAATACGGTTTAACAACAGCACAAGCAGAAGAATTCGCGAAATTCTACGGCTCTAACGTTGACGTACTATTTGACCTAGCGAAAAAACATAAAGATGAAGCGAAAGAATACAACATGCCGCTAGACGTTCTAATCCCACTTGTATACGCAATGGATTACGAAATGACAGCAAAACCAGTCGACTTCTTCGTACGCCGCAGAGGCGCTGTATTCTTCAACATCCACTGGGTATACGAGTGGAAAGAAGCAGTAATCAACTACATGGCTGCAAAACTAGGCTGGAGCAAAGAAGAGCAAATGAAATACACAGCAGAACTAGAAAAAGCATTAAGAGACGCTGTCATTCCTGTAGATCAACAAGAGCATGCAGCTGCATTAGCGTAAAATAGAGAAACACCTGAAGAGAAACTCTTTAGGTGTTTTTTATCTTGACTAAAAATAAATAAAATGTGTTACAATGATGGTAGAGTATATAGTATGAATTTTGCATAAAATAAAGAAGACAGAAGCCTGAGAAACTTCTGCCTTTGTAACCTAACTTGCTATTGTGGTGGTAGTAGGTGCGGTTATAAGACAATTACATTAACGTTTTAGCCGAGAACCGCCCTTACCTTTTCCACGAAGCAGGGTGGTTCTCGCTTTTTTGTATACAGAAATTAGCCACGGACCGACGTATCTTCTACCGATGACAACGCCAGCTCCGGTTAGGATACCATACACTAATTTAATGACAAACATCGCGATCATATTATCACCTCCCCCTTTTTTCAAAATGGAAGAGATGATTACCACACCTACTAGTTATAGCTTATTAAGTTACGTATTCATTGTATTATGTTTTAAAATAGGGAACAAGACATATAGATAAAAAGCCCTAGCGTTCAAACTCAACCCCCCACTGAAAGGCTTTATCTCAGTGGGGGGAGTTGACTCCTTGTTAAATAAACATAACTAAAAAAATAAAGATACTGATAACAATATCCAAATGAAATACACGGCAGAACTAGAAAAAGCAATAAATCAACAAGAACAAACAGCTGCGTTATGTATAGAATTTCAAATACTACACTTGTATGAAGAGTGTACTGGTTTTGATAGTATCGATCCATCTTTGTATGGCCATGAAATATTAGATTCTTTAAGTGAGCGTTAGAAAGAAGGAGGACTCGATTAAATCGGTTCTCTTTTTCATTTAGCGATAGGAAACGAAGACGCCCTTCTTATTGCAAACTTAAAGAGCGCCGTGGGAGAAAGACGCTCTTTAGGTGAATGTATTGTAACGACTATTCGGTTTATTATATGTAAGTTGCTGAGGAAGTGTTTTATAAAAAACGTTATTACCCTCTGTATTTTTTTATAAATTTATAAAACTTTTCCATACAGTGCGTCGTCTAATATATGGGAAGGAGGGAAGGCTGTGGATGAATTAACGGTAGAAGCGTTTGAAATAGAAGATAAGGAGGACCTTATCGACGAAATCATGAACAAGTATGGACAAGAAGTCTTACAGCTTATGTATTCATATGTGAATAATAAAGAGGTTGCGGAGGATTTAACGCAAGATATATTTGTGAAATGTTATAAATCTCTTCATACATATAAAGGGAATTCGAACTTAAAAACATGGCTATGGAGAATTGCAATTAATCATTGTAAGGACTATTTAAAAAGTTGGTATAACAAAAAGGTCATCGTGACAGAGGATGACTTTACGTATATGGAGAGTCAAAAAGAAAGTGTGGAACAAATAGTTATTCAAAGTGCAGAGGATAGTAGGCTTGCTTCTGCAGTAATGAATTTACCGATCAAATATCGAGAAGTCATTTATCTATTTTATTATGAAGAATTATCAATTAAAGAGATTGCGATTGTAATAGATGTGAAGGAGAACACGATAAAAACGAGGATGAAAAAAGCGAAGGAGCTTTTGAAGAAAGGATTGGAGGAATAGTCAAATGGAAGATCGATTAAAAGGTTTGCGAAAATCAATGGAGAACACAACTTTTAAACATTTGAGTTTTTCTGATCAGCACCAGAAGCGGGTGCGTGAAAAAATCAATCAATCGTCCGAAAAAGAAGAAGACATCCTTTTAGCAGTGTTGCAACTTCTTATGAATGAAAAAACAGGTTATGAATTGATGCAGTTACTGCGCGGGAGAGGGATTCAAACATTTGAAGGTAATGAAGGGTCTCTATACACTTTGTTACATCGTCTAGAGCAGAATCGCTTTATCCAATCTAGCTGGGACCACGAAGGAGCTAAATATTATCAATTAAATGATAAAGGAAACAAGATGCTGCGAAAGGCAGAGAAGAATGCTACGAAGGCACGATTTATATTAAAAGGATTCGTACAGGAGTGAGAAAAATTGAATAAAAAAGGGGAGCGTTTTTTAACAGAAGTTACGAACCATATTAAATCAAAAGAAGCGAAGGACTTAGTAGCAACTGAACTGAATTTTCACTTAAAACAGGCAAAGAATATGTGGATGGATAAAGGGTTAAGTGAGGAAGTTGCTGAAGATAAGGCTGTTGAGCAAATGGGGAGTCCAATTAAACTGGGACAAGAACTTAACAAACTGCATAAGCCAAAGGTTGATTGGTTTTTAATTGGTTTATTAGTGGCTGCGATGGGGTTAGGGTTTTTGCCGGTTATAGCTTTTGGATATATGAATGATTTACTAATGGATAAGGTGATATTTGTTGTTCTTGGTATTGCAACAGCGTTAGGGATGATGCTGATTAATTATCGGAAGTTAGAGAGATTAGGATGGTTGTTTTATACAATTGGTGTACTTATCTTGTTAATGCTATACTGCTTTCCGAATGCTGGGATGCTTGGAGAACCGATAATAAAAGTTGGTCCTATTGCAATTGACCGTTTAATGGCAGTGCCGTTCTTTTTTCTAGCTTGGGCTTCTTTTTTCAATAATAGTAGGATAAAAGTAATGCATCTTGTGGCTCTTTATTTATTTTCTTTGTATTTATTTTTAATTGGCGCAGCTTTTTCAGTGATTTTTATTTATATCACGATGGTATTCGTTATGCTTTGGTGGAGTAAGTTAGGGAAGAAAAAGGCATTAATTATTACAATTGTACCAATCTGTTTATTGATTATAGGGGCCTATTTTTCCTGGCACACAGTAAAAGGAGTTTATTTGGATAGATTTTTAGGGTATTTGAATCCAGAGCGTGATGCACAGGGCGCAGGATTTATGTATATACGTTTAAAGGAGGTAATGTCGTCAGCAGGTTGGTTTGGTACATATGGAGATATGAAATTCATCCCTGCTCCGGATACTGATTTTGTATTTGCAAGTTTGACTTACTATTATGGGTATTGGCTTGCGTTAATTCTTGTCTTCGTTCTTTCTCTTTTTGTAGCAAGATTAATAGTCATCTCTTATAAAATAAATGATCGGTACGGTAAATTGCTGCTCGTTGGTGGATTGACTCTTTTCGTAGTACAATTCCTTTATAACGTCGGTATGATTTTAGGTTTATTACCGATTACTGCTATATCACTACCTTTTATTAGTTATGGATTAACACCAACTGTATTTCATGCGCTTATAATGGGAATCGTACTAAGTGTATATCGACGTAAAGACATTCCAGCGAGAAAATCAGCTTAAAAAACAAACCACCTAGTCCCTATATTTTTTAGGGTGTAGGTGGTTTTATTTACACACTTAACAAGTTTTTCCGTTCTCAACTTCTCCGCATGAATCTGGAATTTGCTTATCTTTTATTAATAGTAATAGAAGTTCAAAAAACTGTTCGCGTTGTTCTAATGTGAGGTTTTGTAAAATATCGTTTGCGACCTTGTCTTGGAACGCGAGCGCCTGCTCCATATTGGAATGCGCGCGTTCAGTAAGTTGAATTAATGTAGCTCGGCGATCAGTTGGATCTGGTATACGAACTAGGAGCTTGTCTTGTTCGAGTGCATCGACAAAATCGGTAACTGTACGTGCTTTGACGCCTAATTTAGCAGCTAATTCATTCATTCGAATGGGACCATTTTCAGAAACGGTGGATAGAACGCGTAACCTAGGACCTGTTAGATGATAAGGTGTGTCAAGGGCTGACAATTGAGATTGAAATTCTCTTTGAACATAGTTGGACGATTGCATTAAAATATGGATGATATCTATTGCAGCTGGATTATTTGATTTCATGAATGGGATGACCTCCTCATTATTTTGTAGTTCATTTTTGCACGTTTCATAAATATATTGTATATTATTAGTGAGTATCCTCTCTATATTATAAACAATTAGTGAGTAACCTCATTATATCGCGTACTCATAATGTGTAATAGCGGGATAATTACTATTATAACTGATGCGGGGATCTATAGAAAACGATAATAGAGAGAGGTGGATTTATGTAAGGAATTTCAAATCGTTTCAGCATTTAATAGCAATACCCTTAAAAAATATATAATGGAGGATTGTACATGACTATTGTAGCATTAGTACTTCAATGTTTATTAATTTTTGCATTTTTCTTTTCGAGTGTGAGTAAAATTGCGGGAGCAAAAATGCAAGTAGAGGCTTTCGCTCATTTAGGTTTACCGCAATGGTTTAGAATTGCGACAGGTTGGATTGCTTTGGCAGGCGTGGTTGGACTAATTTTTGGTTTCTGGAATGAGATCGTATTAGTTTTAGCAGCATTATGGATTGCTTGTATTATGTTAGGAGCTGTATTGTCACATATGCGTGTTAAAGATCCAATTGGAAAAATCATGCCAGCAGCCGTGCTTATGATTTTAGCACTAGTTCTTGCGGTCATTCATTTTTCAGCGGTAACAGAACTTCTGTAAAGCGAATTGTAGATTTGATTGAATAGAGGTAGAAACTGAGCACGTACGATAAAAATGATATCCTCATTATAATAAAATAGTGAGGATATTCATTATGTTGATACTCATTTAAATCTATGTAGATTATGGGAAAGAGGAAGGGAGGTCTACACGATGGTAGATCATTCATCACAAAATGCGGATAAATTACTAGCAGTTTTAGTAGTTACGCTAATATTTTCGGTTATGAACGGTACGATGTTTAATGTAGCTCTTCCTGAAATCGGTAAAGAATTCAACCTTGTTCCTTCAGAGGTTAGCTGGATTATGACGAGTTATATGGTTGTTTATGCTGTTGGTTCCATCGTAATGGGAAAACTGGCGGATAAATATCGGTTAAAGGATTTGTTAACGTATGGACTACTTATTTTCGCTCTAGGTTCCTTGCTTGGTCTACTTGCTACTGAGTATTGGGTTATCATTTTAGGCCGTGTCATTCAGGCAGCGGGAGCTTCTGTTCTTCCTGCGACAGCAATGATTATTCCGGTTAGATACTTTGCGCCAGAGAAAAGGGGGCGTGCGCTTGGAACTTCAGCAGTTGGTTTAGCGCTTGGGAATGCTTTAGGGCCCGTTGCCGCTGGATTAATTACGAGTTTTGGAAGCTGGAGACTCATGTTTGTTCTTTCATTACTACCGCTTCTAACGCTACCTTTCTTTAGAAAGTATTTAGACAATGCAAAAGGAAAGGCGGGTAGTATTGATATTCTTGGCGGAGGGTTATTAGCTATATCAGTCGCGTTCTTCTTGCTTGCCATTACGCAGATGCAAGTGCTGTTATTCCTTGGAGGATTTGTTATGTTAGCTTTCTTTATTTTGCGAATTAGAAAAGCTACAGAGCCTTTTATTAAACCGACTCTGTTTAAAAATAAGAATTTTTCGATTGGGTTACTCCTTGCCTTTATGACGACAGCGATGAGCTTTAGCATGACATTCATGACGCCGCAATTTCTATCGGCAGTAAATGGATTGACTCCTTCGAATATTGGTTTTGTTTTAGTTCCAGCTGCAATTGCCTCGGCAATTATGGGAAGAAAGGGAGGAAGGGTAGCTGATACTCGGGGCAATTTTGTACTCGTTTTTATTGCCTCAGTATTCATATTCCTTGCTTTCTCATTATTATCTACTTTCATTGGGGTCTCGGCTTTTGTCATAGCATTGATTTTAATTTTCGGAAATGTAGGACAGACCTTTATGCAGATTTCAATGTCTAATACGATTTCACAAACACTGTCAAAGGAAGAGACAGGTGTGGGAATGGGATTACTGTCGATGATTAATTTCATATCTGGCGCGATGGCTATGAGTGTAGTAGGGAAATTGCTTGATAAAGGATCGACTTCACTAAAGCTAAATCCTTTTGTTGCAAATGAAGCTGCAAATATGTATAGTAATATCTTCGGCGTGATGTCATTGTTGATCTTACTTGTAGTTGTGCTCTACCGTTTTCAATTTGGTATGGGCGTTTCTACGTTAAATATGACTAGCAAAGGTAGTAAAAACTTATAAAAGAAAATACAAGGAGGGTTTATGTATGAATACTCAAACTGCACCTGTTTCTTCGCAGTCAAAGGAGTTTGACAATGTGAAAAGACTCCCAATTTTAATATCAATGATCATTGGAGCGTTTTTCACCATTTTGAATGAAACATTATTGAACGTTGCTTTTCCACAATTAATGGTTGAGTTGAATGTAACAGCGTCGACTCTTCAATGGCTTTCAACAGGGTACATGCTTGTAGTTGCTGTACTCATTCCAGCTTCTGCTTTATTAGTACAATGGTTTACAACAAGACAAGTATTCATAGGTGCTATGGTAATCTTTACTTTCGGTACACTTGTAAGTGCGATTGCGCCTGGATTTTCTATACTATTAATGGGTCGCTTGTTACAAGCAGCAGGTACGGGATTAATAATGCCCGTATTAATGAATACGATTCTCCTTCTATATCCTCCTGAAAAGAGAGGAGCGGCAATGGGGAGTATTGGGCTTGTAATCATGTTTGCCCCTGCCATTGGGCCGACACTTTCAGGGCTCATTTTGGAAACATTGAATTGGAGATGGCTATTTTATTTCGTTCTTCCATTCGCGATTTTTTCTATTGTTTTTGCATTTATTTATTTGAAAAATGTCTCTGAGCCTACTAAACCAAAGGTGGATGTATTATCTATTCTTTTATCTACAATTGGATTTGGCGGAATTGTTTATGGATTTAGTAGCTCAGGTGAAGGTTGGGGTAGTTTCCAAGTATATGGCATAATCCTAATTGGTCTTGTAGCAATTCTATTCTTCGTATTGCGTCAATTGAAATTGAAAGAGCCATTACTAGACCTTAGTGCATTTAAGTATCCGATGTTTACGCTCACGACAATTTTATTGACGATCATGATGATGACGATGTTCTCGACAATGACTTTATTACCATTTCTATTCCAAGGTGCTTTAGGCTTAACTGTCTATGCAACCGGTCTTATCATGCTTCCAGGTAGCCTGTTGAATGGTCTGCTTTCTCCAGTTTCAGGGAAGCTTTTTGATAAATTTGGTCCAAGAGCGCTTATTATTCCTGGTACGCTATTATTAGCAGGTGTGATGTGGTTCTTTACACAAGTAACGGCAGATACGTCTAAAATAACTTTCATCCTATTACACGTCACTATGATGATATCTATTTCAATGATCATGATGCCGGCGCAAACGAACGGTTTGAACCAACTTCCGAAGCGATTTTATCCTCACGGAACAGCTATTTTGAATACTCTATCACAAGTAGCGGGTGCGGTAGGAGTTGCGTTCTTTATTAGCGTTATGACTTCCGGACAGAAGAAATATTTGGATGCATCTTCAAATCCGACTGACCCAGCTCAATTGACAGAAGCAATGGTTTCAGGCGTGCATAACGCATTTACAATTGGCTTTGGTTTGGCACTACTTGCAGTCGTTGTAGCTTTGTTTATAAAACGTTCGCAGACTTCAGAAAGTTAAGGGGCGAAGTAAAGAGGGTATGCCGAGGGCTACCCTCTTTATTATTTTGTTCCTACATAGTAATTTGATTTGGGTTCCTTCTTATTAAAATAGTATTTTTCGGATAGCACACCTGTTTAAATTTATAATAGAACAACTCTAACTTAGCGATAAAGTTTCATTTTATGTTTAAATAAGTGAACTCGCTTTAATAGAAGTACACAATTCAGAACGAGAAATTGATTCAGCTAATTGTTGCAAATAAACATATTCTGTCGCATCTTTTTCAGAAGTGTTAGGATCCAATAAAGGTGAAGAAAGAAGTACATCAATCGTAAGTATGTCTGCATCATGAGAGACGATGTTATAACCTGCAAATACAGGTCGTTTTAAGTCTTTTACTTTTTGAATCATCTGATGGAATTTCGTAACACTTATATTGATTTGTGCGAATGGAAAGCATTTTTGGGTAGGATTCTCGATGGTCTTTCTAATTTTATAATCGTATACATAGTAGTACTTTTCTTGCTGCTCAAGTGTTTGCAATTCTTTCGTTAATAAGTGGTATTTGTCTGTAAGTTCAATTGTAAGTGCATCGTGTTCTTCGTCAACTAATAATGTGAAAGGTCTTGGTGATGAGATTGAAAGGGTGCGGACGTTTAGATCAGTAAAAGTGGGATTAGATTGTAAAATGGTATGTAATTTCTCGGTAGGAAACTCACCGTCATAAATAGCAATAAAATAATGGTTCATCTTTTCGCTCCTTAACTTTTTTCTAAACTGATATATTCTACTTTAAAGGTGTAAGTCCTGCATAAAAAAGAAAACACCTTGATTGTTATCAAGGTGTTGTAATAAGCTCAAAACTCTCCGAATCAGCCTCAACAATAAAAGGACTAACCTCGCCAACGCTATAAAGTTGCAATTCGTGCATCGCGCGCGTACAAGCAGTGTAGAATAATCTACGAACGCTCTCATCGCTGTATACATCTTTAGAAGCATTGTAAATAATAACAGCATCAAATTCGATACCTTTCGCTAAGTAAGCTGGGATCACGACGATGCCTTGCTCATACTCAGCTGAGTTACTCTTCACGAGTTTAATATTCTCGATATGAATAAGTGCCTCATAGGCCGCGGCGCTTTCAGCTGCAGATTTACATATAATTGCGATCGTGTTGTGATTTTGTTTTTGTAGTTCAGCAACTTTGGCAGTAATACGTTCGTGCAGTTCGCTGTCATTTGATACTTTCGTCACTGTAGGTTTCTCGCCGTCACGTTCAAAGGCGTGAATGTTCTTTCCTTCTGGTACGAGAGCACGTGTGAATTCAATAATTGGTTTTGTTGAGCGATAGCTACGAGTTAAGTTAATGCCGTTTGTTTCATCCGGTCCGTATAAGCTAGTAAGTGTATTGAAATTCACTGTTTCACTTGCATGGGCAAATATCGCTTGATTAAAGTCACCGAGTACCGTCATTCTTGCAGCAGGGAAGAGACGTTTTAAAAACTCGAACTGAAACGGCGAATAATCTTGCGCTTCGTCTACGAGTACGTGTTTAATCGATCTATTCGTTTGGAAGCCTTCAATTAATTCTTTTAAAAGTAAAAATGGAGTCGCATCCTCGTAATATAGCTTTCCTTCATCTAGCATGTTCACCGTTAATGAGCAAATGTCATCCCAGTCTTTCGGCTTTTCTCCCGTAACCCATGATGCATCTGTGAATAGCTGTTTATATATGCCTGTGAAATTGATGAAACGCAATGTTTGAACACCTTTGCGAAGTGGTTTCAATTTTTTACGGACAATCATACGTCCAAGTACTTTCGCTTCTTTCTCAAAATCGTTAAAGGAGTTGTCGTCAAACTCACCTTTTTTCTGTAAATATTTATAAGCCTTTTGATATTCATCTTTACTCAGTAGTTCAATTTCTTCTTCTACCCAAGGCTTTTTCAGTTCTGCTTTTTCAAGTGCATCTATTTGCTTATTTAGCCAATCCGTTAACTTTTCAATTCGACTATGGAAGCGGAGGGAGGAGTCGGTATTGTAAAACTGCTCTGTAATTTCTTTCGCAGAAACAATTAGCTTTCCTCTAAATTTCATTCCTCTAAATAGCATGCCTGATGATTCAAGAGATTGTCTGTACGCTCGAATCATCTCGAAAAATTGAGTAGATGCTTTAAAGCGAATGCTCGCATTTCTCGTTTTATAGGTAGGGCTATTTGTTTCAGTTAGCATATATTCTAATTGCTCGTATGGATCTTCCACGTCAAATGACTTACTTAGTCTATGGTTTAAATATTCTTGGAATGTCACTTGCTGCATATTTTCTTCGCCGAGTTCAGGTAGTACGTTAGATACGTAACTGTTGAACATAGAGTTAGGGGAGAAGAGAATAATTTGATCCGCTTTTAGCCATTCGCGATATTTATATAGTAAGTAGGCGATTCGTTGCAGCGCAGCGGACGTTTTACCGCTACCAGCAGCTCCTTGCACGATAAGGAGTCGGCCTTCATCGTGACGAATAATTTCATTTTGCTCGCGCTGAATCGTAGCGACGATACTTTGCATATGTTTGTTCGTACCTTTTCCGAGCGCTTGTTGCAAGATTTCATCGCCAATTGTAAGGCTCGTATCGAACATAGAATCAATCTCGCCATTTTGAATAATGTATTGTAATTTTTTCTCCACGTTACCGTGAATTACGCCACCTGGTGTACTGTATTCAGCCGGTCCTGGTGGATAATCGTAGTAGACACTTGAAATGGGTGCGCGCCAGTCATATATAAGAAAATTTTCTCCGCTTGCATCAGTAAGTGTAGCTACGCCAATATAAATTTGCTCCGCAGCAGATTCTCCTTCTTCTTTAAAATCAATTCGTCCAAAATAAGGTGATTTATGCATGCGTTTTAGTGCGGCAAGCCGATTAAAGGTGTGCTTATGAGTAATTTGTGTGACAGCTAGTGACTGAGCTTGTTGTCTTAAGTTGATAACTGTTTCAAGATAATCATCAAAAGTATCAGTATTCACTTTCACGTCATCCCAGAAATGTTTACGAATATTGATTACTTCTGCCCGGCGTCTACCAGTTTCGTTTTCCAGCTTATCAATTTGTTTCGCAATCGTTTCGATTACGGTATCCAAGCGTTTTTGCTCTAAATCAAGTTTTTTATTCATACGGTAGCACTCCTTTAAAAGTGAAAAATAGAGGTTGACTGAAGATGTGTTTTGGTGTACAATTAAGATACGGATAAATACGTTCTTTGTATTTCTGAAAACGTGTTTCTGTACTAATTTAACATAGTTTTTTAATTTAATCAATGATTAATGAGACAAGACTCTAATTTCCTGTATAGTTTGAGGAGGTTAGGGTCTTTTTTGTTTTTAGTTGTTGTATTCTGTATTAACTGCACGAACAATCCTGATTGGTGCTACGAATGATGAGGGGGAGAAAGCTCACCTGATTAAAGGGTCACTTTATTGTATGTTCGAGTACTTATTTATATTTTTTTGTAAATAACATTTTATGTTCTTTATATACAGAAAAATAGTTTTATTATTAAAAATATAAAAAATGGCTTATTAAAATTAAATTCCTATTATATACTAAAATATGTATGGAAATGTAATATTTATTTTATACAAGGCTTGCCTTGGGAGGAGAGAGAGAGAAGTGAAAGAATGTCCAATATGTTTAGATGGGGTGGAATATCCTAAAAATGTTGGGGAATGTCCGAAGTGTAAAAACTTTTTAAGGATGAAAACAAAATCAGCGAATACTACGGTAAATGATGATTTTGCGGATGTATTTGATAATACTTTTTATGAAGAAAAGAAGCCCACACCCCCTAATAAAACAACTGACCCATTTGAATCTACATATACGGAGCAGCAAACAAGTGCAGCGAGAGAAACAATAAAAGTAAGCAAGGCTAAAAAGAATGGATCGATAAAAGGGCAGGTAAGTAATTTTCAGGAAGATGTAATACCAGGTAAAACGCTTGGAAGATGGTTTGATGCATGTATAAAAGGAATTCCATTTATGAAGGATGGATATATGAATACATTCCAAGTGTATGATCAAGATGGTGAAGGACATGAAGTAGTTGTATATGGAAAAATTGTAAGAGGGAAAATTGGAGATCATAATTTAGTTCAAGTGTTTGGAAAGCGAGATCGTCATGGGACAGTAGTAGCTAAGCATATTGAAAATTTAAATAGCAACACAACAGTTTCAGTCAATAGTGGTATGTCAGCAAATAGTGTAAGATTTATGACGGCAATTATTATGTTCTTATTATATTTTATTATTAATTTTGTTATTTCTTTTGACTGGATTGGGCTTGTTAATTTAGTTGTATCTGTCATTTTGACTTTCATATCAAATATATTTGTTGCTATATTACCGTTAATCATCGTTCTTTTCGGAATTTGGATAATGATTAAAAAGGTTTTTCGTTAAATAGATTATGAAAATGAGCACTCAAAAGTATGAGTGCTTTTTTATGCAATCTTTAGTTTATTAATGGGGGGATTTCTTTGCGCTTACATAACATAGATACAGTAGAAATAAGAGAAAAAGATCATTTACTGAGAAAGTCTTATTTGGATAAATCGAATTTAAGTCCAAATTTAAATATGGAATCATTGGGACAACTTAGTTTCGTTAAAATAAAAGGTCTTGCAAATTTTTGGGAAGGAAAGGACGAAAAGGAATTTGACTTTGACGCCATTATGAGCGATGTGCTTAGTGGTTTTGCATCTTTACAGTCAACATTTACATTTTTACTGATTGGTAGTCCGAAAGAAATAGGTGTTTATGTTGGAACGGATCAATTCAATCAGTCCATTTTATCTTCTTCATTACACGCTTCATATCCTTATGCCAAATTGCAAGAAGTTGAAATGGATGAGATGTCACAGAAGTTACGTTCCATCGGGAATAACGGAGGAATTATTACAGGTATCCCGACTAATAAAACTTTTGGGGAAAGTAAGAGTCAACAAATTGAACGTTTATGTACCGGGATGTATGGGAGTTCTTGGGCGTATATTGTGGTTGCGAAGTCGATGAGTCCTTTTCAAGTAACGTTAGCGCATGAAAGGGTATTGAATGAAATTGATAACGTAAGTAAGTTTATTAAAGTATCAGAATCAGGTGGAAGTCTAGGTAAGGAATCTTGGGAAGTAACGAACTTAACCATTCAAAAGTACGTGGACAACCTTAATTCATTAGAAGAGAGCATGGATAGTGGAAGAACGATGGGAATGTGGAGAGTTGCTGGATATTATTTGGCGGATCAATTCACAAATGCAACAAAACTACGAAACTTAATTACTTCTGTTTATAATGGTGAACAATCTAAACCGGAGAGAATAAGAACTTTACCTGTAGATAACATTTTATACTATGCATCTAATTTTCAGTTTCCAGCGAATGAATTACCACGCCAGAAGGCAATGAAGCATCCGATAGGAGTATGGGATTTGCATGGTGAAGGGATTACGAAGGAAGTTCATTGTTATAAGTATTTGTATCAAACAATTTTGCCGACCAGAGAGCTTTCAACTTTATGCCAAATCCCGCGGAAAGAAATGCCGGGTTTTTATATTGATCAGTATGTGGAGTTTGATGTTGCGAACCGTCGTTCAATCCATGATGCAAGTAATAATTTTACAGTAGGAAAGATTATTAATGGTAATGAAGAAATAAAGTCGTATGAAAAATTAGAGCCAAGTAATCTCATCTATGATATGGATTTAATGGATTTAAGCCGACATGGTTTAATTGTAGGAATTACTGGTGGAGGTAAGTCCAATACGTCTAAAGGACTACTTCGTAATTTATGGAATAAGCATCGCATTCCTTTTATGGTAATTGAATCAGCTAAACGAGAATATTGGGAAATGTATAATATGGAAGGTTTTGAAGATGTTTTAGTTTTCACCTTGGGAGCGGAGGATGAAAATTCTGTTCCGTATCGAATTAACCCATTTGAAAAAATAGAAGGTGTTCCATTACAGACTCATATTGACTATGTGCTATCAACCTTTAAGGCGAGTTTTGAGCTTTATGCACCAATGCCGCATGTTTTAGAAACTAGCATTTATCAAATATATGAAGATCGAGGTTGGGACATTTTAAGTAATAAAAATAAATACGGTGCAAATGTTTTTCCAACTTTAGATGACTTATATTACAAAGTGGATGTTGTTGTTGATAATTTAGGGTATGATCAACGCTTGAAATCAGATATTACAGCAGCACTGAAGGCAAGGATTCACTCATTACGTGTTGGTGGAAAAGGTGCCATGTTAAATACAGATAAGTCTATTCCAATTGCGGATTTATTGTCCCGACCTGTCATTTTAGAACTAGAAGATATAGGCGACGATGATGTAAAAGCATTTATGATGGGAATTATTTTAGTTCAATTGTATGAATATAGAAGAACGAAGCTTACTAGAAATAAAGGATTTGAACATCTTATTTTAATTGAAGAAGCACATAGATTGTTAGCTAATGTATCAAGTGGTGGGGAAGGGAATGTTCGTGCGAAATCAGTAGAATTTTTCACAAATTTATTAGCCGAAATTCGTAGTTATGGACAAGGTTTTTTAATTGCGGATCAAGTTCCGACGAAACTAGCACCGGATACATTAAAAAATACAAATTTAAAAATTGTACATAGAATAGTTATGCAAGAAGATCGGGAATTAATTGGACAATCTATGAATATGACACAAGAACAAATTGAATATATTAGTTCTTTAAGAAGAGGATTTGCTGCTGTTTATGCAGAAGGAGATATGCGGCCAAAACTTGTACAAATGCCTTATATAAAAGAAGATTTTGATTATCCAAGAAAAACTGTTATTCAAAATGTGAAAGATACAGTGAAAAAAGAATTTCATCACTATGATAGAAAATATGATTTTGGGCCTGCTTGTGCTTTTTGTATGGATAAGTGTAACCGTCGTGAAGAGATGGGGAAAATAAAGGAATTTATTGTGAAGCAAAATTGGTTAAGCGATATGTTAGATGACGCTAAAAATGCAGAATTTAAACCAGATTGGTTTGAGGGCTTGTTTGAAATGTTAGAAAAGAATGGAATGAGCTCACTCCAAAATTATCATACGAGATTATGTAGTTTAAATGTCTTTTTAGGTAACAGAGATTTAGAAGAAAGCTATAAACGAGAAGCGGTTATAAATTATATGAAACATAATCTATTAAAGGATGAATGAATATGAAAGATTTCGATCGAAAAGACCATGTTGATAAAGTAGAGGAAGAAGACAAACTTGAAGAAAAGAAAGAAAAAAGTATAGAGGAAGAAAGCAAGAAGGAGCAGGCTTATAATTTTGATAAATATAATGAACGATTTGAGGGGCGTAAGCAGGAAACGATTGAAGATGAACTTGCTGAAAATAATCGAAATATTAGTTTTGATAAGTATCAAAAGCAATTAAATAAGGACATAACAGAACAACAAAATGAACAAGATGAAATAAATCCTGAAGTAGATTCTCCGGAAGTTATGGAAGCCAAAAAGGTTGAAAAGGAAAATGTTGAGACCGAAAAGCGGCTTGAGAATATGGAAGAAAATGCGGAAGAAATAAAGGAAGCAAAAGAATCTCTAGAAGGAACAAATAGAGGAAAGAATCCAGAGCGATTAGAAGAAACGCCGAAGCAAGAAGAAATAGATGAAGATAAGAAACTTGAACAAGCGGAAGAAGTAGGAGAAAAGAATCCAGAGCGAGTGGAAGAAACGTCGAAGCAAGAAGAAGTAGATGAAGATAAGAAACTTGAACAGACGGAAGAAGCTGGAGGAAAGAACCCAGAGCAAGTAGAAGAAACGCCGGAACAAGAAGGCACAGGTGAAGGCAAGAAACTTGAACAGGCGGAAGAAACTAGAGGGAAAACTCCAGAGCAAGTAGAAGAAACGCCGAAGCAAGAAGAAACAGATGAGGGCAAGGAACTTGAACAGGCGGAAGAAGCAGGAGAAAAGAAGCCAGAGCAAGTAGAAGAAACGCCGAAGCAAGAAGAAACAGATGAGGGCAAGGAACTTGAACAGGCGGAAGAAGCAGGAGAAAAGAAGCCAGAGCAAATAGAAGAAACGTCGAAACAAGAAGAAACAGGTGAAGGTGAGAAACTTGATCAGCCAGAAGAAGCAGGAGAAAAGAAGCCAGAGCAAGTAGAAGAAACGCCGAAACAAGAAGAAACAGGTGAAGGCGAGAAACTTGATCAGCTGGAAGAAGCAGGAGAAAAGCAACCAGAACAAGTAGAAGAAACGCCGAAACAAGAAGAAACAGGTGAAGGCGAGAAACTTGATCAGCTGGAAGAAGCAGGAGAAAAGCAACCAGAACAAGTAGAAGAAACGCTGAAGCAAGAAGAAACAGATGAAGACAAGAAACTTGAACAGGCGGAAGAAGCAGGAGAAAAGAACCCAGAGCAAGTAGAAGAAACACCAAAGCAAGAAGGAACAGATGGAGAAAACCAACTTGATCAGGCAGGAGAAACAACAGAAGAAACTGGAGAAGAGAAACCAGAGCAAGTAGAAGAAATGCCAAAGCAAGAAGGAACAGATGGAGAAAACCAACTTGATCAGGCAGGAGAAACAACAGAAGAAACTGGAGAAGAGAAACCAGAACAAGTAGAAGAAATGCCAAAGCGAGAAGGAACAGATGGAGAAAACCAACTTGATCAGGCAGGAGAAACAACAGAAGAAACTGGAGAAGAGAAACCAGAGCAAGTAGAAGAAATGCCGAAGCAAGAAGAAACGGGTGAAGACAAGAAACTTGATCAGACGGAAGAACCATCGGAACAAGAAGTGCAAGAGGATGAGAACCCCCCTGAGACAAGAGAGAATATAGAAGGAACTGATTCGTCGGAAGGTCCAGGAGAAGAAGAAACTGTAAAAAAAGAGTTTGAGCCGAGAAGTGAGACAGAAGAAGAATCGGGATTCGATTTAGATGAATTGTTTGATCAGAAAAAGAAAGAGATAGATCAACGAACGATTGGACAAATTTTAAAAGAAAGAAAAGATGCTTGGAGAGAAGCTGGCTATGGTGATAGTTTTAAAGAAATGTGGAAGAATGCCATACAAGCACAAATCGATGCGGCAAAAGAAGGTCCGAAAGCGTGGTTGAAATATAACAAAGAAGAGTTTAGTAAAGAGATAAAGCATGTGTATGAAGATGGAATGAAGTTAGCGAATAAAGTAATTGAAAATAATAAAATACTAGGTCCTATAAAAGAAGTACTGGAAGAGCGGAATAAAAAATGGAATGAAGCTGGCGAAGGAAAATACACATTAAAAAGTAGTATTGAGGCGCAAATAGAAGCAGCAAAACAAGGGCCAAAAGCATGGTGGGAGTACAATAAGAAAGAGTTTAGTAAAGAGATAAAAACTGCGTATGAAGATTGTGCAAAAATGGCGGATAAAATTACCGACAATTATCAAACGTTAAAAAATATAAAAGTGTCACTGGAAGAGCGTCATCAAAAACGGATAGAAGATGGTGAAGGCGCAACGTTATTAGAAATGTGTAAAAATAGCGTGAGGGCACAAATAGATGCGGCAAAAGAAGGTAGATTGTGGGAATATAACAAAGAAGAGTTTCGTAAAGAAATAAAAAATGTGTATGAAGACGGCGTGAAAATAGCAGATAAAATTACTGATACTTATAAGGTAATAGCAAATGCAAAAGTATCATTGAGAGAGAGACATGAAAAGCGAATAGAAGATGGCGAGGGCGCAACGCTATTGGAAATGTGTAAAAATAGTGTAAGAGCACAAATAGATGCAGCAAAAGAAGGTAGATTGTGGGAATATAACAAAGAAGAGTTTCGTAAAGAAATAAAAAATGTGTATGAAGATAGTATGAAAGTAGCAAATAAAATGATAGAAGGTAATAAAATACTATTTTCTATAAAAGAGGTTGTCATAGAACGCGAGAAAATATGGAGCGAGTCTGGAGACGAAAAGTACACATTGAAAGGTAGTATTAAAGCACAAATAGAAGCGATAAAGCAAGGGCCGGCAGAATGGTTTAAATATAATAAAGAAGAGTTTAGTAGAGAAATAAAAACAGTTTATGAAGATAGTATGAAAGTAGCGGATAAAATCATTGATAAGTATAAGCCGTTAGCTGATGCAAGAGATGTTTTGGAAGCACGTGATAAAAAATGGAGAGAAGCTGGTGAAGCAAATACGATAATAAGTAGTTTTAAGGCGCAGCTAGAGGTAGCTAATAAGAGCCCAAAAGCATGGTGGGATTATAATATAAAAGGTATTCAGAGAGAAACGAGACATCTGTTTGAAGATGGAAGAATGTATCTTATCAAATATATGGACACACCAGGGTTATTTGATGAAGTTGATGATAAGGCTTCTGAGAAAAAAGATGATACAAAAAAGTTCAAGAAATAGAAAGGGAGGGGATAGAGGATCAAATAGATGAAGAAGATCTATCTCATTTTGAAGAAAATAATACACACTCTGTTTTTGCTCCAAATAGTGAAAGTGTAGTGGAAGACGATTTAGAGCAAGAGATGCAGCGAGAATTAAATGATACAGTTGTTGATGTGGCAGAGAAAACTTTAGGTAAAGAATATAAAAACTATAAAGCTGTGGAATATACTGGGACAACTAAAGTTGATGGGGAAGCAAGGGATATTAGCAGACGGGTTTTTCAAAGGTTAGATATTGATTACGAGAGAATTGACTTGAAAACTGGTATGACGAACGTTCAATTGATGAAAAAAGGAAGAGCACCAATTTGGAAAGATGGAACCGCTATAGAGCTTCATCATTTAATTCAAAGAGAGCCAGGCTCAATGGTGGAAATTCCAGCGAGTATGCATGATGAGTATAATAAAATTTTGCATGGTTTAGTGGAGAACGGTGGGAGTTTTAGGAATAACCCTGTATTAAGGAAGCAATATGATAACTTTAGGACAAAATATTGGAGATGGAGAGCTAGACAAATAGAGAATGAACAAATTTAAGAGGTGAAAAGAATTATGGGTCAGAAGGAATTAATTAATTTTATTAATGAAAATATGGAATTAGATGATTTCACAGGTGGGATAGATGAAAAGCAAATAAATACTATTCAAAATAAGCTAGGGGTAGTATTCCCTAAAAGTTATCAATGGTTTCTAATTAACTATGGATCTGGGGGGATGTTTGGTGTTGATATTTTAGGAGTAGCAAAGTCAAATATAGCTTCTGTTGTTATTGAAACAGAAAGGTTTAGGGATTTAGGATTAGATAAAAATTTAGTTGTTATCGAAGATAGCGGAGAATACGCTTATTGTTTATATACAGATGAAATGGAGAATAATGAGTGTCCGGTAATAGTATGGGATAGACAAATGGGGATTGATGAAACAATTGAAGCAAATAATTTTTATGAGTTTTTTTTGCGAAGATTAATAGATGCAAAAGAAGCGTGGGAAGAAGATTTTTAATGTAGATAAGTGACCTTATAGAGAATCGTTGCAAGGAAATAATAGTATACTCGCAGAATCGGTAGACCATTATGTGAAAGGTAAACTTGGTGTAGATGAAATTCCCGAAGAAATAAGTGAAACATTACAAGAGAAAATAGAAGAAGTTATAGAAGAATTTGCAAGTGAAGTAACGGAATGGTTGTTAGGAGAAATTGTTCCATTTCTTCGTCACGTTCGTACACGTGTTGAGGAAGGAAAAGCAAATGGTGAAGGAGATACATTTGTAGAACAATGGAAAAATGCCATGGAACATTATAAGGAATTAATTAGAAGGAAAGAATTTACGAGAGAATTTGCGAAAGGGCTGGGAGAAGAAGCTAAAAATGTGGGTCGTCACGTTACGTATGCTACGATTGCTATCCCTCTCCTGACTATTAAATTAGGAAAACTGTTGTATAAGCGAAAAAGATAGTAGTTTAATAAAATATTTATGAGGTGGATAAAATGTCAACATTAAAAACAATAAAAGAGAATTTAATACAATCTGTAATTGCATCGGTATTAGCGGTGATTTCGGAAAAAGGATTAAAGCCAGTAGAAGAGTTGAAAATAGATGGATCCCCTGTTGGATACACTGGGGATGTAGGGATGTTCATTTCAGCTCTTATTGAATTACATGATATTTTCGAGCTGAACTTTGAAATGGATTTGAACGAAGTTGGGACTAAGTTTCTAACAATTGAATCGCTTGTTGAGTACTTTATGATTCGCATTGTAGATGAAAAAATTTAATATATTTGTAGTTAAGGTGGCTTGTAGTGTGCTTACTAAAGCTGCCTTATTTTTATATCAGAAAAAATTTATGATTTTTCTGAAAAAACACAACAAAAATGGTTGTAGAAGGTATAAAATATACATAAAATGATGTAGTTAAATTAAGGGAAATTTTCATTGACGGAACTTTTTTAACTATTTATTATAATTAATGAGTCGTGTTTATGGTAAATTTGTGAAAAAAATGTTAGATTTATCTTATTTGTTATAACAATATGTAGTGAAAAAAGGATATTGAGGAGCTGATTAGGTGATTATTGGTATCGATTTAGGAACAACCAACTCGGCGGTGGCATACATAGATGATAGTGGAAACCCAACAATTCTGCCAAACCGTGAGGGAGAAAGAGTTACTCCATCAGTTATATTTTTTGAAGATGGATCACCTGTTATAGGTTCAACTGCAAAAAGTATTTCTGTATCAGACCCAACAAATACTGTTCAATTTGTGAAGAGACAGATGGGAAATGCAAGTTATAAATTCCCGATAGGTGGAGAGGTATTTACACCTGAGGATCTTTCGGCTCTTATTTTAAAACGTTTAAAAGAAGATGCAGAAGAAGCAATAGGCGCTAAAGTGACGAAAGCTGTTATTACAGTACCAGCATATTTTGATGATGCGCAAAGAAAAGCAACGCAAGATGCTGGGACAATTGCTGGCTTACAAGTACTTAAGGTAATTAACGAACCGACGGCTGCTGCATTAGCATATGGTTTAGCGAATCGTGAGCAAAAGCAGAATGTAATGGTGTACGATTTAGGCGGAGGTACGTTTGACGTGACGCTGATACAACTAAATCAAGATGAAGTAATTGTTAAGGCTACTGGGGGAGATCGTAACTTAGGCGGTTTCGATTTTGATAACAAAATCTTTGAATTAGTAGAGCAGAAATTTGAAGAAGAGCATGGATTAGATTTATATGATGATTTAAATGCAGTACAAGATTTACGTGAGAAAGCTGAAGCTTGTAAAAAAATGCTATCATCTCGTAAAAAATCGGTTATTACACTTTCATCTCAAGGGCGTACAGTAAAAGTTGAAGTGACAAAAGAAAAATTTGATGAGCTTCTTTCACCTCTTTTAAGTCGTACTGCTTTAATTATGAAGAATGTTTTAATAGATGCTGATTTAGCTTGGGGAGATATTGATAAGATTGTACTTGTTGGCGGCTCGACAAGGGTTCCAGCTGTTTCAGATTTAATTGAACGTACAACAGGAATTAAGCCTTCAAAAGATGTTAACCCTGATGAAGTAGTTGCATTAGGAGCTGCTATTCAAGGAAGTTTATTACAAGTAGATAATGAAGCGTCTAACAATGCAGAAGAGTTTAAACCGAAAACGAGAGTAGTAGATGTAAACTCGCATAGTTTAGGGATGTTACTTGTTGATCATAACACTGGTAGAGACATTAACCAAAAAATGATTGTTCGAAATACACCAATTCCAACTAGTAAAGAAGCTGTGTTTTATACAGTTGATGAGGGGCAAACATCTCTTCGCGTTCAAGTAACAGAAGGGGAAGACAGTGACCCTGATTTTGTAAAAATTATCGGTGAATCGATTCTAGATTTAAGAGGACCAAAACCACAAGGATACCCAGTTCGTTTCATTTTTACATATGATGAAAATGGCGTTGTACACGTTTATGGAAAAGATGAAAATACTGGTCAACATTTAGGTGAAATGCAAATTGAAAGAAAATCAAATTTAACAGAAGCAGCAATTGAACAAAAAGCTGAAAAATTAGCAGGAATTTCAGTAGAATAACGGTTTTTTTTGATGTATTTTATACGGATAGGGGTGTTTAACCTTTGGAGAATTATTATGAATTGCTGCAGGTCGATCCAAATATTGGAGCAAGTGAGCTGAAAGAGAAGTTAACTGAGGCGCAGCGAAAATGGTTAGGGAGAACAAATGCACCTGATTTAAAGCGTAGACAGGAAGCAGAACGAAAAGTTGAGATTCTTGCTGAAGCTGAGGTAATCCTTTTGGATGAAGCGAAGAGAAGTGAGTATAACCGTATGCTAGAAGGTTCTGAGCCTGAAGTGAATACGAATCACCAAGAACAGTTTAATAATACAACAGAATCTACTGCACAAGAATTAATAGATTATGCATGGAGCCTATTAGAAGAAGGCAGAATTGCAGATGCAATTGTTGTAGGGAAAAAGGTCACTGAAGATTATGGAGCTAACGCACACGGATGGGCGATATTAGCGAGAGCGCATTATATGTGGAATGAGTATGATGATGCGATTTATGAGTATAGAAAAGCGATGGACATCGAAACGAATAACGATGTATTCTATTATGATTTATCTGATGTATATTTCGATCATCCGAAATTAAGCTTTGAAGAGCGATTAGATCATGTTGAAAGATTAACTCAACAAGCATTAAGTATTAACCCGAACGAGCGAGCATATCGTTTCAGAATGGCAGTAATCGCAAGATATAGAGATAATTATGATCAAGCGATTGATATTTTACATCAATTAATTGAAACATATGGGAAAGACCCAAGTTTAGGTAATGAATTAGCTTATAATTACTATTATAAGTGTTTATCGATGCTATATGCTCAAGAGAGTAATGGTGAGACTTATTATAGCTATATTTCTCAAGAGAGCGCTGAACAAGGACTAATCTTATTAAGAGAAGCTAAGATTTATGCGACAGATAGAGATTTACTTGGATTCATTCAAAGATTTATTGATTTAGGTGAAAAAGCATTACAAACAAAGTTCCTTGTAGGACGTTTTGTTGGTTTAGGATTTATTCCAGCAATATGGTTCTTAAATGCACTATTTTCTTTCTCATTTATTAGTTTAGTAATTAGTGGAGCTTTGCTTTATTTTGTTTGGAAAATTAGTAGAATTCCAGGTTGGCTTGATAATAAAGAAGTTCATACGGGCCAAAGAGAGAAGCGAAATCGAAGTATTTTAACCGCCATATCGGTTGTATTTGGTAAAAGATGATGAAACAATTTGAAAACTCCTATATAGGAGTTTTCTTTATTCATAAATCTTTAATTGTTTTATAGGAGGGATACAATGTCAACGACAAATTTATATAACAAAGAAGAGTTTTTGGCTTTTAAATCATTATTTGAAGCAAATGTCCATTCAGGAGAATTGTCAAAAGCATTGACTCAAATTGAGGGATTACTTGCGAGATATCCTGATCATCCAGGGTTATTTTATTTAGCCGGATTATTATTTTTACATAATAGAAATTATGATAAGGCAAAAATGTATTTTGAAAAAGCGTTATCATTAGACGAGAGCAATAGTGAATACATGGTGTATTTAGGGATAACTTACGTAGAATTGAATGAGCTTAATCAAGCAGAAACATTGCTTCTAAGTGCATATAATTTAGGTGAAGCAGATATAACTACGTTAATGGGGTTAGGAAAATTATATTTAAAACAGGAAAACTACGAGAAATCTAGATTTTACTTCAATAAAGTTTTAAGTCAAGATGCATCGCACCATGAAGCAAATTTTAGAATTGGACAAGCTTATCTATTTGAAAAAAAACAAGTGCAACAAGCAATTACATATTTTGAACAGGCGTTGAAAAGCGGAAAGAGTGAAGAGTTAGAGTATTACTATGCGAAAGCTCTTTTACAGTCAGAAATGGAAGCACAATGTATAAAGTGTTGTAAGAAATTTTTGATGAGAAATCCGAATTCCTCGTGGGCTGATCGATTCCGTGAGTTAATGCTACATGCTCAAGGTGTAAATATGAAGCAACCTCCTAAAGAGGAATATAAGCAGCAAAGAAGAAGAGACCCGAATTATGATTCCAATACGGAGGAGCAAAATCGTAACAACGAAATCGATAAGTATAAAAGGGTATTTGAAGATGGGAAAAAACGTTTAAATAGCTATATACTCGGTCAGGAAGAGTTTATCGATCAGTTATGTACGGGTTATATGAGAAGCTTTATTTACGAACGTCCAGATGCAAACTTAAAAAATGTTATTTTTGTCTCTGGTCGAAAAGGTACAGGTATATATAAATCCGTAAAATATTTAACAGCGATTATGAATGAGTATGATTTATATGAAAAACCAGATGTACACTATATCGATATTAGCAATTCGCTTGGAGCGTCAGATATTGAAAGTACTTTTTTATCAGATGTATATAGAGGAATCAGGTCTAAGTCAGATGTACTGTACTTTGATAATGTGGACAAATGTCCGCCTGATTTAATTTCTAAGTTATCAGAATTAATTATGGATGGGAAAATTAAGTTGAAGGATCGCTATGTTTATAATGGAAATTGGCAAGCGCTCGAAAAAACATATAGCAGTTTAGCGGAGAAAAGCATTGATTCGATTCAAATAGAAAATAAGTTAATTATTTTATCTACCGAAAAAGATTTGAAAGATATTCGTACAATGTTTCCGGCCACAGTATTAGAGAAAATAATAGATTATCCGCAAACGTCTGTATTACCGCCCCGTACTTTAATAAAAATATCAGATCGCTATTTGAAAAAATATCAAAAACGTATTCATACGAAATTACAAGTGAATATGAATTACACTCATGGTGTATCTGACTTTATTGTTGAGAAAGCCAATTTAGCAATGGGTGTACACGGAATTAAGAATTATATAGAAGATGATATTTATCAATCTATCACTAATTTACGCATATCAGGAAAAGTAGAACCAGGCATCATTTATCAGCTTACAGCATCAGATGAATTATATTTAGATGATGGTGTGGAGAAAATACAAGTTACTCGTAAAAAAGCAGGAGCAGAAAATTTAGAAAATATTAAAAAAGAATTTGAAAAAGTTATTGGTTTAAATGCAGTGAAAGAAAGAGTTTTTCAGCTGGAAGAGTTTTTGGCACTGCAAAAGATTAGACAATCTCGCGGGTCGAAACAAACGCGTTTAACGATGAATTTTATCTTTACAGGAAACCCAGGTACGGGTAAGACTACTATCGCACGATTAGTATCGAAATACTTAAAGGCTTTAGGTTATTTATCAAGCGGTCATTTAGTGGAAGTAGATCGATCTCGTTTAGTCGGTCAATATATAGGACATACAGCGCCAAAAACACAAGCTGTGATTGATTCTGCAAAAGGCGGGGTTTTATTTATCGACGAAGCATATTCCTTAGCTAGAGGTGGAGGAAATGATTTTGGGAAAGAAGCCATTGACACTATAGTTAAAGGAATGGAAGACCTTAGAGAAGATTTAGTTGTAATTCTTGCTGGATATAAGGATGAAATGGACGATTTTTTAAAGACAAATCCAGGCCTGCAATCTAGATTTAATAATCATATAGATTTTCCGGATTATACATCTGAAGAACTTTTCATGATTTCTGAAAAAATTGTAGAAAGTGAAGGGTTTACGATTGAAGATGATTTGAAAGATGAATTGATTGAAGAATTTACGAGAAAACAAATACCCGGAAAAAATGATTCTGGAAATGGACGCTTGGCAAGAAATATTGTTGAGAAAGCTATAGCAGAGCAATCAGGTCGACTTAAAAATTCTGGTGAAGCTTTAAAACTTTTAAGTGATGAAGAATTAAATATGTTAACGAAAGAAGATTTTGGATTAGGTGCCGAAAATACATTTGACTTAAATGCTGAATTAGATAAAATTATTGGCCTCGATCAGGTGAAAGAATTTATGAGGGAGATGGAACTTCAGCTTGTAGCGCAAAAGAAAAGGAAGACTGCTGGATTACACTCTACGATGAATCAAAGCTTGAATATGATCTTTACTGGTAACCCTGGAACTGGTAAAACAACTGTCGCTAGATTATTAGGGACAATGATGAAAGAGATGGGAATTTTAAAATCAGGACACTTTGTTGAAGTTGATCGTGGTGGGCTTGTTGGGAGATATGTAGGAGAAACAGCGCCGAAAACAACTGACAAATTTATGTCTGCTTTAGGCGGGATATTATTTATAGATGAAGCGTATGCGTTAGCTACTGATAGTTATGGAAAAGAAGCGATTGATACAATTGTAAAACTTATGGAAGATCATCGAGAGAATATAATCGTTATACTAGCTGGGTATGAGAAGGAAATGAAAGAATTCCTCAAAACAAATTCAGGTCTGAAATCTCGATTCCCTTTAAATGTTGACTTCAAAGATTACTCTCTACAGGAGCTTGTTGCGATTGGAGAAAGCATGATTAAAGGAAGAGAATTCGTTTTAACAGAAGAGGCAAGAGAGGCTTTAGTGGAAAGAGTAGAATCTGAAATGCAGCTATCTTCCGCAGAATCAGGAAACGGAAGAATGATTAGAAATATTGTGGAGGAAGGGATTCGTAGACAGTCAGCACGAATTAGTAAAGGTGAATACAAATATACGGATTCCACAGAACTTATTACTTTCGAAGCACCAGATTTTCTCATAGATAAAAGAGATAAAGATTTTGATTTAGAAAAAGAACTAGAAACAATTGTTGGATTAACGGACATAAAAGATTTCGTCCGTTCATTAGAAAAACAGCTAATTGCCCAGCAACTTCGCCAAAGCGTTGGGATTAGGCAGAAGTCTTCTCAAAATTTAAATATGATTTTCACTGGTAATCCAGGGACAGGAAAAACGACTGTAGCTCGTGTAGTTGGTGATTTATTAAAGAGAATGGGGGTTTTAAAAAGCGGTAAATTGGTTGAGGTGGATAAGAGTAATCTTATTTCTCCTTACGCTGGTCAAACGCCTGAGAAGGTAAGAGAAGTATTTATGTCTGCGCTTGGTGGAATACTGTTTATAGATGAAGCATATGCGTTGAGTACTGATAATGTTGGTAGAGAAGCGATTGATACATTAGTGAAACTAGTGGAAGATCATCGAGATAGCGTTATCGTTATACTAGCTGGATACGAGAAAGAAATGCGGGACTTTTTACAAGCTAACTCAGGTTTGAAATCTCGATTCCCGAATGATGTATATTTCCCAGACTATTCGGTTGCTGAATTAGTAGAGATTGCAAAGGTAACGACAGAAAGGGAAGGACTTGTATTAGCAGAGGAGTCAATTGCACCGTTGTCGAAAGTGCTTGCAAGAGAAGTGAAACGCTTGAAAGCCGATGCAGGAAATGGAAGATTGGTACGAAATGTGATTGAGAAAGCTAAGAGAGAGTTAGATAATCGGATTGTAAATGAAGGCATTCTAGATGGAAATGAAATGGTTACCTTGCTTCCTGAAGATTTTGAGAAGGAACAAAATAATGCAACTGCAGAATTCCAATTAGAAGAACATTTACAGAAAATTATTGGATTGAATGAAGTGAAAGACTTTATGAGAAGTTTACAAGATCAAATTCGAATTACACAAACAAGGAAAAACTTAGGTTTGCCAGTAGATGAAGGATCCGCATTACACATGATCTTCACTGGTAATCCAGGAACAGGAAAAACGACTGTAGCAAGAGTTGTGGCAGAGTTACTGTATCATCTAGGAATTCTCTCTTCTAATAAGGTAATTGAAGTAGATCGTTCTGGTCTTGTTGCTGGATATGTAGGTCAAACGGCTATAAAAACAAAAGAAGTGATTCAATCGGCCCTTGGTGGAGTGCTATTTATTGATGAAGCTTACGCTCTAGCTAAAGATGTAAATACTAGCCATGGTTTTGGGAAGGAAGCGATTGATACGTTATTAAAAGCGATGGAAGACCATCGTGAAGATTTAATCGTAATTCTTGCTGGGTATACGGATGAAATGGAAGGGTTTTTAAATACAAATCCAGGACTGAGGTCGCGTATTCCAAATAGAATTGAATTTAAAGATTATAGTGTTGATGAGCTACTGCAAATGGGAGAGAAAATGTTTAAAGAGAACGGATATGAGTTAACAGAGGCTGCTTATGAGAAACTTCGAGCGAAGGCTGAAATAGCTCGAACAGCAGAACAGTTTGGTAACGGAAGGTACGTACGTAATGTATATGAGGAAACAAAACGAAATCAAGCAGTACGTTTACGAGGTGTAAATTTAACTCGTGACAATTTAATGAAAATCGAAGAAACTGATATTAAGTAAAAAGCTTGGGCCTAAGCCCAAGCTTTTTTTAATTCATTATTTCTTTTCGTCTTTCTTAGCGTCAGCTTTTTGCTCTTTGAAAAGATCTTTCAAATCTTTATCATCAACTTTTACGTCAGCTTTTTTGATTTCTTTCATCATAAGATCGTTCATGAATTCGCCGTCTTGTGATTTCTTCTGAACGATTTCTTTTTTGATGTCAGCTTTAGATTGTTCGAATGATTTTTCTGGCTCTTTAATGTCTGTTACTTTAATGATGTGGTAACCGAATTGTGATTTCACGGGTTCGCTTACTTCATCTTTTTTCAGCTTGTAAGCAGCCTCTTCGAATTCTTTAACCATTTTGCCAGGTCCGAAGAATCCTAAGTCGCCACCTTTTTCTTTTGAACCAGTATCTTCAGAGTATTGTTTCGCTAACTCTTCGAAAGATTTACCTTGTCCAAGTTCTTCTTTTACCTTTTTCGCAGTTGCTTCATCTTTTACAAGAATGTGGCTTGCTTTAATTTCAGGCTTGTAGTTGTCTTTTAATTCTTTATCAGTGATTGTTTTCTCGATAGCCTTTTCTTGCGCTAATTGAGCACGCACACCATTTTTTATAGTTTCTTCTTTAATACCTTGTTGTTTTAATAGTGTATCGAATTGATCACCGTATTGTTTTTTCATTTCATCGAACTTTTTGTCTACATCTTTGTCTTCAACTTTGTAGTTTTTAATAAGTACTTTTTCCATAACCATGTTGTTTAGTACTTGTTTACCATATTGTTGTTTCATTTGCGTGTAGAAATCTTCTTTTGTAATGTCACCAGCTTTAGAAGTAACAACTTTGTCTGATGATGATGATGTTCCACATGCTGATAATGCGATTACACTTGTTGCGGCTAAGGCAAGCATAGCTTTCTTCATTCGATAAACACTCCTACTATTATGTATTTTTAATTTATCCTACACCAATGAATTTTAGTTCATAAGAGCCCGATTAAGTCTCACTGATACTTTTGCTTTGTATATTGGTAAAGCGCGCTTAACAGGGCTTACCGAGGCTTTAGGATAAAGTTAAGATGCGTGTCATTTATTTCATAGTATAAGCAATATGTACAAAATTTAATATATCATATTTCGACGTGTTTTCATATTGATAAAGAAAAATTAACCAGTACGTGTCAGATTTTGAAGGTGTGCCATATTGGGCGTATGTCGCATATACAGAAAAGAGGAGGGGATGGGGATGAATTCTCAACTTATTTTATTACTTGTACTGTTTATTTTATTGGTTATTGTAGGTATAATTTGCTTATAGAGGAAAAAAGTGAGGAAGGGGCTTTCCTTCCTCACTTTCCATGAAATATAATTTCTATATAACTAGAAATTAATAAAATTGTTATACATACATTAATAACCCGAAAGACACCGGGTTGGCGGCTCGCAGATATTTGTTTTCGTTCACACAGTGTATGTGTCATGAAATTCGTGTAAAATATAACAAGAAGTGCGAATGCGACAAAAACAACTGTTATAAGTGTCATGAGGCGAGACCTCCTTTTGGCTAAAATACATATACTTTATATATTGTATCATACGATATTTTGTTCGTGTTATAAAATTCAGAAATAGAAGACTTTGTGTTAGAAAGTGAGGGAGAAAATGGACGTTGTTAGAAGATTAGAACAAGCTGAATACTACGTAGACCTACTATTTAAAATGATTGATGAAGAAAAGTGTCCATTTTATTCTTTGATCATAAAGAAAAAAGCTCGTAAAAAAGATGTTGAACGTATACTACATCTTTGTGAAAAACTGAACGAACAATATGTAGCGGAGAAAGCAGAAGGCCTTCTTTTGTTCGATGCGCTGTTAGATCAATTTGAAAAAGCGCTTCCACATCAGCTCGAAGTACACGAAACTGCGGAAGCGCTAGCAAAACAAGGTTTATTCAAACCGCTTATGAATGAATTCTTAAGCATGATTGCGAAAAAATAAATAGATTATTTCTTAACTAACTTCTGATCGGATTCTGTAAAGTTCTCTTCAATATCTTCTAATGATTTTTCAAAAATATCGATGAAGTCTTGTCCGTAAATGTTACGCAAGATAGCAATCAGTTCGATATTTTCTGGGAACTTCCCATAAAAATTACGAAGTGCAAGAGCCCCATTAAACACTGAATTATTTTCAGGGTCATACTCCTCCATTAAGCGAAGTAGTAATTCTTCCCCTTTGTCTGTAATTTCGATGTACGTATTTCGTTTATCATCTTCTTTTTTCGAGAATACAAGATAGCCGCGTTCTTCCAGCTTTTTCGAGAAGTTAAACGCCGTTGATACGTGCATAACTCCAAACTTAGCAATCTCAGAAATAGAAGCCCCTTTTAAATGATAAGCGATTGTTAAAATATGATGCTCATTAATGTTTAAATCATAAGGTTTAATCCACATCTGCCAATCTTTCTCTACACATTTCCATAACGCTTTCGATAATTGAGCAATGCGTTGGCTGAAAATCATCGCTTCTTTTACCGAGTAATCTTTTTCTCCACTTTTCATATACTCACCCACTTTAACATTCTTTTTCATTACTATCTATTATGCCAGTAAAATAAAAATTAATAAAGTCTTTTTGTGAGAATTGTGAAAATTTTTTAAAAAAATGACATTCTATACAAATCATGCATAACTATGGAAGCGGTTTATGAGTCATGAATACATGTGTTGTCCATACATGTTAAGTGATAACATATATTGTAAATGCATAAAAACACGGCATATCTATGTGATATGCCGTGTTAAGGTCAATTTATATAAAAAATATTTGTTATATGCAAAAAACTAAGCAGGAATTTGTTTACGCTTTTTCCGGAACAGCTTCTTGTAGTTTCTCAATTGATTTTTGAATGTCCAAAATCTCTTTCTCAATATGTCGTTTGTTTTGAGAAATATCTTGCTTCCAGTTAGAAAGTGTATCGTGCATATCGTCTTTTAATTCTTGGAACACTTCTTTACCTTCTGAAGCAGTTTCAACGATTTGACGTTTTAATAATTTTGTATCAGCTGTAATATCAGCTAAAGTCTTTTTAATATCATTTCCTTTTTCTTTTAACTTGCCGCGCATGTCTTTGCCAGAAGAAGGAGTTGAGAAAAGAACAGCTAGTCCAGCAACTGCTCCGCCGCAAATGACACCGGTAATAAAGGATTTAGCTTTTGACATAAAAGGAGACCTCCTTATTTTTTGTTCGTATTCATGATGTGAAAAAATATGCATATCTTTAAGACGAGGGAAAGGAAAGTGTGCAGTCCCTGGCATCTTAAGTGGAGAAACAAGCCGTGCCATATTTAATCACTTTAGGAAAGTGGCTTGTTATGTATGACTACTTATTATAGTGTCACTATTTCACGCTATTTGCAATTGTACTTGCGATGTTTTGTAAATTTTCCATTGTGTATTCATTTTGATGTGATTTCCAAACAGCACCGAAACCATCGTTTTCACCGTAGCGTGGAATTAAATGAAGGTGGAAGTGGAACACAGTTTGTCCAGCTTTTTCACCGTTGTTGTTAAGTAGGTTAAAGCCAACTGGATTAAACTCTGCTTTAATCGCATTTGCGATTTTTGGAACGACAGAAAAAATATGTGATGCGATTTCTGGCGTTAACGCAAAAATGTCTTGTTTGTGAACTTTCGGAATAACAAGAGTATGTCCTTTTGTCACTTGACTAATATCTAAAAATGCAAGCACATGTTCATCTTCGTATACTTTTGAGCAAGGGATTTGCCCGTCAATGATTTTGCAAAAAATACAATTATCCGCTGTATGATTCATTGATCTCATCCTTTCAAATATCCTTAGCCGTATTTTACCATAATTACATAAGAGAACAAACACGAAAAACAGGAAGCTGACTCAGCTTCCTGTTTTCTGAAGAGGGATTGAAAAAGCATTATCGTAATTTACGTTTCGCAGACACCTCATTTATTTTAAGAAATGCACGGTAAATCGGCTAAAGTTTCTGCCGTAGACACCCCATTTTCAAGTGAAATGAATTGCAATCTTTTTAAATGAAATTGTTTACTTTTTAAAACAGTATATGCTCTTTCGGAGACACCCCGTTTCGAAAATAAAACAAATAATCTGGTTATGTGTAAATTCCTTTGTCCAACATGGACACCCCATTTCATGATGACTTCACTATGTTGTTGTACTCATCAATAGGTGGTCGCTTTTTCAATGTGTTCCTTCTTCAATAATTATGATGTCCGCTTTCGTAATAATATATGCGAACAAATTTAAATTTTTTTTGAACGCATCGATACTATGTAGTACAGCGTAATTTTTGGTAAGATGAATATAGAACGAATATAAATGAAGAAAGTGGTGTCGTATGAGCGAGTTATTGCGTGTAGAAAATGTTACAGGAGGATATACGAAACGACCTGTATTAAAAGATGTTTCGTTCTCTGTGAATAAAGGTGAACTTGTCGGCTTAATCGGTTTAAATGGAGCAGGTAAAAGTACGACGATTAAACATATTATCGGTTTAATGGAACCGAAAAAAGGAACTGTCACGATTAATGGGAAAACAATTCGTGATGATATGACAGCGTACCGTTCTAGTTTTTCGTTCATCCCAGAAACACCAGTATTATATGATGAGCTAACGCTAGAAGAACATTTGAAGTTAACAGCGATGGCTTACGGTGTTGATGAAAAACAATATGAAGAACGTGTAGGACAATTATTACAAGAATTCCGTATGAAAAATCGTTTGAAATGGTTTCCGTCTCATTTCTCAAAAGGGATGAAACAAAAAGTAATGATTATGAGTGCGTTTTTAGTAGAGCCATCTCTTTACATTGTGGACGAACCGTTCGTTGGGCTTGATCCGTTAGCAATCCAATCACTCCTTCAAATGATGGACCAAATGAAAAAGAGTGGTGCAGGTATTTTAATGAGCACACATATTTTAGCGACGGCAGAGCGTTATTGTGATTCGTTCATTATTTTGCATCAAGGCGAAGTGAGAGCGAAGGGAACATTATCTGAGCTGCAATCACAGTTTCATATGCCAGGTGCAACGTTAGATGATATTTATATTGCATTAACGAAGGAAGAAGATTATGAATAGCACAGCGTTATGGAAAGAACGATTTCGTTACTTTTTACAAGAAGTTCGTACATATAGTAAATACGTATTTAATGATCATTTAAAATTTATTTTCGTATTCATCATCGGCGCAGGAGCGTATTATTACCAGCAATGGTTACAAACGTTAACACCTTCGTTTCCGACTGCGCTCGTTATGGCAGTGTTGCTTGGACTCATATTAACGGCCGGATCCATTCAAACGTTGTTAAAAGAAGCGGATCTCGTTTACTTACTGCCAGTGGAAGAAAAGTTAAAACCGTACTTCACAAAGGCATTTCTTTTTACGTTTATGATTCAGTTATACATAATTGCAATCGTAGCAGCAGCGCTTGCTCCGTTATACTTCCAGCAAATGAAGCAAACAGGAGCGGCGTATATATGGATTGTAATCGCGTTTGTTATTGTAAAAGCGTGGAACTTATTCGTCGCGTGGGAAAAGTCATTTTTAACAGATCAAAATATACAAAGAGCCGATTGGTTCATTCGATTTATTTTAAACGCCTTATTTGTTTATTTCCTTGTGGAACGTACTTCCGTTATGTTTATTGCCGGAATCATCCTTCTGATGGTGTTATACCTCGCTATTCTGCATCAAATGGTGAAGGGAAAGCCGTTAAACTGGGAGTATTTAATTTCTGAAGAAGGTAAGAAGATGATGCTGCTGTACCGCATCGCGAACATGTTCGTTGATGTACCAGCATTAAAAGAGAGAGTAGCACGTAGAAAATGGCTTGATTTCATTCTTTCGATGATCGGTGAAAAGCGTACCTATTTATACTTATATACGAGAACGTTCTTAAGATCTGGTAATTATTTTGGCTTATATGTGCGCCTGCTCGCTCTTGGCGGAGTTATTCTTTACTTCATTCCGTTTTTATATGGACGATTTATCGTAAGCCTTATCTTCCTATACTTAATCGGTTATCAGCTATTAACTTTATGGAAACATCACCGCATGAAAATTTGGCTTGATTTGTACCCAGTAGGCGGAGAAGAGAAGAAGAAAGATTTTCTTACTTTATTAAATGCAATTCTCATTATTGGCAGCGTTGTATTTACAATCATATTTGCACTTGCTACGAAAGATTTCATGATGACAGGAATTTTACTAGTCGTAAGCATAGTATTTAGTATCGGTTTCGTTTATCAATACGGGGTAAAACGTATTGAGCGTTTAAATTGAAGGGAATGAACCTATGATTACATATGAAGAAAAGGTTATAAAAGAACTGGAGCAGTGGAAAGCTACATTCATGAAAGATTCTTCTATGATGACACGGTTCTCAAAGAAAGTGCAGACGAAAGTACAGCAGCTTATTCCGGCGAAAGTGCAAAAAGTATTAACAGAAACGATTCGGATGATGGTGCAAACAATTAGTGCCGGATCAAACTTTATAAAGCCGAAATTAAAAGAGACGAACTGGTCATTGCAAAGACGAGATGATGAAGTACGTAAAAAAATGGATGAGTATAAAAAAATAGCAGCGGCAGAAGGAGCGGGGACGGGAGCAGGCGGTATTCTCCTTGGCCTTGCTGACTTTCCGCTGTTGCTCGGCATTAAAATTAAATTTTTATTCGATGCAGCAACATTGTACGGATTTGATACGAGCGATAAAGAAGAGCGCCTTTTTATCCTTCACGTTTTCCAACTTGCCTTTTCAAGTGATGAACACCGAAAAGAAATATGGAAAGCAATCGAAACGTGGGATACAGAAGAAGAAAATCATATGGACTGGGAAAAGTTCCAAACAGAGTACCGAGACTATATCGATTTAGCGAAAATGCTTCAGCTCGTACCGATAATCGGTGCCCCAGTCGGCGCATATGCGAACTATCAATTACTGCAAAGACTTGGAGAAGTAACGATGAATTGTTATCGTATGCGATTGTTGAATAAGGATTAAAAACAAGGCGTCCTACATGTGTAATGTAGGACGCCTTTTCTTAGAAGCCAAGCCCAATATAGCTAACTCCAACTATAATCAATACGACAAAAAGTACAATGAGTAATGAAAATCCACTTTTGCCAGCTTGTCCAGCTTCACCGCCGCCATTACCACCACTACCGCCTTTACCACCAAGTCCCATATGATATCCTCCTTATTGTTATATATTGCTTTTGTTTTATATTCTTCTCCATTTACCAATAAATTCCTCCTGGAGCGCTAACTAACTTGAAAATCATTTCGTTTCATTTTATAATTTACTTACCGACCGGTAAGTAAAAATAAGTGAGGTACAGTATGACAAAGAATTTACAAACATCGCAAAACATTGTAGAGGCATCATTTAAACTTATGGCAGAGCACGGCATTGAGAAGATGAGTCTTTCCATGATTGCGAAAGAGGTAGGTATTTCAAAACCGGCTATTTATTATCATTTTTCTTCTAAAGAAGCGTTAGTGGACTTTTTATTTGAAGAAATTTTTTCTGGGTATCATTTCGTGAGTTATTTTGATAAAGAGCAATATACGAGAGAAAATTTTGCAGAAAAGTTAATCACAGATGGTTTACATATGCTCTCTGAGTATGAAGGACAAGAAGGAATACTGCGCGTCATAAATGAATTTATCGTAACTGCGGCGCGAAATGAAAAGTATCAGAAACGCTTATTTGAAATACAAGAAGAGTTTTTAAATGGTTTCCACGAATTATTGAAGAAAGGCGCGAGACTGGGCGTTGTGTCACAAGATGCAACGGAAGAAAACGCTCATACGCTAGCGCTCGTAATTGATAATATGAGCAATTACATACTCATGGGATTTCAGTTAAAGTATAAGGAAATTTGGATTCGAAATGTGAAAAACGTCATGAAGGAGGAGTAAAGATGAAAATGCAAAAAAACTGGTGGCTCGGTTTTCTTGGATTTATTGGGGTGTATAAAATTCCAGGCATGATAGAAGCTTTTCAAGCGGATGGAAATTGGATGAAGTTAATCGGTTTCATTTGGCTACTTTGGTTCGGATATTTTATTCCTGAGAAGAAAGAAGATTGAATTTCAATTTTCTGTAAGGTTATGTAAAATATAGATTGAGACTATTCATATATTAGATTACTAGATTTGGAGTGGTTACATGGATCCATTGAAAAATGAAATTCACCCTGACATGGTCAAGGTGTGGAAAGTTCGGGCTGTAATTGAAGAAGGAATCGGTATTCTTGTCATTTTAGCTTACCTTTTCCTCATGATAAAGTTTGATTGGTGGGCGTGGATTTTGTATGTGATGATTGGGCTAACAGTTGTGTTCGCACCATTTTCGTACTTTTTATTTCCAAAACTACGTCAGCGTTATTACAGCTACCAACTAAATGAAGAAGAACTTGAAATTCAACACGGTCTTTTCGTCGTAAAGCGCGTATTAGTACCGATGATTCGTGTACAGCATGTGACGATTGAACAAGGGCCGATTATGAGAAAATACAGTTTAGCAGAATTACACATTTCAACAGCAGCAACTTCTCACAGCATCCCAGGTTTAACGATGTATGAAGCGGAAATGTTGAAAACGAAAATCGCAGAATTAGCGAAAGTGAGTGATGAGGATGTATAAGAGGCAGCATCCAATCACGATGTTACTGGAATTAAAAATAACAGATTTTATACCACTCTTTATTTTCATGTTTAGCTTAAATGGAAAATTCCCGTTTTGGTATTTAATTCCCGCTGCATTCGGTTTACTCACCGTTTTTTCAGCGTTTGAAAAATGGTATTACACAACATACTGGGTTGAAAATAACGTATTACATGTAAAACAAGGCCTCTTTGTGAAGAAGGAGAGCTACTTAAATAAAGAACGTGTTCAAACGATTAATACAAGTTCTAACGTGTTATATCAAATGCTTGGCTTAAAGAAAATCCAAATCGAAACAGCTGGTGGGGGCGATGAAGCGGAGGTTAGCTTAGCCGGTATTACAGTAGAAGAGGCAACTGAGCTTATTGCTTTGCTAAATGAGCCAACTCCAGAAGTGAAAGCAGAAGGAACGCTAGACGAAAAAGCGGAACATGCAATAGAAAAAGAAATCGTTACAGAAGAAAAACAATCGACAGAATACAAGTTAACTTGGAAAGAGATTTTATTAGCTTCTGTTACATCTGGTCAGTTTGGACTATTATTCTCATTAATCTTTTTCGTGTACCACCAAGTAGATGAGTACATTCCGAAATGGATAGAGAATGGCGTAAAGTCGTATGTAATGGACCACGATATATATGGCTTGATTTTCATGATAGCCATTTTGATCGTCCTTTCATGGATTATATCGACAATCGGTTATGCGCTAAAACATGGAGATTTCACAGTGAATCGAAGAAATGATGAGGTCCGCATTTCACAAGGATTACTTGAGAAAAAAGAACTCGTCCTAAAATTGCACCGTATTCAAGGTATTACGATAAAAGAAAGTATTTTACGTCAGCCATTCGGCTATTGTGCTGTGCAAGTAGAAGTGATTCAAAGTAAGGGAACGGGTGACGAAAAAGAAAAAGTTACACTCCATCCAATCATTCGAAAAGACCGAGTACAACAGTTACTCGCACATTTACAATTACCATACGAACTGAATACAAATATTATTTCATTACCAAAAGCAGCATTACGCCGCTATCTCATTGATAGCTTCATCTTCTTCGCAATGCTAGCTATCCCGCTTATTGGAATAAGTATATACTTTGAAAAGCACTTCATTATGTGGGCACTCATTCCGCTTGCGATCCTCATCTTTATACTTGGATACGCAACATTTAAAACAAATGGTTACAGTGTAAATGGAGAGCAAATTACGCTTGTATATCGCAGTGTTGGAAAATATACAGGACTTGTTAGAAGAAGACACGTCCAATCAATGGAAAAGACGCAATCCTATTTCCAGCGCCGCGCGGATTTATGTACGTATAAGTTCTCTAGCGCATCATCGAGTTATAAATTAGAGCATACGAGAGTAGAAGATGCGGAGAGAATGCAGGATTGGTATAAGAAGAGAATAAGTGAGAATTAAATGGAATGGCTCGTCTTTTGCGGAAGGCGAGTTATTTTTCTATGTAAAAATGATAGGAAATAATGAATAATATATGTGACGCAAAAAAAAGTGAGGTGAGCAGGATTGGGGAAATTTTTAATTCCGTATTCCCATTCTTTATTAAGCTTATTTATTTCAATGACGATAATTCAAATATACGATGAGAAGGGGATTTTTGAAGGAGAGCTATTTTCTATTTTTACGAATCTTTTTATTGCTATGGCCCAAATGTTGGTCGCTACTTTAATAGTTGGAGTCCCTGTTGTTTTAGTTGGATGTCTTCTTGGAGAGATATTGTTTAGGTGCGTTATTTTACCTATAAAGCTACATTTTATCCCATCCTTAATTTTATATATTCTTTTAGCCATAAGTATTGTTTTTTGCTATGAAATTATATCTGACGGGGTTCCTACAACATATGAAAATACTCGTATTATTAAAATGATGTACTTTATGGGATTAACTATAATTTGCTCTATTACATTTTTAGTAAGTAGGACTACATATGAAGGAAAATAAGGTGATTATATGAAATACACTTGTCCATGCTGCGGATATAAAACATTAGAAGAAGAACCACCAGGTACATATGAAATTTGTAACATATGTTTTTGGGAAGATGATTCTGTTCAATTTAAAGAGCCTGACTATGAAGGCGGGGCAAATGAAGTTTCGTTAAGACAAGCGCAGGAAAATTTCATTGTGTTTGGTGCCTGTGAAAAGCGATGTATTGAATTGGTTAGAAAGCCGACTAGTGAAGATGTGAAGGATGCTAGTTGGAAGCAAATTTGTTAAATAGCTTTAAATAAAAATGTTATTACTCAATTTAACAAGAGTAATAACATTTTTTTATGCCATGATGAAAGAATGAACGCCGCCTTATCAAATAAAAAAGAAATAAAATTTTCGTCTTTGGAGACAACTAATTATTAATTTGATGATTTAGCTGATTTTTTTTGTAGTTATTGAAAAACACCATAGTTTCTAGAGAGTGAACAGGGGTTTTGAATTGATTTGAAGTTGACGGAACAAAATAAAACGAATAGAGCAAAAAAACTTGCAAAACTAAAAGAGGAGTTGTATATTAATTGATGCATCAAATATTGATGTATCAATTAATGTTTTAATAAGTAAGAAGAAGGAATTTTCGAAAACGTATTATTCAGACGATGTCGGATTTTTATATAAGCTATAAGATTAAAGCGAAGATAGAGGGGGCACAATACTGTGGAAATAATCGCAGCTATTTTAGTCGGGATCGTAGCATTAGAACATTTATTTATCATGATCCTCGAAATGTTTTTTATGAATTCAAAAGTGGCAAAACGTGCTTTTCAATTACCCGAGCATTTAGAAGGAGATCGAAACGTAGCCATTATGTTTGCAAACCAAGGTTTATATAATGGATTTTTAGCCGTTGGTCTCATTTGGGGACTTATACTTGGTCTCAATTCAATTGGTTATATGGTTCAATTATTCTTTGTAATGTGTGTGGTAGTAGCAGCTCTGTTTGGCGGTTTCACATCTAATAAATCAATTATTGTAAAACAAGGACTTCCAGCTATATTAGCGTTGATTGCCCTTTTAATTGTGATATAGAACTAAAGCGTTTGTATAAAAGAACTCATTTTTGAAAAATACGTTATTCTTTCTTCCTATAGGCTCATAGGAAAGAATAGCGTATTTTTTCTTTTTAAGGGGGTATATCCTTCAATTTAATCAAAAATGTAAATTCTTTTTTTAGCGCGATTGTTATGAAAATACGTATTACATTAAGGATTAGAACCGGATTAACGCTTTAAAATATAGAAGGTGGGGAAAATAATGTAAAAAAACTATTGTATGTTTAAAAACCATGTGTTACATTTGTGTTACAAAATAGCTACAAACTGTAACTTATATTACAGTTTGTTTTCTTTTTGTTTTTCGGTATGTTACAAATCGGAGTGTGTATCAAATCGTCAGAGGATATATGAAGTTCAAAAAGTTTTTCTATGTGTATAAGAGTGTGTGTAGTAAAGAGCTTGGTGAGAACTTTGCGCACATTATTAAAATTCCTTTCTGTCTTTAAAAGAAGAAAACCAACTATTTAGGAGTTTTAAGTAATGATAGTTAAATGAAATGTACTTCCTTTCCCGCACATAAAGTACATATTTACGCTCAGTCTAATTACTACACAGACTTTTATACATATAAAGCTATTGTTTTAGGGGATATATAGGAGGAGAAAAAATGAAAAAGTTATTAATGGTAATTGGACTTACACTTTTAATGTTAGCTGGATGTAGTAATGGGAATTTTGACAAAGTAATGGATGAAGGAAAGACCGCGTTAACGAATAAAGAATATAAAAATGCCTTATCATCATTTGAAAAAGCACTAGATGAGAAGAAAGATGATTCAGATGCAAAGGTGCTTGTAGAACAAACAAAAGCAATGATTGAAGCTGTGAAGTTAAAAGAAGAAACAAAGGTAGAAGAATCAATCAAGTCATTTGAAAAAGTAGAGAACATGAAGGATGGAAATAGTACGTTAGTAAAACAAGCGAAGGAAGAACGAACAGCATTATTAGCTATCGTCGAACAAAAAAAGAAGTATAGCGAGCAACTAGTGAAAAGTGAAGAGTTAATAAATAAGAAAAATTACGCAGAAGCGAAAGATATATTAAATAAGCTAGTTTCAGAAACAAAAGATAACAAAAATCTTGAAGAATATAATAAAAAGGCTTCAGGATTAATTACTAAAATTGGTGAAGCAGAAAAGAATGCAACGGTAGCGAAGGCAGAAAAAACTAATGTAGCAACGAATCAAAAGGTAACAACAGAGAAGCCTCAAAAGGCAGAGACAGAAAAGAACCAAAAGGTAACGACAGAGAAGACTCAAAAAGTAGAAGCAGAAAAGAACCAGAAGGTAACGACAGAGAAGAACCAAAAGGTAGAAACAGGAAAGACTCAAGATGCATTTACTTTTGAGAAAGCGAAAGAATATATTAAAAATGAATATAAAGAAGACTATGATTATACGCTAGAAAATACGCAAGTAGAGAATGGAAAGAAATATTATCAAATTAGAGTGCGTACGACATATAAAATAGAAGGCGCAGCTGGATCAGGATTTACTGGCGTATTTAAAGTATTTGAAGATGGTACGATTGTTGAAGTGCACTAAATTAATGGAAAGGTATCCTCAAAGTGTTTGAGGATACCTTTTTAGCGTAAAAAAAGCATCTAGCAAAAGTACTAGATGCAAATAAAAACACAAGGGAAGACAAAATTCTTCCCTTTTCCCGTAAGTAATTATATCAAAAAATTTATAAAAAACTAGCTTTATTTTTAATATAATTGATGTGTGAAGCTATGAAAGTATAAGATTACACTATTTTTGTAGTGTTTTGTTGAAAAAGGAGCCACGTATATGATTAATTTTAAACCAGAAAATTTGAACCAACTATTAAAAGTAATGTTAATTAGTGCCAATAAGTCTTACGATGCGATTAAAGAGTATGAATGTACGGGAGAAGCAGTCGTATTCTGTGTAGACTTCGAATATATTGACGTTTCTCTTATGATTGTAGATATGCTAGGAAGATCGGCTTCTAGATTTAACATTTTGCCATTTGCTAAGCCAGATACGAATGAGATAGATTACATTCAGTTTCAAGTGTATTCCATTAATGAAGGGAATTTTAAAGATGTTCTCGATACGATGTAAAAAACTATAATTTTACAAAAATGTATATACCAACTAATATATAAGTAATAAATTCATATAATTGGAGTGATGAGATGCAGCCGTTAGAAAGGGAGATTCATTCTAATATGCTGAAAGTGTGGCGAATTCATGCTTTAATTGGGGCGGCAGTTATACTAGCAGTCGTAATTGCGTATTTCTTTTTTATGATCAATTTTAATTGGTGGGGTTGGTTGTTTGGCTTGTTAGTCACAGGAGCTATTCTATTTATTCCGCTCGATTATTTTGTATTTCCAAATTTACGTCAGCGCTATTATAGTTACAGATTAAATGAAGAAGAGATTGAGATTCAAAAGGGAATGTTCGTTGTAAAACGCGTGCTTATTCCGATGATTCGTGTGCAGCACGTAACGATTGAACAGGGCCCGATTATGAGAAAGTACAATTTAGCAGAATTACATATTTCAACAGCAGCAACTTCTCATAGTATTCCAGGTTTAACGAAAGAAGAAGCAGAGCAGTTGAAAAGACAAATTGGAGAACTTGCGAAAGTGAGTGATGAGGATGTATAAGAGGCAACATCCGATCACGATTTTATTAGGGATTCGAGTTGCGACTTTGTTGCCTTTTATTTTTCTTGTTTTATTTCGATCAGATGGTGAAGTAGAACCATGGTATTTCTTGCATCTTGTTCTTTTGTTTGTATTATTCATTATGGCTATTTTCTCAGCTATAAAATGGTATTTTAAAGTGTACTGGGTTGAAAATAATATTTTACATATTAAACATGGCGTCTTTGTAAAGAAAGAAAGTTACTTAAATAAAGAACGTGTGCAAAATATTAGTACGTCTTCTAACATCATCTATCAAATATTTGGACTGACGAAATTAAATATTGAAGTGGCAGGCGGCGGTACTGAGCCAGAAGTGATGTTGGCGGGTATTAGAGAAGCAGAAGCGAAGGAACTCATTGCTTTATTACATAAAGAAAGAAGTGTTGTGAGTGAAGAAGGGCCTGCGGAAGAAGGAAGTAAGACGGTATATCAGTTAACAACGAAAGAGATTTTAGCAGCATCTATTACATCTGGTAGATTCGGATTAGTGTTTTCTATGTTAGTCATCCTTTACACAGAGTTTAATCAATTTCTACCAGAATGGCTTATCAATAAAGTAGAAACGTATGTGATGGATAACGGTGTATATGAATTAATTGTTATGGCGGCGATTTTAATGGCAGTGTCGTGGGTCATTTCAACAGCAGGTTATGCATTAAAATATGCGAACTTTAAAATTGAGCGAAACGGAAATGAAGTTCGCATCGTGCAAGGTTTATTTGATAAGAAAGAGTTTGTTTTAAAATTACACCGTATTCAAGCGATTACGGTGAAAGAAGGCATTCTCCGCCAGCCTTTCGGATATTGCTCTGTCGAAGTAGAAGTCATTCAAAGTATAGAAGCGGCAGGAAATGAAGTGATGTTACATCCTTTTATGAAGAAAAAAGATGTGCAGCAGTTACTCGCATATTTACAGTTGCCGTATGAAATGGAAGCGGAAATCGTTCATTTACCGAAAGCAGCATTACGTCGTTATGTCATCATGGGCTGGATTACAAGTGCCGTACTCGCTGTGCCAATCATAGGTGCGAGTATATATTTTAAACAAAATATCGCGTTATTCACTCTCATACCATTATGTATTATATTTACGTTACTTGCATACGCGCGGTATACAAGTAGTGGTTATATGATACGGGACAATCAGTTAGTCATGGTATACCGAGGACTCGCGAAATATACAGGAATCATGCGAAGAAGGCATGTGCAAGCAGTCGGATACAGTCAGTCGTATTTCCAAAAGAAAGACGAGCTATGTGCAGCTGTCGTATCAGTAGCGGGGCATCGTTATAAAGTGAAACATATGCAAAAAGAAGATGCGCTTCGTATATATAATTGGTACAAAGAAAAAGGAAACACCGGTGTGTAACGGTGTTTCCTTTTTGTGTCGTGATTTGTCGATAAGTCGATATATCTCAAAAATCGCTGATATAATTTGAGTTGCGCCGATATATTTTAAAAATCGCTGATATATTTCGAGTTGCGCCGATATATTCGAAAAATCGCCGATATAATTTCATGTACCGCATCCTTGGAGAAACCACAATACAAAAAAACTAAACTAACACATCAAAAGTAGTTACAAATGACGGACGAGAGAAAATACTCTTTTGCTGTTCTGCATGTGGATGCGCCGGAGCTTGTCCTTCTGCTTGTGTGGGGCGTTTTTTATGAGCATTTTCGAATGAACGTGATTCTGTCCAGTCTTTAAAGTTTTGCTCTGTTTCCCACATCGTTAAGATGACATATGTATCGTTACTTAATGGGCGTAGAACGCGGATTGCTTGGAATCCTGGTTCGTTTTCAATAAGGCCTGCGCGATTTTTAAAACGGTTTTCAAATACTGGGCGACCTTCATCTGTTACAGAAATGTTGTTACAAACGATGTAGCCAGGTTGTCCTTTAAATTCTCCAACAGCGTCTAGTACGTCATACTGAAGTGATCCTTCTACAGATTCTTCTGTATTTTCTTTATAAAACATATTTTTTTCATCATTTTTTGCAGTGAAATGTGCTTGTTCTAGAGGTGTTTCGTATGAAATAATAGCCTTCATTTTAATGCCCCCTTATTTATTTGTTTCTATTATATCAACTCTCTTAAAAAACTTCGAAGATTATATACATAAAGATACCTCTTTTTCAAATAATAAATGTACCATCATTTGGAAAGAAGGCCGATGTATGAAGAAAGTAAAGTGGACTTTATTAGGTGGGTTAGCAACGCTACTATTAGCGATTGTCCTTTATAAACTAATTGTGTTAGCTGGTGGCTATATGATGGATGAAAAGCAGCTCGTTTTCCACTCTTCATCACGTATCGTTGACCAGAAAGGGAAAGAAATTACGAAATTATACGTAGAAAATAGAGACCTCGTACCAATCGAGCAAATTCCGAAATATGTGCAGCAGGCGTTCGTTGCGGTGGAAGATTCTCGTTTTTATGAGCATCAAGGAATTGATTACCCGTCTATATTTCGTGCTCTTTATAAAGACACGTTAGCTGGAGAGAAGGTCGAAGGCGGTAGCACGATTACGCAGCAACTTGCTAAAAACGTCTTTTTAACTCGTGAAAAAACATTTACGCGCAAGTTGAAGGAAGTCGCAATTTCCCTTCAATTAGAGCAAAAATATACGAAGCAACAAATTCTTGAAATGTATATGAATCATATTTATTTTGGCCATGGAGCTTACGGTATTCAAGCAGCAGCAAAGTTATATTTTAATAAAAATGTAGAAGATTTAACAGTAGAAGAAGGAGCAATGCTTGCAGGTCTTCCGAAGTCGCCAAACGGTTATTCACCTTATTTTTCTCCAGAGAAGAGTAAAGAACGCCGCGATCTCGTATTGTCACTTATGCATAAACAAGGCTATTTGACTGCCGAAGAAAGCGTACGTTATCAAGGAAAGACAATTGCACTATATAAAAACTTAGATGAGAATGAACTCGCATATATGCCGTATATTGATATGGTTATAGATGAAGCAGCTCGTTTATACGGATTGTCTCATCAAGAAGTGCTTCGCGGAGGATATACGTTTGTCGTACCGATGGATGAAAAAATTCAAAAGGTAGCGTATAACCAGTTTCAAGATGCAAGGAATTTCCCTGGGAAAGAAGAGGGGGCGCAAGGTGCTTTTTTATTAATGGATAATCGTACGGGCGGGATTAAAGCTGCGATTGGCGGAAGAAAGTACGTCCCGAGAGGATTTAATCGCGTTTTTGCAAAAAGACAGCCCGGTTCTGTGCTAAAACCACTTATCGTCTATGCGCCAGCACTCGAAACGAAAAAGTATAATCCGTATTCTTTATTGACGAATGAAAGACATTCTTTTGAAGGTTATGAGCCTCGGAACTATAACCGTGAATATTCGAAAGAAATAACGATGTACGATGCGATTTTAGAGTCAGCAAATGTACCAGCAGTTTCTTTATTAAACGAGTTGGGGGTAGAAGAAGGAAAGCAATATTTAGAGAAAGGGAATGTTCACATTGCCGATGCTGGTTTAAGCACAGCGCTTGGCGGATTGAAAAATGGTGTTTCAACATTTGATCTTGTGAAAATGTATCGTGCGTTTTTAGCAAATGGTGATATTATTGAGCCGCACGTTATTGATAAAGTGTTAAATAGACACGGCGCAGTCATTGGAGAATCACCAAAAGTAGAAACGAAAATTTTCTCGAAACAAACGGCATGGTATATGACAAAAATGTTAGAAGGAGTTGTAAAGGAAGGGACAGCGAAAGCCGGTGTATATAACGGAGCGTTAGCTGGGAAAACAGGTACAACTTCCTTACCAAATGACGATAATGGGGCGAGGGATATGTGGTTCGTTGGCTATACGCCAAATTTAGTAGGCGCTGTTTGGATTGGTTATGACCGCATAGATAAAGAGCATCAGTTGCAAGGAGAAAGTGCGTCAGCAACAAAATTATTTAAGAAAATTTTAACGAAAGCAAATGTAGAACAGAAAGAGCAGTTTAGGAAACCAGAAGGTGTGGAAACAATCGGTGCTCCAATTCGGCTGCGCAAGATTGAAGATGTGAAAATGAAATTAGCATTTAGCCCTTTCGGTTTATTTAAAGCGAAATTAAGCTGGACACCACTCCCAGATGAAAGAATTATGTATCGTATTTATAGAGTGGAAAATGGAATTCATACGCATGTAGGTACTGTAAATGGTGCCGGGGAATATGAGGAAAAGTTCGTTAACATCTTTTCAAAACCGAGTTTTTACGTTGTACCATATAACACACAAACGAATCGCGAAGGAGAAAAGTCAAAAGTAGCTAAACCATAGTTTTTCTCTGTGTTATAATAAGAATGTTGTGAAAATAGTAAGCGTTTTTAAGAATGTTTGTGTCAATTTAATGAACAACGTACATAATATTATGCATTTTGTTTTTACAAGCTGTATAGTAAAAAAAGATAAATATCGAACGTATTCGAAGCATTGTGGTAAGGAAGGGAGCTAGGGTCTTGGTAAGAACTATAAATGAGACATTTTTAAAAGCATGTAGGGGGGAACGTACTGATTATGTACCAGCATGGTATATGCGTCAAGCAGGTCGTTCGCAGCCGGAATATAGAAAGATAAAAGAAAAGTATTCTTTATTTGAAATTACACATAATCCAGAGTTATGTGCTTACGTTACAAAACTGCCAGTTGATCAGTATAACGTAGACGCAGCAATTCTTTATAAAGATATTATGTCACCACTACCTGCAATTGGTGTGGATGTAGAAATTAAATCAGGTATTGGCCCAGTTATTGATAATCCAATCCGTTCTTTACAAGACGTAGAAAAACTAGGGGAAATCAATCCAGAAGATGACGTACCGTACATATTAGATACAATTCGTTTATTAACGACTGAAATGCTAGATGTACCGTTAATCGGTTTTTCAGGAGCTCCATTTACATTAGCGAGCTATATGATTGAAGGCGGTCCATCTCGTAACTACCATAATACGAAAGCGTTCATGTATGCAGAGCCAAAAGCTTGGTTCGCTTTAATGGATAAGCTAGCAGATATGGTTATTACATATTTAAAAGCGCAAATTAACGCAGGGGCAAAAGCAGTTCAAATTTTCGATTCTTGGGTTGGAACAGTAAACGTAGCAGATTACCGCGTATTTATTAAACCAGCAATGGAGCGTATTTTTGCAGAAGTTCGCACGATGGGTGTACCGATGATTATGCACGGCGTAGGAGCTGCACACTTAGTAAATGAATGGCACGACTTACCGCTTGATGTAGTCGGTTTAGACTGGCGTTTACCAATTGAAGAAGCACGTGCACGCGGCGTTCACAAGGCGGTACAAGGTAATATGGATCCTTCGTTCTTACTTGCGCCATGGTCTGTTATTGAAGAACATGTAAAAGGTATTTTAGATCAAGGGATGAAACAGCCGGGTTATATCTTTAACTTAGGTCACGGTGTATTCCCAGAAGTAAATCCAGATACATTAAAACGTTTAACTACATTTATTCATGAATACTCTAAAGGGCAGTTAGCGAAGTAAAGGAGAATTGCTGTATGAAAAAGAAAATTGGTTTGCTTGTAATGGCATACGGAACGCCATATAAAGAAGAAGATATTGAACGTTACTATACACATATTCGCAGAGGAAGAAAGCCAAGTCCTGAAATGCTAGAAGATTTAACAGAGCGTTACCGTGCAATTGGTGGTATTTCTCCTTTAGCTACTATTACATTAGAGCAAGCTAAGAAGTTAGAGAAGCGTTTAAATGAAGTACAAGATGAAGTCGAGTACCATATGTATCTTGGCTTAAAACATATTGAACCGTTCATTGAAGACGCGGTGAAAGATATGCATAACGACGGTATACAAGATGCAATCGCACTTGTTCTTGCGCCGCACTATTCTACGTTTAGCGTAAAATCATACGTTGGACGAGCACAAGAAGAAGCTGAGAAACTTGGAAACTTAACAATTCATGGCATCGATAGCTGGTATAAAGAACCGAAATTTATCCAGTACTGGGTTGATGCAGTGAAAGGTATATATAACGGTATGTCAGACGCAGAACGTGAAAAAGCAGTATTAATCGTATCAGCTCATAGCTTACCAGAAAAAATTATCGCAATGGGCGATCCATATCCAGATCAATTAAATGAAACAGCGGACTATATTGCAAGAGGCGCTGAAGTAGCAAACTATGCAGTAGGTTGGCAAAGTGCAGGAAACACACCAGATCCTTGGATTGGTCCCGACGTACAAGATTTAACGAGAGAACTAAATGAAAAGCACGGTTATACTTCATTCGTATATGCACCAGTTGGATTTGTTGCGGAACATTTAGAAGTTTTATATGACAACGACTTTGAGTGTAAAGTGGTAACGGATGAAATTGGCGCGAAATATTATCGTCCAGAAATGCCAAACGCATCGGACGCATTTATTGACTGCTTAACAGATGTTGTAGTAAAGAAAAAAGAATCTGTACTGTAAGAAGAAAGGGGGAGCCTGCTTGAGGAAAAAAGTTGTGATCATCGGCGGAGGCATCACTGGATTAACAGCAATGTATAACTTACAAAAAAATATTCATGAAAAAAACTTGCCGATTGATACATTACTGATAGAAGCATCGGGTAAACTTGGCGGAAAAATTCAAACCGTTCGAAAAGATGGATTTACAATTGAGCGCGGACCGGATTCTTTCTTAGCACGAAAAGAAAGTGCAGCTAGATTAGTGAAAGAATTAGGTCTTGGCGATGAACTTGTAAATAATGAGGCCGGTCAATCATTTATCCTCGTAAACAATCGGTTACATAAAATGCCGAATGGATCAATGATGGGAATTCCAACGCAAATTACGCCGTTTCTATTTTCCGGGCTGTTCTCCCCAATTGGGAAACTAAGAGCTGGTTTTGATCTATTAATGCCAAGATCAAAACCAGTATCTGACCAATCACTCGGGCACTTTTTCAGACATCGCCTCGGAAATGAAGTGGTTGAAAATTTAATAGAACCATTACTATCTGGTATTTATGCAGGGGATATTGATGAAATGAGCTTAATGTCAACATTCCCGCAAATGTATCAAATTGAGCAGAAACATCGCAGTATTTCACTCGGTATGCGTACGCTCGCTCCGAAAGAAGAGAAAGCTGAACCGAAAAAAGGAATCTTCCAAACAGTGAAAACAGGTTTAGAATCTATCGTAGAATCTCTTGAAGCAAAGATGCATGAAGGTACGATAATAAAGGGAACTCGCATTGAAAAAGTTACAAAACAGGGTGATGGCTATACGATTACTCTTAGTAACGGAAAAGAAATAGAAGCGGACGCGGTCGTAGTGGCAAGTTCACATAAAGTATTGCCATCTATGTTTGCACAGTACAAGCAGTTTCGTTTCTTTCGCAACATTCCGTCCACATCAGTTGCGAATGTAGCAATGGCTTTCCCGAAATCAGCCATTCAGCGAGATATTGATGGTACAGGATTTGTTGTCTCTCGAAATAGTGATTACACAATTACAGCATGTACGTGGACGCATAAAAAGTGGCCACATACAACGCCAAAAGGAAAAACGCTTCTTCGATGTTACGTTGGACGACCTGGTGATGAAGCAGTTGTAGAACAAACAGAAGAGGAACTCGTTCAGCTCGTACTAGAAGACTTACGAAAGACGATGGATATTACAGAGAATCCAGAGTTTACAGTCGTAAGCCGTTGGAAAGAAGCAATGCCCCAATATACAGTAGGCCATAACGAGCGAATGAAGAAACTCACAACATTTATGGAGAAAGAGTTGCCAGGTATATACTTGGCAGGTAGTTCTTACGCTGGTTCTGGTCTGCCGGACTGTATTGACCAAGGTGAGAAGGCTGCAAAACGTGTACTCTCTCATTTGGAGAAAGTAATGAATACGGAATTAATCGCACAATAAAGAGAAACGCCTTCAATCATATTGAAGGCGTTTTGTTACTTATTCACCAATAAACATATATAAGTTATTTGGCTTTATAACGGCATCTCCTGCATAAATAACCCATTCTGTTAAGTCATCAAAATCTAAATGATAACTATTTCCTTCACTCATATCTTCTATAAAATATGGTTCATTAATGAGTATTCCTTGAATAAAGTCTTCTGTAATATGTTGCATTTCAAACCACATATGCTCGCTTTTACCCTCTTCATAGGAAACGCCAAACTTAGCGAGAAAACGAAACTCCTCATTTGATTGTTCAATTTGAAAAATGTTGCTGAAATACCCGAAAGTATTTTTTGCATTGTAAGCCATACGAGCCGTTTCACTATTTGTTTTATAGAACATGAGCCCTGTAGCTTCCTCGTGTTCTTTGAAAAAGCTTTCGATACATTCTTCTGAAGTATCAAATTTGAACAAGAGAACAGATGGCGATTGATGGTATTCATCTCGGTCATCCATCCCGCCTAAGAATGTGTTTTGTGCATCTATTGGTTGTAGCTTCACTTCTTCATCCTCAATTGAAGATAATTGATCTATACTCGTTTTATGCCCAATATAAGATAAACCTTTTTCCCACGGCACAGCTACTGTATGTATAGAACCTTGCTGACTATGTGCGATAACGATAGGCTCATTCATAGGGACTTGTCCATTTTCAACGGCATTATTCGCAAATGTTTGAAAGAGGTCACCAATGCCATAGTAGGAAGGAATGCGATTTGGAATAATTAATTCTATTTCTGTTACGCCCGCTCTTAAAAGGCCGTGTGTATGAAACCAATATTGCGTAGGCTCGCCTTCTTTATCGTCTTCATAAACGGAATGAATAACGTACAAGTCAGGAATGTCAGGTAATAATTCATTTTCAACGTGATATTCAATATAGCTTCTAGATATTACCTTCATTGCTGCACTTGAATCAATTACAAATAACAAATCTGGCGCAAGGTTCCATAAAAACTGTAACTGCTGGAAAAAGCAGTCCAGCACATCGCCTACAAATAGCGTACGGGTGAAAATTTCAGTACCATAAGCCGCATCTTCAAAAGTACGGTCTACGATTGTGGAATCTTGTCTATTGTATAGTTTGTATTCTTCTGGATCATCCGTTTCATCAATATGCAGTTCATACGGTATGACATTTTCATCCATATGTAACTCAACAATAAGGCTTGTCTCATCACTATAAACAACTTTTAACTCATCAACTTTAGTAGCGATAGTTTCTAGCCGTTGTTTTAACTGCTCAATTGTAATTCTAGTCGGTATAACAGCAATCATATCTGAAAAATGACGTTCTAATGTTCCATTCATAGCTGCGCGGTATGTTTCTGTCTGTACTTCCATCCAATCACTCCTATTCAAATGAATCCATTTTACATGCCAATGAAATATCGATATTTTCTGTTTTCTCTCTCTAACATTATAGAGTGCATTCGTAGAAAGTGTAAAATTATTATTTTGTATTATAGTTTGAAAACGAGTAAATTAGATTAATTTTTTGTAAAACTTGTCGAAATATCATTCTATATAACGAATCATTTGATATGATAGACATGCTGAGAAAATATGAAATAGGGAGAGGAAAATGGCTGTGAAGAAATTGTTAAGTATCTTTTTATCATTCATACTATTGCTTTCATTTACTGGAACTTTAGTACAAGCAGAAGAAACGACTTCTATGTCAGTAGAAAAAGCAATTCAAGTATTTAAGCAGCAAGGGAAAACGAAGGGGACAGTGGAAGGGTATATCGTCGGATATACGCAAAGTCCTTCGAAATACACGAAAGATCCGGCTAAGTTTGATGATACAAACGTAGCAATTGCTGATTCGCCAAATGAAACGAATCCAGACAAAATCATGCCTGTTCAGTTACCAAAAGGCGATGTGAGAGCGGCAGTAAACGTGAAAGATCATCCTGAAAATATCGGGAAGAAAGTTAGTTTAACAGGGACGCTTGAATTATATTTTAGTAGCCCAGGTTTAAAATCAGTAACAGCTCATAAGTTTCAAGGGGAAGAACAAAACCGTGTTAGTGATGTAGTAGCTTCACCGAATGGAGGAGAAGTTGCGAAAGGAACAGCAGTAACGTTAACAACGAATACAGAAGGAGCAACAATCTATTACACGTTAGATGGCTCTAACCCTACAAATAAAAGCGTTCGTTATAACGGACAAATTATCGTGAATGAAAATAGTGTGATTAAAGCAATTGCAGAGAAAGAAGGGCTTACTTCTTCAGCGATTTCAACATTTTCATTTGTTATCGTAAACAATGAACAGGTTCGTATTCATGATATTCAAGGAAAATCACATCTTTCTCCTTACAACGGGAAGAAAGTATACAATGTGGAAGGCGTTGTAACAGCGCTTGATAAAAATGGTTTTTATATAGAAGATAATCAGCCAGATAATGATCCAGCTACTTCAGAAGGTATGTATGTGTACAAAAAGGATGCGAATGTAGCAGTAGGAGATCTTATTCAAGTTGATGGAGTAGTAGAAGAATATGTTGGACCTGGATATGCAGAAAGGTTTGAAACAGACTTAACGACGACGGAAATTAAAGCGAGCCGCGTTGCTGTAATCGCAAAAGATCAAGTTTTACCAGCACCGATTGTACTTGGAGAAAACGGTGTGAAAATTCCTGATCAAATTATCGATAATGATGCATTTGGTTTATTTGATCCAAATGAAGATGCAATCGATTTTTATGAAAGTATAGAAGGTATGCGCGTTACGATGCCAACGCCAAAAATTATTGCACCTCAGAAAAACGGGAATTTATATGTAACAGTGAAAAATGGCGGAAATAAAGTCGTAACGAAATATGGCACACCTGTATTAGATGAAAATCAATTAAACCCAGAGCGTCTTTCTGTAAAAGTACCTCGTAATTATGTAGCAAAAGTAGGAGATACTTTCACTGGAGATATAACAGGAGTAGTCGGATATGATTACGGTGCGTTCCGCATTGCGCCAATAACGGAATTACCATCTGTAGTAGACGGTGGATTTAAGCAAATAGGAGCAAATATTCAGCCGCGTCTTGATAAGTTAACGGTTGCTACATATAATATTGAAAACTTCTCGGCGAATAAAAAAGAAACAACAGATGAAAAAGTAAAAGCGTTAGCGTATTCTATTAAATACAATTTAAAAATGCCGGATATTATCGGTGTAGAGGAAATGCAAGATAATAACGGAACGGTTAATGACGGTACAACAGATGCTTCGTTAAGCGCAAAACGTATCATTGATGCAGTGCTAGAAATTCGCGGGCCAAAGTATGAGTATGTAGAAATTGCTCCGAATAATAATTTAGACGGAGGAGCACCAGGCGCTAACATTCGCGTCGGTTTCTTCTATAACCCATCACGCGTGAAATTAGCAACAGTACCGAAGTTGCTTGATAAAAACGTTGTCCGTATTGGAGACGAAAATCCATTGTTTGAAAGTACACGTAAACCGCTTGCGGCAGAATTTACGTTCCAAGGACAAAATTTAGTTGTTGTTGCAAATCACTTAAACTCAAAAATAGGAGATGCAACACCATTTGGAAAAGTACAGCCGCTCGTATTAAAAAGTGAAGAAAAACGAGTTCAATTAGCACAAGAAGTCAATCATTTCGTACAAGGAATTCAGAAAAAGAACACGAATGCACCAGTTGTTGTGTTAGGGGATATGAACGATTTTGAGTTTGCTAAACCACTAAAAGCACTAGAAGGAACAATCTTGAAAAATATGTTAAATACAGTGCCGAAAGAAAATCGCTACACGTATATTCATGAAGGAAATGCACAAGTGCTAGATCATATTTTAGTAACAAACAACATCGCACCGCACACAATCGTAGATCCAGTACACTTAAACACAAACATTATGAAAGAGCACGGACGTGTAAGTGATCACGACCCAGTACTTGCTCAAATTGATTTGAAGAAGGCATCTTAAAGTAGGGGAACGCTTAGGTAACTAAGCGTTCTTTTATTTGATAAAAATAGATAAGGATAGTGTATAAGCGATTTTTTAGAATGATATAGATTGGTCTTCTGCAGTTTTATGGTAAAATTGGTTGAATATTTAGTTTTTAAGGAGGGTCAATGATGCAAGCACAACTAAATGGAAAATTAATAAATCAGCTTGCAATTTTTTTTAGTACAATCGTCATGCTTCAATTTGTAGCGGAGGTAATAGGACTTACGCAAAATTTAGATATTACATATAACTTAATACATACAGCAGCATCTTATATAACGTTTAGTTTAGCAGTTATTTTTACTTTAATTGGCGCAAGGAGAGAATTAAATAAATATGCAATTATTTCATTATGTTTAGTTGTAGGTATTAAAGCGATTTATTTTGTAGGGGTCGTTATTTTATGGGGATTGGCTGGCACGCCATAAAAGGATAGTAAATAAACCTCTAATTTTCAAGATAGTAAGGAAATTAGAGGTTTATTATACTTGAAATGATTTTCTACACCGATCTCTTCTTTGCAATCTTCTTCTATATTTTTTTCTATCCCGCTTTACCCCTCGTATATACATAAGTAAGCTAACGAAAAGAAAGAAAGCACATTGCACCGTTAAAATGTACGGTGACATTCCATCCAATGGTTGTTTTGGATCATATAAATGAATTGGTGCTCCGCCTATTGTAGGGAAGACGGTATTTAGCAGGACGTAAGGGATGGAGGTAGCTGCAAATGGAAATAGAAGCGACATATAATCTTTTTGTGACCATGCAGATGCAGCAAGTCCTAAAAGAGCCATTAAACCTGCAAATAAAAAGTTAATTCCAATATATACAGTAATGTAAATAATGGGAGAAGCCTCATATAAGTTTGCAAACATCCCATTAACATTTATGATGCCTGAACCAGCCGGCGTTTCTCCGTCTGGAATGGTTAATTTGCAAAATAATAAAGATAAGATAAATGGAAGCGTATAAAGAAGTCCGCCGCAAAAGAATGTAACAATATATTTCGTTATTGAATAAGAAAATAAATTAATTCCTTTACTTACAAACTGTTTAAAGCCATCAGATTTATCCGAGTTGTAACTTGTACTAAAGGGAAGGCTCGCAATAATTGGCATTAATAATAAATAAACATCCATTTCATTGTCACGAAATCCAATCCATTTTATATCTGTTGATATAGGTCCGCTTGCAGCGTCCCCTAAATAACGAATGACATAATAATAATGATAAATACAAATAAGAACGAATCCACTAAACATAATAATTAAAGAAACACGATTACAAAAAGCTTGCTTTATATTTAAACGAAGTGCACGCATCATGACTGAAAAAGCCCCCACTGATTATTAGTCTTCACCAATCGGACTTTTATGGACAGCCCGATCCCCACCTAAATTCTTTGCTTTCGCTGAATTTTGAGGTAGGGTCTTACTGCCCGTTAAAGTCGGATAAACTTGTCTATTTTCTATATTACTATTAAATGTAAAGATTTTCTTGTTTTTTTATTTGATTATTTAAAAAAAGAGAAATTTGTTGTTGGGAAGTAAGGTTTAGCTGTATATCTCAAGAACACCTTTTCCTTTTCTCTTTTCTTCTGATAAACTATGGACAGTATGATACAATTTGACTGGAATTTTTTATACTGGAAATAATAAAAAAGAGAACTTGTATAGAATGTAAGCGTGTGGTAATATCAAAGATGTACTAATTGACTATATTATCCAATTGGTCATTTTTGGAGGTGACGATGTGGCGATAGATCGAAAACGTTCTATTATTGAGGCTGCAACAAAGTCTTTTTCAGCATTCGGTTATAAAGCAACAACGATGGATCAAGTAGCGAAGTTAGCGAATGTAGGAAAAGGGACGATTTATACTTTTTTCAAAAATAAAGAAGAGCTATTTGGCGAGATTATTTCTAATTTAATTACAGAAATGAAGCAAGTTGCAGAAAATGCAATTCGTTCAGATGTTTCATTTTTTGAAAATGTACATAGAGCATTATATAGCATATTAGAATTCAGAAAAGAACATCAGCTCATGATTAAGTTAATTCAAGAAGAGCGCGATATGGGAACGAAAGAAGTACAAGAAGTGATGCAACAAGTAGATGTGGAAATCGTTTCTGTCATTCAATCCTATTTAAAGATTGCGATTGATAAAGGTGAAATTAGCAAATGTGATCCAGAAATTACAGCATTTATTATGCTTCGCTTATATGTATCGCTTATTTTTGATTGGGAAAAAAATCATGAACCGCTAGAAAAAGAGAAAATTGCAGAATTATTTGAATTTTATTTATTAAAAGGATTGTCAAACTAAGATAATCCTTTTATTATTATAAAAAAGTGACCGATTGAACAAGGTGGTCATATATTTAATTTAGGAGGGATAATAGAAATATTCACTTCATAGTAAGGAACAGTTGCATAGTATAAATTCGGGGATAAGGCATATGTATGAATCAGTATAGCCTTTTTGTTTGGGTAAAAATGACCAATTGAACAATATGGTCATTTTGAAAAGGGGGAGAAATGATGAAAGGAAATCAGTTACTTCGTAAAGAGTTCACACAAATTATAAAAAGTAAAAAAATATTAATTCCAATTATCGCGGTTCTATTCGTACCAATTTTATATGCAGGTATGTTTTTATGGGCCTTTTGGGATCCATATAAACAGTTAGATGATTTACCAGTTGCGGTAGTCAATTTAGATAAAGGTGCAGTATTTGACGGAAAACCAATTGAGGTCGGAAAAGGGCTTGTTGATAATTTAAAAGATAATACCAGTTTTAAATGGGAATTTGTAAGTGAAAAAGAAGCGAAAAAAGGAATGGAAGGCAGAAAGTATTACATGTTAGTACGCATTCCAGATGACTTCTCAAGTAACGCTACAACGTTATTAAAAGACGATCCGAAGCCATTAAACTTAGAATACATTCCAAACGAAAGCTTAAACTTCTTATCTTCCCAAATTGGCGGAACAGCCATTGAAAAAATTAAAGGTGAAGTAGCAAGTACGTTAACGAAAACATATGCAGAGAAAATGTTTGATTCCATTCAAGACGTCTCAAAAGGACTAGCAGATGGGGCGGAAGGTGCAAGTAAACTACATGACGGATCAAATGAGCTGCATGATGGTTCAAGTAAAGTGACGGATGGACTGCATACACTTCAAGGGAAGTCTGGGGAGATGAAGGATGGAGTTCAGAAATTAGCAGATGGATCTAATAAGTTACAAGATGGATCCGGAAAAGTGACAGCAGGTTTAAATACGTTAAATAGCAAAACGGGTGAGATGCAGGTAGGTATAGGGAAATTACAAGATGGATCTCAGAAAGTAACAGTAGGTTTGAATACGTTAAATAGCAAAACGGGTGAAATGCAGGTAGGTATAGAGAAATTACAAGATGGATCTCAGAAAGTAACAGCAGGTTTGAATACGTTAAATGGAAAAACGGATGAAATGAAAAAAGGAATTGACGAATTACGTGATGGATCTGAGCAAGTGACTGGTGGTTTGAACAAATTGGTAAGTAAATCTGGCGAATTAAAAGCAGGAACAACCGATCTATCAAATGGTATGGGAAAAGTTGTTGAGGGACAAAGTCAATTAGAGAAATGGTCTCAAGGGATTCAAAAGGGATTGCAGGAGTTAAATAGTAACGTACAAAACTCTATTGCAGGTTTAGAGGAAATGCAGTCAAAAGCTCCTTCTACATTAAATAAGGTAAATGAGAAAATAAATGAGGCTGGAGAAAAAGTAAATCAGTTAAATGAATTCACGCAATCAACAGCAGAGGATGCACAAACTGCAGCGCAAGATGTAGCAAATTTGCAAAAGCAAATCGAGAGTTTACCAAAAGAATATCAAGATCAGTTGCAACCCTTTATAACAAGTGCGGCAAAAAGTACAGCGACAGTGCAACAAAAAGCTGTTGGAGTTGCAGGTGGAACAAATAAATTAAATGCAGAAGTAAAACAATTAAAAGGTGAAATACAACAAACGACAAGTGGAGTACAAAGCGAATTACCAAATCCAAAACGGGTGAAAGCTTTAACGGAGGGTATTGAGAAACTAACGAATGAACAAGCGAAATTTGTTAGTACGTTTCAGGATTTTGGTGAAGGGTTAGGAGATACAAAAAGAGGTGCTGATAAATTAAAAGAGGGATCAGTTCAATTAATTGATGGCGCAACTCAATTACAAAGTGGATCTGGAAAAGTGACAATAGGATTAGGGAAATTATTTGTAGGAGCAAACCAAATGACAGGTGGTGTAACTCAATTAGTAGATGGCTCTGGTCAAGTGACAGGCGGTTTAGGCGAATTATCTACAGGAGCAAACCAAATGGCAGGTGGTGTAAATCAACTAGCAGATGGCTCAAGCCAAGTAACAGGCGGTTTAGGTACATTATCTGTAGGAGCGAACCAAATGGCAGGTGGTGTAAATCAACTAGCAGATGGCTCTGGTCAAGTAACAACTGGCATAGGTACGCTAAATGGTGGTCTAAATAAAATGTCAACCGGCTCAACCCAGCTAATCGACGGCGTTAATAAACTAGCAGACGGTTCCGGGAAAGTAACGGATGGCCTTGTAAAAGTAAACGACGGTTCAGGTGAACTTGCTGAGAAACTTGGCGAAGGGGCAGAGAAAACTGGTGAAGTAAAAGGAACGGATAAAACGTATGATATGTTTGCAAGTCCTGTAAAAGTGAAGACGGAGAAAATGGCGGAAGTTCCAAACTACGGAACTGGATTCACACCGTATTTCTTATCACTCGGTTTATTCGTTGGGGCATTACTATTATCTATCGTATATCCATTACGTGACACAGTTGGTGTTCCGAAATCAGGATTTAGTTGGTTTATTAGTAAGTTCGGCGTATTACTATCAGTCGGTATTATTCAAGCAGTAGTAGCTGATGTTATATTACTGTTTGGATTAGGTGTAGAAGTACAAAGTATTCCTTATTTCATACTCTTTAGCATTGTTACAAGTTTAGCGTTTATCGCATTAATTCAATGTTTAGTAACAGCATTCGGTGATGCAGGGCGTTTCATCGCCATCATCACATTAATTATTCAGCTTACAACAAGTGCTGGAACATTCCCACTAGAATTGATTCCGAAGTTTTTACAACCATTCAATGCATGGTTACCGATGACATACTCTGTATCAGGATTGAAAGCAGTCGTATCAAGTGGAGACTTTGACTTCATGTGGCAAAACGTAGGAGTACTCATGATTTTCATCGTTGTGTTATCACTTGGAACAATTGCATCATTAACGTGGATGCATAAACGACAGTTTAAAAATATTGCTGAAAATCAATCGGTTGAAGCATAGGAAAAAGCACCTTTTCGGTGCTTTTTTCTTTTAACTTATCGTTTCTATAGGTAGTCTACTATGTTAGTGTTACTTTTTGTTTTCGTTCTTTCATTCCATTTCTATTCTTTTTAATGCTAATTCAGCTGCTAATTTCCCGTTATGTTGGCCATGTTCTTTAACCCAATTTAGTTTTTCGCTAGCTGGCACGTATCTATGGAAACCTAGAATTTCAGCGGCTCTCTCTTGTACCCACATATCCGAATCGTCCAAGAGGGGAAGTATTTCATGTAATTGTGCGCGAGGAGTTAAAGCCATAATTGAAAATAAATATTGAGTTCTTTTAGCTTCATTTAATTCATCGTTTTTAAGAAGGTTTTTCAATTCATTAATGGTTTGTACATCTTGCTTTAGTTGCAGTTTATCCGTATTTTCTTTGGAACAAGGATAATATCTTGGAAGTTCATACCAATCGCTTTCAGGACTTTCTAATAGAGCTTTTATTAACGTTTGTACATGAGGATATACTGGAGATAAATCTATTTCCTCATGGTCTATAAAACAAACTTTTCCTGTTAGTGGCCCTAACATGTAAACACCTACATAATTGGAATTATCATCTGTCCATAATGGGAACACTTCTGAAATATTAACATCTTCATGTAGGTATAAATACACTTCCATGGCTTCTTCAAAGGATAATAAGCGTATTAAAAAGTCATTCTTGTGCTGCAAATAGATTGGATTTTTGAAAGCATTCATCATTTCTTGAGGTAATGATATGTTAAAAAAAGTTGCAATTTGATTAAATAAATTGTCCATTATGTATTCTCCATTCATTATATTTAAAACTAACTCGAAATTTGAACCTCTTCATAAATGGAAACGAATGTTTCGTGGGATTTTTTCGTCATCAACAATTTCGTATTCTATTTACTTATACTCCTATAAATTTTTTACTATACATTAATAATACAAAATTCCTTTGCAATAACACCAATGTTTTAGAAAATAGATTTTTTATTTTCTGTATTAATTCAGCTATTCCAGAGGCTCAATTAATTTGTCCTTGGAGCTCTTGCTTTTAATTTCTAATTGCAGTCTAAACGAAAGAAAAGGAATTACAACAATTTACAGAGAAAAATAGAATAGAGGAGTTGATATGATGAAAGGAAAGCTTACTTATTATTTTATCTTAAATCCGCTAATCATCTTTCTTGTTTACGCCCTTTCACCTATCTTGTTTCATAAAGAAAAATATATAAATATGAAAGATGCACTAGGAATACTTGTAGTTTACTATGTGCTTATTAGCGGGTATTACTTTATGGATGTTGTAAGTAAAAGAATGAAGAAAAACGGTAAAGAAAAATAAAGAGTTTTATTACATAAAAACCGATGGAGGATAACAACATGACCGAAAATGAAATCAAATTCAGAGATACAACTATTCGTAACTTTTTTGATAAAGAGGACCGCCTAAAATCAATTCCAGGTCAAAAGAAGAAAAAGTTAGTATTGTTAGAGTATTTAATTAGCAAGTTAAATGCGGAGAATCAGTATACGGAAAAAGAAATCAATGCATTCATCAAACAATATCATGACGATTTTTGTACGATTAGACGCGAGTTTATTGTGCAGGGGTTTATGGACAGAGAGGATAATATGTACCGTATAAATGGGAGAGAAATGTGGACGAAGTGGGAGGAGTTAAAATAAAAAGCTCTGTTATGGAAAACAGAGCTTTTTATTATTTATTCGGATGTAAAATTTTAAAATCGTAGGCGTAAATGGATTTACCACCTTTAACAGATGTAATAATTTGATCCATATCTTTAATTTTAGTAGTTTTAATTTTTTTACCGGTTGTTAGAGAGTATGTTTCTATAGAATATTTATGTTCTTGCTTTTCATTATAACGTAATACATATAATTGATCGTTTTCAAAATATGTTTGTTCATTATATCTAACGCCATCCGTTACATGGTAATCAATTTTGAATTTAGGATTGACTGCATTTGTTTCGGTATTAAAAGTTATGACCTCACCTAGTCCATTTATAAAAAATAATTCATTGTTATGTAGATAAGCGGAATTATTTTTTGTAAATGGTATGGAAGCTGTGGAATTCTCCTCGGAAGAAAGTAAAATTAAATCTTGTTTTAATGATTTTTTATCAATGCGTAATAAATATACTTTGCCTTTAATGGAGTTATCGTTCTCAATTAAAATCGTATAATAAAAATTTGAGTCACTTAAAATAGATGAGTAACTAGAATACGACATGTTTTTATTAAGATTAATTGTTGTAACATCTTCAAGGTGCATAGTTGAATCATTAAATAGTAATTTTTTTAAACTATGCTCATTTTTATCTATATCTTGAGTTAAGACTAAGACTTCATCTGTATTGACGCCAGAGCTAATAAGATAATGAGGAATATTTCCTTTATGAATCTGTTTTTGATTACCAAAAATTACATTCGAATCATAATTTCCAGTAGATGAGTTACTACCTGAATTGTAAATGTTAACAAATAAGCCTTGTTTTTTTAAATATATCCTTTGATCTCCTGTATGTTGGTATTTCATTTTAAAATTTTTAAAATCATCTCCAATAAATTTAATATTATCTTTACTTTCTAGTACGATTTCTTTTTTGTTATCAGATACACCTATTCCTCCGAGTTCTAAACCATTCATTTTATATCCATGTGCTTTTGCATTTTTATCGATGAATATCGCATAACTAATCCCGTTGCCATCCATATCTTGATCGGCAGTCGAAGAGAGATATATAACAGCTTGTTTATCTTTCAAAAAATCTTTTTTCTCAATATCTTCTTCAGATATTGAATTTACATTATTGTTTTTAAAGAAGAAAAAGTAGATGAGTGCTACAATTAAAATTATGCTTAGAATAAGAACAATTATTTTTTTCACTGTTATGAGCTCCTTTTATAAGAAGAAGTGCAACAAATATAGTTGTTGCACTTTTTCTTCAGTATTAAATATTACGAATTGTTGAGGTTTGTTTTGCGTCACGAACATCCCGTGGATATACACCAGCACCGCCATCTTTATCTAAATCTAGTCCGCCATGAAGTTGATAAGCAGACCAAATTAGTTTAGAACAGTTTTTAGCCCCATAATGTGTTGTACTTCTATTTGTAGCAAAATTATAAGAATATGAATCTTTACCTACACGATCTTTTGCCCACCATGCCGCATCATTTTTGTTTTGCCAAGATGTATTTACGGATTTTACTACCGCATCTCCTTTATCTACTTTACGGGATGTAGTACTAATTGTACGAACGCCATCACCTGGTACAGATTCTACAATTGTATTTGAACTATAATACATACCAACATGTCCATGATTTAAGTATGCAGTGTATGAACCGGTATAGAAGAAATCCCCCATATTGCTGTTCCCAACTGAAACTGTACCACCACTAGCTCCTAAAGTATTCATTTTTTTACTTGCTTCTTTTTTGCCTTGTTCTTCATCTGCTTTTAGCTCTTTATAAATCTGTTCAGAAACAGCTTCTTTTGTATTCCCAGTGTTGTTTGCTAATTCATTAATACTAGATATTAGCTCTTGTGTACTTACATCGGGCTGCATTTTTTTGATTTCATTTAAGTAAGGTAAATCATCACTTTTTGCCAGAGAAGCAGTAGGTACAATCACAGTAGAAGCTAGTAACCCCATTGTTAATGTTAATGCATGTAGCTTTTTCATAATCCATCCCCTTTGTGCAATTTATTTTTTCTGGGAATTTTACCTGTATTTTATTCAAATGGTAAAATTATCCTTAATGATAAGTGATAGTTTTATAGCTGTAAATCGTATTTTAGTAATTAATTGTTGAGAAAGTTTGGCTTGTAATAGGTTTGAAAAATAAGGTTATTATGTTTTTAAGTGTAGATAAATTATATGGAAATGTATAATACAGTTTGTGTGAATATTTGTCTAAGGAATAAAAGGAGGGAATGATTATGGCGGGCTTTATAAAAATTATTCTTTAGTCGTACCATTTGTTATAATACGTGATATTCGTAATTTGTTATATTCCCTACGTTTTTTTGTTGAGAAATAAAAATAGTACTTTATTTGAACTTTCACTTTCAGTAATGTATATAATTGTCTCAATTCAGTTTTTCAACGAGGGTTCTTACAAAGTAGTAGTTTACTTTGTATAGTTCCATTTTAATAGTCATGATTAAAAAGATGGCCAGGTAAATATCTGAGCCATCTTTAAAACATTTTATTCTTCCTCCCACTATATTGGTGGGAGGATTCCATTTTCCCTTTATGAGAAATTATGAAATTGCGTTCTCTAATCGCTCTTTCTGACGAAGATGATGTGCAAAATGCATAGAAATAAGTTGAAACCATTCTGCTGCATGTAAGTAACCAAGCCCAGGATGTTCGACTTTACAATCACTTGGGATAGAAGAAAGTGTTGGCTCAATGTCTTTAACAATTGTAATTAATTCTAGAAGCTGTTTCTGTATGTCTTCTTTATTAGAGGGATTTTCAGGTGTATATCCAGGATGATTTGGTACTTTGATTTGTATATCCGGGAAAGAACCAAGTTTATATACTTTTTCACCCATGTCCGTTTTCTTGTTAGTTGCTGATGGTGTTTCAGTTTTACATTTCGCAATTGCATCTAACTGCATATATGTAGAGGCAATTAAATGACTATACATTTGACCGAGGGACCATTCTTCGCTAGACGGCTTCGTCCTAAATTGTTCTATAGAGTATCTTTCTAATTCCTCTATGTAATACGTTGCTAATTCCTCAAATTTCTTCATATTGTTAACCCCTTTTTATAAAAATGTATTTGCTAATACCTAATATAAAGGATGGCTACTGACAACATTATGTCAGTAGTGAAATTAAAGTTTTAACATTTTTTTTGCTTCATCACGGATTTTCTCAGAAAGAATTTTTGGCTCAAGTACTTGCACTTGGCTCCCCCAGCTAAATACCCATTGAAATACTTCGTCTATGTTTCTTGATTTCAAAAAAACGTGAAAAATGTTATCTCTATGCTCGTATGAATCTATAAAAAAGTAGCGGGACTCAATAATCTTATGTGCAATATGAGATGGAAACAATAAATGAACCGTAACAGTCCGATTGCTTTCAGGTTTATAGTTTTGTAAAGAAAAATCTTTCGGCTTTGTAAAGAATTCTTGTTCTTGCTGTAATGTATCCATTCGATCTAAACGAAAATTGCGTATTTGTTTTCGAAGTAAACAGTGGGCAACGATGTACCAAATTCCTGAAATATTGACTAAGCCATAAGGATGAACGGTCCGCTTTATTTTTGTAGTTTCTCTCGGTTTCCGATAAGAAAAAGAGATAGCTTGTTCTTTTTGAATAGATTCTTGCAATAGAAGAAGTTGATTTTCTAGTTTTTCTTGTTCAGATTGCTGATGTGAAAATATAGGAGAAAGGAAACGAAAAGTTTCTCGTAATTCCTGGGCTTTCTTTTGTTGATCAGCAGGGAGAACAATTTCAAGTTTCTCTTTTGCTGATCGTGCATGTACAGAAAAAGAAGAAGTGAAAGTTTTCTCGATATAATCACCGCCTAGTAAAAGAGTAACAGCCTCTTCAGGCGTAAGCTGAATGGGGGGCAAGAAATAACCATCCATTAATGAATAACCGTGACCAGGCATTGAATAAATAGGAACACCCGATTCGTTAAGTGCATCCATATCTCGATAAATCGTTCTTATACTTGTCTCAAATTTTTCCGCTAAGCTTTGTGCTGTAACAGTTTGTCTTCTTTGTAATTCAATTAATATAGCTAATAAACGATCGGTCCGATTCATGAAATATCTCCTTTTATCTTTAATAAATATGCCTCCTGTAAACTTCTAAAAGTAATATAAAATCCCCTCCCATTAACATACTTTTCCCTATGTATAATATTAATATAGTAAAATCATAAGAAGCCGTATTGCAGTTTCCAATAATATACTATATAATCAATTTAAGAAAACGTTTTCATGCAAAGGGGGAGAATTTCGTGTCGACTATAGAGGACGTGGCGAAATTAGCGGGGTTATCAAGGACAACGGTTTCTAGGGTGATTAATAATCATCCATATGTTTCAGATGAGAAGAAAAAAAGGGTTCAATTAGCAATGAAGCATTTAGGCTTCGTTCCTAATTCTGCGGCGAGAAGGCTTCGTAAACAAAAAACGGAAACAATTGCGGTGCTAGTTCCAAGGATTACAAATCCTTTCTTCAGTAGATTTATTGAAGCAATCGAGATTGCTGCTTCTGAACATAAATATAAACTGATTATTTGTCAAACAAGATATTTACCGGAAAAAGAGATGGAGTATTTACAATTATTATCTACGAAACAAGTAGATGGGATTATTCTATGTTCACTAGAAAATCCGTGGGAAGATGTAGAGCCATACTTACAACACGGTCCAATCGTGTTATGTAATGAATATATTGAGGAAGCAAATATTCCAACAGTGAAGTTTGATCATGCGCAAGGAGCATACATAGCTGCTAAGCATGTGTTAGAACAAGGATATCGTAATCTTATTTTTTGCCGTGGTAACGAAACCAAAGTGGTTAGCCAACAGCGAAAAATGGGCTTTTTACGTGCAATAACGGAGAAGAGCCGCCAAGTAGAAGCGATTGATTTTCTTGAAAACGCTTTCTCTTGGGAAGATGGAAAACGAATATTCCATGAAGTATTAAAGGACAAAAAAAATCCTACCGCGATTTTGGCAGGAGGCGATGAGGTAGCAGCTGGAATTATTTCAGAGGCGAAACGCCATGACTGGACCATTCCAGATGATCTCGCTGTTATCGGTTTTGATAATCAAATTTTATCACAGATTACAGAGCCAGGTATTACGACAATTGAACAGCCAATCGATGAGATGGCCCGAAAAGTTGTCGACCTGATGATGGATAAAATCCATACGAAAAATTATCGAAAAAAAGAATTGTATGAGTTTGAACTGGAGCTCTTGGTGAAAGGTTCAACGATGAAGGATACGATGTTATTAGCCTAGTAGACTATGTCTGCTAGGTTTTTTTCTGTTCACAAACTACTATTCTTCGTGAACGCAGTCATCACATTTGTTATGGTATGCTTCGTGTTGCTCATCAATTTCTTTCCCACAGTGCGCACAAGTTTTCGTCGGTAAATTTCTGAAAAACTCCATTGGTTGATCGATCATGTCAATCCCTCCATTTCCATTTCTTACTATCATTGTATTAGTACAAAAAACAAAAGTCAACAACTGTTTTATAACAAAATTGAAAATTAATGAAAAAGTTTAGGAAATGGATTATAGTTAACAATGTAGAATGTAAGTGAAACATGCATTTCTACTCGGTTTTAGAAAGGATGGATACATATGAAAATGACTGTTGTCGGCTTTTGGGGCGGCTTTCCAGAAGCGGGAGAAGCAACGTCGGGGTATTTGTTTGAACACGATGGTTTTCGTTTACTTGTAGACTGTGGTAGTGGTGTATTAGCACAGCTTCAAAAATATATAACACCATCTGATATAGATGCAGTTGTACTTTCGCACTATCATCACGATCATGTTGCAGACATTGGGGTATTGCAATATGCGAGATTAATTACGAGTGCGACAAAGGGACAACTACCGGAACTACCAATATACGGTCATACGTTTGATGAGAGTGGATTCCATTCTTTAACGCATGAACCGCATACGAAAGGAATCGCGTACAATCCAGAAGAAACACTTCAAGTTGGACCGTTCTCGATCTCATTCTTAAAAACTGTTCATCCTGTTACATGCTTTGCGATGCGTATTACAGCAGGTAATGACGCTGTAGTATATAGCGCAGATTCCAGTTATATTCCTGAATTTATTCCATTCACAAAAGATGCTGATCTTTTCATTTGTGAGTGTAATATGTATGCACATCAAGAGGCTGCAAAAGCAGGGCATATGAATAGTACAGAAGTAGCAAGTATTGCGAAAGATGCGAATGTAAAAGAACTTTTATTAACGCACTTACCGCATACAGGCAATCCAGCTGATTTAGTAACAGAAGCAAAACAAATTTTCAGTGGCCATATTACGCTAGCGCATAGTGGCTACGTATGGAACTCATGAGGTGATACGATGTTATTTATTGATAATAAAGGGATTACAGATCCTAGAATAAACTTAGCGATTGAAGAATATTGTGTGAAGAATTTAGATATTAACGAAACATATTTACTTTTCTACATTAATGAACCTTCGATTATCATTGGTAAAAACCAAAACACAGTAGAAGAAATTAATGCAGATTACGTAAAAGAAAAAGGTATTCATGTCGTTCGTCGTCTATCAGGCGGAGGCGCAGTATATCATGATTTAGGAAACTTAAACTTCAGTTTTATTACGAAAGATGATGGAGACAGTTTCAGCAACTTCAAAAAATTCACAGAGCCTGTAACGAAAGCGCTTGGTAAATTAGGCGTAAATGCAGAACTAAGTGGTCGTAACGACATTTTAGCTGAAGGCAGAAAAATTTCAGGTAACGCGCAGTTCTCAACGAAAGGCCGTATGTTCAGTCACGGTACGTTACTATTTGACTCTGAAATCGATCACGTCGTATCAGCGTTAAAAGTAAAAATGGATAAAATTCAATCAAAAGGAATTAAATCAATTCGTAGCCGCGTTGCGAACATTACAGAGTTCCTAAACGAAGAAATGACGACAGAAGAGTTTAGACAACTTCTTCTAGAAACAATTTTCGAAGGAGAAACAGAAATTCCAACGTATGAATTAACAGAAGAGGATTGGAAAGAAATCCATAAACTTTCTGAAGAGCGCTACCGCAATTGGGACTGGAACTACGGAAAATCTCCGAAGTTCAACTTACAACATTCACACCGCTTCCCAGTTGGACAAGTTGACGTTCGTCTTGAAGTGAAAAAAGGAACAGTAACAGAATGTAAAATTTACGGTGACTTCTTCGGTTCACTAGATGTGCATGACATTGAAGAACGTCTAACAGGCGTACAATTTGATAAAGATGCATTCACTGCAGCTTTAGAAGGCGTAGATATCGCACGTTACTTTGGTAATATTACAACAGAAGATTTCTTACATTTGTTCTTCTAAAAATAAGGGAGGCTACCGTAACTGGCAGCCTCTTTCTTTTTGCGTAGATTGTCATGTTTTGTCGGTAAGTTGATATATTTAAAAAATCGCTGATATATTCCGGATTACGACCGATATATTTAGAAAATCGCTGATATATTTCGAGTTGCGCTGATATATCTGAAAAATCGCCGATATAATTTTATATACGATAAAATCACAGGACATCTGCCTCTTATAAAAGAATATACATATTCAAAAGGAGGCGGATCGAAATGAAAAGAGTAATGTACGTTGTATTATTGCTCAGCTTCGTTATTGGAATAGCAGCTTGTAACGATGAAACGTCCTCAAGTCGCATACTTTTATCGATTGGAAAACCAGCGAAAGATAATGTTATATATTTTACGCATACAGATAACAGACGAAAGATACAGGAAATACAAGACATGTTTCAAAATAAGAAGTGGAAAAGAAATGAAACATTCAGCACTGTTAATAAGACACCAGATGTCGTCTTTTCAATAGATGAAGACAATGCAGGGTTACCGGCACTATATGTTACGGTGTATTTTCATGAAGATGGAGCGGACGCGATTAACTTGTTTGGAGAGCATACGACGTTAAATAAAGAGGAACTTACTAAACTTAGAGAAAAGATGAGTGCATATTATCCTAAAATGATTTTTGGTCTAGTTTCATAAATTACTTGCAAATGAAATTCCCTTATCCTTCCAAAGTAAATGAAGAGGAGGTGATCTGTTTATATGCAGTTAATGGAATAACACTTGCCACTTTAATTTTCTTTTAATATAATTAATTTAGAATTTTTAAATATTCTAAATTTTATAAAGGTGGGGTTTGTGTGAATCTCGTTCAATCTTTGGCTGAAACGGCGAAAAAGAAGGGGGATAAACCGGCTTATATATTTATGGATCAGTCGGTCTCATATGACCAATTAAACAAAATGGTCACAAGGTTTTCTAGCAATTTAGCAGAAATGGGCATTGGAAAAGGGGACAATGTTGCATTAGTTGTTGGAAATTCACCACATTTTTTGGTCGGTTTATACGGAACAATGAAAGCGGGAGCAACTGTTATTCCAGTTAATCCAATTTATACAGCAGACGAAATGCATTACATTTTACAAAATGGAGATGTAAAAACAATTATCGTACTCGACGTCCTTCTACCTGTTATACAATCTCTTACAACAAGACTTCCTTCACTTGAAAACATCATCATATGCGAAACCTCATCAGATTTTAACCATACAGAAACCGGAAAAATGAAAACGTTTACTACAATGATAGGGGCTGGAGATGTAACTTACGAAGGCCCAGAACTAGATGAAGAAGATGTAGCGGTTATTCTATACACTTCGGGCACAACTGGAAAACCGAAAGGCGCTATGTTAACGCATAAAAATTTATATAGTAATGCGAGCGATGTGGCGTCGTATTTACAATATACGGCTGATGATCGCGTCGTTGCGGCACTGCCGATGTTCCACGTGTTCTGTTTAACAGTCGCGGTCAATGCACCAATTGTGAACGGAGCGACCATTTTAATGTTACCGAAATTCAGTCCGAAAGAAGTATTCCGTATTTGCCGCACGTACGAACCGACGATTTTTGCCGGTGTACCGACAATGTATAATTATTTATATTTATTCGAAGAAGCAAGCGCAGAAGATGTGAAGACGCTTCGCCTTTGTATTTCAGGTGGTGCTTCAATGCCTGTTGCTCTTCTGCAAAACTTTGAACAACGTTTTGACGTTATCGTTTCAGAAGGATATGGTTTATCAGAAGCATCACCAGTTACTTGTTTTAATCCACTAGATCGTCCGCGTAAGCCAGGGTCAATCGGTACAAATATTTGGCATGTAGAAAATAAAATTGTAAATGAACTTGGGGAAGAAGTACCTGTCGGAGCAGTCGGCGAATTAATTGTTCGCGGGCCTAACGTTATGAAAGGATATTATAACGCACCAGAAGATACAGCTGCGACATTAAAGGACGGCTGGTTGTATACAGGTGACTTAGCAAAAATGGATGAAGAAGGTTACTTCTATATCGTTGATCGCAAAAAGGATATCGTCTTAGTTGGCGGCTATAACGTATATCCTCGTGAAGTAGAGGAAGTATTGTACATGCACGAATCAGTGGCGGAAGTTGTCGTAATCGGTGTTCCTGATGAAAACTTAGGAGAAGCAGTGCGAGCGTACGTCGTTCTGAAACAAACGAACGTAACAGAAGAAGAACTGATGCATTACTGCACATTACATTTAGCAAAATATAAAGTACCAAAGAGTATTGAATTTTTAACAGAACTGCCGAAGAATACGACAGGCAAGTTGCTGAGAAGAGCTTTGAGAGAAAAAGCGATGCAAGTTTAAATATAGGGGCAACCATCTTTATGAAGATGGTTGCCTTTCTATTTTTTAGCATTGGTTAAGCTATGGTGCCATATATTTAAACCGTAATATGACTAATAAGGAGGAGATATAAGTGGAACAGAAGGAATTACGTTTGCGGCGAGTACAATATCTTATTTGTGACATTATGGATGAAATGAATACGGAAAGTGAGAAGAAAAACTTAGAGATTTTGCAGCAAGTCATTGATCACCTTTCAGGAGCGATAGGTGATTTAGTGGATCCATCAAGCTCGTATTCTATCGATTATTTAGAGAGGAAAGTTCATACCGCGCATTATTTACTTTTTAAAAATGAGCGTAAAGCGTACTTATGTAGGAAATAATAGTATTATTTTTATTTGACATTGATAATCATTATCAATATGATAGTTGTGTTAAGTATATTTATATAAAGGGAGATGTCATATTGATAATGATTAAGAAAAAATATATGAATGCATTTGTTATAGCAGCAACGTTAGCAGTTCCATTTAGCGGTATGATGGCACCGATTGCGAAAGCAGAAGCGGTAGTAGAAATGAAAGCAGCTAGCAAATTAGCAGATGGCACGTATGACGTTATTTTAAAGACTTATAAAGATCAAACGAATGATACATCTGTTGCGTCTACATATTTAAAAAATGCAAAAGTAACCATTCAAGGTGATAAAAAAATCGTTACGTTAACAGTTCAAGATAGTAGCTATTTCCAGTATCTTAGAGTAGAAGATACGAATAAAGTAGGGACATTCCATGATGTAAAAGTAATTTCCGAAGATAAAGCAAATAACGGTACGAAAGTTGTTCAATTTGAAATTGATGAGTTTTCGAAAAAATATAATATGCAAATGCATATATTAATTCCAGCAATTAAATATGATCATACATATCAAGTACAGTTTGAAATCGATGCGAGTGCAATTGAACAGAAGCCTAAATTCTCTGACGTACCAGCATGGGCACAAGAATCAGTTCAATATTTAGTAGATAAAGAAGCAGTACACGGTAAGCCAGATGGTACATTTGCACCAGCTGAAAATATTGATCGTAGTTCCGCTGCAAAAATAGTAGCAACTGTTTTAGGATTAGAAATTAAGAAAGATGCAAAGCCATCATTCCCTGATGCACAAAATCACTGGGCAACGCCGTATATTGCTGCTGTTGAAAAAGCAGGTATTGTAAAAGGTGATGAGAAGGGAAACTTTAATCCGGGCGGGTTAATTAACCGTGCATCAATGGCTTCTATGTTAGTAAATGCATATAAATTAGAAAGAAATGAAAATATAAAACTACCGAAAGAATTTGCTGACTTAAACAATCATTGGGGTGCGAAGTATGCCAATATTTTAATCCAAGAAAAGATTTCAATTGGAACAGATAATGGCTGGGCTCCAAATAAAGCGGTAAGTCGTGCGGAAGCAGCACAATTTATTGCGAAGGCGGATAAGTTGAAGAAATAAATGAAATAGAATGAGAAATGAAGGCGCACAACGTTCACTTTTGTGAATGGATTGTGTGCTTTTTTATGTGTCAATTATTGATAGGATAGTGTAGAGGATAATATTAATCCGTTATTAGTGGAAATGGACCTCGGCAATATGTATACTTTACAGGTGCGTATGTCTAGCAAAGGATTGTAATTGGTCAAAATTGAAAAGCATATTATACAAAAAATCATTATAAAACTTTTGTTCAATTACCACGTAAAAAGGATGATAAGATCATGCGAATTGATAATAAAATAAAATCGTTAACTCCTCCATTTATACATTTACTATTTATAAATGAATTTAATCATTCTAAACATTTAAGAATAGAAGAGAATATCCAATTAATATCTATTGATGGTAGTAAATGTATGGATATGAATGGGTTATTTAGCGAATTCTCAAAGAAAATGAATTTCCCAGATTATTTCGGTGGTAACTGGAATGCTTTTGATGAGTGTATAAACGATTTAAGTTGGTTAACATCTGAGCAATATGTAATTTTGATTAGTAAAACAGATAAATTGTTGGTGAATGACAATGAGAATTTTGAAGTGTTAATAAATATATTGTCTGATACGTGTATGGAGTGGGCAGAAGGTAGGGAATATGGGGAGTTAATAACTTTTCCAACCCCTGTTCATGTGTTTTTTTGTTGTATAGATAATAAAGAGAAACATATAATTGAGAGGTTTAAGTCCACAGGCATAATTGAATTTGATATTATAAAATAAATTTGCAGTTATAAAAAAGCATTGTGGTAGTAATCACAATGCTTTTTTATAACTATCCCTCTAAATATTACAGGTTCATAATATTTTAAAATATAGCTAGTAATTGTTGAAACGTATTATAAGATGAAAAGAGGAATCTCTTTGAGGAGTTCGCCGTTGTTTATAGAAAGGAAAAGTCAACTTGTATAATTTTAAGCAGGATACAAAAGAATTATTGCAGCAGATAGTAAGGAGAAAGGCACCTGAACTATTATGGATTGTAGATTGTAAAGACTTTCGTATGTTAGAAATTGAAATCATCCATGAGTTGAGAGACATTTTGGCAGATGAGTTAATTGAAAAAGGCTTTGATGAACAGGATAATATTAATGATTTTGGTAGAGTTTTAGAGGAATGGATTGATATATTTGGAGATTCTCTTGAATAATACTTTGCGCTTTATAGCTTAGAACTGAATAAGGAGGACTAAAATGAACTTTGAATTCAAAAAAGTTCAGTGTATAGAAGATAGTAATATATATCGGGTGAATGATTTTACTGATATATATGAAACGGATTTACATAATAATGATGATTTTAATATTGATAATTTGAATTTGCTTTTTCAACAGAGGATTCGTCAATTCATTATACATGTAAGTAAATCAGAAATATTACATTTTAAAAAGGAAGTCGATTCTAAAAATATTTTTTATAAGATGCTAGACTTTGGCAGGGATAATGTTTTCTTTGTTTTTGAATCTATACAAAAGAAAGAAGTACTTTATATTATCAAATTATTTTATAGTGTAAGTATAGAAAACACGTTAGCTATAATTTGTTTGGGAGAAAAGGTTGATACTAAATTAAAAAAATTAAATCAAAATAAGATTATAGAGTATGTAATGGGGAATTGTTTTGTTCCGAAAATTACATTAGTCCCCTCATCGGCGTGTGCATTTATTCAATATGATGGTGCATTATTAACAATTGCTAGTAACAATTTAGAAATATAGAAAAAGAGTAAGGATGGATAAAGATATTAGAGAGAAGAGTGAATATAAGCTCTTCTCTCTTTATATATGCCAGGGTAATTTAGTCGTAAATAAAAATTGTTTTTAAGGAGAAAACATGGACACATACATCGAAATACACAAACCTGCAACAGAAAAGAACGACTATTTTCTAGTGTTAGATGAACATGATAATTTTGAAAATGATAAAATCTTAAATTTGTTATCAATAATTAATAGATATATAGTTGATGTTGATACAAGCATGGAACAATTTATGAAAACAATGATGTCGAAATTTCATTTATATATTTTAGTGAATTGTGAAGGGGTTCAAGAGGAATTAACAAAGGTGCAAAATTACATTTGGGAAAAAGAATTAAAAGAGTTAAACTGGAAGAAGTCGATTGTGAAGAGCACAATTTTAATAAACCAGTATGATCCTGCAACTGATATTTTCGATGTGATTTCTCCTGTATGTATGGAAGGGAGCCTCATGTTCCTTTTCTCTGAAAAAGAAGTAAACGATAATGAGTTAGAGAGTATCATAAAACATATAAATTTTGATCGGACAAGAGTATATTTCAATAAAGAAACAATTGAACTGGCGGGGGAAATGGGGTATATAGTAGGGCATTTTGAAGATGAGTGTTATTTAGTATCTTTACGTTCGGAAAAGCAAGTATTTGTTTGTTATGCGGAAGAACGTATTATGGATTAGAATGAAGCAGCAAAACATGAAGTTTCTACATTGAGAATGAAAATGCACCTGAATTTTTGGGTGCATTTTTTACAATCTTTATGTGTAGAATCAATGAGAGGATTTTATTATTAGAAGAAAATAGTTTCAATGAAAAACAGTTAGAGTGTTATAGGAGAGAATAAATGGAATCAGTACTATTCAATGAATTAAATTATACGTTACAAATCGGAAAAATACGTATGTTTATACCAGATTTTAGTTCAAAAGAATATATCATTTTTGAGGATTTAGCTGGGCTTTTAGATTTAGAGACAAATTATGATGCAATGGTTTTTATACGAAATCAAGTTAAAGAAGCGGGAATAAAAGGTAAAGTCCGTTTTGATTCAGAGAGCGATTGTGTAGAGATATATTCAACAAATGGAAAGACAATGTTACAAGTTACGATTTTGGTGAATAAGCTTATAGACGAAGAATTTACATTTGAGAATAAAAGAGAGTATAAACAGTTCATTGAATCTTGGAAACGACCTAAAAAACAAAAATGGAAAGCTGGGGATGTATTTTCTATCTCTTTACCAAATGAAACATATTTTTTCGGACAAATTGTTGAATTGATGGAAGACGTGTTTCCTTTATGTGTTATATTCGATTTGCATTTGAAAACAGTACCTACTAAGGAGGAGATCGATAATGCTAACATTTTGACAGCATTGATGCTTAATGGAATGGTATTTGACGATTATACTCTTAAGGTTATTGTTGATATGGAAATAATGGGAGAAATAAATGAAAACACTAGGAAAAACCCAGTTCGAAATGTGACTTGGTCTACTGCTCATTTAATAGATTTCTGCATAGAATACAAGTTAGAAAAGAAACAAAAGTTTGTAGAAGAGATATCTGATAATAGAAATTTTATAATTGAGTATAACTGAGGATAGCAACTTTTATCCGTATTATAAAGTGGAGGAAAATGCATGAATAAATTAGGATTTAGAGTTATTCGCGGGGAAGAGGGATATAGCCATTATTTTGGTGGAGCAACTTGGGAAGGTCCTATATGTCCGCAATGTAATGAACAAGCGCATCAAATATTTACCTTTGATTTGAATGATTCGAGATTAGAGGAACTTAAGACAGAAGAATTAAAAGAGTTGCCGTTAATTACTTGTTTAAATTGTTCCTTATATGAAGATATACAAAATTTCAAAATAAATATAATGGAACGTTCTATACATACCATTACTCAAAGTGAGATGTTTGATTGGAAGTATGAATTAATTGATAAGATACCAGTTCCTTTGCCGAAATATGATATGAAATTAATAACGATGGAGAAATATGATGTCCCTTGTGATGAAGATGAAAATGACCAAGCTTTTGATGCGATGGGAAGAGACTATATTTGTAGAATACTTGGAGCACCTCTATACATAGACGATTTTATAGAGGCAACGTGTCCTTGTTGCTCGAAAAGTATGAACTATGTGGCTATGTTGACCGGAGAGGATTATGGGAATGAAGGGGGACTTACAGGAGGAATAACTTTTCAAATAGGACAGAGTTTTTTATATTTTTATCTATGTAAAGAATGTCTAATCATACAAACTTCCATGCAGAGCACTTAAGTTTGTTCCGCGGTCTGAACGGTTTATTTGAATGAGAAGAGGAAGTGCATCACTTCTTTAAGAGATTAAAATGTATTAGTTAAAATAATAATTGAGAGTAAGCGTCAAACTTATTAAGATTAAGTAAGTTTGACGCTTATTTATATGTTTAGAATTAATGAGAGGATTTTCATCTATATGAAAGAGATCGTATGTAAAGAGTTAATAAGTTTTAAGTCTATTGTTGAAGCCTATCAAATTAAAAAAATGAGTTTAGATTACAAGCAAAATGTAATTTTGCTAGTACAAGACAATCAGAATCGACCTTGTATGATTTATTTAGATAAAAATAATGTGAATATAAGTAATTTCAATTTAAATGCGGATATTCATGTTGAATCTGTTCAATGTATGCAACGAATCGGAGAGAGAGGGTTGCTTATATTTAATTATAAAGATGAGAATGCAGTTATTTATAATCCGGATGGAAGTGAATATGTTAAGTTTTATGCAGGAGAAGGGATTCAAGATTGTCAGGTTGATGTGAATGAAGATATTTGGGTTAGTTATTGTGATGAAGGGATTTTTGGAGAGTGCCCAATTGGAGCAAATGGTATAGTTGCTTTTGATTCTACAGGTCAATTAATTTTTGATAGTTATGATCAATATGTAGAAAAATATAATATACCGTATATAGATGATTGTTACGCAATGAATGTGTTAGATGGAGACGTTTGGCTCTATTATTATTCAGAATTTCCTTTAGTTCAAATGAAAGATAAAAAATTTCATATGTCGTGGAATGAAATAAATTTAACTAGGGAAACATGGTCGAAAAGTTTTGCGGTTGCTCAAGATAAAGTAGTATTTATTATGCAAGATAAAAAGTTGGTTGTTTATGATTTAAACGATAATCATGTGCATGATATGAATCTTCGTAATGAACTAGGAGAGCAGGTTCAATTTGTTAATTATTATAGCCGTGGATCTGTTATGTATTTTCAGACGGATGATAGGCTCTATTATATTGATGTACTTAATATGTGAGGGGAATAATGGAAAGAAAGCTAAGTGTATTAGAGTGTTAAGTTTGTATGAAAAGAGTTGAAAGTATGCACAATATTATTATGAAAAAATTGGAACCTGTATATGGGAAAGACACAAAAAATGTAAGAACGGGAACTAGGGTATTTGGAAATATAGATAAAGTTAATTGGATGAACGTGGTTAATCCGCCACTTAGTAAAGAAGAGATTCAAGTATTTGAAGATGAGATGGAAACTGTATTTCCAGAACCATATAAATATCTACTATCTCTTATGAACGGAAGCTTTTTAGCGAATTTAGTTCGTATAGCAGGGCAGCCGAAAGTGGGTGGTCTTTCTGATGAGGAAGAATATTTGCAACCGTTTGAATTAAAGAGTTTTCAACAATTATATGATTCTAAAAAAATTCCTGAATCATATTTTGTCTTTGCAGATTCAATGGATTTAGGCACAATATATGCTATTAATGAAGAGAATAGAGTATTAGAATTACATTTAAGAAATAAGAAAGTTTTAAGAGACCTAGGAACGATGGAAGAATGGTTGAATTTGTTATTAGAAGAAGCGGTGCGTATAGATTAATGGTCGGGGAGTAGTTTATGAACTTAAAATATAGAAATGGTTTTTATTGTGAAGATTGCTGTGCTTAATATTTACGTTATAAGTGCATAACAAGATATAATAGAAGAAATGAATAAGGAGGCTAGTTGTGAAGAATCTTCGTTATCTTAATATATTTACGATATTAATTATATACACACTACTTATGCTTTACATAGGCTGGAACGGCTGGGTTTGGCTTCATGCCGTATTTGGCTGGGAGTCTTGGGGATATTACGCTTTCGTTGTTGGCTTCATTTCGTATGCGTACATTCTCGTGCAAGTGTTTAAGTTTTTGCCATTTCTACGAACGATAGGTTCGATTTGGTTTGCGGTTATACAATACGCGCTTATGTTATTGCCGTTAGCTAATATTACAGTCTTTCTTTTACAGTTTGTAGTAGAGAAAGAAGCGGCAATTATTTGGACAGGGGCAGCTGTGTTAGCTGCATTTATTTTTATCTTTGCGTACGGAGTATTTAATGCATATAGCCCGGTAGTAAGAAAGTATGAGGTGCACATTCCGAAAAAAGTAGAGGGACGTAAAAGCTTACGCATTGCGATGGCTTCTGATATGCATTTCGGTAAATTATCTGGCGTTTCGCATTTGAAAAGGCTTGTTCGTCATGTAAATGAAATGGAGCCTGATATTATTTTACTGCCAGGAGATATTATCGATGATCATCCAGGTGTGTTCATTCAAAAAAATATGGGACATATTATGAAACAAATGACAGCTCCACTAGGCGTATATGGTGTGTTAGGAAACCATGAATATTATGGACGGGCAGTTCCTGAATTTTTACAGGAGATGGATAAGATTGATATTCGTATTTTGTTAGATGAAGTGATCACAATTGAAGATGACTTTTACCTCGTTGGAAGAAGAGATAAAACAGAACGCGATCGACAAAGCTTTGAAAAACTTATGAGTACAGTGGATAAAACGATGCCAGTTATCGCAATGGATCACCAACCCTTTGAGTTAAAACAAGCAGCGGATGCTGGCGTAGATTTACTATTATCCGGTCACACGCACCGGGGACAAATGGCGCCGAATCATATTGTAACGAGAAGAATGTACGAACTAGACTGGGGATACGTACAAAAAGGTGCATTCCACGCAATTGTTTCTTCTGGTTTCGGATTTTGGGGGCCACCATTAAGACTTGGAAGTAGGTCGGAGATTGTGCAGGTGGAGGTTACGTTTGAATAAGTTTATGTAATAGGGAGCTAATGGCTCTCTATTTTTACAAATAAAAAAGGCTCCATATAAGGAGCACTCAATAAAAATAAATGAATTAAAACAAATAACAGACATGTATAATATACAATATTTATAATTTAAAATCAATATATTTTAATTTAATATTTTTGTTGGTGTCGATTTCATAAAAGAGTTACGATTATAAGATAAAGGGGGATTATAAGTGATCATATCAGATGTGCTATACGGAGAATTTGAAGTGGATCCAGTAGTAGAAGAATTAATTGTAAGTAAGTCTGTGCAAAGGTTAAAAGGTATTCATCAAACTGGCGCAAGCTACTTAATAAATGAGAAATGGAATGTAACGCGCTTTGATCATTCAGTTGGCGTTATGTTGTTAATTAAGAAACTCGGTGGCTCAGTAGAGGAACAAATTGCAGGTTTACTGCATGATGTATCACATACTGCTTTTTCTCATGTGATTGATTACGTTTTTGATAACAAAAATGAAAGTTATCATGAAGAAATATTTAGTTCTGTCGTGAAAAATTCAGAAATTCCAGCCATTCTTTCAAAGTATGGTTATAACTATGAAGAGATTTTGTTAGATGATTCGAAGTGGACGTTACTGGAAAGGTCAGCGCCAGAATTATGTGCAGACCGAGTGGATTATACGTTACGAGATATGTATACATACGGATATATTTCTTTAGAAGAGGTTCATAGATTTTTAGAGGATATTATCGCAGTAGAGGGGAGAATGGTCCTTCAAAATATCGAAATAGCTGAATGGTTTACAGAAACGTATTACAAAGAAGTCATCGATTTCTTTATGCAACCAATGAATATTTATGGAAATGATATGTTAGCAAAAACGCTAAAGTTAGCTCTACACAAAAAGGTTATTCATGCAGATGATTTTCTTCTTGAAGATGATGATCTAATTTCGAAATTGCAGCAATGTAGTGATTCAGAAGTACATGCTTTATTAAGCAAAGTTCATCCGAATGTAAAAGTAAAAGAAGATAAAAACGATTATGATTTGTATCAGAAAAATAAAGTACGTCTTATTGATCCACCGTTACTTTGTGAGGGGGAAGTCGTTCCGTCGTCTGTTGTGTCAGAAAACATAAGACAGATGAGTGATAGCGCTTATGAAAAAGCGGTGAAAGGGATGTATGTGAAAGTGATTTCGGATTAAAAAGGAGAGCATCACTCCTAGATGCTCTCCTTTTTCCACATCACTGATCAAACCAATTCCAAACCTCAATATCTCCAAGAGTCGCATAACGTACGTGAGGTGAGTTTTGTAATTTTAACAATTCTTTCGACGGCCCAGTAATGACAATGCCATATACTTTTACGCCGTTATCTTTTACATACTCATAACGTTTATCTAAGTTCAGCTCTTTTTCAGAAATCCGAGTAGTTTTACTTACAGTTTCTTTATGTGTAGAAAGAATACGCATCATTTCGATTACTTCATCTTCTTTTGTCTTCGGTCGTTTTGCTTCATTATCAGGGAGATTTATATGTTCTGAAAATCCGATAACCTCTCCGCCATGTAGAATGAAATCTTCTTCATCTATTCTTTCTTGCCCTGTGTCTAAAGCGTACCATATAGGAGTGGGCGGCATTTCTTGTGCTTCAAATGTGCTATATAGAATGGATGCTAATTCTTGTAAAGTGTAAGGTTTGTCAAAAGATATCGCTACTTCTGCAACGGTGCCCTCATGTATCTTTCCGAGTGTACTCCAAACTTTTTTAGAGATTTCTTTCAAATGATCATCTTGCTTTATTTTTGGATGAACAAAGGAAAGTTTGTTGGAATAGGGTTTATTTGCCCATGATTGATTTGTGTCAGTTACAGATGATAAGAAGCTACGCGTTGTTACTGTACCAATTGGCATTTCTTTTTTACCGACCGTTTTAACTAAATTCATTTCAATTTCTGTACGGAAAAAGGGTTTAATCTTTGTACTGCCTCCAGTGGAACGACTATTTGGAATTGTTGCTTCTAGTGCGAGTGCTGGAATCTCATTTACTTCAACTAATTTTTTCATATTATAGAAGTAAAAAGAAGATGAGAAATGACCAACAAAATAGATTGCAATACAAACGGCAAGGACAAAGCTAACGGTTTGCCAACGTTGTTTCCATTTTATTTTCCAAAACGGAACTTTCAGGTTTTGTGGTGGTAGTTTTTTCTTTATTGTTTCACTTTTTGAAAGCAATTGATCTAAGTAAGCCTCGCATTCTTCACATGTCTCAATATGACTTTCTAACAGTTTCTGTTCATCATGCGTGAGCGTTCCGTTTGCGTACTTCTCCCATAGTTTTTTAAATTCTGTACAACCCATCCGTATCACTCCTTTATGCTTTTCATTTCTTTTCGACCACGGTGTAATTCAATTTTCACTGTCGCTAGTGAGAGACCGGTCATCTCTGCTATTTCTTTATATGAGAATCCGTAGTAATCTCGTAGTAACAGAACATTTCGTCTTTCAAGCGGAAGAGAAGATAAACCTTCTAACCAACTAGCAATCTCATGTTTTATGAAATAAGAGTGCTCTGTACTTGGCACGTTTGGTAAATGGAATTCTGTAATTGTCGTCGTTTTATATCTTTTTTCTTTTCGATACCAATCGATAAAGGCGTTGTAGGCAATTGTAAATAACCACGGTCTAATTTCTTCGCCTTTATAATAGTCAATATGGACGAGCATGCGATAAAAGGTTTCTTGCATGAGATCTTCAGCAAAATGGGAATCTCCGGTTAGGGAGAGAAGATAGCGAAATAAATCTTGCATATGTTCTGAATAAATTTCTTCTAATGATTGTTTACGTTTCACTACATTTCCCTCCCTTCACACATAACAACGAAAAACATATAAAAAAGTTACAATTTTTTATGGAATTATAGTAAAAAACGTCAAGAATTGGATAAGATTCTCTTTTATCATAATACATATAAGGCGGGTGAACAGAGATGGAAAGCTATGAAACACAAATTCAAAGGTCCATTGATTATATCGAGGAAGATGTAATGGAAAAACAGACGCTGCGTAAGTTAGCTCGCATTGCAGGTTTTTCTGAGTCGCATTTTCATCGTGTATTCCAGGCGTTAGTAGGTGATACGGTAATGGAGTATGTTCGGAAGAGGAGGTTAGCCCGGGCAGCTTATCAACTTTCTCATACGGATGAAAAAATTATTGATATCGCATTTGAACATGGCTTTCAATCTCACGAAACGTTCACGAGAGCCTTTAAAAAATTGTTTCAAATGACACCGAGTGAATATCGAAAGCAGGAAATAGAAACACCGATGTATTACAGCGTGAATGTAAAGCAAAGAAAATTAAATCCGTATTTAGGAGGCATACAAATGGAATATCGTATTGTAAATAAACCGGAATTTTTAGTGGCGGGTTATGAACTGAAGACGACAAGTAAAGAAGGGAAGAACCATCAAGACATTCCAGCATTTTGGCAAGAATATTTACAAAAAGATCTTGGAACGACAATTCCGAATCGTAAAGATACGAGCCAATGGGTAGAGCTTGGATTATGTACTGATTTTAATTTAGAAACAGGGGACTTCACTTATATTATCGGAATGGAAGTCACAGACTTTGAAAATGTACCAAATGAAATTGCAAAGCGCACGTTCCCGGCAGCAACATATGCGGTATTTACAACGCCGAAAGTTCCTCATGAAGAAATGGTATCGTCTATTCACCAAACGTGGAATGCAGTATTCTCAGAGTGGTTCCCGCATTCAGGATACGAACATTGCGGCGTTAATGAGTTTGAGCTATACGATGAGCGTTCCCATGCAGATAAAAGTGAGTTCGCTCAAATTGAACTTTGGATACCGGTGAAGAAGAAATAATAGATTGAGAGCGAGTCATTGAGAAATGGTTCGCTTTTTTATAAAGGGAGAGTGGGGATATGTTTCAAAAACTAGAATGTGTATCTATACATACGAAGGATATAGAAAAATCCGTTTCTTTTTATAAAGAAATGGGAATGGAGCAAAACTGGGTTATAGAAAGAGAATTAGAAGAAGGGGCTATTTGGACGCTAATAGGATTGAAGTTTCCAGATGAGAAAAGTTCAGAGTTAGTAATAAGCAATCATCCGGATATTAATTTTATAGAAGTCGAAGTATTGGTAGAAGATGTGCACCAAACGTATGAAAGTTTAAAAGATAATAAAGATATAAAATGGATTCGCGAACCATTTCCAACAGAATCAGGACATGTTGCGGTAATGGAAGCACCTGATGAGAATGTGTTTGTATTGGTAGGAAAATAGCTGAAATATGGAGTGACCTTTCATAGTGAGTTATGAAAGGTTATTTTTTATGAGTGGATTGTTAAATTTGTATTGCTTTATATGTAATACATTTGAAAATGGTAAAATAAAATAGCAATTAAATATTGCGGGTGGAAGGTTATGCCCTTTCTTCATTTGGTGAAGAAAGGAGGTGTAATTGTATGGAATTTCTTTTGCAAATTTTGTTGGAAATCACAAAAACTATAGCTAGAGAAGGTATAGTTATGGGATTTAAGAAATTAACGACAAAAAAGCGCAAAAAGAAGACCACCCGTCTGCCTGCGAAGCGTGGGAAGTCTTCTAAGCGCAAATAAGCTTTAGTTGCAACCTTCCACCTTGCGGTAATTAGTTGCAGTGACGGGGTGTTGGAAGCACCTCGTCTACTTCATTTTATGCAAAACTTAGTTAGTTTATACTTCTATTTATAGTATAACAGTTTAGAAATGTATTTGTTAATAGTTTTATTTTTACTTTGTATAGTAGAGGAAGTAGGTTAGCGTTGTCGTTTTTTTGTCGATAAGCCGATATATTTTGATTTGCGCCGATATATTCGCAAAATCGCCGATATAATTTCATATACTGCTAAAACAACTCAGAAAGATGGTCTATATCATTTCATATGCCGCTAAACTCTCCCAAAAAAGAAAAGACGCCACATAGCGCCTTTTCTACGAACGAAACGGAAACACAAGTATAATTGTCGTTCCTTTTCCTAGTTCACTATCAATAGAAATCGCTCCGTTATGAGCATGAACGAGTTGTTTTGTAATAGCGAGGCCAAGTCCAGTTCCAATGTTGCTTTCTTCTGTATTTGTTCCTCTGTAATATCGCTCAAATAGAAGCTCTTTCGTTTTATCATCCATTCCTTTTCCGTTATCTGAAATAGAGAGTGTGAATGAAGTAGCATTTTGTGAAAGCTTTACAATGACATTAGTTGTTTCATTATTATGTTTTACAGCGTTTACGAGTAAGTTTTCAATAATACGCTGGAACCATTTTTCTTCAATGAAATATTGAATTTTATTTGAGCTTGGTACGAATTCAATATTTTGATTTTGAAGTGTCGGATTATTAATGAATTGTAATAATACTTTTTGGACGAATTGATTCATTTCAATGTTTACATGCTGCGCAGGAAGACTATTATTTTTTAATTGATACGTTAAGCTTAAGTCATCAATTAGTGTGGTCATATATTGAGATTTCTCTTTCATAACGCTGCCAAATTGCTGAATGTCACGATCGGTCCAGTTATACTGTTTTGATTCTAGTAATAATGCGTAGCCGTATATAGAACTTAGTGGTGTTTTTAAATCGTGCGTTAGACCAGTAATCCATTCTTCACGTGTTTGCTGCAGTACTTGCCTCATCGCATCATTTTTTTTGAGTGTAATAGAAAGGTGCTCTAGTGAATTTGTAACATCACTAAATAAGCGGAATGACCATTTTTCTTTACCAGATTTCCTGAACCTGATAGGTTTTCCTTTTTTACTAACAGGCTCTTCGTACTTTCCACCAGCTATGTTTTTAAGCCAGCGCATCGCATGTAATAACGGTTTTCCAAATTTATTACCGTACCAAATAGAAAGAATGACTAAATAAACAAATACGATAAGAAGGATTAATCCGCATCCGATTAGAAACTTTTTAGCAAATACATCGTCTATTTCATCATCTGGGTAGTAGTACTCATTTTTGGCAGTTACAACGAGAAGATGATTGCTATTTGTGTCGTAAAAGCTAGACGTGTTTTCTTTATGATTCCACGGTTCCCTTTCATTAAGAGCAGCTTGTATAACAGAAAACGTTTTTTTCTTTCCGTTTGGATAGGAGAATACTTCTTCGCCGCCACTATTAAAGATTTGAAGAGTAGCCTTTTCTTTAGAAAGTAACTGTTTTTCTTCTTCTGTTAATGCGAATGAATCTGTAGATACAGAAGGGTGCGTTTTCTGAATTGTTTTTAGTAGTGCATTGCTTTTTAACATGCCGCCGTAAATAACAAGTACGTTTTTTTCTTCTAATTCAATTTCCCAATATGTAAATGTATAAGGACTTTCTATGTGATTCTGTATATACGAGAATAAAGATGTTTTCGTATAAGATGTCGGTACGTCATTTGGCGTATTAAAGTGATAGAGAACTTTTCCGTTTTCCTCGACAACTTGAATCCAATCATTTTTCTCTTTAATTAAGTCTTTTACTTCAGCTTTTAACGAAATATTGCCATCTTCTGAAGAGATGTATCTTGCAATCATAAAATTTTCAGCATCTGGAATGTTCGGTTCGTATGAAGTACTCGTAACAAGAAAAATTAAATACGTGAATGCAGCTACTACAGCAATCAGTAATGTAACTAAAACAAATACGTGTTGCATGATAAACTGGATAATAAGTCGTTTATTAAAGTTCATATCGTCACCCTACTTTGTAATGAACTTATAGCCAAGCCCGCGAACGGTTTTTATATATTCTGGTTTACTTGGGTCTTGTTCGATTTTTTCACGTAGTTTTCGAATGTGGACCATAACGGTATTGTCATCGCCATTATAGGCAGGTGCTCCCCAAACTTTCTCGTATATTTCTTCTTTTGAAAATACGTAGTTCGGATTCTCGCAAAAGAAGAGTAATAGCTGAAATAGCTGGGCGGAACATTCGACAACACGCCCATTTACTGTAAGCTCTGCGGAATATCGATCAATTTCAAATCTACCAAATGAACTGGATTGTGCTTTTTGTTCGTGTGGCATAACTTGCTTCATATGTCTTCGGAGTTGTGCTTTCATACGAGCTACCACTTCAAGTGGATTAAATGGCTTCGTAATATAATCATCTGCACCGTGTGAAAATCCAGATATTTTATCTAAATCAGATGTTTTAGCTGTGAGGAAGAAGATAGGACAATCTGTTTTTTGACGAATGATTGGACAAATATCAAAACCAGATTGTCCAGGAAGCATGACATCTAAAATAATTAAATCGTAATCGTTTTGCTGAGTGAGAGATAAAGCTATTTCAGCGGATGTTGCAGTTGTAATATGAGAAAAACCTTCTTTTTCAAGAATGGTAGTTAGTAATTGTAAAATTGCTGTTTCATCATCAACGAGCAAAATATTTGCTTCATACATAAAAAATCCCTCCTAATTTCCTCGAATATCATATCATCTTTCGGTAACTTATGGAATTTTTAAGGAAATTTTAAGGTTTTCTTTCTCAAAAAATTAAGAATCAAATGATATGATAAAAGTAACATAGGGGAGGAGATGAGTGTGAATCCGTTTCAAACGATGCGAGCTAGATATTTTTTAATTGTATTTGCACTATTAACTGTAGTTGCAAGAGCCAGTAATGAATTGATAGAAAATACATTTCATATGCAAAATTCTACTTTTATAAATATTCTTATATTCTATATCCTGCCGATTACGTGGATTTATTTTGAGTATAAAAAACACCGTGTTTCATTTTCATTATTTATTAATAGAAATGAAACATTTAACCTGGTGCAAGTTTTATACATTACGATCATGTTATGCGTGTTTAGTTATGGATATCTTATTTTGTACATGTATAGCTTTGCATGGATTACACCGACATTTATTATGAACGCATTACGCGAACCGATTATGGATAGCACTGGAGGATACGTTTATCAAGTTATTATGGTCGTATTCATCGCACCAATTATTGGGGAATTTGTTTTTCGCGGATTTTTACTGCAACGCTTCGCAGCAAAATGGGGAACGAGTATAGCGATCATTGTTGTAGCAATATTGTTTGCATTGTTACATGTTGATTTCCTAGGTGCAATTGTATTTAGCGTTGTACTATCAATCGTATATATTCGTACGAATAGTTTACTCATGCCAATCGCTATTCACATGTTAAACAATGCATTTGTAATCGGTGCTTCTTTTTTAATAAATAAAGAAGAGATAATGAGTTTTACAGATTTCTCAAATTATACGACGTTCTTTCCAGGACTTATTATTTTTATAACAGGATTAAACTTAGTACTCATCTTTTTATTTGTTAACCGCAAATATTGGAGTAAAGAAATGCCCGCTATATATGTAGAGCAGGAAAAAAGCTTTTCAGACGTAGTGGGGAGTAAATGAGATGAAAAAGACGATTGAAAAATATTGAAAGATATTATAGATGCTACGTCTATTACAGATATATGTGATAAAAGCGTTTGTCATTGGCTGCAACCTGTAGTAGATACGATTGTGTTTCCGGAGTATTACTTATTTTCTAGTACGCATGTAAAAGAAAATATTATTTCTCTTCTCATTGTGTTAGGGGTTTTACTACTATTTGGTCTAATTGTAGAAGAAATGATGAAGCGCATCTTCAGAAAAAATGAAGAGAAGTATATGTGGATTCATAAAATATTCGAGAAAGTAATAGTGTCTTTCCTTTTGTTTTATAGTATGAAAATAATCATTTACTTTATAGCTTTGAAACATCATTCATTCTAAATTTGAAAGGGATGTATAAAATTATATGAATGAAACAATATCATCAAATAAGTTTTTTTATTTGATTGTGCTTAGCATAGTACTAATAACGACAGTCAACGTTATTCTTCGCTGGGAGGAAGCTTATTTCTTTATGTATTTAGCGCTTCATTTGTTAGGAATTCTATGTATCAGTGGCGGCGTAGTTGCTGAAAAAAAGAGTGAAGAAAGCGTTAATTATATGTGTGTGACCGGCCTTATTTTACTTTTAGCTGTACAAGGGATTATGAAATATAGTTCTTTTTCTCTGCAAGATTTTAGCTTATTAATGGATGTACTTCCTTAAGGAGGTACGTTATGTTATCTAAGAAGCAAATAGGATATGTACTAGTTTTAATTGGATTTTTTACGCTTATTGTAACGACTTTATTTTTTCAAGACTATGAATATATACGCTATATAAAAGGCGCTGGTTTAATATGCTGGGTTGTAAGTACGTTTCTTATCCCAGAGTATGAACCGAAGAAAGCGTCTAAAGGTAGGTAAAACTCTTCTATTTGTAGAAGAGTTTTTTTATGTAAATAAAAGGATCTCGAGCAATTCGCGTAATAAGCTTGTTCTAATTTAGCATGTACGAACTTACAATAATAATAGACAGGCAGCATAGAGGAGGGAATAGCGTGAGGAAGGTTATCGGGTGGTCGCTTTTTTTGTACGTTGGGTTTGCGTTATTTATATATTGGTATTTATTTGGATGGAATCATGAACTAATTCCTGACATGTACAAAGGAACGAGTGCAGATCCAGAAACGTTTATGAATGCAAGAGAGCTTACGCTAAGCCAAGATTATTCGCGCGTGAAAAATTTACTGTATTTTTTAGCGGCGCCTCTTGAATGGATTATATTATTATTTGTACTTGTGCTCGGTATTTCAAAAAAGTTTGAGAAATGGTCGAAGGAAACGACGAAAATAAGTGTCCTGCAAGTTGCGATTTATTTCTTTTATTTATCACTACTTACAACAGTTCTTGCCCTGCCGATGCAATGGATTAGCCGAAAAGTGTCCGTTGATTACGGCATTTCAACGCAAAGTACACAAAGCTGGATAAAAGATCACGTTATCGGTTTTTGGGAAAGTTATGCAACTATGTTAATTGTAGTTACGGTTCTTCTTTGGCTTATTCGCAAATTCCCGAAGAGATGGTGGTTAGCAGGATGGGCACTCTCTGTTCCGTTTACAATCTTTTTAACATTCATACAGCCTGTCGTGATTGATCCACTGTATGACGACTTTTCGACGCTAAAAAATAAAGAATTAGAAACGAAAATTTTAGCGATGGCAGACAAAGCCGATATTCCAGCGAAACATGTATATGAAGTCAATATGTCGGAAAAAACGAATGCGTTAAATGCATATGTAACAGGAATAGGACCTAATTCACGTATTGTAATGTGGGATACGACGCTTAAGCAATTAAAAGATAAAGAAATTTTATTTATAATGGCTCACGAAATGGGGCATTATGTTATGAAACATATATATTGGGGCGTTGCGAGTTATGTGTTGCTATCGTTTATAGGGATGTACCTCATTAGTCGTATTATAAATATGTGTATTCGAAAATGGGGGGATACGCTGCAAATGTCAAAAGCAGCATGTTTCTCAATTTTACCTTTATTTTTCTTAATTTCTTCTGTCCTCTCTTTTGCATCACAGCCAGCAACAAACTATGTTTCTCGTATAGAAGAACGAGCGGCAGATCAATACGCTCTAGATATGACGAAGGACGGGAAATCTGGTGTAAAAACGTTTCAATATTTATCAAAAACGAGCTTAAGCCAAGTAAATCCGCCTGCGTTAGTAAAGTTTTTCTTATATACACACCCACCAATTTTTGAAAGAATTCATACGTTTGAACAATATGAAAAGGAAAAGAAGCGGTAGTGTACTGCTTCTTTTTTTATGCGTTATTCGAGTTTTGGAAAATTATAGTGTATAATATATGGAATATTCAGTGAAATGTTTAGGAGGTTAATATTTTGTTTCATTCAAAATCAATGCCGGCTATAAAAATGATCCTTTCGATGTCTATTTTCGGATCAATTGGATTTTTTTCTGTTCAAACAGGTTTACCGTCTTTTGAATTAGTATTCGTTCGTTGTATTTGTGCGACTATATTTTTAGCATTATGTTGGCTCGTAACAGGACAATATAAAAGTGAGCAATGGAATAAAAAAGAAGTCATGCAAATATTAGCATGCGGTGTATTTCTCGTTTTTAACTGGGTATTTCTATTTAAAGCATTTGAAGTTATGTCGATTACAATTGCGATTTCAGTTTATCATCTAGCACCCATTATCGTATTAATGATTGGTAGTATTGTATTTAAAGAGAGACTTACAATGTTTGCTGTTTTGTCCATTGTTATTTGTTTTATCGGTACAGTGTTAGTGGCTGGAGTAGATGGAAGTCTATCACTTGAAAAACTGATGTCATCTGGCATGGTATGGGCACTACTTGCGGCACTATTTTATGCTTTTACCACTTTATTAGGAAAAGGAATTCAGCATACGAGCGCCTATGCGATGACATTTTTACAAACATTTTTAGGTATATTTTTATTGCTACCATTCGTAGACTTTGGCAAGTTTCAAGGGTTAACAGAGATGAATTGGATGATGATTACAGCGACAGGTCTTATACATACGGGATTTGTATATTACTTATTTTTTGACAGTTTAAGAGATTTATCGACGAGATTAATTTCTGTATTAGTGTTCTTAGATCCTGCGGTTGCAATACTATTAGATACAGTCTTTACCGGGTTTAGACCGACTAGTATGCAAATAGTAGGAATTGTTCTTATATTTGTAGGAATGGCATTTACTTTTCGAAAAACGAAGGATGAAAAAATAGTAGTAGAAGAAAAATTATATTCTTAATTGTAAATAATTAGGTTGAAATGAATTTATAATTTTCAGATTTATTGTATAATATAATTTGCAGGGGAATAAAGGAAAAGGTAGATGAGAGAGATGAAAAAGCTAGTAAAGATAGCGACATCGTTAACACTAATGGGAGGAATATTTGTAGGTGCAAATGGTGTGTCTGCAAATACAGATGTCGTCCAAAAATCTAGTCCTGATATTATGATAAAGTTTGATGATGTAACAACAGATCATTGGGCGTATGATGAAATTACAAATTTAGTATATCATCGCATTATGTATGGCTATGGAAATGGTAAGTTTGGGACAGAAGATCATATAACACGTGAACAAGCGGCAGCAGTTCTATATCGCGCACTTGGTTTAAAAAGAAGTGCATTTAATGAGAATCCATATGGAGATATTAGTACGAAATCAACCATGTTCCCTTACGAAATTTTACGCTTAACACAGCTTGGTATTTTTAAAGGAGACGAAAATGGGAATTTCCGTCCGAAAGATACATTGACTCGTGCAGAATTAGCACAAATTTTAACGAAAGCATATGAGTTGAAAACAAAGCATCCGCATACATTTACAGATATACCAGAAAATCATTGGGCAAGGGATGCAATTAGCGCATTGCAGTCTAATAAAGTAGCGGTAGGAACGGGAGATGGCAAGTTCCAGCCTGAAATGCTCGTTACACGCGGACAATTTGCAAAGTTTTTACAACGATCAATTGATAATTCTCCAGGGAAAATGGAATAGATAGAGAGAAAGCTCATAATGTGTAGAAGAGGTATCTTCCGCTCATTATGAGCTTTTATTAATAGAGAGGTTACTATTGTCGTATGTTGTAGGTAAGTCGATATAATTGCATTTTTTGTCTAGAAAATGAACTCTTAAAACGTGAAGGATTTCTTTTGAAAAAAGTAGAATATTTATATTATAGAAACACCTTTACATGAATACAGGAAAGAAAATTAGTTTGCGTACAATTCGGTATAAAAATTGAAATTGAGAGCGAATTGGCTCTCCTTTAGTAGTGATTTTCACAATAATAGATTTTTTAAATGTAATATATTGCATAAATGGTGCAAAGGCAACATATGTAATATTGGAAAGGATTTCAGTCTATTATTTTCCGTTTTTTAAAATGGAGGTAAAGGGGAGAGGGCAATGAAGAAGAACATGTTACGTATAATGGCAACGATGACTATTATGGGCGGCTTGTTTGTAAGTACGAATGTTCCCAACGTAAAAGCAGAAGAATATCCAGAAATGATTGTGTTTGATGATGTTCCAGTAAACTACTGGGCATATGACGATATAATGGATGTAGTATACAATAAAGTAATGTTAGGGTATGGAAATGGTAAGTTTGGTGTAGGTGATAATGTAACGAGAGAACAAGTAGCAGCAGTGCTGTATCGTACATTGAATTTGAAAAGGGAAGGACCTTTAAAAAATCCATACAAAGATATTTCTGAGAGAGCAACAATGTTTTTAGATGAAATTTTAGTATTAACAGAGCATGGTATTTTTAAAGGTGATGAAAAAGGAAACTTTAGACCAACTGCACCAGTAACACGCGCAGAAATGGCACAAATTCTTACGAATGCATTTACATTTGAGGTGAAGAAGAACCATACATTTAAAGATGTACCAAATAATCATTGGGCAAAAAATGCGATTAGTGCACTACAGTCTAATCATGTCATAGTAGGAACAGGAAATGGGCAATTTGAACCGAATAAAGTTGTAACACGTGAGCAATATGCAACGTTTTTAAATAGAGCTGTTTTTTATTTTCCAGTAAAAGATGAAGATTATGAATGAAAGTTAAAGTATAAGGATGTTTAAATTATATTGATATAATATATATTAAGAAAAAAGCGCGGGAATTCCACGCTTTTTTCTTATTTAAAATTATTTGTAATTATATTGATTTTCTATTCGTAATTTAATTTTTCGATTTTAGTGGATAAGAAGAGATTGAATAAAGTGACTTTTTATTGTTTAAATATACGTTTTAGTAACTTTATTGTTAATCAAGTGTAAATAAAAGTATATGAAATATAGTTCATAAATTAGACAAAAATCACATGGAAATTATATTGTTACGCTTCCATTAATTCTTTATATTAGAAAAAAATATGTTTTTAGGGAGAGAATACTTTGAAGAAAAAGTTTTTAAAAGTAGCAACAGCTTTAACAATTATGGGTGGAGTGGCATTTAGTGCTGAAGGGACAACAGCAAAAGCTGAATTAGCTGCAAAGCCACAACAAGCAAGTCAGGCATTCTTTAAAGATGTACCAGCAGGACATTGGTCTTATGAAGCAATTCAAACTTTAGCAGAACAAGAAATTATGCTTGGTTATGGAAATGGTGTGTTCGGTTTTGGACATAACGTAACACGTGAACAAGTAGCCGCTTTAATTTATCGCACAATGGATTTCAGTGAAGTATTCGAGGAAGGCGATATTCTTGAAAATCCATATAAAGATATTAATGAAAGATCAACAATGTTCTTAGAAGAAATTTTAGTATTAACAGAATTAGGTATCTTTAATGGTGATGGAACTGGAAACTTTAGACCGAAAGATACATTAACACGTGCAGAAATGGCACAAGTGCTTACAGTAGCATATGAGTTAGAAGTAAAAGAAACAAAAGGATTTAAAGATGTACCAAAAGGACATTGGGCAGAAAATGCGATTAATGCAGTAGGTTCAAATGGTATTTCGGTAGGAGATGGAAAGGGTAACTTTGCTCCAAACATGAAAGTAACACGTGAACAATATGCGCAATTCTTATTTAAAACAATTTTTGAATAAATAATAGAACAAGAAGCTGGTGTTGTATAACACTGGCTTTTTTTTATGTGTAATACCGGTGGAAGAATACAGTTTTACAAAAAAACAATTAAATTTTCAAAAAAAACTTCCTTTTCTGAAGATTTGTTATATAATATAAAACATAAAATCAAATCTGTTATAAAACAGTTTAAGAAGGGGATGCTAATATGTCGACGCAAACTTCACGGGTTACATTGCCCGGAGAAATGTTGCCAGCGTACAACGAAATATTGACACCTGAGGCGCTTAGTTTTTTGAAGGAACTACATGGAAATTTCAATGAGCGCCGCATAGAACTTTTACAAAAGCGTGCGGAGAAACAAAAGAGAATTGATGCAGGAGAGTTTCCGAAGTTTTTAGAAGAAACGAAGCACATACGTGAAGCTGATTGGACAATTGCTAAATTGCCAAAAGATTTAGAGGATCGCCGCGTAGAGATTACTGGCCCAGTAGATAGAAAGATGGTTATTAACGCTTTAAATTCAGGAGCACATCTTTTTATGGCGGATTTTGAAGATTCGAATTCACCAACTTGGGAAAATGCGATTGAAGGTCAAATAAACTTACGAGATGCAGTAAAGGGAACGATTTCACATAAAAATGAAAACGGAAAAGAATATCGTTTAAATAGTAAAACAGCAGTATTAATTGTGCGTCCAAGAGGATGGCATTTAGAAGAAAAACATATGCAAGTTGACGGAAAGAATATGTCTGGTAGCTTAGTAGATTTTGGACTTTATTTTTTCCATAATGCGAAAGCTCTTTTAGCAAAAGGAAGCGGTCCATACTTTTACTTACCGAAAATGGAAAGCCATTTAGAAGCAAGGTTATGGAATGATGTTTTCGTATTTGCTCAAAAATATATCGGTATTCCAAACGGAACGATCAAAGCCACGGTGTTACTGGAAACGATACATGCTTCGTTTGAAATGGATGAAATTTTGTATGAGCTTAAAGATCATTCTGCTGGATTAAATTGCGGAAGATGGGATTATATTTTTAGTTTTCTAAAGGGTTTCCGTAATCATAATGAATTTTTACTTCCAGATAGAGCGCAAGTCACGATGACGGCGCCGTTTATGCGCGCGTATTCTTTGAAAGTCATTCAAACGTGTCACCGTCGTAATGCACCAGCTATTGGAGGAATGGCAGCACAAATTCCAATTAAAAACAACCCAAAAGCGAATGAAGCAGCTTTTGAAAAAGTACGTGCGGATAAGGAGCGCGAAGCTTTAGACGGTCATGACGGGACTTGGGTTGCCCACCCGGGACTTGTGCCAGTCGCGATGGAAGTATTTAATCACATTATGAAAACGCCGAATCAAATTTTTAGAAAACGTGAAGAAATACATGTTACAGAAAAGGATTTATTAGAAGTACCAGTGGGAACGATTACAGAAGAGGGTCTTCGTATGAATATTAGCGTAGGCATTCAATATATCGCATCTTGGTTAAGCGGACGGGGAGCAGCACCAATTTATAACTTAATGGAAGATGCGGCAACAGCGGAAATTTCTAGGGCACAAGTATGGCAATGGATTCGCCATGAAGGTGGAAAATTAAATGATGGCCGTAATATTACATTTGAATTAATGGAAGAGCTAAAAGAAGAAGAGTTAGCAAAAATAGAAAGAGAGATTGGTAAAGAAGCCTTTAAGAAAGGGAGATTCCAAGAGGCGATAACGTTATTTACAAATCTTGTTCGGAGTGATGAATTCGTACCATTTTTAACATTACCGGGTTATGAAATTTTATAAAAAGTGAAAAGGGGATGGAACAAATGAAAAATGAAAGAATCGAGAAATTACAAGAAAGCTGGGAACTAGATACGCGCTGGAAAGGGATCACACGTCCATATTCGGCAGAAGATGTAATTCGCCTGCGCGGGTCAATTGATATCGAGCATACATTAGCGCGCCGCGGTGCTGAAAAGCTTTGGGCGTCGCTTCATACAGAAGATTACATTAACGCACTTGGCGCATTAACAGGAAACCAAGCGATGCAACAAGTAAAAGCTGGGTTAAAAGCAATTTATTTAAGTGGATGGCAAGTAGCAGCAGATGCAAACCTGTCTGGACATATGTATCCAGACCAAAGTTTATATCCAGCAAACAGCGTACCTGCTGTCGTAAAACGAATTAATCAAACGCTTCAACGTGCGGATCAAATTCAGCATATGGAAGGAAGCGGTGATACAGATTATTTCGTACCAATTGTAGCAGATGCAGAAGCTGGATTTGGCGGACAATTAAACGTATTTGAACTGATGAAAGGTATGATTGAAGCGGGTGCATCAGGTGTGCACTTTGAAGATCAATTATCTTCAGAGAAAAAATGCGGTCATTTAGGGGGAAAAGTATTACTACCAACGCAAACAGCGGTACGTAATTTAATTTCGGCACGCCTTGCTGCAGATGTAATGGGTGTACCGACAATTATCGTTGCAAGAACTGATGCGGATGCAGCTGATTTAATTACGAGCGATATTGATCCGGTTGATAAGGCGTTTATTACAGGAGAAAGAACACCAGAAGGATTTTACCGTACGAAAGCAGGTCTTGACCAAGCGATTGCACGTGGTTTAGCATACGCTCCTTATGCAGACCTCGTTTGGTGTGAAACATCTGAACCAAATTTAGAAGATGCAAAACGATTTGCGGACGCAATTCATAAAGAGCATCCAGGGAAATTGCTTGCATACAATTGTTCACCTTCATTTAACTGGAAACAAAAACTAGATGAGAAAACAATTGCGAGCTTCCAAAAAGAAATCGCATCTTACGGTTATAAGTTCCAGTTCGTAACACTTGCTGGATTCCACTCATTAAACTACGGCATGTTCGAATTAGCACGCGGCTATAAAGAGCGCGGCATGGCAGCATACTCTGAACTACAACAAGCAGAATTCGCAGCAGAAAAACATGGCTACTCTGCAACTCGTCACCAACGAGAAGTAGGAACAGGTTACTTTGATGAAGTAGCACAAGTGATTACAGGTGGTACTTCATCAACGACAGCATTAAAAGGATCTACAGAAGAAGCACAATTTACGAAATAAAAGGAAGGGGCCCCTTTTTGAAGGGTGCCCCTTATTATTTTTCGCACGATTCGAGAGTAAATAAAAATATATCGACGATTTTCTCGATATATCTATCATAACTTAAAATATATCAACGATTTTTCAAATATATCGACGATTCGACAAAGGATATCGACTTACCGACAAAAAAAGACAATATGATCAAATCCACTCAGCTCTATGATCACGAATAAACTTCATATCTTTTTCATAATGCTCTAAATGTCCTTCATCAATCATTCTTTGGAAATTTATGTCGCCTTCGTTTGCTTTTCTTTTCATATATGTACATAATGCTTCTAGACGTAGTAGTACCATACCTAAGTAATCTTCATCCATACTTTTACCGTAGGACTGGACGAATAATTTTATTCTTTCTTTCATACGGCCAGCACGTTGTGCCGATTCATAATGAATTGTCTCGTCTGATTCCGTATAATACACTCTACTTAAAGGCACGCAAGTATACAGTGTATAAGCGATATCCCAACTTCTTGGTCCAGGGGCAGCAACATCGAAATCAATAATTCCTACTGGCTTCTCGTTATTAAATATAATGTTATATATAGCAAAATCATTGTGGCATAAAACCTCAATATTATTTGGGGTATGGTCCATAGGTTTCCAATCATCTAATAACGGAAAGTCACTTACAGCATCATGATAAAGGCGAAGCATCTTTGCTATTTCTTTTAACACATCATTAGATCGCATATATTCTTTTAAAGGATAATTCCCAGCCTCTCCTTCAATAAAAGATAAAATCTCTCTATTTTTCTCATCTATACCTAAAAATTTTGGTGCGTAATGAAAACCTTTGTTTTCTAAATGCTGTAATAACTTATGAATTTTTACACTGTCTGGCTTCAATTCTCGCCGAACAGTATTTTTAGAACGATATACGTTTGAGACGTTTCCCCCTGTAAGCTTTTCTTCGTTTGTGTAGTTTGACATTTCATCCCCTCCAGTAAGTACTGTCAGATTACATTTTAACACTTAGAAAAAGGAATAAAGTGGCATTCGAAAGATTTGTTTATTTTTATTCAAATAAGATATTGATAATTGCATACGTGATTTAATTTGTCAGTTATTTTCAAAAAAGATTGTACATTTTATTTTAATGTGCTATGATAATGTCAGTTGAATAGTTAAATTAAGCAATCCATATATTATCAAGTGCTGAAAACGAACGAGAAAAAGTATGTGAGAACTAGTTTATGTTTCGTATTTGATAATGTGTGGATTCTTTTTTTAGATAGGAAAACTAAAAAATTAAAAAAATGTATTTTCTTAGGAGGAAATAATTATGGCAGTAACAGGACAAGTAAAATGGTTTAACAACGAAAAAGGCTTCGGTTTCATCGAAGTTCCAGGCGAAAACGACGTATTCGTACACTTCTCTGCAATCGAAACTGAAGGTTTCAAATCTCTAGAAGAAGGTCAAAAAGTTAGCTTCGAAATCGAAGAAGGTAACCGTGGACCTCAAGCTAAAAACGTAATCAAACTATAATTTTATAGTTGATGATGGAAAAAAGGATGGCTAATGCCATCCTTTTTTTTAGGTTGTGGAGAAAGTTTTCCCAGAGCCTGTTTTTATATCTAAATCTCTTTTTCTATGTTACAACGGGTGAAAAATTATCTGGAATGCGTATTAGTTTCTGTAGAAGAATTAGTTCAGCAAGAGCATTTGCTGCGTATGATAGTAAATAACTATAAATTTGTATTCTCTGTTGAAATGGGGAAATCTTTTCTAGATAGACCTTGAGTATCATCTTTTTTGTTAGCATTGTTGTTAGAATTTTGTTCGTCTTGAGATAATGTTTCTAACATTTGTTCTTGCTCCTTACTAGGGGTATTCAGAGCATCTGATGGGACGCTATTAATCTGTTGGCTTAATAGACTTTTTTTCTCCATATTATACAGCTCCTTTTTGGAATTAGATAAAAAACGAATGTAATCATAAATAATCACTTACATATTTTGTGTTTTGAAGTGGAATTATATACAAAACTTATATTGCAGATTTAACGAGTTAAAAAGTTGCTAGTGATTTATAAAGGTGAAGTTCTTAATAAAAATGGGTAACACGTACAAGTACTTTTTAACGTAGTGGATAATTTTTTATATGTAATAATATTAGAAAATAAAGGGGATACAGGGACACTCGGAAGAAATTATGAATATGAAGAAGAGTAAAAGGGTTTCCAAAATAGAAAGCCTTTTACTCTTCTTTTTCAACTTTTTTCTTCGCGCTTTTCTTACATTCAGAGCATTTCGATTTACGAAAAGGCTTTGCAAAAAATAATAGAATGAAAAATAAAGCGAATATAATGCTAGCTGGGTTGTTCACGATCACAATGCTGCTATTTTTCATGTGAATCGTTGGTTGCATTTCTTTTTCTTTCATAGTGGACCTCCATATATTGGATTTTTATTTTAATTATAGCAAAGTTAATTGTCTTAATGATGCGAAATGAGGAAGTAGTTGTAAATATTTATAGGTAGTATAAATAGATTTTGTATAGGTTTATTATTATAAAAATAATATATTTTTATTTTATAATTTAAAAGGCAGTTGACAAATAATAAAGTATTGTAAAAAAGCGGAATCTGTAAGCCATTTCCTTTTCATAGATGCTAAAATTATATATGCAGCTGCTAATATAAATAGAAAAAAGGAGATAGTGGAATATGGAAAGTAAAGTGGAACGCTACGTCGAAAACTATGTTGTAAATAAAAATACAATGGCCTTACTTCCTGTAATTCTCAGTGAAAAGAAAATTGTTACGCGAGTTGTTGAAGTGCAAGACTCTTTTTTCGTATTTCAAAAGCCTTTAGATATTATAGAAAGAAGTTGCCGCAAGCATGGTTCTAGTTTTTTAGGCAGAAAAGAAGGAACGAAAGAGTTAACTCATATTACACATAAAGCTCCGATTGCGATTAGTCCAACAGATCAACTTTATTTTTTCCCTACCTATTCGTATTCTAGAAAAGAATGCGCGTGGTTGTCTCATTTTTATATTGAAAATAATAAAGAATTAAAAGATGGAAACCTTATTATCCGATTTATAAATGGTTTTGCTGTGAAGTTAGAGATATCGAAAACTAGTTTTGAAAATCAACAAAATCGTACTGCGAAATTGCGAACGGAGTATGAAGATCGTAGGAAAAAACAAGGGAATCCTTGCTTTAAAGAGGTTGATCAAAGGGATGAATCTAGATTAAAACCAGCATATGAGAGTGTGTATTTTGTTAGAGAAGAGGATGTGTAAAAGGATTTTAGAAGTAGTTTAAAAAATAGTATTGAGTCTTTTAATATATGCGTCTTTCCGAAAAATACATTTCGGAAAGACACATATATTTTTCGGGAGAATATATATTTTTTTATAATATAATATTAAAAGAGATTATATCGATTTCGAATTATAGAATTTAAAAATAGAAAGTGGGTATTAATTATGAAAAAAGTTAATTATAATTTATATTTCAAGTATATGACTTCTAGCTTTGTTGTATTAGTAGTGGCGCTGCCTACACTGCGTAATATGTTATGGCCATAAACAAATGCAGTTCTGAAAAGGAGTTATATTGATAACTCCTTTTTTTGTTGTATACTCGGCAAGATTTTTTATTTTGGGAGGGTTTTGATGAAAAATATCCATAGTTATAAAAAAGAAATAAATTTTATACTTATTTCTTTTTTGTTGGTAGTTTATTTTTCGACTATTATTGTTAAATATCCAATGCTGGGAATTGAAGTAGAGAAGATAGAGGGGAATTATCAAATAGTAGATTTGGATGATGATAAATGGGCTGCAAAACAAGGAATTAAGAGGGGAGATATTATAAAGAATTTAGATAGAGAACCCCCGGAATTCAATTCATCTGTAAACATGTTTTCTAGAGTGGAAAAGGTACAAACTATTCATGTTCAACAAGGTGAAACTGAAAGGAAATATAATGTAATGTATGAAAAGGGTGATAAACAATTTACATATCATTTGTTTATGCCGTTGTTATATTACTTAATATTTATTAGTAGTTGTCTATTTATAATAATTTATAACGGTAGAAAAAATAATGATTGGTCTAAATACTTGTTGCAATTCCTTACATTGTTTAGCCTGACATATATTAGCTCAATTGCCTATGGGAGAATGGATGTATTAGGTATGATTGTTATGTCAAGTAGCTTCAATTACTCCCTAGTGTTATTCCTATTATTTTTTAATGCGTATTTTAACAATAGGAATAAGAGGATTATCAATGCTAAAACCCTTAATTTTCTGCAAAAAACTGTAATTGTTCTATTAATATCAACGAATGCACTGCGATTTTTTTATAATAGATTAGGTTCATTAATAAACGGAATTACCTTTTTAATATTGTTATTTACTATAATGTTTCTCTTAGTGCGCTTTCTTTTTCGGAATAAACAAAATGTAAAATTGGAGTTTATTAAAGCTATTATTATTAGTTTTTTGATTTCTTTAATACCGTTTATATTCTTTTTTGTTATTCCCAGCTTATTTTTAGGGAAAGAATTAATAGAATTTGAAATATCTATAATATTTTTCTTATTCATCCCAACTTATTTTTTTTATTTATTGATTTCAAGGGATTTATTTGATGTGAATTTTATCATTAGTAGATTTAAATATTACTTATTTATATCATTGATTGTTTCAGGATTAATATTGATAATGGAAATAATTGTTTTTGATAAGAAGTTTGAGTTGGAAAATGTATTAGATTTTATTCAAGTAAATATTGTTACTTTTATTTTTATTATTGTGAGTTATTATTTTAAAGACTATTTAGATTTTAAGTTTCGTAAGGTCTTATATGATCATAAGAAAATTTATTCAAATAGTTTAAATAGATTTCTTCATCAAATGAAAAGTGAGTACAAACAATCTGATTTAATAAAAGTAATTAAACGAGAGTTTATAGACGTATTAGCGATAAAGGAAATAATTTTTCTACAAATTAATAATGCCAACCAAGAGATAGAACCTATTGAGGGAAAAGTGTCGCTAAATTATGAGGTATTAAAAAAAGTAAAGTGGTGCGAATTCACAGTAGGATCCGTGATATGGATAGAAGGATATTTTATCGTTGTGGTTTCAGATTTAAATGCAAGTAAAGTAGTATTAATTTGTGATAGAGAGAGTTTAAGTATTGACGAAATTTTATGGTTGGAAACAATTTCAAATTATATCCATTTGCAATTTGAAGCTGCCAAAAAGTTAGAAGATTTTATGGATGAAATATCTCGTGAAAATTCAGAAAAAGAGTATGTCAATAGATTTGCTCGTTTATCTTTAATGATAAGTGAAAAGGAACGAGGGGATTTGTCTCGGGATATTCACGATGGCGTTTTACAAGATCAGTTACGTTTGTATCGAAAAATGGAAGGATATAAAGAATTATTTGTAGATGAAAAAGTAGTAGAAGTATTAAATGAAATCAAGGAGGAATTAATGGATCAAATATATATTGTTCGAGAAACATGCAACAATTTAAGACCTCCATTTCTAAAGGAGTTAGGTTTGCAACAATCACTTCAGCGATTGTTTAAAAAGATAAGTTTTGAGGCGAATTTTCATTTGAATTATGACATTCAAGAAAAGTTTAATATGAGAAATTTAGAGTATGAAAATGCTATATATAGAATTATACAAGAGTTGTTAAATAACGCATTAAAGCATTCGCAAGCTTCTGTTGTATATCTATATGTGTTCGAGGAAGCGGAATCGATTTATCTTGTATATAAAGATGACGGTATCGGAATGAAAACAAGTGCATTAACTGAATCCTATACAACCATGGGAATATCAGGGGTTGTTACTAGGGTGAAAAGCTTAAATGGAGAAATAAAAATAAACTCGAATATAGGTCAAGGATTAGAGATAGATATTAAATTTAATTAAAGACTATATGTGATTTGCAAAAAATTGTTAATAGGAGTATGAAAATGATAGAGGTTCTTATTATAGATGACCATATGGCTGTTGGAATGGGAACAAAGGCACTCATAGAAACAGAAGATATTTGTGCAGATGTTTTGTTTGACAGTGCTGAATATTTAAGTTGTATTACTAAAAAAAAATATGATGTTTATTTAGTGGATTTATTTATGCCTAATTTAAATGGGTTGGAAGTTACAAAGGGGATTTTAAAGCATGATCCGGATGCTGCTATAATAATTTATACAGGTTTTGACATAGAGCCGCATTTCAATCTACTTCTAGAAAATAATATTTCTGGAATTATCAGTAAGACGGCGTCTAAAGAACAGATGATAACTACGATTCGTTGCGCTAAACGAAAAGAAGTGGTTATTCCATTAGGCTTATTTAGGCAATTGCGAATTCAGCAGTTTTCAGCAAAATCATTGTTACAATCTGAAAAAACAAATGAACTTCCTATTACTTTAACTCAAAGAGAGCGAGAGATTTTAATTTTTGTACAGCAAGGAATGACTAATAAAAATATTGCACTAACGTTGAATTTAAGCCAACGTTCTATAGAATATACGTTAACGGAATTATTTAATAAGTTAAGAGTATCTTCTAGAGTAGAGGCTGTAGAGAAAGCAAAATCTCTTGGGATATTATCTAAAATTAATTTGTAATATATGTAATAAAAGATCAAAAATTTAGTTTGTTGAAATAACCTTCAATCACTTCTTTTTCTTTTTTACAAATTCACTCTTTTATTCCCTTTATTATGATGTAGAAAAGTAAATTTGTCTTTTTCCGAAAACTGTATTTCGGAAAAAGACAAGAAACTCTTCGTATGAAACTTGCATTGTTTTTAATATAGTTATGTATAGAAACCAAGATAAAGTAACTTGGTACATATTAAAAACGACGTTATGTCAGTTTAATTGGGGGAATTGTGATGAAAAAGAAACTATTTAAAGGTACAGCGTTAATGCTGTCAGCTGCAATTTTAGGTGGAAGTCTAGCAAATACAACTTCTGTAAGTGCGGCAGAAATTAATCCACCAACTTATTCATTAGAAGAGAAGGCTGAAATGGACAAAGCATTTAAGGTGTTAAGTGTTATTGAATCAATTCCTGATAGTGTATTAGCGGAAGGTAGTGATTCTGTAAATCAGTGGATGGCGGAAAATAATTATGATGGTTTATTCCAAGTTATGGATGCTGTCGAAAATGATGAAGCTGTAGCATATGGGGTAGCAGGTTGTGTTTCAGCTGTCGGGATTGCAGTGCTTTCTAATGTATTCTCAATTACTAAGCTTACAAAAATTAAAAGTGCATTACAAGCGCTAGGTGGGGCAAAAACATTTGTGAATAAATTGATTCCAGCATATAATGCTGCTAGAGCTAGTGGACAAAGTAAAAAAGCAGCTGCAACTTCTGCAGTGAAAAAAGCAGCAAGTGCAGCGGGACCAGAAGCTAAACAAGCGTTGCTAGAGTTCTTTGCTTTAGGAAGTATTTATTCTGCTTGTTTTGAATAATGATATAGGAGTGAAATATGACTATTATCAGTACGATTTTCTTCTTTAGTTTTTCAGTATTTTTTGTAATTCGTTACTTAAAATTAAAAAAGACATACGATTTATTAATGATATTTGTAAGCTTGTATGCAGGGATTATGAGTGTGGAATTAATAAGTTTAAGTACAACGGTATCATATGTTTTAGATACCATAGTTATTGTTCTAGTAATAATTTCTGTAATTCTTTTTCTTAAAGATAAAAAGAATCATTAAATTTTATTATTAAAATTATATTGAAGTTCAAAAAGAGTTTGACCCAAAAGTAGCTGAATAGCTACTCGGGTCAAACTCTTTTTTATTTATAGGGTGTATTGTTGATATAAAATAGCATTATGCACAGCAAATTTATTTTTGAAAAATACTGATTGTCACTATGTATATCATTCCTTTCTAAATATTGTCGAATATTGATAGATTATCATAGCATAATAATGAAGGAATTCTCATGAAAGATATGGAAACTTAATAATTACATCTCCATATGTCGTATCTACCATTTCCTCTTTCATATAGGCAATGATACAGTAGAGGTAGTACTTAGAGTAAAGGGGTAAAGTGTAGAATGGATTTTCAGACGATCAAAGAGTATTTTTCACCAGAAAATATGGATCATATTGTTGAAAGCTATAAAGCGTTCGGACCACTTCTTGGTATTGGGTTACCGATGATAGAGGCGTTAATTCCAGCATTGCCACTCATCGTATTTGTACTGGCGAATGCTGTTGCATTTGGATTTTGGCTCGGTTTTCTTTATTCTTGGCTTGGATCAGTAATGGGTGCCTTACTTGTCTTTTTCATAATCCGCCATTTTGGCCGAAGTCGTTTCTTTTCTTTTGTAAATAAGCATGAGAAAGTACGAAAGGCAATGGGGTGGATTGAAAGGAAAGGGTTCGCACCGATTTTCGTCATATTTTGTTTTCCGTTTACACCATCTGCGCTTATAAATGTTGTCGCTGGTCTATCTCGCATTAGTGTAAAACAGTTTGGCCTTGCGCTCGCGTTCGGAAAGCTTGTGATGATTTTTATTTTAACGTATATCGGTCATGATTTAATGTCATTTATTCATAATCCGGTGAAATCAGTCATTGTAGCAATTGGTATTTTTATTTTATGGTATGTCGGTAAGAAAATCGAAGTAAAGTTAGAACTACATTAAGAATAGTCTTCTTTGTAAAGGAAAGCTTCATTATTAAAGGAGAAGGGGAGAAGCGGATGAAGAAAACTTTGAAAAAAGAAGGCATAGAGTGGATACGGACAATTTTAATTGGTGTATTATTAGCTGTATTTTTTCGAACGTTTTTCTTTTCAACGTATGTTGTAGAGGGGAAGTCAATGATGCCGACATTGCAAGATGGCAATATGCTCGTTGTAAATAAGGTGAGTTATCAAGTGGGGGACTTGAATAGGTTTGATGTTGTTGTATTTCATGCGAACAAAAAAGAGGACTACGTAAAACGAATTATCGGTTTACCTGGGGATCATATTGAATATAAGCATGATAAACTATATATAAACGGACAATTCGTGGATGAACCTTATCTAGAGAAATATAAGAAAGAGATAAATGGACGACAACTAACAGGTGACTTTACGCTAGAAGAGTTAACGAAGGAAAAAACGGTGCCACCTGGATATATTTTTGTAGTAGGTGATAACCGCCTCGGGAGCTGGGATAGTAGACATTTTGGTTTTGTAAAAGCTAATACAGTTGTCGGTAAAGTTGATTTACGATATTGGCCAATTCAAGAGGTGCAAACGAATTTTTCAAAAGGTTGATATAATAGGTAGAAGTATAGAAAAAGACAAACTACTCCGTTTGTCTTTTTTCGTGTCCTATAATACAATTATAGTAGCAAACTAACGTTCGTTATGTAAGTGAAAGGTGGGGTTACATGTCACTTCGATTTGTGATTGGTAGAGCGGGAAGTGGAAAAAGTACACTTTGTTTACACGAAGTGCAAGAAGAGTTAAAGCAGCGTCCAAGAGGGGAAACAATATTATATCTTGTGCCAGAACAGATGACATTCCAAACGCAGCAGGCGTTAATTGGTAGTGAGGATGTTAGAGGTTCTATTCGGGCACAAGTTTTTAGTTTTTCACGATTAGCGTGGAAAGTATTGCAAGAAGTTGGCGGAGCGAGTCGTCTTCACATTGATGAAGCGGGCGTACATATGTTACTTCGTAAAATTGTAGAGTCTCGTAAAGATGGATTATCGGTATTCCAAAAAGCAGCGGAGCAAAATGGTTTCTTTGAACATCTTGGCAGTATGATTGCGGAGTTTAAACGATATAACGTGACGCCATCAAACGTATATGAAATGTGGCAACAATTAGATGCACACAGTAGCAGTGCTGAACAAAAGCTATTAGCGAATAAAGTGTATGATTTACAGTTATTATATGATGATTTTGAACGTGCTTTAATCGGAAAGTACTTAGATTCAGAAGACTATCTGCAATTGCTAGTGGAAAAGCTTCCGCAGTCTGAATATGTAAAGGGAGCTGAAATTTATATAGATGGCTTCCATTCGTTTTCACCGCAAGAACTAGAAATTGTAAGACAGCTTATGATTTGCGGTGCGAGAGTGACAATTACATTAACGATAGATGAAAAAACGTTAGCGCAGCCAGTAAATGAACTAGATTTATTTTATGAAACGACGTTAACGTATGAAAAAATAAAACAAGTAGCGCGTGAAGAGAAAATAGAAATTGAAAAAACGATTCCGCTTATGGAACAACCGCGTTTTCATTCTCCAGCATTAGCGCATTTAGAAGCTCATTATGAAGCGCGTCCGAATGAGAAATTTAACGGGGAAGCAAGTGTAACGATTCATACAGCCGCGAATTTACGAGCTGAAGTAGAAGGCGTTGCTCGTGAAATTCGTAGACTTGTGGCGGATGAAGACTATCGTTACCGAGATATTGCAGTTCTTCTTCGTAACGGAGAAAGTTATTACGATGTAATGCGGACTCTATTTACAGATTATAATATCCCGCACTTTATCGATGAAAAACGCCCGATGTCACATCATCCGTTAGTAGAATGCATTCGTTCTGCACTCGAGATTATTAGCGGGAATTGGCGTTATGATGCAGTATTTCGCTGCGTGAAAACAGAGCTTTTATATCCATTAGACGTAAGAAAAGAAACGATGCGCGAAGAGATGGATGAGTTTGAAAACTATTGTTTAGCGTACGGTGTACAAGGGAAAAGATGGACTTCTGAAGATCCGTGGATGTATCGCCGCTATCGTTCTCTTGACGATACGGACGGGATGATTACAGACAGTGAACGTGAAATGGAAGAGAAAATAAATCGATTGCGTGACGTTGTAAGAACGCCTGTTATTCGTATGCAAAAAAGACTGAAGCGTGCGGGAACGGTTATGCAAATGTGCGAAGCTGTTTACTTATTTTTAGAAGAGCTTGACGTTCCGAAAAAATTAGAAGCATTACGTATTCGTGCAGAAGAGAGTGGAGATTTCTTATTTGCGACAGATCATGAACAAGTATGGGAAGAAGTAATGAGTCTTCTTGATACGTTCGTTGAGATGCTTGGCGAAGAAAAAATGTCACTTTCTATGTTCACAGACGTTATGTCGACAGGTCTTGAGGCGCTTCAATTCGCAAACATTCCGCCGTCATTAGACCAAGTGTTAATTGCGAATATTGATCGTTCTAGATTATCAAATGTGAAAGCAACATTTGTCATTGGAGTGAATGAAGGTGTGATTCCAGCAGCACCGATGGATGAAGGTATGCTTTCTGATGAAGAAAGAGATGTTCTTAGCGCTGCAGGTATTGAACTCGCACCAACGACGAGACAAACTTTATTAGAAGAACAGTTTGTTATGTACCAAATGGTAACGAGAGCAACTGAGAAATTATACATTTCATGCCCGCTTGCAGATGAGGAAGGAAAGACGTTACTTGCTTCTAGCTTTATTAAGAAAATAAAAAGAATGTTCCCTGATGTGAAAGATACATTTATTACGAACGACGTAAATGATTTATCACGTTCGGAACAAATTTCATATGTAGCAACACCAGAAGTAACGTTGTCATATGTTATGCAGCAACTTCAAACGTGGAAGCGATATGGATTTGAAGGCAACTTAGACTTTTGGTGGGATGTATATAATTTCTACGTTACTTCAGATGAATGGAAGCAAAAAAGTAGCCGCGTATTATCAAGCTTATTCTACCGAAATCGTGCGCAAAAGCTAAGTACAGCTGTAAGTAGAGATTTATACGGAGATAAAATAAAAGGAAGCGTTTCTCGTATGGAATTATTTAACCGTTGTGCGTACGCTCATTTTGCGCAGCACGGTTTATCGTTAAGAGAGCGTGATATTTTCAAACTGGATGCGCCAGATATCGGAGAGCTCTTCCATGCAGCGCTGAAGAGAATTGCAGATAGGCTATTACGTGAAAATCGTACTTGGGCGGATTTATCAATAAAAGAGTGTGAGCATCTTTCTACTGTAGTAATAGAAGAAATCGCACCGTTATTACAAAGACAAATTTTATTAAGTTCAAACCGTCATTTCTATTTAAAACAAAAACTACAACAAATCATTTTCCGTACGTCAATCATTCTTCGTGAACATGCGAAGTCTAGCGGTTTCGTACCAGTTGATCTAGAAGTGCCATTTGGTATGGGCGGTACAGGATCACTTCCGCCAATGGAATTCTCCTTACCTAATGGTGTGAAGATGGAAGTAGTTGGCCGTATTGACCGTGTTGATAAGGCAGAAGATGAAAAGGGAACATTCCTACGTATTATTGACTATAAATCAAGCTCAAAAGCGTTAGACTTAACGGAAGTGTATTACGGATTAGCACTTCAAATGTTAACGTATTTAGATGTTGTTACTTCAAATGCGCATACGTGGATGAAAAAAGGCGGCACGGCATCACCAGCTGGTGTATTGTATTTCCACATTCATAACCCAATTGTGGAGGTAAAAGGTGACGCATCTGAAGCAGAAATTGAAAAGGAAATTTTAAAGAAATTCAAAATGAAAGGTCTCGTACTAGGAGATGCTGACGTTGTTCGTTTAATGGATAATAAACTTTCAACAGGAAGCTCTGATATTATTTCTGCTGGTCTGAAAAAAGACGGTAGCTTTAGTGCGCGTTCAAGTATTGCCAGTGAACAAGAGTTTAACGTCCTGCAAAAATATGTACACCATACGTTTGAAAATATCGGAAAAGACATTACAGAAGGTGTGATCGATATTGCCCCTTACAAAAAAGGAAATAAAGCGGCGTGTACGTTCTGTAACTTCAAATCGGTTTGTCAGTTCGATGAATCACTTGAAGATAACCAATTCCGTACGCTAAAAGATATGAAAGATAGCGAAGCGATGGAGAAAATTAGAGAGGAGGTTGGCGGAGAATGATAGAAAATTGGCCTAAAAAACCAGAAGGTAGTCAGTGGACAGATGACCAGTGGAAAGCGGTTGTAGCGAACGGGCGTGATATTTTAGTCGCAGCAGCAGCAGGATCAGGGAAAACAGCAGTATTAGTTGAACGTATTATTAAAAAGATTATAAATGAAGAAAACCCAGTCGATGTCGACCGCCTGCTCGTTGTAACATTTACGAATGCAGCGGCGCAAGAGATGAAAAACAGAATTGGGGAAGCATTAGAAAAAGTATTAATTGATGAGCCTGGCTCTCAGCACATCCGAAAGCAGCTGAGCTTATTAAATAAAGCTTCCATTTCAACGATCCATTCATTTTGTTTACAAGTCATTAGAGGATATTATTACATGCTTGATGTTGATCCTCGTTTCCGCATTGCGAATCAAACCGAAAATGAATTGTTAAAAGAAGAAGTGCTAGATGACATATTAGAAGAAGAGTATGGGATAGAAGATAATACGATATTCTTTGAACTCGTTGATCGTTATACGAGTGACCGTAGTGACGATGATTTACAACGTATGATTTTAGCGCTTCATACAGAATCAAGAGCGCATCCAAATCCGGAAAAATGGCTTGATAAATTAGTAGAAGCATATGATGTGGAAGGAAAGACAATTGAAGATTTAGTGTACGCTTCCTACTTATTAGAAGATGTGAAATTTCAACTTGAAACAGCGGAACAGCATATTCGTAAAGCGACAGAGCTCGCAATGCTTCCTGACGGTCCAGCGCCCCGTGTTGAAACACTGCAAGCGGATTTAGCTTTACTTGGAACGTTATCATCAGCTGCTCGTGAGTCATGGACAAGCGTATATGAAGCGATGCAAAACGTATCGTGGCAAACATTAAAGCGTATTAAGAAAAGCGATTATAACGAGGATGTTGTAAAACAAGTAGACTCTCTTCGTAATAAAGCGAAAGATGAAGTGAAGAAATTACAAGAAGAGCTATTTAGTCGCAAACCTGAAAGTTTCTTACGAGATTTTCAAGATATGCATCCTGTATTAGAAAAACTCGTACAGCTTGTAAAAGTATTTACAGAGCGTTTCCAAGCGATGAAGCGAGATAAAGGAATGGTCGATTTCACAGATTTAGAGCATTTCTGTTTACAAATTTTAAGCGAACAAAGTGAAGAAGGTGAAATGAAGCCATCAGCTGTAGCACTTCAATATCGTAATAAATTTGCTGAAGTATTAGTCGATGAATATCAAGATACGAACTTCGTACAAGAATCGATTATTAAATTCGTAACGAAAGATTCTGAGAGTGAAGGAAACTTGTTTATGGTAGGTGACGTGAAACAGTCGATATATCGTTTCCGACTAGCAGAACCAGGATTATTCTTAGGAAAGTATAAACGCTTCACGCAAGAAGGATTAGGCGGCGGAATGAAAATTGACTTAGCGAAAAACTTCCGTAGTCGTCATGAAGTGTTAGCGGGTACAAACTTTATCTTCAAACAAATTATGGGCGAAGAAGTTGGGGAAATCGATTACGATGCTGACGCTGAATTAAAGCTAGGTGCTAGCTATCCAGAAGGTGAAGATGTAGCAGCTGAACTATTGTGCATTCAGCAAACAGAAGAAGAAGTAATAGACGGTGAAGAAGGTGCGGAAGTAGAAAAAGCACAGCTTGAAGCTCGTCTTATGGCGCAGCGCATTAAAGCGATGGTTGATTCAGGTTATGAAGTGTATGATCGTAAAACGGATAGTATGCGCCCTGTACAATACCGCGACTTCGTTATTTTACTTCGCTCCATGCCGTGGGCACCGCAAATTATGGAAGAGTTAAAATTGCAAGGAATTCCAGTATACGCTGATCTTGCGACTGGTTACTTTGAAGCGACAGAAGTAAATATTATGATGAACGTATTCCGCGTTATTGATAATCCGATGCAAGATATTCCGCTTGCAGCAGTACTTCGTTCCCCAATCGTTGGATTAAATGATGAAGAACTTGCAACGCTTCGTGCTCATGGGAAGAAAGGATCGTTTTATGAAGTAATGAGCTCATTCTTAAAAGGGGCACCGCTTGAAGAAGAAAAAGAACTACATGATAAATTAGAATGGTTCTACAACTTACTGCAAGGATGGCGTGAATTTGCGCGCCAACAGTCTCTTTCCGATTTAATTTGGAAAGTGTACGGTGAGACAGGTTATTATGACTTTGTCGGTGGTTTACCAGCTGGAAAGCAAAGGCAAGCAAACTTGCGTGTACTATATGACCGCGCAAGACAATATGAAGCAACATCGTTTAGAGGACTATTCCGCTTCTTACGCTTTATTGAGCGTATTTTAGAACGCGGTGATGATATGGGTACGGCGAGAGCTTTAGGTGAACAAGAAGATGTCGTTCGCATTATGACAATTCATAAAAGTAAAGGACTTGAGTTTCCAGTCGTATTTGTCGCTGGACTTGGTCGTCGCTTTAATACACAAGACTTAATGAAGCGTTTCTTACTGCATAAAGACTTCGGTTTCGGTTCGCAATTTATCGATCCTCGTAAACGAATTAAATATACGACATTATCACAACTTGCAATTAAGCGTAAAATGAAAATGGAATTAATTGCGGAAGAAATGCGCGTCTTATACGTAGCGTTAACACGTGCAAAAGAGAAGTTAATTTTAATTGGAACAGTTAAGGATGCAACTAAGGAAATGGAAAAATGGCTGGATGCGAGAGAGCATAGTGAATGGTTATTACCAGATCATATACGTGCCGGAGCGTCTTGCTACTTAGACTGGATTGCACCTTCATTATATAGGCACCGTGATAGTGAAATACTTCTTGAATTAGGACAAGGAAGTGTTCCAGATGAAATTTATGGGTATGACACTAGCTGGAAAGTAGAAGTTGTTGACGGTAACACGTTACTCGCGCCAGAACCGGTTCAAGAAGAGAAACAAGAATTGTTAGAAGCACTTCGTGAGAAAAAGGCCGTTCCCCTGCAAAGTGAACGGAAAGAAGAGGTGTACGATAGATTAATGTGGAAGTACGGATATGAGGAAGCGACATCTCATCGTGCGAAGCAATCTGTTACAGAAATAAAGAGAAATTATCAATCTGAAGAAGGTAGCGATAATGCCTTTATTAAAAAAATACGTGCACCAATTAGGACACGTCCTCGTTTTATGGAGAAAAAGGGATTAACATATGCAGAGCGCGGAACAGCAGTACATGCCGTTATGCAGTATGTTGATTTGAAGAAGCCGATTACAGAAGAAGTGATTCGGGAGCAAATTGCTGGAATGGTAAATAAAGAATTATTAACATTCGAGCAGGCGGAAGAAATTGCGATTGAAAAAGTAATTTCATTCTTTGATAGTGACCTAGGTAAAAGGGTATTAGCGGCGAAAAGTGTTGAGCGTGAAGTACCATTTACGATGATGCTTGCAGCAGAAGAAGCGTATCAAGATTGGCAAGGGCAGAGCGGGGAATCCATTCTTGTCCAAGGGGTTATTGACTGCATGATTGAAGAGGAAGATGGTATTACTTTAATCGACTTTAAAACGGATACGATTGAAGGGAAGTTCCCAGGTGGATTTGATCAAGCGAAACCAATTTTAGAAGAGCGATATAAAGTCCAGCTTTCGTTATATGCAAAAGCGCTTGAGAAAAGCTTACAACACCCTGTGAAAGAGAAATGTTTATACTTCTTTGATGGTAATCATGTTATAAAAGTTGAGGAATAGAGGGGCTTGCAAATGGTAACGGAAAAAACGTTAAGAACGTGTGAAAAAGGACATGAGTACTATAAAAGTAGCGATTGTCCAACTTGCCCAACCTGTGAGAAAGAGAGAACGCCAAAAGAAGGGTTTCTTTCCCTTCTTTCAGTGCCAGCAAGAAGGGCGCTAGAGCATCATGGAATTCACACTGTAGAAGAACTCTCAAAGTATAGTGAGAAAGAAGTTTTAAAACTGCATGGTATGGGACCTGCGTCGATGCCGAAGCTTAGAAAGGCTTTGGAGGAACAAGGATTATCATTTAAATAAAAAGAGTGCTATGCTCTTCTAGAAGAAATAGAAAAGAGTCCATCACGTTAGATGGACTCTTTTACTATCTACCTATAAAGAGTAATTACAGGGCAACTGTTTGATTAAGCTGTTCCAATCTGGTCTTGATCCGCCACATCAGAATCAAACGTATTTGTTGCACTAACACCGTTAAAAGTATTCACGACAAATCCAACATTGGAAGCTCCAGATCCATTATAAGCTTTCGTATTTTCTTTCGGAGAAACGTTATAAAAATCCCCTAAATTGAAAGAACCATTACTGTTTTGCACGACGAGATTTCCAACAACAGAAGGCATACCATCCACCTACTTTACTAAACTTTGTAATTACTATATGAATTATTGTGCGGAAGGTTCATCTGTAATATATTGGCGAATTTGCATAATACGAGAGTTATTAAAAACATAATCAACATTTCCAATTTGAAATCCACCAGAGTTTAAAAGTGTGCGCAATTCAACGTTATTCACTTCAATAAAAGGACATTCATTTACAATGTTTAATTTTACATCTGTCGTTCGTTTCGGGATTGTAATGTATTCATCTGTAAAGATTTCAAATGCATCTAAGCGACCTTCGTCTTTTATATAACAAGGGAATTCCCGGTGAACGGCAAGAGCTCTACTTTTTAATTCCATTTGATTGGCATCTCCAACTTGAAATACGGCAGCAATCCCTAACGAAACAATAGAAACATTTTGGACAATAGACACGTGATGTAACATAATTTCTCAGTCTCCTTAACCTGGAGTAGGAGGGACATCTGTTACTAATGGCACAAATGGACCCTCTGTAACAGTTTCAAACGGCGTATCAAGAATAGAAGATAGAATGAGGAAATTTGCATCCCCAATTAAAAAGAGTGCGGACGACGATACACCGTTCATTTTAATCTGTCCGACTTTGAACTCGCGGTTTACAACGTTAAGGTTCATACATACTTACTCCTTTCGGAAATTGCCCGGTATGTGTTGAATAAAAGAGAGGAAGGCTTTGTCGATATCATGTTTCATAGCTTGAATAATGATATCTCGTAAATAATCTGGATCTGTTGAAATCCCTTCATGTGATTGTGCTTGTGATAAATAATAAGGAAGTCTATGCTCCATCTGTTTCTTTATGTCGTCAACCATCATTTGTCGATACATTTCATCGAGCGGCGTTCTCTCTTCCTGTTCAAAATGGAGAATTCGATTATATGCTTCTTCATCTAAGTAACGATGCATTTCCTGAAGGATACCTTGGTAAAAGTCTGGGTTTGTATCTGTTTCAGGATTGACCTTCAAAGTTTCCGTGTCAACTTGAAAATCCTCAATTTGTTGTCCTTTTGTTGAAAATGGATTTAATCCAATATTTAAAGTGCCATTTAAATTTTCTACTTTTAATTGATCGAATTTATATTCCACTTTTCCTATAGAAGAGGAGGGGCGACTTTTTAATTCATTAAGCTCTTCTTGTAATTGACGAACTTGATCTTCTAAGTTAAGAATGGTCGCTTGTTGTGCTTGAAGAGCTTGTTGAAGTTGGTGTAAGTAAGTATATATATCTTGATTCATTTGTGAAACCTCCTTTTCAATAGGGAGGGTAAATATATTCCTACTATATATTTATGACAAGGATGTCTTAAGAAGAACTAGTTGATGGTTTGATAGAAATAATTTGTCCTTTCGCTTGTAATGGGCGAAGGGGTTCTGTAAATCCGCCAGTATTTGAGAATTTAGATAGGGCTTTAATACTTCCGGCAGTACCAATCTGGAATACAGAAGAGGTTGTAATGCTATCAATTTTAATACTGTTAATGATGATGCTTTGGTTTACATAAAAATTCAATACAATCGCCCCCTTTAAGTTGAACCAATTATCGCTTGATCAACAACATCTGAATCATTAACAGTCGTTGCGCTTTGATAATTGTAGACAGAAACGTTATCTCCAACATTAAAAGAGCCGGCCCCAGCGAAAGCGCGTGAATAACTAATAGGCCTAATCGCAAATACATCTCCAATATGAAAAATACCACTTGATCCAATATTAACGATACGAATATGTCCGACCATAGCTGGCATACAAAACACCTTTCGTTTTTAAAATTTTCTTTTCTACTATTGTATGGGCGTTTTTAATAAAATGTGTGTTTTTTTGAAATAAAAGAAACACACACGTTATTGTGTGTGTGTGTCGAGTGTTTGATTAGGGTGAAAATCCGTATGTACATGCCAAATTGCATTTAAGAGCCTGTCCAGTTCTTGGCTACAATCCACTGTTTTTTGAGAAGTCATTCCGTAGCGTTCAGCAAAATAAATCATTTTTTCACGTTTTTTTTCAATCGCTTGCTCAAACATTGAAATCGGCTCCATCTCTAAATGAAATTTTTAGTATATATGTAGTACATATTATACAAAAAAAACATAAAAAAGAAATGCATTCGCTAAAAAAAGTAAAATTTCTACATTTTATGCCAAATGATAAAGGAGTAACGAATCGGATATGAGAAGAATATTGTAAAAATTAGCGTGTATGAGAAGGTTTTTTTCTTACAGATGCGAATACAATTAAAAGGTATGAGTTTTAGGATGGAGAGTGGAAATGTTGCGTTTGGTAACGGCGAAAAAAGAAGAAAAGGTATTTGTAGGTATTGTGGATGAAGAAGAAGAAAAGGTATTGCACTTAAGAGAAGCGCAAAGGCAAAAGGGAGAAAAGGTTACAATCCCTATTACAATGTTAGAATGTATTGAAAGAGGAACCGAATGTGTTGAAAAAATGTGTGAAATTGTCAATTGGGCGAAGGAAAATGAAGGAACGGCGTATTACCCGTTAACTGAGGTGAAAATATTAGCACCAATTCCAAGGCCAAGAAAGAATATTCTTTGCGTTGGAAAAAATTATCGTGAGCATGCGATGGAAATGGGCGGCGTAGAGTCAATTCCAGAAAATATAATGATCTTTACGAAAGCACCAACGACAGTGATTGGAATGGATGAAAAAATTAATAGTCATCCCCACGCAACAAATGAATTAGACTATGAAGGGGAACTAGCTATCGTCATTGGTAAGCGAGGGAAACAAATAAAAAAAGAAAAAGCGCTTGAGCATGTTTTTGGTTATACCATTATAAATGATATAACTGCTCGCGATATTCAAAGGAAGCATAAGCAATTTTTCCTTGGAAAAAGTTTCGATACATTTTGTCCGATGGGACCGTATTTAATTCATAAATCGATGGTTAGTGCGCCAAATGCGTTACACATTGAAACGGTAGTAAATGGAGAAGTAAGACAAACTTCAAATACAAATAAAATGATTTTTTCAATAGAAGAAATCATTTCAACGATAAGTAAAGGAATGACATTAGAACCAGGAGATATTATCGCAACAGGAACCCCGGCTGGTGTTGGAAAAGGTTTCACACCACCGAAGTTTTTGCATGCCGGTGATGAAGTAGTTGTTACAGTAGAAGGAATTGGTACTTTGCGAAATGTAGTGAAGTGAAGAAAAGAGCTATCTTATTAATAAGATAGCTCTTTTCTATGGTCTTGGGTGATAGAGGTAATCGATAACGGAAAAAGTGTAAAGACCAATGACTGCAAGTGTACAAATGCCAAATAGTATAACCGTAAGTGCGCTTTTTTCGCGTCCAAAACCAATGATAGTAAGAATAACAGTAGTCCAAAATGATGCTTTCAGTAGTGTGAATGTAGTGGGAGTTGAGTAGTGACTAAGCGATGTTACGGAAAGTAGGAAGCCAAAGAATGTAACTAAAAGAAAAGTTGTAGCTAAATAGTTAATATGTTTGCCGTATCTTAATAACATATCGCACCTCCTTTATGAATTTAAAATACAGAAAATTACAATTTTATTTTAGTATAAATCAATATAAAATGAAAGAGGTTGTCCCAACATGTAGGACAACCTCTCTATTATTACGATAATACAGCTTTAATTTTTTGGAATGCCCACTCTAAATCTTCTTCAGAGATTACTAGAGGTGGTGCGATACGAATTACGTTTTCGTGTGTTTCTTTACATAACAGTCCAGCTGCTTTTAGTTGTTCACAGTAAGGGCGAGCTGGCTCGTTTAATTCGATACCGATAAATAAACCTTTACCGCGAACTTCAGTAATCATTGGGTTATCGATTTCTTTTAATTGTCCAACTAATTTTTCACCTAATTGAAGAGAACGCTCTGTTAATTTTTCTTCTTCTAACACTTCAAGAGCTGCGATAGAAACAGCACATGCAAGTGGATTACCACCGAATGTAGAACCGTGAGAACCTGGCTCAAATACCCCTAAAATGTCGCGGTTTGCTGCAACGCAAGAGATTGGGAATACGCCGCCGCCAAGCGCTTTACCAAGTATGTACATGTCAGGAGTTACACCGTCCCAGTCACAAGCAAATACTTTACCAGTACGGCCTAAGCCAGTTTGGATTTCATCTGCTACGAATAAAACGTTTTCTTTTTTACATACTTCAAGAGCTTCTTTTAAGAAACCAGCTGGGGGGATGTTAATCCCTGCTTCACCTTGGATTGGCTCTAAAATGAATGCAGCTGTGTTTGGTGTAATAGCAGCTTTTAACGCTTCTAAATCACCGTAAGGAATTACAACGATGCCAGGAAGCATTGGACCGAATCCGCGCTTGTACTCTTCGTTTGAAGACATAGAAACAGCACCCATCGTACGTCCGTGGAAGTTATCTTCACAAACGATAATTTCAGCACGGTTTGCTTCTACTTTCTTCACATCATAAGCCCAGCGGCGAGCTGTTTTAATTGCAGTTTCAACAGCTTCTGCACCTGTATTCATTGGAAGTACCATTTCTTTATTAGTTAGTTTCGCAACTTTTTCGTACCAAGGACCTAATTGATCGCTATGGAAAGCACGAGAAGTTAACGTAACACGATTAGCTTGGTCAATTAAAGCGTTAATAATTTTTGGGTGACGATGACCTTGGTTTACTGCCGAATATGCACTTAATAAGTCCATATAGCGGTTTCCTTCAGGATCTTCTACCCAAACGCCTTCTGCTTTAGAAATAACGATTGGAAGTGGGTGATAGTTATTTGCCCCGTATGTGTCTGTAAGTTCGATAATATCCTTAGTTTGAATCATGATTGTTCCCCCTTTTGTTATTACAAGAAGTTTGTAAATACTCTAAATATTATAGCATTTAAATGTAAAAAAGCGAAACATTTCCTGAAAATAAATGAACATGTTATCATATAGAGTGAAAAAGTGTGAAAAGAGGAGGTAAGGGATACGATGGTACATATGCATATTACAGCATGGGCGTTAGGTTTAATTTTATTTTTCGTTGCGTATTCACTTTATTCAGCAGGAAGAAAAGGGAAAGGTGTACATATGGGGCTTCGTCTTATGTACATTATCATTATTGTGACAGGTTTCATGTTGTACATGGGTATTATGAAGACTGCAACAAGTAACATGCACATGTGGTATGGTTTAAAAATGCTAGCTGGTATTTTAGTTATCGCTGGAATGGAAATGGTTCTTGTGAAAATGAGCAAGAACAAGGCAACGGGGGCATTCTGGGGATTATTTATTATCGCGCTTGTAGCGGTATTTTATCTAGGACTGAAATTACCGATTGGTTGGCAAGTATTCTAATAAAGAAAATAAAACCACCTTATAATCTCAAATATTTGGGAGATAAGGTGGTTTTTTATTTTATGTTGCATCGATATGCAACTCTTCTCCGTTTACTTTCGTAAAACGAAACATATTTTTATTTGACGTAGCGTGACGAACGAAATGGTGCTGTAGTGAACAAATCATTTCTTCGTTATCGAATAAAAGAATATTTACTCCTTCGCATGTTTCCTCTTTCGGTAAGAAGGATAAATAATTATGACAATACATGCAATCATATAAAGAGTAATGAAGTGATTGCAATGATTCTGTTAATAAGGCGAAGACAGAGTCAGGTAATTCCTCAAGCCATTCTGTATAGCTAAGGAGTAATTTTTTACGAATGCGTATCATTTCCCCATTTTGCAAATGGTGCTGTTCGTTGGCGATTTGTAATATATCTTGTTCATAGAAACGAGCCGGTAGCCAGTTGTTGTTATATAAAATTTCAAATCCATCTTCGGCAATATCTTCTAATAAAAATGCTTCCTCATTTTCGTCATCAAAGAATATCCATTCATTGTTTATATATTCTACATTACCGACTGTATGAGCGCGAGGCTGGTTATATAAAATATGTTTACGTTGTATCATACACGATTTCTCCTTTTGAAAAGTAGTTATTCCTGTTATAGACAGTTCGTGCATTCTTTATAACTAGACACATCCGGACATAGGTGGGCATACAATAAAACACGTTTTACTGAGTGAAAATGCTATTCCATATGTGGATAGTAGGTTATCGTCAAGTTTGTCATTTTTTTGATCCGCACTTTTAGAGTGGGGTTACTGCACGTTCAAGAAAAGAAATAAGATGGAAGGATGATTTATATGTGCGGGATTACAGGATGGGTGGATTATAAACGCTCATTAGAAGGAGAACGGGACGTCGTTACGAAGATGGCTGAGACGTTAGCGAAGCGTGGTCCAGATGATAATAAAGTTTGGATTAAAGGCAATGTTGCATTTGGGCATAAACGGTTAATCGTTGTTGATCCTGAAGGTGGTAAACAGCCGATGACTTGTTTAAAAGATGAAGCAAATTATGCAATTTGCTATAACGGCGAACTTTATAACACGGAAGACATCCGAAAGGAACTATTAAGAAGAGGATATACCTTCAAAGGTCACTCTGATACGGAAGTATTGTTAGCTTCTTATATCGAATGGAAAGAAGAATGTGTCGATCATTTAAACGGTATATATGCGTTTGCTGTATGGGATGAACAGAAAGAACAAGTGTTTATTGCGCGCGATCGATTAGGGGTAAAACCACTATTTTATAAATATGACAGTGGGCGATTACTATTTGGCTCAGAGTTAAAAGCGATATTGGCGCATCCAGATGTGAAGGCGGAAGTGACGTTAGAAGGATTATCTGAAATATTTGGCCTTGGACCATCTAGAACACCTGGCCACGGCATTTATGCTGGTATAAAAGAATTACGTCCAGGTCATGCGATGACATTTTCAAAGAACGGTTTATGCATATGGAGATATTGGAATGTAGAAAGTAAAAAGCATGAAGATTCCTTTGAAGAAACAGTAGAAAAAACACGCTTTTTATTACAAGATGCGATTACAAGGCAGCTCGTTTCTGATGTACCATTATGTACTTTTTTATCAGGCGGTGTAGATTCAAGCGCTATAACAGCAATTGCTGCAAAAGAATACGAAAGATCGGGAAAAGGTCAATTACACACGTATTCGGTTGATTACGAAGATAATGACAAATACTTTAAAGCAAATGCGTTTCAGCCAAATTCAGATGCACCATTTATTCATTTAATGACGGAGACGTTTCAAACGATCCATCATCGCTGCGTCATTTCAAATGAACAATTAGCGCAGTATTTAACAGAAGCAGTACTCGTTCGTGATTTGCCTGGTATGGCAGATATCGATTCGTCATTATTATGGTTTTGCCGCGAAATTAAACAAGATTTTGTCGTCGGTTTATCTGGGGAATGTGCAGATGAAATATTTGGTGGTTATCCGTGGTTTTATAGAGAAGATGATTTACAATCGAGCGCATTTCCGTGGATGCGTTCTACAGAAGCGCGTGAACAATTGCTAAAGAAAGAATGGAGAAATAAATTAAATTTACAACAATATGTACAGCAGCGCTATGAAGAGTCCATTCAAGAAGTTCCTATTTTAGATGGGGAAAGTCCGCTAGAAGCAAAAAGACGCCAATTATTTTATTTAAATATGGTATGGTTTATGACAACATTATTAGACAGAAAAGACCGTATGAGTATGGGGGCGAGCTTAGAAGTACGCGTTCCATTTGCAGATCATCGTCTTGTCGAATATGCGTGGAATATTCCTTGGGAAATGAAAATGTATAAAAACCGCGAAAAAGGTCTATTGCGTAAAGCGTTAGAAGGGTTACTTCCAAATGAGATATTATATAGAAAGAAGAGCCCGTATCCAAAAACACATAATCCGCACTATACGAAAGCAGTAACAGTATGGATACAAGATTTATTAACAGATAAAGGCTCGATTTTACACGAGCTATTTGATAAAGAACAGCTGAGTGGATTAATTGAGTCAGGCGGCAGTGCATTCCAAACGCCATGGTATGGTCAATTAATGACTGGGCCACAACTTTTAGCTCATTTAGCACAAATTCACGTTTGGTTTAAAGAATATGGAGTAAATATTAAAGAATAGGAGAAAAGCGACTTACTTTATAAGTAAGTCGCTTTTTATTAAATAAATTGTCATATAAAATTCAAAATCATATTAGAGAAAATACTTATTTAGAATAATTATCTTTACGTACTTATTATTAGTTGTTATAATTGGAAACAAATGTTCTTGAAAAAGATTCTCATTTATAAAATTGAGGTGTTATATAGATGAAAAAGAAAAAAATAGGTTTACTCGTAATGGCGTATGGAACGCCGGATTCATTAGATGAAGTAGAGGCATATTATACACATATTCGTCATGGGCGTAAGCCATCAGAAGAAGCACTCCAAGATTTAATTGGACGCTATAAAGCGATTGGTGGAATTTCACCGCTTGCAAAAATTACGAAAGAGCAAGCGCATAAATTAACAGACTCAATGAATAATATGTTTACAGAGTATGAATTTAATTGTTACTTAGGCTTAAAACATACTGCTCCGTTTATAGAAGATGCAGTAGAAGAGATGAAGCGCGATGGAATTGAGCAAGCAATTAGTATCGTATTAGCGCCGCATTATTCTACCTTTAGCATTAAGGCATATAACGAGCGTGCAATTCGTCTCTCGGAGGAAATAGGTGGTCCTGTTATTGAACCAATTGAACAATGGTATGATGAACCGAAATTTATTTCGTATTGGGCAGATCAAATAAAAGAAACATTTACAAAAATTGAAGATAAAGAGAAAGCAGTTGTAATTTTTTCTGCGCATAGTTTACCAGAAAAAATTATTGCAGCAGGTGATCCTTATGTGGAGCAATTGCAGCATACGGCGGATTTAATCGCAGCAGCTGCAAACATCCAAAACTATACAATAGGTTGGCAAAGTGCCGGAAATACACCTGATCCATGGATTGGACCGGATGTGCAAGATTTAACGAGAGATTTATTTGAAGAGCATAGATATAAATCTTTCATATATTGCCCAGTTGGTTTTGTGGCAGAGCATTTAGAAGTTTTATATGACAACGATTACGAGTGTAAAGTTGTGACGGATGAATTAAATGCTGCGTATTTTAGACCAAATATGCCGAATGCACAATCTACATTTATTGATTGTTTAGCTACAATTGTTTCCAGAAAAATGAAAGAAATAGTTGACAAAGAACTAATTTTGAATAATAATTAATTTATAATAATTTTAAATAAATAATAATTACTATGAAAGAAAGAGGAGGATCCCCCTAGATGAATCCAAATAATCGCTTAACCACAAACCAAGGTGCTCCGGTCGGAGATAACCAAAATTCTCGTACAGCTGGTCGCCGTGGACCAGTATTATTAGAAGACTATCATTTAGTAGAAAAATTGGCTCACTTTGATCGTGAACGTATTCCAGAGCGTGTTGTGCACGCACGTGGTGCAGGTGCTCACGGTGTATTCGTTACGAAAAATAGCATGAAGCAATATACGAAAGCAGCATTTTTACAAAATGAAGGAACTGAAACGCCTGTGTTTGTTCGTTTTTCAACGGTTATTCATGGTCAAGGTTCTCCTGAAACAGCACGTGATCCACGCGGTTTCGCTGTTAAATTTTATACAGAAGAAGGAAATTACGATATTGTAGGTAACCATTTACCAGTCTTCTTCATTCGTGATGCAATTAAATTCCCTGATATGGTGCATTCTTTAAAACCAGCACCTGATACAAATATTCAAACACCAGATCGTTACTGGGATTTCATGACGTTAAGTCCAGAATCTACACATATGATGACATGGGTATTTTCTGATTACGGTACACCAGCAAGCTATCGTGAAATGGAAGGTTTCGGTGTACATTCATTCAAATGGATTAATGCGGAAGGTAAAATCGTCTACATTAAATATCATTGGAAGCCACAGCAAGGTGTACGTAACTTAAGTGCAAAAGAAGTGCAAGAAGTACAAGGAAAAGACTTCAACCATGCAACTCGTGACTTATTCGATGCAATCGAAAAAGGAAATTACCCGAAATGGGATTTACACGTACAAGTGATGCAACTAGATGAAATGGATTCTTTAGACTTTGATCCACTGGACCCAACGAAAGTATGGCCAGAAGATCGTTTCCCATTAATGGAAGTAGGGACAATGACGTTAAACCGTAACCCGAAAAACTTCTTCGCGGAAGTAGAACAAGTAGCGTTCTCTCCAAGTGCAACTGTAAATGGTATTGAACCATCTGAAGATAAATTATTACAAGGTCGTTTATTCTCTTATCCAGATACACAGCGTTACCGCCTTGGTGCAAACTACTTACAAATTCCTGTAAACTGTCCATACGCAGCTGTTCATAATCAACAACGTGATGGTGCGATGCAAATCAATCAAAACCCATCTACAATTAACTATGAACCGAGCCGTCATGCTGAAAATCCAGTTGAAGACCCAGCTTACCGCGATTCAACTATGAAAGTAGAAGGCTATGTATCTCGTGAGAAAATTGACAAACCAAATGATTTCAAACAAGCGGGTGAGCGTTACCGTTCATTCTCTAAAGAAGAGCAAGACAACTTAATTGCAAACTTAACAAATGACTTAAAAGACGTAAATGAACGTACGAAATTACTAGCTGTATGTAACTTCTTCCGTGCAGATCAAGAGTACGGTATGCGTTTAGCGCAAGCATTAAACGTTGATATTACGCAATATGTAGGAAATGCTCCGAAATAAATTGGAAAAGACGACTGTTATGAAACGGTCGTCTTTTTTTGTTTATGTAAAGTTACACGCGGGTATTCTTCAGTTTCATTATGTCGGAATTTGTTGGTAAATCGATATATCGTGTCGAAACGTCGATATATTGAAATAATCGCTGATATATTTGAAAAATCGTCGATATATCCGAAGAATCGCTGATATATTTATATTAATACCGCTCAGGGTATGGTGCCGGCAAGTCTAATAAAAAGAGATGCAATCTACTATCAATAGATTGCATCTCTTTTTTAGTTCACTCGCTCAGTATATTCATAAGCTTTCTCTCCATGCATTGAAATATCAAGTCCCATATGTTCCTCGTGCTCATCTACCCGGACAGGGAGGAAGAAGTTAATTGCTTTAATAATCGCGTACGTCATTATAATTGTGAACGCATATGTTGCGCCGATTGCTACAAGTTGTTTCAACAGCAGCGCGGCGTTCCCGTAAAATAATCCGTTAGCGCCATCACTGTTTACGGTGGTAGTTGCAAATAGTCCTGTCGCAATGCCGCCCCAAGTTCCGCCGATGCCGTGACATCCAAATGCATCGAGTGTATCGTCGTATCCGAATTTTGTTTTTAAGAAAAAGACCGCTCCGAAGCATAATACGCCGCCAATTGCTCCGATAAGAAGAGCTGAGAAAGGTGTAACGAACCCGCAAGCTGGTGTAATAGCGACTAGGCCGGAAACAACGCCGCAAGCAGCTCCCATCGCGGTCGGTTTTGATTGGAAGAACCACTCTGAAAGCATCCAAGTTAATGCGGAGGCAGCGGCGGCTATATTTGTATTAATAAATGCAGTTAAAGCTACGTCGTTTAAAGATAATGCGCTTCCGACGTTAAAACCGAACCAGCCGAACCACAGTAAACCAGCGCCTAACATCGTAAATGGTAAATGATGAGGAGACGAACCGTTTATGTTTTTGCGTTTTCCAAGGAAAATAGCTAATACAAGGCCAGCCACCCCAGATGTAATATGAACGACATTACCACCAGCGAAGTCTAACGCACCAAGTTCTCTTAGCCATCCGCCAACGCCCCATACCCAATGAGCGACAGGATTGTAAACGATTGTTGTCCATAGAAGGATGAAAATAAGGAAAGCTGAAAATCGCATTCTTTCGGCAAATGCTCCTGAAATTAAAGCGGGAGTTAAAATAGCGAACATGAGTTGAAACATCATAAATAAATTGTGAGGAATAGTAGATGAGTAGTCTGGATTTGGTGCGTAGCTAACTCCGTTTAAACCGAACCAATCGAATGTGCCGATAAGTCCGTGCCAATCTGGTCCGAATGATAAAGAATAACCAATTACAATCCATTGAATCGAAACGATAGCCATTGCACTATAACTATGCATTGTCGTACTGAGTACGTTTTTACTGCGAACCATCCCTCCATAAAAAAGTGCTAATCCTGGTGTCATTAACATGACCATTACTGTCGCTACAAACATAAAAACCGTATCTCCTGTATTCATGCTCTCTCCTCCTGTAATGTTAGAAAAAATAACATCAATTTGTTATGTTTCATATCATATTCGAAATAAAAAGAAAAATCAACTAAAAATTCAGAAAATTTTATATGTAATGTTAGAAAACCTAACATGTATTAATTTGATAAGAATGAAATCAACGTATGCGATTCGTTTGGATAATTGGTATAATATTCTTACAATTAAAATACATGGGGGATGCGTGTGGGGAAAATACATACTAGGAAACTATTCATTTGTTTTTGTTTAGCTGTCGTTTTGTTTGTACCAATACATACATTTGCAGACGAAAAAAGAGAGTGGCGAGATGAAGTTATATATTCCATTATGATTGATCGTTTTAATAATGGGGAACCGAAAAATGACAAACAGTTAGAAGTTGGCAATTTAGAAGGATATCAGGGCGGAGATATAAGAGGTATTATAAAAAGAATGGATTACATAAAAAAAATGGGATTTACTACTGTTATGCTTTCGCCGCTTTTTGAAAGTGTAAAATACGATGGGTTAGACGTGCGCAATTTTCAGAAGGTAAATGAACATTTCGGAACAGAAAATGATGTGAAAGAACTTGTGCAAGAAGCTCATGCAAAAGGAATGAAAGTTGTATTTCAATTTCCGCTTGGAGAAAACGAACAACAAGTAATCGACTCGATGAAATGGTGGATCAAAGAAGTTGATTTAGATGCAAGTTATGTAATACATAGTGAAAAAAAATCGCCTGCTTTTTGGGATGATGTGCAAAAAGATATGCAAGTGATAAAGAAAGATTTTCGAGTTATGACAAAAGAAGATAGTGAATACAACGAAAAAATAGTAGATGCGTTTTCCAAAGCGGACGTATCGGTGAAACCTTTATATGATGTAAGTAAAAAAGACGGAGCAGCCGCTACATTTTTAGATAATCAAGATACAAAAAGATTTGCTCGTATTGCAAAAGAGAATATGAATTATCCACCATCTCGTTTGAAACTAGCTCTTACATATTTATTAACAACACCAGGTATTCCGAATTTTTATTACGGAACTGAAATTGCATTGGATGGAGGAGGTACGCCAGATAATAGACGATTAATGGACTTCAAATCAGATGAAAAGTTTATGCAACATATAACGAAACTCGGTGAGCTTAGACAAGCGAGACCATCTTTACGCCGCGGTACGTTTGAGCTTCTATACGATAAAGATGGAATGAGTGTACTAAAGAGAAAGTATAAAGATGAAGTGACAGTAGTAGCGATTAATAATACGAGAGAAACACAAAAAGTTGCTTTACCTGCAAGTGCGATTGGTGAAAAACAAGAGCTAAGGGGATTGTTAGAAGATGAAATTATAAGAGAAGAAAACGGAAAATTTTATCTCGTTTTAAAGCGTGAAGAATCAAATGTGTATAAAGTTAACGGGGAAACAGGTGTGAATTGGCTATTTATTTCTTTAATCGTCGGTGTGAACGTATTGTTTATTGCTTTTTTAATTGTGGTTAAAAAGAAGCGGAAATAAGGGGATATTCTCTTTTGTGTTCAATTAAAAGTGCGTGATGAGGTGAGATGTTCAAGTCTTCTTATCGTATTCGTAATTCTGTATTTTGGGGATAACAGTGACGATGGGGAATTTGTTCGGTGGGACAGGCTAAGGAGAAAACTTTCTCCCTAGTCTGTTTTTCTTTGAAGTAAGACTCTCACCTCGAAATGCAACTGAGCAAAGAAGTAAAAAAATCGATAGAAGAAACAATAATTGAAAATATACTAATTTTACATTACATTAAAGGGTGAAAAGTATTTTGTTACTCATTGAGGGCTATATTTGAGGAGGAAAAATGGAATTTTACGATTTGGGTATTACCATTAAAGAACTTAGAATGAAAAAGAATATATCACAATCTGAATTGTGTCATGGAATATGTTCGCAAAGTCAAATTAGCAAAATAGAAAAAGGTATGATTTATCCATCTAGCATATTGTTATATCAATTATCTGAAAGACTTGGTATTGATCCAAATCATATTTTCGCACTAACTCAAAACAAAAAACTAAAATATGTAGAAAATGTAAAATGTGTAATGAGAGATTGTACAAAACAAAAACAATATAATGAACTTTATGAAATAGTGAAACAAGAGAAAACCGAAAATAATTTCCAGTTAAAAGAAGATAAACAATTTCTAATATGGCATGAAGCGATTGCTATATTTTATGTGAATAAATCAATAAAAACTGCTTTAAATCTTTTAAATAATGCACTAAAACTAACTGTAACGAATGGTGATTTTTTATCGGAAAGAGAAATAGATATTATGCAGTCGATGGCTATATTTCATTGGGCAAATAAAGAATATGAAAAGAGTATTACTATATTAAGAAGATGTTTAACTAATTTTAACAAGTTAGATTTCCCTAGAGATAAAGAGATTAAATTAAAAATCATTTTTAATTTAGGGAAAATGTTAGGTCATGCAAATCAACATGAAGAGGCAATAAAATACAATGATATGGGTATTAAATTAGCTATTAATCTAAATACTTTATATTTATTAGGCGAATTATACTACGGGAAAGCTTGGAACATGCTAAAGCTGAAACAATGTAATGAAGAAGATGTAGCTGATAATATGAAAAAAGCATTATTTATCTTTGAATTAACAGAAAAAGAAGATCTGATAAAAATAGTTAAAGAAAAATATTTTGAACAACAAAATAAAAAAATCACTCATAATTTCTGATGAACATCTTATTATTCTCTATAAAAAAAGCACCATATGGTGTCTTTTTTATGACTTATATCATCGATTATTACAGTTCGTAGGTTTCTTATACCAAGCTTTGTTGATGTATTTACAATTCGCAGGTGTTGAAGTTTTAGATGTATCCCCAGGTGTAGTTATATTATTAGAACACCCTGCAATATATAGACAGAATGTAGTTAATAAAAAACATAGTATTAATTTCTTCAAATAACCACTTCTAACTCTTTTTAATTAACATTTTTCATAAAATAAATTCCTTACTAATTTTACATTACAGGAAAGGGTGGAAAATATTCTTATACTCATAATTTGTTACATTTGATTGGGGAGGGAGGTTTTTGTTTCGATTTTTAAAAGGTTCTTCTTCATTTATGCATAAAATTTATCCGATTGCCCGTAAGCTTAGACTTTTACAAGCTAAAAAGAAAAACATCCTCTACATAGAGGATGTTTTTCTTTTTAGCGGTAGTTAATAAATTGTACGTCAATTGGTAAATCAGCGCTACGAACTGCTGCGATAACTGCTTGTAAGTCATCACGGCTTTTCGCTGTAACACGTACTTGATCATCTTGTACTTGTGTTTTTACTTTTAATTTCATTTCTTTAATGATGTTGTTAATTTTTTTCGCGTTATCTTTATCGATACCTTGTTGAAGTGTTGCACGTTGGCGAACAGTGTTACCAGCTGCCGCTTCAACTTTTCCGTAATCTAAGTTCTTAATTGGAACGTTACGTTTTACGAGTTTAGAAATAAGAACGTCTTTTACTTGCTCTAATTTGAACTCGTCGTCAGAAGTTAAAACAAGTACTTCTTTTTCAAGTTTAATATCACTTTTACTTCCTTTAAAGTCATATCGGTTTTGGATTTCTTTTAATGCAGTGTTAATTGCGTTTGTTACTTCAGGTAATTCTACTTTCGAAACGATGTCAAAAGAACTATCTTTTGCCATAGTTAGCACCTCCAAATAAATTTCTACTCTTTTTATGTACTGTACATACTAAAGTATAGCTGAAAACGAGCTTAGACTTAAGTGTTTTCATACTTATAATGATGTAACCTCATTTTATTATAGTGAATTTTGGGCAGTTGGACAAATAAAGAGAAAATCGTGTTATAATTAACTTTTGTTTGGAATGATAAAAATATAAAAAGTTAAAAAGTTCATTTTATATATATAGAAGGGAATTAAAAAAATATGTATTTACAAATAGGATCGATTGAACAGGTAACTGTTTTACGCGAAACGGAAATTGGATATATGGTTGGAAATGAAGAAGAAGAAATTTTCCTACATAAAAATGAAGTAGCTGGAGAAATTGAAGAAGGCGATACGATTGATGTATTCTTATACCTTGACCACCAAAATCGTATTTCGGCAACAATGAAGGAGCCAATTATTACAACATATGATTGGAACTGGGTAAAGGTTGTAGAAGTTATTCCTAGTTTAGGTGTGTTTGTTGATATTGGTGTATCAAAAGATATACTAATTCCAGCTGATGAATTCCCAATTTATATGCCAGTATGGCCTGAAGTTGGAGATGAATTATATTGTACGTTAAAATTAACGAATCGTGATCGTTTAATTGCTCTTCCGGCAAGAGATAGTGATATGCAAGAAATCGTTGTAGATGCGACACCATCTATGCGTAATAAAAACGTAAACGGACGTGTGTATCGTTCACTTCAAGTTGGTTCGTTCGTATTAACAGATGAGCATTTTCGTGCATTTTTACATCATACGGAAAGAAAAGAACAAGTTCGCATCGGTCAACGTGTAACGGGACGAATTATTGATGTAAAAGATGACGGTACAATTAACATTTCACTTCTTCCTCGTAAAGAAGAAGGAATGGAAGATGATGCTACAGTGATTTATGCATATATGGAAGAACGGGGCGGAGCAATGCCGTTTTGGGATAAGAGCTATCCAGAAGACATTAAAGAACGTTTCAATATGAGTAAAGCTGCATTTAAGCGTGCACTTGGTAAGTTGATGAAAGAAGAAAAGGTTTACCAAGAAGAAGGTTGGACGTACTTTAAGAAATAAAGGAAATAAAAAGCACCACCTTATATTTTACCTATAAGGTGGTGCTTTTTTAATTCCCTTGCTCATGTACAAGAGTAAACGTATCTTTCAACTCACTATCGTTTATTTTAATATTTGCTTTTTTTAATTCATTTTGCAATAGTTTTTTGCCGAATATAGGGTCAGAGATACGTTCTTCTTCTAAGTTTTTGCGAATAGAGTCTTTCACTTCATCATAGGGTTTTAATTCTTTTTTATCAGTTAATTTAATAATATGATAACCGTTTGGTGATGTAACGGGATTGCTAATTTGTCCGACCTTTAGTTTATAGGCAGCAGTTTCAAATTCAGGTGCCATTCTACCTGAATTGAAATATCCGAGGTCTCCGCCTTTTTCTTTTGATAGTAGGTCTTGCGATTCTTGTTTTGCTAGTTCTTCAAATGAAGCACCAGCATCTAATTTTTTCTTTATTTCTTTCGCTTCATTTTCGTCACTTACTAAAATATGGCTTGCTTTAATTTCTGGTTTATAGTGGTCTTTCACGTCTTTTTCTGTAATACTTTTCTTAATCGCTTCATTCATAGCAAGTTTGAACTTAATTTGATTTTTGAAATCAGCTTCATCTTTTAAACCATTGTTTTTCAATACGTTTTTAAATTGGTCTCCGTATTGATTTTTTGCTTTTTGTAATTCTTTATCTACATCATCGTCAGATACTTTATATTTTTTCGTGATAACGTCTTGCGCCATCATTTCGTACAGCATGTCTTTTCCGTAACGATCTTTCAACTGTTTTTCGAAGTCGCTCTTCGTAATGGTTGAGTCGGTTGCTGTAGCGACTGTATCTGAGTCGTTTTTTTGTCCACAAGCAGATAGCATTAATATACTTAGTAGTGCAGTAATAATGAAAATGTGTTTTCCTCTCATGCTAACACCTCATCCGAATATGTTATCGCTATTGTAGAATATAGAAGTGAACATGAAGTGAATTTTTAATGTTTTTTCCTGTGAAATGTAAAAAAAGTACATCAACAATATTGTTGATGTACGATGGGATCAAAGGTGATCGGTCTTTTTGGAATAAGCACGCTTACCTTGCTCTATATTCTTTTGTTCTTGCTCATTTTTTTGCGCGCGTTTTGCATTATTATCGCGTGCTTTTTTGTCGTTATCACTCGTATGTGGCATATGTATCAACTCCATTTCTAAACGTTGTACGTTTATCATTTCCTTTTTCGTAAAGACTATGTATAGCAGTGTATTCATGAATAATGAAGGTGGATTGGAAATGGATTTGAAGTTGAATTATACCGAACTTATAAAGAAGTTAATCGTTGTAATCGTCGCAGGTTTGTTAAATGCGATTGGAATGAATTTATTTTTAACGCCAGCGAAAGTGTATGCAAGTGGCTTTGCTGGATTGTCTCAATTGCTATCACAAATATTAGGTGATTTTTTATCTATTCACATATCAACCGGGGTATTATTTAGCTTGTTTAACATTCCAGTCGTTATTTTAGCATGGAAAAAGGTTGGAAAGGCCTTTACTTTCTTTAGTTTTCTTTGCGTTATCTTTATGACTATGTTTTTAGAAATTATTCCAGTTAGAGCAGTTTCAAACGACATCATATTAAATGCGATTTTTGGTGGGCTTATTTCAGCAATCGGGGTAGGGATTGCGTTGAAGTGGGGGGCTTCTACAGGTGGTTTAGATATAATCGCCATGATTTTATCAAAGATTAAAGACAAGCCTGTCGGTACGTATTTTTTCTTCTTTAATGCACTGATCATTATCGCTGCCGGCTATGTGTATGGATGGGAAAAAGCATTATATACTTTAGTGACTTTGTATGTGTCAACGCGAATCATCGATGCAATTCATACGCGTCATGTGAAGATTACGGCATTAATCGTTACGAAGAATGGGGCGGATGTACGAAAGGCGATTCACTCACGCTTAGTGAGGGGGATTACAACTATACCAGCAACTGGTGCTTATACGAATGAAAATAAGGAAATGTTAATGATTGTTATTACCCGTTACGAACTGTACGAATTGGAGAGGGTTATTAAACAAGTGGACCCAGGTGCATTTACAAACGTACTGCAAACAGTTGGGGTGTTCGGATTGTTTCGAAAAGATTAAAGAGGACCAAAGCTGGTCCTCTTTTTTAATGTGCATTCGTAATGTTTTGCAACTGCTCTTGCATTTCACGTAGCTGAACTTTTTCAGCAGTTGAAGAATTTGCGTAAGCGGATTGCAAAGCATTTTTTGCTCTATATACGAGATCTTGTTGCTCGACGCCGCTTGAACAAGATACAGCATTTGCAACAGCATCTCTAGCTTGTTGAAATAGTAAGTTCCCCATTTAGACCCCTCCAAAAGAAGAGTTACTTCTCGCTTTTTCTGCCTCAGCTAATGTACCTCGGTACGGGAATCTTGCATCATGCTTCATAACAGCATCGGCTCCTTGTTGGATAAAACGTTTTGATTTGTTCTTTTTACCCATTCGAAAAACCCCCTTTATTTAGCTGAAAACAATCGACGCGCTAACTTGTGCGTCTAATGATAGTATGAGCGTTTGGCGAGAAACTATAAGCAGGGAATTTTTAGATTACAACCCAAGAACCTCTTCTAAATATAGTGCAATACCATCTTCTTCGTTCGTTAGCGTCGTATGGTTTGCGAGTGATTTTAATTCAGGGATGGCATTTCCCATTGCGATGCCGTGACCAGCAAATTCAATCATTTCAAAGTCGTTATCTTCATCACCGAAAGCGATGATTCGCTCTTGTGGAATGTTATAATGACTAGAAATTTTTTGTAGTCCAACAGCTTTATTTAATCCGCTTTTTACAATTTCAATAATCGGCCAAGGTGCGCCCCACTTTCTATGGTCGATTACTTCAGCGTGCATATCAGTTAAATGTTGACGAATTGCACTGGAATGCTCGTCATGTGCGTCAATTAATAAGCAAGTTGGATGATCATTTAAAATATTTAATAAGTCTCCTGTAAAAATGTTTGGAGAACCGAATTCGAAAATATGTTTTTTATCTTCATCAATTTCACGTACATACACATCGTCCATTACTTCAGCGTATATGTTTTTTACGCCAAAATCAAAGCAAGCCCGGACAATTTCTTGCGCTGTTGCTAGCTCAAGAGGAGAGTGATGTGTGCCCCACTTTGAATCAAGAGGGTGATGTACGTAAGCGCCATTAAAGTTTACGATTGGTGTATTTAGACCAAGTTCTTTATAGTAATCATAACTAGCGCGGAATGGACGTCCTGTTGAGATAACAACAATATGTCCTTGTTCCTTTGCTTTTGCAATTGTATGTTTCGTTCGAGTGGAAATTATTTTGTTGTCTGTTAATAAAGTGCCGTCTAAGTCTAGTGCGATTAAATGTTGTTTGTTCATAATTTCACCTCTTATAATATTTTTTTGTTTTTATCTGTATTTCCGTTTTTAATCTGCAGAAATAAGAGGTTAGACTGGGTGAGACCACCAAAGATGGAAAGTTCACTATATATCCATCTTACGTCGCAAAGTGCTACGGTGTCTACTATTTCTCGTTGGAAATTAAGAAAAGTCAACATCTTTTTAGAAAGTTCAAACAATGTTTCTTTCATTATGGACAAATTGTGAAAAGGGTTACATTTCTCGTATGATGAGGCTTATAATGAACATGTAATCTTCTCGTATATGTTTGACTCTCCTTTGAAACTGGCCTATAGTAGGTTGGTTTCTTTTTTTTCTACAAATAGGAAAGAAATCCCTGCTTTAAGCTTGTGTCATTCATGTATATGTACAAGAACGAAATGTAGTACCTGTTTCCTAAACATGACAGAAAAGCTTTCTTTTAAAATGGATATACTAATGAGGCAAAGACGTCATGGAAGGAGAATGGAAATGGGACAAAATCGCAGGTTTCGTTCTGGACAAAAAGCGCCGAATGATGGCATTTACGTAGAAATTGGTGAAACGGGAAGTATGGTAAAAGACCCGCAAATGGTGAAACTAACTGCTGGTGACAAGTTTCCAGATAACACGAATCATAACCGTCAGTGGACGTATAAAAGAAAACCGTAACAGGAGCCGCAATCGTTATTGCGGCTTTTTTGTCGTTACACATTTTAATTTCATTTACCGTATATTTTTCAGTTGTATCATGAATGCTCCTTTTTTCTTTTTCAAATAATAAGTTTGAAAATACATAAGCAAAATTATTGTATAAAAAAGTCAGTTGGCGTATAATCAAATCAAAGGTCAAAGAAAGTCAAACATTTGGAGGACTGTAAAGATGGACTTAAATCAAATGACAACAAAAACACAAGAGGCGATTATGAGTGCCCAATCTTTAGCGGTATCTCATCACCATCAAGAAGTAGATACTGTTCATCTCTTGTTTACATTATTAGAAGAGCAAGATGGGTTAGCAGTACGTATTTTTCAAAAAATGAACGTCGATATAGAAGCATTAAAACAAGGCGCCGAAAATTTAATTAAGAAAAAGCCTTCCGTAACGGGGAGCGGTGCAGAAGCAGGTAAATTATATATAACAGGTGCTCTGCAACAACTACTTGTAAGAGCAGGAAAAGAAGCAGAGAAATTGCAAGATGATTACATTTCAGTGGAACATGTATTACTTGCTTTTACTGAAGAAAAAGGCGATATAAACCAATTATTTACAAGATTTTATATTACGAAAGATAACTTATTACAGTCTTTAATGACAGTTCGGGGGAATCAAAGAGTGACTAGTCAAAATCCAGAAGCAACTTATGAAGCGTTAGAAAAATATGGTCGTGATTTAGTAGCGGAAGTAAGAGCGGGGAAAATTGACCCTGTTATCGGCCGCGATAGTGAAATTCGCCGCGTAATCCGCATTCTTTCACGTAAAACGAAAAACAACCCAGTTTTAATTGGTGAACCAGGTGTTGGTAAAACAGCAATTGTTGAAGGGTTAGCACAGCGTATTGTGAAAAAGGATGTACCTGAAGGATTAAAAGATAGAACAATCTTTGCATTAGATATGAGTGCGCTTGTAGCTGGAGCGAAATTCCGTGGTGAATTTGAAGAGCGTCTCCAAGCTGTATTAAATGAAATTAAAAAGAGTGAAGGACGCATTTTATTATTCATTGATGAACTTCACACAATCGTCGGCGCTGGTAAAACAGAAGGCGCAATGGATGCAGGAAATATGTTAAAACCGATGCTTGCGCGTGGTGAACTGCATTGTATCGGGGCGACGACGTTAGATGAATATCGTAAATATATTGAGAAAGATCCAGCGCTAGAAAGACGTTTCCAACAAGTATTAGCAGAAGAACCAACTGTTGAAGATACAATTTCCATTTTACGTGGTTTAAAAGAGCGCTTTGAAATTTATCATGGTGTAAATATTCATGACCGCGCGATTGTAGCAGCATCAGTTTTATCAGATCGATATATTTCGGATCGTTTCTTACCGGATAAAGCAATTGATCTTGTTGACGAAGCGTGCGCAACAATTCGTACAGAAATTGATTCTATGCCAACAGAATTAGATGAAGTAACGCGTCGCATTATGCAGCTGGAAATTGAAGAAGCAGCTCTTGGAAAAGAGAAAGACTTTGGTAGCCAAGAACGTCTAAAAACATTGCAACGTGAATTATCGGATTTAAAAGAAGTGGCAAGTGGCATGAGAGCCAAATGGGAGAAAGAAAAAGAAGATATTCACAAAGTTCGTGACTTACGTGAACATTTAGAGCGTCTGCGCCGTGAATTAGAAGAAGCAGAAGGGAATTACGACTTAAATAGAGCAGCGGAACTTCGCCACGGAAAAATTCCTGCAATTGAAAAAGAGTTAAAAGAAGCAGAAGAAATGGGCGCGAATAATAAACAAGAAAATCGTTTATTACGTGAGGAAGTAAGTGAAGAAGAAATTGCTGATATTGTTTCACGTTGGACTGGTATTCCTGTTGCAAAACTCGTTGAAGGTGAACGCGAGAAATTACTACGTTTAGAGCAAATTTTATCAGAGCGTGTTATCGGACAAGAAGAAGCGGTAAGCCTAGTATCAGACGCAGTTCTTCGTGCTCGTGCTGGTATTAAAGACCCGAACCGTCCAATTGGTTCCTTCATCTTCTTAGGACCGACTGGTGTTGGTAAAACAGAACTTGCAAAAACGTTAGCGCAGTCTTTATTTGATAGTGAAGAGCAAATGATTCGTATTGATATGTCTGAGTACATGGAGAAACACGCTGTGTCACGCTTAATTGGTGCACCTCCTGGATATGTTGGATATGAAGAGGGCGGTCAATTAACAGAAGCAGTAAGACGTAAACCGTATTCTGTTATTTTGTTAGATGAAATCGAAAAAGCACATCCAGAAGTATTCAACATTTTATTACAAATGTTAGATGACGGACGCATTACAGATTCGCAAGGACGTACAGTAGACTTTAAAAACACAGTTATTATTATGACGTCAAATATTGGATCTGCTCATTTATTAGATGGATTAGAAGAAGATGGCTCAATTAAAGAGGAATCAAGAGAACTTGTCATGGGGCAATTAAGAGGACATTTCCGACCAGAGTTTTTAAATCGTGTCGACGAAATTATTTTATTCAAACCTCTTACAACGAATGAAATTAAAGGTATTGTTGATAAAATTGTAAAAGAATTACAAGGCCGTTTAGCTGACCGTCATATTACGGTACAATTAACAGACGCAGCGAAAGAGTTTGTTGTCGAAGCTGGCTTCGATCCAATGTACGGAGCTCGTCCGTTAAAACGATATGTACAGCGTCAAGTTGAGACGAAATTAGCGAGAGAATTAATTGCAGGAACGATTACTGACAATAGTCATGTAGTTGTTGATGTAGAAAATAACGAATTAGTCGTTCATGTGAAGTAAAACAAAAAAGAGTTCGGATAAAATCCGGACTCTTTTTTTAGTGTTGTTCTACTGGCTCGTTTGGAATTGCAGCTGCAATTGCTAGTACGAATACCGCAAGAACAACTGAGAAAATAGACGCTTGGTTAAAATCGTATGTACCGCCAGTCATAGAGCCGATTACGTAGCTCATCATATGTACAAGCAAGAACGACCAAATTAATGCCCAAATGAAACGCATATTTTACACCTCTATTCGTTCAATCTGTCCTTATTGTAACACAATTGAAAAAAGAATATAGAAAAATATTTGTAGATTTTTCAACGCAAATTTGCATTCCGTTCATACATTATAAAAGAGTACTTTTATACGTTTAGAAAATAAGGCGGGGGAAAAATGAGTATTACGGAACGTTTTTTTTACTTAGAAAAAGAACCATGTGTCATTTATTTACCGGAGAAGCCAAATGGATTTTCTGTCATGCTTCTAGGTGATTACAACTACTTTATTGAGAATGGTACAAGTTTATGGACACAGCATGCGGGTAGATCTTATTTTTTACATGGCCTTATTGAGGAAGGCTATACGGTCTTTTCTTCTAATTTATACGGAAGACATTGGGGAAACGATCAATCTGTTCGTCTAGCAAAACGCCTATATGACGTTGTTCTGAGAAAAGAGACATTGAATGCGAAAATGCACATTATGGCAGATGGTATGGGGGCACTTGTAGCACTTGAAATGATGAACAAATACCCTGAATGTATACGCTCTGTCATTATGCTAAATCCGTGTTTAGATTTACCAGAATATGTCGAGTTTGAGAAAGAGCATAAGTTTTTTTACAAGAGACTCGTGAAGGAATTATGTTTAGCGTATGATTCCAAAGAAGAAGAATTAGAATCCAAAATAAATAAGAAATCATTTACGCTTCTTCCGTCTTGTGTACCTGTTAAAGTTTTCGTATCAACACAAGAAAAAAGAGGTAGAAAACAGTTGCTACGTAAATACGAGAAAATGAGGCAATTGAACCAATGCGATACTTCTGTCTTATTCCATCTGCAAGATGTGAAATATAAAATGGTTAGGCAAACGACTGATTTCTTTAAAAAATATGAAGAAGAATTGTGAAGCTCCCATATACATAAATGAGGAGCTATTTGTTTCAAGGAGAAAGGGTGGGTGGTATGGAACGCGTGCTAATTATAGGTGCACTTACGTTTGTAGGTTATCACCTTGTGAATAAAATGATTGCAGAAGAAGTAGAAGTATATGGTCTTGATTTTGATGAATTCGATAGTATGACAAAAATTAATGAAGAGAAGTTATTGTTAATTGGGCGAAATGCGTTATTTACGTATTATTCGATAAGAGATGAAGACGGATGGAGATCCGTAGAGGAAGAGAAATTTGATGCCGTTTACTTTTGTCTGTATGAGCCTAACCAACAAAGTGGCTTTCGAAATGAAAGAGTTATATTACAGTATTTAAAGCGAATGATAAGACTGTGTGAAGAACATAAAGTGAAGTTAAATCTAATTTCTTCTATTGAAGTAGGAAACGTAGATGAGTCCGAAAATAAACGTCTATTTGCGAAAGTGGAAGAAGGATTGAAAAAAGGAGAGGTACAATATAGTGTATTTCGAGTTCCTACATTATATGGGCCATGGCAACCATCTTTTATGATGTATCATCAGCTCATTTTATCAGAACTGGGTGAGAAAGAGTGCCATTATACGAGTGAGGAAAACGCCAGTGATCTACTGTACGTTGAAGATGTATGTGAATACTTATGGGAAAATGGAATGAACGAGGAGTATCTCGGTATATATAATTTACTTAGTGGTAAAAAATCATTATGGAAAAAAGGTATGAACCTTTTACGTGCAGAGGATAAAGTGAAAAAAGAGAATGTGGAAGAAAGAGATGGAACTGTAGAGGTTATTTCGATAAAAAGAAATACTCCGTTAGAATACGGTTTAAATAAACAATTGGCACATATGAAAAAATATAAAGAGTTATACGAAGGATAGCGAGCGTGTTACACTATGTATGTGAAAGTTTTAATGGAGAGGAAGAACATAATATGAATGAGAAAAGCATGCAATTTTTACAAATCGCAATGAAGCATTTACCAGAAGCAAAGGCCATTTTAGATGATAATGGAATTGCGCTTGATATGGAGAAAGCTCAACCAGTATTAGAGTTATTGATGAAAGTTATGAACGAAGCATATGAGCTTGGGAAAGCAGATCAAGAATAAAAAGAATAAAAAGCATCTTTTTAAGATGGAAGAGAGGCCCGAACCGTGGATAGAAGCGGTCAGGGCCTTTTTATATTTCGAAAGAACAGGGAAAGGTATGTTTCCGTTCCTTTTCATAAACAATAAGGTGAATAATGCGTTCGCTTTATGTTTTAGCAGAAATATATTCTAGACAAAAATACATTTATGTTTTAAAATTAGTACCAAGTCATAATAATTGATATAAAACGGAGGGCTGCGATGTGAACGTGGGCATTTTAGGGATCGGAAGATATGTGCCGGAAAAAGTAGTCACAAATCACGATTTAGAGAAAATAATGGATACATCCGATGAATGGATTCGTACGAGAACAGGGATTGCGGAAAGACGCATTGCCGATGATACAATAGATACTTCATATATGGCCGTAGAGGCTTCTAAAAAAGCGCTTGAAGATGCAGGGGTTAGCGGAGAGGATATCGATCTTATTTTAGTAGCAACAGTAACGCCGGATCGTGCTTTTCCAGCAGTGGCTTGTGTCATTCAAGAAGCAATTGGCGCAAAACATGCAGCTGCAATGGATTTAAGTGCAGCGTGTGCTGGTTTTATGTACGGAATGATTACAGCGCAGCAATTTATTCAAACGGGAACTTATAAAAATATACTAGTAGTTGGTAGTGATAAACTATCTAAAATTGTAGATTGGAACGATCGAAATACAGCAGTACTATTTGGAGACGGAGCCGGTGCGATCGTAATGGGAGCTGTTTCAGAAGGTAAAGGCGTTCTATCTTTCGAATTAGGAGCGGACGGAAGTGGCGGTAAGCATCTTTATCAAGATGAGTATGTTATGATGAATGGCAGAGAAGTCTTTAAATTTGCTGTTCGTCAACTTGGGGATTCTTGTCTTCGCGTTCTAGATAAAGCTGGTCTTACGAAAGAAGATGTGGATTTCTTAGTACCGCATCAAGCGAATATTCGTATTATGGAATCTGCAAGAGAGAGATTAAATTTACCACAAGAAAAGATGAGTATGACAATTGAGAAGTTCGGTAATACATCAGCTTCTTCCATTCCGATTGCAATGGTAGAGGAATTGCAAAACGGACGTATTCAAGATGGTGATTTAATTATACTTGTTGGTTTTGGCGGCGGATTAACATGGGGAGCAGTCGCTCTTCGTTGGGGTAAATAAGGACTGAGAGAAAAAAGGAGTGTATTTTGTATGGAAAAAAAGAGGGTCGTAATTACAGGACTAGGAGCTGTTACACCGGTCGGTACAGATGTTGAAACAGCGTGGGAAAACATTAAAAAGGGTGTATCTGGAATCGGACGACTTACAAGAATTGATCCGGAACTATTTCCAGCAAAAGTAGCAGCAGAAATTAACGACTTTGAAGTCGAGAAATATATTGATAAAAAAGAAGCGCGTCGTATGGATCGCTTTACACAATATGCAGTAGCAGCAGCGAAAATGGCAGTTGCAGATGCAAAGCTTGAGATTACAGAAGAAAATGGACCTCGAATTGGTGTATGGATTGGTTCTGGTATTGGTGGTATGGAAACATACGAAGAACAATTTAAGATTTTTACTGAGAAAGGCCCGCGCCGCGTGAGCCCATTCTTCGTACCGATGATGATTCCAGATATGGCAGCAGGCCAAGTATCAATCGCAACAGGAGCAAAAGGAATTAACACTTGTTCTGTAACGGCTTGTGCATCTGGTGCAAACTCAATTGGTGATGCGTTTAAAGCAATTCAGCGTGGTGATGCTGATGCAATGATTACGGGCGGGGCAGAGGCGCCGTTAACAAGTATGGCATTCGCAGGATTTAGCTCAGCGAAAGCATTAACATTCAATGAAGATCCAGCAACAGCTTGCCGTCCATTCGATAAAAACCGTAGTGGTTTCGTAATGGGTGAAGGTTCAGGTATTTTAATTCTTGAAGAATTAGAGCACGCATTAGCTCGTGGTGCTCACATTTATGCGGAAATCGCTGGTTACGGTGCAACTGGTGATGCATTCCATATTACAATGCCAGCTCCTGGCGGTGAAGGCGGCGTGCGCGCAATGCGTCAAGCTTTAGCGGATGCAGGTCTACAGCCAGAAGATATTGATTACATTAATGCGCATGGTACAAGTACGGATGCGAATGAAAAGTATGAAACGATGGCAATTAAAGAAACGTTCGGAGAGCATGCGTATAAAGTAGCAATCAGCTCAACGAAATCAATGACAGGTCACTTATTAGGAGCAGCTGGTGCTGTTGAAGCGATCTTCTCTATTAAATCAATTACAGACGGAGTAATTCCTCCAACAATTAACTATGAGACACCAGATCCAGAATGTGACTTAGATTACGTACCGAATAATGCGAGACATCAAGAAGTAAACGCGGTGTTAAGTAATTCATTAGGATTCGGTGGTCATAACGCAGTATTAGTATTTAAAGCGTATAAATAATAGATGAGATAAGGAGTTTTTTCGCGATATATTGCGAAAAAACTCCTTATTTATTTTTACGTCTTTTTCTCTTTTTGCATATACATAAGAAAAAGGAGGGATAAAGATGGGGGTTGTTGAAACTGCTGAGTGGTTACATCTATATTATGGACGGCCAGAAAAGCTGTGTGAGAAGTTTACGAAGTATATCCCGCTGCCAAAAGAAAGGTTGTATCGCTTTTTAATTTCTAAAGGTATGTATCGCCCTGTTATGCGAGGAGAACGAGAAATTAAAGAGTTAGAGAAAAAGGAAGTTTGGAAAGAGTTACGTGCAGAGTATGAGAAACTGAAAAATTGGTTAAAAGGTCCAGATGTCCCTGTCTTTATTCTATTATCAGATTCCTATAATCGAACTGTACAAGAAGAGTATAACGGCAGGGCTGGATTATCTATGCGTCACGTTATTTTCTTATTCGTATGTGGACGGAATTCGGTGGAAGAATTAAAAGTGCTATTGGCGCATGAATATCATCATATATGCAGGTTGCATCAAATTGAGACGAAAGAAACGGAATATACATTACTTGATACGATGATTATGGAAGGGTTAGCTGAGCAAGCGGTAACGGAAAGATATTCAGAAAAAAACAATGCACCGTGGACGACGTATCTTTCAAAAGAAGAGGCTATATATTATTGGAAAAACGTTGTATATGAAAGAATAAGTATAAAGCGAGGAACAAGGGAGCACGACATCTTATTAAATGGATTTCACTCTTATCCGAAGATGCTTGGCTATGCGCTTGGATTTCATATTGTCAAAGATTGTGTAACTTTGGAAGGAGAAGATACACTTTCTTTATTACCTATAGATGCAAAAGAAATATTGAATAAAGCAAAAACATTTCATATATAAAAAAACAGGAGCTCTCTTTCCTGTTTTTTTAGTATTAATAGAAGAAAAAATAATAATTAGAATATATTTCCTTAGGTGGAATAAAGTTAAGAAAAATTGAACATAATGATGGATACAAACAGTAGTGAAGTGAGGGGTAGTGAATGTTATATCTACATGATGTATGGGTAAATTGGTTTGAAGGTGAAGAAAATGGGTATAACGTTTGTCATTTTTACGAATGGCGGAAAGATGATACGATTGAGCTATTAGATCAAGTGCCATTATTAAAAGTAGATTCCACATTATATCATTACATCGAGAACGAATTGTTAGAGCTTCCGCAAAAAATGTTGGAAGACGTACATCATAAGGCTTATATTCGTAAAAATCATGAACGTTTGCAGCAAGAGTATTGCTTTGTAGTTACAGATGGAAAAGGAATTATTGCAATCGACACAATTGGTTACAACGTACCGATTCGAAAGAGCAGACTTATACCGCGCCAAGAGCAGATGGTATATGAGATGGTAGAAAACGTACAAGCAGAAAAGTATGAGTTCCAAGTAGAAGAAATGGAAAAAGAACATCATATTTTATCACCATCACCTTTCATTATGAATGGCTTAACTCGTAAAGAAAGACAGCTTAAACAATTACTATTTATGGCGTTAGATCAATTACATACAACGAAAAACACAGCGGAAATTCGCTATTGGTTCACAGAGTGGGATCCATCAGCATACGGAATGGTTCAACATATGGAATTTGAAGATATTTGGGCTAAGCTGTATGATGAAGCGAAAACAGGTTGGTCTGAGAAGCACGAACAATTATGCGAGCGTCTCGTAAAAGGACAGCCATTTTTTGAAAAGTTATGGGAAATGGAAAACGAGCAAAAGGTAAATTAAAAAACCGCCAATCGGCGGTTTTTTTTATTTGTTGTAGTCTAGCTCCAGCGGCAAGAATGTTCGGTGGCTTCGCGCCTTCCTGCGAGGCAAAAAACGCCTCTACGTCAGGAGCTCCATCCCCCTCACATTCTAAGCGAGCCGCTTCTGCTTTATATGAAATCTAGCTCCAGCGGCAAGCTCTTCGTGTCTAAGAACCTTCCGCATAAGAAGGCAAAAAGCGCCTTTTATGCGAAAGAACCTTAGCCAGTCAGAGCTGAACGAGCCGCCTCCGCTTTATATGTAATCTAGCTCCGGCTCCTAACCCTTCGCGTCTAAGAACCTTCCCCACAAGAAGGTAAAAAGCACCTTCTGTGGGAAAGAACCTTAGCCGTCAGGGCTAAGCAGTCGCCTCCGCTTTATATGTTACCTACGTTTTCTGCTTAGTCCCATTGCGTTTTCTACTTTGCGTAGTTGTTTGAATGCGACGCGGTTTGCTTTTTCGGCACCTTTGTCTAGAATTTCGTCTAGTTCTGGTGAGTTGATTAGTTCGTTATATTTGTCTTGGATTGGACGAATTGCCTCTACGACTACTTGCGCTAAGTCGCCTTTGAAGTCGCCATATCCTTTTCCTTCGTACATTGCTTCAATTTCTTCAACTGTTTTTCCAGAGAATGAAGAGTAGATTGTTAATAAGTTAGAGATGCCAGGTTTGTTTTCTTTATCAAATTTCACGATACCTTCAGAATCAGTTACAGCACTCTTAATTTTCTTTTCAATTGTTTTTGGTTCGTCAAGCATGCTGATCATTGATTTTGGATTCGGATCAGATTTACTCATTTTTTTCGTAGGCTCTGTTAGTGACATAACGCGAGCTCCTACTTTTGGAATACGGATTTCAGGAATTGTGAATACTTCACGGAAGCGTTTGTTGAAACGCTCTGCTAGGTCACGTGTTAATTCCATATGTTGCTTTTGGTCATCACCAACAGGCACGATTTCAGTGTTGTAAAGTAAAATATCAGCAGCCATTAATGGTGGATACGTTAGTAATCCAGCTGGTACTGAATCTCTACCTGACGCTTTATCTTTATATTGCGTCATACGCTCTAATTCTCCAACGTAAGCAACTGATTGCATAATCCATCCTAGTTGAGCGTGTGCCGGTACTTCTGATTGTACAAATAACGTAGCTTTTTCAGGATCGATACCGCATGCTACATAAAGTGCAGCAAGACTGCGGATGTTTTTACGAAGCCCGACGGGATCTTGAGGCACTGTAATCGCATGTTGATTTACAATACAGAAATAACAGTCGTGTTCGTTTTGAAGCTCTGTAAATTGCTTCATAGCCCCTAAATAGTTTCCAAGTGTAATCGTTCCACTCGGCTGAATACCAGAAAAGATAACTGACATAAGTAATTCCTCCTAAATTTGAATGCGTGATAGGGAAGAGAAGGCAAACAAAAAAGCCCATTCATCCCAAAAAACTATAGGGACGAATGGACCGCGGTACCACCCTAATTATTTCACTACTGTGAAATCTCTCTAATCCATAATAACGTTTGGATATAACGCCAAAGCCTACTACTTTCGGTTCGGTTTGGAGCTCAAAAGCCCATTCCATACTGTACAATTACTTGTTCACACCAGCCACAAGCTCTCTGAAATTGCCTCAATATGTACTCTTCTTTATCATCGCATACATATAAATTTATTTATTGTTACCTGAGCTCTTTTAAATATGAAAGAACTAAAGTTTTATAACAAAATGTTTTGCAGATTATTATATCATATGGGATAGTGTTTGCAAACTACATCAAAATAGTAAAGCTAATGAAGGTCGAGAACAACCCAAGAACGATACCGGTAATGCAAATTGGATACGTCCATTTGAATGAATATGTTTTATAAATACGTTCTTTCTTATCGACAGGTTCCTCTACTTCTTCAATTAAAGAGTCGATTTTTTTGTTCGTACCAAATACTCTTTGGAATGCGTAAATTGTTACGTTAAAAAATCCATTTTGAAATATGAATAAAAAACCGCCTGTAAGAATAAAAAATAGTGCAATATAAAAAGAGATGTTGACAAAATTCAACAAAAAATGCGATGAAACGAGGAATGCACCAATACTAGAAGCAATTATCGCTATGAAAATTAGTATACAAGTATGAAAAAAAACTTTATTCAAAATGTTCCCCTCCGTCAAAATATTACTAGAATTATTATACTATAAAAGCTATAATATGTACTAGAACTAATTTTTTGAAAATTATACGCAATTAAAGGTCTGATTGCAAGATGATGGTAGCAATGTTAACGTATCCCTTTACAAAAAAATAAAAATATAAACATTTTATTAAAAATTTTAACAAAAAAACAAAAAACTATATTCACAATCGTCATATTATATGTATAATGAAAATTGTAGAAACTTGGAGATTATTCTTTCAATTCTACTTTTTTACAAGTGAGGGTACAGGAAGTGCAATTAGGGGAGGCAACACAACATGAAGAAAAAGATACCGTTATTACTTGCATCGACGTTGACTGTCAGTATGTTAGGAGCTTGTAGTTACCAAAAAGAGGATAATAAAGCAGGCGCGAAAGAAAAATCCTCAAACAAGCAAGTGTTAAATCTAACTGAGACAGCTGAAATCCCAACTATGGATACGACGTTATCAACAGATGCAACATCTTCTAACATCATGAATAACACAATGGAAGGGTTATATCGTCTGGGGAAAGATGATAAACTTGTTCCGGGTGTCGCTAAATCTTATGAGAAATCAGAGGATGGCAAAAAATATGTGTTTAAGTTACGTGAAGATGCGAAATGGTCTAATGGTGAACCTGTAACAGCGAAGGACTTCGTTTATTCTTGGCGAAGAGCTGTAGATTCAAACACGGGTGCCAAGTTTGCTTACATACTATTTGATGTTAAAAATGCGGAGAAAGTTAACAAAAAAGAATTACCAGTTGAAGAACTTGGTGTAAAGGCAATTGATGATCATACACTTGAAGTGGAATTAGATAACCCTGTTCCTTATTTTGTAAGTTTAACAGTCTATCCAACATTATATCCTTTGAATGAGAAATTTGTAACAGAACAAGGAGCAAAGTTTGGATTAGAATCCAATACGACACTTTATAATGGTCCATTCGTATTAAATGAATGGAAGCATGAACAAAGTTTCCAACTTAAGAAGAATCCAACGTATTGGGAAAATAAAGAAGTAAAACTTGAGGAAATAAACTTCAATATTGTTAAGGATCGTTCAACTGCTATAAATTTATATGAAACGAAAGCAATTGATCGTGTAGTCTTAACATCAGAGTTTGTAGATAAATACAAATCAGATGCTGACTTTAAAACGATTAAGAGACCATCTACACAATTTATTCGCTTAAATGAAAAGAATAAATTTTTAGCAAATAAAAATATCCGAAAAGCAATTGCAATGTCCTTTGAACGTGAAAACATCGGAAAAGTAATCTTAAACGATGGTTCAGAGGGTATATATGGTTTTGTTCCGAAAGGCTTAGCAAAAGGTCCGAATGGAAAAGACTTCCGTGAAGAAAACGGAAAGCTTATAAAAGAGGATATGAAAGAAGCACAAAAATACTGGGAAGCTGGTAAAAAAGAACTTGGTGTAGACAAAGTAGAGTTAGAGCTATTAAACTTTGATACTGATGATGCTAAAAAAATCGGAGAGTATTTAAAAGGCCAATTTGAAAAGAACTTACCAGGTTTAACAGTTCCAACAAAAATGCAACCATTTGCACAAAAATTAAAACTTGAAGCAAGTGGAGATTATGCAATGTCATATGCGGGATGGAGTCCAGATTATATGGATCCAATGTCATTCCTTGAAATGTATACGACAGGTAATGCACAAAACAAAGTACATTACGCAAACCCAGCGTATGATGATTTAATTAAAAAAGCAAAAACAGAAGTTGATGTACAAGCTCGCTGGGATGCATTATTACAAGCGGAAAAACAACTGCTTGAAGATGCGGCGATTGCTCCAGTATATCAACCTGGAAAAGCATATTTACAACGCCAATCTATTACTGGCCTATTAGAACATAAATATGGCGGGGAATTTAGCTATAAGTGGGTTGAACTCAAAAACTAAAAATGGTTTCCATCATGAATAAGGGTATATGCCTATGATGGGCATGTACTCTTATTTTAAAAAAATAAAAGTAAGAATATTTTAAACTATCTTATTGCTTTTGAGAAAAACGGGGAGGTGCTTGACTATGGGACGTTATGTATTAAAACGTTTCGTGTACATGGCTTTGACATTATTTTTAATTACTACGTTGACTTTCTTTTTGATGAAATTACTTCCAGGTTCTCCGCTTAAAAATCAGGAGAAGTTATCACCGGCACAAAAAGAAATCATTCTTGAAAAATATGGTTTAAATGATCCAGTACCAGTTCAATATGCACGTTACTTAGGTAACTTAGCAAAAGGGGATTTAGGGGTATCATTCCAATATGATAACCGTCCAGTAACAGACATGATTGTGGATCGCATTGGACCATCAGCACAACTTGGTTTACAAGCGATTATATTAGGAACATTTATCGGTTTAATTTTAGGAATCGTTGCGGCACTTCGTAACAATACGTGGGTCGACTATGGAGCGACAATTATTTCCGTACTCGGGATGTCGGTACCATCGTTCGTATTTGCCGCATTACTACAATATTTCGTAGGGGTAAAACTTGGATGGTTCCCAGTAGCATTCTGGAAAGGGCCAGAGTTTACAGTAATGCCTACAATCGCTTTATCGATGGCAGTTATCGCAACAATCGCACGTTTCGCTCGTGCAGAGTTAATTGAAGTTATGCAAGCTGACTACATTTTAACAGCGAAAGCGAAAGGAATTAGCCAAGGCGTTATCATTATCAAACACGCCCTTCGTAACGCGTTAATTCCAGTTGTAACAATTTTAGGACCAATGGTTGCAGGGTTAATTACAGGTACATTAGTTATTGAGCAAATTTATGCTGTACCAGGACTAGGGGAACAGTTCGTTAAATCTATTACAGTGAATGACTATACAGTTATTATGGGAACTACAATTTTCTATAGTGCGATCTTCATCTTAGTTATTTTCATTGTTGATATTTTATACGGAATTATTGATCCTCGTATTCGTTTAGCGGGAGGGAAAAAATGATGAAAGATGTACAAAAATTATCTCCAGACTTATTTCAACAAGCTAATCAAAATAATGTGGATAATGAAGTCATTGCCCGTCCAAGCTTAACGTTTTGGCAAGATGTAAGAAGACGTTTGTTCCAACATAAAGGAGCAATGTTTGGTTTAGTTTTATTAACGCTTATTATCTTACTAGCAATCTTCGGACCGATGGTAAGTAAGCACTCGTATAAAGAGCAAGATTTAGGACGTGCAAAATTGCCACCGAAAATTCCAGTTATTGAAAATGTTCATTGGTTACCATTTGACGGTACAGATCAATATGGTGTTGACCAATATGAAAAACGTGATATTAAAGAGTATTTCTGGTTTGGTACAGATGATCTTGGACGCGATTTATGGACAAGAACATGGGAAGGTACACGCGTATCATTATATATCGCTCTTTTAGCAGCAGCAATTGACTTAGTAATTGGGGTTGCATATGGAGGTATTTCAGCGTTCTATGGCGGTAGAGTAGATAACATTATGCAACGTATTATGGAGATTATTAACGGTATTCCATACTTAATCATCGTTATTTTAATGGTAATCATTATGGGATCTGGTATATGGTCAATTACACTCGCAATGGCAATTACAGGTTGGATAGGGATGTCGCGTATCGTTCGTGGACAAATCCTTAAATTAAAAAATCAAGAATACGTATTAGCATCTCGTACATTAGGTGCAACAAATACACAATTAATTGTAAAACACTTAATCCCGAACGTAATGGGACCAATTATTGTAATGACAATGTTTACAATTCCAACAGCGGTGTTTGGTGAGGCGTTCTTAAGCTTCATCGGTTTAGGTATTCAGCCACCATTCGCATCACTTGGTTCTCTTGTAAATGACGGTTATAAATCAATTCAAACGTATCCGCATATGATGTTCATTCCTGCGGTTGTCATCAGTATATTAATTTTAGCGTTTAACTTAATGGCAGACGGATTACGCGATGCGTTAGATCCAAAAATGCGTAAGTAAAAGAGGGGAGAGGCAAAGATGAAAACATTGTTAGAGGTAAAAGATTTACAAGTCTCCTTTGATACACATGCAGGTGAAGTACAAGCTGTACGCGGCGTTACTTTTGATTTGAAAAAAGGGGAAACATTAGCGATTGTAGGAGAATCTGGTTCTGGGAAATCAGTTACTTCTAAAGCGTTAATGGGATTAATTCCGAATCCTCCTGGACGCATTAAAAATGGTGAAATCGTATTTGAAGGTCGTGACTTAACGAAATTAACAGAAAAAGAAATGCAGCAAGTACGTGGTAAAGATATCGCGATGATTTTCCAAGATCCAATGACATCATTAAACCCAACGATGACAATTGGAAATCAAATTATGGAAGGCCTTATTAAACACCAAGGAATGAGTAAAGCAGACGCACGTAAAGTTGCGTTGGAATTAATCGACCTTGTAGGTATTCCAAATCCAGAAGCTCGTTTAAAACAATATCCGCACCAATTCTCTGGTGGTATGAGGCAGCGTGTAGTTATTGCGATGGCATTAGCTTGTAACCCAAAATTATTGATTGCCGATGAGCCGACAACAGCGCTAGACGTTACAATTCAGGCGCAAATTTTAGAGCTTATGAAGGACATTCAACAAAAAACAGAAGCAGCAATCATTTTCATTACGCATGACTTAGGTGTAGTGGCGAACGTTGCGGACCGCGTAGCAGTTATGTACGCTGGTAAAGTTGTTGAAATCGGAACTGTAGATGAAATTTTCTACAATCCAAAACATCCATATACTTGGGGCTTAATCGCATCTATGCCAAGTTTAGATGGTTCAGAAGAAGAGTTATATGCAATCCCTGGAACGCCTCCAGATTTATTGAAGCCGCCAAAGGGAGATGCTTTTGCACCACGTAACCCACAGGCACTGAAAATTGATTTTGAAATGGACCCACCTTTATTTAAAGTAAGTGATACACACTATGCGGCAACTTGGTTACTTCATGAGCAAGCTCCAGAAGTAAAACCGCCGGCAGTCGTTGAAAAACGCATTCTTCAAATGAAAGCAGGTGAACAACATGACTAAACAACGTGAGAAATTAATTGAAGTAAAAAATGTAAAGCAGCACTTCGACGTGAGTGGTGGTGTTGTCAAAGCGGTTAATGATATTTCATTTGATATTTACCGCGGAGAAACATTTGGTCTTGTAGGAGAATCGGGTTGTGGTAAATCAACAACTGGAAGAACGATCATTCGTTTATATGATGCAACTGCAGGTGAAGTATTGTTCGACGGTGAAAATGTACATGGCAAAAAATCACGCGCAGAATTGAAGAAATTCAACCGTAAAATGCAAATGATTTTCCAAGATCCATATGCATCATTAAACCCACGTATGACAGTAGGGGATATTATTGCAGAAGGTATTGATATTCACGGATTAGCGAAAAACAAAAAAGAGCGTATGGACCGTGTTCATGAATTATTAAACACAGTTGGCTTAAATAAAGAGCACGCAAACCGTTTCCCTCATGAATTCTCAGGTGGACAACGTCAGCGTATCGGTATCGCTCGTGCACTTGCTGTAGAACCTGAATTTATCATTGCCGATGAGCCAATCTCAGCACTTGACGTATCAATTCAGGCGCAAGTTGTAAACTTACTGAAAAAGTTACAAAAAGAAAAAGGTTTAACATACTTATTCATTGCCCATGATTTATCAATGGTAAAATACATTAGTGACCGCATTGGTGTAATGTACCGTGGTCAAATCGTTGAATTAACAACAAGTGATGAGTTATATGCAAATCCAATTCATCCATATACAAAATCACTATTATCAGCAATTCCACTTCCAGATCCAGATTATGAGCGCAATCGTAAACGTATCGTATACGATCCATCTCAGCACAATTATGGCAGTGAAGAACCGACAATGCGTGAAATTCGCCCGGGACATTTCGTACTATGTTCTGAAGCGGAGTACAAGAAATATAAAGAGATTTATCAATAATAAAAAATCCATTCTTCTATTACAGAAGAATGGATTTTTTTACTATATAAAAGAGTTGTCAATATTTCTCGGTAAGTCGATATATGTAAAGAATCGCAAATATAAGTTGCCTATACTAATGACTACGCCTTAATTAAAAGAGTATTATTGCGCCTGAACAGAAACAATCTCCTCTTGTTCTTCAGGTTTAACAAGTGCATAACGCTCCCACGCTCTACTTTTCCAGCGGAAGAACATAATAATGGCACGTGTCCATTCATCAATAGCGATTGCTAGCCAAATACCAACGAGCCCCATATCTAAATGGAAGGCGAAAAAATAACCGAGTGGTAAACTCATTAACACCATAGAGAATGCGCCGATTAAAACTGGGTACTTTGCATCACCAGCTGCGCGAAGTGAATTGATGATGACGATGTTCATCGTACGCCCTGTTTCAAGTAGTACACTTAGTAAAAGAACTGACGCACCTAACGCAATAATGTGCGGATTATCTGTAAATAGTCCCATTAATTGTGTGCGGAATGTAATAACGAGAGCAACCATACATAAAGTGACACCGATCGCCCACTTTACACTTTTCCATACACGTTCATACGCTTCATCTTTTTCACCACCGCCAACGAGGCGTCCGATAATAATTGCAGTTCCCATACCGATTGCAATAGCGAATAAATAAGTGAACATAGAGATGTTCGTAGCGTATTGTCTAGCAGCTAACGATTCCGTTCCTAAATATGTTGCATAGTATAAGAAGACAATTTGGCAAGCTTGATACATAACCTGCTCAAACGCAGATGGAATTCCGATTTTTAAAATTTTCCCGATATATTCTTTTGATAAGGTGAAGTAGTATTGTAATTTTACACGGTACTCCATAACGCGGTACAGTAACCAGAAGAAAACGATAAGCGCGATTAGCCTGCTGACAGCAGAAGAAATGGCAGCCCCTTGTACACCGAGTTCTGGGAAACCAAATTTCCCGAAAATGAGTACGTAGTTTCCAGCGATATGAATAATATTCATTCCAAGAGAAATAAACATCGCTTGCTTTGTGAAGCCATGTACGCGGATAATTGCGGCTAATGAATTAATAATAGCTTGAAGGAAAATAGCTCCTCCGACGATAGATAAATAGCTCTGTGCATACATTAGTACATCGCCTTGTAAGTTCATTGCCATCATCATATGTTTTGAGAATAAAAGAAAACCAGCGCTTATAACGAGTCCGACCACTAAATTTAATGTGACGGCTAAAGCTGATATTTTTGATGCTTCCATAAAACGTTTGGAACCGAGGTATTGAGATACGACGATGGCTGCGCCGTTCCCGATGACTTCTAGTACCAAAATAGCGATATGGAGATATTGATTCGCTGCACCAACCCCAGATACAGCATCGTCTGATAATGCACTTAACATGAAAGTATCAGCGATCCCCATTAACATAAATAGAAAAACTTCTAGAAAAATAGGCCATGTTAATAAGAATAAACTTAATTTCTCAGTAGGCCTGTTTTTTGCCTGAATTGCTGTCATGTCCGTCCCCTCTTTACCGATATCTATTTTTAGCAAAGTGTATCGTAACATACTTTCTTGACCTTTGCACTCATTTTAACCTACATATCTTTATTATGAAGGGAGAGCTATTTTATGATAAAAACAGAAGGATAATTATGCGTAAAGTATTATAAGATATAAATTTTGTTTTTCTCTGATAATTTAGAAAAATATAAAAATAACTATTTTCAACACTTTAGTAAGGATAATCAGCAATATGAAACGTTTACAAAGGTTTAATTTTTAACAGAAAATTTTAATAAAATAGAAATATAAATATACAAAAAATATATTTGTGTGTATAATATGAATTATTAGAACATATATATATTTCTTTTTGTTTGAAAATGAAAGGGCTAACATTTTTGTGGAGGGTGGAAGTATGAAAAAAAAGATGCCAGTTTTTGTAGTATCAACAGTAGCAATGAGCATGATGTTAGGGGCATGTAGCTACCAAAAAGATGAACCGCAAGCGAACGCAAAAGGGGATAGCGGGAAAAGCGGTGCGAAGCAAGTTATTAACTTAATTGAAACGCAAGAAATTCCAACGATGGATCCAGCGTTATCAGCTGATGCAGTTTCTTCAAGAGTAATGACTAATACGATGGAAGGCTTATACAGTTTAGGAAAAGACGATAAGCTTGTTCCTGGTGTAGCGAAGGAATTCAAAAAATCAGAAGACGGTAAAAAATATACATTTAAATTACGTGAAGACGCAAAATGGTCAAATGGTGAGCCTGTGACGGCAAAAGATTTCGTATACGCATGGCAAAGAGCGATTAACCCAGATACAGCTGCGAAATCAGCGTACATTATGTATGATATAAAAAATGCAGAGAAAATTAACAAAAAAGAGATGAGTCCGGACCAATTAGGGGTAAAGGCGATTGATGATTATACATTAGAAGTGGAATTAGACAATTCCATTCCATACCTTGTAGATTTAATGGTATATCCAATCTTCTATCCTGTGAATGAAAAGTTCGTGAAAGAGCAAGGTACGAAGTTTGGTTTGGAAGCGAATACAACACTTTATAACGGACCATTTACATTAAGTGATTGGCAACATGAACGTAGCTTTAAAATGACAAAGAGCTCGTCATATTGGGATAATAAAGAAGTGAAGATTGAGGAAGTAAACTTTAATATTGTTAAAGATACGTCTACACCAATTAATTTATATGAAACAAACGCAGTCGATCGAGCAACGTTATTAGCGGAGTTCATCGATAAATATAAAGGAAAACCAGATTTCCAAACAGTAGAAGATACATCTGTATTCTTCCTTCGTTTAAATCAAAAAGATCCAGCGTTAGCAAATAAAAATATTCGTAAAGCAATTTCACTTGCTTTTGAACGTAAACCGTTCGTTGATACATTATTAAATAACGGTTCTAAGCCAGCAACAGGGTTAATTCCTGATAACTTCATTAAAGGACCGGATAAAAAGGACTTCCGTGCTGTAAATGGAGATATTGTAAAACCAAATGTGAAAGAAGCGAAGAAATATTGGGAAGCTGGTAAAAAAGAGCTTGGTAAAAATGAAATCGAATTAGAGTTATTAAACGAAGATGTTGAATTATCGAAGAAAACAGGGGAATATTTAAAAGGTGAGTTAGAAAAGAATTTACCAGGTTTAACAGTGAAAATTAAACAACAACCATTCGCGCAAAAACTAAAATTAGAAGATGCGGGCGATTTCGTCATGTCATTCTCTGGATGGAGTGCAGACTTCCCAGATCCAATTACATATCTTGATATGTTTGTAACTGACGGATCACAAAATAAAATGAAATATTCTAATCCGAAATATGATGAGATCATCATGAAAGCAAAAAAAGATGGAAGCGATGTAAATGCTCGTTGGAAAAGCTTACTAGAAGCAGAGAAAATGTTACTTGATGACGCTGCGATTGTACCGGTATATCAACGTGGTAGAGCATACTTACAAAGAGATTCCATTAAAAATATGTACAACCATAAATATGGTGGCGATTTAAGCTTTAAATGGGCGTCAGTAGAGAAATAAGAAAAAAGCAGGTAATTGCCTGCTTTTTTTAATACGTACGTTTCTTATAAATACCTTTCCCACCAACTTGGTTCCAGCCGGATTGTACATCCAAACTTTTATTAACAAACTTCATCTTTTCTTTTCCGCCAAAGAGTTTTTCACCAATACTATTTGTAATGACGCCAATCAATGCTGTTATTCCGATGATGAGGGCAGCAACAGTGACAAAATCAATAAAAAAAGCAATCATTTGCAAATTCCCCCTTTGCCTGTCTGTATTTTTATTGTATGAGATAAAAAATGAAAAAGAAAGAAATATCAGAAAAATTTTTGATTTATTTTAGAAATCGTATGGACATGAATGAGAATGTTTGCTAAAATGAGAACAAACGTTCTTTTGATTCTCACTTGTATAGTCTTACATTTCTTAATTGATTTATCAAAAAAAGGTAAGAAAACGTTCTCTTTTTCATAGGAAAGATTATGAGAGAATAACTATAAATCATATGAAAAATCTATGAAAAGCAAGCGTTAAGAGGGTTGAAGATTATTGTTAAAGAACAGCTGAAGTAAGTGTGATTATGTTACATAGCAGTGAAATGCACGGAAGAGTTTTCTCAATTAGAAGGAAATTTACTGTATATTTCTTGCAAAATCTATTGTATAATGATTATAGAAGTTACTTATTAAAAGTAATTGTTGTTTACTAAAAGTTGTTGCTTACATGAAAAGCAATTTTTGCACTTTGTTTTAAGACAAGGTATCGCGAAAAATTGCTGAATTTAGAAATTTAAACTGTAATTAGTACAGAATTTGTACTCTTTAAGGAGAGTGAGCTTTGTATGGTAACATTATATAGTTCTCCAAGCTGTACGTCTTGTAGAAAGGCGAAATTATGGCTAGAGGAAAATCATATTCCTTATACAGAACGTAATATTTTCTCAGATCCATTAACGATTGAGGAAATTAAAGAGATTTTACGTATGACAGAAAGCGGAACGGATGAGATTATTTCTACTCGTTCGAAAGTTTTCCAAGAATTAAATGTAAACTTAGAGTCTTTACCACTTCAAGATTTATATAAGATGATTCGTGACTATCCAGGGATTTTACGTCGTCCAATTATGATTGACGAGAAACGCCTTCAAGTAGGTTACAATGAAGACGAAATCCGCCGTTTCTTACCACGTACAGTAAGAACGTTCCAATTACGTGAAGCACAGCGTCTTGTAAATTAATTATAATAATATGAAAACCTTCTACCTATTATATAGTAGAAGGTTTTTTTTAATGTTTCAAATTTCGTAATCGAACTCGTTGAACGATAAAGCCGATGCATAAGATGGTGAAAATAAATAAGTAAGGAATGCCTGCAGTGAAACTTGGGTTGTTATGAAAAAAGGTTGCAAGTCTGTCTTCATGTGTGACCATTTTTCCTGCTGTATAAGCGAGAATTGCTGCCCCGCAATAAATGAGGAGTGGAAAGCGTTCCATAAGTATTAAAATGAGTTTGCTGCCCCAAATAATAATCGGGATAGAAATGAGTAAACCGATTATTACGAGTAAAAATCTTCCGTGAGCTGCCCCTGCAATGGCGATAACGTTGTCAAATCCCATAACAAGGTCCGCGAATACAATTGTACGCACAGCTTGAAATAAAGTTGTTTTTCCTTGAATAGAAGAAAGATCGTTGCTATTATCAGTTAGTAAATTTACTGCAATGAATGTAAGTAAAATGCCCCCGATAAGTTGCAGAAATGGAATGTCGAGCAAATAGACAGCTAGTATAGTAAGGATAATTCTTAGTACGATTGCTAAAAGAGTACCGATCAAAATAGCTTTATTTCGTTTCGATTCAGGTAAATTTCGGCTAGCTAGTGCGATGACAATTGCGTTGTCACCACCTAATACAACATCGATACCGACAATCATTAGTACAGATGTTAAAAACTCTAAGTCCATTCGTCTGCCTCCATTTATGATGTTTTAATAAGCGAACTATATGTATGTGGTGAAAAGGACTAAAGCATCTTCTCTAATAAAAGTTTCACTTTATTACAGTGTACGGGGGAAGATGGAAATGTATGTCCAATTTTTTTATAAGTGAGGCATCGCGACAATGATATATTTGTGTATACCATTGAATGAAGATAGGTATATAACTATTTTTGTAAAATAAATCGATTTTATTTCCATTCTGGAGAATCTTATCATAAAATGAGAGTACAAGAATCTATTGATTTGTCATATGAGTGGGGAATCCCTTCATAACAATTCTAAGCAGGAAGGGAGAGTTGTATTTTGGATATTGAAAGAATTAATGATCATACGATGAAATTTTTTATTACGTACATTGATATAGAGGACAGAGGCTTTAATCGTGAGGAAATTTGGTATGACCGCGAAAGAAGCGAAGAGCTCTTTTGGGAAATGATGGACGAAGCTCGTGATCATGACGATTTCTTTATTGATGGGCCGTTATGGATTCAAGTGCAAGCAGTCGATAAAGGGATTGAAGTACTTGTAACGAAAGCAGAACTTTCAAAGGATGGACAAAAGCTAGAACTACCAATAGGTGTAGATAAAATTATAGACATTCCTCTAGATGAAGGTATTGAATCATTATTCCAGCAAGAATTAGTGGAAGAGGTAGAGGAACAAGCAGGTACAAACTTTAACGAAGATGGTACGTTTGGCTTTTTAATTAAGTTTAATGATTTTGAAGATGTCATTTCATTAAGTCATCGTCTTATCTTTGAAGATATAAAAGATGAGCTGTATTCATTTGAGGACCGCTATTATGTATATGTGGAATTCGATGAAGTGCTACATGATGAAGAAGAAATTGATCGCATTTTAAGCATTGTTTTAGAATACGGGGAAGAATCAACTTTAACAATTCATCGTGTAAGTGAGTATGGGAAACAAATTGTGAAAGAGCATGCGCTTGAAACAATTCGCAATAATTTTCCTGCTAAAACGTAGGCCGATTTCTGTAGTATGAAATCGGCTTTTTATATGAAGAATAGGAAAGCTTTCTTAGTAAGGAGGTAAGAGATGAAAAATACGTTAAAGTTGATTTTCTTTGTTTTACTATTGTTCGCATTATTTGTGTCATTACGTATGTTTATTGATGTAGCGTTTTATTCGGATGTAATTGGGATAAAAGATGTTTCGATTTTAGGTATTATTAGTATTTTATTTACGGTATCTGCATTTTTAATTGGTTGCGTTATTTTCTTAGAGAACCGTCATCCGTCAAAAACACTTACATGGCTCATTGTGTTAGGGATTTTTCCGGTATTTGGATTCTTCGCTTATTTATTATTCGGACAGAACTTTCGGAGGAAGAGAATGTTCCAAAAGAAGGCGTTGCTCGATGAACAAGCGTTTTTACAATATAAGGGGCATGAAGATTACGAAGAACGGATTTTGCGCAATCATAAGCATCAAGAGCTGTTATTTCGTTTAGCGGATCGCTTAGGCGCTTTAAATATTTCATTTCAAACTGAAACGAGAACATTAACAAATGGAGATGAAACGTTTCAGGCTATTTTAGATGGATTAAAACGAGCGAAACATCACATTCATATGGAATATTACATTGTGCGTGATGATAAACTTGGAACAGAAATTAAAGATATTTTAATACAAAAATCAAAAGAAGGCGTAGTCGTTCGTTTTTTATATGATGCGGTTGGAAGTTTTAAATTATCAAAATCATATATTGAAGAATTAAACGACGCAGGTGTCGAAATGATTCCGTTCTTCCCTGTACGTTTTCCGATTTTAAACGATAAGATTAATTATCGAAATCACCGAAAAATCGTTATTATTGATGGGAATGAAGGATTTGTAGGTGGATTAAATATTGGTGATGAATATTTAGGAAAGGATAAGTACTTCGGCTTTTGGCGAGACACGCATTTATATTTGCGTGGGGAAGCTGTGCAAAGTTTGCAGCTTATTTTCCTTCAAGATTGGTTTTATATGACTGGCGAGGCTGTGCTAGCCCCTGAATATTTACAAGCGAAAGCAGTTGAGGGGGAGCATTGGGGCGGCGTGCAGCTCGTTGCAGGTGGGCCGGATAATAAATGGGAAACAATTAAACATTTATATTTTGCCATGATTGCTTCTGCGCGGAAATCCATTTGGATTGCAACGCCGTATTTCATTCCGGATGATGATATTTTATCCGCATTAAAAGTAGCGGCACTTGCTGGTATTGATGTTCGGTTGTTAATGCCGAGTAAGCCTGATAAGCGAACTGTCTTTTACGCATCGAGATCGTACTTCCCAGAGCTTTTAGATGCAGGGGTAAAGATATATGAATACGAAAAAGGTTTTCTCCATAGTAAAGTTGTCATTGTCGATTCTGATTTAGCTTCAATTGGGACAGCGAATATGGATATGAGAAGTTTTCATTTGAACTTTGAAGTAAATGCCTTTTTATATGATACAGATAGCATTCGAAAACTTGTTCAAGATTTTAAAGACGATTTAGAAGAATCAAGTGAAATTCATGTCGATCGTTTTCATAAAAGGCGTCTTCATAGACGAATCGTTGAATCAACGTACCGGTTATTATCGCCTTTATTATAAAAAGAGATGTCCAAAATTGGGACATCTCTTTTTTAAAAGGAATTTGTAATAAATTGTAGAATATAAGGAGCTGAAAGGGTGTGATTCCAATATTTATCGCAAAAAGAGAAAACGGAGAAAAAATTCATCTACTCGATCATCATGATGAAGAGCTTTTACACCATATGCGTAAAAGGGAAAGTTTCTTTTGCATAGCTTGCGGGAAGGAAGTACTAATGAGATTAGGAAAACAAAAAAGGTGGCATTTTGCTCATAAGAAAGTAGATTCATGTTTAGCCTTTTATGAAGCAGAATCTACATATCATATGTACGGTAAAGAATTGTTATATCGGTGGTTCAAACGTCAAAATGTTCATGTAGAGATAGAGCATTATCTACCAGAGATTCAGCAACGACCGGATATTTTTATAGAGAGAGCAGGGAGAAAAATTGCGATTGAATATCAATGCGCCAATCTTTCTATAGAGCAGCTCTGCAAACGAACCTATTCGTATTGGAAAGCTGGTATACAAGTCATTTGGATTATTGGTGGAAATCAATTGAAAAAGCACTCTGCATACTGGATGAAATTCTCCTCAATTATGGCTTTCTCCTTACAATCTTATCCTCAGCCACTTCTTATTTTCTTCTGTTCGAAACAAAAATCATTTATGAAATGCACGTTTATTACATCATTTTCTACAAGCGTTGCTTTTTCACAGATTATATATTTACCAATTGAAACGACTACTTTTGAAATGCTCTTTTCTCCTGTTCCTTTCCAAAGGGAAGTATTAAACCGAGAATGGAAGAAGCGAAAGGATTATTTTCGTCAAAACGCTTTGCCCATCTTGAAGTATAATGATAAGTCACTATTACGCCTCTTATATCAATGTAAATGTACCCCAGCAAATTTTCCTTCTGAAATTGGTGTGCCACTCCCGTCCTCATTTGCTTTTCAAACAAATTCATTTATATGGCAAGCTTTTCTATATATGAAGTGTATAGGTGAGCTTGCGGTAGGGGATTGTATTTCCCTCAAGTACGTGTGTAGTTATATAAAAAAGTATACGAAAAGGCGTATGCTCCCGTACTTTTCACAGCATATATGGAAAGTGGCAGTTACTGAATATATGACATTTTTATGTTATGCAGGTGTCTTGCAGAGAGTAGGGGCTTATAAGTACCGGAAAATACGGGGGATATCCATGTTAAAAACAGAGGAGGAAGTTATGAAATATGATGAAAGGAGTTTAGCGTATGCCTTATCTTTATTTGAGGCAAAGTACAACATGAGAGAAGGAAAAGCGGATATAATAAAGACTGATCTTGAAGGAATTACATAAGAAAAATCGAATTGTATGTAAGTAGAGATATTTAAAGGAGGGCTTAAAGCATGTCTGAACAAAACACAGCAAAAACATTACCGGATCGTAACGAAATTGAAGAATCAAGTACGTGGCGATTAGAAGATATTTTCCAAACAGATGCAGAATGGGAACAAGAATTCCAAGCTATTAAAGAGCTATTACCGAAGTTAACTGAATTTAAAGGGAAACTTGGTGACTCTGCGAACAATTTACTTGAAGCATTGCAATATGAAGATGAAATTTCAATGCGATTAGGTAAGTTATATACATATGCACATATGCGTTACGATCAAGATACAACAAACTCTGTGTATCAAGCGTTAAATGATCGCGCGACAAATTTATATTCACAAGTATCTAGTAGCACAGCATATATTGTGCCTGAAATTTTATCGATTTCAGAAGATACATTGCAAACATTCTTGAAAGAAAATAGAGACTTAAGTGTATATGAACATGCGTTAGAAGAAATTACGCGTCAACGCCCTCACGTATTATCTGAAGCGGAAGAGGCTTTATTAGCAGAAGCATCTGAAGTAATGAGTGCGTCAAGTAATACATTTGGTATGTTGAATAATGCGGATTTGAAATTCCCATCTATTAAAGGTGAGGATGGAGAAGAAGTAGAAATTACACATGGCCGTTACATTCAGTTTTTAGAAAGTGATGATCGTCGTGTGCGTGAAGATGCATTCAAAGCTGTATATGAAACGTACGGGAAATATAAGAACACATTTGCAAGTACGTTAAGCGGAGCTGTGAAGCGTAATAACTTTAATGCACGCGTTCGTAAATATGACTCTGCACGTCAAGCAGCATTAAGTAATAATAATATTCCTGAAGCGGTGTATGATCAACTTGTTCAATCTGTAAATGACAATTTACACTTGCTACATCGTTACATTGATATTCGTAAGCGTGCACTAGGGCTTGATGAGCTTCATATGTATGATTTATATACACCACTTGTACCCGAAGTGAAAATGAATGTGAAGTATGAAGAAGCGCAAGACATGTTATTAAAGTCTTTACATGTACTTGGTGATGAGTATGTTGATATTTTGAAAGAAGCATATGAAAATCGCTGGGTAGATGTGTATGAGAATAAAGGAAAACGAAGCGGTGCATATTCATCTGGTGCCTATGGAACAAATCCTTATATTTTAATGAACTGGCATGATAATGTAAATAATTTATTTACACTTGCTCATGAATTTGGCCATTCTGTCCATAGTTACTACACAAGAAAAACGCAGCCGCACGTATACGGGGATTATTCAATCTTTGTTGCGGAAGTAGCATCAACTTGTAATGAGGCGCTTCTAAACGATTATTTATTAAAAACGACAGAAGATAAGAAAGAGCGTCTATACTTATTAAATCATTATTTAGAAGGATTCCGTGGTACTGTATTCCGTCAAACGATGTTCGCAGAGTTTGAGCATATTATTCATAAGAAAGTACAAGAGGGACATGCGGTAACACCAGACATGCTAACGGAGATCTACTATGATTTAAATAAGAAATATTTCGGTGATGCTTTAGTAATTGATGAAGAAATTGGTTTAGAGTGGTCTCGTATTCCGCACTTCTACTACAACTATTACGTATACCAATACGCAACAGGATTTAGTGCAGCAACGGCTCTATCTAAACAAATTTTAGAAGAAGGGCAACCAGCAGTAGAACGTTACATTAATGAGTTCTTAAAAGCAGGAAGCTCAGATTACCCAATTGAAGTGCTGAAAAAAGCTGGAGTAGATATGGCATCTCCAGAACCGGTAAAAGAAGCATTGCAAGTATTTGAAGAGAAATTAAATGAATTAGAAGCATTATTATTTGAAGAGAAGTAATAGAAAAGACGAGGAATTTGCCTCGTCTTTTTCTTAATGTCATTTTGTCGATATTTGTCGAGAAAATAAATCGAATTGTCTTCTTTTTTCTAAAATAGAAGGCAGTTTTACAGTTCATTAAAACCCTTTAAATCGTTTTTTATGGTTGAAATAAGAGAGAGCGATGACAATGACTCCAAATAAAAGAGGAAAGGCAATCATTTTAGGAAAAGCTTGTAGTAGGGAGAGGATGTACAAGAAAAAAGAAACAATGATAGCTAGAATGATAAGTAAAATATACGTTTTTTTCATACAAAACACCTCCAAAATAGCTTTTTTATAGCTTATTCAAAAATGAAAACGTTTAGAATGTGACAAAAGTGTGAAATTCGACAAAAGGGGTTGTCATCTGACGTCGAATCTTGTAATATAATAAGCGTGAACGAATTCACATACAAACATATACCCCTTTGTTTGAACGTGAAAATTTCTCCCATCCCCTTTAATATTTTTATAAGCCGTAAAGAAAAAGACCTGGTGTTTACACCAGGTCTTTTTCTTTTGCTATCCATTTCCAATAACGCTCACATTTTACGTCAATCATTTGTACTTTTCGTTTCAGTTGTAATTTTTTTAGTTCACGTTCAATTTCTTGCTTCGAGCAGTCATATATAAATGCTACTTCTTTTGAAGAGATAAATTGTGTCGCTTCCAGTAATACTTCTAAAGGTGGTAATGGCTCTGGCTCGATTTCACATTTTACAAGTTCTTTCAATAATTGTACGTAGACGTCGTAGGAATACATTCCAGCGATTTTAATACCTTCTTCATCTGAATTTGCATGAAAGAATACGAGAGAAGGTATTTCTGTAATATGCATCTCATTTGTGAATTTTAAGTCACATTGGAAAGCCTTTTTTGCGCTAGCGGAATATAGGTCTTTTTTAAATTCTTCTACATCAATATTGCTATCTTTTGCGCATGCAAGTAATAATTCGCAGTCAGGATTTGATACATTTTCAAGGAAAATGTATTCTTGGAGTTTTCGCAAAAACTTCGAACCTGCTTTTCGGCCCTGCAACTCCGCTGCTTTAATTGCCATCGAAACTAAATATGGTGTTGACGATGCTTCTTGCATATGTACCTTTCCATCACATGAAAAACCTTGTAAACTTGTTGTCTTTTCCCACACAAATCGAATATTAGCAGGTTTATTCCATTTGTGTGAGGAAGCGTTCGTTCCGTCCACTTTTCCTGTTACGATATGACGAATAGAGAAGTATTTCCCGTATTCAAGCCATAGTTTAATAATAAAGGGCTCAATTTCCCAGCAATCTTTACAAAGTGGATCAATAAATAAATATGCTTCTACAGACTTATGCTCACATGCGGAAGGAGATGGCATATTGATATGCTTTGCTTCCTGTTTATCCATTATATTTCACCTGTTTCGTCTGGAGTATTAACCATATGCTGAGCAGTTAATGCTAAACGTTCAAAAACGAACTCTCTTATATGACCGTGCACTCCTGTGTCATCCATTGCTTGCTCCATGCACGATAGCCAAGCCTCTGCTCGTTTTGGAGTAATCTCAAACGGGAGATGGCGTGCTCTTAACATAGGATGACCATGTTCTTCCGTGTACAAATTAGGACCACCTAAATATTGTGTTAAAAATTGCTTCTGCTTCCTAGCTGTTTCTGTTAAATCATCCGGGAAGATGGGAGATAGGTCAGGGTGTTTACTGACATAGGAATAAAATGTGTCTACTAATATTGCAATGCATTGTTCACCGCCAATTGCTTCAAATGGTGTCATCGGTTGCTTGCTCATCCTTTTAAACTCCTTTTTCCATGAAATGTATATCTATTGTAGCAATGGAATGTTAGGGAGGGCAAATAAACCGCCTTCATAACGTTCTTTGCTTATTCTACAGATGTAAAAGAATCTTTTCTTTTTCAAAAAGTGAGATGTATCCACTAGTAGAACGTATTCACTAGTGGAATTTTCACTTTAGCGTGCTTTGTTTTGTTTGGCAAGGAAAAAGCGTTTTACTTTATTATTTGTATGACGGATTGGTATGTCGTGTTGCTTTAACAAATGAATAAAGGCAGCTTTGCCTGCTTCTTCATCTTGCACTTCAAATTCAATTTCATAATCATCGTGATTGTAATAGAAACTATGATCAAAGACAAGCGTTCCGCCTTCAAATAGTGTTTCGGCTCTTTCAGTTGTTAAACTACCCATATAAGTTAAAGCAGAAACAGGAATTTGTAATGTGTGTAGTTGATCTACTACAGCGCCTTGAATAATTGTATTTGTTTCCATCATCAATCTTGCTTCATCTGCTGTTATAACTTGATGCGTTTCTAACAAGCCGACTTCTGCAGGTTGTTTTAATGTTAATGTATAAGTTTCTCCTTTATGACGAATACGAAGTGCAGAGCCAGCTTCTTTTAATGAGAAGCTCGGTGTTTCAAAGTAGTGATTCACCTGTTTCGTAAATCCTTCAATAGAGAATGATTTACATAATGTATTGAATTCTTCTTCTGTAACAATATTTTTAAATTCAATTTCAATTTCTTGTGTCATTGTATGCGCGCTCCTTTTGAAAAATAATTCTTTACACATTATCGCTTTTTCACAAATTTGGTTCAATGTTTTATTTGTTTGCGTCCATGTTATGATACAATAATACTGTTAAGTAAGACAGGAAGTTGAGATGGAGGAGTTAGAGCATGCAAAATAAAATCCAAGTTAAGAGCGTAGAAAAGAGAGAGAATGCTCTTATTTTTTGTGCGGAAAATAGTGAAATAGAGGTAAAGGAGTTAAGTGCGCGTAATCACGTACTTGTAGACTCAGATAATTTATCATTTTTATATATCTTAGAAAACGAATCATCTTTCATTTATGTAAGCATTCCGCATACATGCTGGGAAGCAATGCATGAAGCGATGAATAACGACGTGGTTATGTTCGTTCGCGTGAATGACATTGAAATGGAATTAGAAGGTTTAAAAGAAGAAGTAGAATATTTAGTTGAAAATATTGAAGGTAATGCAAATTACGGAGAAGAACTAGTAACTGCTGTAGAAAAAGTATTTCTATAAGCAAATGGATTGATTTTGGTGGTGGTTGAAATGAATCGAAATTGGGAAGAATTTTTAGCACCTTACCACCAAGCGGTGGCAGAGCTGAAAGTGAAACTAAAAGGAATGCGTACTCAATTTGCAATGTTAACAGAGCATTCTCCAATTGAGTTTGTAACAGGAAGGGTAAAGTCGGTTGCAAGTATTATTGATAAAGCGGAGAAGAGAAATGTACCGTTAGACAGGCTAAGAGAAGATATGCAAGATATCGCGGGCCTTCGAATGATGTGTCAATTTGTTGATGAGATTAAGCCTGTTGTAGAATATCTTCGAAAACGAAATGACTTTGAAATCGTGGAAGAACGTGATTACGTCACGCAGAAGAAAGATAGCGGTTATCGTTCTTATCACGTTGTCATTAGTTACCCAGTTCAAACGATTCAAGGTGAACAAAAAGTATTGGTAGAAATCCAAATACGTACGCTAGCAATGAACTTTTGGGCAACAATTGAGCATTCTTTAAATTATAAATATAGTGGACGTTTTCCTGAAGATATTAAAATACGCTTGCAACGTGCAGCGGAAGCAGCATTTTTATTAGATGAAGAAATGTCTTCTATCCGTCTTGAAATTCAAGAAGCGCAGAAAGCTTTTTCAAGAAAGCAAGAAACGAAAGATTCCGAATCATAAACTAAAGGGTGTTGGGCGATGAAATTTACAATTATGTCAAAGGGAGATCAATCATCAGATGCACTGGCAAGCACGATGAAAGAATACTTGCTAGATTTTGGATTTATAATGGATGAAAAGGAACCCGATATTGTAATTTCTGTTGGGGGAGATGGAACGCTTTTATATGCGTTTCATCGTTATTATAATCGATTGGATGAAACAGCATTTGTTGGTGTACATACAGGGCATTTAGGTTTCTATGCAGATTGGTTACCGACAGAAGTAGAGAAATTAGTAATTGCAATTGCTAAAACACCATTCCAAGTGGTGGAATATCCGCTTTTAGAAGTGATTATTCGCTATGTGAATGGGAGTAAAGAGTCGCAGTATTTAGCGATGAATGAAGCGACTGTAAAAAGTGCAGAAGGTACATTAGTAACAGAAGTGGAAATACGCGGAGAGTACTTTGAAACGTTCCGCGGGGATGGCCTTTGTATTTCTACTCCTTCGGGAAGTACTGCGTATAATAAGGCGCTTGGCGGAGCAATTATTCACCCTTCTATTGAAGCGATTCAAATTGCGGAAATGGCATCTATTAATAACCGGGTGTTTCGTACGGTAGGTTCGCCGCTCGTATTGCCGAAACATCATACATGCGTGCTGAAGCCGACTGCAGGAATGAACTTACAAATTACGGTGGACCATTTAACGATGGTTCATCAAGATGTGAAATCAATTCAGTATCGCGTGGCAAATGAGAAAGTACGATTCGTTCGTTTCCGTCCATTTCCGTTCTGGAAACGAGTTCGTGACTCGTTTGTTGCAGATAAATAGAAAGGGTTTATATATTTGAACAGATTTACATTGAAATGGGATATAGACTCGGCTGAGGAAGGAACTTTAGTTAGAGAATTTTTAAAAACAAAAGGGATCTCCAAAGCCGCATTAACGGATATAAAGTTTCATGGCGGATCTATAGAAGTAAATGGTCAACATGCGAGCGTTCGTCATCAGTTGCAAGCTGGTGAAGAATTACGTGTCTTTTTTCCAGTAGAGGAAAGAAGTGAAGGGATGATTGCTGAAGATATTCCTTTATGTATCGTATATGAAGATGATGCAGTTCTTGTCATAAACAAAGAGGCAAACATGTCAACGATCCCGTCTAGAGAACATCCGGCAGGAAGTGTTGCGAATGCGCTCTTATCTCATTATGATAAGCGACATCTTACAAGTACGGTGCACATCGTAACGAGGTTAGATCGTGATACTTCAGGGCTTATGCTTATTGCAAAAAATCGTTTCGTACATCATCTTTTATCGAAACAGCATCAACAAAAAGCTGTGAAAAGAACGTATGAAGCGATTGTTCACGGTGAGATGGTAGAAAGAGAAGGAACGATTGACGCACCGATTGGACGAAAATCGGATAGCATTATTGAGCGAACCGTTTGTGAGGAGGGGCAAAGAGCCGTTACTCATTTTAGAGTGATCGATAGCGTCAATCATAAGACGCACGTATCACTTGAGCTCGATACAGGGAGAACGCATCAAATTCGTGTGCATATGGCGTACATAGGACATCCGCTACTTGGCGATAATTTATATGGTGGAAAAAGAGATGAAATGAAACGACAAGCGCTTCACAGTACATCCTTGACGTTTTATCATCCTATTTTAGAGAAAGAAATGTCTTTCACTACACCGATTCCAAGCGATATGCAAGCGGTATTAAGACATACTTAAAAAGGGAACAAAATTCTTATGTAATGAAGAATTTTGTTCCCTTTTTCTTAGCGGAATAATATTAAAATTTGATTGTCGCCCGTGCGCTTTATAACGAAAAAGCCACTTTCAGATTTTGTAGCAATGCCATCGTTATTTGGACGACAATATCCATGCGTTTCGCAAGTACCGTCATCACGTACTAACATTTGTCCAATTAATCCGACAGGAAGCCACTCGTTACGGTCTTTTCTTGCTATATATTTGCAAGCTGGATCCCATTCTGTATTTAAAAGAGGTTGTATGTCTTGCGATTCCGTACGTACATATTGACGTTTTCCGAAGCTATCCGTTTTATAGCGTTTTTGCCAACTTAAAGCACCGCTATTTCCTATAAGAGCGGGGGTGGCACTAGATATTCCTAAGATGAATGAATCGTTTGAAGTAGCGATTCGAATTTTTTCTTCGCTACTAAATGTAACGAAATAACCTACATCAATAAAAGTATTGTCTACTGTTTCAAACATTTGCGCAAAATCAGTTCCGCTTGCATTGTAAGAAGCGCCCTCAATGTACATTTCTCCATTATGAGCAAGCCACTTTGCACCGATATTATGATCGGTTTCATTTGTGCCGTTTGCAATAAACCAAGAATAAGATTCATCTGCTGTGCCGAAGCGCCCCATAATATGGCTACCTGCAAAATGAGCTGTTGATGTATGATTACCTTCCGCATGAGAAGAGAATCCGTTAGCGATAGTCGCGGTTCCTTCTGCATGTGCTGCTTCGCCTAAAGCGATTGTATGTTTACCTTCCGCATGAGAATAGGAGCCACCTGCTGTCGTTTCACTTCCTTCACTATGGGAACTATGTCCAGTTGCTGTCGTTTTTGATCCTTCTGCATGAGAGAAAGAACCTTTTGCATGTGTCAGAAGTCCTTCTGCATGTGAAGCTGTACCCTCTGCATGAGAGTGAAGACCCTCTGCATATGCATACCGCCCATCTTTTTTTACTTTTGTATTTTCAGATGTAGGGGTCTGAATGATAATCGTTTTTTCTGTTTGTATATCACCTGATGGTGCTAATGCTTCTTTAATTTTTTTTACTTGATTTATAATAGCAGCTGGAATTTCTGCTTCCGCTTTTTTATTTATTGCTACAGGGCTGTTTTCTTCTGTATTCTTCTCTACTTGCTCAGAAGGCACAATCTGCTCAATATGAGTAGAGAGAGGTTTATTTTTTTGCTGCATCTTTGCTTTTCTATTATCAATTATACGGCTCATTACAGCGTTCTGTAATGAGACATATTTTGGTCTATCTTTGTTTTTTGTGGAAGCCTCTTGTTCTTCCAGTTCTTCTACAGCTGCAGCTCGAATGCTGCACCAGTTGTTAATTCCGTACATGGGCAGATAAAAAGGCGGGCATTTTCTTTTTTGTTTAGAAGATTTTTTCTTCATTCTGTCACCTCCTGCGACAGTATATGCCGTGTCATTAAAAAAAGATGCACTTTATTGCATCTTTTTTTAATGACTTTACCCAATTTTTATCCCACTTTAATGGGCGGGCTGCCCATTAAAGTGGGATTGGTGAGGGCTGATTAAAGTTTCACTTTATATGAGAGACGCCTAAAAGATACGGTAATCCTTACACATATGAGTTATGAAATTGGGCGGAATTTCTCAGGGACAAAAGGCAGGGAGGAAGGAACGGAAACAATCTCCATTTCAGGATAACGTAGTCCAGTTAGTTTGCCACCAAATACAGCACCAGTGTCAATATTGACTGTATGATTTACAAAGCGAGGTTCTTTTACGGGTGTATGTCCATATACAACCCAAGATGTTCCTTTATACTCCTTCGCCCAGTCGCGACGGACAGGTGAACCGTCAGCATGTTTTTCTCCAGTGATATCGCCATACAATACAAAGGTTTGTACTCTTTTATCTTGTCTTCCTATGTAATCTTGCCGAATGCCGGCGTGACACACGAGTAACCTTTTCTCATCGAGTACGTGATATAAAGGGGATTGCTCGTAAAGTGTGATGAACTTTTCTTTTATCATGTTTTGTTGATGAGAAGGTAGTGCTTCATATTCGGCAACAGTTGTTTCGAGTCCATGAGCGATTGTCACATTACGTCCAAGGAAAAATCGGTATAGTTTATTGCAGTGATTTCCCGGAGCGTAATACGCTACTTTTTTATTTATGACAAGTTCCCATACAATTTCAACCATACGTAATGAATGAGGACCGCGATCTGTGATATCGCCAACAAAAGCAAGCTTGCGTTGATCAGGGTGAATCGGTAAGTCACTATTCCAGTTATATCCGAGTTTTTTCGTTAAATCTTGAAACTCTTGGAAGCATCCATGAATATCCCCTATAATGTCATATTTCATATTTAAACCTCCATCATATTTTTCATTAGTATATCTAAAAAAGGATAGAGATAAAAATATACCGTTTTTGTGCTTCAGTTGAACATAAAGATTTTCGTTCTTGAGCGGACGTTTAAAACAAATCCAATCGCTATCATGTATGTGAGTAAGGAGCTTCCTCCGTAGCTCATAAGGGGTAATGTGATTCCTGTAATAGGTAGTAGTCCGATTGTCATCCCGATATTTTGAAATACTTGAAAAGTAAACATTCCGATTGTACCAGCGCAGATGTAACTACCGAAAGGGTCATTACTTTCTATAGCGATATGAATCATGCGGAAAATAAGTAGGAAAAAAAGTGCAATAATGACGCTTGCGCCTAAAAATCCGAATTGCTCAGCGACATTCGTGAAAATAAAATCTGTATGTGGTTCTGGAAAGTATACTTGTCCATTTTCCCAACCTTTTCCTTGCATTTCTCCTGATCCAGTAGCTAAGAAAGCTTGTCTTAATTGATAGCCTTGCGCATCATATTTGTATGGAGCTAACCAGCCGTAGAAGCGATTTAATTGATATTCTTGTAAAATGTGTGCTTTAAAGAATTTTGTATGAGTAAAAAAAATATACGTTAATGTAACGCCAACTGCAAAAATACCAGAAACTAACCCGAAAATAAAACGCCAACGTATACCAGAAACTAATATCATTGCTGCGAGCATAGCTGAAATTACCATTGTGTTTCCTAAATCAGGTTCTTTTGCAATAAGTAGTAGTGGCGGCAAACTTGTTGCGCATATTTTTCCGAGTAATAGAAAATCGTCGTGTATTGTTCGGTAAAAATATTTCTCATTGTGATTGGCTATAATTCGTCCGGTGACGATAATTAAAAACAACTTCATAATTTCGGAAGGCTGGAAATTTCCGATGCCTGGGAGCCTGTACCAAGCGGTCGCACCTTTAATTGTAATGGCACCTGGTACTTGAAGTTCTAGTCCAATTAGTAGTACCAATGCAAAGCTATATAAATACCAAGCAATTTTTTGATAACGATCGAAATCGATAATCATAATAACACCAATGGCTATGAATCCAATGAAGTACCACTGGATTTGTTTTAATACAAAATTTACATTTTGCAAAAATGGTGGTAAAGAGGCTTGTGCACTTGCAATTGCAAAGCAACTAACAATCCCAATGGCAAATAAAATGAATAGTAATACGTAGTCTATTTGATATTGAGAATTTGGATCTTTCAATGTGTGTATTCCTTTCTATCGCCTAGTAAATATATGGATCATGTCATGATAAAAATAATATACAAGCAGACTATGCATACATTTATTCCACTATTTGTGGGAAGTCATACATCACACGGAAGGAATAGTACCTACCGTGTGATGGACTATATGGCACGGAGTTCTTTTGTAACTATATTCAAACAATGAGAAAGGCGTATATGTGTATCAGTCGTTGGAATGAGCTCTGGATATAGTTGATAAAATGTTGTAGCGTTTTTATACCATTCGCAAGCTTTTAACAGACTCGTTTTGTAATAGTCAATCTCTTGTAGGAAACCATATTTTTTTGAATGTAAAACGAGATGTGAAAAATCTTCGCAGCCTTCAAGGTATTTGAGATGTACTTGCTGTCCCGTATGAAGGCGGAAAGAACTTAAAGGTTCCGTAATATAGATTGCATCACCTTTGGAAAGTAAACTGATCCAAGAAGCCATATCCACACTACAATTATAATTTCTACCATTTAAAGTACCGAAAGGTTCTGTTAATAGGCGTTTTCGAAAGAGTACAGTCGTAGGTTCACCAATAATATTTTGCCCTAGTATAAGCATATGGTTTCCAAGATCTTTCCCATTTAATAGAGTATCTTCATCATATAATCTTTTCATGGAGGGGTGTTGTTCAATTATCTCTCCATCATCATTAATCCAAGTACGATAAGATGTAATAAGTGCGAGATTTTGATCTAAGTCTTTTTGGAAATAAAACATCATTTTTTCAATTTTATTATTATAAAATATATCATCGTCCATTAAGAAATTTATGTACTCTCCATTTGATTGTTCTAAAAGCATAAGGGCGTTATGAAATTGTCCTAAAGTAGAGGGGTTTCGAATGTACGTTATATGTTTATGCTTATGTAAATAATCTCTGTATATTAATTTTTCTGTTTCATTATTTGTGCTATCGTCTCCTACAATAATTTCAATATTTGAATACGTTTGTGCTAATGCACTTTCTAGAGCAATTTTAAAATAATGTGGCCGATTATAGGTAGGAATAAGGATGGAAACGAGAGGTACATTTTTTATGTTTTCCATATACAACTACCTTTCAGAAATTTTCTGTGTAAGAATAATATCTTGATAACTTGTGTGTTCAGTTCTGCCACACCATGAACCATAATGGGGAGGAGTCTGCATTTCTAGCCCATATTTATTTAATAGAGTACGAATATCTTCCTCAAGATAGGCAACTGCGAAATTCGGGATATCTTTATTTAGAATATAACAATTGTCAATTTGATGGTAAAAACCTAACGGACTTAGTCCTGCATTTAAGTAATAGGAAGATTCAGGATTAATTAAAAAGAAAGTAATAAAACATCTCCCATCTTTTTTCAGAACTCGTGCAATCTCGCGTACGTAATGTTCTAATTCTTTCGGAAGAAGATGGGTAAATACAGACGTTAAAAAAATAAAATCGAATGATTCATCTTCATATGGAAACTTGTATTGGGAAGCATCTTCTTTTCCATCGGGATTGTAGAATTGGTTATATATATCGACATGTTCAAAATGGAAATTGTTACGGCGTGTTGAAATGTTATTTTTGCACCATGTAATTCCTTTATTAAATAAGTCAAATCCATAATAATTACCATCATCGCTTAAATAGTTCATTAATGGAACCGCCATCCGGCCGATACCACAGCCTACATCTAACACTGTTTCATTTGATTTTAAATTGCCAATTTCAATAAAATACTGCATAAACTCTTTTCCAACTTCTTCAAAATGACCACCTACATATTGAACAAGTTCTGGAGGTGGGATTAATGTGATTTTTTTCTCATTTTCGTTCAAAAAATTCACACCTTTCTTATAGTAAAGTAGGAAATTTCTACTTTATATTGAGGGGAGCTTTGCTTTTATTCATTACAAGATTGGTTTTCATGAATTAGTAGTATAATAGTACCCCTCAACTAAATATTTTTTTATTCTATTCTTTTCTCCAAAAAATACCGAAATCATCGATTTGAGTCATAGGAGTTTTTATGTTTCTTTCACTTCTGAAATCTGTTACAGCCTCTGCGCATGTTATCAGTCCATAATCATCAATAATAATAAAGCCACCTATTGAAACTTTATCGTATAAATTTACAAGACTATCCATCGTTGATTCATACATATCACCATCAAGGCGTGCAATTGCAATTTTTTCTATCGGTGCTGAAGGCAATGTATCTTTAAACCAACCCTTTAAAAATTTCACCTGATCATTTAATAAATCATATTTTCTAAAGTTTTCTTGCACTGTTTCTAAAGAAACTCGTAAGTAATCGAATGTGTGCAAATAATCACCGTAATCTTTCGGATATTGTTCTAAGTTAGGTGCGGGCAGACCTTCAAACGAATCGGCAACCCATACAGTACGATCCTTAATGTTGTTTGCTTGTAAAAACCCATTCATAAAAATGCATGATCCTCCGCGCCATACACCAGTTTCAATAAAATCACCTTCTATATTTTCCCTGACTACAGTTTCCATCGCCTCTTGTAATTGATTCATACGTTTTCGCCCAACCATACTATGTGCAGCTCTTGGCCAATCCTTGCCACCTTGACGCTCATTGTTTGAAACGTTAGGATTAACGATTTTTAAATTGTGATTTTCTATATACTGCTTAAGAAATAAAGGAAGGGGAACCGTAACTGGTTCATATGATAGTTCTTTAGAAATATGTAACGAAGCAGGTAAGTATGGTTCGTATTCCAACCATATTTCAAATAAAATTGTTTTCTTTAATAACTCGAGATAAAGCTGGACAGCCGATTTATTTTCCATATAAGTGCCTCCTGAAGAATGTCATACAACATTATGACTATGTAGAAAAGAAGGATTTAATGATTGAATTTACCAATGAAAAAGCAGTAAAACTGATATCAGTTTTACTGCTAAGTAAAAATTTAAGCGATTTTTTCAATAATAATGGATGCACTCGTACCAAGAGCTAATGATAATCCAAGCCCTGTAACAATTACTTCAACTAATGATGGAGTTGTCGTAATTTGCGTAATTGCTTGAATAACGATAGGTGCTCCAAGTGAGATTAAACTTGATCCAGTACCTGGTACAGGTACTCCATTCACTTGGATTGTAAGACCTCCTAATGCACTGACTGTTGCAGTATTAGCGATAACAGTGATTTTATAGAATCCAGTTTCACTAATTACGAAAGTATCAGCATCTAATTGAGAAATTGCTGTACCAAACTGAGATCCAACAGTATTAAATGGTAGTGGATCATTAATTCCTAGATCTAAAGAAATCCCACCGGAGTTAAATGCATATAGTCCTGCTGGAAGTCCTAGCCCGGATGGCCCAGTTGGCCCAGTCAGTCCGGTAGCACCAGTCGGCCCAGTCAGTCCGGTAGCACCAGTCGGCCCAGTCAGTCCAGTTGGTCCAGTATCTCCAGTTGGCCCAGTTAATCCAGTAGCACCAGTGTCTCCAGTTGGCCCAGTTGGTCCAGTCGTACCAGTTGTACCAGTTGGCCCAGTCGGTCCAGTAGCACCAGTTGGTCCAGTTGTACCAGTTGTACCAGTTGGCCCAGTCGGTCCAGTCGGTCCAGTTGGCCCAGTTGGCCCAGTTGGTACAGTTGGCCCAGTCGGCCCAGTTGGTCCAGTCGGTCCAGTTGGCCCAGTCGGAAGGGTAAACGGTGGTATTGGTGGTAATGTTGGTCCTACAAGATTAGGGTCAAATGCACTAGCTGATAAAGATTCATCGGGATTCAATCCATCTGAATAATTATTATTTGACATAAATTCACCTCCATAAAGCGTTCATTATATAGTAGATGCAAAACCGAAAGAAAATGACACGGACATTTGAATTATTGAAAAGAAATCTTAAACTGCTTGTGCAAGTTAAAAAAGTGGAAAGTTTATTGTATGTATAACATATGATTGATTTGGAAGAGGGTGATTATGTTGAACAAGCAAGGAATTACAATTAGTTTATGTATGATTGTTCGAGATGAGGAAGATACAATAGGTCGATGTTTAGATGCAGTCGAAAAAATTGTTGATGAAATTATTATAGTTGATACAGGTTCCATTGATCGAACGAAAGAAATTGTAGCTCAATATACCTCTAACATATATGACTTTCCATGGATTAATGATTTTGCAGCAGCAAGAAATTTTTCTTTTTCAAAAGCAACGCAAGAATATATATTGTGGCTAGATGCAGATGACGTATTATTAGAAGATGCTCAAGAAGCATTGAAACTTTTAAAAAGAGAATTAGATCCTAAAATTGATGCTGTTTCGATGCCGTATCATCTTGCATTGGATTCTAGCGGGAAACCTTTATATTGTACAAAAAGAAATCGACTTGTAAAGCGTGAAAAACAATTTCAATGGTTTGGAAAGGTTCATGAGTATTTAGCTATTTCTGGTGAAACTTTTAGTAGTAATGTTGCTATTACACATAAAAAAGAAAAAAAGGTAACAAATCGTAATTTGAAAATTTTTCAAAATGCTGTAGCTGCAGGAGAAGAATTGAGTCCGAGAGATTTATTTTATTACGCTAATGAATCTATGGATAACCAAAAATATGATGATGCAGTTATGCTATATGAAACATTTCTTAATCAAGATGAAGGATGGTATGAAGAGAAAATTTATGCATGTGGTAAGTTAGGAGATTGCTATGCAAAGCTTGGATCATGGGAAAAGGCAATTGAATCTTGCGTGAAGTCGTTTCGATATGATGTTCCTAGAGGGGAGAATTGTACAAGAATAGGATATATATATATGGAACAACAAAAATATAACGAAGCGATATTTTGGTTTAAACTTGCAACGGAAGTACCAATGGCGACGGAGAGTCCATTTCATAGTCCAGCGAGCTACACATGGCTTCCCTATTTACAAATGTGTATTTGTTATAGCAAGTTAGGAGATCAAGACAAAGCTTATTATTACAACGAATTAGCGGCTGCTTATGTTCCAAATAATGCTGCAATCGAATATAACCGCAAATATTTTCGGAGTGTTTTTGATAAACAATATAAATCGTTATAGGCAGCTTTTTTTAGAAATGGCTCATCGCGATTCTAACTCTAATAGATTGGCTATATAGTAAAGTATCGGCAATGTAACTAGTACAGGTTACATTTATAGACTTTAAATGAGATTTATATTTCAAATTCAATTTGCATAAGGAGTGTGTAAAATGAATTCCCCAAAAAATTCTTTATACGAAGAAAAGTCTGGGCATTATTATAATGCAGTGAATCCGAATTTATTAAAGCATATAAAAAAGGAATGGAAAGAAGTTCTTGATATCGGTTGCTCGAGTGGTGCATTGGGAGCTGCCATAAAAGAAAATGGCACACGTGTATCTGGAATTGAGGCATTCCCAGAGGCGGCAGAACAAGCAAAAGAAAAACTAGATCATGTCGTTTTAGGCGATATAGAAACAATGGATATGCCGTACGAGGAGGAGCAATTTGATTGCGTTATATTTGGTGACGTATTAGAGCATTTATTTGATCCTTGGGCTGTAATAGAAAAAGTAAAGCCATATATAAAAGAAAATGGTGTGATTTTAGCAAGTATACCAAACGTTGCTCACATTTCAGTATTAGCTCCCTTACTTGCTGGAAATTGGACGTATACAGAATATGGTTTATTAGATAAAACGCATATTCGTTTCTTTACATTTAATGAAATGCTCCGAATGTTTTTAAAAGCAGGCTATTCAATTAGTAAAGTAGATCGTGTATATGTTGATCATAAAATGTATGAACCGCTTATTGAGGAATTATATGGCATTTGTAAAAAATATCGTCTTGGAAGTGGCTTCATGGCTGAGACGGTCGTATTTCAGTATATTATTGAAGCAGAAAAATCACAGTTATGAGTGCTGGTGAAAAAACAATATTATTTGTTACGTGTATAAATGATCGGAAAATGTATGCACAGTGTGTACGGCATATATTGAGATTGGCAGTGCCTCCAGGATATATTGTACAATTTATGCCAATTCGGAATGCGAAAAGTATGACGAGCGGATATAATCAAGCGATTTCGCATCCAGCAAAATATAAAGTATATATACACCAAGATGTTTTCATTATGAATGTGGCATTTTTATACGGATTACTTCAATTATTTAACGAACATGAACATCTTGGAATGATTGGAATGATTGGAGCCCAGTATGTTCCTCCAAACGGGATATGGAATGAAGGCAAGGGAGTTGTTGGGAAAGTAATTGGTTATATGAACGATTTATTTTATATGGCAACGCAAGAACAACCGTACCATGAGTCAAAAACATTTATGCCTGTGGAATGTATAGACGGTTTATTGATGGCAACGCAATACGATATTCCGTGGCGAGAAGACTTGTTTGATGGGTTTGACTATTATGATGTATCTCAGTCATTTGAATTTAGAAAAGCTGGCTATACAGTTGGGGTTCCTGTACAGCGTGATGCGTGGTGCATTCACTATCATATTGATGTAAATATGACCAACTATGACAAGTATAGAAAGATATTTGTGGAGAACTATATGTCAGATGTAAATCAAGACGAATAGAGGGGCTACAAAATGAAGGATCGTACAATATTAGTTGTTGTTTGTGTAAATAATGAAGAGCTATTTGAACAATGCGAGAGACAAATAAGAAACCTTTTTGTTCCCCCTGATTATGTCGTGCAAATTTTTCCGATACGAGATGCGAAAAGTATGGCAAGCGCATATAACCGAGCGCTTTCATATCCCGCGAAGTATAAGGTTTATATACATCAGGACACTTATCTTATTAATCGAGAGATGTTTTATACACTTATTTCTCTGTTTAAAGATAATGAAAAGCTCGGCTTAATTGGAGTAGCTGGAGCCCAATTTTTACCGAGTAACGGGATATGGTGGGAAGGGAAAAATTTAGTAGGGAAAGTGATTGAGTATAGAAGACGGAATTATCAACTATTAAATTTAGATCAGGGGTTTTATGGAAGCCAATCTTTTATGTCGGTGCAGGCAATTGATGGCTTATTCATGGCAACGCAGTATGATATTCCGTGGCGAGAAGATTTGTTTCAAGGGTTCCACTTTTATGATGTATCACAGTCTTTAGAGTTTCAAAGGGCTGGTTATTTAATTGGTATCCCAAATCAATCAAATTTATGGTGTATTCATTATAACGGAGATGAATTTGATGCGGATACATATGAGAAAGATCGAAAAGTGTTTGTAGAACAGTATAAAGATATATTATCTCCATCATAAGGGAGAGATGCAGAGTGAAAGGGATTATTTTAGCAGGCGGTACTGGATCGAGGTTATACCCAATAACGAAAGTAACGAATAAACATTTGCTTCCTGTTGGACGCTATCCAATGATTTATCATGCGGTATATAAGCTAAAACAATGCGAGATTACAGATATTATGATTATTACAGGTAAAGAGCATATGGGAGATGTTGTTAGTTTTTTAGGAAGCGGTCAAGAGTTTGGCGTGTCCTTTACGTATCGTGTGCAAGATAAGGCTGGTGGAATTGCGCAAGCATTAGGGCTTTGTGAAGATTTCGTTGGGAATGATCGCATGGTAGTTATATTAGGTGATAATATTTTTTCGGATGATATTCGTCCGTATGTTGAAGAGTTTGCAAATCAAAAAGAAGGTGCGAAAGTACTGCTGCAATCTGTAGATGATCCGGAGAGATTTGGCGTAGCAAATATTCAAAACGGCAAAATAATTGAAATTGAAGAAAAGCCGAAAGAGCCGAAAAGTTCCTATGCAGTCACAGGAATTTATTTGTATGATTCGAAAGTCTTTTCTTATATAAAAGAATTAAAACCTTCCGCAAGGGGAGAGCTTGAAATTACAGATATCAATAATTGGTATTTAAAACGTGAGGTACTTACTTATAATGAAATGAGCGGTTGGTGGACTGATGCAGGAACTCATGTTTCTCTTCAAAGGGCGAATATGTTAGCGCGGGATATAAACTTTGGTAAACAGTTTAACGGAGAATAGGTGAGAATATGGAAGTTATAGAAACAAACTTTACCGACGCAAAATTGTTAGAACCGAGGTTATTTGGAGATGAGCGTGGCTTTTTTACTGAAAGTTATAATAAGAAGGTGCTAGAAACATTAGGAGTTACGTATTCATTTGTACAGGATAATGTTTCGTATTCGACAGAAGCGGGAACGATTCGGGGGTTACACTTTCAAAAAAATCCGAAAGCACAAACGAAACTTATTCAAGTTATGCAAGGAGCAATTTATGACGTTATCGTTGATTTGCGAAAAGATTCACCAACTTTTAAACAATGGAGAGGATATATTTTAAGCGCGGATAATCATCGGCAATTATTAGTGCCAAAAGGATTTGCACATGGTTTTTGTACACTTGTCCCGCATACTATTGTTATGTATAAAGTAGATGAGTATTATAGTGCTAATCATGACTCAGGGGTACTTTGGAATGATAAAGACTTAGCAATTCCATGGCCGGTAACAAGCCCTATTTTGTCTGATAAAGATCGAATATTACCATCGCTTCAGGAATGTGAAGATAGTTTTTGAGTAGGAGAGTTGTGTATGAATATATTAGTAACAGGTGGGGCCGGATTTATTGGAAGTAATTTTGTGCATTATATGTTACAAAGCTATGAAACATATAAAATTATTAATTTCGATGCATTAACATATAGTGGAAACTTAAATAATGTAAAGTCTATTCAAGATCATCCGAATTACTATTTTGTAAAAGGTGAAATTCAAAATGGAGAGCTGCTGGAGCATGTTATTAAGGAACGTGATGTGCAAGTCATTGTCAATTTCGCAGCTGAATCACATGTGGACCGTAGTATTGAAAATCCGCTTCCTTTTTATGATACAAATGTAATTGGGACAGTCACCTTATTAGAATTAGTAAAAAAATATCCGCATATTAAACTCGTGCAAGTATCAACGGATGAGGTGTATGGCTCTTTAGGAAAAACAGGGCGATTTACCGAGGAAACCCCGTTAGCTCCAAATAGTCCATATTCTTCAAGCAAAGCGAGCGCCGATATGATAGCTTTATCTTATTATAAAACATATCAATTACCAGTTATAGTAACGCGTTGTTCCAATAACTACGGGCCGTATCAATATCCTGAAAAATTAATTCCGTTAATGGTTACGAATGCGCTCGAAGGAAAAAAATTACCGTTATATGGCGATGGATTAAATGTAAGAGATTGGTTACATGTAACGGATCATTGTCGTGCGATTGACGTTGTTTTGCATAAGGGACGTATAGGAGAAGTATATAATATAGGTGGAAATAATGAAAAAACAAATATAGATGTTGTGGAACAAATTATTACTCTCTTAGGAAAAACGGAAAAGGATATTGAATATGTGACAGATCGTTTAGGACACGACCGCCGTTATGCGATTGATGCAGAGAAAATGAAGAATGAATTTGATTGGGAACCGAAGTATACGTTTGAGCAAGGGTTACAAGAAACGGTGCAATGGTATGAGAAGAATGAGGAATGGTGGAAACCATTAAAAAAGTAAGGGGCATATAAATGAGAGAACGGATTATCATAACAGGAGCAAATGGTCAATTGGGAAAGCAACTACAAGAAGAGTTAAATCCTGAAGAATATGACATATATCCATTTGATAAAAAGTTACTAGATATAACAAATATATCCAAAGTGCAGCAAGTAGTACAAGAAATAAGTCCACATATCATTATTCATTGTGCAGCGTATACGAAGGTTGATCAAGCTGAGAAAGAACGAGATCTTGCTTATAGAATAAATGCAATAGGGGCTCGAAATGTAGCAGTTGCCTCACAATTAGTGGAGGCAAAGTTAGTTTATATTAGTACGGATTATGTATTTCAAGGTGATAGACCGGAAGGGTACGATGAATTTCATAATCCGGCGCCGATAAATATATACGGGGCTTCTAAATATGCGGGAGAGCAGTTCGTCAAAGAGTTACATAATAAATACTTTATCGTTCGTACATCATGGTTGTATGGTAAGTATGGAAATAATTTTGTGAAAACGATGATGCGATTAGGGAAAGAAAGAGAAGAAGTATCTGTTGTAGCGGATCAAATCGGTTCTCCTACGTATGTGGCGGATTTAAATGTAATGATTAATAAGCTCATCCATACTTCTTTATACGGTACGTATCACGTATCCAATAGAGGATCATGTTCTTGGTTTGAATTTGCAAAGAAAATATTTTCGTATGCGAATATGAAAGTGGATGTATTACCGGTTTCAACTGAAGAATTTGGATCGGCGGCAGCGAGACCAAAATATTCTATTTTCCAACATAACATGCTGCGATTAAATGGTTTTTTACAAATGCCTTCTTGGGAAGAAGGATTAGAGCGTTTTTTTATAGAAACAAAAAGTCATTAACAATTTTCAGTTAATGACTTTTTTGTTTGCCTTTAAGAGGTTTTATGTTACTATAATTATAGTATCAGGTACTAATAACAAGTATAAGTATTTCTGGGAGGATATATCATGGAACTATTACAAGGGAAAACATTTGTTGTTATGGGCGTTGCGAACCAAAGAAGTATTGCATGGGGAATTGCTCGCTCTTTGCATAATGCAGGTGCAAAATTAATCTTCACATATGCAGGAGAACGTTTAGAGAGAAACGTTCGTGAATTAGCGGATACATTAGAAGGACAAGAGTCACTTGTATTACCTTGTGATGTAACAAATGATGAAGAACTTACAGCTTGCTTTGAAACAATCAAACAAGAAGTTGGTACAATTCACGGTGTAGCACATTGTATTGCTTTTGCAAATCGTGACGACTTAAAAGGTGAATTTGTAGATACTTCTCGCGATGGATTTTTACTTGCACAAAATATTAGTGCATTCTCTTTAACAGCTGTAGCAAGAGAAGCGAAGAAAGTAATGACAGAAGGCGGAAATATTTTAACGTTAACATATCTTGGCGGCGAGCGCGTTGTGAAAAACTATAACGTTATGGGTGTAGCAAAAGCTTCATTAGAAGCGAGCGTGAAATATTTAGCTAACGATTTAGGTCAACATGGCATTCGCGTTAACGCTATTTCTGCAGGTCCAATTCGTACGTTATCTGCAAAAGGTGTAGGCGACTTTAACTCAATCTTAAGAGAAATTGAGGAGCGCGCACCACTTCGTCGTACAACAACGCAAGAAGAAGTTGGGGATACAGCAGTATTCTTATTCAGTGATTTAGCACGCGGCGTAACAGGAGAAAACATTCACGTTGATTCAGGGTATCATATCTTAGGATAAATATAATATTAATTTTAAAGGACAATCTCTACATGTTGAGATTGTCCTTTTTATTTGTTCTTAGAAAGAACGATTTTTAACGAAAGTTCTTACCACGTTATGAATATAAGTATAATAGTACACGATTTATTCAGCTACGTATGGAAGTGGGAGGGACGAGTGTGAAGAATAAAAATAAAAGTTCAACAGTTGGAAAACCGTTGTTATATATTGCGCAAGTAAGTTTGGAACTTGCTGCACCGAAAATCAAAAGAATTATTTTAACAAACTTTGAAAATGAGGATCAAAAAGAGGAAAGTAATAGAAACGAAAATGTTGTAAGTAGTGCGGTGGAAGAGGTAATAGAAGAGCAACAAGAGCAAAAAGAGCAACAAGTAGAAGAGAAAATAGAAGAAGAAGAGGAACTGGAACAGAAACAGAAAGAACCAGTGAGAACTGTCCCGTATAATAAATCATTTAAGGATATGAATAATGAAGAGAAAATTCATTTTTTATTAAATCGCCCTCATTATATTCCGAAAGTAAGGTGCAGAATAAAAACAGCTACAGTCTCATATGTTGGATCAATCATCTCGTATCGTAATGGAATTGTAGCCATTATGCCGCCAAATAGTATGAGAGATATTAGGTTATCTATAGAGGAGATAAAATCGATTGATATGGCCGGCTTTTAAATATGTAAAGGTGGTAGAAATCTTCTACCACCCCAATAGTTTTTTAGTTTACTTCACTTATTAGATAGTAACGTCGCGTAAGCATTGAATCGCACAGAAACAGCTTAAATCAACAGTAATACAAGTAGATGTCGATACTAGTCTTGCATTTGGTACAGCTAAAAACGTACAAATTGGATCATCAGTAGGTGGTACTGGAGTACCGTCACCTAATACTACACTTAATACACGTAGCACAGCACAGCTATCATCATCTACGCTTTCCACACGGAAAATTGGAGATCGGCAGCTAGTAAGGCTTGATGATGGTGCAAATGCTTCAAAAGGTACTCCAGCTTTTGTGTATAAAATAAAAGGACGTGTATTTGCTACTGATGCAGTATTGTGTGCACCTAAAAATGGAATTTCACAACCAGATCCACACGTTGTTGTAGAACAATCTTGTAATTCATTGATGAATTTTACAACGTCAACTACACAATGAGAAGAGCCATGGTGTTTATTTTCGTTACAACTCATTAATGTCACTCCTTATCTTCTTGTTTGTATTTACATTAATAAGATATTGGAGTCGAGGAGATTTGGTCACAATCTCAAGACCTTTTTTTTTAAATAGGCGAAAGAAGATAAGGGAAGGTGGAATTATGCTGTTTACAAGTTGGCTTTTATTTTTTATTTTCGCGTTAGCTGCTTTTAGGCTCACTCGTTTAATTGTTTATGATAAAATTACAGGCTTTTTGCGAAGACCATTTATTGATGAATTAGAAATTACAGAGCCGGATGGAAGTGTATCAACTTTTACAAAAGTAAAAGGTAAAGGATTAAGAAAGTGGGTTGGCGAATTATTAAGCTGTTATTGGTGTACAGGTGTATGGGTTAGTGCTTTTTTATTAGTCTTATATAATTGGATTCCGATCGTTGCAGAGCCGTTACTTGCATTATTAGCTATTGCAGGAGCAGCAGCAATCATTGAAACGATTACAGGATATTTTATGGGAGAATAATATATTTCCATAATACGAGAAAAAGCGGAGTTTAAAAGAATGAGGGAACGGAAATAAAGAGTTGTTCATATAGTAAATAGACAGAATTGACAGTAGAGGAGATGTTTGCTGTGAGCAATAATCCAAGGCAAAATTCATATGACCTGCAGCAATGGTATCACATGCAGCAACAACACCAAGCACAACAACAGGCATATCAAGAACAATTACAGCAACAAGGATTTGTGAAGAAAAAGGGATGTAATTGTGGAAAAAAAAAGAACACAATAAAACACTATGAAGAATGAAACACTCATGTTACTGTGAGTGTTTTTTATTATACATATAAAAAAGCGGTATTTCTGTATTAGAAATACCGCTTTTTACTAGCTAATTTGTGCAACTGTTAATGCTGCAGCACGGATGTCTACAGTTCCAATTAACTCGACTGGTACAATTTGAATTAAGTCACCAGGGTTTAAGTTAATAAGAATAACACCGCTGGATACGTCTACTTCACCAGTACCAATAACGTTAGAACGAACCGCTGTACCTGATCCAGGAATAATGTTAGCTGGTGTACCTAATGATAAGAAGAAACGACCAGCTTCTGGTGCAGTAGGTACGTTATCAAGACTAATTGTTAATGTATAACTGATTTGATAAATACCAGCTCGTAGAATTCGAATGCCATCTCCGACACTTACTGTATCATTTATTACAGGAACAGGAATATTTGGATTGGGGCTTACGCTAGGTAATAGTAGTGGTGTAAATAGTGAAGCGAACTGAGGTGCAGACGCGTTGAAAGCAAAACCGAAGGCAGGTAGTGTACTAGCTGGTTTTGCCTCGCAATCAATTTTCGTAAATTCGCAATCAGAAGAGAACATGTTTTTCACTCCTTTATCTGTTTCTACTTTCAGTTAATGAAAAGGACAGGTTCTATGTTCTAGACAAGTTCCCAATTTTAAGAAATTTACATAATAATACTCGTTAAGCATGGATTGGGTGGCAGATAATTCTGCCACCCAATCCATGCTTAACTCATTATTTAGTTTTAAATCGTAACATCACGTAAGCATTGAATAGCGCAGAAGCAACTTAAATCAACAGTAATACAAGTGTTAGTCGATATTAATCTTGCATTTGGTACAGCCAAAAACGTACAGATTGGATCGTCAGTAGGTGGTACAGGAGAGGTATCACCTAATACGACACTTAATACACGCAATACAGCACAATCATCATCATCTATACTCTCGACACGGAAAATTGGAGAGCGGCAGCTAGTAAGGCTTGCAGATGGCGCGAATGCTTCAAAAGGTACTCCAGCTTTTGTGTATAAAATAAAAGGACGCGTATTTGCTACGGATGCGCTATTATGTGCTCCTAAAAATGGAACCTCGCAACCAGATCCGCATGTTGTCGTTGCACATTCTTGTAGTTCATGTATAAAACGAACGACATTAGATACACAGTTGAAATCAAAATCATGTTGATGATCTTCGTTACAATTGCAGCTCATTATGTTCACTCCTTCTCGTGAGTTCTGACATACACTATTACAATATGAGTGGGATATGGTTGATATTACGTTAATTCTTATGATAAAAAGAGGGAATTTATATAGGAGGGATGTACATATTGCAATATAAAAAAAGACATCCTTATTTCGTGGATGTCTTTTCAGGTAAATCTTTTCGCACAGTATACAAAAAGCGAGATATATCTAATTTTTTTCCTCTGAAAAATTGCGGAGAGGAAATGTACAATTCTTCTTTCGCACGTGTAATTGCGACATAAAGTAGTCGGCGTTCTTCTTCTAAAGCTTCAGAAGTCTCTGTAACACGATCATTTGCATCTTTTAAAGAAGAAGTATGAGGCAGAATACCATCGCTCGCCCCGAGTAAAAAGACACATGGAAATTCAAGTCCTTTTGCGTTATGAATAGACATAAGCGAAACAGCATCTTTTTGCGGCATTGTTTTTAATGCTTCCATTTCTTTTTGCCCTTGAATGGCTTCATCAATAAACTGTAAATAAGCTGGAATGTCGGTGAAACGAGTTGCAGACTCCATTAATTCTTCTAACATTTCTTCTTGTATATCTTTATGCATCGTAAAGGAAGAACGATCGTTACTTTGTAAGTACTCTAAATACTTTCCTTTACCATGAATAATTTCTTTTAATGCTTTTTTCGGTTCTAATTCTTTTATAAATTTAATAAAATCGATACGCTCATTTACCTTTTTCACTTGAAAAGGTTTTAAGTTCGGATTTAATAATAAGAAATGAAGAAGAGAAGGGAAACGGCCTTCACCATATTTCCATTGTTCACGTTCAATAAATGAAATACAATCATCACGCCCGATATACATCGTTGGTAATATGTTTGAAAGTGATTCTAATCGAAATGGTTCAATTACGAGTCGTAAATGATCCAATACAGGCTTAATTAAAGAATGTTCATAAAATGACTGACTCGCACCGTGCTTAATAAACGGGATTTTATGAATGGTAAGCTGATCAAGTAACGAACGGCTTACAGAATGTGTGCGATACAGCAAACAAAAATCTTTATAATTTCGTTCACCACTATCTACTTTTTCTTGAATGAGCTGCAAAATTTGATTTGCTTCATCAAGAGTCGTAGCCGGTCTTGCGTAAAAAGGTTGTACACCTTCTTCACGAACAGAATATAGCTCTTTATCAAACCGTTCTTGATTTAGTTTGATAACTTCATTTCCAAGTCCGACAATAAAAGGATTGGATCGATAATTCGTATTAAGGGCGATAATCGTAGTGTTATCAAATTCTTTTGGAAAAGATAAAATAATTTGGTGACTTGCTCCTCGCCAACCGTATATCGCTTGATCGTCATCACCTGCGATAAATAAATTATTTCTTGGCGAAGCTAACAATTTTACAATTTCATATTGAGCATACGATGTATCTTGGAACTCATCTACTTCAATATAGTGGAAACGTTGTTGTAATTGGGTAAGCAAAGGAGCGTTATTTTCTAACATATAATATGTTTCTAATAAGATGTCATCGAAATCAATATAATTATATCGTTGTTTCACTTCTTCAAAACGCTCGTATACTTCTTTAAATTCTTGTTCAACGGGTGTTTTTGCTTTTACATCTTTCGGACGATTTAATTTGTTTTTCTCAAGTGAAATCATCGCGAGCATCGTTTCAGCATCATAATCGTCTTTTAAACGCAATTCTTTTAAAATTTTCTTTATCATAATTTGTTTATGTTTTTCGTTTGCTAAAATTTGCTGATTATATCCTTGACTACGAAGCAATTTTAAAAAGACAGAGTGGAATGTACCGGCAACAACGTAGCTACTTGCCGCATGATTCATACCCGGTAAATTCGCTACACGATTTCGGATTTCTTCAGCCGCTTTTTGTGTAAATGTAAGTAATAAAATATTTCGCGGATGAACTTGTTTTACATTTACTAAATAACCGACGCGAGTTGTTAAAACAGATGTTTTCCCGCTTCCAGCACCAGCCAGTGTAAGAACAGGGCCTTCTGTCGTTCGTACAGCCTCTAATTGTTTTTCGTTTAAAAATACATTTTGCTGTTCGAGAGCGCGGAAATACGCCGCATCTGCATCTTCTTCCATAATTAAATGGGTAGATGTTTTCGGAATATGATATGTTGCACGTGGGATATCAGCGTGCGTTAATGATTTTTGTGAAAATTTTTCTTGTGTCATATATTCACCTTCAAAACTATAGCATCAACATTTAACTTTAGCGGAAGAAAAAGAAAATAGCAATGTAAAAAACAGGAGGGGATACCTCCTGTTTTCAAATTACAATTCTTTTATCATAACGATGTGAGGAATATTTGCTTCCATAAATACATCAGAATTCGTTACATATCCAAGTTTCTTATAGAAATCTTCTGCATGTGTTTGAGCATGCAGCTTCAATTTTGGTAGCGAGTTTTCCTTCGCATATGCTTCAAGTGCATTCATAACAATTTTTCCGATGCCTTTTTTTCGATGGGAAGCTAGTACGCAAATGCGTTCCATTTTTCCTATTCCATCAATGGTGCGAAAACGCCCAGCACCAACGGGAACATCATTATCATATATAACGACGTGTATGGAAGTTTCTTCAAACTCATCATACTCTTCTTCGGCAGAAACTTGCTGTTCCTTCACAAATACTTGCTTACGTACAGAGAATGCATCTCTTAGTTGTTCGTCCGTTTGTACGATCTGTGCATGCAAATTAGTTGTTCCCCTTTCCAAGGCGGAATGTTTCGTGTACAGTCCATGTTCCGTTTTCTAATTGATATAGAAGGTGGAAGCGGTCAATTGGTTGTTCGTAATAGAAATCTTTCATACGTAATCGACCTAGTACATCAGCATGCTCTGCATCTGATAAGCCTTGTCCAATTGTTAAATGAGGTACAAAAGCGTATTCGCGTTCTTGTGTAAAGAATCCGCTATGCATTTCCTCATTTAAGAAAGTAAGTTCAGGTGTTTTTTCTACTTTAAAATAAATAACATTATTAACAGGTGCGAATGAACCAACTTTTCCAACATGAAGGGTGAAAGGGTTCGTTTTACTTGCGATTGTATGTAACTCGTTTACAATCGATTCTAATTGTTCATCTTGCGTCTCAAAGGGTGTTTTCAATGTAATATGTGGCGGAACTAATGCGTAGTGCGGATCATAACGTTTACGCAATCCGTTCGCTTTATCTTGAATCATTTTAGATGGAAAAATTACAATGCCTAATTTCATGTTCCAATTCCTCCCTTTGTAAGTCTAGTTAGATTTTGAGAAAATAACTCTCTTAATCTATTATATCAAATTATTCTGAATACTGCTCTCTATTATTTCATTGATAGCATATGAGAGAAAGCTTTCGGTAAATCAGTTTGCCAATATTTCCACGTATGATTACCTTCAAACTCCTCGTAATGCGTGATGAAATTTCTATCTGTCAGAAGCGTATTAAGCTCACGGTTCGGCCCTACGAAATCAGATACTTGTCCATCCGTGCGCTTTACAGCTGTTTCTTCTGTCCCAATAACGTGATAAAGCTCTAGCGCCTCCGGATTTTTGAAGTCTTTTGCTAAGTTCATTACTGTTTCATCCACAAATGGTGATTGCATAACGACTTTACCGAATGTATGCGGATACATAAGTGCAGTCATAAAGGAAACTGTTCCGCCAAGAGAATCTCCAATTAGCACGCGACCTTTTCCCATTTGGTACGTTGGATAATTTTCATCGATATATGGCGCAAGTTCATGAGCAAGGAAACGAATATAAGCAGCGTTTTTTACTTCGTTTGGGAAATATTTTTCTTTACGATCGTGTACATTTTTATATGGAATACCGACAATAATTGTACGGTCAATTTCTTCAGTTTCACGAAGGCGCTCAATTACACGGTGTGCTTTCCCAAGCTGAAAATAATCTCTGCCATCTTGTGCAATGACAACTGTATGTTTGTGCAGCGGTGTGTAATTTACCGGTAAGTAAACGAGAAGTGTAACATCTTCTTGAAGTGATGCACTATAAAATGAAATCTCTTCAATTCTCCCAATTGTTTGATTCATGTAGATCCCCCTAAATAAAAATTTACTGTAATAATTGTAAGAGCGACGCTTGTAGTGAAAAAGAAAGAAATATTCACTAATAGGTGCTTTCGTTTCTATTTTACCATAATGGTACGAAGAATCTAAAAAATTAGTATTTAAGTTAGGAAAGAAAACGGATATAATGAAGTGGGATTTTTGACAGGTGAGAGGGGAGACGGAATTTGAAACAAGAAAGATCAATCGCACTACCATTAGCCATTTCCATTATAGCCATTTCATTCGCAGCAGTTTTTGTAAAGATGTCCTCAGCACCATCTTCCATATTAAGTATGTATCGATTATGGATTATCGTACTTCTTATGCTGCCTATCGTTTGGAAAAAACGGGAAGAGTTTAGTAAGATTCAAATAAAAGATTGGGGATTTTTAATTGGATCTGGTTTCTTTTTAGCACTTCATTTTCTTTTATGGTTTGAATCTTTAAAGCATACAACAGTTGCGAGTTCGACGATTATTTTAGCGCTTCAACCAATCGTATCTTTAGTTGGAGGTTTTTTCTTATTTAAAGAAAGAACAACATACTCAGCCATTGCGACAATGGGAATTGCGATATTAGGTGTAGTGTGTATTGGTTGGGGAGATTTAGGACTAAGTAAACAAGCAATTTATGGAGATATATTATCCTTTTTAAGTGTAATAGCAGTTGTCGGTTATTTATTTATCGGGCAAACGACAGTAAAGAAAGTATCACACTGGATTTACAGCTTTACAGTCTTTGCATTCGCAGGTATTTTTATGGGAATTTATAATATAGTATTGCAAGTGCCTTTTACAGGTTATACAAAGTGGGATTGGACCGTTTTTCTTTTACTTGCGGTCGTGCCGACAGTGTCACACGTCATTAATAATTGGTTATTAAACTACGTAAATGCAACAACAATTTCGATGAGTATTTTAGGGGAACCAGTTGGAGCATCAATACTAGCGTTCTTCTTACTTGGGGAAAGATTAAATGCTATGCAAATGATCGGTAGCATACTCGTATTGTTTGGTGTATCTGTTTTCTTATTGCAGCAACAAAAAAGAACAGCAAAAAATGTCGTAAACGAGCCTGCTTATACACAGGAATTATAATGTTAAGAGAGAAAAGAGAAGTTGTGATACTTCTCTTTTTGTTTTATAGAAATACGGGCGTAGAAGGGGGAGGGAAATGGAGTTTCCATCAAAAAAAGATACATGGTTATATCCGATTTTTTTCGTTGTCATGGGAGCGTGTTTTGCTCCCATTTTTGCAGGAAGAGAATATTTTCTTTTATTTTTCACAATCCCATTAGCCATAGTATTTATTTGGAGTTGGTTTTCAACAAAATATATTGTCGGAGAAGAAACAATTACTATTAGATCCGGTTTCGTGAAAAAGCGCATATTGATACGAGATATAAAAAAGATTTCAAATACGAAAAATCCAGTAGCAGCTTATGCCTTATCATTTGATCGACTTGAAATTGTTTATGGATCACATCAAACAGAAATTATTTCTCCTAAAGATAAAGAGCAATTCATCAATCTCGTTACAAGTAAAAATTCACACATTGAAATAAAGTAAAAGAGTGGCTTCATAGCCACTCTTTTACTTTGGGTTTGTCATATAAGGTTGTACATGAATGATACATAGGTCCCTGAACTTACCTTCAGCAGTTGTAACAATTACGACTGCTCTACCTGCACTTTTTCCAGTAATCGTTACTGTATCACCTTTTGGATACAGTGTGATAACATCAGCATTCATATTTGTCCAAATAAGTTCGTTATTGGTTGCTTGTACTGGCAAAACAGTGGCGGACAACTCAGTGCTTTGGCCAGTTCTTATTTTCAACTTATTTTTTTCCATATGAACACCGATGACTGAAATAACAGAAGGAGCGATTGAAATTTTAGGTGGATTAGGTTGTATGTTCAAACAAGACGCAGAAGTATTGGTGATAGGTGAAAATTTTCGTGTTTGTTGTTGCTGGAAAGCTGCTAACATGTTGGAGTCCCCTTTCTGTATAAGTGCTGATAGTACTACTATAAAGGAGTAGTGTTACGTTTAATTTAATGAAACATAAAGAAATTGTTAAATTCGAGCAGAAGATTGTCGAACATTGATAAATTGCAAATTTAATTAGTTCTTTACCAATCGGGCAGTTATTTCCCACCTAGCTCCTTCGTATTCGCCGAATTTTGAGGTGTGAGTCTTATTGCCAACAAATAGCGGGATAAAAAGAAAGCTCTGCTATCATAACAGCAGAGCTTTTCCTTTATAGATTATCACTATGTTGTTTTTCGAAATTCTCAAATTGCTCTTCAATTTCTTTTGAAGGCTGTGTTAGTAAACTAACAATTACGATTACTAGTAAACTAATAGTGAAACCAGGAATCATTTCATATAAGAATTCTTTTAAGAATTTGAATTGAGTCCAAATAATGACTGTAGCGGCACCAGAAATCATACCAGCAAGTGCGCCCCACTTCGTCATACGTTTCCAGTATAAGCTTAATAAAATAGCAGGTCCGAATGAAGAGCCAAATCCAGCCCAAGCGTATCCAACAAGAGCTAAAATCGTATCATTTTGTTTAAACGCTAATGCACATCCAACTAATGCAATAACAAGTACAGCCATACGGCCGACAAATACAAGCTCTTTATCAGAAGCAGAACGTTTAAAGAAAGTACGATATAAGTCTTCAGTTATGGCACTAGAAGTAACGAGTAACTGAGATGAGATTGTACTCATAATTGCTGCTAAAATAGCGGCTAATAAAAATCCAGTAATAAGCGGGTGGAATAAAATTTTTCCCAGTTCAAGGAAAATTGTCTCTGGATTGGATAGCTTTAATCCTTTGTCTGAGTAGTATGCAATACCGATAAGACCAGTAAACATAGCTCCAACAACAGAGAAAATCATCCAGCTCATACCAATTCGTCTTGCACTTTTAATTTCTTTTACAGAAGAAATTGCCATAAATCGTACGATAATATGTGGTTGTCCAACATAACCAAGGCCCCATGCGAATAATGAAATAATACCTAATACAGAAGTGCCTTTAAAAATGTCTAATAATGTTGGATCAATTGATTTAATTGTGCTAAATGCTGGACCAAGCCCATTTACATTCATAATTGTAACAGTAGGAACAAGAATAAGAGCAATTACCATAATGATTCCTTGCACGAAGTCTGTCCAACTTACTGCTAAGAAACCACCAAATAACGTGTAAGCAACAACAACGCCTGCAACAATGAATAATCCAACATGGTAGTTCATACCAAATGAATTTTCAAATAATACAGCGCCTGAAACTAATCCTGAAGCTACATAAAAAGTAAAGAAAATCATAATAACAAGCCCAGATACTAAGCGTAGCATATGGGATTTGTCTTGGAATCGGTGTTCCAAAAATTCTGGGATAGTAATAGAGTTGTTTGCAATTTCTGAGTAGGTACGTAAGCGAGGAGCGACATATAGCCAGTTTGCGTATGCGCCTAGTGTTAGGCCGATCGCAATCCAACTACTACTTAATCCAACGCTAAACATTGCACCGGGTAAGCCCATTAAAAGCCAACCACTCATATCGGATGCTCCAGCACTTAATGCTGTTACTGCGGGGCCTAGTGTACGCCCGCCAAGCATATAATCTGTTAAGTTGGACGTTCGTTTATAGGCGAAATAGCCAATCACTAACATCCCGAGCATGTAAATAGAGATAGAAGTTAAAGTTAACATCTGCGTACTCATGTAGTTCCCCTTCCTTTTGTCATGTCTTTTGATGCGTTATGCATATTTATCCCGCATTAACGGGCAGTAAAACTCCCACCTTAAAATCGGCTGGGCAAGGAAGTTAGGTGGGAGATCAACTGCCCGTAAATGCCCGATTGGTTCAACTAATAATCAGTGGGGGATGAACAAAATCCCCACTGATTAAAGTTTCACTTTATAATCTATCATGATTATTCTGAAAAATCCATACAGAAATATGAATTTTCAGAAATGTAAGCGTTTTTTGATGTCATTTTACTTTTTTGATATATAATATTCATACAAAAAACCTTATTTTTAATAGAGTATTTATTATATTTACATAAAAAGAGGTTGTTTTGTCAATATAATATTGAAAGGAGAGAAAAATAAAATTTTTTAAAAAGTATTGACTTGTGAAAAAAGTTAGGTCTATAATGAGTGCAACTTAAAAAAATGCAAGCGTTGATGAAGAAGAGTACACATGATGAACATGTCAGAGAGCTGATGGTTGGTGCGAATCAGTATGGAATTGATGTGGAATGGGCTTCGGAGCTTCCAAACCGAAACGAAAGAAGTAGGCTTTGGCGACATGATCTCATCGATACAAGAGACACGTATTGTTTTTGATACGGTAAAGTGCGTTACGTTCGTAACGAATTAAGGTGGCACCACGGGAGTACCCGTCCTTTCTATAGGATGAGTACTCCCTTTTTGTGTATAAAAAATTAAATAAATGAAATCGTTTAAGTAAGAAGAGTACGTATATTGGAGACGTTACAGAGAGCCGGGGATAGGTGGGAGCCCGGTGCGGTGTCATATACGGAATGGGCTTACGAGAGGTATGCTGAACAATTATTTTCAGTAGGCAACCCGGGTTCCGCCGTTACAAGGATAAGGTATAAATTTTGTACCTGAACAAAGCGGGATGCTTTTGCATCCAACACGAGGTGGTACCGCGGTATATTTATCGTCCTCTACATATTTTCGATATGTAGAGGACTTTTTTATTTTTCAGGGCGAGGTGAAGGACATGATGACGAAAGAAGAATTTATAAAACAAAAAAGAGAGAGAAAGACATTTTTAGTAATCACTGAAGAAGAAGGAGATAGCATTACGCCAATTTCTTTATATAGACGTATGAAAGGTAAAAAGAAATTTTTATTAGAAAGCTCACAGCTTCATCAAGATAAAGGGCGCTATTCTTACTTAGGTTGTAATCCATGTGGTGAAGTGAAAAGTGCTGGTACAGAAGTGGAACGAACTATTTACGGCAGGTCAGAAAAGTTGCAAAGTAACGTACTTCAAGTGTTAGAAGAAGTGATTGCGTCAGCTCAAGTAGATAGTCCATTTCCATTTTGCGGTGGAGCAGTTGGTTATATTGGCTATGACGTCATTCGGCAATATGAAAACATTGGAGCAGATTTATATGATCCATTGAATATTCCAGAAGTACACCTTTTACTATATCGTGAGTTTATCGTTTACGATCATTTACGCCAAAAGTTGTCGTTTGTATATGTATGCAGGGAAGATGATTCAGCAGATTACGAAGAAGTATATGAAAGGTTGCAAATATACAAAGAAGAAGTGCTACAGGGAGAAGAAGCTGAAGTAACCGAAATAAGATCAACACTATCATTCGCTTCTTCTATAACGGAAAAAGAATTTTGCGCGATGGTAGAAACGGCGAAAGAACATATTGGGGCCGGGGATATATTTCAAGTTGTATTATCTCAGCGTTTGCAAAGCGAATGTATTGGAGATCCATTCGCGTTATATCGAAAACTTCGAATTGCCAATCCATCACCATATATGTTTTATATCGATTTTCAAGATTATGTTGTACTCGGTTCTTCGCCAGAAAGTTTGTTATCGGTAAGGGAGGATAAAGTAATGACGAATCCAATTGCCGGTACGAGACCGAGAGGGAAAACGAAGGAGGAAGATACGGAGATTGAAAAAGAACTGTTAGAAAATGAGAAAGAGCGAGCGGAGCATATGATGCTTGTAGATCTTGGGCGAAATGATATTGGTAGGGTGAGTGAAATCGGCTCAGTTACGATAGATAAATATATGAAAGTAGAAAAATATTCTCATGTTATGCACATTGTATCTGAAGTTTACGGAACATTACGAAAACGAATGAGCGGATTTGATGCATTAGCGTATTGCTTACCAGCGGGGACGGTATCAGGTGCTCCGAAAATTAGGGCGATGGAAATTATAAATGAGCTAGAGAATGAAAAAAGAAATGTGTACGCCGGTGCAGTTGGATACGTTAGTTTTTCAGGGAATCTTGATATGGCGCTCGCCATTCGAACAATGGTTGTAAAGGATGAAAAAGCATACGTTCAGGCAGGAGCGGGTATCGTTTACGATTCAGATCCAGTAGCTGAATATGAAGAAACATTAAATAAAGCGAGAGCGCTATTGGAGGTAATGAAATGATTGTACTGATCGATAATTATGATTCATTCACATATAACTTGTATCAACTATTAGGCGAATACGAAGAAGAGATTGTTGTCGTAAGAAATGATCAAATAACGATAGAACAATTAGAAGAAATGAACCCAAAAGGAATTGTGCTTTCGCCAGGACCAGGAAAACCAGAGGATGCTGGCATTTGTATTGAAGTGATTCATCATTTTTATAAGAACGTTCCCATATTAGGTATTTGCCTTGGTCATCAAGCAATTATATCAGCGTTTGGAGGAGAGATTGTAAGAGCAGAGCGCATTAAACACGGAAAAACATCGCGTGTGAAACATAACGGAACGTCAATTTTTTCGTATGTGACGCAGCCGCTAACAGCGATGCGCTACCATTCTCTTGTTGCAGCACAAACGAGCTTGCCACAGTGTTTTGACATATTAGCGACAGCGATGGACGATGGAGAAATAATGGCAGTTCGTCACAATTATTATCCGCTCTTCGGATTACAGTTTCATCCGGAATCAATCGCGACAGAAGAAGGCGGAAAGTTAATACGTGCCTTTTTAGGCGAAGTGAAAGAGGAGGAAAGAGTATGAATAACTATCTTCGTAAATTGGTGGAGGGACAACATTTAACAGAAGAGGAAATGTATAAAGCGGGGATTCTTTTATTAAATGAAAACATATTGGAAAGTGAAATTGCAGCTTTCTTAGTCTTACTGAAAGCGAAAGGTGAAACGGCAGAAGAAATATACGGTCTCGTTCGAGCTCTTCGCGAAAAGGCATTACCGTTTTCGAATCATATACAAGGCGCGATGGACAATTGCGGGACAGGTGGTGACGGTGCCCAAACGTTTAATATTAGCACAACATCAGCATTTGTACTGGCAGGAGCTGACGTAAAGGTTGCAAAACATGGTAATCGTGCTGTTTCTAGTAAAACAGGAAGTGCAGATTTATTAGAAGAACTCGGTGTAAATATTAGTAGTACGCCAAACGAAATTGATTATTTATTAGAGCATGTCGGAATCGCATTTTTATTCGCACCAGCGATGCATCCAGCATTAAAGCGCATTATGAAAATAAGAAAAGAATTAAACGTTCCGACGATCTTTAACTTAATTGGACCGTTAACGAATCCGGTGAATTTAGAAACACAATTTGTCGGCATTTATAAACGAGATATGTTACTACCAGTTGCGCAAGTACTACAGAAACTAGGAAGAAAACAAGCACTTGTCGTAAACGGAAGTGGGTTTTTAGATGAAGCATCATTGCAAGGAGAAAATCATGTTGTCATTTTAAAAGATAATGAAATAGTAGAAACGAGTATTGAACCTGAGAAATATGGATTCTCAATAGTGAAAAACGAAGAGATTAGAGGAGGGAATTCGAAAGAAAATGCAAAGATTACGCTCGGAGTATTAAGCGGAGAGAAGAGTGTTTACCGTGATACTGTTTTATTCAATGCAGGGCTTGCTCTTTTCGCAAATGGAAAAGCAAAGACGATTGAAGAAGGAATAACACTCGCAGCACATAGCATTGACTCTGGAAAAGCATTAGCGAAACTAAACTTATTAATTGCAGCAAGTAACGAAAAATTAGAAAGGGTGAATTAAAGTGGGGACGATTTTAGACAAAATTGTAGATCAAAAGAAAAAGGAAGTTGCGGCATTATATGAAACGTATACACCAGTAAAAGAAAAAAGAAAAACGCGCTCACTTGTAAAGGCTCTAGAGCAATTTACTGTCATTGCAGAAGTAAAGCGAGCATCACCATCAAAAGGAGATATTAATTTACATGTTGATGTACGAAAACAAGTGAAGGCATATGAAGAATGCGGCGCTGGTGCAGTTTCTGTTTTAACAGACGGTCAATTTTTTAAAGGATCATTTTATGATTTACAAACGGCAAGAGAAGAAAGTAGCATTCCGCTTTTATGTAAAGATTTCATAATCGATAAGATTCAAATTGATAGAGCGTATGAAGCTGGTGCAGATATTATTTTACTAATCGTAGCGGCGTTAACGAAAGAGAAATTAAAAGAGTTGTATAGCTACGTACTAGAAAAAGGGTTAGAAGCGATTGTTGAAGTTCATGATGAACAGGAATTAGAAATTGCAATTCAATTAAATCCGCACGTTATCGGTATTAACAACCGTAATTTAAAAACATTCAAAGTTAATTTAAGTCAAACAGAAAAGCTTGGAAAACGATTAAATGAGGAGAAATTACTTTGGATTAGTGAGAGCGGGGTTCATTCAAAAGAAGACATGATTCGCGTTAAACGAGCTGGGGCAAAAGGTGTACTAGTTGGAGAAGCGCTTATGACATCGTCTTCTATTCATACCTTTTTTGAAGATTGTAAGGTGAACATATGAAAGTGAAAATTTGCGGGATCACTGATATGGAAACAGCAAAACGTGCTTGCGAATACGGAGCTGATGCACTCGGATTTGTTTTTGCAGAAAGTAAGAGAAAAATTACTCCAGGGCTAGCGAAAGAAATCATTCAGGAACTTCCAGCCAACGTGTTAAAAATCGGTGTTTTCGTAAATGAATCAGTAGAAGTAATCCAGAAAATTACAGAGAATTGCGGGTTAACACATGTGCAACTACATGGGGACGAAGATAATCATCAGATTAGAAGATTGAATATTCCGTCTATAAAAGCGCTCGGAGTAACTTCAGAGATTGATATGAAAAATGCTCAAGCATATAAAACGGATTATATATTGTTTGATAGCCCAAAAGAAAGGTTTCACGGAGGAAATGGAAAGAAATTTTCATGGGAACTACTCGCACATATGCCAAAAGAATTACGAGAGAAAACGATATTAGCTGGTGGATTAAATGCTCTTAATATAGAAGAAGCAATTCGAACTGTTCGGCCGTATATGGTCGATGTGAGCAGCGGAGTAGAGACAGAAGGAAAGAAAGATGTAGAGAAAATAAAACAATTTATTATAAAAGCGAAGGAGTGTTCTAAATGAACTACGCATATCCAGATGAAAAAGGTCACTACGGTATATACGGAGGACGATACGTTCCAGAAACGTTAATGCAATCTGTATTAGAACTAGAAGAAGCATATAAAGAGGCAATGGAAGATGAAGAGTTTCAAAAGGAATTAAATCATTATTTAAAAACGTATGTCGGAAGAGAAACACCGCTTTATTTCGCTGAGAATATGACGGAGTATTGCGGAGGTGCAAAGATTTATTTAAAACGTGAAGATTTGAACCATACAGGAGCTCATAAAATTAACAATACAATTGGTCAGGCACTTCTTGCGGTGCGAATGGGAAAGAAAAAAGTTGTCGCTGAAACAGGAGCTGGACAACACGGAGTCGCAACAGCTACTGTATGTGCCCTTCTCGGTTTAGAATGCGTCATTTTTATGGGAGAAGAAGATGTAAGACGTCAAAAATTAAATGTGTTCCGAATGGAATTACTCGGAGCGAAAGTAGAAAGTGTAGCAGCAGGTAGCGGTACATTAAAAGATGCGGTAAACGAGGCGCTTCGATACTGGGTTTCACATGTGCATGATACGCACTACATTATGGGATCTGTTCTCGGGCCACATCCATTCCCGCAAATTGTCCGTGATTTCCAAAGTGTAATTGGGAAAGAAACGAAAAAACAATATGAAGCGTTAGAAGGAAAGTTACCAGAAGCAGTCGTTGCTTGTATTGGTGGTGGTAGTAATGCGATGGGAATGTTTTATCCGTTCGTACACGATGAAGAAGTTGCTCTTTACGGCGTAGAAGCAGCAGGGAAAGGAGTTCATACAGAAAAGCATGCAGCTACTTTAACGAAAGGAAGCGTTGGCGTTCTCCACGGATCGATGATGTATCTTCTGCAAAATGAAGAAGGACAAATTCAAGAAGCTCACTCTATTTCGGCGGGACTTGATTACCCTGGTGTTGGGCCAGAACATAGCTTGCTAAAAGATATTGGCCGCGTTTCTTATCATTCCATTACTGATGATGAAGCGTTAGAAGCATTTCAATTATTAACGAAAAAAGAAGGAATTATCCCGGCGTTAGAAAGCTCGCATGCTGTCGCGTACGCTTTAAAATTAGCGCCGCAAATGAAGAAAGACGAAGGGCTTGTCATTTGTTTATCTGGCCGCGGTGATAAAGATGTAGAGAGTATAAAACGTTATATGGAAGAGGTGTAAACAATGGGAGTAGAAAAAATGAAAGCAGCATTTGAAAATGGCAAGAAAGCATTTATTCCGTACGTAATGGGCGGAGATGGTGGCCTTGAAAAATTAAAAGAAAGAATTCGTTTTCTAGACGAAGCGGGAGCAAGCATCGTTGAAATCGGCATCCCGTTTTCAGATCCAGTCGCAGACGGCCCGACGATTCAAAGAGCAGGGAAACGAGCGCTAGATAGCGGTGTAACAGTAAAAGGCATTTTTCAAGCATTAATAGAGGTAAGGAAAGAAGTGCAAATTCCGTTTGTACTCATGACATATTTAAATCCAGTACTTGCATTCGGGAAAGAACGATTTATCGAGAACTGTATGGAAGCAGGGGTAGACGGTATTATCGTTCCGGATTTACCGTATGAAGAACAAGACATTATTGCACCGCTTCTCCGAACTGCAAATATCGCTTTAATCCCACTCGTTACCGTTACGAGCCCAATTGAGCGAATCGAGAAAATTACGAGTGAATCAGGAGGGTTCGTCTACGCTGTTACAGTAGCAGGCGTAACAGGCGTACGTCAAAACTTTAAAGAGGAGATTCATAGTTACTTAGAAAAAGTAAAATCACATACGCATTTACCGGTAGTGGCAGGGTTCGGTATTTCAACAAAGGAACATGTAGAAGAAATGATTACAATATGTGACGGGGTTGTCGTTGGAAGTAAAATTATTGAACTGTTAGAAAATGAAAAACGAGAAGAAATATGTGAATTCATACAGGCAACAAAACAAAAAGAAGAGGCATAAGTCTCTTCTTTTTGTTTTCTGTAATAAATGTTAAAATATACAGAAAATACATATAATTTAGAGGGTGAGAAAGCATGCTAAGACGTAAACTACTATATCTTCTCTTAACTGTACCACTATACGCTTGGCTCATTAGCATGACGAAAATAGAATTGATGGCTCTATTTTTAGGATATGTATTCATCTTTTCCAACTTAAATCGCATTCAAGAGCAATCTATTTTAGAAATATGTATATTTTCGATTAGTATAGAATTATTTAGTATCGTTTCGATTGTATTGTTAAATGAATTATTCCGATGGATCCACTCATTTGAATTCATGAAATTTGGGAATGTTGTATTGCAAGTCATATGTGCTTATATTGTGTTTGTTCTGTTAGACAAAATAGTCGGCCAGCAGACAGTTTTTCAGGATAATAGAAAATGGGAGTGATCCAAAAAAGAGCCAAACGGCTCTTTTTTGAAACTGTTGTAAAAACAATTGAAAATTATGACATCTGTTATATAATAGTTAAAAATTGTATTTTAAACGAAATGAGATGATAACATGGCCATATTTTTGGCACTTATCCCAATTATGATGATTTTCATTTGCTTATTTTTATTGAAACAAACGTCATTAAGATCCTCGTTAATTTCTTATGCGGTATGTGTTGGAATCGTTTTACTCTCGCCAACGTTTCAATTAGGGATAAGTGAAACTGTGCACGCAACGATTAAAGGATGGTTAATTTGTTTTATTGTCGGGTACGTTTTATTTTTCGGTATTTTTTTATTTCACCTCATGAACAAAATGGGGTACATCGACCAAGTAGCGCGTTTTTTAGAAGAAGTGACGCAAGATCGTTTATTACAAATGCTTCTTATGTGCTTTGGTATTTGCCCACTAATTGAATCGGTAAGTGGATTCGGAATTGGTTTTATGGTTGCAGCACCTATTTTTCTTTCATTAGGTTATAAACCGTTCCAAGCTGTACTGCTCTCGTTTATCGGCTTACTAGCTAGTTCATGGGGGGCAATGGCAACTGGTACGATTATCGGTTCGCAACTTATCAATATGCCGCTTACAACACTCGGTACAAATACAGCGCTATTAAGTATCCCGATGTTTGCTTATTTCGTCATTCTTTCTTTACACGTTGTTGGCGGCTGGCAGGCGGTTATTGAAAAGTGGAAGGAAGGATTCGGTTTCTTTCTATTATTTTCTCTCGGAATCTATCTTTCTAACGCATACGTAAGTGTTGAACTAGCAGGTATACTAAGTTCTATCATTACGATTACATTTGGCTTTCTTATCATTAAATTAAAAGGAAAAAGTGGGCAAAATCTTATAACAGAGCATGCGGCTGCAACGGAGAGAGAAGTATCTATTATAAAAATTATTAGCCCTTATATATTTCTAACAGTTTGTATTTTACTTTCTCGCCTCGTTCCAGCATTACATGATTTGTTCAGATCATATGCGGTTCTTGATTTGAAATCATACTCTTACAAACTAGAGTTACTATATTCACCAGGATTTTGGCTCGGTATGACTTGCTTATTTACTATTATTTTCTTCCGCATCCCGTCTAATATTATTAAACAATCACTCTCACAAACGATCAAACAATGGATTCCTTTTGCGATTACGACGACAATGTTTATCGCCATTTCAGAATTAATGGGTGCATCTGGCATGCATTCATTACTTGCAAAAACGGCTGGTGAAACATTTGGAACATTTTTCGTTTTCGTTGCTCCGTTTATCGGTGGTATCGGTGGCTTTTTAACAGGTAGTAATGCAGGCTCAAATGCGATGTTCATAAAACTACAAATGCAAACGGCGCAAAATGTAGCACTCCCGTGGCAATACGTCACAACATTGCAAAACACCGCATCATCAGTAGCGACGATCGCTTGCCCGTCACGGATTACACTAGGTGCGTATTTATGTAACATTCCGTATCGTGAAAATGAACTATTAAAGAAGACGACGTTAATGATTTTTGGTGCGGTGTTGCTTATAGTGGTAGAGGTTGTTGTTTGGTATATGTTGAGAAATTAAAAATCCTCCTGACATAGGAGGATTTTTGTTATGAGTGGATAATGTTTTAAACATGAATAGCTTCTATTAAATGAATAGGAGATGAAATGTATGCCCCTAAAAAACTACGGCGTGTTAAAAGGTACAGTTATACAATCTAAAATCGGAAAAGGGAAAACTCCTCATTATCAAGTTCATTTACAAGGTGAAGCAGAAGTAGATTATCGTATTGCAATTAATGTAAAGTCGCAAAGTTATCCGTCAGAAGTTTTATATTTTGCAAGCGACAATATTCGGTCAGAAGCGATTCATATTTTACCAACATTACCATTTGGTTTTACAGAAATAAAAAACAATGAACCGAAAGTAGCTTTAGACTACGTAAGAGGTAATTTATTTGATTCCAAGCAAATGATTCCTTTACCTGCTGAAAAAGCAGGAGTGGATAATGATTTAAATGAAAAAATAGAACGTTATATAAAACAAGCAATAGAAGAAAAAGCAATTATTTACGCGTTCGGTGAAAGATGGGGACCAGAAGAAAATACACCCGATTCTTACTTTCATTTCGAACCAGGAAACGGGATACATGATATTCACATGAATCAAGGGAATGTAGAAAAATGGAAAGGTGATAATGGTATATGGCAAGACGGAGGAATACTCATTCACTTTGAAAAGGAAGAAAAATGGATCGGTATATTCCTTGCCTTCCAGTCACAGTCATGGTGTACCGATGAAGAGGGACATGCTCGTGTGCCGGTTGAGCATTGTGATTATAAGAGGAATAATTGAGAAGAAGAGGGCGTTCAAAAAGAACGCCCTCCTCTTATTTTATAAAACCCAAAACTAACAAGTGTAGAAATACAAGAGAACAGCAGTGCTACACTAGAAAACGCAATGAGGTACATATTATACTTCATCACTTTTCCAATTAGTTGGTTGCTATCATACTGAAACAATCCCGCTATGATGTTGAATAAAAATAACACGATAAACATGACGATAACACCGTCTATTGATCCTTGAATATCTGGTTTGCTTAAAGCGATATGTGCAGAAATACAAATGGCGATAAATAAAAATAGCCAAAAGGAAGGATTCAATACATTATTTATTGTAAATAAACTTTTCAATAATACGAACGTCGACAAGAGCATGTTTTGAACCATTTCTACATTAATAGAAGTAGAAGTGATTGTTTTTTCGAGAGTTGTATGAAATAAAAAATATGAATTTGGTACGAAATAGCGCATTAAAAGGATTAGTGCGGTAATACCAGAAATAATAGGCCCGATGCCGATAAAGAAGTTTCCAATTCGTTGATATACACTTTTATGATTGTATTGATGTTGTACGTAGCCTAAAGCGCCCTGGCTTGTATCTGTTGGGAAAAACTGCGTTGCTACAATTTTATGACGAAATAGTACGCACATAATGGCATGTCCAAGTTCGTGAATCGGAACACCGATCCAAGCTGTTAAAAGGAAGCCTTTTCTTCCGAAAGCTCTCGACCAATACATGCGCGTGAGAGATTCTAAATAGCCTAATAGAAATCCAATTACAATGATAACGCCAATTAAAGAAAATAATTGGATTACGCTTGTAAGGAGTATTTGAAAAATTGAGTTTACCAATTCCATTGTCTTTCATCCAATCTGTTAGAAACATTATTTATCCGACTTTAATGGGCAGTAAGACCCCCACCTCAAAATTCAGCGAAAGCAAAGAAGTTAGGTAGGGGATCAACTGCCCATAAAAGTCCGATTGGTTCAACTAATAATCAGTGGGGGATGAAGAAAACCCCCACTGATTAAAGTTTCACTTTATTCTGTTTCATAATAGCATTTTTTTTCAAGATTGCTAGCACATATATTTTCTTTCAGAAGGAGGATTTCAGAATCTTTTTCTTGTAGTCATGTTTTATGTACAAAGTCATATATTGAATTTGTAACACCCTATACGGTATCTGCTTAAGGGGGGAATGCGAGAATGAAATGTCTGGCGTGTCATACAGAAAATAGAGCAGAGGCAAAGTTTTGCGGGAATTGTGGACATTCGTTAACGGAGGAAGCCGTAGCGAGTGAAGGTGAGCAACAGGAACGCGTAGCTTTAGCAAAGAAAACTCGAACAAATGAAACGGTAGAGCAAGCGAAGCGATTTGCGAGTGGATATTTTCAGTTTTTTAAACATGCTTTCAAAGCACCGACAGCGATTATGAAAAGCGGCAAGATTGAAGTACGAAATGGAATTGTAAGTCTTGTTCTTATTTGTTTTTTAGGAGCATGTATTTTTTATAGAATGATGAGCACAGCAGCTGCTGTTACGAGAACATTTGCACCAGATATAACGACTCCTAATTTCTTTTGGGACTCTATAACTGTCTTTTTATTTTTACTAATTTTAACTTTATTTGTCGGATTTATTATTTTTGTAAGTGGAAAGATGATGAAATCTTCATTTTCATTTCTTGAAGTATTCGGTGTGTGGGGAACGATAGCGACGCCAGCTATTGCTATATTAGTTCTTTCTTTTCTGTTTAGCTTTTTATTAATCTTTTTCTTACCAATCTTATTAGGGCTGGCTACAACGTATATGTCAATTAGTATAATTGTCGCTATAGTAAAGCTAGATAACGGCGGATTAGACCTTATTTATACACTTCTTATCGCAAATGTTTTAATTGGAATTGCAACATTCATTGTACTGTGGTCTTACATTAGCACGATAATTCAAACCTTTACACAGGGATTCACTGGCTTCTAACGAAAAGGTGGATGAATGTATGTACAAAGTGTGGCACTCATTTTGAAGACGGTGTTCAATTTTGTCAAAACCTCAGTATATATATAATGGCTTCATCTTTCCTGATATTGATATCCGAAAATTAACGAGTGGGGACTTAACATACTTATCGAAAGAACAATTGAAAATAGAGAGAAACGAAATATACGCAAGGCATGGACATATTTTTCAAAGCAGTCTTGGTATAGAGAAAACAAGTATTATACAGGAGAGCTAACGGATATTGAATCTTATAATGTTGAACTCATTAAATCAAGAGAATAAACACGATAAAAAGGTACAGTGCATAACTGTACCTTTTTATCGTTATTTATCTGAACCAGGATCCCTTGAGAAAAAGATGTGAAAGAGAAATGTGACTTTACTGGATCCTCCTGATGTACTAGCTTGTATATGTGATAAAGGACCAGACGTTAGGGCTGCCTCGGAATGGGGTGGGACGACTATTTTGAGCGCATGATCTGATTCTGGTGAAGCAATAACAGTAATTGTATCATCAGAGAAGTTTATAATTTTAACAGAACCGACTGGAAAGATGGA